>NZ_BAAGRZ010000001.1:0-1403145 GCF_054782695.1 Streptomyces deserti
CGAGCCAGCGTCCTGTGGGCACTCCTGCGTGATAACCGGGCATTCACCTCCGCCCCGCCGGTCACGCAAGCGGCTTGACTTGGTCATTGAGACTCCTGTGACGGTCGGTGGGCCGTGGAGGGTGGCGGACCTCGGTCGGCGCAACCGTTCCGTCCGCGCCTGAACAGGAGTTGAACACCGGACGTCCTCGGCGGACCCACTTCCGTGAACCCGCCCGCGGGCACCGGCGGCCCTTCCCGCGGCTCCCCGCCGCGGGTCGCGACCGTGCCGGAAAACCCGCTCAACTCCCGTGCTGGGAACGCGCCTTGAAGGCGGCCTTCCGCGCTTCCTTCGCGATCTTCTTGTCCGGGTGCAGCCGCCCCATCGCCTCCAGCACGTCGGCGGTCGCCGGGTGGTCCACGCGCCAGGCCGTGTCGAAGAAGCCGCCGTGCTGCCGGGCCAGCCCCTGTACCAGCGCCCGCAGCTCCTCCGAGTTCCCCTCGGCGGCGAGCTGTGCGGCCACGGTGTCGATGGTCAGCCAGAACACCAACGCCTCGGACGGCGCCGGCACGTCGGCGGCCCCGTGCTCGGTCAGCCACACCCGGGCCAGCCCGCCGAGCTCGGCGTCGTCGAGGACCTCCCGCAGCGCCGGCTCGGCCGATACGCCGACCAGCGACAGCGCCTGCTGGCAGCGCAGCCGCCGCAGCGGCGCACCGGCGTCCGACCCGTGTGCCGCCGCCAGCAACTCCCGTGCCGCGGCGAGGGGTTCACGGCGTGCCAGCCACTGCTCGGTCTCGGCCTGGGCCGCCGAAGGCGGGAACGCCGCCGTGCCGTCGAGCAGCGCGTCGGCCCCCTTGTCCGCGAGGTCCCCGACCGCCGGCGCCTCGAATCCGGCCTCCAGCAGCCGGGAGCGCAGCCCGTACAGGCCGAGCGGCGTCAGCCGCACCATCCCGTAGCGGGAGACGTCGGTGTCGTCGACCGGCGCGGACGACGGCTCCTCGTCGGCGTCGGCCATCAGGGTCTCGTCGACCGGCTGGTACTCCACGAGCCCCACCGGCTCCAGCATCCGGAACTGGTCGTCCAGCCGCATCATCGCGTCGGACACCTGCTCCAGGACGTCGTTGGTGGGCTCCGCCATGTCGCTGGGCACGATCACCGACGCGGCGAGCGCCGGCAGCGGCACCGGCCCCTGGCCGGGCCCGTCCTCGCCGACGGTGAGCAGGTACAGGTTGCCGAGCACGCCGTCGAGGAACTCCGCCTCGGCCTCGGGGTCCCAGTCGAGGGACGAGAAGTCGACCTCGCCGCCCTGGACCGCGTCGGCCAGCCCCTCCAGGTCGGGCACGCTCGCGTCGGCGAGCACCGTCTCCAGGGCGCCGAGCCACACCCCGAGCACGTCCTGCGGCGCCCCGCCGGTGAGCAGGGCCAGGTCCTCACCCGCCGCGACGGTGCCCTCGTCCTCGTCGACGATCTCGACCAGGCCGGTGTCCACGGCGACCCGCCAGGCCTCGCTCGCCTGCGCCTCGGCGTCCTCCCCGCTCAGTCCGAGCATCTCGGCCGCGGCCGGCAGCTGTTCGTCGACCAGCCCGCCCCCGGCGTCGACCCGGGTCTCCGGCCCCGCCCAGCGGGCGAGCCGCGCGGCCCGGGACAGCAGGGGCGTGGACAGGGCGTCGCGCGCCAGCTCCGCTTCGGGGTGCAGCCGCACCGGCGGCAGGGGGGAGCTGTCTGACATCGGCTGTTTCTCCTAGGACGCCTCGTACGACTCGCCCGCTCAGCCTAGACGGATTTCCTCCCATGCCGCCCGCTTCATCTCCCCGTCGGGAGCTGTACATGGCCGAAACCTTGACAAGTGGCCTGACCAGGCAGGAGATTGACGCGCGTAGAAGTGGGCGGACACCTGTTCACCGGGCTCCACGACCATGTCCGTCATCTACGCGCGTCGCGCCGCCCCACAGGTCGCGGCTCCCACCGTCCAGCTCCACCCTCGTCCCGGCGTCCGTCACGTCCCCGGAGGGAATCCCGTTGCCGAGCAAGTCGTCCGCGCGCCTCGCCGCGCTCACCGTCGCCGCCGTGTGCTCCGCGGCGTCCACCGTCGTTCTCACCACGCCCGCCCACGCGGACTCGGTCCGCATCCATGACATCCAGGGCGGCACCCGCATATCCCCGTACGCCGGCCAGAAGGTCACGGACGTGACCGGCATCGTCACCGGCATACGCACCTACGGCTCGTCCCGGGGCTTCTGGATCCAGGACCCGAGCCCGGACGCCGACCCGGCCACCAGCGAGGGCGTCTTCGTCTTCACCAGCTCCACCCCGAAGGGCGTCGCCGTCGGCGACGCGGTCAAGGTCACCGGCACGGTCTCCGAGTACGTCCCCGGCGGCACCTCCTCCGGCAACCAGTCGCTGACCGAGATCACCAGGCCGACGGTCACAGTCGTCTCCAGCGGCAACCCGGTTCCGGCCCCGGCGGCCGTCGACGCCACGTCGGTCCCCGACGCCTACGCGCCGGCCGGCGACCCCGCCGCGAACGGCTCGATCAACGGCCTGCCCCTCCAGCCGTCGAGGTACGCCCTCGACCTGTACGAGTCCCTGGAGGGCATGAACGTCCGCGTCACCGACGCCCGCGTGGTCGGCGCGACCGACCCGTACACCGAACTGTGGGTGACGGTGAAGCCGGACGAGAACCGCAACCGCCGCGGCGGCACGGTCTACGGCTCCTACGACGGCCAGAACACCGGCCGCCTGCAGATCCAGTCCCTCGGCCGGGCGGCCGACTTCCCGAAGGCGAACGTCGGCGACAGCCTCACCGGCACCACGGCCGGTCCGCTGGACTACAACCAGTTCGGCGGCTACACCCTCGTCGCCGGGGAGATCGGCACGCTGAAGAGCGCGGACCTGGAGCGCGAGACGACCCGGAAGCAGAAGCACGGCGAACTGTCGGTCGCGACCTACAACGTCGAGAACCTCGACCCGTCCGACGACACCTTCGCCGCGCACGCCTCCGCGATCGTGAACAACCTGAAGTCGCCGGACATCGTGTCCCTGGAGGAGATCCAGGACAACAACGGCGCCACCAACGACAGCGTGGTCGCCGCCGACCAGACGGTGGGCAAGCTGATCGACGCGATCGTGGCCGCGGGCGGCCCGCGCTACGACTGGCGCTCCATCGACCCCGCCGACGACGCCGACGGCGGCCAGCCGGGCGGCAACATCCGCCAGGTCTTCCTCTTCAACCCGGAGCGGGTCTCCTTCACCGACCGCGCGGGCGGCGACGCCACCACGGCCGCCGACGTGACGAAGATCCGCGGCAGGGCCGCCCTGACGGTCTCCCCCGGCCGCATCGCTCCCGCCGCCGACGCCTGGAAGAACAGCCGCAAGCCGCTGGCCGGCGAGTTCGTCTTCCGTGGCCGCACGGTCTTCGTGATCGCCAACCACTTCAACTCCAAGGGCGGCGACCAGGGCCTGACCTCCCAGTACCAGCCGCCGGCGCGCGGCTCGGAGACCCAGCGCCACCGGCAGGCCACCCTGGTCAACGCCTTCGTCAAGGACATCCTCGACACCCAGAAGAACGCGGACGTCGTCGTCCTCGGCGACATCAACGACTTCGAGTTCTCCGACACCACGAAGATCCTCGAGGGCGACGGCGAACTGTGGTCCGCGATCAAGTCGCTCCCGAAGAGCGAGCGGTACAGCTACACGTACCAGGGCAACAGCCAGGTCCTGGACCAGATCCTGATCAGCCCGTCGATCCGCCGTGCCTGCGACTTCACCTACGACAGCGTGCACATCAACGCGGAGTTCCACGACCAGATCAGCGACCACGACCCGCAGGTGCTGCGCTTCCACCCGTAGCACCCCGGCCCGCGGCCGGCCGGGCCCACCGCCCGGCCGGCCGCGGCGCCGCGCGGCTCACTCGGGCACGAGCCCGAGAGCATGTTCGTACCGCCCCACCGAGAACCGCTCCACCCCCGGATACGTCCGCACTCGATCCCACAGCTCCGTCGGCGCCCCGATGCCCTCACCCGGAGCGGCCAGGACCTCGTCGTAGGCACGGGCGCTCTCCCACTCGGCGTAGTTGAGGACGTGCCCACCGTCCGTGCTCAGATGGAAGTGGGCCGAGATCAGCCCACGATGACCCACCGCATCGTCCGCCAGCGCCTTCAGCACGAGATCCACCCAGTGGGGCCGTTCCTCGGCCGCCTCCGCCGCGAAGTCGATCCGCACGGCCACGACCAGCCCCGGCACCCTGGAGTCACCCACCGCCCGTTCGCGGCTGCGGTAGCGCCGGTACCGCCCGAGCCCCACGCGTTCGATCCCCGGCACGGCGGTGTCGATCTCGTCGATACGGTCCTTCCAGTGGGTCAGGGAGTAGTCCTCGTAGGCCTGCTCGTCCGTCCACTGCGAGTAGTGCATCAGGGTGGAGCCGTCGTGCCCGGCATAGACGTGATAGCCCAGCAGGCCGGCGAGGGGCCACGTCCGGCTCTCCCACGCCCTCCCGATCGCCTCGACGGCCTCCCGCTGCCGCTCGGGCGTCCCCACCCGCCAGGTGCTGAAGAAGGGCGCACCGATCCGCGGATCGGTCGGATCAGGGTGCTCGATCGTCCTGCGCGTCATACGAACCTCCAGCCATCGGTGACGAATGCGTGCACCCACCACCCTCCAACCTCAACCAAGATTCAGGTCAAGTGGGCGATTCGAGGCCGGAATTCGGGAGACTCGCCTGGTCATGGACAAGGACAGTCCGACCCGGTTGCCCGCCCGGTCCTGGTGGGCGGTGACGCGGCGCACGTTCAAGGAGTTACTGGACGACGAACTCTCCGACCGCGCGGCCGCGTTGACGTACTACGGTGTCCTGTCGCTGTTCCCGGCACTGCTGGTGCTGGTGTCCCTGCTGGGTGTGGTGGGACAGCGCGCCACGGACAAAATCCTTGACAACATAGGGGACTTGGCACCGGGCCCGGCCCGGGACACCCTCCGCGACGCGGTGGTCCAGCTGGGCGACACGGGCGGCACGGGCAGCGTGCTGGCGATCCTCGGCCTGCTCTTCGCCCTCTGGTCCGCATCGGGTTACGTCGCCGCGTTCATCCGCACCTCCAACGCGGTGTACGACCTCCCGGAGGGCCGCCCGGTCTGGAAACTCACACCGCTGCGCCTGGCGTTGACGGTGGCTCTGATGCTCATGCTCGCCGCGAGCGCCCTGATCGTGGTGTTCACCGGCCCCATAGCCGAGCGGGTGGGCACGGCGATCGGCCTCGGCGACGCGGCGATCACGGCGTGGGACATCGCCAAATGGCCGGTCCTGCTCCTCCTCGTCGTCCTGATGATCGGCCTGCTGTACTGGGCGGCCCCCAACGTCCGCGGCCGCGGCTTCCGCTGGATCTCCCCCGGCAGCGTCGTCGCCACGGCGATCTGGCTGGCCGCTTCGGCCGGTTTCGCCGTCTACGCGGCCAACTTCGCCACGTACAACAAGACGTACGGCACCCTCGCGGGCGCCATCGTCTTCCTGGTGTGGCTGTGGCTGTCCAACCTGGCGATCCTGCTGGGCCTGGAATTCGACGCGGAACTGGCCCGGGAGCGCGCGATCACCCATGGGCGTCCCCCGACGGAGGAGCCGTACGTCGAACCGAGGGACACCCGGAAGTGGCCTCCGCGGTGGAGGGCGGCGAGAGGACACTGAGCGCTGTTGATGAGCGGGGGCGGGTTACGCAACCCGGCGCTGCGGGGTGCCCGCACGCGGCAAGGTGGGCGCACCCGCAGCCGCCCACGCACGGAAGGGGACGTGTCGAGGGGTGTCCGTCCTCGGTCTGCCGAACTGGCCCGTTGCCGGGCGTTTCCGGCAGCCGCTGCGGGCGGACACCCCCCGGGCGCGGCCCCGACCCACGCCCACGTCGTAGGCGCTACAGCAACCCCCACCCACCCCGCACAGGCCGCCGCAGGCACACGACTACGACCCAGAACACGCAGCGACCCCGGCCGAGCAACCACACCCTCGACCGGGGTCGACCGCACGCACCCGTCAGCGATGCCAGCGGTGCACTCCGCTCCCGCCGTGCCCGCCGTGCCGCCGCCGCAGCACCCCGGCCGCGACCACCGCACCAGCCGCCGCCCCCGCGACCAGCACCGGCCGCGGATGCCGAAGCCCGGCCTGGACGACGGTCCGCACAGGCCCCGGCACGCTGTGCTCCACCGCATGCCCCGCCCGTGTCGCCTTGTCCTGCACGGTGTGACCGGCCTGCGCCGCGGTGCTGCGCAACTGCACCGTCATCGCCCCGGCCTTGTCCCTGAGGTCGGCGGCCCGAGCCCGCGCACGGCCCTTCACATCCACCTTCCCCGCCAACTCCTCGACCGTGTCGCCGAGTTCGCTCCGCGTCCGCTCGATCTGCCGCCGCAGCTCGTCAGGCCCCTTGGCCCCACCGGCAGCCGCCTTCCCGTCGCCGCGGCTCGTCGCGTCCCCGTTCGCCCCGTCCCTCATCGGTCCGTCCCTCATCGATCCGTCCCTCATCGATGCACCCTTTCCCTGATCTCCTCCACGTCGGCCCTGACGCTGCCGAGGGTCTCCTCGGGCGTGGGGGGTGCGGCACGGCGCAGCTGACCACGGCCGGTCACGGCCAGCAGGCCCGCGATCGCGAACAGCACCGCCGTCACGATGAGCGCCGCGGCCCAGAGGGGCAGCACCAGCGAGAGCGCGGCGGCGGCCGTGGCGGCCAGCGCGAGGAACCCGGCGTAGGCGACAGCGCCCGCAGCGCCGAGCAGCCCACCGCCGCGGCCCGCACGCCGCCCCTTCTCGGCGAGCTCCTCCTTCGCGAGGGCCACTTCCTGCCGTACGAGCCGGGAGAGCTGTTCGGTGGCCTGTCCGACGAGCTCACCCACGGAGTGGTGCTCGTGGTGCCCGTCGTGAACGGGCCTGGGATGCATGGTCCCGGTCACGGTGTTCCGCCTCCTCTCGGTTCGGAACCCCCGGGTACCCTGACCGGCCCCGGCTACCCCTGACCCCCCTGGGCGGCACCGCCGGCCCCACGCTCGCCGAGCCGGGCCAACTGGGTCTGGAACCAGTCGAGCCGCGCCTGCAACAACGCGGCCTCCGCGACAAGTTCCGCGACCCCGAGCCCGCCCCCGCCGGCGTCAGGCCCGCTCACACCACTCACCCCCATGGCGACCACCCGCACCCCGCCCCCCGCCAACCGAGCGAACCCGGCGAGCGACACGGACGGCCGCTCCCGCAGGCAGCCCACGCAGGAGGGCTCGAGCGCCCGCCAGCCGGGCCGCCCCCAGCCGGCCTCGGCCAGGGCCACCGCACCCGCGCCGCAGGCACACGCCGGCACCGTCACGCTGCGCACCCGCTGCCGCGCGTAGCGGAACCCGCGCTCGAAGCGGATGTAGGAGCCCAGAACGGAGACCTCCAGCAGGACGGCCGTCCGGTGCTCGGCCGTGCACAGCAGTGCCTCCGCCGCCGACCGCTCGTGCACACAGTGGAAACCGCAGTCACAGCGGCGGTGCGGCGCCTTGTGCCGCAGCCCGTAGACGCAGGACGCGTCGGCCACGACCCCGTACGGCAGCGCACCGCCCAGCGACACACCGGTGAACCCGGCCCGGGTGCCGTCCTGGGACAGCACCGGGTGGGCGATCTTGTATCCGGTCGGCGGCTCCGTCGGGCGTTCCTCCGGGAGCCGCAGCCTCATCGAGCGACCGGGACCTCGTCGGGCACCACGGCCGCGATCTCCCGAGCCTCCTGGCCCTCCTCGGCGTGACCCGCCTCGGCGAGTCCGAGTTCTTCGTCCCGGACCTGCGGCTGCTCCTCCGCGATCCCGGTGGCCAGTGCCTTGCCGAGCTTCATGGTGCCTCCCATGACATCCCGTCGGTGACCGTCCCGGCCATGGTGACCCATGAGGCCCCGGGTTGGACATAGGGCACCAACCACCGCACGCCACGGAACCTCGCAGATCCCCTTACGAATACTCGGTAGCGGAATTAAGTGGAGCTACACAATCTGGCTGCCGACACTACCCCCATGGCGATGACGACTCCCACCCCACCCTTCGGCCGCACCCTCTGCGCGATGATCACGCCCTTAACCGAGGCAGGCGCCCTCGACCTCGACGGCGCGCAACGCCTCGCGGACCACCTGGTGACCCACGGCTGCGACGGCCTGGTGCTCTCGGGTACGACGGGCGAGTCGCCGACCACCACGGACGCCGAGAAGTCGGCGCTGATCAGGGCCGTACGGGAAGCGGTCGGCGACCGGGTGCCGCTCGTCGCGGGAGTGGGCACGGCCGACACCCGGCACACCGTCGAACTCGCCCTGGCGGCCGAAAAGGCGGGCGCCGACGGCCTGTTGGTGGTCGCCCCGTACTACAGCAGGCCCCCGCAGGACGCGGTCGAGGCGTACTTCCGCGAGGTCGCGGACGCCACCGGCCTGCCCCTCGCCCTGTACGACATCCCGGCCCGCACCGGCACCCGCATCGCTCCCGAAACGACGATCCGCCTCGCCGAGCACCCCCGCATCGTGGCGGTCAAGGACTGCTCGTACGACCTCCTCGGCGTGCAGAAGGTGCTCTCCCGCACGGACCTGGCGTACTACGCGGGCTGCGACGAACACAACCTCGCCCTGTACGCGGTGGGCGGCGCCGGCTGTATCAGCACGGTCGCGAATGTGGCCCCGGACCGGATCCGGGCCGTTCTGGACGCCTTCGACGCGGGCGACACGGCACGGGCGGCCCGCCTGCAGCAGCGGGCCACGCCCCTCATCGAGGCGATGATGGCGGCGGGCCTGCCCGGCACGGTCACGGCCAAGGCCCTCCTCACCACCCTGGGCCTGCCCGCGGGCCCGGTCCGCGCACCGCTCAAGCCCGCCGACCGCGAGACGATCGACGGCCTGCGGTCGGCGTACGAGAACCTCACCGCCGCCTGATCACCACTCAACGCTCAACTGGTCGGGAAAGGGCCGGGGCCCGTACCGCGTGGTGTGCGGTACGGGCCCCGGCCCGTGCGAACCGGTGCCTCACTGCCAGCGATAGCCGTCGCCGAACAGCAGGGTGTGCTCCAGCACGTCCTCCATCGGGTCGTCGACCTGACCCATGTTGACCAGACCGATGCGGGGTCCGTTGTGCGCGTTCGTGTTGGTCTCGTCGGCGTGCGCCACACCGGCAGGCAGCCAGCACACCACCACCGTGACCACCCCGGCCACACAGCGCGCCACGGCCCTCGCCCGCTCGTTCCTCATGCCCCAACCCCTCGTCCTTCGTCGGTTCGGCGTCTGATCGGACTCTGCGTCCACCTGTTCATCTGCCTGACCGACCATGAGGTCACGCCGGGTCATCCGTACGAGCCGGTGCGGGCGGTCGCACGCCTCAGTTGTGGCTGTGCAGGATCTCGTTCAGCCCGCCCCACACCGCGTTGTTCGGCCGGGCCTCGACCGCGCCGGTGACCGAGTTGCGGCGGAAGAGGATGTTGGAGGCGCCGGACAGCTCGCGGGCCTTGACGATCTGCCCGTCGGGCATGGTCACGCGCGTACCGGCGGTGACGTACAGCCCGGCCTCGACGACGCACTCGTCGCCGAGCGCGATGCCGACGCCCGCCTCGGCGCCGATCAGGCAGCGCTCGCCGATGGAGATGATGACGTTGCCGCCGCCGGACAGGGTGCCCATGGTCGACGCGCCGCCGCCGATGTCCGAGCCGTCGCCGACCACGACGCCCGCGGAGATCCGGCCCTCGACCATCGAGGTGCCGAGGGTGCCGGCGTTGAAGTTGACGAAGCCCTCGTGCATGACGGTGGTGCCCTCGGCGAGGTGGGCGCCGAGGCGGACCCGGTCGGCGTCGGCGATGCGGACGCCCTTGGGAACCACGTAGTCCGTCATCCGCGGGAACTTGTCGATGGAGGTCACCTGGAGGTGCAGCCCCTCGGCCCGCGCGTTCAGCCGCACCTTCTCGATGTCGTCGACGGCGACCGGGCCGAGCGAGGTCCAGGCCACATTGGCGAGGAAGCCGAACATGCCGTCCAGGCTCTGGCCGTGCGGCTTGACCAGGCGGTGCGAGAGCAGGTGCAGGCGCAGGTAGACGTCGTGCGCGTCGATCGGCTTCTCGTCGAGCGAGGCGATGACCGTACGGACCGCGATGACCTCGACGCCCCGGCGGGCGTCCGGGCCGAGCGCCGCGGTCGCGCCTCCGCCGAGCAGCTCCGCGGCACGCTCGGCGGACAGCCGCTCGGTGCCGGACGGGCCGGGCTCGGCGGCCAGCTCGGGCGCGGGGAACCAAGTGTCGAGAACGGTGCCGTCGGCGGCGATCGTGGCGAGGCCGGCGGCCACGGCGCCGGTGGTGCGAGGAGCAGTCGTGTCGGTCATAAGGGCAACCTAACGTGACGCCGCCCGCGGGTGCGAACCGGTGGGAGTGCGTCTCACGTGCCGAACGGGGTCACCGGCGCGGGAAGGGCCGCCGCCGGGCTTCCGGTCCGGCTGCGGCTTCCGGTCCGGCTTCCGGCTTCCGGTCCGGCTTCCGGCTTCCGGCTTCCAGCCCGGCTTCCGGCCTCCGGCCCGGCCTCCGGCCTCCGGCACAGCCTCGTCCGCAGGCCCCGGACGGGCCGGCCCGCGCCGACCGGCGTCCAGCACCGCGGCGCCCGCCGCCACCCCCAGCTCCGCGCACACCGTTCCAGAGCACGCGGGCGCCGCCTCGTACGCTGCCCTGGCGACCGTCAGGGCGCTCGCCTCCCGGGAATGACCCGGGCGAGCACCTCGCGCGCGTACTCCTCGTCGTACGGCGTGCCGGTCAGCAGCACCTGCAGGCAGATGCCGTCCATCAGCGCCACCAGCGCCCGGGCCGTGACCGGATCCGTACGGCGGGCCAGCAGGTCGGCCATGCCCTCGGCCCACTCGGCGGCGACGGGGCGCAGGGCGGGGCGGCGCAGGGCGGCCAGGTACAGCTCGTACTCCAGCTCGATGCCGGTGCGGTCGCCCGCGAGCCACTCGCCCAGCCAGCCGGCGAGCTCGGTCGCGAGATCGGCGCGCGGATCCGCGAGGGCGCCGCGCGCCGCGACCACCTTCGCGAAGCCCTCGTTGGCCTGCCGCAGGGCGGCGACCAGCAGTTCGTCGAGGGTCTTGAAGTGGTAGGTCGTGGAGCCGAGCGGGACGTCGGCTTCGGTGGCGACGGTGCGGTGACTCAGTCCGGCGATGCCACGGGCGCCCACCACCCGGATCGCCGCGTCGATGATCCGCTGCCGCCGCTCGGGGTCGTGCCGCCGGGGCATCAGTGCGCACCTCCCAGGTTCAGCACCACGACCCCGACGATGATCAGCGCGATGCCGGCCGCCTTGGCGGCGGTCATCCCCTCCCCCAGGAACAGGATCCCGATCGTGGCGATGGCCGCGGTGCCGGCACCGGACCAGATCGCGTAGGCCGTGCCGACGGAGACGGTCTTCAGTGTCTGCGCGAGCAGCGCGAAGGAGACGAGGTAGCCGAGCAAGGTCAGCAGCGAGGGCCCGAGCCTGCTGAAACCGTCGCTGTACTTCATGGCGGTGGTGGCGGCCACCTCGGCGGCGATGGCTACGGCCAGCAGCAGGTATCCCATGTGGACGAGCGTACACAACGTATGTGTACTCCCGTACACACACGGTCCCGATTCACTGAAACCGCTCTCAGCAAACAGCTGACCGAAAGCCACCGGGTCCACTACGGTGTCACCGATCACACTCGGGCCCCGCAACCGCGACCGCCGTCAGGGGTGCCCAGCCGGAGGAACAGCGCATGCCAGAAGACAAGTCCCGCCCCTCCCTGGACCGACCGTGGGAGAGCGGCTGGGCCCCGGACAGCAGCCGGGCACCGGGCACCCGACGACTCTGGCTGGCGGGCGCCCTCGCCGTGGCCACGATCGCCGCGTGCGTGACGTCCATAGCCCTGCTGGGCAACCGGACTGACGAACCGTCACCGACGGCCGTGGCGACCGGCGTCAACACGACGGTCCCGGGTCTGATCTCCTTCGCGAGCCCGTCCGCGGACGACACGAAGAAGCCCGGCGGGAAGACGTCCCAGCCATCCCCCACCCCCACGACGACCGCACCCACCCGCCACAGCACCACCCCCGAGCCGTCCACGACAGCTCCCAAGCCGCCCGCCCCGGACGCCGGTTCGACACCGTCGAAGAAGCCCCCGTCCACCTCGACGTCCCTGCGCTCGGTCAACTACCCGGACCGCTACTGGCATGTGAGCGACGGCTCGGTGCGCCTGGACCGGATCGGCTCCGGATCCGAGCAGCGGGAGGACGCGACCTTCCAGCGGGTCAAGGGTCTCGCCGACTCCTCCTGCTACTCCTTCGTCACCGCGGACGGCACCTACCTCCGCCACCGCGGCTTCGTCCTGCTCAAGGACCGCGACGACGGCTCGCCCCTCTTCCGCCAGGACGCCACCTTCTGCCCCCGTCCGTCGGCCTTCTCCGGCGCGATCATGCTGGAGTCGGTCAACTATCCGGGCCGCTTCCTGCGCCACCGCGACTTCCTGCTCCGCCTGGAGCCGTACCAGCACACCACCCTCTACCGGGCGGACTCGGCGTTCCGGATGGTGGCCGGGCTGGCCTGACCACGCGGACCTGGCCTGAACACGCGAAACGGCGACGCCCGCACAGGCGTCGCCGTCTTCTTCGGCCAGGGGATCTCAGACGTTGAACCCGAGCGCCCGAAGCTGCTCGCGCCCGTCGTCCGTGATCTTGTCGGGGCCCCACGGCGGCATCCAGACCCAGTTGATGCGCAGCTCGCTGACGAGGCCGTCCGTCGCGGACTTGGCCTGGTCCTCGATGACGTCCGTCAGCGGGCAGGCCGCGGAGGTCAGGGTCATGTCGACGGTCGCGATGTTCGACTCGTCGATGTGGATGCCGTAGATCAGCCCGAGATTGACGACGTCGATGCCCAGCTCGGGGTCGACGACGTCCATCAGGGCCTCACGGAGTTCCTCCTCCGAGGCCGGCTTCATCTCCACGGTGTCGCTCATGCCGTCTTCCTTTCGGCGTCGGCTCCGCCCAGGGCCTGGGCCGTCGCGTCCTTCCACGCCATCCAGCTCAGGAGGGCGCACTTCACCCGCGCCGGGTACTTGGAGACACCGGCGAACGCGACCGCGTCCTCCAGGATGTCCTCCATCGCGTCGTCCGGCTCGATCCGGCCCTTGGACTGCATCAGCTCCAGGAAGGTCTCCTGGATCCTCTGCGCCTCGGCCAGGTCCTTGCCGACCAGCAGCTCGTTCAGTACGGACGCGCTCGCCTGGCTGATGGAGCAGCCCTGGCCCTCGTACGAGACGTCGGCGATGGTCGTGCCCTCGTACTTCACGCGCAGCGTGATCTCGTCGCCGCACGTCGGATTCACGTGGTGCACCTCGGCGTCGCCATCCCTCAGACCACGCCCGTGCGGGTTCTTGTAGTGGTCCAGGATGACGTCCTGGTACATCGAGTCAAGCTTCACGACCAGCCCTTCAGCCGAAGAAGTTCCGTACGTGCTCCAGGCCCTCGACCAGTGCGTCGATCTCGGCGGGCGTGGAGTACAGATAGAACGACGCTCGCGTGGTCGCAGGAATTCCGTACCTGAGGCAGACCGGCCGCGCGCAGTGGTGGCCGACACGGACCGCGATGCCCTGCTCGTCGAGGACCTGGCCCACATCGTGCGGGTGGATGTCGCCCAGCGTGAAGGAGATCGCCGCGCCCCGGTCCTCGGCCGTGGTCGGGCCGATGATCCGCAGGTCGGGGACCTCCGCCAGGCGCTTCACCGCGTATTCGGTGAGCGCGTGCTCGTGGGCGAGGATCTTGTCCATGCCGATCGACTGCAGGTAGTCGATCGCCGCTCCCAGGCCGACCGCCTGGGCGATCGGCGGGGTGCCCGCCTCGAATTTGTGCGGCGCCGGGGCGTACGTCGACGAGTGCATCGACACCGTCTCGATCATCTCGCCGCCGCCGAGGAACGGAGGCAGGTCCTCCAGGAGCTCCTGGCGGCCCCAGAGGACGCCGATGCCGGTCGGGCCGCACATCTTGTGGCCGGTGAAGGCCACGAAGTCGGCCTGGAGGGCCTGGACGTCCAGCGGCATGTGCGGCGCGGCCTGCGAGGCGTCGACGCAGACCAGGGCGCCGACCTCCTGGGCGCGGCGCACTATCGCCTCGACCGGGTTGAGCGTGCCCAGGATGTTGGACACCAGCACGAAGGAGACGATCTTCGTCTTCTCCGTGATGACCTCGTCGATGTTCGACAGGTCGAGGCGGCCGTCGTCGGTCAGGCCGAACCACTTCAGCTTCGCGCCCGTGCGCTGCGCCAGCAGCTGCCACGGCACGATGTTGGAGTGGTGCTCCATCTCCGTGATGACGATCTCGGTGTCGGAGTCCACGCGGTAGGGCTCATCCGCCCAGCCCAGCATGTTTGCCACGAGGTTGAGCGACTCGGAGGCGTTCTTGGTGAAGATCACCTCGTCGCGGCTCGGCGCGTTGATGAACGCGGCGACCTTGTCGCGCGCACCCTCGTACAGCGCCGTGGCCTCCTCGGCGAGCACGTGCACACCGCGGTGGACGTTGGCGTTGTGGCGCTCGTAGTACTCGTTCAGGGCGTCCAGCACCTGCTGCGGCTTCTGGCTGGTCGCCGCGTTGTCCAGGTACACGAGCTTCCGCTCGTCGTGGACCAGCCGGTCCAGGACGGGGAAGTCCTTGCGGATCGCCTCGGTGTCGAGGAGGCCCGGCAGCTGTGTCACGCGACGCCCTCCTCTGAGTTCGCTCCGCTCACGGGGCCACCCTTCGTGTAAGCCTCGTAGCCCTCGTCCTCCAGCTTGTCGGCGAGCTCGGCGCCGCCGGACTCCACGATGCGGCCGGCGGAGAAGACGTGGACGTAGTCGGGCTTGATGTAGCGCAGGATACGCGTGTAGTGCGTGATCAGCAGGGTGCCGACCTCGCCGGTCTCGCGGACGCGGTTGACGCCCTCGGAGACGACACGCAGGGCGTCGACGTCCAGGCCGGAGTCGGTCTCGTCGAGGATCGCGATCTTCGGCTTGAGCAGCTCCAGCTGGAGGATCTCGTGGCGCTTCTTCTCACCGCCGGAGAAGCCCTCGTTGACGTTGCGCTCGGCGAAGGACGGGTCGATGTTGAGGCGCTCCATGGCCTCCTTGACCTCCTTCACCCAGGTACGCAGCTTGGGGGCCTCGCCGCGGATGGCGGTGGCGGAGGTGCGCAGGAAGTTGGAGACCGATACGCCGGGGACCTCGACCGGGTACTGCATCGCCAGGAACAGGCCCGCGCGGGCGCGCTCGTCGACGGACATCTCCAGGACGTCCTCGCCGTCGAGGGTGACGGTGCCGGCGGTGATCGTGTACTTGGGGTGACCCGCGAGGGAGTAGGCGAGGGTCGACTTGCCCGAGCCGTTGGGGCCCATGATGGCGTGCGTCTCGCCCTGCTTCACGGTGAGGTCGACACCCTTGAGGATTTCCTTCGTGCCGTTCTCGACCTCGACGGTGACGTGCAGGTCTCGGATTTCAAGCGTTGCCATGGGTGCCTCAGGACTCCTGGGTGAGGGAGACGAGCACGTCGTCCCCTTCGATCTTTACGGGGTATACGGGGACGGGGCGCGTCGCCGGAAGGGCGTCGGGCTTGCCGGAGCGGAGGTCGAAGCGCGAGCCGTGCAGCCAGCACTCGATGTGGCAGTCGTCGACCTCGCCCTCCGACAGGGAGACGTTCGCGTGCGAGCAGATGTCGTGGATGGCGAAGACCTCGCCCTCGGTCTGCACGATGGACACGGGCGTGCCGTCGAGTTCCACCCGCTTCGGGGTGTCCTCCTCCAGCTCGCTCAGTCCACAGACGCGTAGGAAGGTCATGAGACCGACGCCTCCAGCTCCTCCTCGATCCTGGTGATCAGGCGCTCCTCGATGTCCGGGAGGCCGATCTGCTGGACCAGCTCGGCGAAGAAGCCGCGGACCACCAGGCGGCGCGCCTCGTGCTCCGGGATGCCGCGGGCCATGAGGTAGAAGAGCTGCTCGTCGTCGAAGCGGCCGGTCGCGGAGGCGTGGCCGGCGCCGACGATCTCGCCGGTCTCGATCTCCAGGTTGGGGACCGAGTCGACGCGGGCGCCGTCCGTGAGGACGAGGTTGCGGTTCATCTCGTACGTGTCCGTGCCCTCGGCCTTGGCCTCGATGAGCACGTCGCCGATCCACACCGCGTGCGCGTTGTCGCCCTGGAGCGCGCCCTTGTAGACGACGTTCGACTTGCAGTGCGGGACGTTGTGGTCGACGAAGAGCCGGTGCTCCTGGTGCTGGCCCTTGTCGGTGAAGTACAGGCCGAACATCTCGACCTCGCCGCCGGGGCCGGCGTACGTCACGCGCGGGTGCAGGCGGACCAGGTCGCCGCCGAAGGTCACGATGATCGACTTGAAGGACGCGTCCCGGCCCACCAGCGCGTTGTGCTGAGCGGTGTGCACGGCCCTGTCGTCCCAGTCCTGGACGGAGACGACGGTCAGCTTGGCGCCGTCACCCAGCAGGTAGTCGACGTTGGCAGCGAGCACCGCGTCACCGGTGTGGTCGATGACGACGACGGCCTCGGCGAAGGCGCCCAGCTCGATCACCTGGTGGCCGAAGGCGGTCCCGCCCTCGCCGTGCACCGCGATGCGGATCGGCTCGGTGAGGACGGTGTCCTTCGGGACGGTCACGACCGAGGCCTTCTCGAAGGCCGAGTAGGCCTGGGCGGCGACGCGGTCCACGGGGGTGCCCGCCTTGCCGAGCCGCGCGTCGTCGCGGCCGACGGTCTCGACGGTGACGCCCTCGGGGGCCTCGATGTCGACCCTCAGGCCGTCGCCGGTCGCGACGGCGGTGCCGTCGTGCAGGCCGCGCAGCCGCTCCAGCGGCGTGAACCGCCACTCCTCCTCGCGACCGTGCGGGACCGGGAAGTCCTTCACGTCGAACGAGGGCGGGGCGCTCATGCGCGTGGCGACGGTCGAGTCGGCCTCGGCGGCCACCGCGATCGCACCGGCGGTGGTGGAACCCACCGGGATGTTCTGAGCCTCAGCCATGGCTGTCGTAGTGCTCGCTTTCCGTTACGTAAGGGGCTTGACGGGGACGGCGGGGCGGCGCCTGCCGCCCCTGGCCGGTGGTTAGCCGACCGCGCCCTCCATCTGCAGCTCGATCAGCCGGTTGAGCTCCAGCGCGTACTCCATGGGCAGCTCCTTGGCGATCGGCTCGACGAAGCCGCGCACGATCATCGCCATGGCCTCGTCCTCGCTCAGGCCGCGGCTCATCAGGTAGAAGAGCTGGTCCTCGGAGACCTTGGAGACGGTCGCCTCGTGGCCCATGGACACGTCGTCCTCGCGGACGTCCACGTACGGGTACGTGTCGGACCGGGAGATCGTGTCGACGAGCAGCGCGTCGCACAGCACGTTCGACTTCGAGCCCGGGGCGCCCTCGCCGATCTCGATCAGACCGCGGTAGGAGGTACGGCCGCCGCCGCGCGCCACCGACTTGGAGACGATGTTCGAGGACGTGTTCGGGGCCATGTGGACCATCTTGGCGCCCGCGTCCTGGTGCTGGCCCTCGCCCGCGAAGGCGATGGACAGGGTCTCGCCCTTGGCGTGCTCACCCATCAGGTAGACGGCCGGGTACTTCATCGTCACCTTGGAGCCGATGTTGCCGTCGATCCACTCCATGGTCGCGCCCTCGTAGGCCACGGCGCGCTTGGTGACCAGGTTGTAGACGTTGTTCGACCAGTTCTGGATGGTCGTGTAACGGCAGCGGGCGTTCTTCTTGACGATGATCTCGACGACCGCGGAGTGCAGCGAGTCCGACTTGTAGATCGGGGCGGTGCAGCCCTCGACGTAGTGCACGTAGGCACCCTCGTCGACGATGATCAGGGTCCGCTCGAACTGGCCCATGTTCTCCGTGTTGATGCGGAAGTAGGCCTGGAGCGGGATCTCCACGTGCACGCCCGGCGGCACGTAGATGAAGGAGCCGCCCGACCACACGGCGGTGTTCAGCGCGGCGAACTTGTTGTCACCGGCCGGGATGACCGTGCCGAAGTACTCCTTGAAGAGCTCGGGGTGCTCCTTCAGAGCCGTGTCGGTGTCCAGGAAGATGACACCCTGCTCCTCCAGGTCCTCGCGGATCTGGTGGTAGACGACCTCCGACTCGTACTGGGCCGCGACACCGGCCACGAGGCGCTTCTTCTCGGCCTCGGGGATGCCCAGCTTGTCGTACGTGTTCTTGATGTCCTCGGGCAGGTCCTCCCAGGACTCCGCCTGCTTCTCCGTGGAGCGTACGAAGTACTTGATGTTGTCGAAGTCGATGCCCGAGAGGTCCGAGCCCCAGTTCGGCATCGGCTTCTTCTCGAACAGGCGCAGGCCCTTGAGGCGGAGCTTGGTCATCCACTCCGGCTCGTTCTTCTTCGCGGAGATGTCCCGGACGACGTCCTCGCCCAGGCCGCGACGCGCCGACGCACCGGCCACGTCCCGGTCGGCCCAGCCGTATTCGTACTTGCCCAGGCCCTCGAGCTCAGGGTGGGCAGTCTCCGTGGGGAGAGTCATGCGGGGTTCCTCCCGGCCGTGCTTGCAGATGCGTTGTGGGAAATCTTGGGGATGAACGTCGTGCAGACGCCGTCGCCGTGCGCGATGGTCGCCAGCCGCTGCACATGCGTACCGAGAAGTTCGGCGAAAAATTCCGTCTCGGCCTCGCACAGCTGCGGGAACTGTTCGGCGACGTGGGCGACCGGGCAGTGGTGCTGGCAGAGCTGTTCGCCGACCGGGGCGCTACGCGCCGTAGCAGCGTACCCGTCCACGCTCAGGGCCTTGGCCAGCGCTTCGGTGCGCTTGTCCGGGGCAGCCGCCTCGACGGCCTTCCGGTAGGCACCCGCCTGGGCGGCGATCCGGGCCCGGGCGAAGGCGGCGACCGCCTGCTCCCCGCCCTCCTGCTGGGCGATCCAGCGCAGCGCGTCCACGGCGAGCTTGTCGTACGACTGGTCGAAGGCGTCCCGTCCGCAGTCCGTCAGCGCGAACACCTTGGCCGGCCGCCCGCGCGTACGGGCGCCGTAGACCCGGCGCTCCCGCGCTTCGACGACACCGTCGCCCGCCAGGGCATCGAGGTGTCGGCGCACGGCCGCCTGGGTGAGTCCGAGGCGCTCGGCGAGTTCGGCGACGGTCGACGGGCCGTGGTCCAGGATGGAGCGCGCGACCCGGTTGCGGGTGGACCGCTCCCCGGTCGCGAGTTCCTCGTGCTGGGCCGCGCCGACGTTTTTCACAACGCCATTGTTGCGTAATTCTTCAGAGGCAGGCAAGCCACGTCCGGATCGCCCGGCGGTGCCGTGCGTCACTTAGGTAAACCTAAGATGACCTGCGGAAACGATCTTTGATCGATCAAACCACTGGCATGTCCCGGCCGCTTCCGGGACACTCCCGAAGCATGCCCACACCCCCTCCCACCGGCCCACTTGTCACGCGTGACTCGCTCGCCGCCGAGCTGCGCGCGCTGGGCGTCCGCCCCGGCGAGACCCTCCTCGTGCACTCCTCCCTCAGCTCCCTGGGATGGGTGTGCGGGGGCGCCGTCGCGGTCGTCCAAGGACTGCTCGACGCGCTCGGCCCGGACGGCACCCTGGTCGTCCCCACCCAGTCCGGCGACCTCTCCGACCCGGCCCTGTGGGGCAACCCGCCGGTCCCCGAGGAGTGGTGGGAGACGATCCGGGCCACCATGCCCGCCTACGACCCGCTGACCACGCCCACGCGCGGGGTCGGAGTGGTCCCGGAGACCGTACGGACCTGGCCCGGCGCCCTGCGCAGCGCCCACCCGCAGACGTCGTTCGCGGCGGTCGGCCCGCGCGCGGCGGAGGTGATCGAGGGGCACGCCCCCGACTGCCGGCTCGGCGAGCGCAGCCCGCTCGCGAAACTGGAGAAGCTGGGCGCCCGGGTGCTGCTGCTCGGCGCCGGCTACGACGCGTGCACGAGCTTCCACCTGGCCGAATACCGGATACCGTCCCCGCTCGTCAAGGTGGGTCGGCCCGGCCCGGCCGGCTGGGAAGTGGTGACCGAGGTGGCGATCACCTCGGACCGGTTCGACGAGCTGGGCCACGACTTCGAGCGGGACCGTCCGGTCGTACGCGGCACGGTCGGGGCGGCCGACGTACGGCTGTTCCCGGTGGCGGACGCGGTGGACTACGCCGAACGGTGGCTGGCCGTGCACCGGCCGCGCGAGGAGGAGTTCCTGAACCCGCCCGTCTGAGCCCCCGCGCGCCTACCTAGACTCTGGACCCATGCGAAGTGAGCCCGTGGTCCAGGTCCAGGCCCTGGTGAAGCGGTACGGCACGAAGACCGCGGTGGACGGGCTCGACCTGGTGGCCCGCCAGGGCGTGACCGCCGTGCTCGGCCCCAACGGCGCGGGCAAGACGACCACGGTCGAGACCTGCGAGGGGTACCGGAAGCCGGACTCCGGCACGGTGCGCGTCCTGGGCCTCGACCCGGTGAGACAGTCCGCCGCGCTGCGCCCCCGGATCGGCGTGATGCTGCAGTCCGGCGGCGTCTACTCGGGCGCGCGGGCCGACGAGATGCTCCGGCACGTCGCCAAGCTGCACGCCCACCCGCTGGACGTGGACGCGCTCATCGAACGCCTCGGGCTCGGCAGCTGCGGCCGGACGACGTACCGCCGGCTGTCCGGCGGACAGCAGCAGCGGCTCGCCCTGGCCATGGCGGTCGTGGGACGCCCGGAGCTGGTCTTCCTGGACGAGCCGACCGCCGGGCTCGACCCGCAGGCCCGCCGCGCCACCTGGGACCTGGTCCGCGACCTGCGCGCCGACGGCGTCTCCGTGATCCTCACCACCCACTACATGGACGAGGCCGAGCAGCTCGCCGACGACGTGGCGATCATCGACGCGGGACGGGTCATCGCCCAGGGCTCCCCCGAGGAACTGTGCCGGGGCGGCGCCGAGAACACCCTGCGCTTCTCCGGCCGGCCGGGACTGGACGTCGGCTCCCTGCTCAAGGCCCTGCCCGCCGACTGCACGGCCGCCGAACTGACCCCGGGTTCGTACCGCGTCATCGGCAAGGTCGACCCGCAGCTGCTCGCGACGGTCACCTCCTGGTGCGCCCAGCACGGGGTGATGCCGGACAGGATCTCGGTCGAACGGCACACCCTCGAAGACGTCTTCCTGGAGCTCACCGGCAAGGAGCTGCGCTCGTGACCGCCACCGGCATGTACACCCCCAGGCCCGGCGCGGCGCCCCTGACCCGCATGATCGCGGCCCAGGCCGTGCTGGAGACGAAGATGCTGCTGCGCAACGGCGAGCAGCTGCTGCTGACGGCCGTGATCCCGACCCTGCTGCTGGTGCTCTTCAGCACGGTGGACATCGTCGACACGGGGTCCGGAGAGGCGGTGGACTTCCTCGCGCCCGGCATTCTCGCGCTTGCCGTGCTGTCGACGGCGTTCACCGGGCAGGCCATCGCGACGGGCTTCGAGCGCCGGTACGGGGTGCTGAAACGGCTGGCCTCCTCCCCGCTGCCCCGCTGGGGCCTGATGACCGCGAAGACGGTGTCGGTGCTGGTCACCGAGGTGCTGCAGATCGTCCTGCTGACGGTGATCGCCTTCGCGCTCGGCTGGTCCCCGCACGGCAACCCCTTCGCCGTCCTTCTCCTGCTGGTCCTCGGTACGGCGGCCTTCTCCGGGCTCGGCCTGCTGATGGCGGGCACGCTGAAGGCCGAGGCGACGCTGGCCGCCGCGAACCTGGTGTTCCTGCTGCTCCTCGTCGGCGGCGGGGTCGTCGTCCCGCTGGACAAGTTCCCGAGCGGAGCGCGGGACGTCCTCGGCCTCCTGCCCATCTCGGCGCTGTCCGACGGACTCCGGGACGTGCTCCAGCACGGGGCCGGCCTGCCCTGGGGCGACCTCGGCATCCTGGCCGGCTGGGCGGTCGTGGGACTGGCGGCGGCCGGAAGGTTCTTCCGCTGGGAGTGAGGCTCATGCCCGACCCTCGTGAAAGCGTGCACAAGCGACGGCCTACCATGGGGCGCGTGCCAAACGTGACCCGCGCCGACGCCGTGGCGGCCCTGCGCAACCCGCTCGCCTTCATCGCCGCACGCTGGACCCCGGCCCCCCGGACGGTCCAGCGGGCGGCCCTCTCCGCGCTCGTGATGTCGGTGGTCATCGTGGTCACCGGCGGTGCGGTACGCCTGACCGGTTCGGGCCTGGGCTGCCCGACCTGGCCCAAGTGCACCGACGACTCGCTCACCGCCACCAGCGAGATGGGCGTCCACGGCGTCATCGAGTTCGGCAACCGCATGCTGACGTACGTGCTGTGCGCGGCCGTCGGCTGGGCGATCATCGCCGCGCGCTCCCAGAAGCCGTACCGGCGCGGCCTGACGCGGCTGGGCTGGGCGCAGTTCTGGATCGTGATGAGCAACGCGGTGCTCGGCGGCATCGTGGTCCTGGTCGGTCTCAACCCGTACACGGTCGCGGCGCACTTCGTGGCGACGTCGGCGCTCATCGCGGTCGCCACGGTGATGTGGCAGCGCACCAGGGAGGGCGACGCGGCGCCGCGCCCCCTGGTCGGCAGGTCCGTCCAGCAGCTGGTGTGGTTCCTGGTCGCGGCCGCCGTGCTGCTGATCCTGGTCGGCACGGTCGTCACCGGTGCGGGCCCGCACGCGGGCGACTCCAGCGAGGTCGAACGGATGCCCGTCGACTGGGAGACCGTGTCCAAACTGCACGCCGTGCTGGCGTGGATCGTGGTGACGCTGACGTTCGCCCTGTGGTTCGTGCTGAAGGCGGTGGACGCCCCCAAGAGCCCGCTGAGCCGGACCCGCGAGCTGTTCCTGATCCTGCTCGCCCAGGGGGTCATCGGATACGTCCAGTACTTCACGGACCTGCCCGAGATCCTGGTCGGCCTGCACATGCTCGGCTCGGCCGTGATGTGGATCTGGGTGCTGCGAGTGGTGCTGTCGCTGCGCGAACGGGCGGCGGCGGTGGCCGACGTACCGGGCCCGGCGGCCGAGGCCACCCTGACGAAGGCGTAGCCCGGCCCGTGTGGCGTGATCTCGTCCTGGAGACGGCACCGGACGCCGAGCTCGGGGCCCCGGCCGGCCACGACGCCCTCACCGGAGTCGAGCGGGCCCTCGGTCAGCCGATGCCCGACGCCCTCGTCGATCTGCTGCGCGCGTGCGACGGGGTGACCCACCAGGGCATCGACGTGGTCTGGCCCGCCGAGCGCATCGCGCGGGACAACGCCGCGTTCCGCGGGTCGCCTGACTTCGCCGACCTGTATATGCCGTTCGATCCGCTGATGTTCTTCGGCGACAGCGGCGGAGGCGACCAGTTCGCCTTCGTCCGCACGCCGGCCCGGGACGAGGTCTTCGTGTGGGACCACGAGACGGACGGCAGGTGGCCGGCGGCCTTCGGCCTGCGGCAGTACCTGCACAGGGCGTTGCGGGAGACCGGCGACTGGTACCGGTAGCGCGCCTGCCGGGCGGCCGTGTGAGCCGTGCGGGCCCTGCTTCCTAGCCGAGCCCGTACACCCGTCTGGCGTTCCCCGCCGCCAGCATCCCCGCCACCCGCTGCGCGTCCGACAGCGACCACGCGCCCTCCGCGACCCACGTGCCGAGGACCCTGCCCAGTGCCTCGCGGAACAGGCGGGCACCCACCACGTGCAGTTCCGGCAGGCCCTGGGCGCCGGTGGAGAAGAGGATCTTGCCGAAGGGGGCCAGTTCCAGGATCTCGGCGAGGACGGTCGCGGCGCGGGCGCCGGTGCGGACCAGGGCGGCACCCGAGTCGACGTAGACGTGCGGGAAGACACCGGCGAGGTGGGCGGCCTGGCGGTGGTACGGGTAGCCGTGCAGGAGGACGAGGTCGGTGCCGAGACCGGCCGTCGCCCGGACGAAGTCCGTCAGCAGGACCGGGTCCCTACGGTCGATGCGCAGGCCCGGTGCCCCCAGCCCCGCGTGCAGCTGGAGCGGCAGGCCGGAGGCGACCGCGATCCACAGCAGGTGCCGCAGCAGCACCGGGTCGCTCAGCTCGCCGCCGACCCGGCGTCCGGCCAGCCAGCGCCCGGCGGCGCCCCGCACCTCCCCCGGGCCCGGCGGCTCCGGCGCGAGCGCCAGGCCGTGCCGTACGCCCGCCACGGAGGTGAAGGCGACGGCGTTCGCGGCGGCGCCGTGCACGGACTCGGCGAGGTTGGCGAGGAAGGACTCGACGGTGCCGGAGGTGTCGGCGACCTGCTCGGCCAGCTGCTCCAGGCGCACGATCTCGTGCGCCTCGGCGGACCCGGCGACGGCCAGCTCGGCGGGACCGGTGAGGTCGCCGGGCAGGCCGGTGTCCACCAGGTACGTGGTGATGCCGCTGCCGCGCAGCAGTCTGCGGCCCGCCTCCAGTACGCCGAGTTCACGGCGCCGGGCGAGATAGCGGGCGGGCGGGCAGTGCGGTTCCAGGCCGAGCAGCGGGGGGCACCAACGGCGTACGGCGAACCCGGTCTGCGTGTCGAAGAGTGTCGTGCCCGGCGCGGGCGGTCCCTCGGTGCGGGCCAGTTGGGCCTCGAAGGTGCCGAGGCCCAGCTCCGTGCGCAGGACGCCGTGGCAGTACTGGTCCACGAGGGACGGCGTTTCGATCATCCGGGCTCCCCGTGACAGACCCTGCCTCTACGGCCTCCTACGGGTCCTAACGGGTGAACCGGGTGTCAGGTGTTGGCCTCACGCGCACCGGGCGCGACACACCCCGTGCGAACGACCGGCGGATGTCAGCGGTTCTTCGGTCCGCCCACCTGGATGCCCGCCATGCGCGACCACTCGTACGGCCCGGTCTTCACCTTGGCCGCGAACTCGCCGTCGAACGCCTCGTGGACGGTGATCCCCGCCTTCTCCGCCGCCTTCTCGGCGATCTCGTAGCTGGGCGCCACCAGGTCGCCCCAGCCGCCGTCCGCGCCGACGAGCACGATCCGCGCGCCGCGCTGCCCGAGGTAGGCCACCTGGCCCTCGGCCCCGCCGTGCGCCTTGGAGAAGGAGCCGATCTGCTTGGCGAGCCGGGCCACCTTGCGCTCGGCCTTCGGGTCAACCTGCTGCGTGTCTGCCATGGTCAGGATGCTACCGACGGGTAGATGAAACGGCGACGGGCGGGGTGCGTGGCCTTGACCACGTACCCCGCCCGTCCCAAGCGGTTATCGCAGGAAGGGGTCCACCGCCACCGCCACGAACAGCAGCGACACATAGGTGATGGACCAGTGGAACAGGCGCATCTCCTTCAGCTTCGCGCCCGTCACCTCCGCCTTCGCCCGGTTCTGCAGGGCGTGTGCCTCCCACAGCCACCAGCCGCCCGCCGCCAGCGCGACCAGCGTGTAGAACCAGCCGGTGTAGCCGAGCGGGGTCAGCAGCAGGGAGACCGCGACCATGACCCAGCTGTAGATCACGATCTGCCTGGCGACCGTCTTGTTGGAGGCGATGACCGGCAGCATCGGCACGCCCACGCGCGCGTAGTCCTCCTTCACCTTCATGGACAGCGGCCAGTAGTGCGGAGGCGTCCAGAAGAAGATGACCATGAAGAGGATGAGCGGGGCCCAGGACAGCGAGTTCGTCACGGCCGTCCAGCCGATCAGCACCGGCATGCAGCCGGCGATACCGCCCCAGACGATGTTCTGCGAGGTCCGGCGCTTGAGGATCATCGTGTAGACGACGACGTAGAAGAGCAGCGCGCCGAGGGCGAGCCAGGCCGACAGCCAGTTGACGGTGAGGCCGAACAGCAGCGTCGAGACGACCGCCAGCGTGATGCCGAAGGCGAGGCACTCGCGCGGGCTGACCATGCCGGTGACCAGCGGGCGCTGCGAGGTGCGGTCCATCAGCGCGTCGATGTCCCGGTCGATGTACATGTTCAGCGCGTTGGCGCCGCCCGCGGAGAGGTAGCCGCCGACGCAGGTGAGCAGCACCAGCCTCAGGTCGGGCACGCCCTGCTCGGCGAGGAACATCACCGGGACCGTGGTGATCAGCAGCAGTTCGATGATCCGCGGCTTGGTCAGCGCCACGAACGCCTTGACACGGGCCCCGAACGGCCGATGGGCCGGGCTATGGCTCGTCCCGATTACCCCCGCTGGACGGGATTCAACGGCCGTCACGCACACCCCTACAGAGACATCCCAGCAAGCCTCCCCGTGTGAATGGGCGGTAAAGGCTCGCGCGTACCACGCCACTGTAGACGTTGCCCACACCCCGGCATTCGCGGGGGTGGGGTCGTGTTGGACGGCACGGCCCGACGTGCGTCTCCCGGCTCGATTGAGCACCCGGATGAGCGGCTCCGTATTCAGGTGTCGAATGCGATACGGCCAAGTCAGGAGGCGGACGCCGACGAGTGCCCGCAGTCTGGAACGACTCGGAAGAAGGCACGTCCCACGGGGGTAGGCTCGGCTGCGGCCGGTGGGCGCCCCGATACACCGGCATGACGAACATGTGGAGAGGAGCCCTGACTCAGGGTGAGCACCAAGCCGACCACCACAGACCTCGAGTGGACCGAGTTGGACCAGCGGGCCGTCGACACCGCGCGCGTCCTGGCCGCCGATGCCGTACAGAAGGTCGGCAACGGCCATCCGGGTACGGCGATGAGCCTGGCGCCTGCCGCCTACACCCTCTTCCAGAAGGTGATGCGGCACGACCCGGCGGACGCCGACTGGGTCGGGCGTGACCGCTTCGTGCTGTCCGCCGGCCACTCGTCCCTGACCCTGTACACCCAGCTGTACCTGGCCGGCTTCGGCCTGGAGCTGGACGACCTGAAGGCGTTCCGCACATGGGGTTCGAAGACCCCCGGTCACCCCGAGTACGGCCACACCGTGGGCGTGGAGACCACCACCGGCCCGCTCGGCCAGGGTGTCGCCAACGCGGTGGGCATGGCGATGGCGGCCCGCTACGAGCGCGGCCTGTTCGACCCGGACGCCGCGCCCGGCACCTCCCCCTTCGACCACTTCGTCTACTGCATCGCCGGTGACGGCTGCCTGCAGGAGGGCATCTCCGCCGAGGCGTCCTCGATGGCCGGTCACCAGAAGCTCGGCAACCTGATCCTGCTGTGGGACGACAACCACATCTCGATCGAGGGCGACACCGAGACCGCCGTCTCCGAGGACACGGTTCTGCGGTACGAGGCCTACGGCTGGCACGTGCAGCGCGTCGAGCCGAAGGAGAACGGCGACCTCGACCCGGCCGCGATCTACGAGGCGATCCAGAAGGCGAAGGCCGTCACGGACAAGCCGTCGTTCATCGCGATGCGGTCGATCATCGCCTGGCCCGCCCCGAACGCCCAGAACACCGAGGCCGCGCACGGCTCGGCGCTGGGCGAGGAGGAGGTCGCGGCGACCAAGCGCGTCCTCGGCTTCGACCCGGAGAAGACCTTCGAGGTCGCCGACGAGGTCATCGAGCACACCCGCAAGGCGATCGAGCGGGGCCAGGCGGCCCGCGCCGTGTGGGAGAAGTCCTTCCAGCAGTGGCGGGACAACAACCCCGAGCGCGCCGCCGAGTTCGACCGTATCGCCGCCGGTGAGCTGCCCGAGGGCTGGGAGGAGAAGGTCCCGGTCTTCGAGCCCGGCAAGGCGGTCGCCACGCGTGCCGCGTCCGGGAAGGTGCTCCAGGCGCTGGGCGCGGTGATCCCGGAGCTGTGGGGCGGCTCGGCCGACCTGGCCGGTTCGAACAACACCACCATCGACAAGACGTCGTCGTTCCTCCCGGCGGACAACCCGCTGCCGGAGGCGAACCCGTACGGCCGCACGATCCACTTCGGCATCCGCGAGCACTCCATGGCCGCGGAGATGAACGGCATCGCGCTGCACGGCAACACCCGTGTCTACGGCGGAACGTTCCTCGTCTTCTCCGACTACATGCGCAACGCGGTGCGCCTGTCGGCGCTGATGCACCTGCCGGTGACGTACGTGTGGACGCACGACTCCATCGGCCTCGGTGAGGACGGCCCCACCCACCAGCCGGTCGAGCACCTGGCCTCGCTGCGTGCCATCCCGGGCCTGAACATCGTGCGCCCGGCGGACGCCAACGAGACCGCGATCGCCTGGCGCGAGATCCTGCGCCGCTGGACGAAGGAGTTCGGCAAGGGGCAGCCGCACGGCCTGGCCCTGACCCGCCAGGGCGTGCCGACGTACGAGCCCAACGAGGATGCCGCGCGCGGCGGTTACGTCCTGTTCGAGGCCGAAGGGCCCGAAGGGCAGAGCACTGCGCCCGAGGTGATCCTCATCGCGACCGGTTCGGAGGTGCACGTCGCCGTCGAGGCGCGCGAGCAGCTCCAGAGCGCCGACGTGCCCACGCGGGTGGTGTCCATGCCGTCCGTGGAGTGGTTCGAGGAGCAGGACCAGGGGTACCGGGACAGCGTCCTGCCGCCGTCCGTGAAGGCCCGTGTCGCGGTCGAGGCCGGGGTGGGCCTGACGTGGCACAAGTACGTGGGAGACGCCGGCCGCATCGTTTCCCTGGAGCACTTCGGTGCGTCGGCGGACGGCAAGGTGCTCTTCCGCGAGTACGGCTTCACTGCCGAGAACGTGGCGGCCGTCGCCCGGGAATCGATCGCCGCAGCCCAGCGCTGACGCTCATATACGACACGTAGGAGATGGAATTTCCATGACAGACGCACTCAAGCGCCTCTCCGAGGAAGGCGTGGCGATCTGGCTGGACGACCTGTCGCGCAAGCGGATCACGTCCGGCAACCTCGCCGAGCTGATCGACCAGCAGCACGTCGTGGGCGTCACCACCAACCCGACGATCTTCCAGAAGGCGATCTCGGAGGGCGACGGTTACGACCAGCAGCTCGCCGACCTCGCCGCCCGCGAGGTCACCGTCGAAGAGGCCATCCGCATGATCACCACGGCGGACGTCCGCGACGCCGCCGACATCCTGCGCCCGGTCTTCGACGCCACCGGCGGCCAGGACGGCCGTGTGTCGATCGAGGTCGACCCGCGTCTGGCCCACAACACCCGGGCGACCGTCGCCGAGGCCAAGCAGCTGGCCTGGCTGGTCGACCGGCCGAACACGCTCATCAAGATCCCGGCCACCAAGGCGGGCATCCCGGCGATCACCGAGACGATCGGCAACGGCATCAGCGTCAACGTGACGCTGATCTTCTCGCTGGAGCGCTACCGCGAGGTCATGGACGCCTACCTGTCCGGTCTGGAGAAGGCGAAGGAGAAGGGGCTCGACCTCTCCCGGATCCACTCCGTGGCGTCCTTCTTCGTCTCCCGCGTCGACACCGAGATCGACAAGCGGATCGACGCGCTGGGCACCGACGAGGCCAAGGCGCTGCGCGGCAAGGCCGCCATCGCCAACGCGCGCCTCGCCTACCAGGCGTACGAGGAGGTCTTCTCCTCCGACCGCTGGAACGCGCTGGAGCGCGAGGGCGCCAACAAGCAGCGTCCGCTGTGGGCCTCGACCGGTGTGAAGGACAAGGCGTACAAGGACACGATGTACGTCACCGAGCTGGTCGCGCCGAACACGGTCAACACCATGCCGGAGGCGACGCTGTTCGCCACCGAGGAGCACGGCGAGATCACCGGCAACACCGTCGCCGGCACGTACGAGCAGGCCCGCGCCGACCTCGACGCCGTCGAGAAGCTCGGCATCAAGTACGACGACGTGGTCCAGCTGCTGGAGGACGAGGGCGTCGAGAAGTTCGAGGCGTCCTGGAACGACCTGCTGAAGTCGACCGAGGCCGAGCTCAAGCGCCTCGCCCCCGCGGAGGGCTGAACAGGTGTCGAGCAGCAACCCGCTGCGTGACCCCGCCGACCGACGGCTCCCGCGTATCGCGGGGCCGTCGGGCCTGGTCATCTTCGGCGTCACGGGCGACCTGTCACGGAAGAAGCTCATGCCCGCCGTGTACGACCTCGCCAACCGGGGTCTGCTGCCGCCGGGCTTCTCGCTCGTCGGCTTCGCGCGCCGCGAGTGGGCTCACGAGGACTTCGCGCAGGAGGTCCACGACGCGGTCAAGGAGCACGCCCGCACCCCCTTCCGCGAGGAGGTCTGGCAGCAGCTCATCCAGGGCATGCGCTTCGTGCAGGGCACCTTCGACGACGACGACGCCTTCGAGCGGCTGCGTTCGACGATCGAGGAGCTGGACAAGGCACAGGGCACGGGCGGCAACTTCGCCTTCTACCTGTCCGTGCCGCCCTCGGCGTTCCCGGTGGTCATCCAGCAGCTGAAGAAGCACGGGCTGGCCGACCAGACCGGCGGCTCCTGGCGGCGCGCCGTCATCGAGAAGCCGTTCGGGCACGACCTGAAGTCGGCCGAGGAGCTCAACGCGATCGTCCACGAGGTCTTCGCCCCGGACCAGGTCTTCCGCATCGACCACTACCTGGGCAAGGAGACCGTCCAGAACATCCTGGCGCTGCGCTTCGCCAACACGATGTTCGAGCCGATCTGGAACCGGTCCTTCGTGGACCATGTGCAGATCACCATGGCCGAGGACATCGGCATCGGCGGCCGGGCCGGCTACTACGACGGCATCGGCGCCGCGCGTGACGTCATCCAGAACCACCTGCTCCAGCTCATGGCCCTCACCGCCATGGAAGAGCCCGCCTCCTTCGACGCGGACGCGCTGGCCGCGGAGAAGACCAAGGTGCTCGGCGCGGTACGGCTGCCGAAGGACCTGGGCCGGGACACCGTGCGGGCCCAGTACGCGGCCGGCTGGCAGGGCGGCGCGAAGGTGATCGGCTACCTGGACGAGGAGGGCATCGACCCCGGCTCCAAGACCGACACGTACGCCGCGATCAAGCTGGAGATCGACAACCGCCGCTGGGCGGGCGTGCCCTTCTACCTGCGCACCGGCAAGCGGCTGGGCCGCCGCGTCACGGAGATCGCGGTGGTGTTCCAGCGGGCCCCGCACTCCCCCTTCGACACCACGGCCACCGAGGAACTGGGCTCCAACGCGATCGTCATCCGCGTCCAGCCCGACGAGGGCGTCACCGTCCGCTTCGGCTCCAAGGTCCCCGGTACGTCCATGGAGATCAGGGACGTGTCGATGGACTTCGCCTACGGCGAGTCGTTCACGGAGTCCAGCCCGGAGGCGTACGAGCGGCTGATCCTGGACGTTCTGCTCGGCGACTCGAACCTCTTCCCGCGCACCGAGGAGGTCGAGCTGTCCTGGAAGATCCTCGACCCGATCGAGGAGTACTGGGACAAGAACGGCAAGCCCGCCCAGTACCCGGCCGGTACCTGGGGGCCCGTCGAGGCGGACGAAATGCTCGAGCGAGACGGACGGAGCTGGCGCCGGCCATGAAGATCGACCTGACCGACACCACTGCCAGCAAGATCAACAAGGCGCTGGTCCAGGGCCGCCGGGCGATCGGCACGCCGGCCGTCGGCATGGTGCTCACGCTGGTCATCGTGACGGACGAGGAGAACGCGTACGACGCGCTGAAGGCCGCGAACGACGCCTCGCACGAGCACCCCTCGCGCACGCTCGTGGTCATCAAGCGTGTCTCGCGCTCGCCGCGTGACCGCACCCAGTCCCGCCTGGACGCGGAGGTCCGGGTGGGCGCGGACGCGGGCACCGGCGAGACGGTGGTGCTCCGTCTGTACGGCGAGGTGGCCGACCAGGCCCAGTCGGTGGTGCTGCCGCTGCTGCTGCCGGACGCGCCGGTGGTGGTGTGGTGGCCGGTGAACGCGCCGCTCGACCCGGCCAGCGACCCGCTGGGCGCCCTCGCCCAGCGCCGCGTCACCGACACCTACGCCTCGGAGCAGCCGGTCCGCGAACTGGCGGCCCGCGCCAAGGCCTACACCCCCGGCGACACGGACCTCTCCTGGACCCGCATCACGCCCTGGCGCTCGATGCTGGCTGCGGCCCTCGACCAGGTCACCTGCGAGGTCAAGGCCGTCGAGGTGGAGGGCGAGGAGTTCAACCCGAGCTGCGAGCTGCTGGCGATGTGGCTCGCGGACCGGCTGGACGTCCCGGTGAAGCGCTCCCTGTCCGGCGGCCCGGGCCTGACGGCGGTCCGTATGGACACCGACTGCGGCCCCATCGTCCTGGACCGCGCGGACGGCTCCCTGGCCACTCTCTCCATCGAGGGCCAGCCGGACCGTGCGGTGGCGCTCAAGCGGCGGGAGACGGCCGAGCTGATCGCGGAGGAGCTGCGGCGGCTGGACCCGGACGACACCTACGCGTCGGCGCTGCGGTACGGGGTGGAGCGGCTGAAGCCGGCTTCGGCCCCGGTTCCGGCGCAGGGGCGGGGACCGGTGGCCAAAGGAGAACGTCTCGACGGGCGAGAGCCCCTCGCGCTCCCCGCTCCCGTCGAAACGGCTGCGAAAGCACCCGCTGAGGAAGCGACGGCGAAGGAACCGGTGAAGCAGGAGCCGCCCACGCCGGAGCCGGTGCGGAAGGCGGCGACGCAGTGAGTACGGCACCGCAGCTGGTCGTCCACCGCGACAAGGAGCTGATGGCGCAGGCCGCGGCGGCCCGGCTGATCACCAAGATCGTGGACGCGCAGACCTCCCGGGGTTCGGCGTCCGTGGTCCTGACGGGCGGCCGCAACGGCAACGGCCTGCTGGCCGCCCTGGCCGCCGCGCCCGCCCGGGACGCCATCGACTGGGGCCGCCTCGACCTGTGGTGGGGCGACGAGCGGTTCCTGCCGGAGGGCGACCCGGAGCGCAACGTGACGCAGGCCAGGGAGGCCCTGCTGGACTCCGTACCGCTGGACCCGAAGCGCGTGCACGCCATGCCCGCCTCGGACGGCCCGTACGGCACGGACGTCGACGCGGCGGCGGCCGCGTACGCGGAGGAACTCGCGCAGGCGGCGGCCCCGGAGAACCACGGTCCCGTCCCGACCTTCGACGTCCTGATGCTGGGCGTCGGCCCGGACACGCACGTGGCGTCCCTGTTCCCGGAGCTTCCCGCGGTCCGGGAGACGGAGCGCACGGTGGTCGGCGTCCACGGCGCGCCCAAGCCGCCGCCGACCCGGATCACGCTCACCCTCCCGGCGATCCGCGCGGCCCGCGAGGTGTGGCTGCTGGCCGCCGGTGAGGACAAGGCCCAGGCCGCGGCGATCGCCCTGTCGGGCGCGGGCGAGATCCAGGCCCCGGCGGCCGGCGCGTACGGCCGGGCCCGCACTCTGTGGCTGCTGGACGCGGCGGCGGCCTCGCAGCTGCCGCGGTCGCTGTATCCGCCGGCGTCGGCTTAGAGCTCCGCCCATTCTGTTCGGAGCTCTTACGCGTGAACGCCCTCGGGCCCCCGCTGCGACGTGCGGCGGGGGCCCGAGGCATACACGGCTACTTCACCGACCCGGCCATCACCCCCTGCACAAAATGCCGCTGGAACGCGAAGAACACCACCACCGGGACGATCAGCGACACGAACGCCCCCGGTGCCAGGACGTCGATGTTGCTGCCGAACTGCCGGATCTGGGACTGGAGTTCCACGGTCAGCGGCTGGGAGGAGCTGTCCGCGAAGAGCAGGGCGACCAGCATGTCGTTCCAGACCCACAGGAACTGGAAGATGGCGAGGCTGGCGATCGCCGGGCGGCCCACCGGCAGGACGAGGCGGGTGAAGATGCGCCATTCGCTGCCGCCGTCCATCCGGGCGGCCTCCAGCATCTCCTTCGGCATCTCGGCGAAGTAGTTGCGCAGCAGGAACACCGCGAACGGCAGGCCGTAGGCCACGTGGAAGAGGACGACGCCCGGGATCGTGCCGAACAGGCCCAGTTGGCCGAAGAGTTTGGCGACCGGCAGCAGGCCGATCTGGACGGGCACCACCAGGAGCGCCACGACGAGCAGGAAGACCGGCTCCCGGCCGGGGAAGTCCAGCCAGGCGAAGGCGTATCCGGCGAGTGCCGCGATGGCGACGACCAGCACGGTCGTCGGCACCGAGATCAGCACGGTGTTCCAGAAGGCCTGCGTGATGCCCGCGTTCTCCAGCAGCGCCGAGTAGTTGTCGAAAGACAGCTGCCCGGGGCTGGTGAACACCGTCCACCAGCCGCCCTGCGCCGTGTCCTCCGCAGAGCGCAGCGACGACAGGAACAGCCCGGCCAGCGGTGTCATCCACACCAGGCCGACGACCACGAGGAAGGCCTGGACGACCCCGTTGCCCAGGTGGCGGCGGACGGCGTTCATCGCTGACTCCTTCGGAAACGGCGGACGTTGAAGACCATGGCCGGGATCACCAGCAGCAGGAGCAGCACACCGAGCGCGCTGCCGAGGCCCTGGTTGTTGCCGCCGCCGAACGACACCAGCCACATCTGCGTCGCGAGCACGGTCGCGTCCTCCTGCACGGGCCCGGGCGCGATGATGTAGACGAGGTCGAAGACCTTCATCACGTTGATCACCAGGGTCACGAAGACGACCGTCAGCACGGGTGCGAGCAGGGGGACCGTGATCCGGCGGAAGATCTGCCACTCGTTCGCGCCGTCCATGCGGGCCGCCTCCAGGGCGTCCCTCGGCAGGGTCGACAGGCCCGCCCCGATCAGCACCATGGCGAAGCCGGTCCAGATCCACAGGTACGCCCCGATGATCGCGGGCGTGACCAGCGCCGGGCCGAGCCAGGAGACGCCCTCGTAGGGTGGCGCGAAGTTCGCGGCGGGCAGCTTGACGGTGTACGAGCCGTCGGCGAGGCCCTCGAAGCGGAAGGAGCCGTCGGAGGCGGTGGTCGTCGACGCGACCGTCTTGCCCTCGCGTACCGCCTCGACCTTCATCTCGGGCAGCCCGCTCTCGCTCCGGTCGACCTTGCCCTGCTCCCCTCCCCCGCCCGGAGTGAAGTCCAGGTAGACGACTCCGCGCAGCTCGTTCGGGGCCGCCTTCCGCCCGGCCGCGGCGGACGCCGGCCCGGCGTCCGGGGGCAGGTCGTCGGGGCGTACGCCGACCAGGCCGAGCGCCACCGTGTTCCCCGGCGACACGCTCGCGGACGTCCGGTACGCGCCGTCCGCCTCCTTCGTCAGGCCCTGGCCGTCACGGGCCCGGGCCGTCGGGTAGGAGGAGGTGCCCTTGAAGGCGTCGTGGACGGAGACCACGGCGGCGTTGAGCACGCCCTTGTCCGGGTCCTCGTCGTAGGCGAGCCGGAAGATGATCCCGGCGGCGAGGAAGGACACCGCCATCGGCATGAACAGCAGCAGTTTGAAGGCGGTGGCCCAGCGGACCTTCTCGACGAGGACGGCCAGGATCAGGCCCAGGCCGGTCAGCAGCGCCGGGGCCACGACGACCCAGATCGCGGTGTTCCGGATGGCCTTGAGGGTGGCCGGGTCGCGGAACATCTCGGTGTAGTTCTCGCCGCCCACGAACTGTGTCCCGGAGGCGTCGAAGAAGCTGCGGCCGACGGAGAACAGCACCGGGTAGACGACCAGCGCACCCAGCAGGAGCAGTGCGGGGAAGACGAACAGCAGGGCGACGATCCGGCCCCGCCGCCGCAGGCGCCGGCCGCGTGCGCTGCCGGCGGGCGGGGCGGCCGGGGGGCTCGTCTCTTTCACCAGGGTCGTGGTCATGATCAGCCCTGGTACGCCTTGGCCGCCGCGGCCTCCAGCTTCGCCGCGGTGCCCTTCGGGTCCGACGGGTCGCGCAGGAAGTCCTGCAGCAGCTTCCACTCGCCGGCGCCCTTGGTGCCGCCGAAGGCCGCCGGGGCCTGGTCGGACATGTCGAAGCGGACCGAGTCACCGGCCTGCACCAGGGACTTGGCGGTGGCGCGGGTGACGTCGTCGCCGTAGGAGGCGAGGTCGAGCTTCTTGTTCGGGGAGAGGAAGCCGCCCGCCTCCGCCCACACGGCCGCGGCCTCCGGCGTCGCCAGGTACTCCAGGAGCGCCATGGCGGCCTTCTGGTTCTTGCCGTCCTTCAGGACGACGGCCGCGTCGCCGCCGCTGACCACCGGCGCCTTGCCGCCGCCGACCGCCGGGAACGGGAAGAAGTTCGCGTCCTCACCGATCGTCTTCCCGAACTGGTCCTTGGCGACGCCGGCCACGAAGTCGCCCTCGTAGACCATGCCGGCCTCGGGCTTCGGCCCGAACACCTTCTCCACCGAGCCCGGGAAGTCGGTGTTCAGGGCGCCCTTCTGGCCGCCCGCGATCAGCTGCTTGTCCTTGAAGAGCTTGCCGAGCGTGGTGAGCGCCTCCACCACCGACGCGTCGGTCCACTTCAGCTTGTGGGCGGCGAGGGCGTCGTACTTCTCCGGCCCGGCCTGCGAGAGGTAGATGTTCTCGAACCAGTCGGTGAGCGTCCAGCCGTCCTGCCCGGCGACCGAGAAGGCGGCGAGCCCGGAGTCGGAGACGGTCCGCCCGGCCTTGAGCATCTCGTCATACGTCTTCGGCGGCTTCACCCCGGCCTGGGCGAGGGCGTCCGGGCTGTACCAGACGGTCGACTTGTGGGCGGCCTTGAAGTACAGGCCGTACAGCTTGCCGTCGACGCTGCCGTACTTCTTCCACACGGGCGCGAAGTTGGCGTCCACGGACTTCTGGGCCGTGCCCGACAGCGGCTTGAGCCAGCCCTGCCGGGCGAACTGCTGGAGCACGCCGACCTGCGGGACCATCACGACGTCGGGGGCGTTGCCGCCCTCGATCTTGCTGCCGACGACGGTGGAGACGTTGTCCCCGGTGGACACGAACTGCGTCTTGGCGCCGGTCTTCTCGGCGAACGCGTCCAGCACCTTCTGGAAGTTCTTCTGCTCGGTGCCGGACCAGACACCGGCCACGGTGAGCGTCTGGCCGCTGAGCGCCTTGTCGCCGCCACCGGCCGTGACGGGCCCGCCGCCGCAGGCGGTCGCGCCGAACGCCAGGGCGAGGGCGGTGCAGCTCGTGAGCAGGGTGGTACGTCGTCGCATCATCGTTGATGTCCCTTCGAAGGGTGGGGAGTTGCCGGACGATCAGAGGTCGTTGATCCACCAGGCGGCGGTCGAGCCGGGCAGCACCCCGGCCGGGCAGGGGCCGCTGGACAGCAGCGGGGTGCCGGAGACCGGCGCGGGCGTGGGGGCCGTACCGAAGTTCACGGCGCAGACCAGGTCGTCGCCGCGGACGAAGGCGAGGACACCGGGCGGGGCGTCCAGCCAGCGCAGCGTGCCCTCGCCCAACTGAGGCAGGGCGGAACGCAGTTGCAGGCCGTCGCGGTACAGGTGCCAGAACGAGCGGGTGTCGGCGAGGGCCCGGTCGGTGGCGAACTCGGCGAAGTACTCCGGCTGCGGCAGCCACGGCTTGGCGCCCTCCGCGCCGGAGGTGAAGCCGAACGGGGAGGCCTGCCCCGACCAGGGCAGCGGCACCCGGCAGCCGTCCCGGATCCGGGCCCGGCTGCCGGTGCGGCGGAAGATCGGGTCGGTGAGCACGTCGTCGGGCAGGTCCACGACCTCGGGCAGCCCCAGCTCCTCGCCCTGGTAGATGTACGCGGCTCCGGGCAGCGCCAGCATCAGCAGCGCGGCGGCCCGGGCCCGGGCGGCGCCGAGGCCGCTGCCGTGCGGGGTGGGTTCGCCGTAGCGGGTGACGGTGCGAACCTGGTCGTGGTTGTTGAGGACCCAGGTGACCGTCGAGCCGGTCCCGGCGATGTCCTCCATGGCCTCGGAGATGACCTTGCGGAAGGCGTCCGGGTCCCAGGGGGCGCTGAGCAGGTCGAAGAAGAAGGCCTGGTGGAGCTCGTCCGGGCGGACGTACTTGGCGTGCTCGCGGGCGGTGGGCACGGAGACCTCGCCGACCAGGAGGCGTTCGCGGCCGTCCCGCTCGGCGTACTCGTCGCATATCGCACGCCACTGCCGCCACACCTCGTGCACCTCGGGCTGGTTCCAGGCGAGCGGGTTGACCGAGTCGCGGGTGCGGGCGTCGGCCTCCGGGTCCGGGGAGTCGGGCAGGTCCGGGTGCTTGAAGAGGCCGGCGGCGACATCGATACGGAAGCCGTCGACGCCCCGGTCCAGCCAGAACCGCAGGATCCTCTCGAACTCGGCGGGAACCTCGGGGTTGCGCCAGTTCCAGTCCGGCTGCTCGGGCGTGAACATGTGCAGGTACCACTGGCCGGGCCGCCCGTCCGCCTCCGTCACCCGGCTCCAGGCCGGGCCGCCGAACATGGCGTGCCAGTTGTTGGGCGGCTCGGAGCCGTCCGGGCCACGGCCGTCGGCGAAGTGGAAACGGGCGCGGGCCGGGCTGCCGGGGCCTTCCGCCAGCGCCTCGCGGAACCACGGGTGCTCGCTGGAGCAGTGGTTCGGCACGATGTCGAGCAGCACCCTGATGCCGAGCCGCCGAGCCGCCGCGACCAGCAGGTCGAACTCGGCGAGGTCGCCGAAGAGCGGGTCGACGTCGCAGTAGTCGGCCACGTCGTAGCCGTGGTCGTGCTGCGGCGAGGGATAGAAGGGGCTCAGCCAGATCCCGTCGACGCCGAGCTTCTTCAGGTACGGCAGCCCTGCCCGGACCCCGGCGAGATCGCCGATGCCGTCGCCGGTGCTGTCCAGGAAGCTGCGGACGTACACCTGGTAGATCACTGCGTCGCGCCACCAGTGGTGGGTGCGGTTGCGCTGGAGACTCACCCCGTCGACCTGTCTCTTCGTGCTTACGGTTATGCATGCATGTTAAGTAGGCGTGTCGCGAGGGTGTCAATGAACTGACCGGAAGCTACTGGAGGGTTGGGCCTGAAAATCCTGACGAATTGGGACAATCTCGACCGAGATGAGACGTCCGCGTTACCTAACAGGTAACTAACGGCGGGAAATCGCGGCCAGCTCCCGCGCCAGCCGCCGCACCGCGCCCTCCGGGCTGACGTGCCCGGTCATCGCGTCCCGCACGACGGCCTGCACCGCCAGGCTGACCTGGTCGTAGTGGGGGCTCTTGGGGCGCGGCGCGGCGGAGAGCACGCTCTCGCGCAGGGTCGGCAGGTACGGGAACTCCCTGATGAGTTCCGGGTCCTCGTAGAGGTCGGCCCGTACGGGCGGCAGCGCGCCGCGTGTGAGGACCTGGCGCTGGACGCGCTCGCTGGTGAGGTACGCGATCAGGCGTGCGGCCGAGTCGGGGTGCCGCGCGTGCGCGCTGACGGCCAGGTTGGAGCCGCCCAGGACGCTCGTCCCCGGCCCGTTAGGCCCCGGCAGCGGTACGGCGCCGATCTTCCCGGCGACCTTCGAGCCCGGGGCGGAGGCGACGACGTACGCGTACGGCCAGTTGCGCAGGAAGAGCAGCCGGCCGTCCTGGAAGGCCTGCTTGGACTCCTCCTCCTTGTACGTCAGGGCCTCTTTCGGGATCCAGCCCTCGCGCACCCCGCGCGCGAGGAAGCCGATGCCCTCGCGGGCCGCCGCCGAGTCGACGGTGACGCGTTCGCCCTCGTCGCCGAGGATCGTGCCGCCCGCCGAGTAGACGGCCTCGGCCGCGTTGACGGTGAGGCCCTCGTAGGGCAGGAACTGGCCGGCGTAGCCGTCGAGTCCGTACTTCGGTGCGATCGTCTTCGCCTGCCGCTCCAGCTCGGCCCACGTGCGGGGCGGCGGGAGACCCTCCTCGGCGAGGACGTCCTTGCGGTAGAGGAGCAGGCCCGCGTTGGTGACGTACGGGACGGCGTACAGCTGTCCGTCGTAGGTCGCCGTGTCCACGACCGGCGGCAGGAAGCTGTCGAGGGGGAAGCGGTCGCGGGGCAGCGGCCGGATCCAGCCCGCCGCGGCGAACTCCGAGGTCCAGTTGACGTCGATGTTGAGGATGTCGAAGCGGCTGCGGTCGCCGCCGCGCAGGTCGGTGGCCATCTGCGCGCGGGTCTCGTCCGCCGAGTCGGGCAGCTCGACGAGGGTGACCTTCTCACCGGGGTGGGTGCGGTTCCAGCCCTCCAGCAGGGGGCCGAGGTAGCCGGTGAAGTCACCGGCGGTGGCGAGCGTGAGCGGGCCGCGCTCGCGCGCGGTGCCCTCGTCGGCCCGGGCGCCGGACGCCACGTAACCCGTCAGGATCACGACGAGAACGAGAAGGCCCCTACCGGCGGCATGTATCCACCGCATAGGTTCCTCCCTGGTACACCGGCCACGGGCATCTTCGCTCGGGTCAGAGGCCATGTATACCTGTTAGGTATGGGCGATACTAGGGCCTGGCACACATTACTGAGGACAGGAGGACTGGACGCGTGCGCCTGCCCCTCCTGGCACTCCTCGCCCGCGGCCCGGCCCACGGCTACGAGCTCAAGCAGGACCTTGAGCAACTGCTGGGCTCCGCGTACCCTCAGCCGAACGTCGGCCAGATCTACGTGACCCTCGGCCGCCTCGAGAAGCAGGGACTGATCGAGGGCGAGGACGTCGAGCAGTCCAGCCGGCCCAACAAGAAGGTCTACCACCTCACCGACGCCGGGCGTGAGGCGCTGCGCGCCTGGTTCGAGGAGCCCGAGGACGAGCCGCGGGTACGGGACGAGTTCTTCATGAAGCTGGCCCTGGCCCCGCAGACCGGCCTCGCCGACCAGATCGCCCTCATCAACAAGCAGCGGCGCCAGTATCTGAACACCATGCGGCAGCTGTCGAAACTGGCCACCGCCGAAGACCGGGACAACCGCATCGCCCACCTGCTGATCGAGGGCGCGATGCTGCATCTGCAGGCCGACCTCGACTGGCTGGAGCGGTGCCAGGAAGAGCTGGAGGAGTTGGAGTGAGCTCTGGGACGAGCGACAGTCCCGCTCCTGTGCTGCGCGCCGAGGGCCTGGTCAAGACGCACCACGGCGAGGGCGCGCCCGCCCATGCCGTGCGCGGGGTCGACCTGTCCGTGCGGCGGGGCGAGTTCGTGGCGATCACCGGCCCGTCCGGTGCCGGCAAGTCGACGCTGCTGCACCTGCTGGGCGGGCTGCAGCGGCCGGACGCCGGCAGCATCTGGCTGGACGGCGAGTGCGCGGACGCCTACAGCGAGGCGCGCTGGGCCGTGGAGCGCCGCAAGCGCATCGGGATCGTCTTCCAGTTCTTCAACCTGGTGTCGAACCTGTCCGTCGCCGACAACGTCGAGCTGCCCGCCCTGCTGGCCGGGGTGCCGCCGAAGCGGGCGCGGGCCGAGCGGGAGCAGCTGCTGGCCGAGCTGGGGCTGCAGGGCAAGGAGCGCAGCCTGCCGGGCGAGCTGTCCGGCGGTGAGCAGCAGCGGGTCGCCCTCGCCCGGGCCCTGGTCAACCACCCGCCGCTGCTGCTGGCCGACGAGCCCGCGGGCAGCCTGGACAGCAAGGGCACCCGCGAGGTGATGCGGCTGCTGTCCCGCTTCCACCAGCGCGGCCAGACGATCGTGCTGGTCACGCACGACGCCCGGCTGGCGAGCGCCGCGGACCGGGTGATCAGCTTCTTCGACGGGCGGATCGCCGACGACGCGGAACTGGACGGCACGCCGCCCCCGCGCCGCTCCGGGATATCCGGCGTGCTGGAGCTCAGGGACTGACATGCGGGTGTACGACCAATGCGCCGTGTTCGGGCCTCGCGCCGTGTCCAGGCCTTGCGCCACGTGCGGGCCTCGCGCCGTGTCCAGGCCCTGCGCCACGTGCGGGCCTCGCGCCGTGTCGAGGCCCTGCGCCACGTTCGGGCCTCGCGCCGCGTGCGGGCCTCGCGCCGCGTGCGGGCCGAGGGGCTGACGCCCGTGCGAGCCACCCTGCGCTGGGCGCACTCCGATCTGCGCACGCACCGCGGTGAGGCGCTGTTCCTGGTCCTCGCCACCGCGGGCATCGTCGTGTCGCTGCTGCTGGCCACGGCCCTCTTCGGGTACGCCACCAACCCCTGGCAACGGGTCTTCACCCAGGCGCGCGGCGCCCACGTCTGGCTGCACACCGCCGCCACGGCCGACACCGGCAGGCTGGCCGCGCTGGACGGCGTCGAGTCCGTCGCCGGTCCGTACCCGACCACCTCCGTCACCGTCGCCTCGCGCGGCAGCCGCGCCTCCGTCGAGCTGCGCGGCACCCCCTCCGAGCCGCCGTCCGTGGGCCGTCCGCTGCTCACCTCCGGGCACTGGCTGGACCCGGCGACCCCGGACGGCGTGGTCCTGGAGAGCCGTCTCGCCCGGGCGCTGCTGGCCCAACCCGGCGACCCGCTCACCGTGCCGGGCACGGCACGGAAACTGACCGTCGTGGGCATCGCCGACAGTGCCGAGCCGCGCTACCGGCCCGGCGAGCAGCCCGGGCTGGTGTGGGCGCTGCCGTCCGCCGTGGCCGACCCCGGCGGGCAGGTGATCGGGCTGCGGCTGACCGACCCCGACGACACCGACTACGCCGTCCAGCGTGCCGTGACCGTGCTGGGCGCCGGGGCGATCGGCGAGGTGTCCACCTGGAAGCAGGCGCGTGCCGAGGCGCAGGGCGACAACCGGCTGCTCGGCCAGGTCCTGGGGCTGTTCGGCCTCGGCGCGCTGATCGCCGCCGGGCTCGCCGTGCACGGCGCGATCGGCACCCGCATCCGCGGCCACCTGCGGGACATCTCCGTACTGAAGGCCATCGGCTTCACGCCCGGCCAGGTCGTCCGCGTCTTCCTGCTCCAGCACCTGGCCTACGCCCTGCTGGGCGCCGTGTCCGCCGCCGCGCTCACCGAGGCGCTGGGCAGCCGGGTCCCCGGGCGTCTCGGGGACGCGGTCGGGGTGTGGCAGGGGCTGCCCGGGCACACGGTGGCGCTGTTCGCGGTGCCGGTGGGTGCGGTGCTGTTCATCGGTGCCACGACCGGGCTGGCGGCCTGGCGGGCGGGGCGGGTGCCGCCGGTGCCGGTGCCCCGGCCCGCGGCGCCGCTGGGCGGCCGGCTGTCGGGCGTGGCCCGGCGGGCCCTGGGGGTACGGGTGCCGCCCGCGCTGGTCCTGGGCTGGCACAAGGCGTTCACCCGTCGGCCCCGGTCCCTGGGCACGTTCGCCCGTCTCGCGCTGCCGCTGCTGCTGATCGTGGTCGCGATGAGCGCGTGGACCACCATCGACCGTTTCCACAGCAGCCCGGAGCGGGTCGGGCTGCCCGCCGCGCTCACCGTCCGCGCCGACGCGCCTCTGAGCGACCGGGACGCCCGCACGCTGCTGGAACGTGATCCGCAGGTCGCCGCCGCCTACCCGGGCGTCGAGGTGGCGGCCCTGGTACCGGGCCAGACGGCGACCATCGCCCTGCGCGGCCTCGGCACCCGCGAGGACCCCTACCCGTACACCCTGGCCGAGGGCCGCCCGGCGCGCGGGCCCGACGAGGCGGTGGCCGGGCAGGGGCTGCTCGACCTGCTGGACGTGCGGGTCGGCGACTGGGTGCGGATGACCGTCGGCGACCAGCCGCAGATCCTGCACATCGTGGGCCGCAGCATCGAGCCGGAGAACGCGGGCCGGGTCGTGTCCACCTCCCTCGACACCCTCCGCGAGAACGACCCCGGCCTCCGCCCGACCCTCTACCAGCTCCGCCTGGACTCCGGCGCCGACCCGCACACGGTCGCCGACCGGCTGGCGGAGGCCGGACGCGGCCACCTCGACGTGCACACCGTGACGAACCCGGCCGACGGGCTCTCCCCGCTGCGAGGCGTGGTCCTCGGCCTGATCGCCGTCCTCGCCCTCATCGGGCTCATCGAGCTGCTGACCGCGATCGGCGGCACCGTCCGCGAGGGCGAACGCGACCTGCTGGCGCTGAAGGCGATCGGCCTGTCCCCCCGGCAGATCACCGCCATCACGGTCACCGCCACCGGCTGTACGGCACTGGCGGCGGTGCTCGCCGCCACCGCCCTGGGGCTGCCGCTCGCGCACTGGCTGATCGACGCCCAGGGCCGGTCGAGCGGCATCGGCGCCGGGATCGCCCAGGGGCCCTCCCCTGCACTTCTGCTGCTGCTCGGGACAGGGGCCGTCCTCGGAGCCGCCGCCCTCGCCGCCGTACCGGCGGCCCGGGCGGCACGACGCCGGCTCGCGGACACCCTGAGCGCGGTCGCCTGACCGACGGCATGACGGCACCGGCTTCGCGGCTCAGCGGCTGTCGGGTCCCGGCCCGTACGGGTGGCCGTACGGGTGGCCGTACGGGTTGCCGTGAGGTGGCGCGTACGGATTGCCGTACGGATGCCCCTGGGGCGGTGGGTACGGGTTTCCGTACGGGTTCCCCCGCGGCGGCACGTGGGGCGATCCCGCCGGAGGCATCGGCGGCGTCGGCGGAGGCGGACCCGGAACGCGCGGCAGGGTCGCCGGGTGGGCTGCCAGCCGGATGCCGTACCGGCGTCTGAGCCGCCGCGTCTCCAGCAGCGCGATCCCCGTGACGGTCACCGGGGCGGCCAGGATGAAGACGATGCCCATCATGAGGCTGAGGCCGTGCAGGTCGCCGGTGACCAGGTCGAAGACGGCCATCAGCCAGCTCGTGACCGCGGCGAGCAGCGGCGGGAGGCAGCGGTGCACGGCGGCCGTGCCGAAGAAGTTCCCCGAGATGTAGAAGGCGCCCGCGCACACGAAGAAGGCCATCCACATCCCGGCCAGCATGATCGGCATCCTGGTCAGGCTGTCGAGCCGGTACGACAGGTGGAAGGTCAGCACCGTCGCGAGGGCCGAGCCGACGAACAGCACAAGCAGCTTGAGCGCGTTGACGAGCGGCTCCCGCAGCTGCCGGACGGTGCCGCCGCCGGAGCGCCGCCAGGCGTAGAGCATCACGCCCAGCGTGGCCGGTGTGAGGAACAGCAGCACGGCGCAGGCGGTCGCCGCGTTGTCCAGCATCTCCGTGAAGGCGAAACCGCCCTGGACGTAGGTGTAGACACCGAGCGCCGCGACCGCCCCGGCGATGACCCGTGCCCGCTTGAGCGCGTCCACCGTCGGATCGAGCGAGCCCGGTATCCACGTCGGATGGAACACCGCCCGCGCCACGCGATGGGGTTTCAGGAAGGACCGGGCGGTCAGTGTGCCGCCGGTCCAACTCCGCTGTGGACTGGTCACCTTGTACTCCCCCGAGTGATCGTCTCACTGATCGCCCGGGAGTCTACGGCAGCGGGCGGCCGCGCACCGCCCGCTGCCGCGTCCCGCTCACTGCCGGCCGCGCAGCTCCCGGTACGTGGCGACCAGGGCCTTGGTGGAGGCGTCCAGGCCCGGGACCTCGGCACCTTCGGTCAGTGCGGGCTCGATACGCTTGGCGAGGACCTTGCCGAGCTCGACGCCCCACTGGTCGAAGGAGTCGATGTTCCAGACGGCGCCCTGCACGAACACCTTGTGCTCGTAGAGCGCGACGAGCTGGCCGAGCACGGACGGCGTCAGCTCGCGCGCGAGGATCGTGGTCGTCGGGTGGTTGCCCTTGAACGTCTTGTGCGGCACCAGCTCCTCCGGCACCCCCTCGGCCCGCACCTCCTCCGGCGTCTTGCCGAACGCCAGCGCCTGGGTCTGGGCGAAGAAGTTGGCCATCAGCAGGTCGTGCTGCGCCTTGAGCTCGTCGCCCAGCTCGGCGACCGGCTCGGCGAAGCCGATGAAGTCGGCCGGGATGAGCTTGGTGCCCTGGTGGATGAGCTGGTAGTAGGCGTGCTGCCCGTTGGTGCCGGGCGTGCCCCACACGACCGGCCCGGTCTGCCACTCCACCTCGCGTCCGTCCCGGCCGACGTACTTGCCGTTGGACTCCATGTCCAGCTGCTGCAGGTACGCGGTGAACTTGGACAGGTAGTGGCTGTAGGGCAGCACCGCGTGCGACTCGGCGCCGTGGAAGTTGCCGTACCAGATGCCCAACAGGCCCAGCAGCAACGGCACGTTGGACTCGGCGGGCGCGGTCCGGAAGTGCTCGTCGACGAGCCGGAACCCGTCGAGCATCTCCCGGAAGCGGTCCGGCCCGATGGCGATCATCAGGGACAGGCCGATCGCCGAGTCGTAGGAGTACCGTCCGCCGACCCAGTCCCAGAACTCGAACATGTTGGCCGTGTCGATGCCGAACTCGGCGACCTTCTCGGCGTTCGTCGACAGGGCGACGAAGTGCTTGGCGACGGCGGACTCGTCACCGAGCGCGTCCAGCAGCCACTTACGGGCGGAGGTGGCGTTGGTGACCGTCTCGATGGTGGTGAAGGTCTTGGAGGCGATGATGAACAGCGTCTCGGCCGGGTCCAGGTCGCGGATGGCCTCGTGCAGGTCGGCGCCGTCCACGTTCGACACGAAGCGGAACGTCAGCGAGCGGTCGGTGTAGGCGCGCAGCACCTCGTACGCCATCGCGGGGCCCAGGTCGGAGCCGCCGATGCCGACGTTGACGATGTTCCGGATCCGCTCGCCGGTGTGGCCGGTCCACGCGCCGGAGCGCACCCGGTTCGCGAAGTCGGCCATCTTGTCGAGGACGGCGTGCACGCCCGGGACGACGTTCTCGCCGTCGACCTGGATCACCGCGTCCCGCGGCGCCCGCAGGGCGGTGTGCAGCACGGCGCGGTTCTCGGTCGTGTTGATCTTCTCGCCGCGGAACATGGCGTCGCGCAGCCCGAACACGTCGGTGGCGGCGGCCAGCTCGCGCAGCAGCCGCAGGGTGTCGTCGGTGACGAGGTGCTTGGAGTAGTCGACGTACAGGTCACCGACGCGGAGCGTGTACGCGGTGCCGCGGCCGGGGTCGGCGGCGAACAGCTCGCGCATGTGCACCTCGCCGAGCTCCTCGCGGTGCTTGGCCAGAGCGGTCCACTCGGGCCTCTGGTTGAGCCTCGTACGGCCGTCTGCGTTCATCTCGGACTTCAGCCTTCTTCCTTGCCTGCCTGTGCTGCTGCGTACCTGCCCCGCTGCCGGTCCCAACCTAATTGATCAGCGGTGGACGTGAGCTGTCGTGGCGCCGTCCTCCGGCGCAACAACAGGTACGTCCGGCCGGCGCGCGGGTATCAGCGCGGCGACGGACAGCGTGAAGAAGGCGGCCGCGAGCAGCGCCGGGGTGTTGGCTCCCCAGGCGGTGGCGACGGCGCCGCCGAGCAACGCGCCGAGCGGCGCCCCGGCGACCGAGAGGGTCCGGTAGGCGGAGCTGACCCGGCCCAGCATCCCGGCGGGGCTGCGCTGCTGCAGCAGCGTCGTCGTGCTGACGTTCCACACCATGCCCATGAACCCGAAGACCGCCATGGCCGCCACCAGCGCGCCCAGGCTGCGCACCGCGCCCATGACGACGAGCGCGCCGACCTGCACGACCCCGGCGGCGAGCACCGCCCGCACCTGCCCCACACGGGCGACGAGACGGCGGTTGGCCACTCCTCCGAGCAGGCTGCCGACGGTGTACGCGGTCAGGGCCGCCGCGTACCCCGTGTTGCCGGCGTTCAGCCGGCCGGTCACCAGGACCACCAGCGTGGCGATGAGGGCGCCCAAGCCGATGTTGCACAGGGCCGTGGCGGCGCACAGCCCGCGCAGTGCCCGGTCCCGGGCCAGGGTCCGCAGTCCTTCGGCGATCTCCCGGCGCAGGGTGCTGCCCGCCGGTCTCGGTCTCCGCTCGGGCGGGCGGGTGCGCAGGGAGGCGACCAGCGCGGCGGCCAGCAGGAAGGTGACGGCGCCGGCCGCGAAGGGCGCGGCGGCCCCGGCCGTCAGCAGCAGCGGCACGACAGGCCCGCCCAGCAGACCGCCCGCGACGCGCTGGCCGGTCATGAGGCGAGCGTTGGCGCTGCCGAGCGCAGCGCGGTCCACCAGGGCGGGCAACAGGGCGGTGGAGGCGTTGTCGAAGAGGGTCTGCAGGGTGGTGAGGAGGAAGGCCAGCGCGATGAGCAGGGCGATCGAGGCGTGACCGAGCGCGACGAGCACCGCGAAGGCGGCGACCAGCAGCCCTCGTAGCGCGTCCACCGTCCACATGGCGCGCCGCTGGTCCACCCGGTCGGCGACGGCCCCGCCGAGCAGGCCGAAGACGAGCCAGGGCAGATAGCCGCAGGCGGCGACGGAGGCGATGAGCAGCGGCTCGTCGGTCAGCGTCACGGCGAGCAGCGGCAGGGCGGCCGTACGCAGCGCGTCACCGAAGCTGGACAGCACGGCGGCGCTCCACAGGCGCCCGAAGCCGCCGCGCCACGCGGGCACACGTACATCCGTCGTCTCGGCCGTCGCCACAACTCCCCCTCACGGTTCGCCCGATGCACAAACCGTAGAGGGCACCACTGACAATCGGTCCGCGAGCGGCCTGCGGCGGGAGCCGGCAGGTGGAAGCGGCACGGCGGAGAAACAGCTCCGGCCAGGCGCCTCTCGGTGCCCGGCCGGTCTCAACTCCTAGATTTCGCCCCGCAGTTTGGCGAGCGCCTCGGCGAGGATCGCCTCGCCGTCCGCGTCGCTGCGCCGCTCCCGCACATACGCCAGGTGCGTCTTGTAGGGCTCGGTGCGCGGCGGGTCCGGCGGGTTGTCGCGGTCCTGTCCGGCCGGAAAGCCGCAGCGGGGGCAGTCCCAGGTTTCGGGCACCTGCGCGTCGCTGGCGAAGCTCGGCTGTGTCTCGTGCCCGTTGGAGCACCAGAAGGAGACGCGCAGCCGCGGCGCGGACTCGCCGCGCTCGGCCTCGCCCATCGGCCCCGCCCCGACCCGGCTACCTCGGATCGCGTTGCCACTTGCCACGGTCGTAACTCCCTGCGTGATGGTGCCGCGAAGCGAGTCGGCGTTTCCGCTTCGCTGCGAGCGCCTCAGTCTACGTAAGGCCCAACGCGCGTCCAGTGATTGGAGTTACAACCCCCACACCCAGACGCAAGCCCCATGATAGGCCGCGCTCAGCTGCGCGTACCGAACATGGGGCCTTACGTGCGGAAAGCGTGGGGAATGTGCGTGCCGCTCAGCTGTTCGCCTTCATCAGGATGCCGAGTACGACGATGCACGCCACCCACAGCAGAGCGACCACCACGGTGATCCGGTCCAGGTTGCGCTCGGCGACCGAGGAGCCGCCGACGGACGACTGCATGCCGCCACCGAACATGTCGGAGAGGCCGCCGCCCTTCCCCTTGTGCATCAGCACCAGCAGCATCAGCAGCAGGCTGAAGACGATCAGGGCGATCGAGAACCCCATAACCACGGCTGGACCAACTTCCTCGGATTCTGACGGACGACGCGGGGCCCAGCACACTGCTGGACCCCGCAAGGGTACGACGGATCGCCGCTACCGCATACTCACTGGTCGCGGAAGCGCACGATCTTGACGAACTCGTCGGCGTCCAGCGAGGCACCGCCGACCAGGGCGCCGTCGATGTCGGGCTGCGCCATGATCTCGGCGACGTTGCCGGACTTGACCGAGCCGCCGTACTGGACGCGGACCTTGTCGGCCACCTCCTGGGAGTACAGCTCGGCGATCTTGCCGCGGATGGCGGCGCAGACCTCCTGGGCGTCCTCGGCGCCGCAGACCTTGCCGGTGCCGATGGCCCACACGGGCTCGTAGGCGATCACGATCGTCTCGGCCTGCTCGGCCGGGATGTCCTTCAGGCCGCCCTCGACCTGGGCGAGGGTGTGCGGGACGGCGTTGCCGGCCTCGCGGACGTCCAGCTCCTCGCCGACGCACAGGATCGGGGTCAGGCCGTGCTTGAAGGCGGCCTTGACCTTGGCGTTCACGATCTCGTCGGTCTCGTTGTGGTACTGGCGGCGCTCGGAGTGGCCGATCACCACGTACGTGCACTTCAGCTTGGCCAGCATCGGACCGGAGATCTCGCCGGTGTAGGCCCCGGAGTCGTGCGCCGAGATGTCCTGGGCGCCGTACTTGATGCGGAGCTTGTCGCCGTCGACCAGGGTCTGCACGGAGCGCAGGTCGGTGAAGGGCGGCAGGACGGCGACCTCGACGGCCTCGTGGTCCTTGTCGGCCAGGGCGAAGGCGAGCTTCTGGACGTGGGCGATGGCCTCGAGGTGGTTGAGGTTCATCTTCCAGTTGCCCGCCATCAGTGGCGTGCGCGTGCTCATAAAAGGTCAGTCCTCCAGTGCGGCGAGGCCGGGGAGCGTCTTGCCCTCGAGGTATTCGAGGGAGGCGCCGCCACCGGTCGAGATGTGGCCGAATGCGTTCTCGTCGAAGCCCAGGGTGCGCACGGCCGCGGCGGAGTCGCCGCCGCCGACCACGGTGAAGCCCGGGGAGTCGAGGAGGGCCTGGGCGACCGCCTTGGTGCCCTCGGCGTAGTCGGGGTGCTCGAAGACGCCCATGGGGCCGTTCCAGAAGACGGTGGCGGCGTCGGCGAGCTTCGAGGCGTACAGCTTGCGGGTCTCGGGGCCGATGTCCAGGCCCTCCTGGTCGGCGGGGATGGCGTCCGCGGCGACGGTGGTGGGGTTCGCGGGGGCCTTGGTCTTCAGGTCCGGGAAGTCGGTGGCGACCAGCGCGTCGACCGGCAGGACGAGCTCGACGCCGGTCTTCTCGGCCCGCTCGATGTACTCCTGGACGGCCGGGATCTGGTCCTCCTGCAGCAGGGACTTGCCGACCTCGTAGCCCTTGGCCTTGAGGAAGGTGTACGCCATGCCGCCGCCGATGAGGAGCCGGTCGGCCTTGCCGAGCAGCTGGTCGATGACGGCGAGCTTGTCGGAGACCTTGGCGCCGCCGAGGGCGACGACGTACGGCCGCTGGACGTCCTCCGTCAGCTTCTTCAGGACGGCGACCTCCTTGGCGATGAGGTAGCCGGCGGCGTGCGGCAGCCGGGCCGGGAGGTCGTACACGGAGGCGTGCTTGCGGTGCACCGCGCCGAAGCCGTCACCCACGTACACGTCGGCGAGGGCGGCGAGCTGGTCGGCGAAGGCGCCGCGCTCGGCGTCGTCCTTGCTCGTCTCGCCGGGGTTGAAGCGCAGGTTCTCGATGACGGCGACCTGGCCGTCGGTCAGGCCCGCGACCGTGGAGGTGGCGGACTCGCCGACCGTGTCGGTCGCGAACGCCACGTCCGAGCCGAGGAGTTCACCGAGGCGCGAGGCGGCGGGTGCGAGGGAGAACGCCGGGTCCGGGGCGCCCTTGGGGCGGCCCAGGTGCGAGGCGACGACCACGCGGGCGCCCGCGTCGGCCAGCGCCTTGACGGTGGGCAGGACGGCGCGGATGCGGCCGTCGTCGGTGATGGTGGTGCCGTCCAGTGGCACGTTCAGGTCGGCGCGGACGAAGACGCGCTTGCCCGCGACGCCTTCGGAGAGGAGTTCGTCGATCGTCTTCATGGGGACTCCTGGAGAGAGAGCTCGTGATCGCTCGTATTCGCTCGTGATCGAACAGGTCTGATCTGTACGTGAGTCAGGGCTCGGACCGCGCGACCGCGCGCTGCCCGAGCCCTGCTCTCACATCGAGGTGCCTGCTTCAGTCGATCAGAGCTGGTTGCCGACGAAGACTGTCAGGTCGACGAGGCGGTTGGAGTAGCCCCACTCGTTGTCGTACCAGCCGATGACCTTCACGTTCTTGCCCTCCTGGACCATGGTCAGGGAGGAGTCGAACGTGCAGGACGCCGGGGCGTTGACGATGTCGGAGGAGACGATCGGGTCCTCGGTGTACTCGAGGATGCCCTTGAGCTCGCCCTCGGCCGCCTTCTGGAAGGCGGCGTTGATCTCTTCCTTGGTGACCTCGCGGGACAGCTCGACGACGAGGTCGGTGACCGAGCCGGTCGGGACCGGGACGCGCATGGCCATGCCGTCCAGCTTGCCCTTGAGCTGCGGAAGGACCAGGGAGGTGGCCTTCGCGGCGCCGGTGGTGGTCGGGATGATGTTCTCGGCGGCGGCACGGGCGCGGCGCAGGTCCTTGTGCGGGAAGTCCAGGATGCGCTGGTCGTTCGTGTACGCGTGCACCGTCGTCATCAGGCCCTTGACGATGCCGAAGTTCTCGTCGAGGACCTTCGCCATGGGCGCCACACAGTTGGTGGTGCAGGAGGCGTTGGAGATGACGTGGTGGTTCGCGGCGTCGTACGTGTCGTGGTTGACGCCCATCACGATGGTGACGTCTTCGTTCTTCGCCGGGGCGGAGATGATGACCTTCTTCGCGCCGCCGGTGATGTGCTTCTCGGCGTCTTCCTTCTTGGTGAAGATGCCGGTCGACTCGATGACGATGTCGACGCCCAGCTCGCCCCACGGGATGTCGGCGGGGTTGCGCTCGGACAGGACCTTGATGGTCTTGCCGTCGACGGTGATGGTGTCCTCGGTGTGCGAGACCTCCTGCTTGAGGCGGCCGAGGATGGTGTCGTACTTCAGCAGGTGAGCGGTGGTCGCGGTGTCACCCAGGTCGTTGACAGCCACGATCTCGATGTCTGCACCCTGCTCCAGCAGCGCGCGGAAGTAGTTACGACCGATGCGGCCAAAGCCGTTGATGCCTACGCGGATCGTCACGAACCGATCTCCTCGTTGGTACGCCGGCTCAGGATGCCGGCGAGCTGTATGGGATGTCCCCGACCACCCCCGACCCTACCTCCCCGAGGCGTCGGTGGTGACATCGAGATGGCCCATACACGGCAGGGCGGTCCGTACCCGCCAGTAGGGGTACGGACCGCCCGAGCCGGAGGGGCCGACGGGCGCCGGATCACTCGATCTGGCTACCGCGAGTCAGTGCCCGTTGACCGGCGATTCACTCGTCCAGGGCCGTGAGTGCCTTGGCCATGAGCGCCTTCCGGTCGGCCGCCGCGGGCAGGTGCTCCAGGCCGAAGCCCAGCAGCACGGTGTCGTCCGTGGTGACCGCTCCGTAGGTCTGGAACAGCGCTCCGGTGCGTGCCCAGTCCTTCAGGACGGCCGGGCTGCCCGCGGGCGGTCCGGCCACCTTCCAGGGGCCGAGGGAGGTCTCGAAGCCCTCGGTCTCCTTCGCCGCGCCGCCGATGACGAGCGAGGCCTCGTCGGCGAGGACGCCGTGGCCGCCGGTGCCCGGGTCGGTGACATAGCTGACCGACACCTCCACCGTCTTTCCGGCGTAGGCGCTCAGGTCGAAGTTCACCTGCTGCCAGCCGCTGGAGGCGCCGGTGAGGCTGTTCCAGGAACCGGTGGTGCCGGTCGCGGCGCAGCCACCGTCGGACACGGTCAGGTAGTGCTTCAGCCAGGGGTGCTCACCGACGTAGAACCCGCCCTCGCACTCCGTCGGCACGGTGGTGCGCGTGGCGCCGCCCGCCTCGGGGAGCGTGGTCCAGTCGTCGGCGCCGGCGGTGTGGGCCTCCACCAGGACGTGGTCGTAGCCGGGCTCGGTGTCCCACAGCAGCTGGGTGCGCAGCGTGGGCTTGTCGGCCGCGCTCACCCCGGTGAGGTCGATGGTGCGGGTGAGGCGCTTGTAGGCGTCGTCGGTGTGGACGGCGGCGGCCATGGAGGCGCCCGCGTAGGGCCCGTACGGGTTGACCGTCCCGGCGAACCGACCCGCGCCCGCGCTGGCGAACTGCGGGAACTGTGCGGCGGGCAGCTCGTCCGAGGTGACTCCGTACGTGCCCGCCTTGTCCAGCGGGTTGCCGGGCGCGTCGCCGAGTGTGCCGGTGACGCCGCCGAGCTTGCCGGAGCCGGTGAAGCCGGAGGCTCCGGGCGTCGACGTACGGGTGTAGGCGCCCAGGTAGTACTGGCTGAAGTCGTTCGACAGGGTGCCGCCGCCGAGGTCGACGCTGCCGCCGGCCTGCTCGCCCGCCTCGATCAGCTTGCCGCCCTCGTTGAGGAAGGCCCGCAGCTGGAGCTGCGTCGCGATGCCCGGGACGCTCGCGCCCGTGTAGTGGACGACGGTGCCGAAGTGGCTCAGCACACCGAGCGCGTCGGGCGCGCCCTGCGTGGCGACGTCCCAGACGATCGCCCTGCGGCCGTTGGCCTTGAGCGCGTCGACGTACTTCTGCGCCTGCGTGGCGGCCAAGCCCTCCTCGGCGACGACGAGGACGTCCGCGCGGGGCCGCTCGGCCACGGTGTAGGTGAAGCGCTCGCTGGAGACCGGCTTTCCGCTCTTCGTCTCGCCGGTGAACCACACCTCGACCTTGTCGCCCGGGTCGCCGTCGGCGACCTTGGCGCGGTACTCGTCGAAGTAGAGATTGTCCTCACCGCCGAAGGTCTCGCCGCCCTTCCAGGGCTTGAGCGCCATGTCCTCGACACGGCCGCCGTTGACCCGGTACTTCAGTTCCTTGTCGCGCACGGACTTCCGTGCGACGACGGAGACCTCCTGGTCGGCGCCGCGCGAGTACGACGTCGGGAACGCGGCCGGGGTGAAGTCGGCGGCGCCCAGGCCGACCGCCGAGGACGGCCGGTCGGGGTGGGAGGCGGTCTCGGCGACGGAGAGCGCGAACGGGACGTTCTTGGCGAACTCCTGCTGGATCAGCTTCTCGTCGTCCGGGAAGGTGAAGATCGACCGGCAGTCGGACGCCCGCCACTCGTCGTTCGGGTCGGCCTCCGAGACCGTCTGGCAGGTGGACATCTCCGGCGTGAACATCGCCGTGCCATTGACGTTGGACGCGTGACCGTCCGTCTCGCCGTTGGTGGTGTACAGCTCGGAGGACAGCTGTGGGTGGTAGCCCGGGACCGCGGGGTTCTCGGGCGTGCCGGCGAGGGCCTCGTACAGGACGTCGTCGGGGCTCGGGGTGGCCACCTGCCAGCCGACCCCGTAGAGGATGAGTTCGGCGGCGGAGTGGTAGTTGATGCCGTACGTGAAGCCGATCCGCCTCTGGAAGGCGTCCATGGCCCGGGTCTCGGGCTCGGAGGCCGGGCCCGCGCCGCGGTAGGTCTGGCTGGTGGGGTTGGGGGACGAACCCTCGTCGTCGTAGCCCCACTTGTAGGGGAAGTTGCGGTTGAGGTCGACGCCGTCGCCGGTCGAGATGACGCCGTCGCCGTTGACGTCCCGCAGGTTCTTGCGCCACAGGCGGGTGTCGTCGCTTTCGAAGGTGTAGTCGTAGCCGTCCGGGTTGGCCGTCAGGACGAACCACAGCTCGGTGGAGTCGACGATCTTCTTGATGCGTTTGTCCGTCTTGTAGTTGTCCAGGTAGTGGTGCATCAGCCGGCGGGTCATCTCCGGCGTGATCCATTCACGCGCGTGCTGGGCCGACAGGTACAGCACGGAGGGCTTGGAGCCGTCCTTGGACTTCTTCGCGCCCTTGGTGAGCTTCAGGGCGAGGATGTCCTGGCCCTTGATGGTCTTGCCGATGGAGACGACCTTGGTGAGGCCGGGGTTCTGCTGGGCGGTGCGGAGGATCTCCTCCTTCAGGCCGCCCTTTCCGCTGTACGGGCGGAACACCCCCTCGGCGGCGTTCTGGACGCGGTCCTCGGCCTTGGCGGAGAGGGTGTGCTCGGTGAGGTCGACGCCCTGCTTCTCCAGCTTCTTCGCCTGCTGGTCGGTGAGGTAGACCTCGACGGTGCCCTTGCCCTTGTCGGGCACCTGCTCGCCGAGTTCGTGACTGTCCTGGCCGGCGGCCAGCAGCAGGGGTACCTGCTTCTTGGTGACGTCCGCGCGGAAGACCTTGACCTCGTCCGCGTCGGATCCACGGGAGTCGTCCGGTTGTGCCTGGGCGACGGGTGCGAGGCTCGCTCCGCCGAGCAGGAGCGCGCCGACAGCGAGGATCGATCTCGCTCTTCGTCTCATGAACCCCCCTTGCGTGGGTTCGCCACAGCGGCGAACAGGTGCCAGGCTCATGACAGTTCATGATCGAGTCAAGGGTGCGTCACGACACGGAAACGCCGGTGCCGATCACCCAAGCGGGCGTCGGCACCGGCGTATTGATGCTTCGTTATGTCAGCCTGCGAGGTTGTCGGCCAGTTCCTCGCTCAGGTTCGCTTCCGTGCCCGGGATGCCGAGGTCGGCGGCGCGCTTGTCGGCCATGGCCAGCAGGCGGCGGATACGGCCCGCGACGGCGTCCTTGGTCAGGGGCGGGTCGGCGAGCGCGCCCAGCTCCTCCAGGGAGGCCTGCTTGTGCTCCATGCGCAGCCGGCCGGCGGCGGCGAGGTGCTCGGGAACGTCGTCGCCGAGGATCTCCAGGGCGCGCTGGACCCGGGCGCCGGCGGCGACGGCCGCGCGGGCGGAGCGGCGCAGGTTGGCGTCGTCGAAGTTGGCGAGCCGGTTCGCCGTGGCGCGGACCTCGCGGCGCATCCGGCGCTCCTCCCAGGCCAGCACCGACTCGTGGGCGCCGAGCCGGGTGAGCAGGGCGCCGATCGCGTCACCGTCCCGGACGACGACCCGGTCCACGCCGCGCACCTCGCGGGCCTTGGCGGCGATCGACAGGCGGCGGGCCGCGCCGACCAGGGCGAGCGCGGCCTCGGGGCCCGGGCAGGTCACCTCCAGGGAGGAGGAGCGGCCGGGCTCGGTGAGCGAGCCGTGCGCCAGGAAGGCGCCGCGCCAGGCGGCCTCGGCGTCGCAGGTGGCGCCGGAGACCACCTGCGGGGGCAGGCCGCGGATCGGGCGGCCCCGGCCGTCGACCAGGCCGGTCTGGCGGGCCAGCTGGTCACCGCCCGCGACGACCCGTACGACGTAGCGCGAGCCGCGGCGCAGGCCGCCCGGGGCCATCACGATCAGTTCGGAGCTGTGGCCGAAGATCTCCAGGACGTCCCGCTTGAGCCGGCGGGCCGCCATCGCGGTGTCCAGCTCCGCCTCGATCACGATGCGCCCGCTCACCAGGTGGAGGCCGCCGGCGAACCGCAGGATGGCGGAGACCTCCGCCTTTCTGCAGCAGGTCCGGGTGACGGGGAGCCGGGAGATCTCGTCCTTCACCGCTGCCGTCATCGCCATGGGCCGATCCTTCCATGCATCCGAAAAATACGGTCGTACGCGGCGGCCAACAGCTCCGGGTCGTGCCTCGGGGTCCCGTCGGTCCGGGCCACGGGCGCCAGCTCGACCGCGGCGCCGAGCCGCTTGGCGGCCTCGGTGAGCGAATCGCGGTCGGGCACGGCGGCCTCGTCGGCCAGCACCACGTCCAGGGCGAGTTTAGGGGCGTGTCGTCCCAAAACCTCCACATGACGCTGCGGGGAGAAGCCCTCGGTTTCTCCGGGCTGCGGGGCGAGGTTCAGGGACAGTACCCGGCGCGCCTTCGTCTCGGTGAGCGCGTCCAGGAGTTCGGGCACGAGCAGGTGCGGGATGACGGAGGAGAACCAGGAGCCGGGGCCGAGCACCACCCAGTCCGCGTCGAGGACCGCCTCGACCGCCTCGGGCACGGCGGGCGGGTCGTGCGGTACGAGGTGCACGGACTGCACCTCGCCGGGGGTGAGGGCGACGGTCGCCTGGCCGCGGACCGTGTCGATGTCGTCCGGCCTGCTGGGGTCGTGGCCCTTGACCAGGGCCTGGAGCTCCAGGGGGACGGCCGACATGGGCAGGACGCGTCCGTGCGCGCCCAGCAGCCGGCCGACCAGGTCGAGGGCCTGGACGTGGTCGCCGAGTTGCTCCCACAGGGCGACGATCAGCAGGTTGCCGACCGCGTGGCCGTGCATCTCGCCCTTGGACTGGAAGCGGTGCTGGATGACGCGGGCCCAGGTCTGGCCCCAGTCGTCGTCGCCGCACAGCGCGGCCAGCGCCTTGCGCAGGTCGCCGGGCGGCAGCACGCCCAGCTCGTCGCGCAGGCGCCCGCTGGAGCCGCCGTCGTCGGCCACGGTGACGACGGCGGTGAGGTCGCCGGTGATCCGGCGCAGCGCGGCGAGCGAGGCCGACAGGCCCATGCCGCCGCCGAGGGCGACGACCTTGGGCTGGGTGCCCCGGCGGCGCGGTTTACCGCCCCGGGCCTCGGCGAGCCGGCCGCCCCTTCCTCCGGGGTTTCCCTCCTGCACCACCCGGCGCAGCCGGCTCAGCCGCGGAGTACGTCCCGTCATTCGCGTCCCATGTCCCGGTGGACGACCACCGTCTCCACGCCCTCGGCGGCGAGCCGGGCGGCGAGCTTCTCCGACATGGCGACCGAGCGGTGCTTGCCGCCCGTACAGCCGACGGCGATCGTCACATAGCGCTTGCCCTCCCGGCGGTAGCCCGCGGCAACGAGCTGGAGAAGTTCGGTGTACCGGTCCAGGAACTCCTTCGCGCCGGGCTGGTTGAACACGTACCCGGAGACCTCCTCGTTGAGGCCGGTGAACGGGCGCAGCTCCGGGACCCAGTGCGGGTTGGGCAGGAAGCGGCAGTCGACGACGAGGTCGGCGTCGACCGGCAGGCCGTACTTGTAGCCGAAGGACATCACGGTGGCCCGCAGCTCGGGCTCCTCCTCGCCGGCGAACTGGGCGTCCATCTTGGCGCGCAGCTCGTGCACGTTGAGGCTGGAGGTGTCGATCACCAGGTCGGCGTCCCCGCGCAGCTCGCGCAGCAGCTCGCGCTCGGCGGCGATGCCGTCGACGATGCGGCCGTCGCCCTGGAGGGGGTGCGGGCGGCGCACCGACTCGAAGCGGCGCACCAGGGCCTCGTCGGAGGACTCCAGGAAGACGATCCGCCGGGTGACGCCCCGCGTGTCGAGGTCGGCGAGGGACTCGCGGAGGTTGTCGAAGAAGCGGCGGCCGCGGACGTCGACGACGACCGCGATCCGGGCCACGTTGCCCTGGGAGCGCGCGCCGAGCTCCACCATGGTGGGGATCAACGCGGGCGGCAGGTTGTCGACGACGAACCAGCCCAGGTCCTCCAGACACTTGGCGGCCGTGGACCGCCCGGCTCCGGACATGCCGGAGATGATCACCAGCTCGGGGATGGCCGCTTCGGGGACCCCGGCTGTTTCCTTGCCCGTACTCACCTGTGCTCCGTTGTCGTGGCGTGCGTCGCGCTCCGCGCCCTGCTGGGCGGCGTTGTCGCCGGTCGGCACGTGTGCCTGTGCCGGCTGTGCTGTGGGCGGTGTGTCGTGCTCGGTCATGTCTCCTGCCCCCGTCGTTCGTCCGGGGCGCCCGCGGGCACGGGCTCCCCCGGGGTACCCGCCGTCGTCCCGGGTTCCCCGTCTTCCACGTCTTCCATGATCTCTCCGGTCGCCGTGTTCACGGCGGGCGCGGCCGGGGCCGCCTGGGCGAGGGCCGCGGCGATGGTTTCGGCCGTCTTGCGGCCTATGCCCGGCACCTCGCAGATCTGGTCGATGGTCGCGGCTCGCAGCTTCTTCACCGAACCGAAGTGCTTGAGCAGCGCCTGCTTGCGGGTCTCGCCCAGACCGGGGACGTCGTCCAGGGGGCTGGAGCGGAAGCGCTTGGCGCGCTTGGAGCGCTGGTAGGTGATCGCGAAGCGGTGGGCCTCGTCACGGACGCGTTGCAGCAGGTACAGGCCCTCGCTGGTACGGGGCAGGACCACCGGGTCGTCGTCGCCGGGCAGCCAGACCTCCTCCAGGCGCTTGGCCAGGCCGCACACGGCGATGTCGTCGATGCCGAGCTCGTCCAGGGCGCGTTGTGCGGCCGCGACCTGCGGGGCGCCGCCGTCGACGACGACGAGTTGCGGCGGGTAGGCGAACCGCTTGGGGCGGCCGTCGTCCTCGGTGAGGCCGTTTCCTCCGGGGCCGTCCTCGCCGTCGGTCCACTCCCCGGTCTTCTCCTTCTCGGCGAGGTAGCGCCGGAAGCGGCGGGTGATCACCTCGTGCATGGAGCGGACGTCGTCCTGGCCTTCGCCGTGCCAGAGCTGCGTGTCTCCGGCACGACCCTTGATCTGGAATCGGCGGTACTCGCTCTTGCGGGCCAGGCCGTCCTCGAAGACGACCATGGAGGCCACGACGTCCTGCCCCTGCAGGTGCGAGATGTCGTAGCACTCGATCCTCAGCGGGGCGCTGTCCAGGTCGAGGGCCTCGGCGATCTCCTCCAGGGCACGCGAGCGCGTGGTCAGGTCGGAGGCGCGCTTGGTCTTGTGCAGTACGAGCGCCTGCTGGGCGTTGCGCTGCACGGTCTCCATGAGGGCCTTCTTGTCGCCGCGCTGCGGGATGCGCAGCGAGACGCCCGAGCCGCGGCGCTCGGTGAGCCACTCCTGGACCGGCTCCACGGGGTCGGGCAGGGCCGGGACGAGGACCTCCCTGGGGACGGCGTCGCCGGTCTCCTCGCCGTAGAGCTGCTGCAGGGCGTGCTCGACGAGGGCGCCGGTGGTGATCTCCTCGACCTTGTCGGTGACCCAGCCGCGCTGGCCGCGCACGCGTCCGCCGCGCACGTGGAAGATCTGGACGGCCGCCTCCAGCTCGTCCTCGGCGACCGCGATGAGGTCGGCGTCGGTCGCGTCCGCGAGCACGACCGCGTTCTTCTCCATGGCCTTCTTCAGGGCCTCGATGTCGTCACGCAGCCGGGCGGCCCGCTCGTACTCCATCTCCTCGGCCGCCTGAGTCATCTGCTTCTCCAGACGGCGGATGTACGTGCCCGTGCGGCCGGCCATGAAGTCGCAGAACTCCTCGGCGAGTTCGCGGTGCTCCTCGGCGGAGACGCGGTCCACGCAGGGCGCGGAGCACTTGCCGATGTAGCCGAGGAGGCAGGGGCGGCCGGTGCGGGCGGCGTTCTTGAAGACGCCCGCCGAGCAGGTGCGCACGGGGAAGACGCGCAGTAGCAGGTCGACCGTGTCGCGGATGGCCCACGCGTGCGCGTACGGCCCGAAGTACCTGACGCCCTTCTTCTTGTGACCGCGCATCACCTGGACGCGCGGGAACTCCTCGTTCATCGTCACCGCGAGGTACGGGTAGCTCTTGTCGTCGCGGTACTTGACGTTGAACCGGGGGTCGTACTCCTTGATCCAGGAGTACTCCAGCTGGAGCGCCTCGACCTCCGTGGACACCACCGTCCACTCCACGGACGCGGCCGTGGTGACCATCGTGCGGGTGCGCGGATGGAGGCCTGCCAGGTCCTGGAAGTAGTTCGCCAGGCGCTGGCGCAGGCTCTTCGCCTTTCCGACGTAGATCACCCGGCGGTGCTCGTCACGGAACCGGTAGACCCCCGGCGAGTCGGGGATCTCTCCCGGCTTGGGGCGGTAGCTGGAGGGGTCGGCCATGTCTCACACCCTACTGGCGAGGACCGACACTCCGGCGGGCCTGTGGACAACGCCCGGGAGCTGGATACCGCCGGGTCCGGTGAGGGCCGCGCAGGGCCGTGTCGCGCTCCCGGTGCGCCGGTTCGGCGGCATCCCCCGTCCAGCTCACCTCAATCGTCTGCGCCTCCCCAGGGGTTACGCCCGCCCCGGAGCGGGAACGGGGCTACCCACGGCGTCACGACGGGACCTCCGGGTGCTGCGGGTGTCGAGGTGGACACGGAGTGTCAGTGCGACCGGTCGCTTCCGACGAGAAGCGAGCGGTCACAGAGCGAAGGGCGGCTCGGATGCGGCAGATGCGGATCGAGAAACGACGGCGGCCGGCCCATGCCCGCAGGTACGCGGAGGAGCCGTTCGCCCTGCGCGAGGCGCTCGACCCGCGCGACCCCGACATAGTGCGCGCCAAGCGCCTGCGCCGCGCCGCAGACGGCGACACCGGCCGCTCCTAGGAGCCGCTCCGACCTGCTCCTGCCGCCGGGACGACGGCAGGAGCAGGTCGCTGTTGGGTATCAAGTGTTGTCGGGGCTTGGTCAACACGCTTCAATGCGGAGGGACTCGGGGCCCTGAACGACGGCGTACGCATGTGAAGGCTTCGTCGCGCCCGCGGGGACGACTCCGGGCGACCTGTGGGAACGGTCTGACCAGCCGTTGCCGACCTTCACAGAAAGGCCTCTGCATGCCGCACGCTACACAGCACGCGGACGTCGCCACCGCGGAACTGGACTCGGCCCTGCGCGCAGGCCCCTTCCACGCCGCGCTGCGGGCCGCGATCGCCGCCCGCGGACTGCCCTTGCAGCGGGTGCAGCACCATCTCGCGCGATACGGCGTGAAGGTCGGCGTCACCAGCCTGAGTTACTGGCAGCAGGGCGCCCGGCGCCCCCAGCGGCCGGAGTCGCTGCGGGCCGTACGGGCCCTGGAGGAGATCCTGCAGCTGCCGGAGGAGTCGCTGATCCGGCTGCTCACCGAGGCCGACGAGCGCTCGGCCGACCAGCGGCCCGCGGGCCGGTCCTACCGCTCCCTCGTCGAGGCGTCGGGCGTCCTGCAGCGGCTGCTGACCGAGCTGGACTGCCCGCCGGACGGGGGACTGCACTCCCTCGGCCACCACGAGCGGGTCACCATAGGGGCGCGCCGCGAGCTGGCGGAGCGCGAGTCGCACCACATCGTGCGCGCCCACCGGGACGGCGTCGACCGCTTCGTGGCCGTCCACCACGGCGACCCGGGGGCCGTGCCGCAGCGCATGAGGGTGCACGCCCTGGAGAACTGCCGTACCGGGCGCGTGCGTTGGCACCACGACACCGGGGTGCTCGCGGCCGAGCTGCTCTTCGACACCCGGCTGCGGGCCGGTGACACGTTCCTCTTCCGGTACGGCGTCGAGGACGGCACCGCCGGCGTGTCACGCGAGTACCTGCGCGGGTTCGGCTCCCCGGGCGGCCAGTACGCGCTCCAGGTCCGCTTCGACACCGCGGTCCTTCCGGTGCGCTGTCACCGGTTCACCCAGCATTCGGCGGCGGCACCGCGCAGCGGGCGCCAGGAACTGGCGCTGAGCGGGCGGCACCGCTCGGTGCACCTCGTCGAACCGCGGGCGCGCTCGGGCTTCGTGGGGATCGGGTGGGACTGGGAGTGACCTGACCCGGGGGGATGAGGGGCGGCGGGCCGAGTTCGCTGCCGTGGCAGGGGCGGATTCAGCTTGGTCCCCTCCAGCTTGTTGATGGGCACCGCGCGCGCAGATCGCCCTCGGTACCGAGGTCGACGGGGGCGGAGCGGGTCGGAGCGGTCCGGCGAGTCCGGCCAGTCCGGCCAGTCCGGCCAGTCCGACCAGGGACGTAAACGCTTGCGCAAGCGTTTACGTCCGCCGCCGGATGCGGTACGTTCCCGGCCAGCGCGCGGATTCCCGGTCACAGCGCGGAAAGGAGCACGCCGATGGCGACCATGGCCGACGTCGCACGGAGCGCAGGTGTCTCCGTGGCGACCGTCTCGCACGTGCTGAACGGCACGCGGCCGGTGCTGCCCCACACCCGCCAGGCGGTCCTGGACGCCGTCGAGGAGCTCGGCTACACCCCGAACACCCTCGCCCGTTCCCTGGTGACCTCCCGCACCCGGTCCATCGGGCTCGCCGTGTCGGCGATCAGCAACCCGTACTTCACGGAGATCCTCCAGGGCGTGGAGGCCAGTGCCCTGGAGCACGGCTACAGCCTCCTCATCGCCGACCCGCACGACGATCCGGGGCACGAGCGCAAAGTCGTCCAGCTCCTGCACGAGCGCCGGGTGGACGGCATGGTCGTCGCGCCGTCCGCCGACCCGCGCGAGCTCCTCGCCTACCTGGGGCGTCACCAGGTACCGGCCGTGTTCCTGGACCGGCTGGTCGAGGCGCCGGGCTTCGACCAGGTCGTCACGGAGAACGCCGCGCCGACGGCCGAGTTGGTCACTCACCTGGCCGGGCTCGGCCACCGCCGGATCGCGCTGGTCGCGGGGCGGCCGGGGCTCAGCACCACGCGCGAGCGGATCAGCGGGTACCGCAACGGCCTCGCGGCCGCCGGGCTCCCCTACGACGAACGGCTCCTGGTGCACGGCGACTCCGAGTCGGCGGGCGCCGAGCAGGCCACGGCGGCCCTGCTGTCCCTGGCCGTGCCGGCCACCGCGCTGGTCACCGCCAACAACGCGATGACCATCGGGGCCCTGCGCGCCCTGCGCGCAAGCGGCCGGTCCGTGCCCGAGGACATCGCACTGTGCTGCTTCGACGACTTCGCCTGGGCGGACCTGTTCACGCCCCGGCTCACCGCGATCGCGCAGCCCAGCAGGGACATCGGCGCGAGAGCCGTCCAGGTGCTCCTGGAGCGCCTCGCCGAGCCGGACCGGCCCGCCCGGACCGTGCGGCTGCCCTGCGCCTTCGTCCACCGCACCTCGTGCGGCTGCCCCGAACAGCCGGAGCGAACCCCAGAGAGGAACGTCGCATGATCGTCGTCGCCGGTGAGGCACTGATCGACCTCGTACCGCAGGGCACGGGCGCCCTGGCGGACCTGAAGCCGGCGCTCGGCGGCGGCCCGTACAACACGGCGGTGGCCCTGGGACGCCTCGGCTCCCCCGCCGCCTTCTGCTCACGGGTGTCGTACGACGCCTTCGGCGAGGCGCTTCTCGACCGGCTGCGCGAGACGGGGGTGGAGGTGTCCGCCGTGCAGCGCGGCCCCGAGCCGACCACGCTCGCGGTGGCCTCGGTCGGCGCGGACGGCTCCGCCGCGTACTCCTTCTACGTGGACGGGACGGCGGACCGGCTGTTCACGGCGCCCGCCGCGCTGCCGCCCGGCACCCGCGCGGTCTCCTTCGGCACCTGCTCGCTCGTGCTGGAGCCGGGGGCGAGCGCGTACGAGGAGCTGATGCGTACCGCGTCCGCGCAGGGCGTGTTCACGGCGCTGGACCCGAACATCCGGCCCGGGCTGATCCCGGACCCGGACGCGTACCGGGCCCGGTTCAAGAGCTGGCTGCCGTCGGTGTCGCTGCTGAAGCTGTCCGCGGAGGACGCCCAGTGGCTGGGCGGCACGCCCCAGGAGTGGCTGGCGGCCGGCCCGGCGGCGGTCGTGGTCACGCAGGGCGGCGACGGGCTGACCGCCTTCACGCGTGACGGCAGCGTCTACGCGGTACCGGGCGAGCGCGTCGAGGTGGTGGACACGATCGGCGCGGGCGACACGGTGAACGCGGCGCTGCTGCACGGGCTCGCGGTACGGGACGCGCTCAGCGAGCAGGCGCTGGCCTCACTGGGCGCCGACGGCTGGGCGGGGCTGCTGGGCTTCGCGGCACGCGCGGCGGCGATCACGTGCTCGCGGGCGGGGGCGGAGCCGCCGTACGCGCATGAGCTGGGGAGCTGAGGCCCGGCGGTGGCCCACGGGCTGGACGGCTGACTCGGGCCGGGTCCCGGCAGTGGCTCAGCTCGCCTCCCCCACGGCCCGCAGTGCGCCCGGGCGGCGGCCGTTCAAGCGGTCCAGTGCGGCTGCCGTGGTCTCGTCCGCGGGGAGGTGGACAACCACGCGCTGGCCGTCGTCGGGGAGCGCGAGCGTCTCGTGCAGCAGCCGCAGAGGGCCGGCCTCGGGGTGTTCGATGCGCTGGGAGCCCGTCTGCCGGGGGGCCCTGGCCAGATCGGCGAAGCGGTCGGCGAACTCCGCGCCAGCCGTCACCGTCAGCTCGTCGGCCAGCTCGACGACATAGGGATCCCGGAGCGGAACCTCGTGGCGGAGCTGGGCGACCAGGTCGTCGGCCACGCGGTCCCAGTCGGGGTAGGCACTGCGGGCCCGCTCGTCGGTGAAGAGGTAGCGGAGCAGGTTGGGCCGCTCGGCGTCGAGCAGCCCGAGCGGGCCGGCCAGTCGCTCGTACCCGGCGGTGTGGGCGAGGACGTCGCCGATCCAGTTGAGGACGACGGCAGGCGTGGGCTCCAGGCGGTCCAGTACGGCCTGGACGGTGGGGCGCGCCGTGCGGCTGAGCGGCGGGGCCGCCGCGCAGAGCAGCGGGTCACCGCCGTCGGCCTCCTTGGTCAGGCGGCGCAGCAGCATCCGGTCCCGCAGGGACAGGTTCAGCGCGTCGGCGAGGGCGCCGAGCACCTGGGCGGAGGGGTGGCGGTCGCGGCCCTGTTCCAGCCGGGTGAGGTACTCGACGCTGATGCCGGCCAGCGTGGCCAGTTCGGCGCGGCGCAGACCCGGGGTGCGGCGCCGGGGGCCGGCGGGCAGGCCCACTTCGGCGGGGGTGACGGCTTCGCGCCAGGTGCGCAGGTACGTGCCCAACTCGTTGTCGCTCACCCGCCGAACGTACAACGCGCGCGGCCGCGGAGGGTGGCCCTGCGACTACCAGGCTCCGGCCGGTCTCCCTCACGGTCCGCGGGACCGTCAGGGTGGTGGGCATGACGAATCACACCGCCACCACCACCGTCCTGCCGCTCGCCCCGGGGAACTGGGCCCTGGACCCGCTGCACTCCGCCGTCAACTTCACGATCCGTCACCTGGGCATCGCCAAGGTGCGGGGGCGTTTCGACGCCGTTCAGGCCGAGCTGTACGTCGGGGAGAGCGCCGAGGACGTCCGGGTGTCCGCGACCATCGACCTGGCCTCGATCGACACCGGCAACGCCGACCGGGACGCGCACGTACGCGCGGCCGACCTGCTCGACGTCGAGAAGCGCCCGACGATGACCTACCGCTCGACCCGGGTGTCGGGCGAGGGCGAGGACTGGACCATGGAGGGCGAGCTGACGATCGGCGACGTCACCCGCCCGGTGACGCTCGCGGTCGAGTTCGGCGGGCTGGTCGACGTGCCCATGGACGGCAGCCGGCACGCCGGGTTCGAGGCGACGGGCGAGATCCGGCGCAGCGACTTCGGGCTGGACTTCGGCGCCGGTCTGCTCGGGGACGTGGTGAAGATCCAGCTGGACATGCAGTTCGTGGAGCCGAAGAACGCCTGACGGACGCCGACGCGCCGTGCCCCCGGGGAGTTCCCGTGGGGCACGGCGCGTCGGTGGGGTGTTCAGGCCTTGCGGGCCCGCGTGGTCTTCTTCGCCGGTGCCGCCTTCTTGGTGGCCGTGTTGTCGACCGTCTTGGTGGCGGTCTTCTTGGCCGAGGCGGTCTTGGCCGCGACCGTCTTCCTGGCGGCCGTCCGGCGCGGGGCCGGCACCGAAGCCGCGTCGCTGATCCGGTCCGCGCCGAGGATCTCCCGCAGGAACTTGCCGGTGTGGCTGGCCGGGACGGCGGCGACCTGCTCGGGCGTGCCCTCGGCCACGACCAGACCGCCGCCGGCACCGCCCTCGGGGCCCATGTCGACGATCCAGTCCGCGGTCTTGATCACGTCGAGGTTGTGCTCGATGACGATGACCGTGTTGCCCTTGTCGACCAGCCCGGACAGGACCCTCAGCAGCTTGCTGATGTCCTCGAAGTGCAGACCGGTGGTCGGCTCGTCCAGGACGTAGACCGTGCGGCCGGTGGAGCGCTTCTGCAGCTCGCTGGCGAGCTTCACGCGCTGGGCCTCACCGCCGGACAGCGTCGTCGCGGACTGGCCGAGCCGGACGTAGCCGAGGCCGACGTCGTTGAGCGTCTTGAGGTGGCGGGAGATCGCCGGGACGGCCTCGAAGAAGTGCATCGCCTCTTCGATGGGCATGTTCAGGACCTCGGCGATGGACTTGCCCTTGTAGTGGACCTCCAGGGTCTCCCGGTTGTAGCGGGCGCCGTGGCAGACCTCGCAGGGGACGTACACGTCCGGGAGGAAGTTCATCTCGATCTTGATGGTGCCGTCGCCCGCGCAGTTCTCGCAGCGGCCGCCCTTGACGTTGAAGGAGAAGCGGCCGGGCTGGTAGCCGCGGACCTTCGCCTCGGTGGTCTCGGCGAACAGCTTGCGGATGTGGTCGAAGACGCCGGTGTACGTCGCCGGGTTGGAGCGCGGGGTGCGGCCGATGGGCGACTGGTCGACGTGCACGACCTTGTCGACGAGGTCGTCGCCGTCCACGCGCGTGTGCCGCCCGGGCACGCTGCGGGCGCCGTTCAGCTCGCGGGCCAGGTGCGTGTACAGGATGTCGTTGACCAGCGTCGACTTGCCGGAGCCGGACACGCCCGTGACCGCGGTGAACACGCCCAGCGGGAAGGACACGTCGATGTCCTGCAGGTTGTTCTCGCGGGCGCCGTGCACCGTGAGCTGCCGGGAGGGGTCGATCGGGCGCCGGATGTCGGGCAGCGGGATGGACTTCTTGCCCGCCAGGTACTGGCCGGTCTGCGACTCGGGGTTGTCGAGCAGCTCCTTCAGGGAGCCGCTGTGCACGACCTTGCCGCCGTGTTCGCCGGCGCCGGGGCCGATGTCGACGACCCAGTCGGCGGTCTTGATGGTGTCCTCGTCGTGCTCCACGACGATGAGCGTGTTGCCCATGTCGCGCAGCCGGACCAGGGTCTCGATCAGCCGGTGGTTGTCGCGCTGGTGCAGGCCGATGGACGGCTCGTCGAGGACGTACAGGACGCCGACGAGGCCGGAGCCGATCTGGGTGGCCAGGCGGATGCGCTGGGCCTCGCCGCCGGACAGCGTGCCGGCCGCGCGGTTCAGCGAGAGGTAGTCCAGGCCGACGTCGACCAGGAACCTGAGCCGCTCGTTGACCTCCTTCAGCACCCGCTCGGCGATCTTCTTGTCGCGGGCGGTGAGCTTCAGCTCGCCCAGGAAGTCCGCGCAGTCGCTGATGGACATGGCGGAGACCTCGGCGATCGACTTGCCCATGATCGTGACCGCGAGGACGACGGGCTTGAGGCGCGTGCCCTCACAGGTGGGGCAGGGCACCTCGCGCATGTAGCCCTCGAAGCGCTCACGGCTGGCGTCGGACTCGGCCTCGCTGTGCCGGCGCTTGACGAAGGGGACGGCACCCTCGAAGGCCGTGGTGTACCGCCGCTCGCGGCCGTACCGGTTGCGGTAGCGGACCTCGATCTGGGTCTTGTGGCCGTGGAGCAGGGCCTTCTTGGCACGCTGCGGCAGGCCCGCGAAGGGGATGTCCGTACGGAAGCCAAGGGCGTCCGCGAGGGCGCCGATCAGGCGGCCGAAGTAGTCCTTGGTGTGACCGTGCGACCAGGGGTGGATGGCGCCCTCGTCGAGGGACTTCTCCGGGTCCGGGACGATCAGCTCCGGGTCGACCTCCATGCGCGTGCCGATGCCGGTGCACTCGGGGCAGGCGCCGAAGGGCGAGTTGAAGGAGAAGGAGCGGGGCTCCAGTTCCTCGAAGGACAGGTCGTCGTACGGGCAGTACAGGTGCTCCGAGTACATGCGCTCGCGCTCGGGGTCGTCCTCGGGGAGGTCGACGAAGTCGAGCACGACCATGCCGCCGGACAGGCCGAGGGCGGTCTCCACGGAGTCGGTCAGGCGGCGCTTGGCGGAGTCCTTCACGGTGAGGCGGTCCACGACCACCTCGATGGTGTGCTTCTCCTGCTTCTTCAGGGTGGGCGGGTTGGACAGCTGGATCGTCTCGCCGTCCACGCGCGCGCGGGAGTAGCCCTTGGTCTGGAGGTCGGCGAACAGGTCGACGAACTCGCCCTTGCGCTCGCGCACCAGCGGGGAGAGCACCTGGAAGCGGCTGCCCTCGGGCAGCTCCAGGACCTTGTCGACGATGGCCTGGGGCGACTGGCGGGAGATCGGGCGGCCGCACTCGGGGCAGTGCGGCTTGCCGATGCGCGCGAACAGCAGGCGCAGGTAGTCGTAGACCTCGGTGATCGTGCCGACCGTCGAGCGCGGGTTGCGCGAGGTCGACTTCTGGTCGATCGAGACCGCCGGGGAGAGGCCCTCGATGAAGTCGACGTCCGGCTTGTCCATCTGGCCGAGGAACTGCCGGGCGTACGAGGAGAGCGACTCCACGTACCGCCGCTGCCCCTCGGCGAAGATCGTGTCGAAGGCCAGCGAGGACTTGCCCGACCCCGACAGGCCCGTGAAGACGATGAGCGAGTCGCGCGGGAGGTCGAGCGAGATGTTCTTGAGGTTGTGCTCGCGCGCTCCACGAACGATGAGACGGTCGGCCACGCCGGTCCGCACCTTTCTTGAGAGAAGTGACAGGGGCGGGGCCCCCGTGCTTTCTCAGACTAGGGGGAGCCACTGACAACGCCGGTCGGATTCACGGGTTGCGAACAATCCCCGGACATCCAGCATGCCCGACGCCGCACCCGACCATATAGCACGGGCATTCGATTAGCGGCGGGGCTTCACCACCTTCACCCGAAGGTGTCGCGGAGCTAGGGTCAGCACCATGATTGATCACGCTCATGACCTGGCGTATGTACGTGACGCGACCGAGCGGCTGCTGACCGCAGTCGGCAAACTGGACAACGCGGCTGTGACCCAGCCGTCACGACTTCCCGGCTGGACCCGCGGCCATGTGCTGGCCCACCTGGCCCGCAACGCGGACGCCCTCGTGAACGTGCTCCAGGGGCGGCCCATGTACGTCTCCGGCCAGGCCCGGGACGCCGACATCGAGCGGGACGCCCCCCGCTCCCTCGACGTCCACCTCGCCGACCTGCGCGCGAGCTCGGACCGCTTCCAGGAGGCCGGGGCCGTGCCGGCGGACTGGTCGCGCACGGTGGAGCTGCGCAACGGGGTCACCGACTCGGCGTCCCGGGTACCGTTCCGGCGGTGGGCGGAGGTGGAGCTGCACCACGTGGACCTGGGGATCGGGTACGAGCTGGAGGATCTGCCGGCGGAGTTCACGGAGCGGGAGATCGACTTCCTCACGGAGCGGTTCGGCGGGAGCCCCGACGTGCCGCCCACGCGCCTGACGGACGGCACGCGCGCGTGGCGTACGGGGCGGGAGGCGGACGAGCCTGGGGTGACGGTCACCGGGTCCCGGGCGGACCTGCTCGGCTGGCTCGCCGGACGCCGTGACGGGTCGGCGCTGGCGGTGGACGGCGGCCCGCTTCCGGCGCTCCCTCCGCTGTAGCACGCGGACGGTTCCCGGACCACTCCCCCGCTATAGGCTGGCGACCATGACGTACAGCGGACAGGTGACGGTCGGCGGCCCTGCCGACGTGCACGAACTCAAGGACCTGATGATCACCAAGATCGCGGTCGGTCCGATGAACAACAACGCCTATCTGCTGCGCTGCCGGGCCACGGACGAGCAGCTGCTGATCGACGCCGCCAACGACGCGGAGGCACTGCTGGGCATGATCGGTGACGACGGCATCGCGTCCGTCGTCACCACCCACCGGCACGGCGACCACTGGCAGGCGCTCGCCGAGGTCGTGGCAGCCACCGGCGCCCGCACGTACGCGGGACGGCACGACGCCGAGGGCATCCCCGTACCGACCGACGTCCTGGTCGACGACGGCGACACGATCCGGGTGGGGCGCGTGGAACTCACCGCGCGCCATCTGGTCGGCCACACGCCCGGTTCGATCGTGCTCGTCTACGACGACCCGCACGGGCACCCCCATGTGTTCACGGGGGACTGCCTCTTCCCGGGCGGTGTGGGCAACACCCACAAGGACCCGAAGGCGTTCGCGAGTCTCATCCACGACGTCGAGACGAAGATCTTCGACGTGCTCCCGGACGAGACGTGGGTCTACCCCGGCCACGGCAACGACACCACGCTGGGCGCGGAGCGCCCGCACCTGCCGGAGTGGCACGCACGAGGGTGGTGAACGACGGGGCATGCGCCCCGCGCACGCACCCCGTGTGAATGCAACGCACGCGCCGGCGCCCCACGCGCGCTCCCGGCGCGTGTTGTTGCGCAGTCAACTGGTAGCAGCACCGCACAGGAAGACGACTCCTGGGCGGACGGGCCGCCGGTCTCTCGATCCCCACCCTCGGCCGGCGGCCCCCGGCGGGCGCCCAACGCCCCAGCCAGCAGGGAACGTTCACGAGAATGCAACACACGTTCCCACTATGCGGACAATCGCCGCTGTGACCTCGACAAGGGGTTCGTGGGCTGTCAATCTCCCGCCATGCATCATGCCCCCCGCGCGCTGCGCCGTGCCGTCACCGCCGTCACCGTCGCCCTGCTCACCACCGCCGTCGGATGTGCTCCGCAGCCGGAGGAGAACGCGGCCGGCAAGCCGTCCGGTTCGGCCGGAAACAGCTGCGCCAAGGGCAAGTTGGCCACCAAGACCGCGGGCAAGCTGACGATCGCCACCGACAAGCCCGCCTACGAGCCGTGGTTCAAGGACGACAACCCGGCCAATGGCGAGGGCTTCGAGTCGGCGGTCGCGTACGCCGTCGCCGAGCAGCTCGGCTACGACAAGAGCGCGGTCGTCTGGCAGACCGTCCCCTTCAACAAGGCCTTCGCGCCCGGCGAGAAGACCTTCGACTTCGACATCAATCAGGTCTCCATCAGCGCCGAGCGCGAAAAGGCCGTGGACTTCAGTTCCGGCTACTACGACGTGCGCCAGGCCGTCATCGCGCTGAAGGACTCCAAGGCCGCGAAGGCGAAGAGCATCGCGGACCTGAAGGACGTGAAGCTGGGCGCCCAGGTCGGCACGACCAGCCTGAACTACATCAACGACGTGGTGAAGCCGAAGCGGGCCGCTGCCGTGTACGCCAAGAACGACCAGGCCAAGTCCGCGCTGAAGAACGGCCAGGTCGACGCCATCGTCACCGACCTGCCGACCGCCTTCTACATCACCGCCGCCGAGGTGCCCGACGCGACGATCGTCGGCCAGTTCGAGAACCAGGGCGGTACGCCGGAGCAGTTCGGGCTCGTGCTCGACAAGGGCAGCGCGCTCACCTCCTGCGTCAGCCGGGCCGTGGACGCCCTGCGCGAGGACGGCACGCTCGCGAAGATCGAGCAGCAGTGGCTGTCGGACGCCGTCGACGCACCGGTGCTCAAGTGACGGTCATGAAGGGCGTGTCCGGTCGCGAGGGCACGGACGACCCGTACGTACCCTCGCAGCGGCGGCTCGACCGCGAGCGCTACAAGCGCGCCCGGGCCCGCCGCGCCACAGCCATCGCCGCCCTCTCGACCCTCGTCACCGCCGCCGTCCTCTACCTGGTCGTCGTCGGCGCGCCGGGCTGGCCGCGCACCAAGGAGACGTTCTTCGACTGGGGTTACGCGCGCGAGGCGCTCCCCAAGGTCCTCGAAGGACTGTGGCTCAACGTCCGGCTGCTGCTGGTGTGCGGCGCCGCGGTCCTGGTCCTCGGCATGCTGATCGCCGTCGCCCGCACGCTGCGCGGCCCGGTGTTCTTCCCGCTGCGCGTGCTGGCCGCCGCGTACACGGACTTCTTCCGCGGATTGCCGCTGATCATCAACCTGATGATCGTGGTGTTCGGCGTCCCGGCCCTGCGGCTGCAGGGCGTGACCGTCGACCCGGTGCTGCTCGGCGGCACGGCGCTCACCCTGACGTATTCCGCGTACGTCGCCGAGGTGTTCCGGGCCGGCATCGAGTCGGTGCATCCCTCGCAGCGCGCCGCGGCCCGCTCGCTCGGGCTCAGCAACCGGCAGGCGCTGCGGTACGTGGTGCTGCCCCAGGCGGTTCGGCGCCAGGTGCCGCCGCTGCTGAACGACCTGGTGTCGCTGCAGAAGGACACCGGGCTCGTGTCGATCGGCGGTGCGGTGGACGCCGTACGGGCCGCCGACATCATCGTCGGGCGCAGCCTCAACTACACGCCGTACATCGTCGCGGGACTGGTCTTCGTCGCGCTGACGATCCCGATGACCCGCTTCACGGACTGGGTGACGGCCCGGATGGACCGCCGGCGGGCCCAGGGAGGGACGACATGAGTGACGCGCCGGTGCTGCGGATGGAGTCCGTGCGCAAGACCTTCGGCGGCTCGGTGGTGCTGCGGGACGTCGATCTGGAGGTCGCCCCGCACACGGTGACCGCGCTGATCGGCGCCTCGGGCTCCGGCAAGTCGACGCTGCTCAGGTGCGCGAACCTGCTGGAGGAGATCGACGACGGGGCGATCTGGCTGGACGGCGAGGAGATCACCGACCCGCGCGTCGACCAGGACGCCGTGCGCCGCCGGATCGGCGTGGTCTTCCAGGCGTACAACCTGTTTCCGCACATGACGGTCCTGGAGAACGTCACCCTCGCGCCGCGCCGCGTGCATGGCGTCTCGCGCAGCGAGGCCGAGGCGCACGCGCGGGAGCTGCTGGAGCGGCTCGGGCTCGGTGACAGGGCGGGCGAGTACCCGGACCGGCTGAGCGGTGGACAGCAGCAGCGGGTGGCGATCGTGCGCGCCCTGGCGGTGCGTCCCCGGCTGCTGCTGCTCGACGAGATCACCGCCGCCCTCGACCCGGAGCTCGTCGGGGAGGTCCTCGCCGTCGTCCGCGACCTGAAGGACGAGGGCATGACCATGGTGCTGGCCACGCACGAGATGGGCTTCGCCCGTGAGGTCGCCGACCAGGTGTGCTTCCTGGACGGTGGCGTGGTGCTGGAGCGCGGCACGGCCGAGCAGGTCTTCGGGGATCCGCGGCAGGAGCGCACGCGGCGCTTCCTGCGGCGGATCGTGGAGGCGGGGCGGCTGTAAGGACCGTGCGCCTGGCGGGCGGGGCTTACGCGTCCGCCTGTGCCGCGCCCGCCAGCGCCGCGACCCGCTCCACACCGAACACATAGCCCTGCACCCCGCACCCCGCGATGACCCCGTCGGCGCGCAGCGAGACGTAGGAGTGGTGCCGGAACGACTCGCGCTTGTGGATGTTGGAGATGTGCACCTCGATCACCGGAAGGCCGTCACAGGTGTTGAGTGCGTCCAGGATCGCGACGGAGGTGTGCGAGTAGGCGCCGGGGTTGATGACGATCCCGCAGTGGTTCAGCCGTGCCTCGTGGATCCAGTCGACCAGTTCGCCCTCGTGGTTGGACTGGCGGAAGTCCACCGTGCCGCCGTGCGCGGCCGCCGCCTTGGCGCACAGGGACTCGACGTCGGCGAGGGTGTCGGAACCGTAGATCTCCGGCTGGCGCTGGCCGAGCAGGTTCAGGTTGGGGCCGTTGAGGATCATGATCGGGGCGTTGGCCAGGGTGCGGGGCACGGTTCCTCCGGTCCGTTCGGGGTCGGGCGGTCCACCGGGGACCGCTGCTCGGACCCGGTTTATCACGCGCGCTCGGCAGGCCATCGGGCACTGCCCGGCCCGGCGCATCACCGCACGCGCTGAGGAAGCCCCGAGCCCCCGCGCGCCCCCGTAACCCGTGATCACGGTGGGTAGTTGACGCGGCATGCACGACGTACGCACCGTAAGGCCACCCTCCATGCTGCGGCTCGCGACTGCCTCGCTGGCCGGGACGGCCATCGAGTTTCTACGACTTCTTCGTCTACGGAACCGCGGCGGCGCTGGTCCTGGGGCCCCTGTTCTTCCCGACGTTCTCGCCGGTGGCGGGGACGCTGGCCGCCATCGCGACGTTCGGCATGGGCTTCGTCGCCCGGCCGCTGGGGTCGGTGCTGTTCGGCCACATCGGCGACCGGCACGGGCGGCGGCCGGTCCTCGTCACCTCGCTGCTGCTGACCGGCGCCTCGACCGTCGCGGTCGGCTGCGTGCCGACGTACGACACGATCGGCGTGGTCGCGCCCGTGCTGCTGCTGGTCCTGCGTTTCCTGCAGGGGCTGGGGCTGGGGCTGGGCGGAGAGTGGGGCGGGGCCGTGCTGCTGACCACGGAGCACGCGCCCGCCGACCGGCGCGGGCTGTGGTCGAGCTTCCCGCAGGTCGGGCCCGCGCTGGGGTTCATGCTCGCCAATGGCGTGATGCTGGGCTGTACGAGCCGCGGGTGCGCTGCACGGGTGCCGCCGTCGGCTACAACCTCGGCGGGGTCCTCGGCGGCGCGCTCACCCCGATCGCGGCGACGGCGCTCGCCGAGCAGGGCGGCCGGGTGCCGTGGGGGGTGGCGCGTATCTGACGGGGATCGCGCTGTTCAGCCTGGGGTGCTACGCGCTGCTGCGGAGACCCGCCCGGTGCCGGTGGTGGCGGCGGAACCGGCGTCCGGGTGAGGGCGGGCGGTGCGCCCAGGAACCGGCGTCCGGGTGAGGGCGGGCGGTGCGCCCAGGGATTGATGGCCGGCTCGGGAGCGGCTGGGGTTGTTGCCGAGGTCCTTCCGGCGCATGCGGTGAGGCGGTCCGGCGGGGGCGCCCCCGGCCGGGGCACGCGCTCGGACACAAGCAAACACCGGGAGCGGTGGTCGGCGATTCGCCGCGCACCGCTCCCGGTGGTGGTGGTTCCTACGTGCTCCTACGTGTGACGCCGTCAGACGTCGACGCTGTCCTTCGGAGCGCCTTCGCCAGGCTCCTGCGCCGCCTCGGCCGCCGCCTGCTTCTTGGAGGCCCGCAGGCTGGTGATCGTGGTGACGATCAGGACCGAGCAGATCACGCCGAGCGAGACCGGGATGCTGATCTCGGGGACGTGGACCCCGGACTCGTGCAGCGCGTGCAGGACCAGCTTCACGCCGATGAAGCCCAGGATGATCGACAGGCCGTAGCTGAGGTGGACCAGCTTCTTCAGCAGGCCGCCGATGAGGAAGTACAGCTGGCGCAGGCCCATCAGGGCGAACGCGTTCGCGGTGAACACGATGTACGGGTCCTGCGTCAGACCGAAGATCGCGGGGATCGAGTCGAGCGCGAAGAGCACGTCCGTGGTACCGATCGCGAGCATCACGACCAGCATGGGCGTCATGACCCGCTTGCCGTTCTGCTCGATCCACAGCTTGGTGCCGTGGTAGCGGTCGGCGACACCGAACCTGCGCTCGGCGGCCTTGAGCAGCTTGTTCTCCTCGTACTCCTCGTCCTGCTCCTCGGCCCGGGCCTCCTGGACGAGCTTCCAGGCGGTCCAGATCAGGAAGGCGCCGAAGAGGTAGAACACCCACGAGAAGCTGGCGATGATCGCGGCACCCGCGGCGATGAAGACGGCCCGCAGGACCAGGGCTATGAGGACACCTATCAGGAGCACCCGCTGCTGGTACTGCGACGGAACCGCGAACTTCGCCATGATCAGGACGAAGACGAAGAGGTTGTCGACGCTCAGCGACTTCTCGGTGATGTAGCCGGCGAAGAACTCACCGGCGGGCTGGCCGCCGCCGAAGACGAGCAGCCCGAGCCCGAAGAGCGCGGCCAGGACGATCCAGACGACCGTCCAGGTCCCGGCTTCCTTGATCGATACGTCGTGCGGCTTGCGGCCGATGAAGAAGTCGACCGTGATCAGGGCGATGAGGCCCACAACGGTCAGGACCCACAGGGTCAGGGAAACATCCACTGCGCCTCCGGCAGTCGTCAACGGAACGTGTCAGCGACTTCGCTGCCGGAGGTCTCTTCCACCCCGGGCATCCGGCGCGCGCAACGCGCCCGGAACCCACGGGCCGACGCCCCGGGATCTGGCCAGATCCGTATTGACGGGTACGCCGCACAGACAGGGAGTACTCCCCTCCGTGCGAAGAACAGTACCCCAATCACCAAGGAAAGGTAAAGAGCTTGGCAAAGGAAGGATCAAAACACCTGGTCAGACGACTTTGCGTGGGCTTGGTGAAGGGCCGGGCGGTCACCGGTTCCAGGCTCGGCGGGCCGCGGCGACCTGGGTGAGCACCCGCTGGAGGATCTGGCTGCCGGCCGGTACGTGCGAGGGCTCGTACGTCCAGGCGTGCCCCACCCACGGGTCGGCGAGATGGTCGTCGGGCACGGGAGTCAGGCGCAGCAGCGAACGCCACAGCGGGTCGAGCAACGGTCCGTAGGCCGAGGACTCCTCGCGGTCGGCGACCATCATCAGGTGGACACCGGCGTCCGGGCCCTCGTCCGCGAGGTAGCGCAGCTGGTTCACGGCCCGGTCGTCGAAGCCGTGCGGGAAGTCGTTGACGATCAGCAGGTGCTGGGAGGTGTCGAAGCCGGGCGGCAGCGCGTCGGCCGCACCCCCGCGCAGCGCCATCTGCACCAGGTCGACCCGCTGGGTGAGCCGGGCCAGCACGTCCGCCACCCCGGCCGCGCCTAGGGCGGGCGGCGCGGCGAGCGCTCCGGTCTGCACCAGCGGTGCCAGCGGCTGCGCCGCCGAACCGGCCGGGTCGATGACGTGCACGGTGAACTCGCCCGCCGGGTAGACCGCGAGCAGCCGGGCCGCGTGGGCGACCGCCGTCTCCATCGCCAGGCGGCGCAGCTCGTGGGAGTCGGCGAACGACCCGTCGAGCGATCCGGCCCGTCCGCTGTCGATCCACAGGCCGCGCTCCAGCGGCAGCCTGATCAGCATCGGGATCCGCACCTCGGCGGCCTCGGGCAGATGGAGGTCGCCCAGGCGCAGGGCCATGGGTATCTCCATCGGGACGCGGTAGCCGTGCCAGACAGGGTTGTCCCAGCTCGCGTACGCCGGCGGCAGGGCGGGCTCGACGACCTCTGCCTCCGCGGTGAGCTGGGCGAGGTCCCGGTCGAGGGCCTCCCTGGCCTGGGCGACCAGCTGGGCGTGCTTGGCGCGGGCCGCCTCGCGCGCGGCGTCGCCCTGCCCGCCGATCCTGCTGCGCGGGTCGGACAGGACCTGTTCGAGTTCCTTGTCCATGCGGGACTCGGCGAAGTCGACGGCGCTGCGGTAGGCGGCGGTGGTGCGGGCCAGGTCCTCGAACATGCCCCACACCTGGTTGTAGAGCCGCTCCTCCATGGACCAGCCGGTCGCATCACCCGCGACGGGCCGGGCGGGCTGCCCGGGGGCGGCCGGCGGCGCGGTCGGCGGGGGCGGTGGCGGGGCGGCGTTCTGGCGGCGCGGGTGGCTGTAGTCGATCGGGCCGCCGGTGGTGGGCGCGGACCGGTCCGCCGAACCGGGTCCGCTCGGATACGGCGGCTGCGGAGCGGGCTGCTGCGGCCCGCCGGGGGTCTGACCCCCGTACGGACTCTGCGAGCCGTACGGGGAGACCGGAGGCACGGGTCCGGGGGTCGCCTGCGGTGCGGTGCCGCCCTGGTCCGGGCCGAGTGCCGGGGCGGCCGCCTGCCGGGAGCGGTCGCCGTCCGCCGGGCGCGGCGGGGGTCCCTGCACCGAGCGGGCCAGGCCCCGGGCCACCGCCTCGTTGATGCTGCCCGCGAGCTGCTGGGCCTCGGGCAGTCCCTGGTCGGTGAGGAGCTCGGCGAGACCGCCGGCGTAGCCCTGGCCGACGGCACGCACCTTCCAGGCGTCCTGCCGGCGGTAGAGCTCCAGGGCGACGACGGCCGACTCGGCGTCCAGGCCGGTGATGGTGTAGCTGGCGACCTCGCTGCCGTCGAGGCCGGCGACGGCGACGAAGGGGGCGGCCACGGCACTGAAGCGCACGGGGCCCGTTCCGTCCGCGGGCAGGGCGAGCAGGACGTTGAGGCGGTGCACGGCCTCCGGCATGGCGTCCAGGTCCACCGCGAGGCGATGGTCGGCGGCCGCCTGCCGGGACACTTCGAGGCCCGGGAGGGTGGGGGTGCCCGGGTGGGCCACCCACTCGACGCCGTGGACCTTGCCGTCGACGTCGCTGAGCGTGGCCGCGGCCACGATCGGCGTGCCGGCCGAGATCCGGATCTCGAGACGGGACTGGGAGAGCGGGTGGTTCTGTCCCCGCACCAGCTCGGCCGTCATCGCCTTCGTCCCCCTGTGTCGCTCGTGATGTGTCGTGTGCCGCGCGCCGGCCCGCCCGGGCCGGTCGCCCCCGGCGCTCTCAGAGGAGCGGCAGGATGGACGGCATCAGGTCCTGGAAGGTGCGGCCGTTGGCCGGCGTGCCGAGGGCCGTCATCGTCCAGCCCGGGCCGTTGCGGTGCACCTTCGCCATGATCTGGGCCGTGTACTGGCCGCCGCCGGCCAGCGTGTAGCGGGCCAGCTCCTGGCCGTTGGTCTCGTCGACCAGGCGGCAGAACGCGTTCTGTACCTCCTGGAACGTCTGGCCCGTGAAGGAGTTCACGGTGAAGACGATCTGGTCGATGTGGACCGGGACGCGCTGCAGGTCGACGAGGATCGCCTCGTCGTCGCCGCCCTGGCCGACACCGCCGACGAGGTTGTCACCGGTGTGGCGCACGGAGCCGTCGTCGCTCACCAGGTGGCGGAAGAAGACGACGTCGACCGGCTGCTTGTCGGCGAAGAGGACGGCGGATGCGTCCAGGTCGATCTCCCTCGTGCGCGAGCCGAACAGGCCGCGTCGGGGAGCCGCCTGCCAGCCGAGACCCATGCGCACCGCGGTCAGGGTGCCGCCGTCGCTCTTCTGCAGACTGATGGCCTGACCCTTGGTCATGTTGACGGTCACGCGCTGATACCCCTCTCGGACGTCCCCTGTTGCCGCGAAGCCGCGGTTGACCAGAACCCTACGCAGGGGCACTGACAGTGCCGTACCCAGGTCCGCACTTTGTGTCGGTCTTGCAACACAGTGCGTATGGACGCGGGGCTCGTGGGGCCTTCGAAGGCGCCGGTTCCCTGGTGGGGACCGGCGCCTCGCGCGGGGCCCGTCAGGACAGGCCCGCCTCCTGCATCTGCCGCAGTTCCTTCTTCATCTCGGCGACCTCGTCGCGCAGCCGGGCCGCGATCTCGAACTGGAGGTCCGCGGCGGCGGCCCGCATGCGGGCGGTGAGCTCCTCGATCTGCTCGGCGAGTTCGGCCGCGGGCCGGTCGGTCGGCACCGTCTCCTTGGCCTTGGCCTTGCCCTTGGCGGACTTGGCCGACTTGGCGCCCCCTGCCGCCTTGCCGCCGAGGGAGGGCACGGGGGCCTTGGTCCCGCCGCCGTCCTTCTTCGCCTTGCGGTAGCCCGAGCCGAGCAGCTGCTCGGTGTCGATGTCCTCACGGGCGATCTGCGCGACGATGTCGTTGATCTTCTTGCGCAGCGGCTGCGGGTCGATACCCCGTTCCTTGTTGTACGCGACCTGCTTCTCCCGGCGGCGGTTGGTCTCCTCGATGGCCTTCTCCATCGCCGGGGTGATCTTGTCGGCGTACATGTGGACCTGGCCGGAGACGTTGCGCGCCGCGCGGCCGATGGTCTGGATCAGGGAGGTGCCGGAGCGCAGGAAGCCCTCCTTGTCGGCGTCGAGGATCGCCACCAGGGACACCTCGGGCAGGTCGAGGCCCTCCCTGAGGAGGTTGATGCCGACCAGGACGTCGAACTCGCCGGAGCGCAGCTCACGCAGCAGTTCGACGCGGCGCAGGGTGTCGACGTCGCTGTGCAGGTAGCGCACCTGGATGCCGAGTTCCAGGAAGTAGTCGGTGAGGTCCTCGGCCATCTTCTTGGTGAGCGTGGTGACCAGGACGCGTTCGTCCTTCTCGGTGCGCTTGCGGATCTCGTGCACCAGGTCGTCGATCTGTCCCTCGGTGGGCTTGACGACGACTTCCGGGTCGACGAGGCCGGTGGGGCGGATGATCTGCTCGACGACACCGTCCGAGCGGGACAGCTCGTACGGGCCCGGGGTCGCCGACAGGTAGACCGTCTGCCCGATGCGCTCCTGGAACTCCTCCCACTTCAGCGGCCGGTTGTCGAGGGCGGAGGGCAGCCGGAAGCCGTGCTCGACGAGGGTGCGCTTGCGGGAGGCGTCGCCCTCGTACATGGCGCCGATCTGCGGCACGGTGACGTGCGACTCGTCGATGACCAGCAGGAAGTCGTCCGGGAAGTAGTCCAGCAGCGTGTTCGGCGGGGAGCCCGGCGGGCGGTCGTCGAAGTGCATCGAGTAGTTCTCGACGCCGGAGCAGGTGCCGATCTGGCGGAGCATCTCGATGTCGTACGTCGTGCGCATCCGCAGGCGCTGGGCCTCCAGGAGCTTGCCCTGCTTCTCCAGCTCGGCCAGGCGCTCCTCCAGCTCCTTCTCGATTCCGTTGATCGCCCGCTCCATGCGCTCGGGGCCGGCGATGTAGTGGGAGGCCGGGAAGACGTACAGCTGCTGGTCGTCGCTGAGGATCTCGCCGGTGAGCGGGTGGAGCGTGGACAGGGCCTCGATCTCGTCGCCGAACATCTCGATGCGGACGGCGAGCTCCTCGTAGACCGGGAAGATCTCGATGGTGTCGCCGCGGACGCGGAAGGTGCCGCGGGTGAACGCCATGTCGTTGCGCGTGTACTGGATGTCCACGAAGCGGCGCAGCAGCTCGTCCCGGTCGATCTCGTCGCCGACCCGGAGGGTGACCATGCGGTCCACGTACTCCTGCGGGGTGCCGAGGCCGTAGATGCAGGAGACGGAGGCGACCACGACGACGTCGCGGCGGGTGAGCAGCGAGTTGGTCGCGGAGTGGCGCAGGCGCTCGACCTCCTCGTTGATCGAGGAGTCCTTCTCGATGTAGGTGTCCGACTGCGGGACGTACGCCTCGGGCTGGTAGTAGTCGTAGTACGAGACGAAGTACTCGACCGCGTTGTTCGGGAGCAGCTCGCGGAACTCGTTGGCCAGCTGCGCGGCCAGCGTCTTGTTCGGCGCCATCACCAGCGTGGGGCGCTGGAGCTGCTCGATCATCCACGCGGTGGTGGCGGACTTGCCGGTGCCGGTCGCGCCGAGCAGGACGACGTCCTTCTCACCTGCCCGGATGCGCTTGGCCAGCTCGGCGATGGCCGCCGGCTGGTCGCCGCTCGGCTGGTAGGGGCTGACGACCTCGAAAGGCGCCACCGTGCGTTCGATGTGGGAAACGGGCCGCATGGAATCCACCGTACGACCCCGCACTGACAACCGGCCCGGATCAGCGGTTCTGCGGGGTGCGGGAGCGGTGTTCCTGGGGGCGGCGGGGGCGGAACTGGAGACGGTACGAGGAGTGGTGGTGGACGGCCGTGTGGGCGGGTATGCCCGGCTTCTGCTCGGCGGGCAGCACGGCGGGCTTTCCCATGACCATCAGCGGGTCGAACATCACCACGACGCCGGCGAGGAGGAGGAAGGCCAGCGGGCCGATCATCATGGGCGCCAGCAGGGCCGCGGGCGAGTCTCCCGAGGAGGGGTCGGCGGTGCCGTGGAGGTGGACGCTCAGGGCCGCCATGCCGGTGTAGTGCATGCCGCTGACGGCGAGTCCCATGACGAGGCTCGCGCCGACGCTCCACATAAAGCCCCTGACCTGTCCGGCCGCCCACAGTGCGGCGGTGGCGGCGGCCATGGCGATGACGACGGACGCGGCCACGGTGACCGTGTTGTACTGCAGCTCTCCGTCCAGGCGCATGCTGGCCATGCCCAGGTAGTGCATCGAGGCGATGCCCAGGCCGGTGATGGTGCCTCCGGTGAACAGGGCCGTGCCGCGCGCGCCCTTGTAGCCGACGATGAAGATCCCGATGCCCACCATGACGATGGCGACGGCCAGGCTCGCGAAGGTCATCGGCCTGTCGTAGTGGATCGGCGTCTCCTTGACGGTGAAGCCCATCATCGCGATGAAGTGCATGGTCCAGATGCCGGACCCGATGGCCGTCGAGCCGAGGACGAGCCAGCCGGGGCGCCAGGACTGGGCGACGAGCATGGATCTGGTGGTGCAGCGCAGGCCCAGGGCACCTCCGAGGCAGGCCATGAGATAGGCCACCAGCGGTGTGACCAGGCCATAGCTGAATCCGTCGACCGTGCCCTGCATGCGCGGCTGCCTTTCCCGCCCTTTACATCCCCGAATTCCTGATGTGCGCCCCCTCCCAGGACCGCACGAGCGGTCAGGCACGAGCGGTCAGGGTTGACGCAGAGAGTATGACCCCCACCGGAATGGTCGAACGACTTTCCGGCAAAGAAACACGGCCTTGCCCCAGTTGTGCGGCACCGGTGACCGGGGTTGGGCGACTCCATTCAATCTGTGGCCATCGTGTACTCCCCTGCTGTTGACCCTCTGCTGTCACAGTTGAGCTGTCCGTGACCTTCCGAGCTCGTCGCGAGGAGTACGCATGCACGCGCGCGCTGTCGCTGCCTCCACCACCGCGCTCCTGGGGACCGCCGCCCTCCTGTTCCCCACCTCTTCCGCCCGGGCCGTCGACAGCGGCGCGTGGCCCTTGGTCATCGCTCACCGGGGCGCCGCCGCGTACGCGCCGGAGAACACGCTGGCGGCCGTCGACAAAGCGGCTGAGCTGGGCATCCGCTGGGTGGAGAACGACGTCCAGCGCACCAGGGACGGCGAACTGGTCGTCCTCCACGACGACAGCCTGCGGCGCACGACGAACGTCGAGGAGGTCTTCCCCGACCGGGCGCCGTGGAAGGTGAAGGACTTCACCGCCGCCGAGATCGCCCGCCTCGACGCGGGCAGCTGGTTCGGCCCGGCCTATTCGGGCGCGCGCGTGCCGACGCTGGAGCAGTTCGTGCACCGCGTCGAGCGCCACCACCAGAAGCTTCTGCTGGAGATCAAGAACCCGGGCCTGTACCCCGGCATCGAGCGGCAGACGCTCAAGGTCCTCAGCAACGAGGGCTGGCTCGACCGGCGGCATCTGGCGAACCGCTTGATCGTGCAGAGCTTCAGCGCGGACAGCATCCGCACCGTCCACGCGCTCAAGCCCGGCGTCAAGACCGGCTTCCTCGGTACGCCGTCCGTGTCGGACCTGCCCGCGTACGCGTCCTTCACCGACCAGATCAATCCCTCCCACCGCTCCCTGTCCCTGGGCTACGTCTTGGCCGTCCGGACGTTCACGGGAGCGCACGGCAGGCCGCTGGAGGTCTTCACCTGGACCGTCGACGACGCTGCCACCGCCCAGCGGGTCGCCGGGTACGGCGTCGACGGCATCATCACCAACAAGCCGGACGTGGTGCGGGACGCGGTGCGCGGCTGACCCCTCTCGCCGGGCTCGGGACGCGGGCCGGGCTCGCCGCCCGGGGCGTTGTCAGTGGCGGGTCGTACGGTGGGTCGCATGAACAGCCATGGGCAGTACGAGCAGCAGGTCGTGTGGACCGTCGTCGGCACCGGCATCGGTCCGCTGCTCCTGGCCGCGACCCGAGACGGCCTGGTCAACGTGGTGTTCCATGCCACGGAGACGGTGCGCGACAAGGCCCTCGACCGGCTCGCGTCCCGGCTGGGCACCGAGCCCGTCGAGGCGCCCGGCTCCCCCTTGCTGTCGGAGGCGATACGTCAGGTCGAGGCGTACTTCGCCGGTGAGCGGCGGGACTTCGACGTGCCGCTGGACTGGTCGCTGATCTCGGGCTTCCACCGGGAGGTCCTGCGCGAGCTGGCGTCCGGCGTCCCGTACGGCACGGTCGTCGGTTACGGCGACCTGGCCGGGCGGGTCGGCCAGCCCGGTGCCGCCCAGGCCGTGGGCATGGCGATGGGCTCGAATCCGCTGCCGGTGGTGGTGCCCTGCCACCGGGTCGTCGAGAGCGGCGGCGGCATCGGCGGGTTCGGGGGCGGCCTGGAGACCAAGCGGAAGCTGCTGGCCCTGGAGGGGGTCCTGCCCGAGCCGCTGTTCTGAGGGCCCGGGGACCGGAGCCTGAGGGTCCGGGGGCGGAAGCGGGGGTCGGGGGACCAAGCGCGCAGGGCGGGCGCCCCGTCCCCGTCCCCCCGGTCGTGTCAGTCGTAGTGGCGTGCCTCGAAGACGTTGCCGTCGGGGTCGCGGAAGTAGAAGCTGCGCTTGGCCTTGCCGCGGGCTCCGAAGGAGTCGTACGACAGGTCGGAGACCGGTATGGAGCGCTCCTGGAGACGGCTGAGGAGGGTGTCGAAGTCGCCGCCGGGCAGGGACAGGCAGACGTGGTTGACGGGGTGTCCCGCGCTGTCGGCGGCGCCGGGCAGCATGGTCATGCGTTCCGCCATGGTCAGCGGCATGAGGTCGAGGATCGTCTCCTCGTTGACGCGTACGGAGGGGAACGGCACGTCGCCCGCGGCGAATTCGGTGAGCCTGATCGCCTCCAGGCCGACCGCCTTCTCGTAGAAGTCGGCGGAGGCGACCGGATCGCGTACCCAGAGGACCACGTGGTCGAGACGTGGCGTGTTGTCGGTCATGTGTTCCAGGCTGGTGATGTCCGCGACGGCCCGCAAGGGTTTGACCCGGCGCGCGGCCCGCCAGAGATTGAGGGAAGACCGACAGACAGGAGGCAGGCGCGTGGTGCTGGTGGTGTCGGATGAGGTGCGGGAGGCGGTTGACGCGCGTCGGCCGGTGGTGGCCCTGGAGTCCACGATCATCGCGCACGGGCTGCCGCGCCCGCGCAATCTCCAGGTGGCACTGGAGCTGGAGGCGGCCGTACGGCAGGAGGGGGCCGTGCCCGCGACAATCGCCGTGCTGGACGGGCGGCCCCATGTCGGCCTGGACAAGCAGCAGGTGGAGCGGGTCGCGAACGAGGACGGGATCCGCAAGCTGGGGCATCGTGATCTGCCGCTCGCGGTGGCCTCCGGGGCGAGCGGGGCGACCACGGTGTCGGCGACCGCCCTGCTGGCGGCGCTGGCGGGCGTCCGGGTGTTCGCGACCGGTGGGCTCGGCGGAGTGCACCGGGAGTGGACGGCGACGCAGGACGAGTCGGCGGACCTGGGTCTGCTGGCCCGGACGCGGATCACGGTGGTGTGCGCGGGCGTGAAGTCGATCCTGGACGTACCGGCGACGCTGCAGCGGCTGGAGACGCTGGGGGTCGCGGTCGCCGGGTACGGCACGGACCGCTTTCCCGGCTTCTACCTGTCCGACTCGGGGCACCCCGTGGACTGGACGCTGGACACGCCGGAGCAGGTGGCGGACGTCATGCGGGCCCAGGACGCGCTCGGCGGGCCGGAGTCGGCGCTGATCGTCGCCAACCCCGTCCCCGAGGAGGAGCAGCTCGATCCCGAGCTGCACGCGCGCGTGCTCGCCGACGCGCTGCACGCGTGCGGGGCTGAAGGGGTCACCGGCCAGGCGGTCACACCGTTCCTGCTCGACCACCTGGTGCGGCACACCGACGGCGCGTCCCTGAGCGCCAACCTGGCGGCGGTGCGCGGCAACGTACGCCTGGCGGCGCGGATCGCGACGGCCTGGGCCGGGAAGTGACCGGGACAGCCCGGTCAGCTGCGCGGACCGGCGCCCTCCTGGTCGTCGGTGATGTGGTCACGGACGTCGTCGCGCGGCATCGCGGGCCTCTCGCCGCGGGGACGGACACGGCTGCCGTCATCCGGACGCTGCCGGGCGGGGCCGGCGCCAACGTGGCCTGCTGGGCGGCCTGTTGGGGCGCTGGGGAGGTGCGGCTGCTCGGGCGGGTGGGCACGGACGCGGCAGCCTGGCACGAGCGGGAGCTGGCCTCCTGCGGAGTGCGGCCCCTTCTTGTCGTCGACGAGAAGGCGCCGACCGGGACGGTGATCTGCCTCGTCGACGCCGGTGCCGCGGCGGAGCGGACGTTCCTCACCGACAGCGGCGCGTCGCTGCGGCTCGATCCCGCCGACTGGTCGGACGCGCTGCTCGACGGAGTGGCCCGGCTGCATCTGTCGGGCTACCTGCTGTTCTCCGCGCCGAGCCGTGCCCTGGTGGCCGTAGCCCTGGCAGCGGCACGCGCGCGTGGCGTTCCCGTGAGCCTGGATCCGGCGTCGGTCGGCTTCCTGGTGGAGCTGGGCGTCGATCGCTTCCTGGCGCTCGTCGAGGGCGTGGACGTCCTGCTGCCCAGCCGTGACGAGGCGTGTCTGCTCACGGGGCTGCCCGATGCGGCGGACGCGGCGGCCAAGCTGAGTCGGCACATCCCGCTCGTGGTCGCCAAGCAGGGCGAGCAGGGTGCGCTGGTCGCCCGGTCCGGCGTCGTGCGCGCCCGCGTTGCGGCCGTTCCAGCCGTGCCCCGGGACACCACGGGCGCCGGGGATGCCTTCACGGGCGCATTCCTCGCCGCCCTGCTCGCGGGGGCCGAGCCGGAGGAGGCGGCGGCGCAGGGGTGCAGAGCGGGGGCGCTGGCGGTGGAGCGGGTGGGCGGTCGGCCGCCGGTGCCGGACTGAAGCGGCCACGGAACGAAGCACCCCCCGGTCTCCCCTGTCTCCATCCTGGCACCCATGCGGCAACGTACCCGGCCCGCCTACGCCTTGCGTCCCCAGGCCGAGATCATCGGTGCCCTCGCCAGGTCCATCGTGCCGGAAGCGACGTTCGCGAGGTGGCGGTCGATGTCCTGCTCCGTGGCGAGGCCCGCGGTGACGAGACGGTCGCGGAACTGACGGATCGTCGCGGACTCCAGGGCGTCGCAGGCCGGCGAGGCGATCGGGAAGTAGGCGTCGGCGTGGACGCGGCTCAGACCGGCCTCCCTCAGCAGACGCGGGAGTCTGCGGCCCTGGGCGAGGTCCGCCCCGTGGTCGGCGAGCAGCTTGCTCACGCCGTGCCGCAGCCGGTTCGCGAGCTGCTGCTCGGGGCCGTACTCGTCGGGGCAGAGCAGGGGCTGCAGGGCGGGGTCCGTGTCTTCGACGAGGAGACGTCCGCCGGAGCGCAGGGCCCTGACCATGGACCGCAACGCCCGTTCCAGGTCCGGCGCATGGGCGAGGACGAGTCGGGCGTGCACCAGGTCGAAGGCCTCCTTCGGCGGTTCCTCCGTGCCGATGTCGTGCACGCGTACCTCGACCGGCGGGCGGGCGACCGGTGCGAGCTTCGCGACGTCGGCGCCGGTCGCGAGGACCCGTCCGGTCGGGCCGACCTTCTTGGCCAGCCAGGACACCACGGAAGTGCCCCCGGCACCGACCTCCCAGCAGCGCCAGCCGGGGCCGATGCCGAGGGCTTCGAGATACCGGAACGTCGTGGGATCGAAGAGGGCGGCGAAAGCGTTGCAGCGCTCCGCCGTCTCGGTCTGCCGGTCGTCGAGGAGGTATCCGTCGCTTCGCATCATGGGTCGATCATCCCATTTGTCCTACTTGTCCAGAGTGGTCGACGCTCCGGTGTGAGAAGTGGTCGACGCTCCGGTATGACGAAACGTACGGCCACCGGCAGCGTCGAAGTCTTCGGGCGGCCGGGGCGCGGCCGGGGCGTTGTCCACAGGCGGGAACAAAGCGGAACTTGCCGTTTCCACAGGCTTACCCGCAGCTCACGTCGGCCTGGCAGACTGGCGCGCCAGGGCGCACCAGCACGGGCGAGGAGATCCATATGTCCATGGCAGGGAACCTGCGGAAGGTCACGGGCCTTGGCAGGGTCGGCGGCCTCCGCAAGGTGGCTCGGCTGGCCCAGCGGCGCCAGCGCGTCGATCTGAGTCACCCGGCCCGGTCCCCGCTGGGCTCCTCGGTGGTGAACTGCGTGACGTACCGGGACGGCGTCCGGGCCGCGGCGCGCGACGATCTGGTCGACGCGGTGGAGCGGATACGCAAGAGCGGTGACGGTTTCGTCTGGCTCGGCCTGCACGAGCCGACCGACCAGGAGTTCGCGGGCATCGCCGAGCTCTTCGACCTGCATCCGCTGGCGGTGGAGGACGCCGTCGAGGCCCACCAGCGCCCCAAGCTGGAGCGGTACGGCGAGACGCTCTTCGCGGTGTTCAAGACGGTCTGCTACGTCGAGCACGAGGAGCTGACGGCCACCAGCGAGGTGGTGAACACCGGCGAGATCATGGTGTTCGTCGGCCAGGACTTCGTGATCACGGTGCGGCACGGACGGCACGGCTCACTGGGTCCGTTGCGCGAGGAGCTGGAGTCCGACCCCCAGCAACTCGCCAAGGGACCGGCCGCGGTGCTGCACGCGATCGCGGACCTCGTGGTCGACGACTATCTGAACGTCACGGACGCGGTACAGGCCGACATCGACCAGGTCGAGACGGATGTGTTCGCGGAGAACGGCGCGCGGGCCGATCCGGGGCGCATCTACCAGCTCAAGCGCGAACTGCTCGAACTGAAGCGGGCCGTGGTGCCGCTCAGCCGCCCGCTCGAGGACCTCGCCACCCGGCCGATACGGGTGGTCGACCCCGAGATACAGGCCTACTTCCGCGACGTCTCGGACCATCTGCTGCGGGCCAAGGAGCAGATCGCCGCCTTCGACGAACTGCTCAACTCGATCCTGCAGGCGCACCTCGCGCAGGTCACGGTCGCGCAGAACGAGGACATGCGGAAGATCACGGCCTGGGCCGCGATCGTGGCCGTGCCGACGATGGTGTGCGGGATGTACGGCATGAACTTCGACCACATGCCGGAGCTGCACTGGCGGTACGGCTACGGCATGGTCATCGGCGTGATATCCGTCGCCTGTCTGGCGCTGTACCGGGGCTTCCGGCGCAACGGCTGGCTCTGACGCCCGGCCGTCCATCCGCGGGGGCGTGCCGAGCGGGGTGGGGTCAGTCGGTCAGTGGGTCAGTGAGGCGAGGTCCTGGCGTAGACGCTCTCGGCCCAGTGGGCGATCTGGTCCTCGCTCAGGTGCCGGGCCAGATCGGACTCGCTGATCATGCCGACCAGGCGCTTGTTCTCGATGACGGGGAGCCTGCGGATCTGGTGCGCCTGCATCTCGTGGAGCACCTCGCTGACATCGGCGTCCGCGTCGATCCAGCGCGGTGTGCCCTGTGCCATCTCACCCGCGGTGACCTCGGCCGGGTCGCGGCCCATGGCGACGCAGCCGACGACGATGTCGCGGTCGGTGAGGATGCCGCAGAGCCGTTCGTCCGCGTCACTGATGGGCAGGGCGCCGACGCCCAGTTCGCGCATCAGCTGGGCGGCGCGGTCGAGGGTCTGGTGGGCGGGGATCCACTGGGCGCCGCGGTGCATGATGTCTCGGGCGGTGGTCATGCGGTACCTCCCGGTGCCGACGGGCCGGCGCGGCGCGGGACGCACCACGAGTCCCGGCGCCCTTCATTCTCACCGCGCCGCCCGGCACACGCACCCGGAGCGGGTGCTCGGACAGAGGGGCCTTCGAAGCCGAGGCGCTCAGGCCGAGAAGCCCACGATCTTGCGCGGTAGGACGCGGATGATCACGCGGACCTCGCCCTCCTTCTCCGCGGGCGGGTCGATGCCGAGGTACTTGTGCGAGAGCTCGTGCGGGAGGCGCTTGCCCTCGTCCGGGAGGATCTCGGCGGTGCCGCGGATCTCGACCGAGGTGTAGGGGTTGGCGAGGTCGAAGACCGACAGGCTGATGCGGGGGTCGCGGCGAAGGTTGCGCACCTTCTGCCGTCCGTCGGTGGAGGAGAAGAGCACGGTGTCGCCCTCGCGCTTGATCCACACCACCGAGTTCTGCGGGGCGCCGTCGGGGCCGAGGGTGGCCACGCCGGCGAAGTTCTTGCCGTCGAGGAGGGCACGGACCGAGTCGTCGAAGGAGACGGAGGAAGTCGTCATGGCCACAGCATAATTATATGCACGCACATGGAAAGGGGTTTGGGGTTGCCGCCTCGCCAAGCGGACGACGACTCAACCGTTCCACGCCGGATGGCGGGGATCGTCGGCCCGCACCAGGACGTCGGCCGTGCCGGCCGGGTCGGTCTCCTGGTCGTAGCGCTCGAAGGCGGGCAGGGTCCAGTGCTCGGCCTCGGGGGTACGGCGGCGCAGGGCGCCCGGTGAAAGGAGGACGTGGACGCTCAGGTCGAAGGGGAACCAGTGCCGAAGGAGGAAGGGACCGTGCAGCAACAGCACGGCGCCGGGCGGGAGTTGGACGTAGGGGCTGCGGGTGGCGCGGTCGGTGGCCGGATCCCACAGGTCGGGCAGGACACGCCCGTCACCGCCGGGTTCGAGGGGGCCGAACACCTCGCGCCACAGGGCGCCGGTGTCGTACCAGCCGCTGTAGTAGGACTCCACGTCACGGCGGCCGTACTCCAGGCGGAGCGAGGCGGGGCGCAGGAAGCCCTCCGTGCCCACGACGAGGGAGGAGCGGCCGCGCGTGCGCAGCGCCTCGCAGACGCGCTCGGCGAGGTCGCCCGGGCGGGCGGCCGGGGCGCCGTCGAAGGCGATGCGCGGCCAGGGGCTGCCGTCGGCCGGCTTCAGGTCGAGCAGGCGCTCGGCGAGCCGGTCGCCGAGCCGGTCCCAGGTGATCGCTTCGAGTCGCACACGGCCCATGATGCGTCAGGGACCGGGCGGGAGGCGCCCCGCTCCGGCGGCAATGACGTAGTGCAGTGCCCCCGCCAGGGGAAGGAACCCCGTATGGCACCGCGCACAACGTCCCCTCCTCGCAACGGACTTCTGGTCTACCAGCCCCTCAAGAAGCGGCACTGTTCCGTGTGCCGTCGTGGGCCGCTGCCGCTGCTCGTCATGGAGGACGGTGTGCCGCGCTGCCTGGGCTGTGCCGACCTCGGGCATCTGGTGTTCCTGCCGCGCGGCGACACGGCCCTGACGCGCAGGTCGCGGGAGGAGAGCGGGCTGTCGGCGGTGGTCGTGCGGTTCAACCGGCGCAGGAGCCGGTACGAGCGGCAGGGCGTCCTGGTCGAGGAGGCGGCACTCGCGCGGGCCGAGCAGCGGTGCCTCGCGGACGCCGAGGCCAGACGTCGGCGGCGGGCACGGGACGCGCGGCGGCGGGCGGCTCAGGACGCGCGGTTCGCGGAGGCGTTCGCGGCGGAGCTACGGCGGCTGTTTCCCGGGTGCCCGGCCGAGCGCGCACGGGACATCGCCGCGCACGCCTCGGTGCGGGGCAGCGGGCGGGTGGGCCGGAGCGCGGCGGGACGGGCGCTGACCGAAGGGGCGGTCACCTCGGCGGTCGTGGCGTCCGTACGGCATCTGGACACGCCGTACGACCGGCTGCTGATGAACGGCGTGCCGCGACAGGAGGCGCGGCGGCGGATCGCGGCGGCCGTGCAGACGGTGCTGAGGGGGTGGCGGGCGGCGGGAGGCGAGGCTGAGGCGGGCTGACGGCGGGAGGGAGCCCGGCCCTCTCGCGCTCAGCCCTCACCAGCTGCCCCGGCCCACCACGGCTCGCCGGGCCGGGCGCCGCCCCTCCTGCACGCCCGCGCATGCACGCGCGCCTCTCGGCCATGGTCACTTGTGCTCGTACAGGATTTCCCTTGTGGTGACGGACGGGCGCCGGGCAGGATCTCGGCTCGACGGGCGGGAGTTGATGCTTCAATGATCGAGGGACCGTACTTCGTGCTGGCGGTGCTGGGCGTGCTCGGGACCGGGCTGGTGGCGGGAGTCTTCTGCGGGTTCTCGGCCTTCGTGATGCGGGCACTCGCCGCGCTGCCGCCCGCGCAGGGCGTCGCCGCGATGAACGCGATCAACAGGGCCGCCGTGACGCCCGCGTTCATGCTCCTCTTCGTCGGCTCGGCGGTGCTGTGTGCGGTGATCGCCGTGGTGACGTTCGTGCTGTGGCCGGACGAGGGCACCGTGGAGCTGTTGGTGGGCAGCGCGCTGTACCTGTTCGGCACGTTCGGGGTCACCATGGTCGCGAACGTGCCGCGCAACGACGCGCTGCTCAAGCTGGACCCGGGTACCGCGGAGGCGGCCGCGTACTGGCCGGCGTACGTGCGCGAGTGGACGATGTGGAACCACGTCCGCATGGTCGCCTCGGCCGGGGCGGCGGTGGCGTACATGCTGGCGCTCACCTGATCGAGGGCGAGGGCACGGCGTGAGCCGAGGGCACGACGGGACGACGGGGCCGAGGGCACGACGTAGGCCCAGGGCCGAGGCGTGGCAGAACCTGGGGGATTCCGGGAGAACCTGCGGGAACCTGGGGGAAAGCGCTGTCCGGGGGCTCTGCGCACGTCCCCGAGGCCACGTATCGTGTCCGAAAGAGTTGTTCGAAAGAGTGCCGCCCGACGACGCACGGCCTGCCACACGCGTACGCAAGGAAGACGGCCATGGCCGATCCCAAGGGTTTCATGACCACGCCTCGCCAGGACTGGCCGCGCCGGCCCGTCGAGGAACGGATCCGGGACTGGAACGAGGTGTACGTCCCCGGGGCGCTGCTGCCCATCATCAGCAAGCAGGCGGACCGCTGCATGGACTGCGGCATCCCCTTCTGCCACGACGCCTGCCCGCTGGGCAACCTGATCCCCGAGTGGAACGACCTGGTCTCCCGGGAGGACTGGCGGGCGGCGGCGGACCGGCTGCACGCCACCAACAACTTCCCGGAGTTCACCGGCCGGTTGTGCCCGGCACCGTGTGAGACGGGCTGCGTGCTGGCCATCAACCAGCCGGCCGTCACCATCAAGAACGTCGAGTGCGCCATCGCCGACCGGGCCTGGGAGGAGGGCTTCGCGCCGCCGAGCCCGCCGGACCGGCTGTCGGGGAAGACGGTCGCGGTGATCGGCTCGGGGCCCACCGGGCTGGCGGCGGCGCAGCAGCTGACCCGGGCGGGGCACACGGTCGCCGTGTACGAGAAGGACGACCGGCTCGGCGGGCTGATGCGGTACGGCATCCCCGAGTTCAAGATGGAGAAGCACCATCTGGAGCGGCGGCTGGAGCAGATGCGAGCCGAGGGGACCAAGTTCCGTACGTCGACGGTGGTCGGGCGGGACGTCGGGGCCGCCGAGCTGCGGGCCCGCTACGACGCCGTGGTGATCGCCACGGGCGCCACGGCCTGGCGTGAACTACCCGTGCCCGGGCGGGAGTTGACGGGCATCCACCAGGCGATGGAGTACCTGCCGCTGGCCAACCGGGTGTGCGAGGGAGACCTGGAGACGTCCCCGCTGTCCGCCGCCGGGAAGCACGTCGTCATCGTCGGCGGTGGCGACACGGGTGCCGACTGTCTGGGCACGGCCGTCCGGGAAGGGGCCGCGTCGGTGACCCAGCTGGACATCTACGCCCAGCCGGGCACGGAACGCGACGAGGACACCGAGCCCTGGCCGACGTATCCGATGCGGATCTACCGGCTGTCGGCCGCGCACGAGGAGGCCCGCGATCTGCGCACGGCTCCGCAGGCGGACGCGGACGCGCGGCTGTTCGCGGCGTCCACGCTGCGGTTCACCGGTGACGCGGACGGGCACGTGCGGTCGCTGCACCTGGTAGAGGTGGACGCCCAGCGCCGCCCGGTGCCGGGCACCGGGCGGACGCTCCCCGCCGACCTCGTACTGCTCGCCCTCGGCTTCTCCGGGCCGGACCGGGCGGACGGGATGATCGACCAGCTGGGGCTGGAGCTGGAACCGCGCGGGACGATCGCGCGGGACGCGGGCTTCGCCACGAACGTGCCCGGGGTGTTCGCGGCGGGGGATGCCGCCCGCGGGCAGTCGCTGATCGTGTGGGCGATCGCGGAGGGACGGGCCGTGGCAGCGGCGGTCGACCGTCACCTCACGGGGAGTTCGCGGTTGCCCGCGCCGATCGGGCCGTACGACCGGCCGATGGCCGTGTGACTGACCTTCCGGGGGCCGTGTGGGCTGACCTCCGGGGGCCGTGTGGGCTGACCGGTCGGTGGCTGCGTGGGCCGACCAGCCGGGGGCCGTGTGGCCGACCAGCCCGGAGCCGGGTGGCCGATCAGCCGACAACCGCGTGCCTGACCGGCCGGGGCCTGTGACGTCGGGGTGCGGGCGGCTAACGCTCGTCGGTTCCGGCCACCTTCGCCGTCGACAGGGCGACCCGGTTCCACGTGTTGATCGCGAAGATCAGAGCGAGTACCTGGGCCAGTTCCGGCTCGTCGAAGTGGGCCGCCGCCTGTGCGTAGACGTCGTCCGGGACGCCGCCGTCGGCCACCAAGGTCACCGCCTCGGTCAGTGCGAGGGCCGCCTGTTCCTTCTCGGTGAAGAAGTGGCGGGCCTCGCGCCACACGGCGACCATGTGCAGCCGGTCCTCGCTCTCACCGGCCTTGCGGGCGTCGTTCGTGTGCATGTGGAGGCAGTACGCGCAGTGGTTGAGGTGCGAGGCGCGGATCTGGATCAGTTCGACGAGGGCCGGGTCGAGGTTCTCTCGGGCGGCGGCGTCGAAGGAGATGAGAGCGCGGAAGACCTTCGGGGCGGACCGGGCGAAGTCGAGGCGCGTCTTGCCGGCCACGGGGGCGGGGGCGGAGGCGGACGCCGGCATCCGGGTCTCGTGCGTCACGTGCGCCCTGTGGGTCGTCTGTGTTGTCTGCGTCGTCATGTCCCTCAACCTACGGGCCGGAAAGACCGACGGTAGGGTGCATTTCCATGCCGGAGTCATGGGTCAATTCCGCCGAGCCGATCGGGGCCGATCTGCATCTGGAGCTGTCCGGGCCGGGCGGGCGGCGCGCCGCGCTGATCCGGGCGCTGCGCGAGGCCGTGCGCAGCGGGCGGCTCGCTCCCGGCACCCGGCTGCCGCCCTACCGTTCGCTCGCCGCCGACCTCGGTGTCGCCCGCAACACGGTGGCCGACGCGTACGCCGAACTCGTCGCGGAGGGCTGGCTCACCGCCCGCCAGGGCTCGGGCACCCGGGTCGCCGAGCGGGCCACGCCCCTGCGCCCGCACGCGCGCGTACCGAAAAAGGCACCTCCACGCGCGCGTGGGCCACGGCACGACCTGCGCCAGGGCACCCCCGACGCGTCGGCGTTCCCGCGTGCGGCCTGGCTCAGCTCCTATCGGCGGGCCCTCCAGCAGGCCCCCAACGAGGTGTTCGGCCCCGGTGATCCGGCCGGCCGGACCGAGCTGCGCGAGGCGCTCACGGAGTACCTGGCACGCGCGCGTGGCGTGCGGACCGAGCCCGGCCGGATCGTGATCTCCTCCGGTTTCGCGCACGCCCTGCGGCTGCTCTTCGGAGGGGGAGTGCTGCGCGGTCCGCTGGCCGTCGAGGCGTACGGGCTGGGCTTTCACCGGGAGCTGCTGGCGGCCGCCGGGGTGCGGACCGTACCGCTGCCCCTGGACGAGCACGGCGCGCGGGTGGACCGGCTGGCGCGCGAGCGGGCCGTGCTGCTCACGCCGGCGCACCAGTTCCCGACGGGCGGCCCCCTGCACCCGTCGCGCCGGGCCGCCGTGATCGACTGGGCACGCGCGCGTGGCGGGCTGGTTCTGGAGGACGACTACGACGGGGAGTTCCGCTACGACCGCAAGCCCGTCGGTGCCGTCCAGGGGCTCGACCCCGGGCGGTGATCCACATCGGCTCGGTCAGCAAGAGTCTGTCACCGGCGGTACGGCTGGGCTGGATGGTGCTGCCGGAGCGGTACGTCGACGGGGTGCTCGCGGCCAAGGGCGAGCGGGAGGCGTGGGCGAGCGTCCTCGACCAGCTGAGCCTCGCCGACTTCCTCGTCTCCGGGGCGTACGACCGTCACGTACGCCGTATGCGGCAGCGCTACCGGCGCCGCCGGGACCGGCTCGTCGCGGCCCTCGCCGCACACGCGCCGCACATCGAGGTCACCGGTGTCGCGGCCGGGCTGCACGCGGTGCTGCGGCTGCCGCCCGGCACGGAGCGGTCCGCGGTCAAGGCCGCCGCCTGGCAGGGCATCGCCCTCGACGGGCTCGCCGAGTTCCGGCACCCGGAGACGGACATGCCCCCGCGCGACGGCCTCGTCGTGGGGTACGCGACACCGTCCGAGCATGCCTACGGGGCGGCTCTGGAGGCGCTGTGCGGGGTGCTGCCACCGGGCGGTCGGGCCGTCCCTCGACATCCCGCCTCGGAATGAGCACCTCTCAGCAGAGCAGGTGCGGCGCCCGCTCGGCGCCGTCGCCTCGGCGCCGGGTGCACGCCCCGCGGCGCATGTGGCCGTACCCGTAGACGTGCCCGACGTGCCCGACGTACCCGTACGGGAGCCCCGGCGGAGCCCTACGGCTTGCGGCCCACCGCCCCGTACCCGGGAATCACCCCGTCGTCCTGTCCCGGAACCGGGTCCCCCAGCTCGGGGTGCCACTTGTGGGGCACCTCGACGCCGGGCTCGACGAGGTCGAGGCCGTCGAAGAAGCGGGTGAACTCCTCGCGGGAGCGCAGGGCCAGGGTGACCCCGGCGGCCTTGAGCTTCTCGGTGGCGGCCGCCGACTCCTCCGGAGTGAAGTCGGCCGTGGCGTGGGTCATCACCAGGTAGCTGCCGGAGGGCACCTCGGCCAGCAGCCGCCGGACCAGGTCGTGGGCGCCGTCCTCGTCGGGGACGAAGTGCAGCAGCGCGATGAGCGAGAGCGCGACGGGCCGGGTGAGGTCCAGGACCTTCTTCGCGCCCTCGATGATGGCGTCCGGCTCGCGCACGTCGGCCTGCAGGTACTCGGTGACCCCCTCGTCCGTGCCGCGCAGCAGGGCCGCCGCGTGGGCCAGCACGATGGGGTCGTTGTCGCAGTAGACGACCCGCGCGTCGGGCACGGTCTCCTGGGCGGCTGGTGGAGGTTGGGCTCGGTCGGGATGCCGGTGCCGATGTCGAGGAACTGGCGTACGCCCTGGCCGGCCAGCCAGCGCGTGGCCCGGTGCATGAAGGCGCGGTTGACCCGCGCCATCACCGGCACCCTCGGGTCGAGGGCCAGCATCTGCCGGCCCATGGCCTCGTCGACCGGGTAGTTGTCCTTGCCGCCGAGATACCAGTCGTACATCCGCGCGGGATGGGGCCTGCTCGTGTCGATCTCGACGGACGACATGGGGTCCTGCCCGGTCATGAGGCACTTCGTAAGCCGCAATGGATGATCAATTCATCACCACAATAAGGAAGTTGAGCAAGGCACGAGGCGATCACGTCAGGACAGCAGGAAGTCCGCCTCCCCCGCCTTCGCCCCCTCGATGAAGGCCGTCATCTCATCGGTGGTGTAGATCAGCGCCGGACCGTCCGGGTCGGTGGACTGGCGCACGGCGATCCGGCCGTCGGCGAGTTTCATCGCCTCCAGGCAGTTCCCGCCGTTGCCACCGCTCCACGGCTTGTGCCAGCCTTCACTGCCCAAGTCACGCGCGGGCATGCCGTTGTAGACCTGTTTGCGCGGCTTGATGCGATCCATTCACAGCTCCTTGCGGAGATCCCTGAGGATCTCCTTCGTGCGATGTGCCGTAGCGGCCTGCGCCGCCATGCGGTCCATGACCTCGAGGTGGGTCGCCACCTCCGTGCGCGCGTCGAGGTAGACGGCGCCGGTCAGGTACTCGCTGTAGACCATGTCCGGCAGTTCGGGCATGGCAAATCGGAACAGTACGAACGGCCCGTACGTCCCCGGGTGCGGCCCGTTCGCGAAGGGCGCGACCTGCAGCGTGACGTTGGGCAGCTTCGTGGACTCGAGCAGCTTGTCGATCTGGGCACGCATCACCTCCGGGCCGCCGATGGGGCGGCGCAGCGCGGTCTCGTCCATCACGACCCACAGCCGAGGGGCGTCCTTACGGGTGAGCAGCTCCTGGCGCCGCATGCGCAGGGCGACATGGCGCTCGATGTCCTCGGGCCGGGTCTGGCCGATGGCGCCGGACCGCAGCACCCCGCGCGCGTACTCCTCGGTCTGCAACAGGCCGGGGACGAAGTGCGGTTCGTAGGAGCGGATGAGGCTCGCCGCGCCTTCCAGGCTGACGGACATCGAGAACCAGGTGGGCAGGATGTCGTGGAACCGCTGCCACCAGCCGGGCTTGTTGGCCTCCTCGGCCAACTGCACGAAGGCGTCCGCCTCTTCACCGGGTACGCCGTAGGCCTGAAGGAGCATCTGGAGGTACGGGATTTTGAGCGCGACCTCGGCCATCTCCATACGGCGGATGGTGGCGGGGGCGACACGCAGGACGCGGGCGGCCTCCTCCCGCTTGAGCCCGGCGCGTTCCCGGAGGTCCAGCAGGCGCCGACCGAGGACGACCTGCCCGACCGTCGGCGCGGACCGCGGTTCGCTCACGCTCCACCTCCACCCAAAGATTCCTGACAGACCGCCACCGAGAGACTCCCGGCAGCTCGGCTGCCGAAAAGACTCACTGCGGCCCGGCTGCCGAATGACTCCCGGCAACCCGGCTGCCGAAAGACTCACCGCGGCCCGGCTGCCGAAAGACTCCTGACAACCTGCCACCGAGAACTCCCCGACAGCCCGGCGGCGCCATTCGGAGACCCTTCGAAGACCCGAACATCCGAACAAATCTTCGATGATCCCAACTGGCGCCGCGCGAAGTGCTGTTGCGAGCAGTGTGCCACGGCCGTCCAGAGCGTCACACAGCACTCTGCATTTTTCAGAGTGACACTTGCCAAGTTGTTCACGCCGGGGCGATAGTGGCAAGCGTGATTCCGTCCGCGCCCTTAGGAACAGACGCCGCCGCAGGCCCTCTCGGCCTGGGTGCTGTCGCGGGAGTCGGCCCTGGTGAGGCCGTTGCCGAGCGCCGGTTCCGTTTCGAGCTGGCCGCACATCCGGGCTCTCCAGCGCAGGCCAGACGCCTGACGCTCGCCCGGCTGACCGGCTGGTCGGTGTGCGAGGACACCTGCGACACCGCGGCCCTGGTGGTCTCCGAGCTGGTGACCAATGCCATCGTGCACACCGCGAGCATCCACATCGTGTGCGAGCTGCACAACGGCGACGACCTCGTGCGCATAGCCGTGCGTGACGAGGGCCGCGCTCCGGGCCAGCCCCATGCGGCCAACCGGCAGCGGCCCGAGGAGGAGCACGGGAGGGGACTGCTTCTCGTCGACGCCCTGTGCCACGCCTGGGGCGTCCATGAACACGGGCCCGGGCTGCTGGTCTGGGCCGAGCTGCCGCGTAAGGGCGACAGCCCGCGCGCCCCTGCCGAACCCCACAACGACCTGGGCTGGGGCGCCCGCCCCAAGCAGGGCTCGTCGGGCGGCTCGGACGACGAGAACACGGCCGGCACCGGGGGCTCCGGGGACGCCGGGAGCTCTGCGAACGCCACGATCTCTGCGGACGCCGGGAGCTCTGCGGACGCCGGGAGCTCTGCGGACGCCGGGATATCCCCGGTCGAGCGGGGCCCGGAGAGGGGCAGCGTGTGAGGCCGGGATTCGGCCGGGTGCTGAGCCTGGACACGCTGGTCCGCCTCCAGCGCGGACTGCGCATCCCGGGCACGCCCCGGCGCCTGCCCGTGCCCGACGGCATGACGGCTCCGCTGGGCTGCGACGCGGTGGCGGTGCCTGCCCGCTTCGGCCCGCTGGTCATGCCCCGGCTGCCGCGCGTGGGGTGCGTCTACGCCGACGAGGCGCACTGGTGGTGGATCGTTCCGTCCGATTCCGACCACGCCCTGGAGTGGCCTGCGCCCGCGCGGTACGCCACGGGTGCGATCGTCCCGGACGCCCCGGACGCCCCGGACCTGCCCGGCCTGATCCACCGCCCGGACGGCACACTTCCCTACACCCCGCCGATCCCGCTCTACCTGGCACTGTGCCGGCTGACGGGGACCACTCCGGCCTGGTCGCGGCCGGTGAGCGCGTAGGCCTCCGGTCGACGCACCGTGCTTGCGGCGCTGCTCGAGGGTCGGCCCCGCGCAGCGGCTTCCCGGTAGCGGGCCCGCCCTCTCGGCGCCTCGCCGCAGTGAGCCCCCTCCACACCTCCCCCCGGCGAAGCCCCCTCCAGGTGGTGCGCCCGCGCACGCCCGTCCTCCCGATGTGCGCCCTGCCCCGACCGCCGACGCCCCGCGATAGTGGCCGTTCGTACACGAGCGGTGACCGGGGGAGGTCGACGGTGGGGGAGGCCGGGGAGGCGCGGGGCTCTGGTCGGAGGGGGAAGAGGGGCTCTGGTCGGAGGGGGAAGAAACGGGAACCGGACGATGCGCCGCTGTCCGAGTCCGAGCGGCTGCTCTTCGGCGGGCCGCTGCGCTACGACATGGGCTGGAACCAGCACCGCGGGGCCTTCCTGGAGCTGAGCTTCCGCACCATGATCACGCGGCTGCCCGCTCTGCTGGCGTCCAGTCTCCGCCTCGCCCGGCGGGCCGACCGCCGCGCCGCACGGACGGTGCTGGCCGCCGAGACGGCCCGGGGCGTCGCGCAGGCGGTGAGCCTGCTCGCGATCAATAGTGTGCTGGCCCGGCTGATGGGCGGCGGCCCGATCGAGGACCGGCTGGGCGGGGCCGTACCCGCGCTGCTCGTCGTGGCCGCCGTGATGCTGCTCGCGGCGCTGCTGCGGGCCGCGAGCACGTACGCAACCGGGCGTCTGGAGCCCAAGGTGGAGCGGGTGGCGACCGAGCTGTACCTGGAGCGGGCGGCGGCCGTGGAGCTGGCCGCGATCGAGGATCACGCCTTCCACAAGCTGCTGGACACCGCCCAGTACGGCGCCTCCTCCGCCCGCCGGATGATCATGTACGGCACGCGCGTGGTGAACGCGGCGATCTCCCTCATCGCGGCGGCCGGCGTACTGACCGTGCTGCATCCGGTGCTGCTGCCGCTGCTGGCGACGATGACCCTGCCCAGCGCGTGGAGCGCCCTGACGAACGCCCGGCGCCGCTACGCGTCCTTCCACACCTGGGTACAGCACGCCCGTGCCGGCCATCTGCTCAGCGGTCTGCTCACCGAGCCACAGGCAGCGCCGGAGATCCGGGTGCACGACGTGGGCCCCTTCCTCCTGCACCACTTCCGCGCGATGTCGGAGACCGCGGAGGCGGAGCAGGCCCGGCTGGCCCGGCTCGCGGCCGGGACGGGCCTGATCGCGGCGGCGTGGACCGGGCTGGCGACGGTGGCGACGTACGCCACGCTCGGCGCGCTGCTGCTGGCCGGGACGATGGCGCTGTCGGTCGTCGGCACGGCGGTGATCGCGATCCGCACCGGCTCCGCGAGCCTGGACACCCTGGTCCTGGAGGTGAACCAGCTCCATGAGGAGGCCCTGTTCGTGGGCGACCTGGAGAAGCTGTACGCGGAGGCGGCGAAGCGGGCGATCCCGGTCGGCGGCCGGCCGCTGCCGGAGGACCCGCGGGAGATCCGCTTCGAGAACGTCACGTTCCGTTACCCGGGCGACGCGGCCCGCCCCGCCCTGGACGACGTCACGCTCAGCCTCCCCTTGGGCCGGATCGTGGCGCTGGTCGGCGAGAACGGCTCCGGCAAGACGACCCTGGTCAAACTGCTCGCCGGGCTGTACATGCCGGAGAAGGGGCGGATCCTGTGGGACGACGTGGACGCGGCGACCGCGGACCGGCGCATGCTCGCCGAGCGCATCGCGATGGTCGCGCAGGACTTCAAGCGGTGGCCGTTCACGGCCCGCGTGAACGTCGCCGTGGGCCGTCCCTCGGCGCCGCTGAGTGAGGAGCGCCTGGCGACGTCGATCGCCGAGGCGGGGGCCGAGGGGGTGGTCGCGGACCTGCCGCGCGGGCTGGACACCCTGCTGGCCCGCAACTTCAGCGGCGGACACGAGCTGTCGGGCGGCCAGTGGCAGCGGCTGGGGATCGCCCGGGCCGCGTACCGGCGCGGGCACATCCTGATCGTGGACGAGCCGACGGCGGCCCTGGACGCCCGGGCCGAGCTGGAGGTCTTCGACCGCATCCGCGCCCTGGCGGACAGCGGTCAGACGGTCGTCCTGATCACACACCGGCTGGCGTCCGTGCGGCACGCGGACCTGGTGCACGTCCTGGACCAGGGCCGGCTCGTGGAGTCCGGCACACCCGACGAGCTGCTGGCCTCCGGCGGTCTCTACGCGGAGCTGTACGCGCTCCAGGCGGAACAGTTCACCAGGGCACCCGCCCCGGCCACGAAGGGCCCCATCACGGAGGACCCCGTCACAAAGGCGCCGGCCCCGAAGGTACCGGCGCCGAAGGCGGGCTGACCCGAAGGCCGCCGGATCGGCTCATGCGAGGAGCTCACGCCGCGGCGTCACCCGCGCTGTCGCCGCTCCGCACGATCACCAGGAACATGTCCGTAGCGAGGTCCATGACAACCTCAGCAGGCAGGCCCTCCAGACGCCGCGCCTGCGCGAACTCCTCCGCCGGCCACGAACCACGCGGTCCGCCGGCGGGAAAGCGCTCGAGCACCGTTCGCCCGTTCACCCTGCACCTCCATGTAGCGCTGTACTCGTAGAGTTAAACGCCAACCATGGGGTGAACGCCTCGTGCAGTGACGGTACTGAGACGTAGTTGACACTCGTTCACCCTTAAGTGTGAGCAGCGTCTCAGCTTATTGGACGTTTTCCTTACTCTCCGTATCGATTGCCGCACTCGTCGTGGTACCGGACGGGCGCACTTCCCGCAGGCGCCCCGAAGGCCGACGCCCGTCCCTCGGGTTCCTCCCCCGGTGTGGTGACCGGCGAAAGGGGGCGGAACTCATCGCCGTCTCGGAGAGACTTGCTTGAAATCTCCTGAGATCTTCTGCGACCTCCTGAGATGCCCTGGGATTTTCTGAGATCTCCCAGGGTGTCCCGGGATCTTCCGAGATCTCCCGAGATCTTCCGGGACGCCTCAGGTGTCGTACTGCTGGATGCGCCCGCCGTGGCTGCGGTCGACGAGCGCGGGCAGCCGCTCCCCCAACTCCCCCACCACCGCCGGGACGTCGATGGTCAGCAGCTCCCGGTCGCGCATGAGGACCCGTCCCTCGACGATCGTGGTGCGGACGTCGGAGGAGCGGGCGCTGTGCACCAGTGTCGCGGCGAGGTCATGGACGGGCTGGGTGTGCGGGCCGGTGAGGTCGACGAGGATGATGTCGGCCCTGCGTCCCGGTGCGATGCTCCCGACCTCCCGCCCCAGGCCGACGGCCCGGGCGCTCTGCAGCGTGGCGTGGTGCAGGGCCTGGCGGGAGGTCAGCCAACGGGGGTCGGCCTCAGTGGACTTCTGGATGAGCGAGGTGAGCGCCATCGACTCCCACACGTCGAGGGAGTTGTTGGAGGCGGCGCCGTCCGTGGCGAGGCCGACGGGGATGCCGATGTCGCGCAGGGCACGGACGGGCGTGGTGGTGGGCCAGGCGAACTTGAGGTAGCCGCGGGGCGCGGTGGCGACGGCCGTACGACCGCCCGCGCGCTGCAGGACGGGCAGGTCGTGCTCGATGATGCCGGTGCCGTGCGCGACGAGGACGTCCGTGTCCAGGATGCCGGTGTGGGCCAGGACCTCGATGGGGGTGCGGCCGTGCCGGGCGAGGCTGGTGTCGGTCTGGTCGCGGTTCTCGGCGGCGTGCAGATGCACGGGAAGGCCGTGCTCGCGGGCGAGGTCGGCGGTGGCGGCGAGGTCGGCGTCGGTCACGGTGTAGGGGGCGTGCGGGGCGAGGGCGGTGGTGATACGGCCGTCGGCCGATCCGCGGTGCCGCAGCGCGAACTCCAGGGACCTCTCCCGCCCCTCGGGCCCCTGCGAGGAGAAGTAGGCCTCGCCCAGCAGCGCCCGCATCCCGCACTCGGCGACGACGGCGGCGACCGCGTCCATGGCGAAGTAGTGGTCGGCGAAGCAGGTGACCCCGCCCCGGATCATCTCCGCGCAGGCGAGCCGGGCGCCCAACTCCACGTCCTTCCTGGTGAGGTTGGACTCGACCGGCCAGACGACGTCGTTGAACCACTCCTCGGTGGGCAGGTCCTCGGCCAGACCGCGCAGCGCGACCATCGGCGCGTGGGTGTGGCAGTTGACCAGCCCCGGCATCGCCACCTGGCCGCGCGCCTCGATGCGCTCGGCGCAAGCCGTGTCACGGACGGCGGCCGCGGTCGTGACGGACGCGACGACCCCGTCCCGTACGACGATCGCGGCGTCCTCCCGGAACCCGATCCGCTCTTGATCGTCGTGCACGAGGACGGTACATCCGGTGATGATGAGCTCGGCAGGGTTCGCGGCGGGATTCCCGGCTGATGTCGCGGCGGGATTCCCGGCCGGTTTCTCCGCGGGATCCCCGGCCGGTTTCTCCGCGGGAGAAGGCGTCATCACGCCAACGTACGACGAGGTCGTGAGGCGGCGTGAGCCGAACCGCACATCCTGTCGCGGCTCTGTCGCGGGATCGGCCGGGCGAGCACCCTGGCCTCACCACGCCCCGCCTCCGGCTTCTGAAAGGAGCCCGGCATGCTCCTCGGCACCTGGAACCTGGAGAACCTCTACCGGCCCGGCGGCCCCTACGGCCCGAAGGACCAGGCCGCGTACGAGACCAAGCTCGCCGCCCTCGCCGCCGTCATCACGGAACTCGACCCGGATCTGCTCGGCGTGCAGGAGGTCGGGGAGCCGGGCGCCCTGGAGGACCTGGCCGGGATGCTCGACGACGACCGGCACGTCGCGCTCTCCGAGCACGCGGACGGCCGGGGCATCCGGGTCGGTTTCCTGAGCCGGGCGGAGCTGACGGTGGTGGCCGACGCCAAGGCGTTCCCGGCGAAGCTGGGACCGGTGCAGGCGGACGACTCGGGCCTGACGGTGGCCGAGGCGGGCCGCGGCTTCCTGGCGGTGGAGGTCGCCGCCGAGGGCGGTCCGCCGCCGCGGGTCGCCGTCTGCCACCTGAAATCGAAACTGCTGTCGTATCCGGACGGCCGGTTCCACCCGCACGACGAGGGCGAACGGGCCCGCTACGGCGCCTACGCCCTCTACCGGCGGGCGGCCGAGGCGGCGTCCCTGCGGGCCCTCGCGGACGAGCTGCTGGCCGGCGACGGCCGGGCCCGGGACGTGGCGGTCCTGGGCGACCTCAACGACGAGGTGGGGGCGGCGACCACGCAGCTCCTCCTCGGCCCGCCCGGCTCGGAGATCGGCACGCCCGGGTACGAGGCGGCCGACAAGGGCGACGGGACGCGGCTGTGGAACGTGGCGCCGCTGATCCCCGCCGCGCAGCGCTACTCCCGCGTCTCCTCCGGGCGGCGCGAGCTGATCGACCATGTCCTGGTGAGCCACCGCCTGGTCCACCGGGTGACGGCGGCGGGCACGGGTCTGCCGGGCGAGGGCCCGCCGCGCCTGCCGTCCATCGGCCCGGACCCGGAGGACCGGCGCGGGGCGCCCGGGTCGGATCACGCCCCGGTGTGGATCCGGGTCGGCTGAGGCAGCGCGGTGGTAGCCGTTCCCGACCGCCTGACGTGGGCCGTGGAGGTCCTGGACCCGGCCCCCGGCGACCGCGTGCTGGAGGTCGGCTGTGGCAGAGGGGTCGCCGTCGCGTTGATCTGCGCGCGCCTGACGACAGGCACGGTCACCGGCGTCGACCGGTCGGCCACGGCCGTGGAGGCGGCACGGCAGCGCAACGCCGACGCCGTCACCGAGGGCCGGGCGGTCTTCCATGCCCTGCCCCTGGAGGCGGCCGACTTCGCCGACGACTCCTTCGACAGGATCCTCGCGGTCAACGTGAACCTCTTCTGGGTGCGCTCGCCGGACCGCGAACTGGCCGCCCTGCGGCGCTGGCTGGCCCCGGGCGGCACGCTGTGCCTGTGCTGGGAGCCGCCGGACGCACGGCGGGCCGAGGAGATCGCCGGGAAGGTGGCACCGGCGGTCGCGTCCCACGGCTTCGCGACCGACGTGCGCACGGCGACGACCGCCAAGGGGAACAGCCTGGTGGCCGTGGTGGCGACCTAGGGGGTCGGAACCCTACGGGCGGACCAGGGAAGGATCCGGCCGCGTGGGGACGCACCGGCCGAAGAATCCGCCGACGCCGGTGACGAACTTGATGACGACCGTGGTGCACCCGACATCGAACCCGGGGTCGAAGCCGAGGTCGAAGCCGCAGTCGAACCCGAGGTCGAACCCATGCGGAGCTAGACGGCGCGAGGCACCTCGGGCAGCACAGGCAGTCCGATGCGCCGCTGTCGCCCGGCGAGTTCGTCGAGGAGGGCGGTGAGGCGTTCGGTGTGCCGGGGTGAGAGCCGTCCCGTGTCGTCGAGGTCCACGGCGCAGGCCGTCGTGGTGTCCACGAGCCGTTCGAGGAGGGCGGCGACCTCGTCCGCGCCCTCGGTGTGCCGGGCGAGGGCGGGCAGTTCGTGCGCGGCGAGCGAGATGGCCGTACGGGCCTCGGCGAGCGTGCGGTAGGCCTCGCGCCGGAGGGTCCAGCGGGTGGCGCGGTGGTCGGAGGGCGTACCGGAGGTGCCGATACGCGGGGCCTGGGCCTCGCCCAGCACGTGGACGAGGTAAGCGTGGGCGGCGCGGCTCGCCGCCCCGAGCCGGGCCCGCACTCCCCCGCCCCGCTGTCCCGGGATCGGCAGGTGGCCGACGATCAGGACGATCGCGCAGGCCAGCAGCGTCTCGCCGATCCGGCTGGCGGAGGCCTGCGGTTCGCCGCCGACCATCACCAGGGCCAGGACGAGGACGGTGACGACGGCGGTCTGGGCGGCGAAGTGCCGGGTGGCGACGGGTATGAGCGCACCGCTGACGGCGACCAGCGCGATGAGCCCTTCCGGCCGGGGCAGGACGGCGGCGAGCGCGGCGAAGAGCAGCGCCCCGAGCACGGTCCCGGCCGCCCGGCTCAGCACCCGTGAGGCCAGCGGCCCGAGGTCGGGCTTGACGAGGAAGACGGCGGTGGCCGGCAGCCAGTACCAGTGCTCGTGCTGCCCGTACCACTGGGCCTGGAGCAGCGCCTGGGCGACGGCCGCGCTGGCTCCGAAGCACAGGGCGACCCGCAGCCCGTACTCCCGCCCGGCACTGCCGAGGGCGGCACGCAGCCGATCCCTGGCACCGCGGCGCCGCGTGTGCAGGTCGCCGCCCTTGCCCCGGTCGAAGGCCTCGGCGGCGTGCAGGAGGGCGTCGTCGAGGGCGCGCAGCGCGGACGCCGAGCGTGTGGGCGCGGGCAACGGCCCGGTGTGCGCGTTCTCCCGTACGGCCGCGGCGAGCCGCCGGGGCCCTTCGGAGGCCCGCTCGGTGACGGCCTCCCCGGCCCACGCCAGGGCGGTGGCGGCCTCGGCGAGCGGGAGCGCGGCGGCGTACTGCGCGTGCAGCCGCCGCTCGGCCGCGGAGGAGGCGTACCGCCGCAGCCGGGGCCCGGCGAGCGCGTCCTGCGCGTGGTCGAGGGCGGCGGTGAGCGCGACGCGGCGCCGGGTGGCGTGCTCGGTCCCGGCGGCGTCGAGCAGCGCGGCGACGGCGTCGTACACGTCGGCCACGGCCTTCCGCTCCCCGTCGAACCGGAAGTCGCCGGTGAGGGACCCGGGGCTGGGCAGCACCAGCCGCAGCACCAGGAGCCATCCGGCCCCGGCGAGAAAGGCGAGCGCCCGTTCCCACCCCGCCTCGGGCAACGGCATCCCGGCCCCGATCGCCGAGCCGACCAGCACCTGCGTACCGGCGGAGGAGGCGACGGGCCCGACCGCGCTGACGCTTCCGGCGATCAACCCGAGGACGGTCAGGACAAGAGTCAGGAGGACGGCCGGCAGGTACTGCCCGGCATACGTCCCGACGACCAGCCCGAGCGCCCCCGCCACCGCGGGCCCTCCGAGCCGCTTGACCGAGGCCCGCCGGCTGCCGGGCCGGTCGTTGATCCCGGCGAGCATGGCGGCGATGGCGGCGACGACCCCCAGGGTGGTACGCCCGGCGAGATGCGCGACGAGCAGCACCGGCCCGGCGGCCAGCGCCCCCCGCGTGACCGCACTCCAGGGAACCGGCCCCCGCTGGGCACGCAGGGCGTGGGCGAGCCAGGGCGGCGGTGCGAGGGTGACACGGCGGGACACGGGGCTCCTGTCGTCGGGGCGAGGGCGGGGGTGTGCCTTCGGGCGACGGTGGCCGGGCGGTGGGGTGTGGTGTCCACGGTAGGGGGCGGGGTGGGTGGGACGGGGACGGTTGTGTTGCCGGGAGGTGACGATCGGCTCGAATGCCGCGTTCTTTATGAACGCAACCTCCTTCGACGAGATGGGGGCCTGGGTCCGGCTGGACGAGGGGATCAGTACCGGCCGCTGGTCCGTGCAGGCATGCCCGTGCCCCGTGACCGGCGTGAGCGGACACGGGGCACGGCAGACATCACGCCACGCCGGACCTGGCCGGCCGTGCGGGCGTCGCGACAGCGACCGCTTCCGGGCCGGAAGAGGACGTGTGTGTCCGCTTGCGGCCCGGAGGGAACCTGCGGCGCCCGGTCTACCGCTGCTCCCACTGCCGGGCGGGGAAGTCGCACGCCTTGCCAGGATCCTGCGCCGGAAGCAGACGCAGTTGCCGAGCGGGGACCTTGAACGGCCCGGCGGCCTCCGCGTCCCACAGCACGGCATCCCCTCCGGCGATCCCGAACGACAGGTAGGGACGGCCGGGGTGGAGTTCAGCGCCCTGTACGTTCAACTGCGTCCTGGCGACCGTGGGTTCCACACAGGCCCACTCGGGCTCGACACCGAAGTACGGCGGCGGGTCCTTCCGCTTCTCGGCGGCCGTCTTCACGGCACTGGCCGCGTCGCTCGCGGAGTCGACGGCCAGAACGGCGACCAGCCCGATCACCGCGGCCTGCATCGCCGCGTACAGCGGGACGTTCAGGTACTCCCCGGGGCGGACGAAGGACGCGTGCACATGCTTCGCGATCCCCCAGCCGGCCGGTACGAACAGCGCCAGGCTCACGAAGCCCAGCAGCTTGCCGGCCGCCAGCACCTGCCAGATTCCCGGCACGTCCAGGTCCTGCGGGTCGAGTCCCAACGCATCCGCGTACAGGGCGTGCAGGACTGATCCCGAGGCGACGACGAAGGACACCAGTGCGGTGAACACCAGCGGAGCCGCCCAGGTCAGCCACTCACCCCAGGTCCACTGCCGGATCAGGAGCCAGACTCCGATCGCCGTGACCGTGGAGGCGAGGTAGACGAGCATCTGGAGGGGCGTCACCGCGTCGTTCTCGGCCGAGAACCAGCCGAGCATGCCCGCCAGGAGGAGCGACGCCGCCACGGACACGGCGAAGACGCCCAGCCAGCGCCCACCGGACAGGAAGACTCTGCTGCCGCTGCGCAGGGCCCCCGCGAAGCAGGCCACGGCGAGCGTCCCCCAGACCCAGACCCGCTGGCCGGACTGATGGTGTGTGACGACCGCGCAGAACGTCATCGCCAGCAACCAGGTGATGAGCCGGTACTGCTGGCGTGTCCCGTCCTCCTCGAGTCTGGGGACGATATGGCTGCGTTCCCGCCCCTGCAACGGGCGCACATCGACATCCGTGCGGGGCGCCGCTCCCGTCGGCATCCCCATCCGAGCGAGCCTTCTGGCTTCAGAGGCGGTGCCGGTCACGAAGCTGCCGGTGTCATGGCTGCCTCTGCGCTCGGCCACCCGGGCACGGGCGAGGGCCCAGGACCGGAGCAGTCTCGCGCGAAGGTCCCGTGCCCCCGGCGGCAGGCGCAGTGGCGGGCGATGCGCCACGGTATGGACCCGCCACTCGGTGAGCAGCTCCCGGTCCGTGTCCAGCAAGTCGCAGCGCCTGACGTACATCTCGAGCCTGGCCGTCTTCGCCAGCCGCTGGACCCGCCAGGCCGCCGCCCGCTCGGTTCGGCTGTTGCGCGCACCGAAGAGGTGCACTTCCACGCAGTACAGCCGCGAGCCGGCATCCGGCGTCAGTACTCCCGCCGACAGGTCGTCGCCACGCGCGAACGAGGTGACGACCGGCCAGCCACGCTGGTCGAACTCCTCCTCGGCCCGCTCCCAGTCCCGTTGCCCGCCCCGCACTTCGACGAGTGCCAGTGCCCGCTGGTCGTACCTGCCCCGCACCGTGTGCGCCCCCATGTGCGTGTCCTGGCCGCGGTGGATCGAGCCGCGGCACAGCACATCATGCAAGAAGCCGACGCACGACGAAGCTCATGCGCTGGATGTGCCCCACCTTGATCCATGTCTCCGCATGGCCCGGGCCTTTGGAGTGGGGGATGTTCGCGCTGAAGGCGTGCTCCACCGAATAGTCCCCGTAGACCAGGTGTCGCGGAAACGCGGGGCGCGCGGCGCGCACCATCAGGCGGAGCTGCCGGTCATGGCGCTGGGCGTGTGCGGTCGCTCGTCTCCACGGCCCGCCCCAAGAGCGTCTCGGTCTCCGCGACCGCACGAGCGAGCACGTCAGGATCCGGCGTCAAGTTCCCCGTAATCGCGTCCACTTCGCCCAGCCCAGCCCGCTCCACAAGCCCCTTCTCATTGGTGACCCACTCCCCCCGCGCCGCCACCACCGCATGCGCCGTCTGCGTCGCGGCGAGGGCGATCGCGCCCGCGACCTGGGTGAGGGCGGCCTTGGGGGCGTGGCCCGCCTTGGCGTAGGCGAGGGTGGCGGCGGCCATGCCGTGCCAGCGGCCCGGGGCGGTCCGGCGCAGCGCCTGCGGGTAGGCCGCGAGGCGCGGCAGTTCGCCCCGCAGCACCCTGTTGATCGCCAGCTCGGCCACGACCAGGTAGCTGGGGATGCCGGCCAGGTGGAACATCAGCGGCTCGATGCGGAAGCGTCCCTGCTCCGCCTCGGACAGCTCATGCTCGACGACGTCGAGGTCGCGGTAGTGGACGTCCACGCGCCGGTCCTCGATGGTCAGCCAGGCGCCGCCGTTGAAGACACCGCCGCCCCAGCCGCCGATCTCGCAGACCTCGCCCTGCCAGCCGACCGCGCGCAGATCGCCGGGGTCGAAGGCGCCCCGGTAGTAGATCGCCAAGTCCCAGTCGCTGTCCGGCCGTTCGGTGCCCTGGGCGCGGGAGCCGCCCAGGGTGACGGCCACGACGGCGGGGAGGGCGGCGAGACGGTCGGCGGTGGTGTCGAGGAAGGCCTGGTCCGTTGAGGAGGGCACTGCGGTGGCTCCTGGCGGTCGGGCGGGTCACGTCGCCGGAAGGCTACGTGGGCAGGCGGGGAGATCGCGAAGCTTTTGTCCCGTACGACAGCCGCAGCTCTGCCGGTCACCCCGTCGCCGCCACCCCGAAGTCCGCCCCGGAGATGCCGCTTAGCGGGCGTCGTGGGCGGTCAGCCGGAGGTGCCAGGCGGAGGTGAAGGGGCGGATGGTGTCGTTGATCAGCGTGTAGGCGAGGCTCTGCACGGTCGGTCCGCCCGCGCCGGAGCCGCGTTCCCGTTCGCCGGACGTGGCCTCCGCGAAATACGGGTGCGGTGGCGTGCCGGGTCGCCGCATGATCGGTGGGTTGCGCCCGTCCCGGCCGTCCCGGCCGTCCGGCAGATCGGAATCCTCGTGATCCAGCGCGTCACCGTCCCGGGTCTCTTCCCGCCCCCCGCCTACTCCCACGCCTCCGTCGTTGAGGCGGGAACCCGGCTCGCCTTCCTCGCCGGTTCCGTCCCCCTCGACGCCGACGGGCAGCTGGTGGGGCCGGGAGACCCCGTACGGCAGGCCGAGCAGGTGCTCGCCAACCTCGGTGCGCAACTGCGCGCGGTCGGCAGCGACTTCGCCCATGTCGTGGCGACGGACGTGTACGTCGTGAGCAGTGAGCCGGCGGTGCTGTCCGCCGTGTGGGACGTCGTCGAGGCCTCCGGGCTCAGCACCGGGCCCCACTCGTCGACGCTGCTCGGCGTGGCGTGCCTCGGGTACACGGGGCAGCTGGTGGAGATTACGGCGACTGCCGTCGTTCCCGGCCAGCCCTAGGAGTTCCCATGTTGATCGAGCATCGCGGGCGGCGGCCCCTCGTCCCCGAGTCCGCGTACGTAGCCCCGACGGCCGTCCTCTGCGGAGCCGTCAGCCTCGGTGAGCGCGTCCGCGTGCTGCACGGGGCCGTGCTCACGGCGGAGGACGGGGAGGTCCGCGTCGGCTCGGACGTCGTCGTCATGGAGAACGCGCTGGTGCGGGGGCGGTCGGGGCATCCCGCCGTCATCGGCGACGCGGTGCTCGTCGGTCCGCACGCCCACGTCAACGGGGCGACCATCGAGGACGAGGTGTTCGTGGCCACCGGCGCCTCCGTCTTCCCCGGGGCCGTCGCGGGCGCCGGCTGCGAGCTGCGGATCAACAGTGTGCTGCACGTGAACTCCGTACTGCCGCCCGGCAGTGTCCTGCCCATCGGCTGGATCGCGGCGGGAGCGCCCCGGGCCCGGCTCTTCGCGCCCGGCGAGCACGACGAACTGTGGCAGGCACAGGAGGGTCTGGACTTCCCCGGCACCGTGTACGGCGTCCCGCGCGGCACCTCGATGCGCGAGATCATGGCCCGCCAGGTCGACTTCTACGGAGCTCATCGCGGCGACCTCACCCTCGACGACCCCTCCCCCCGGCATACGGCCTCTCCCCGGCGACCGGCTGACGGGCCCTGACCATGACCATGCCCCCGACCCCGACCACAGGACTCTGACCATGAGTACCGGACCCTCCGTCACCCTGCGCCGGGCCACCTCACCGGCCGACGCCGACGCGGCGGCGGACGTCTGGCTGCGGTCCTTCGCCGCCGCGGGATCGGCGACCGGTTCGTCGGACTCGCCAAGGAGCGCCGCCCGCGGGGGCTGAGCCTGTGGACCTTCCAGGTCAACAGGCCCGCCCACCGTTTCTACGAGCGCCACGGCTTCACCGCCGTCGAGTGGACGGACGGCAGCGGCAACGAGGAGCGGGAACCGGATGTGCGGTACGTCTGGCGCCCGGGTCACCCCGCGGAAAGCGGCGGCCCCCACAGCCGCCGCTTCGGCAGCGGCCTGGCGTAGCTGCCGGTCCGGCTCGTCCTCAGCCCCAGTGCCACCAGCGACTCCGCGAGCCGGACGGCCGCCGAGACCCCGTCGACGACCGGCAGCCCGAGTTTCTCCCCCACCGCCCGCTGCAACCCGGTCATCCCGGCGCAGCCCAGCACCAGCACCTCGGCCCCGGCCGCGCACGCCCGCTCGGCGGCGTCCAGGAAGGCGGCCTCCGTACGCTCGCCGTCGTCGCCGAGGTCCAGCACGCTCAGTCCCGTGCCGACGACGGCCGCGCAGTTGCGCCCGACGCCCGCCGTCTCCAGGCTGTCCTCGATCTGGCCGCGGGACCGCTCCAGCGTGGTGACGACGCCGTAGCGCCGCCCGAGCAGGCAGGCCAGGTGGGCCGCGGCCTCCGTGATGTCGACGACCGGTACGTCCACCAGCTCCCGGACGCCCTCGCGCCCGTGCTCCCCGAAGCCGGCCATGACGACGGCGTCGTACGGCGGTCCGTCGTAGGTCCGCAGCATGTCGATGACCGCCGCGGCGGACAGGTAGCTGTCCAGCCAGCCCTCGGCGGACTCCGGTCCCCAGACGGGGGTCAGTCCGGTCACGGTGGTGCCCGGGCCCGCGGCGGCCCGGGCACCTCGTACGATCTCCTCGGTCATCTCCTGCGTGGTGTTGCAGTTGGTGACGACGATCCGCACGTTTCTCAGACCCCCGTCGGCTCGGAAACCACGGCGCGCTCGCTCCGGCACAGCACCACGTACAGCCCGGCCGCCAGCGCCGTACCGATGAACCAGGAGTACGGCGCCACGTCGCTGAAGGTCTTCACCAGCGCGAGCACCGCCGCGACCCCCGCGGCCGGCAGGAAGGCCCACAACGCCTTGGGGTTGACGCCCTTGCGGTAGTAGTAGCGGGAGCCGGGCTCGGCGCTGAAGAGCTGGTCGACGTCGATCCGGCCGCGCTTGACCCAGAAGTAGTCGACCATGATCACGCCGAACAGCGGGCCGAGGAAGGCGCCGAGGCCGCCGAGGAAGTAGTTGACGACGGTCGGGTTGGAGAAGAGGTTCCAGGGGGTGACCACCAGCGCCGCCACCGTGCTGATCATGCCGCCGACCTTGAAGGTGATCTTCTGCGGCCAGACGTTGGCGAGGTCGTACGCCGGGGAGACGAAGTTGGCGACGATGTTGACGCCCATGGTGGCGATGGCGAAGGTCAGGGCGCCCAGCACCAGCACCCAGGTGTTGCCGATCTCGGCGACGAGGTACGCGGGGTCGGTGATCTCCTTGCCGAACACCTCGAACGCGCCCGCCGTGACGATCACCGACACGATCACGAAGGCCGTGGAGTTGACCGGCAGGCCCCAGAAGTTGCCGCGCTTGACGGTCCGGTAGTCGGGCGAGAAGCGGGAGAAGTCGCAGAAGTTGAGCATCAGCGTGCCGTAGGTGGCCAGCACCAGGCCGATCGCGCCGAACCACTGACGCCACTGCTCGCCCACGGACACCGGGTGCGGAGTGGAGGTGAGCGAGATCGTCCAGCCGGCCTTGGCGAGGATCCAGACCGCCAGCGCGATCATGACCAGCCAGATCGCCGGGCCGCAGAAGTCCTGGAACTTCCGGACCGATTCCATGCCCCGGCTGATGATCGCCGCCTGGACCAGCCACAGCGCGATGAAGGAGACCCAGCCGAGGGCGTCGAGGCCGAGGAAGGAGCTGTGCGTCCAGGACTCCAGGCCCGGCCAGGCCGCGAGCAGCATCACGTTCACCGCCACCGAGGCCAGATAGGTCTGGATGCCGTACCACATGATGGCGATGACGGCCCTGATCAGCGCGGGGATGTTGGCGCCCCAGACGCCGAAGCTGATGCGGCTGACCACGGGGAACGGGACGCCGTGCCGCTGCCCGATCTTCCCCATCCAGTTCATGCCGATGTAGATGAGCACGAAGCCGACGAGCAGGGACGTGAAGATCTGCCAGACGTTCATGCCGAGGAAGAGCAGTCCGGCGGCGAAGGTGTAGTTGCCGAGGTTGTGGACGTCGGACATCCACAGGGCGAAGAGGTCGAACACCTTCCAGTTGCGCTTGCCCGCGGGCGCGAGGTCTTCGTTGGTGAGCCGGGGATCGGGGACGAACGCTGGGGTGCCGGTGGCTTCGGCGCGGTCGGCGAGGGACACGGGGCCTCCCTGAGCGAGGGGACGGAGGAGGACTGCTGGGCGAGAAGCAGTAGGGCTGCCACCCGGACGGCGTTTGGTATACCAAACTGCCGACATAGTCCTCCCGTCAACCGTTCCGACCGATGTCGCTCTTGTTAACGCTCCGTAAAAGACGCCCGGAGTCGGCGAAGATGGCCCCATGAGCTCCACGACGAAGATCGAACCTCTCGGTGCGGTGCGCGAACGCGTCCTCGCGGAGCTGCGGCAGGAGATCATCGCGGGCCGCCTCCGCCCCGGCGACCGTCTGGTGGAACGCGAGCTGGCGGAGCGTTTCGGGGTGTCGCGGGTGCCGGTCCGGGAGGCGATCCGCGCGCTGGTCGCCGAGGGCTTCGTCCACTTCGAGACACCGCGCCGGACGGTCGTACGCCGTCTGACGCCGACGGATGTGAAGGAACTCTTCGAGCTGCGCGAGGCGTTGGAGGTGTACGCGGCGGGGCTGGCCGCGTCACGGGCGACGCGCGAGGACCTGGCCGAGGTCGAGAAGCTCCTGGACCTCGCGGCCGCCGCGACGGAGGCGGGGGACGCCGAGGCGATCACGGACGTCAACAGCCGCCTCCACGACCGCATCGTGGCGATGGCGGGCAACAGCCTGCTGACCGCCGCCCTGGAGCCGGTCGCCGGCCGCCTGCGCTGGATGACCCGGCGCAACGAGGAGTGGCCGCAACTCCTCGTCGAGCACCGGGAGTTGTACGAGGCCATCGCCTCGGGCGACCCGGAGCGGGCCCGCGCGCACGCCCTCACCCACGTCCGGACCAACTACCGCTCGACGGTGCGGCACCTGTTCGGCGAGGAAGCCGACCTGCCTTAGCGCCGCGCGTACTTGTCCGTCGCCGCCACCAGTGCCCGGGTCACCCCGGGCGCGCCTGCGTCGTGCCCGGCCTCGTCGACGACGACCAACTCGCTGCCGGGCCAGGCCTGATGGAGCCGCCAGACGATGCCGAGGAGGTTGCCGAAGTCGAGGCCGCCCTGGACGAGGGTGCCGGGGAGGTCCTTGAGCAGGTGCGCGTCGCGCAGGACGACGCCCTCGTCGTTGCCGGTGCCGAGGAAGTGGCCGTTGCCCCAGTAGTGCGTGACCGTACGGGCGAAGCCCATCCGGAACTCCGGGTCCTCGAACCGCTGGACCGAACGCGGCGGCGCCGGGATGGTCGCCGTCTCCCAGTCGGTCCAGGCGCGTGCGGCCCGCTCCCGCACCGCCCGGTCGGGCGACTCGAGGAGCCGGTTGTACGCGGCGGCGAGGTTGCCGTCGCGCTCGCCCTCGGGCAGTGCGCCGACGAACCGCTCGAAGGCCTCGGGGAAGATCTTCCCCAGTCCCCTGGTCAGCAGGGCGACTTCGGCGTCGGACCCGGTCGCCACTCCCGTCAGCACCAGCTCGGACACGACCCCGGGGTGCGTCTGCGCGTACCGCAACCCCAGCACCGACCCCCACGACACGCCCCACACCAGCCACCGCTCGATCCCCAGGTGCCCGCGCAGCCGCTCCAGGTCGGCGAGGACGTGGGCCGTGGTGTTGACGCTCATGTCGGTGCCGTACGCGCTCGCGTGCGGGGTGGACCGCCCGCAGCCGCGCTGGTCGAGCAGCACGATCCGGTACGCGGCCGGGTCGAACAAGCGCCGGAAGTGCGGGGTGCAGCCGGAGCCCGGCCCGCCGTGCAGCACCACCGCGGGCTTGCCCCGCGGGTTGCCGCAGGTCTCCCAGTACACACGGTTGCCGTCACCGACGCCGAGCATGCCGTGGGCGTACGGTTCGATCTCCGGGTAGGGGCCATCGGGGCAACTTGGAGGTCGTCTCATTGGGTGATGTGACCTGTTGATGGTCACTTTTTCCGGCGCAAGGTGTCGTGTTGCTCGGCACTGTTGGACCTCTGACCCTCGTCGCGAAGGTGGGTGACGAGACCGGGGGCAGCGACGCCGATGGGGCTCTCGAAGGCTTCCGCGGCTACTTCTTTGGCGATGGCCGGATCTGTTCCCGGCCAAAGGTGGGTGAGCATGAGTCGGGCGGCGCCTGCCTGGTGGGCATACTGGCCGGCCAATCGTGCGGTCAGCAGATACGGTGCGTCGGCGGTTGGTACCTGGTGGATGTACGTGGCTTCCGACAAGAACAGGTCGACTCCTTGCGCAAGGCGCGGGATGTCGGAGCTGGGGCCGGTGTCGCCGGTGTACGCGAGGACGGCTTCGGGTGTCGTGAGCCGAATGCCGGCATTGGGTACGAAGTGCGGCAGGAGCCAGGTGTCGGTGGTGAAGGGACCGATATCGAACCGGTCGCCGGGGTCGAACCCGTAAAGGTGGTACGCCTTGGCGAGCATGCTCGGTTTGTCGAGCGCCAGAACGACATCGACCGCGCCGTGCGGGGCGTAGACGGGCAGAGCGGGCGGCGGGTCATCGCTCAGCCCCCGGGCCCGTAGTAGAGGGTTGAGGTCGGCGCAGTGGTCGGGGTGCCCATGGCTGACGAGCACGGCGTCGACCGCGTCGACGGTGCTGTGCTGGAGCAACCGCGGCAGTGTGGCATATCCGGGGTCGATGAGCAGACGAAATCCGGCGTACTCGACGAGGTAGCCGCTACATGCCTGGACTGCTGTGGGCCACGCACCGCAGCCGCCGAGAACCGTCAGTTGCATGACACGAGACCCTAGCGCCGTGCATTAGCTGTGAGCATGCGATTTCAGAGCATGAAGGGCGACGGTCGAGACTCTGATCCGGAGACTTTGTGGGAGCTGTTGCAGCGGGTAGTGCCTTCGGTTCCGAGTCGGCCGCAGCGCGGCGGCCGACGGCGGCACGGCGACCGTGAAGTTCTGGCGGCGAACCAAAGCCCGGGTGTAGGCCAAGCTTCACCGACTCGTCCTGGATGAGCTGCTCCTCAAGGCCTCGTTTTTCGTCGCTGCGGAAGAAACGTGGCCGCCGCCAGAGCGCTGTACGACGGCCCACGAACAGGTGTGACTGAGCGCCCTGATGGGCGAGTTGAGCGCCTGAGCCGGCACCCACGTGTGCTCACGTGTCGGGGTGTCGTCAAGGCTCCGCGTCAGCCCGGAGCGAGGACGTCGAACTCGTTGCCCTCCGGGTCGACGAGGCACGTCCACGACACGTCGCCCTGGCCGAGGTCGATGTCGGTGGCACCGAGGGCCCGCAGCCGGGTCACCTCCGCCGCTTGATCGTCACCGGGGTAGGGCCGGAGGTCGAGATGGACGCGGTTCTTCACGGTCTTGGCGTCGGGTGTGCGGAGGAGCTTGAGATACGGGCCGACGCCCTTGGCGGAGCGCAATAGCGCATGATCGTCGGTGACCTCGTGCAGGGTCCAGTCCATCGCCGCGTCCCAGAATCGGGCCATGGCCCGCGGATCGGTGCAGTCGGCCACGACCGCGGCGATCGGCCCGGTGTCGCGGTAGATCTCCCGAGGCTCCGCCACGCAGAACTCGTTGCCTTCCGGGTCGGCCAGGACCGTCCACGGGACGTCGCCCTGGCCCACGTCGACGGGCGTCGCGCCGAGATCCTTCAGGCGCGCGACCAGGTCTGCCTGATGGGCCGCAGAGGTGGTGGCGAGGTCGATATGCACGCGGTTCTTCACCGTCTTGGGTTCCGGGACGGTGATGATGTCGATGCAGACGGCGGCGGGGTCGGGATAGGTGAAGCCCTCGGGTTCGAGGTTGGTCACCACGCCGGGTTCCTCGACGGAGGTACTCCAGCCGAGCGCCTCCGCCCAGAACCGGCCGAGCGCGGAGTCATCCCGAGCATTCATCGCAATCTGAACAAGCCGTAATGTCATGCTCGCGATCCTATGCACACCGCCGTGCAGCGACATGCGCAAGTACCGTCGCCGACCAGGAGATCAACTCGCTCACCAATCGCAATGCAGCTCGCTGACTGAAGTGCTCAGCCACAACAGGCGTGACTGAGCGCTGTAGCTGGCCCGATGGGCCAGGTCCGTGCTCAGCCCCAGGGGAGACGGCGAAGGAGGAGGTCCCGACCGGTTAGGGCGTGGGTGAGCGGACGAGCGGCCACTCGGGCCTCGCGCCGGCGGCTTCTCCGTCGAAGGCAGTCCAGTCCCAGGGCCCGTTGACGGGGCGCCTTGGCGGTCAGCACTGGCCTGCCAGCCAGCGCAAGGATGGGGCCTGCGGGGCCACCTACGGCGCTCGCCCGGGCCAACTGCAACGCTCAGGGGCCGGATACAGCGCTCAGGCACATGAGCCGAACCACGAGAATTGTCACCATCGGCATTGGCTGACCTGCGGCTTCTGTCCGGCGAAGCACGGTGGTTGTCACCGAGTTGGCGCGCTACCTGTCACCAGCAGCGCGCGAAGCAGGGTCGGTGTCACCAGCTTCGGTGCTCCGCCATCTACCTGAGCTGCCCCTGCGGACCCACAGGAATAGCACCGTGTGGTCAGCGATAGTTGATCCAAAGGTGACGGGAAGACCGCCTTCCCACTCAGCTCACGAAGCCTCGTCGCGGGCAGATGCCGGAGCGTGATCCTTGAGGTGGTGTCAAAGGCGGCCAGTCAGTCGCCGAGGATCGCCCCGGCTACGTCTCCTCGGCAGAGTTTAGGCAGCGGTGAAGATCCCTAGGCATGATTCGAGCCAGATCTCCATCGATTGGGATGCCAAAGGCATGGCCGATGGCGGCCACCGCGACCCCCACCCGCTCGCGTAGCAGCTCCAGCGCCCTCCAGACGGACCACGTCGAACTGTCCCCGACCCTGGTAAGGAACTCTCGCACGGCCGCCTGGATCTCTGTTCGGAAGCCCTGGTGGCAACAAGCTTGCCTTGATGACCACTATCGTGCTCCGGCTCACACAACAGCTTTTGCAGCAGGCCCAATTCCGCGTGGTCAGAATTGGGAATCCATCGACCTCACGTACGTGAAATCCACTGGGAGGCCATCGGCGCGGGCGCCCCATTCCGTGAAATACGACTCGGTGATGGCCTCCGCGACGACCGGATGAAGATCCTCCTCCGTCGCACCAGCTTCTTGACGCCCCCACGACGTCACCGGCGCCTCATTTTCCCAGCCCGGCCGCCTCCGCCGCCGTGCGCAGCACCTCACGCAGCATCGCTGGGGTGAGGCGCCCGGTGAAGGTGTTGCGCTGGCTGACGTGGAAGCAGCCGAAGAGATCGAGTCCGTCGAGGTCCACATGGGTGCCGTGGGCGAAGGCGGGGCGGGGGCGCGGCACGGTCCAGCCCGCCTCCCCGAACGCGGGCAGCGCGGCCTGCCAGCCGAAGGCGCCGAGCACGACCACGGCCCGCAGCGTCGGCCGCAGCAGCCGCAGTTCCTGCACGAGCCAGGGCCGGCAGGTGTCCCGTTCCGCAGGGGTGGGCTTGTTGGCGGGCGGGGCGCAGTGCACGGGCGCGGTGACGCGTGCGCCGTACAGTTCCAGGCCGTCGTCGGCGTGCACGGACGTCGGCTGCGAGGCGAGGCCGACGTCGTACAGCGCCTCGTACAGGACGTCCCCGGACCGGTCACCGGTGAACATCCGGCCCGTACGGTTGCCGCCGTGCGCGGCCGGAGCGAGCCCGACGATCAGCAGCCGGGCGTCCGCCGGCCCGAAGCCCGGCACCGGGCGGCCCCAGTACGTCCAGTCCGCGAAGGCGGCGCGCTTGGTACGAGCCACCTCTTCCCGCCAGGCGACCAGCCGCGGGCAGGCCCGGCAGCCCGCGATACGCCGGTCGAGACCGGGGAGACCAGGGACGGCGTTGGCATCCATGGCTTCCACGGTAGGCCGCAGGCACGGCTTCCGGATCTTCTGGGTCTTCCGGATCTGCTGGATCTGCTGGATCTGCTGGATCTGCTGGATCTGCTGGATCTGCTGGATCAGCCCGACTCAACGATGGAGGGAGAATGCCCGGCATGGACGACGCCTTCACGCTCCTGCGACGGGCGACCGACCTGCTCCCTCGGGATGTCCGTACGGACATCGGCGCGTCGGTCGACGACGTGCGTGAGTACCAGCGGCAGCAGGAGTGGGAGTTCGTGCTGGACCTGCTGATGGAGTTCGGGGACGCCCATCCCGTTCCGGAGGCCTTCTGGGCACTTCTCGAGGAGGCGGCGCGTCAGATGAGGTTGGAGTACAGCGCGCAGTGGTGCAGCTGGCGGGCCTGGGAGGTCCGGCACGGCACCGTCCGAGCCAGGCTGAGCCTGTTGAGGACGCAGGAGGACGGACGTCGGACCGCGCTCGCGGGGCAGGGGCAGCTCAGGCCCGCGTGGGACATCGGCCGTCGCACGCCGGGGGGTGAGCTGGAGCTGTACGTCGCGCCGCTGTGGGTGGAGGGTGCGGCCTGGCTGGCGCCGGGCGAGAGCGCGACGGTCCGGCTGGCTCCCCTCAGCCCCGACCGGCGGCGGCATCTGGCGCCCGGTGACGAGGTCACCATGCACGAGGGCCGACCGCCCGTCGGCACGGCGACGATCCTGGAGGTCACACCGCCGACCGTAATCCCCGTACGGTCGGCCGAAGGGGAGGACTAAGGTCGGAGACATGGCTGCTGAGGGCGCGGAGAACGTGGAGCACGAGGAGACGGGCGGGGCCCGGGACACGGCGACCCGGGACACGACGACCGGGCAGACGACGGCCGGGGGCGTGAGGAGCGACGGCGCGAAGACCGGGGCCGAGGGGTCGAAGTCCGACGCCGCACAGGCCGAAGTCGCGCAGACTGGCGCACGGACTGAAGACGTGAAGCCCACGGACTCGAAGACCAAGGACTCCAAGGCCACGGACTCGAAGGCCATGGACTCGAAGGCCATGGATCCGAAGATCGCCGCAGCGGTGGCCGCCGCTGAAGCAGCCGGTCCGCAGAACGGTGAGACCGTCCGCATCGACAGCTGGATCTGGTCCGTACGCCTGCTCAAGACCCGTTCCCTCGCTGCCGCTGCCTGCCGGGGCGGCCACGTCCGGCTGAACGGCGAGCGCGTGAAGCCCGCGCACGCCGTCCGCGTCGGTGACGAGGTGCGGGTGCGGCAGGAGGGCCGGGAGCGGATCCTCGTCGTCACACGGCTGATCCGCAAGCGGGTCGGCGCCCCTGTGGCCGCGCAGTGCTACATCGACAACTCTCCGCCGCCCCCGCCCCGCGAGGCCGTCGCCCCGGCCGGTATCCGCGACCGCGGCGCCGGCCGCCCGACCAAGCGGGACCGCCGCGAACTGGAACGCCTGCGCGGCCTGGCCGGCCCCGGAGGAGGATTCGGCAAACCGAGGCCGTGAGCACGGCTCATCCGCGACCCCACCCTCGTCCGACAGCCGCGCCCTAGTGCCGCATCAGGCAACGTTCGCCCTGTTGTGATGTGAGAGGCGCGCATCCGGCGTGAGCACCGCGCGGCCCTGTCGATGCGCGCCTGCGCCGCGCAGTCACCACCGGTAGACCGCCGTCACAGGCCCCTTTAATCGGTGGCACCATCCGGCGTGCTGTGGAGAATGCGTCCATGCATATCCGAGCCGTGCGCCTGGACGAACTGCCCGCCCTCCAGGACATCGAGAGGGCCGCTGGGCAGTGCTTCCGAGACATCGGCATGCCGGAGATCGCCGAGGATGAGCCGCTCCCGCTCGGTGAGCTCGCCCGCTATCACCACGCCGGGCGGGCCTGGGGCGCGGCCAACGACGCCGACGCCCCGGTCGCCTACCTGATCGCCGACCGCGTCGACGGCAACCTCCACGTCGAGCAGGTCTCAGTGCACCCGGACAGCTCACGCCACGGTGTCGGCCGGTTGCTGCTGGAACATCTGTCGGCCCACGCCAGGAGCGAGGGTGCACCTGCCCTGACCCTCACCACGTTCACCCAGGTCCCGTGGAACGCCCCCTACTACGCACGCTGTGGTTTTCAGCTCATGGACGACAGCAGGCTTACTCCCGGTCTGCGGAAGATCCGCGAGCGCGAGGCGGCCCATGGACTGGACCGGTGGCCGCGGGTCTGCATGCGCCGGGCACTGTTACACCACGGTGCCGTCTGTGCCGGGCGTCCCCGGAGCCGTTGCACACTGCCGCTGCCGAACGGCACGGACAGACGCTGTCCCCGAGACGTGAACGAAGCCGGTTTCGCCCCCTGAGCCTGAACGACCGTCAGGCTGTGCGGGCCGCAGAACGAGTACGCGTCCGCGAGATCGACGACGATGAGGGCAGACGGCTGCTGCGGATCCTCCGCCGCGGCACCGCTCGGTGGTGACCTGGCGGCGGGCCCAGATGGTGCTGCTGTCTGCGCAGGGCCTGCCCGTCGGGAAGATCGCCGAGGCGACCTTCACCAGCGCGGATCGGGTCCGCGATGTGATCCACAACTTCAACGCCGACGGCTTCGACTCCCTATGTCCCCAGTACCGGGGCGGCCGGCCGAAGACCTTCACGCTGCCCGAGCGCCGGGAGATCAACAAGATCGCCAAGTCCCGACCGGCCGAGCACGGCCTGCCGTTGCTCAACCTCCAGCCGCACCCAGGCCGGCAGTGGGCCGAGCGCGGCGGCTGGCACAAGGACCCCGATCGCGAGCCCAGACCCCGACGACGGGCAACCTACACCCGCCCGCACGGGGTCCGGCACCTGTTCGTGCCCTGGACAGGACCGCCGCAACCTCTATCCGCCCGAGGTCCGCCTCGTATCGTGGTCGACAACTTCTCGCCGCACCTGACCACGCGGCGCGACACCCGGGTCGGCGACTGAGCCGAGGCCAACAACGTCGAGATTGCCTGCACCCCGACCGACCAACTCCTCGTGGCTGAACCGCATCGAGGCCCAGTTCACTGCCCTGCGCTACTTCGCCCTCGACGGCACCGACCACACCCGCCACAAGAACAAGGCAGCATCATCCGCCGCTACATCATCTGGGGAAACCGCCACGCTGACGACCAGTGGCTACGAGCCGTGGTCGACAGGGCGAACGTTGCCTGATGCGGCACTAGTCTGGCGGGCGCGCCCTGATCCGGTGGGCCGGGACGGCCACACCCATCACCCGTGATGGAGTCCGCCACGGCGGTGTCCGGGACGGGCCCCTCGGCCCTCCCGGACACCGCCGACGCCGTACTGCACGATCAACGATCACCCGCGTCGGCGCACCAGCCGCAGCAGATCCGCGTTGTGCCCCCGCCGAGCCCAGGCGATGAGGACGAGCGGCACGATCAGGATCAGCGGTGTCGCCGCGTACTGCCCGTCGAAGACGGTGACCTGGACGACGAACGCGCCCACCATCAGCGCGCTCAGCGCCATCGCCGACGCCGACTGCAGCACCGGGACCAACAGGGCCACGGCTCCGGCCAGTTCGAGGGCTCCGATGGTGTACATGCCCGCGCTGCCCCAGCCGATCCTGTCGAAGGACTCGACGGCCGACGCGTGCGCGATCAGCTTGGGCAGGGCACTCGCGATCCCGAAGAACAGGGCGAGCAGCACCTGCAGTCCGCGCAGCGCGATACGGGCACGCCGCCCGCGGGCGGTCGCGGACTCGGTGACGACCGTGCCTGAGGAGACGGTGCCGGACGAAACAGCGGCGGCAGAGGCTACGGATGCGACGCGGGCGGTGGTCTCGGACATGGTGCTCTCCTGTGTGATGCGGTCCGTGATGCGGTCACACAGGTAGACCGGCCCGTGCCGCGGAACTCATCGCTTCCGGGCGGAATTTCGCACCCCGTCTGCTTCCAGGACCCGCCGGACGCTCTCCAGGGATACGGCGTCTCCCTGCTCTCCCCCACCAGCCTCCCGCAGAAGTCCGTCACCACCGCCGCGAGCGGCGGATGCCGCATGAGGATCGCCGCTGCCACCTCCGGGATTGCCGTGCCCTCCCGCGGATTCGCCGCAGGCTCCTCCAGAGACGGCGCAGCCTCCTGCGAGGTCGCCGGGGGTTTCTTCCCCGCCGCACAGGCCCGTTCAGTGCCTCGCGTTCCTCCCGCCCGCCGCCACCGCACGCACCCACACCCCATCTGGCGTCAGATACCGGTCCACCCTCAGCCCCGCCTCCCCGAGCGCCTCCTCGAACTGCTCCTTCGTCAACGGCCGGGCCCGGAACGTCTGTGTCCAGATCGCGTCCGGGAACACGTACTCCGCACGCACCGAGTCGACCCCGTCGCCGACCGGCTCCGCCGACACGATCCGCACGGTGAAGCCTCTGGGATCGACCCGCTCGCGCGGCACGTTCGTGTGATAGTCCTCGCCCTCCCGCTGGATGAGCACGCAGCCGTCCTCCGCCACGTGCCGTGCGCAGGTGCGCAGCATCCCCCGCCGCACCTCGGCATCTCCTACGTGCACCAGGAAGGACGCGAGCAGGACCACGTCGAACGTCTCGCCCAGGTCCAGGTCCTCGATCGGGCTGCATATCGTCCGCGCCCCGCGCACCCGCTCCAGCATCTCGGCGGACTCGTCCACCGCCGTGACCGTGAACCCCCGCTCCAGCAGGGCGTGCGTCATACGCCCCACGCCGCTGCCCAGCTCCAGGATCCGCGCACCCGCCGGCACGGCGGCGGCGATGATGTCCGGCTCGTCTGCGACGGGCAGCCGCGAGTACAGCTCCACCGCACAGCCGTCCGGGGTGATCGCCCCGGGTCCCGTCCCCTCGTACCCCTCACGCATGTTCAGCTCCATGCCCCTCCAACGGACCGTCTCCGCACACCCGTTCCCACCCGACACGGGTTCACCCGACCGAGTGACGAGGAACCCGGCGGGCGGTCAGGAGACCGGCGGAGCGCCCACCGCACTACAGAGGAAACCAGCCGTGCCCCACGTACCAGTGACCGCCCGCCCGCAGGTGGTCCCCCACGGCCCGCTCCACCGAGGTCCGCCTCGGCAGGCTCGCCACCGGCAGGTCCGGGTTCCCGAAGACGAACCGGACCGGTTCGGTGTCGGCCGGTTCCGTCTCCTCGTGGGCGACCCGGAAGCGCTCCTGGAAGCGGACGATGTTGGAGCCGGCGGGCAGATACCGCTTCAGCTGCGGGTCGAGGAGCCAGGAGTGGCACGCCGCGACCCGGTACGGCTCCTGCGGGAAGTGCCGGGCGAAGAACGCGCGGGCCAGCGTCAGCGAACGGTCGCAGGCGGCCGGTGACAGGGGCCCGCGGAAGTCGGGTATGTGCAGGTTCAGGCACGGCGCACCCGGGGTCACGTCCAGTCCGGCCGCCGCGACCGCCCGCCCCGTGCGCCGCCCGAGCCGCGCCCGCTCGAACTGCAGCCGGCCCAGCTGGTAGAGCTCCCCGCGGAAGTGGTGCGTGAGCCACTGCGGGGCCTGTACTCCGCCCGTGCCGTGCCGCCGCCGGTGGCCGGCCATGTTCCGTCCGAGGTCGGCGAGGGTGCGCCGGGTGACGTCGGCCGGGATGCCGCGCTCGCGGTGGTACGCGCGCGTGTGCGGCAGCGCCGCGACGAACACGTACGCGGGGAAGTAGGGGCCGAGCGGCGCCGGGGCCTCGGCGAGGAGGTTCCCGAACGGCGCGTCGCCGCCGGTCTTCCCGCCGATCTCCCCGATGTCCCGCACCAGCTCGTCGACGCACTCCCGCAGCAGTCGCATGGCCCCGGCGTCCGCGACGAGCGTCCGCCGCAGGGCGACCAGGTCGTTGATGTCCTCGTGGGGTACCGCGAGGTCCAGCAGCACTTCGGGTAATTCGTCGGCGTCCGGCAGCATGGCTTGTTCCCCCTCCTGTGCGTGTCCGCGCCCTTTGGTGAACGTGCGCATCGAAGAGTACGTTTCAAACAGGAGTGGTGATCCCGATGCGTACGGGCAGTGAGCCGAGGACCGCGCGCAGTGCGCTGCGCACGCGGTTCTGGCTGAGCGTGTGGGGGCTCGTCTGGGCGGTCTTCGGAACGGTCGCCTTCGCGCTTGCCGGCCGGCCCGGCTGGGCCGCCGCCTGCGGGGTGCTGTGGCTGGTCGTCACGATCGACATGGCCGTGATCCTCAGGCACATCCGCCAGGGCCCGCACTACCAGCCGGGCCGCGACGTCCCGCCGTACCGGCCGGTGGACGAGCGCAGCGCGCCGCCTCACCGTCCGCGGCGCAGCGACGTACCGCTGTACCGCCCGCCGGGCAGCGACGTACCGCCGCCACCGGGACCACCGGAGGACCGCCCCTGAGCCTGTCGTGCGGGCGCGCGCTCACGCGTCGAACCGCGCCGCCTCCAGATACTGGGGGTTCGGATCCAGCGCGGCCGCCAGGCGGAAGTGGCGCCTGGCCTGGGCGGGGCGTCCCTGGCGCTGGTAGGTGCGGGCGAGCGCGAAGTGCGCGAACGCGTTGTCCGGCTCGCGCTCCAGGACGATGGAGAACTCCAGCTCGGCGGGCCGCAGTTGCGCCGCCGCGAAGAAGGCACGCGCGCGCAGCAGCCGCGCGGCGGTGTTCTCCGGGTGTGCGGCGATGACGCCGTCGAGCAGCTTCACCGCGCCGCGCGGGTCCCGTGCGGCGAGCAGTTGCTCGGCGGCACGGAAGTCGATGACGTGCGTCTCCGGAGTACGTCCGGTCGGTCCGCTGGTCTCGGGCACGGCACAGTCCTTCCCTCGCTGGGGGCGTTCAACGCCCCGCAACAGGCGGCTATTCCTGTGGCGGCGGAGGCGAGGCATGGGCTCGGCGGACGAGCTCGGCCCACACCTCCTTGACGCGGCGCTCCAGCTCGTCCAGGGGTACGTCGTTGTCGATGACGATGTCGGCGATCTCCCGGCGCTGCTCGCGCGTCGCCTGCGCGGCCATCCGTGCCCGGGCGTCCTCCTCGGTCATGCCGCGCAGCCGTACGAGCCGGTCGAGCTGGGTTTCGGGGCTCGCCTCTACGACGATCACGACGTCGTACAGCGGTGCCAGGCCGTTCTCCGTGAGGAGCGGGACGTCGTGGACGACGACGGCGTCCCCGGCGGCGGCCTGCTCCAGTTCGCGGGAGCGGGCGCCCACCAGGGGGTGCACGATCGAGTTGAGGACGGCGAGTTTCTCCGGGTCGGCGAAGACGATGGAGCCGAGCTTGGGCCGGTCCAGGCTGCCGTCCGGGGCGAGCACGTCCGTGCCGAAGGCCTCGACGACCGCCGCGAGACCGGGGGTCCCGGGCGCGACGACCTCGCGGGCGATGCGGTCCGCGTCGATCAGCACCGCTCCGCACTCGACGAGCAGCCGGGACACCTCGCTCTTGCCGGCGCCGATTCCGCCGGTCAGGCCCACCTTCAGCATGAGCGGAAGCTTAGGCCCTGCCACCGACGGGGCACAGGCCAGGCCTCCCCGGACTCAGTTGTCGCCTTCGCGCTCCGCCAGGAACCGCTCGAACTCGCGCCCGATCTCGTCGGCCGACGGGATCTCCACGGGCTCGGCGAGCATGTTGCCCCGCGTCTCGGCGCCCGCGGCGGCGTCGTACTGGTGCTCCAGGCCCTGGACGAGTGCGGTGAGCTCCTCGTCGCCCTCGCGGATCTGGCGGTCGATCTCGGTCTGGGTGCGGTGGGCGTCGGTGCGCAGGGCGTGCGCGATGCCGGGCAAGACCAGTCCGGTCGCCGCCGTGATGGCCTCCAGGACGGTCAGCGCCGCGTCCGGGTACGGGGAGCGGGCGATGTAGTGCGGCACGTGTGCGGCGAGGCCCAGCACGTCGTGCCCGGCCTGCATGAGGCGGTACTCGACGAGGGACTCGGCGCTGCCGGGCACCTGGGCCTCCTCGAAGGGGCTGCGGTGGCCCGGGACGAGGTCGGTGCGGTTGCCGTGCGGGGTGAGGCCGACGGGACGGGTGTGCGGGACGCCCATCGGGATGCCGTGGAAGTTCACGGACAGGCGGACGCCGAGCCGCTCCACGATCTGCTGTACGGCTGCGGCGAAGCGCTCCCACTCCACGTCCGGCTCGGGGCCGGACAACAGCAGGAAGGGCGCTCCGGTGGTGTCCTGGACGAGCCGCACCTCGATGGCGGGGTCCTCGTACTCGGTCCAGCGATCGTGCTGGAAGGTCAGCAGCGGGCGGCGGGCGCGGTAGTCGACGAGCCGGTCGTGATCGAAGCGGGCGACGACCTGGTGGGGCAGCGAGTCGAGCAGCCGGTCGACGATCTGGTCGCCGGTCTCACCCGCGTCGATGTATCCGTCGAAGTGGTAGAGCATGACAAGGCCGGCCGACTCCTGGGCGAGTGCCATGTCCACCACGGCCAGGCCCTTCGGCTCCCATGCGTACAAACCCTGCGGATCAAGCACAGTGACCGCTCCTCCTTGTGTTCGTACTCCACAACGTGATGCACGGCACGGGCATTCCCGGCCGACGCGATCTTTGTCCGCCGCTGTCCGTGTGCGCCGCTCACCGGAGAAGACCGGGAACGTCCGCCGTTCACCGTAGGAGGCCGGGAACGCGACTGTGGGCCCACCCCTGAAGGGGTGGGCCCACAGTCATCGGCTAGTGCCTAGCGGCGTGCGCTCAGCTCTGGCCGCCGGCCAGCTTCTCGCGCAGCGCGGCCAGCGCCTCGTCCGAGGCCAGCGCGCCGGAGTTGTCCGGGCCCTCGGAGGAGTACGAACCGCCACCGGACGCGGCCGGAGCGGCGGCCTCGCCGCCCTCGGCGGCAGCCTGGGCGTCCGCCTCGCGGGACTTGATGACCTGCGCCTGGTGCTGCTCGAAGCGGGCCTGCGCCTCGGCGTACTGGCGCTCCCACTCCTCGCGCTGCTTCTCGTAACCCGGCAGCCAGTCGTTGGTCTCCGGGTCGAAGCCCTCGGGGTAGATGTAGTTGCCCTGGTCGTCGTAGGACGCGGCCATGCCGTACAGGGTCGGGTCGAACTCGACGACCGACGGGTCGGCGCCGAACGCCTCGTTGGCCTGCTTCAACGAGAGGCTGATGCGACGGCGCTCGAGGTCGATGTCGATGACCTTGACGAAGATCTCGTCGTTGACCTGGACGACCTGCTCCGGGATCTCCACGTGGCGCTCGGCCAGCTCGGAGATGTGGACCAGACCCTCGATGCCCTCGTCCACGCGGACGAACGCACCGAACGGAACCAGCTTCGTGACCTTGCCGGGCACGACCTGGCCGATCTGGTGGGTGCGGGCGAACTGCTGCCACGGGTCTTCCTGGGTCGCCTTCAGCGACAGGGAGACACGCTCGCGGTCCATGTCGACGTCGAGGACCTCGACGGTGACCTCCTGGCCCACCTCGACGACCTCGGACGGGTGGTCGATGTGCTTCCAGGACAGCTCGGAGACGTGAACCAGACCGTCGACGCCACCCAGGTCCACGAAGGCACCGAAGTTGACGATCGAGGAGACGACGCCGGAACGGACCTGACCCTTCTGCAGGGTGGTGAGGAACGTCTGGCGGACCTCGGACTGGGTCTGCTCCAGCCAGGCACGGCGGGACAGGACCACGTTGTTGCGGTTCTTGTCCAGTTCGATGATCTTCGCCTCGAGCTCCTTGCCCACGTAGGGCTGGAGGTCGCGGACGCGGCGCATCTCGACCAGGGAAGCCGGGAGGAAGCCACGGAGGCCGATGTCGAGGATGAGACCACCCTTGACGACCTCGATGACGGTACCGGTGACGATGCCGTCCTCTTCCTTGATCTTCTCGATGGTGCCCCAGGCACGCTCGTACTGGGCGCGCTTCTTCGAGAGGATCAGGCGGCCTTCCTTGTCCTCCTTCTGGAGAACCAGGGCCTCGATCTCGTCACCGACGGCGACGACCTCGTTCGGGTCGACGTCGTGCTTGATCGAGAGCTCGCGGCTCGGGATCACACCTTCGGTCTTGTAACCGATGTCGAGCAGGACCTCGTCCCGGTCGACCTTCACGATGACGCCGTCGACGATGTCGCCGTCGTTGAAGTACTTGATCGTCTCGTCGATCGCTGCGAGGAATGCTTCCTCGTTACCGATGTCGTTGACCGCTACCTGCGGGGTGGAAGCGGTGGTCTCGGTGCTGCTCGTCATGTGGAAAAGGGCTCCGGTACGGACATTGAGTCGTAGGTACTGCTCACGCTGGAGCCCGTTTCGCTCTGCAGAAGCCGGACAGCCAAGGAAGCGCCCCACCAGGAGATCCGGTGATGGCGCCTCGACAACCGAGGGGACATACAACAGATGCGAGCGCAGCCTGCTACGTCTGAGGTGCGCAGGCCCGCAGCGCAACTTGTAGCATACGGGGGCAGCCGGGCAGGGTCAATGCGCGAAGCCGCCCACCCGGGGCGGATCGCCGCATTCCCGGCACAAGTCCTTCCTCCCGAGGTCACGCGGACCCCGCGAAGTCCCTTACAGGGCACGACCGGGACAGGCTGGACGGAAGAGTACGACGAAGGAGCCGATCATCCAAGAGCCCGATGCGCCCGAACCGGAGGCCACCCGCCGTGACGCGGACGTCACGGAAAGCGCCCGGGCCAACCGGGGCTGGTGGGACCGCAACGCGGACGAGTACCAGGTCGAGCACGGCACGTTCCTCGGCGACGACCGCTTCGTGTGGGGCCCCGAGGGTCTGGACGAGGTGGAGGCGGAGCTGCTCGGCCCGCTGGAGGAGCTGAAGGGCAAGGACGTCCTGGAGATCGGCGCCGGCGCGGCCCAGTGCTCGCGCTGGCTGGCCGCCCAGGGTGCCCGCCCGGTCGCCCTTGACATCTCGCACCGGCAGCTCCAGCACGCGCTGCGCATCGGCGGGCCGTTCCCTCTGGTGTGCGCCGACGCGGGCGCGCTGCCCTTCTCGGACGGCTCCTTCGACCTGGCGTGCTCGGCGTACGGGGCGCTGCCCTTCGTCGCCGACCCGCGCCTGGTGCTGCGGGAGGTGCGGCGCGTGCTGCGCCCCGGGGGGCGCTTCGTCTTCTCCGTCACCCACCCGATCCGCTGGGCGTTCCCGGACGAGCCGGGGCCGGAGGGGCTGAGCGTCTCGTCCTCCTACTTCGACCGCACGCCGTACGTCGAGCAGGACGAGGAGGGCCGGGCGGTGTACGTCGAGCACCACAGGACGCTCGGCGACCGCGTCCGGGACATCGTGGCCTCGGGCTTCCGGCTGGTGGACCTGGTGGAGCCGGAGTGGCCGGCCTGGAACACGTCCGAGTGGGGCGGCTGGTCGCCGCTGCGCGGGAGCCTGATCCCGGGGACGGCGATCTTCGTGTGCGAGCGGGATTAGCGGAACCAGCGGTACAGCCGTACCGGGGCACGCGCGCGTGAGGGCTGCTTCGCAGGGCGTACGACACTAGGGGCGTGATCCGTTACGACGCCCTGGACGCCCTGCCCGTACGTCATGCCCTGCCCGGTCTGAACGACGCCCTGGACGCGCACGGGACCGCGGTGCTCGTCGCGCCGCCCGGCACCGGCAAGACGACCCTGGTGCCGCTGGTACTGGCCGGGCTGCTCGGGGAGGGACCGAAGCGGCGCGTGGTCGTCGCCGAGCCGCGGCGGATCGCGGCGCGGGCGGCGGCTCGCCGGATGGCGTGGCTGCTGGGCGAGAAGCCCGGCGAGAGCGTCGGCCACACCGTGCGCGGGGAGCGGGTCGTCGGGCGGCACACGCGCGTGGAGGTCGTCACCACCGGTGTGCTGCTGCAGCGCCTGCAGCGGGATCAGGAGCTGAACGGTGTGGACGTCGTCCTCCTCGACGAGTGCCACGAGCGGCATCTGGACGCGGACACGGCGGCCGCGTTCCTGTGGGACGTACGGGAGGCGCTGCGGCCGGAGCTGCGGCTGGTGGCGGCGTCGGCGACGACCGACGCCGAGGGGTGGGCGCGGCTGCTGGGCGGGGCGCCGGTGGTCGAGGCGCGGGGCGCGTCGCATCCGGTCGAGGTGGTGTGGGCGCCGCCCGCGCGTCCCGTACGGCCGCCGCACGGGATGCGGGTCGATCCGGCGCTGCTGACGCATGTGGCGTCGGTGGTACGGCGGGCCTTGGCCGAGCGGGAAGGCGACGTGCTGTGCTTCCTGCCCGGGGTCGGAGAGATCGCCCGGGTCGCCGGGCAGCTGGGGGATCTGGCCGGCTTCGGGGACGTCGAGGTGCTTCAGGTGCACGGGCGGGCGCCGGCGGCCGTGCAGGACGCGGTGCTGGCTCCCGGGGAGCGGCGCCGGGTGGTGCTGGCGACGTCCGTGGCCGAGTCGTCGCTGACGGTGCCGGGTGTGCGGGTGGTCGTGGACTCGGGGCTCGCCCGGGAGCCGCGGGTGGATCACGCGCGCGGGCTGAGCGCGCTGACGACGGTCCGGGCGTCGCAGGCGGCCGGGCGGCAGCGGGCGGGGCGGGCCGGGCGTGAGGCGCCGGGGGCGGTGTACCGGTGCTGGGCGGAGGCCGAGGACACGCGTCTGCCGCGCTTCCCCTCCCCCGAGATCAAGGTGGCCGACCTGACGGCGTTCGCCCTTCAGGCGGCGTGCTGGGGCGATCCGGACGCGTCCGGGCTGGCGTTGCTGGACGCGCCGCCGGGTGGGGCGATGGCGGCGGCGCGGGCCGTGCTGACGGCCATCGGGGCGGTGGACTCCGTCGGCCGGGCCACGGAGCGGGGTCTGCGGCTGGCTCGGTTGGGGGTGCACCCTCGGCTCGGTCGGGCGCTGCTGGACGCGGGTGCCTCCGGTGGTGTCGCCGAGGTGGTTGCCTTGCTCAGCGAGGAGCCTCCGCGGGAGTACGGGGATGATCTCGCCGGTGCGTTGCGGGCTGCGCGGCGTGGGGGTGATGCCTACTCAGGGCGGTGGCGGGCGGAAGTACGGCGCCTGCGGGCCCTCGCTTCGGAGTTCTCCCACCCGGCCGCCCATGACTCTGCCTCGGAGGACAGGCTCGTCGGGATCGTCGCCGCTCTCGCCTTTCCCGAGCGCGTGGCCAAGGCCGACGGCGGGTCGTATCTCATGGTCTCCGGGACCCGGGCCGAGCTCGGGGAAGGAACGCAGTTGCGTGGTGCTCCCTGGATCGCCGTCGCCGTGGCCGACCGGCCCGTCGGTCGGGGGCACGCGCGTGTGCAGCTCGGCGCGGTCGTCGACGAGGAGGTCGCCCGGCTGGCGGCGGGATCGCTGCTCGAGGTGCGGGACGAGGTGCGCTGGGGCGACGGGGATGTCGTCGCGCGGCGCGTCGTGCGGCTGGGGGCCGTCGAGCTGGCGGTGCGTCCGCTGAAGGACGCCGACCCCGGCCTCGTACGGGCCGCGCTGCTCGAAGGGCTTCGCCGGGAGGGTCTCGGGCTGCTGCGCTGGTCGGCCGAGGCGGAGGTCCTGCGGCAGCGGCTCGCCTTTCTCCATCTCCACCTCGGTGAGCCCTGGCCCGACGTCTCCGACGACGCGCTGCACGCGCGCGCGGAGGAGTGGCTGGAGCCGGAGCTGAGCCGGGCGCGGAAGCGGGGCGACCTGGCCCGCCTCGACGCCGGGGAGGCGCTCGGCCGGCTGCTTCCCTGGGCCTCCGGGGAGGCCGCGCGGCTCGACGAGCTCGCTCCGGAGCGGATCAACGTACCGAGCGGGTCCAGGATCCGGGTCGACTACTCGGACCCGGCGCAGCCCGTCCTCGCGGTGAAGCTGCAGGAGATGTTCGGGCTCCAGGAGTCTCCGGAAGTCGCCGGGGTGCCGCTGCTCGTGCATCTGCTCTCGCCCGCCGGGCGGCCCGCCGCGGTGACCGCCGACCTCGCCTCGTTCTGGAAGGACGGCTACCGGGGCGTTCGGGCCGAGCTGCGCGGCCGGTATCCGAAGCATCCGTGGCCCGAGGACCCGGCGTCCGCCGAGCCGACGCGGCACACCAACGCCCGGCTCAGGCGCTGACCGGGGCCGGTTCCGCGGCCTGCGCGGGGGCGGGGCCGGCGCGGCGGCCGCGGGCCTCCAGGTACAGGGACAGAGCCAGCAGCAGGACGCCCAGGGTGAGGAAGCCCCACGGCAGGTACGACGTCATGAGGAGGATGAGGACGCGCTGGGACTTCACCAGGTCGACGGTGTGCCGGATGTAGTCCTCGCGCATCTTCACGTGGCCCGCGAACGCGGTGACCTTGTCGCGGTCGCCGAGGAGGGTGCCGCCGCGCAGTTCCTCCTTGTGGATCTCCTCGCCGTAGACGGGGGCTCCGGTGAGCGGTTCGACCCAGAACTTGCGGACGGTGGTGTACCAGCGGGTCGTGCCGGTCCGCGCGACCGACTCGGGGGTGAGGCCCTCGACCGGCAGGGCCTTGGGGAACTTCACCTTCGTCCAGGGGATGGTCTGTTCGAAGTAGTAGACCTCCAGGCCGCGGAAGTTCTGGGTGCCCTTGTAGTGGATGGGGGCCGTCACGCGCGCCTGTGCGTCGAAGTACGCGTAGTCCCGTTTCTCGGTGCGGAAGGGCCATTTGAACTCGACGCCCTCCCGTTTCACGGGATCGCCGTCGACCATCTCGCCGGCGGCGTGGACGGGTTCCTGGGTGTGGGCGTCGAAGATGTAACGCTCGGGGATCTTCGACACCATCTTCCCGTCGGGGCCCACGACATAGGACAGGCCGTCCCAGACCACCACATCGCGGTCCGTCGTCTTCTCGACGCGTTCGGAGGCCTCCACGTTGCCCCTGAGGGTCTGCACGATGGTGACCTCGGGTACCTTCCTGGCCCGCATCGTGCCGTAGTCGAGGAGGGTGGCGTCCTTCGCCTCCAGGACCATGTCCTGGTACTGGTGCGCCGGGACCTTGACCAGGCGCGGGTAGGCGTACCAGCGCAGCAGCGGGGACAGCGCCGTGCAGAACACGGCGAGGGCGAGCAGGACCAGGCTGGCCTTGCGGCGCATGGCGGCCTCCCTTGCGGGCGGGCGGTCAGGGGTGTGCGGGCACCGTCGTCAGCAGCGGCTTGGGGGACGTCTCGCCCGAGGGGGAGCCGAGGGCGGTCATCGTCAGGACCAGGGCGAACGCGACGGCGAGACCGGTCGCGGCGGCGATCAGGGCGCGCATGCGGGGCCTCCCCACGGGCATGAGCTGATACGTCGTCAGGTCCGGCACCGTAGCAACGGGCGGCGGAGATGAGAACACGTTGCACACACAACGACGGCGCCCCTCCGGCCGGGAGGGGCGCCGTCGTCGTAGGGAGACGTGCGCAGGTGTACGCAGGTGTACGGAGGACCGCCGAGTGCTACGCGCTGGGGCTTGCCGACGGGCTCGTGGACGCGCTCGTGGACGGGCTGGGTGACGAGGTCTCGGCCGCCGCCACGGTCAGTTCGACGGTGAGCACCGCGCCGCCCGCGGTGGTGATGCGGAGCAGGAACGTGCCGGTGGTGTCGTCCGCGTACAGCTGCGGCAGCTTCAGCAGGCCGGCGGCGTCGGTCCGCAGGCCCGTCAGGGTGCGGACGGCCTTGCCGTCGGCGTCCTTGAAGTAGGGGCCCTTGTCGTTGACGGTCGGGTCGTCGGCCGACTTGATGAGCGTGGCGGTGGCCGCGACCTTGTCCGCGACGGCGCCCTTGTACGTGGCCTTCACCTCGACCCGGCCCGCGAACTCACCGCCGGGGGTGCAGGTCAGCGGGGCGTCACTGGTGCGGACGAGGGTGTCGGCGGCGCGTTCGGTGACGGTGGCCGTGTAGTCCAGGCCCCGGACCGCACGGCCCACGACGGTGACACGGACGGTGAAGTCGCCCGTCTTCTCACCGGCGCGCAGGGCGGGGGCGACGGCCACACCGGAGCTGTTGGTGACGACCGTGGCCACGCTCTCGCCGCCGGTGAAGGTCGCGTCGGTGTCGCCGACGATGGTGAAGCGGATCCGCACCTTCCCGACGGCCTTGCCGGCCTCGGTCTCGGCCCGGGTGCTGATCCTCGAGGAGAACGCGTCTCCGGCCATCGCGGTGAGCTTGGCGGTGCCCGCGTCCTCCAGGTGGTCCACCGTGTCGGTGGGGGTCTGGGTGGCCGGCGGGGTGGGGCTCGGTGAGCCCGGCGTGGGCGGTGTGGGCGGCTTGGGACTCGGAGAGGTGCCGGGGTCCTTGGGCTTGTCGCTGCTCGGCGGCTTCGTGCCCGGCGTCCTGGGCTCCTGGGGCGACGGCTTGGGGTTGGCCTTCTCCTCGTCGTCGCTGCGGTCCACGGGCAGCGTGCCGGTGCCGTCGGGGATCTCGTGGCTGCCCCTGCGGTAGTACTCCAGCCACGACAGGACCGTGTTGAGGTAGTCCTGAGAGTTGTTGTAGCTGAGGATCGCGCGGTTGAGGTCGGCCTGGACGGACAGGTCCCAGCCGAAGCGGCACAGGTAGTGGCCTGCGGCGAGCGCGGCGTCGTAGATGTTGTTGGGGTCTTCCTTGCCGTCGCCGTTGCCGTCGCGGCCCGCCCACTCCCAGGTGGAGGGGATGAACTGCATGGGGCCGACGGCACGGTCGTACGCGCTGTCCCCGTCGTAGGCGCCGTTGTCGGTGTCCCTGATGCTCGCGAAACCGTCGCCGTTGAGCTGCGGGCCGCGGATCGGGGAGAGCGTGGTGCCGTCGGCGCTCACGCGGCCGCCGCGGGCCTGGCCGGACTCCACCTTGCCGATGGCGGCGAGGAGTTCCCAGGGCAGGTTGCAGCCGGGCTTGGACTCGCCGAGTGCGGCCGCGGCCTTCTTGTAGGCGTCGAGGACGGTCGCGGGGATGCCCGCCTCGGTCGTGCCCGGTACGGCGGGGGTGGTGCCGGTGGTCGGTGACGGGCTGGGGCTGTTGAGCGGCGGCAGGTCCGTGTAGTACGGCGAGTTGCCGGTCGCGCTGCCCTCGGCGTTCGCTTCGGGTGAGGGGGTGGCGTCCGAGGCGGTCTGTCTGCCGTGGCTGTCGGTCGTCACCCCAGGCGCCTGAGAGGCGGACAGGGCCGCGACCGCGGCCGCGGCCACGGCGGTGGTTGCCGCCCCCTTGCGCAGCCTCCTGCCGAATTGCGCCGCCATAGAGTGAACCCCTCCCGTGGACGCCCGAGCGCCCGTCTCTGTCTGTTGTTCCGACCTGTTGTGACGATCGACCCGCCGATGGGGTTGCCCTCGACGGGCGGGTCTTTGTTCTGTTGCGTTCTGTTCACACGTTCGACGTGCTCAACCGGCACGCCGACCCTCGCGACCCTACGACAACTTGCTTTGCCCGGGCACCCGTTCGGGCCCGGTTTTCGCCGGTTGGACGTGCGACCTGCGCACCCGGCCGCGGCGGGCGGTGGCACACGGGGTCCCGCATACTGGGGCCCAGTGATCAGCAGGGGCCGGCCGGCCTTGTCAACGACCGTCGCGGGGAGCCGAGTTGCCGTTCACACTGAGCCATGCGGCGGCCGTCCTGCCGGCCGTCCGTGCCGACGGAACCGGCCGGGCGACGCTGGTGCCGGCCGTGCTCGTGGCGGGTTCCTTCTCGCCCGACCTGACCTATTACGCGGCGAGTGTCCTGCCCGGGGCGATGGAGTTCGGTGACGTCACGCACTCCTTCCCGGGCGTGTTCACGGTCGATGTGCTCCTCGCCTGGGCGCTGGTCGGGCTGTGGCTGCTGGTGCGTGAGCCGCTGGTGGCGCTGCTGCCGCGGGGCCGGCAGGGGCGGCCGGCGTGGCTGACGCGCTGCGGCGCGGCACGCGCGCGGGTACGGCCGTCGCTGGTGGCGCGCTGGTACGTGTCGGCCGCGCTGGGCGCGCTGACGCATGTCGTCTGGGACGCGTTCACGCACCTCGACCGGTGGGGAATGCGGCTTTTCCCGGTTCTGGGGCGGGAGGTGGCGGGCTCGCCGCTGTACTGGTACCTGCAGTACGGCGGTTCGGCGGTGGCCGCGGTGGTCATCGCGGTGTTCGTGGCGTACGCGCTGCGGCGGGCGCCCCGGGCGGAGCCGGCCGGGGTCGCGGTGCTGTCCGTACGGGACCGGTCGCTGGCTGCCGCGCTGATCGGCGGCTGCGCGCTGGTGGCGGCGGTGCAGCGGGCGTCGCGGTGGTGGGCGTACCAAGGTTCGTCCGCGCGTCCCTGGGAGCTGATCCCGACGGTGTGCTTCGGGGCGGGCGCGGGGCTCGTGCTGGGGGTGCTGCTGTACGCCGTGGGGGTCAGGCTGTGGCGCCCGGTTGCGGTCCCTGAGGGCCCGGGAGACGTCGACAAGAAGCCGAGCCGTCCGGCCGCCCGCTGAGGGTGTCGGCGGTCGCGATGAACACCGTGAGGGCGGGCGCGGGGCGGGGCCGTGGAAGCAGTGCGAGAACGAGCGTGAGGTAGCCGCGGGCCAGGTCGGCCCACAGCCGCCAGGCAGACGGCTCGGCGGGAGGTACGGCGGCCGGGTCGCGGTCGATGGGGCCGGGGCCGGCGGGGTCGGGGCCCATTGAGCTGGGGCCGGTGGAGCCGGGGCGGGTGGAACCGGGGCGGGTGGAACCGGGGCGGGTGGGACCGGGGCCGATTGGGCCAGGGCCGGTGGGCCGCCATCCGTCGGCGAGGCGGCGTCGGAGGTCCGCCGTCGCCTGGTGCAGAGCCGTCGCGAGCGTGGCGGGAATGCGGGCGGTGCTCGCGGCGGCCGCGAAGGCCGGGACCGGCGGGGGCGCCACGCGGATGGGTCCGTCGGCGTCTGCCCACGGGGGTGCGGATGCCGTCCGGCGGAGAAGCAGTCGTATGCCCATGTCCGGCATCTTGGCGGGCGCCGGGGGTGGGGGCTTTTTCGCGGGGGCCGGGTGGGTGAAGTGGTTCTCCGGGGTTTCGGGGGGTGGAGTGTCCGGGCGTTTCAGTGACTGGTGGGTTCCGGTTGCTGGTGGGGCTCAGGGACTGGTGGGGGCCGGTGACCGGCCGGGCCGGTGACCGGCGGGGGACCGTGACCGGCCGGAGTCCCGGCGACTGGCCGGAGTCCCGGCGACCGGTTGGAGGGGACCCATGACCGGCCGGAATCCCGGCAACCGACCGTTGTCCGACGACCGGCGAGAGTGACCCGTCACCGGCCGGAGTCCCGACCAGGCTGGAGGGGACCCGTGACCGGCCGCAGCCCCGACGACCAGCCACAGTCCCGACACCCGGCGGTGGGGGTGCCCGACCGTCGATTCGCGGTGGGGTTCCGACCGGGGCAGCCGCCGAGGCACGGCCGCGCACGCGGTGAGTGCCCCGGCCCTCCGCTCCCCGAGCCGGAGGCACCTCACCGCCTGCCACCGCCGAAGACCCCGGCGCCTCCCCCGGGGGGCTCAGTGCGCCGCCGACTCCCAGTCGGGGCCCGCGCCCACCGAGACGCCCAGGGGGACACGGAGGTGCACCGCGTTCGCCATCTCGCGGCGGACCAGTTCCTCCGCGGTCTCCCGCTCGCCGGGGGCGATCTCCAGGACGATTTCGTCGTGGACCTGGAGGAGCATGCGGGACTTGAGGCCGGCCTCGCGCAGGGCCTGGTCCACCTTGAGCATGGCGATCTTGACGATGTCCGCCGCCGTGCCCTGGATGGGCGCGTTCAGGGCCATCCGCTCGGCCGCCTCGCGGCGCTGACGGTTGTCGCTGTTGAGGTCGGGGAGGTAGCGGCGACGCCCGAAGAGCGTTGCCGTGTAGCCGGTCGCCCGGGCCTCGTCGACGGCCCGGCGCAGATAGTCCCGTACGCCGCCGAAGCGCTCGAAGTAGGCGTCCATCAGGGCGCGGGCCTCCGCGGCCTCGATGTTCAGCTGCTGGGACAGGCCGAAGGCGGACAGACCGTAGGCGAGGCCGTACGACATGGCCTTGATCTTGCGGCGCATCTCGGCGTCCACCGCGGTCGGCTCGACCGAGAACACCTGGGCGGCAGCCGTGGTGTGCAGGTCCTCGCCGGAGGTGAACGCCTCGATCAGGCCCGCGTCCTCGGACAGGTGGGCCATCACCCGCAGCTCGATCTGGCTGTAGTCGGCCGTCATGAGGGACTCGAAGCCCTCGCCGACCACGAAGCCACGGCGGATCGCGCGGCCCTCGTCGGTGCGGACCGGGATGTTCTGCAGGTTCGGGTCGGTCGACGACAGGCGGCCGGTCGCGGCGACCGTCTGGTTGAACGTGGTGTGGATACGGCCGTCCGCGGCGATGGTCTTGATCAGGCCCTCCACGGTGACGCGCAGCTTGGCCTGCTCGCGGTGCCGGAGCATGATCACAGGCAGTTCGTTGTCGGTCTGGGTGGCGAGCCAGGCCAGGGCGTCGGCGTCCGTGGTGTAGCCGGTCTTGGTCTTCTTCGTCTTGGGCAGGGCCAGCTCGCCGAAGAGGACCTCCTGGAGCTGCTTGGGCGAGCCCAGGTTGAACTCGTGTCCGGCCGCCGCGTGCGCCTCCTTCACCGCCTGCTGCACCGCGCCGGCGAACATCTGCTCCATGGCTTCCAGGTGGGCCCGGTCGGCCGCGATGCCGTGCCGCTCCATGCGGGCCAGCAGCGCGGACGTGGGCAGTTCCATGTCGCGCAGCAGGTCCGCGGCGCCGACGTCCTGGAGGCGGCCCTCGAAGGCCTGGCCGAGGTCGAGGATCGCGCGGGCCTGGATCATGAGGGCCTCGGCCTCGGCGCCGTCCTCCGTGCCGAAGGCCAGCTGGCCGTCGGCCGCGGCGGCGGGGGCCAGCTCCCGGTGCAGGTACTCCAGGGACAGCGCGTCCAGGTCGAAGGAGCGGCGGCCCGGCTTGACGAGGTAGGCGGCGAGTGCGGTGTCCATGGTGACGCCCTCGACGGCCCAGCCGTGCTCGGCGAAGACGCGCATCGCGCCCTTGGCGTTGTGGAAGACCTTGGGCTTGCTCGCGTCGGCGAGCCAGGAGGCGAACGCCGTCTCGTCGGCCTCGTCCAGCTGGGACGGGTCGAACCAGGCGGCCGCCCCCGTAGGCGCGGCGAGCGCGATCTCGGCGACCGAGCCGGTGCCCAGCGCCCAGGCGTCGACCGTGGCGACACCGAGGGTCTGCGTGCCGTGCTCGGCGAGCCAGGGGGCCAGCTCCCCGGTGCCCAGCACGGTGCCGTCCAGCTCCACGCCGTCCGCCGCGATCGGGGTGGCCTCGGCCTCCTCGGTGCCCGGGTCGACGGCGAAGAGCCGCTCGCGCAGCGAGGGGTTCCTGATCTCCAGGGTGTCCAGGACCATCGCGACGGCCTTGCGGTCGTACGGCGCCCGCGCGAGGTCGGCGACCCCCTTGGGCAGGTCCACGTTCCGCTCCAGCTCCGTGAGGCGGCGGTTGAGCTTGACCGCCTCCAGGTGGTCGCGGAGGTTCTGCCCGGCCTTGCCCTTGACCTCGTCGACGCGCTCGACCAGTTCCGCGAAGGAACCGAACTGGTTGATCCACTTCGCGGCCGTCTTCTCACCGACGCCGGGGATGCCCGGCAGGTTGTCGGACGGGTCGCCGCGCAGCGCCGCGAAGTCCGGGTACTGGGCGGGCGTCAACCCGTACTTCTCGAAGACCTTCTCCGGGGTGAACCGGGTCAGCTCGGAGACGCCCTTCGTCGGGTACAGCACCGTCGTGTGCTCGCTGACCAGCTGGAAGGAGTCCCGGTCGCCGGTGACGATCAGCACCTCGAAGCCCTCGGCCTCGGCCTGGGTGGCGAGCGTGGCGATGACGTCGTCCGCCTCGTACCCGTCGATCGCGAAGCGGGCGGCGTGCATGGCGTCGAGCAGCTCGCAGATCAGCTCGACCTGGCCCTTGAACTCGTCGGGGGTCTTGGAGCGGTTCGCCTTGTACTCCGTGAACTCCTCGGAGCGCCAGGTCTTGCGGGAGACGTCGAAGGCGACCGCGAAGTGCGTGGGCGCCTCGTCGCGCAGTGTGTTGGCCAGCATCGACGCGAAGCCGTAGATCGCGTTCGTCGGCTGGCCCGTCGCGGTCGTGAAGTTCTCCGCGGGCAGCGCGAAGAACGCGCGGTAGGCCAGCGAGTGCCCGTCCATGAGCATCAGGCGCGGACGGTCGCCGCCGGGGGTGCTGTCGGTCTTCTTCGATGCTGTCTCTGCCACGCCCCCGATCCTGCCACGAGCCACTGACAGTCGGCCCCGGCCCCACGGTCGCCGGGACAGCGGCCGACCGCCCACACCGAGCCGCTCCCCGCCCACAACTGAGCGGCCGCCCGCCCACACCTGAGCGGCCGCCGCCCACCCCTGATCGTTGTCACTGTCCCGTGCGAGGATCGGAGACGTACCTCACACAGGCAGTCGACGACGTACCGCACAGACGTACCGCACATACGCAACACACGCAGTCGAAGACGTACCGCACCTAAGCAGTCGAAGGGGACGCGCGATGGCCACGAAGCCGCCCAAGAGTGACCCGGTTCAGGACGCGCCGCAGGTCGCCGAACCGAAGCACGCGGCGGCGGGGCTCCCGGCCATCGGCCACACCCTGCGCATCGCCCAGCAGCAGATGGGCGTGAAGCGCACCGCGCTGACGCTGCTGAGCGTGAACCAGAAGGACGGCTTCGACTGCCCGGGCTGCGCCTGGCCGGAGCCGGAGCACCGGCACAAGGCGGAGTTCTGCGAGAACGGCGCGAAGGCGGTGGCCGAGGAGGCCACCCTGCGCCGGGTGACCCCGGAGTTCTTCGCCGCGCACTCCGTCGCCGACCTCGCCGGCCGCAGCGGCTACTGGCTCGGCCAGCAGGGCAGGCTCACGCACCCCATGTACCTCCCCGAGGGCGGCGAGCACTACGAGCCGGTCACCTGGGAGCGCGCCTTCGACATCATCGCCGAGGAGATCGCCGCCCTGGACTCCCCCGACCAGGCCGTCTTCTACACCTCCGGCCGCACCAGCAACGAGGCCGCCTTCCTCTACCAGCTGTTCGCCCGCGAGCTCGGCACGAACAACCTGCCGGACTGCTCGAACATGTGCCACGAGTCGTCCGGCTCGGCCCTGTCGGAGACGATCGGCATCGGCAAGGGCAGTGTCCTGCTGGAGGACCTCTACAAGGCCGACCTGATCATCGTCGCCGGCCAGAACCCCGGCACGAACCACCCCCGCATGCTGTCCGCCCTGGAGAAGGCCAAGGCGAACGGCGCGCGGATCATCAGCGTCAACCCGCTGCCCGAGGCGGGCCTGGAGCGCTTCAAGAACCCGCAGACCCCCAAGGGCCTGGCCACCGGATCCGCCCTCACCGACCTGTTCCTGCAGATCCGCATCGGCGGCGACCAGGCCCTCTTCCGCCTCCTCAACAAGCTGATCATCGAGACGGAGGGCGCGGTCGACGAGGACTTCGTCCGCGAACACACCCACGGCTACGAGGAGTTCGCCGCGGCCGCCCGCGCCGCCGACTGGGACGAGACCCTCGCGGCGACCGGCCTGTCCCGGCAGGAGATCGAGGACGCCCTGCGCATGATCCTCGCCTCCAAGCGCACCATCGTCTGCTGGGCCATGGGCCTCACCCAGCACAAGCACGCCGTCCCGACCATCAAGGAAGTCGTCAACTTCCTTCTGCTGCGCGGCAACATCGGCCGCCCGGGCGCGGGCGTGTGCCCGGTGCGCGGCCACTCCAACGTGCAGGGCGACCGCACGATGGGCATCTTCGAGCGGCCCGCGCCCGCGTTCCTGGACGCCCTGGAGAAGGAGTTCGGCTTCGCGCCCCCGCGCGAGCACGGCTACGACGTCGTACGGGCCATCCGCGCGCTGCGCGACGGCGAGGCGAAGGTCTTCTTCGCCATGGGCGGCAACTTCGTCTCCGCCTCCCCCGACACGGAGGTCACCGAGGCGGCGATGCGCCGGACCCGGCTGACCGTGCACGTGTCGACGAAGCTGAACCGCTCGCACGCGGTCACGGGCGCGCGTGCGCTGATCCTGCCGACCCTCGGCCGCACCGAGCGCGATGTGCAGGGCAGCGGCGAGCAGTTCGTGACGGTGGAGGACTCGATGGGCATGGTGCACGCCTCACGCGGGCGCCTGGAGCCGGCCGGCCCGCACCTGCTGTCCGAGCCGGCCATCGTGTGCCGCCTGGCACGCCGCGTGCTGGGCGAGAGCAGCACCACACCGTGGGAGGAGTTCGAGAAGGACTACGCGACCATCCGGGACCGCATCGCGCGCGTGATCCCCGGCTTCGAGGACTTCAACGCGCGCGTGGCCCGCCCCGGCGGCTTCGCCCTCCCCCACGCCCCGCGCGACGAGCGCCGCTTCCCGACCGCCACCGGCAAGGCCAACTTCACCGCCGCACCCGTGGAGTACCCGGAGCTGCCCGAGGGGCGGCTGCTGCTGCAGACGCTGCGCTCGCACGACCAGTACAACACCACGATCTACGGCCTGGACGACCGCTACCGCGGCATCAGGAACGGCCGCAGGGTGGTGATGATCAACCCCGAGGACGCGCGGGCGCTGGACATCGCCGACGGCTCCTACGTCGACCTGGTCAGTGAGTGGAAGGACGGCGTGGAGCGGCGCGCGCCCGGCTTCCGGGTGGTGCACTATCCGACGGCACGCGGCTGCGCCGCCGCGTACTACCCGGAGACCAACGTCCTGGTCCCGCTGGACGCCACCGCGGACACCAGCAACACCCCGGCCAGCAAGTCCGTCGTCGTCCGTCTGGAACAATCGGCGACCGACTGAGCGTTTGCTCAGCCAGAGTGATCGAGCCAGACGATCGAACCTGACGATCGAGCCAGACGATCGAACCAGAGTGATCGACGACGAACGGAGCCGCATGGGCGAGCAGCAGCACGTGACGTTCCCGCAAGAGGTCATCGACGAGTACGCCGCGCTCGGTGTGGACCTGCAGGCGCTGTTCTCCGCGGGGCACCTCGGCACGCGCATGGGCGTGCAGATCGTCCAGGCCTCGGCGGACCGCGTCGTCGGCACGATGCCGGTCGAGGGCAACACCCAGCCGTACGGGCTGCTGCACGGCGGCGCGTCCGCCGTCCTCGCCGAGACCCTCGGCTCGGTCGGCTCCATGCTGCACGGCGGCAGCTCCAAGATCGCCGTGGGAGTCGACCTGAACTGCACCCACCACCGGGGCGTGCGCTCCGGCCTGGTGACCGGCGTGGCCACGCCCGTGCACCGGGGCCGGTCGACCGCCACCTACGAAATAGCCATCACGGACGAAAACGACAAAAGGGTGTGCACCGCCCGGCTGACCTGCCTGCTGCGGGACGTGAATCCCGGCGACGAGCAGCACATCCGCGCGACGAGCTGACCCCACAGCCCCTGACCCGTGAGGCGAGCCGACCCCACCCCCCACTCGCACATAGGGAAAACCCTGGAGGGGCGGGCGCGCTCTTGTCGCGCCCGCCCCCCACGCGCTTCACTGACGCTGCTCCACCCCCACAGGAGAACCCCCGTCCACCCCCCAGAAGGGTTTCTCTTGACCGCCCTACGCGCCTTCGTCGTCACCGCCGCGGCCTGCGCCGCCGTACTCGCCACCGCGCCGCCCTCCTCCGCGATCAACTCGTACAACGCGACGCCCGCCCCCGAACGCACCGAGGTCGGCGCGCTCGTGGCCACGTGGGACAACGACGACAACCCCGCGACCCCCGACCGGGTCGACTGGGTCTGCTCCGGCACCATGATCGACGCGGACACCTTCCTGACCGCCGCGCACTGCACCACCGACTGGCCGGACAACGTCAGGTTCTACGTGTCGCTGGACCAGGACGTGCAGGCCGGGCTGGACGCCGCCGCGAAGAAGTACCCGGGCGACCCGGCCGCGCAGGCCGGGGCCGTCGCCGTCCAGGGCGCCGCCCACAGCCACCCCGACTACCCCGGGCCCGCCTCCGACACCCACGACATCTCGGTGATCGAACTGCCCGCCGCGCAGATGAAGGCCCGCTGGACCTTCACCCCGGCCACCCTGCCCACCGCCGACCAGCTCGGCAGGCTCGGCCCGCAGCGCCTGAACTCCACCGACTGGTTCGTCGCCGGATACGGCACCCAGGAAGCCGTACGCCAGCCGGGCGGCCACACCCACCCCGGCGGCGGCGTCCGCATGAAGGCACCCGTCACCTTCGACGCCCTCAACGCCTCCTGGGCGCGCCTCGCGATGACCGCGCCGCAGGGCAACGGCGGTGCCTGCTACGGCGATTCGGGCGGACCCAACTTCGCGATGATCGGCGGCAAGCGGATCCTCGCCTCGACCACCATCACCGGTGACAGCCCGTGCTACGCCACGAACGTGACCTACCGCCTGGACACACCGGGCGCCCGCTCCTTCCTGGCACCCTTCGTCGCGCTGCCGTAGCCGGAGACCGCCACCGGAGGGCTCCTCCCCCTGGCCCGACCCACCGCCCAGCCCCTAACGTCAGGGCATGGCAACGGGAGGAGCTCTCCGGCCGCGGACGGCACTGGGTCCCGTACTGCTCGCGGGCCTGCTGCTCGCGGCCCCGGTCGCCGGATGCGGCCCGTCGGGCACGGCACGGAACCCCGCCACCGCGCCCACCACCCCCGCCCCCCGCGCCACACCCCCCGCGGAGTTGTGCGCCCGCGTCGTCGCCTACTGGTCCCGCAAGGCCCTGGACGGCGGCACCTACGGGGACTACCAGTCGATGGGGCTGTCCAACCGGCAGTACGAGATCCTCCGCGAGGTCGTGGACGCCGCACGGGCCCAACGAGAACGCCAAGGCCCTCAAGCCGCCGACGCTTTGATCGGCCGCGAGGCACGCGAGCGCTGCGCCGACCGTTACCGCGACGGCGTCCCCAGCAAGGGCCCGTGGCAGTGAGCGGTGTCGGGCCCGTCGAACCGGGCGAGGGCACGCACGCGTGGGACACCCAGAAGGCGCACACCCCGCAGATCTCCGAGCCCCCGCACAACCGCCTCATACGTCTGTATGCCGAGCACCGCCGGGCCGTCCTCGGCACCGCGACGGCCGCCGCCGTCCTGGCGGGCGGCGGCTACCTGTACGCCACCCGGCCCCAGGAACCGCCCGCGCCACCCCCGCCGTACCCCTCCCAAGTGGTCACCATCTCCTACCTGAGCGCGCGGTCCACGCCTCGAGACGCCCCGGCGCGCAGCTTCAGCTTCGACGCGGCCGTCACCGTGGCCTCCGGCCCACCCATCACCGTGACCCGGATCGACCAGCCGTACGCCGGGCTCCGGGTGACCTCCAGGCCGCCCGCACCCTTCCGGACAACGACGGGCAACCCCCGAAAGATCACCATCACCGTGCAGGTGACGGAATGCGGAAAAGTACCGGGAGATGCCGGACTGCCTTTCCTTGACGTAACGCTCCGTAATGCGCGCGCAATACAAGTTCACAGTTTCATCCTGGGTCCGCGCTACGCACAGCACCTCTCCAAGGCCCTACAAGTAGCCTGTAGCAACGATTCCGCGTCATTACCAAAACCCCGAACACACCTGAATGCGCCCCCGCGAGTCCTGCGAGTTCTCACTATGTGGACCGGACGAATCGGCAAGAATTCTGCTGTTCCCCCCACTCAGTACCGCTCTGCAATACGTCGTGTCATAACAAGAGCGTCACAGCCTTGGTCAGACTCTCCTCCACGTTCCCCACACACGCTTAGAGTCACGGCCAGTCACCGCGCCGTCCGATAGTCACGTCGGCCCAGCGCTCGACTCGGCCGTTCCGACCGGAAGCGGCTGCCTGGGGAAAGGACTGATCGTGCGTCAACGTTCGCTCATCGCCATCACCGCCGCGCTGGCGGCGGGAGCACTCACCCTCACCGCCTGCGGCTCGCGCGACGAGAGCGGCGGCGGCTCGGACAAAGGCAACGGTGGCACCACCGTAGTCATCGGCGTCGACGCGCCGCTGACGGGTGACCTGTCCGCGCTGGGCCTCGGAATCAAGAACTCCGTCGACCTCGCGGCCAAGACCGCCAACAAGGAGAACTACGTCGACGGGATCAAGTTCGAGATCCAGGCCCTCGACGACCAGGCCCAGCCCTCCTCGGGCCAGCAGAACGCCACCAAGCTGGTCGCCAACAAGGACGTCCTCGGCGTCGTCGGCCCGCTGAACTCCTCCGTCGCCGAGTCCATGCAGAAGGTCTTCGACGACGCCAAGCTGGTCCAGGTCTCGCCCGCCAACACCAATCCGGCCCTCACCCAGGGCCCGGACTGGCAGAAGAGCAAGACCCGCCCGTACAAGTCGTACTTCCGCACCGCGACCACGGACGCCATCCAGGGCCCGTTCGCCGCGCAGTACCTCTACAACGACGCCAAGAAGAAGAAGGTCTTCGTCATCGACGACAAGAAGACCTACGGCGCCGGCCTCGCCGCCACCTTCAGCGCCGAGTTCAAGAAGCTCGGCGGCAAGGTCGTCGGCACCGAGCACATCAACCCCGACACCAAGGACTTCTCCGCGGTCGCCACCAAGGTCAAGAACTCCGGCGCCGACGTCGTCTACTACGGCGGCGAATACCCGCAGGCCGGCCCCCTCAGCAAGCAGATCAAGGCCGCCGGCGCCAAGGTCCCGCTGGTCGGCGGCGACGGCATCTACAGCGCCGACTTCATCAAGCTCGCCGGCGCCAGCGGCGCGGGCGACCTCGCCACCTCCGTCGGTGCCCCGGTCGAGGAGCTCGCCTCCGCCAAGGAATTCGTCGCCAACTACAAGGCCCAGGGCTACAAGGAGGCCTACGAGGCCTACGGCGGCTACTCCTACGACTCCGGCTGGGCGATCATCGAGGCTGTCAAGAAGGTCGTCGACGACAACGGCGGCAAGCTCCCCGACGACGCCCGCGCCAAGGTCACCGAGGCCATGCAGAACGTCTCCTTCGACGGTGTGACCGGCAAGGTCTCCTTCGACGAGTACGGTGACGCCACCAACAAGCAGCTCACCGTGTACGCCGTCAAGGACGGTGGCTGGAAGCCAGTCAAGTCCGGTACCTACACCGGCTGACCCACCGCGCACCAACCAGAGCCGCGCGGGGCGCTGTTCCACTGGCGCCCCGCGCGGACTCACATCCGGCCCCATCCGTCGAACATTTCCGAAACGTCTCGGAGGACATGCGGTGAACGAACTGCCGCAGCAGCTGGTCAACGGCCTGCTACTGGGATCCATGTACGGGCTGGTCGCCATCGGCTACACGATGGTCTATGGCATCGTCCAGCTCATCAACTTCGCCCACGGCGAGATCTTCATGGTGGGAGGCTTCGGCGCCCTCACCGTCTACCTGTACGCACTGCCCGACGGCACATCCATGTGGGTAGCACTACCCCTGATGCTCATCGGAGGCATCATCGTCGCCGTCCTCGTCGCCGTGGGAGCGGAACGGTTCGCCTACCGCCCCCTGCGAGGCGCACCACGCCTCGCCCCCCTCATCACCGCCATCGGCCTCTCCCTCGCCCTCCAGCAGGCCGTCTGGGCCTGGTACCCCAACGCACGCTCCGCGGTCACCTTCCCCCAGATCGACGGCGGCCCCTTCAACATCGGCAGCGTCACCATCCAGACCGGTGACATCTTCCTGCTCATCGCCGCCCCCCTCAGCATGGCGATCCTCGCCTACTTCGTCATGAAGACCCGCACCGGACGCGGCATGCAGGCCACCGCCCAGGACCCCGACACCGCCAAGCTCATGGGCATCAACACCGACCGCATCATCGTGATCGCGTTCGCCCTCGGAGCCGCCTTCGCCGCCGTCGGAGCCGTCGCCTACGGCCTCAAGTACGGCGAAGTCCAGTTCCGCATGGGCTTCATCCTCGGCCTCAAGGCCTTCACCGCAGCCGTCCTCGGCGGCATCGGAAACATCTACGGAGCCATGATCGGCGGCGTCGTCCTCGGCATCGCCGAAGCCTTGTCCACGGCCTACATCGCCGACATCCCCGGCATGGAGCAGTTCGGCAGCCAGTCCTGGGCAGACGTCTGGGCCTTCGTACTCCTCATCCTCGTGCTCCTCTTCCGGCCCCAGGGCCTGCTCGGCGAGCGCGTCGCGGACAGGGCGTGACACCGATGACGACACAGACCACAGCGCACAGCACCCCCAGCACCCCCGCCGGCGCCCCCCGCAAGGGCCTGATCGGCATCCCCGAGAACATCGGCCGCGCCCTCGCCACCGGCGGCGGCGTCCTCGCCGTCATATCCACCTTCCTCGCCTGGACCTGGACCGCCGAATTCCCCGGCAACCTCACCGTCTACGGCTACCCCGGCGGCCTGCAGGTCCTCGTCCTCGTCGGCGGCGCCCTCACCGCCCTGTTCGGACTCGCCTCCTACGGCGTCAAGGGCCTGCGCTGGCTCACCCCCGCCGGAGCCGACAGCGCCCTCAAGCTGGCCGCCCTCGGCACCTTCGCCACCGCCTGGTACACGGTCGTCGCCATCAGCGTGAAGCTCGGCGGCCTGGTCAACCTCGAACCCGGCGGCTGGATCGTCGCCGCCGTCACCCTCGCCGGGCTGCTCGGCGCCCTCGCGCTGCCGTTCGACCACCCGGCACCCGAACCCCACGACCCCGACGACACCGGCTGGGAGCAGTTCCGCCACGGCCTGCGCACCAAGGGCGCCCTCATCAAGGCGGCCTTCGCCACCGGCCCCGTCACCCCGGTGACCCGCAAACTCCCCGCCTACGCCGAAATCCTCGTCATCGTCGCCGCACTCGCCGTCGGCCTGACCGTCTTCACCTACGGCATCGGCACCGAGTACGACGAACTCTTCATCGGTTTCCTCATCACCGCCGGCTTCGGCTTCGCCGCCGTCGCCAAGGCCGGACTCGTCAGCCGGATCTCCGCGATCACCGCCAAGCACCGCGTCATCACCATGACCGGCGCCTTCGTCGCGGCCGCCGCCTTCCCCTTCACCCAGTCCGACGACCAGTACGCCACCATCGGCGTCTACATCCTCATCTTCGCCACCGTCGCCCTCGGCCTGAACATCGTCGTCGGCCTCGCCGGCCTCCTCGACCTCGGATACGTCGCCTTCCTCGGCGTCGGCGCCTACACCGCGGCCATGGTCTCCGGCTCCCCCTCCTCCCCCTTCGACCTCCAGCTGCCGTTCTGGCTCTCCGCCCTCCTCGGCGCGGCCGTCGCCATGGTCTTCGGCGTCATCATCGGCGCCCCCACCCTGCGCCTGCGCGGCGACTACCTCGCGATCGTCACCCTCGGCTTCGGTGAGATCTTCCGTATCGCCGTCCTCAACATGGACGGCACCTCCGGACCCGACATCACCAACGGATCCAACGGCATCTCCTCGATCCCCAACCTCAACATCCTCGGCTTCGACTTCGGCCAGGAACACACCATCGCCGGCTTCACCATCGCCCGGTTCGCCAACTACTTCCTGCTGATGCTCCTCATCACGCTGGTCGTCGTCATCGTCTTCCGGCGCAGCAGCGACAGCCGCATCGGCCGCGCCTGGGTCGCCATCCGCGAGGACGAGACCGCCGCACTCGCCATGGGCATCAACGGCTTCCGCGTCAAGCTCATCGCCTTCGCCCTCGGCGCCTGCCTCGCCGGCCTCGCCGGCACCGTCCAGGCCCACGTCACCTACACCGTGACCCCCGAGCAGTACCAGTTCGCCCACGTCGTCCCGCCCAACTCCGCCTTCCTCCTCGCGGCAGTCGTCCTCGGCGGCATGGGCACTATCCTCGGCCCCCTCGTCGGCGCCGCACTGCTCTACCTCATCCCCGCCAAGCTCCAGTTCCTCGGCGACTACCAGCTCTTCGCCTTCGGCCTCGCACTCGTCCTGCTCATGCGCTTCCGGCCGGAAGGCCTCATCCCCAACAAGCGCCGCCAGCTCGAATTCCACGAAGAAGCCGAAGCGCCCACAGTCCTCAGCAAGGCAGGGGTCTGACCACCATGACCACCAACACCACCACCAAGGACGCCACCGCGGGCACCACCCCCGGCCAGACAGTCCTCGACGCACGCGGCGTCACCATGCGCTTCGGCGGCCTCACCGCCGTCCGCAACGTCGACCTGCAGGTCAACAGCGGCGAGATCGTCGGCCTCATCGGGCCCAACGGCGCCGGCAAGACCACCTTCTTCAACTGCCTGACCGGCCTCTACATCCCCACCGAAGGCGAAGTCCGCTACAAAGGCCAGGTCCTGCCTCCGAAGTCCTTCAAGGTCACCGCCGCCGGCATCGCCCGCACCTTCCAGAACATCCGCCTGTTCGCCAACATGACGGTCCTCGAAAACGTCCTCGTCGGCCGCCACACCCGCACCAAGGAAGGCCTCTGGTCCGCCCTCCTGCGCGGCCCCGGCTTCCACAAGGCCGAAGCCGCCTCCCGCGAACGCGCCATGGAACTCCTCGAGTTCGTCGGCCTCGCGAACAAGGCCGAACACCTCGCCCGCAACCTCCCCTACGGCGAACAGCGCAAGCTGGAGATCGCCCGGGCCCTGGCCAGTGAACCCGGCCTGCTGCTCCTGGACGAGCCGACGGCCGGCATGAACCCCCAGGAGACCCGCGCCACCGAAGAACTCGTCTTCGCCATCCGCGACCAGGGCATCGCCGTCCTCGTCATCGAGCACGACATGCGGTTCATCTTCAACCTCTGCGACCGCGTCGCCGTCCTCGTCCAGGGCGAAAAACTCGTCGAAGGCGACAGCGCCACCGTCCAGGGCGACGAACGCGTCGTCGCCGCCTACCTCGGCGAACCCTTCGAAGACGCATCCGGCAAGGAAGAAATCGCCGAGGTCGAGGCGGCGGAGGCACAGGCCGAGCCCACCACGGACGCCGCGCCCGGCAAGGAGAACGACCGATGACCGCACTGCTCGAAGTCGAGGACCTCCGCGTCGCCTACGGCAAGATCGAAGCCGTCAAGGGCATCTCCTTCAAAGTCGACGCAGGCGAAGTCGTCACCCTCATCGGCACCAACGGCGCCGGAAAGACCACCACCCTGCGCACCCTGTCGGGTCTGCTCAAGCCAGTCGGCGGCCAGATCAAGTTCAACGGCAAGTCGCTCAAGAAGATCCCCGCCCATCAGATCGTCTCCCTCGGCCTCGCCCACTCCCCCGAGGGGCGGCACATCTTCCCCCGCATGACGATCGAGGACAACCTCCGCCTCGGAGCCTTCCTCCGCAGCGACAAACCCGGCATCGAAAAGGACATCCAGCGCGCCTACGACCTCTTCCCCATCCTCGGAGAACGCAGGAAGCAGGCCGCCGGAACCCTCTCCGGCGGTGAGCAGCAGATGCTCGCCATGGGCCGCGCCCTGATGTCCCAGCCCAAACTGCTCATGCTCGACGAACCCTCCATGGGCCTCTCTCCGATCATGATGCAGAAGATCATGGCCACCATCGCCGAGCTCAAGGCCCAGGGCACGACGATCCTCCTCGTCGAACAGAACGCCCAGGCCGCCCTCTCGCTCGCCGACCACGGCCACGTCATGGAGGTCGGCACCATCGTCCTGTCCGGCACCGGCCAGGACCTCCTCCACGACGAATCGGTCCGCAAGGCCTACCTCGGCGAGGACTGAGGTCCCCTGTCGGCCGTACGATGAGGCCCGCGCCCCCTGCTCCGGGGACGCGGGCCTCATCGCGTACTGCTCTGGAATCAACCCTTGGACGCCTTCTTCTCCTCCGCGTCGTCGATCACGGCCTGCGCGACCTGCTGCATCGACATCCGCCGGTCCATCGACGTCTTCTGAATCCACCGGAACGCGGCCGGCTCGGTCAGCCCATACTCCGTCTGAAGGATCGACTTGGCACGATCCACGAGCTTCCGCGTCTCCAGCCGCTGCGAGAGATCCGCGATCTCCTTCTCCAGCTCCTTCAGCTCCGTGAACCGGGACACGGCCATCTCGATCGCCGGCACGACATCGCTCTTGCTGAACGGCTTCACCAGATACGCCATGGCACCGGCGTCCCGGGCCCGCTCGACGAGATCGCGCTGCGAGAAGGCGGTCAGCATCAGCACAGGCGCGATCCGCTCCTCGGCGATCTTCTCCGCCGCGGAGATGCCGTCCAGCTTCGGCATCTTCACGTCCAGGATCACCAGGTCCGGCTTGTGCTCACGGGCCAGCTCGACGGCCTGCTCACCGTCCCCGGCCTCACCGACGACCGTGTAGCCCTCCTCCTCCAGCATCTCTTTGAGATCGAGCCGGATCAGGGCCTCGTCCTCGGCGATGACGACACGGGTCGTCAGCGGAGGCACGTGCGACTTGTCGTCATCGGGCACGTCAACGGGCTGGGGCGACTCGGGGGCGCTCACGTGGGCTCCTTGGTGCGGGGCAGGCTGGTACTGCTCCCAAGAGCGTACCTAGCTGCGGTATGGTGGACGGGCGGCGGGTCGAAGGTAATCTTCGATTCGCAGGAGCTCCGGTAGTCCAATCGGCAGAGACGATACCCTCAAAAGGTATTCAGTGTGGGTTCGAATCCCACCCGGGGCACTTTTCCTTCGATTCCAAGGTCGCACCAAGAAAGCGGACGTCCACGTTCTCGCGAACATCCGCTTTTTGCTGCCCGCGGTCACGATCAGTAGCACAGAGTGGCCATATGTACGACATCAGCACACGCAAGCGAGCGCTCGCACTGGTGGCCCAGGGCCGCAGCCTGAACTCGGTGAGCCGCGAGACAGGCATCTCACGGGCCGCGACCCGCTCCTGGCAGGATCGCCTCGAGCCGTCGCTCCGCATGGCGCATCCAGATCCCGGGCCACCTGCCGACGAGTGCGCGTACGCCTACCTGCTTGGCCTCTATCTCGGCGACGGCTGCATCAGCGCGCGCCCTCGCGGCACCGGCTACTACCTCAGGATCGCGTGCGCGAACTCGTGGCCAGGCCTGATCGACGCCTGCGAGACCAGCATGCGCACGGTCAACCCGGCTGGCCGGGCTTATCGCACGCAAGCCCAGGGCTATGTTTCCGTGGTCAGTTACAGCCAGCACTGGCCCCATCTATTTCCTCAGCATGGCCCCGGCAAGAAGCACGAGCGCCGTATCACCCTGGAGCCCTGGCAACAGGAAATCGTCGATGCCCACCCCTGGGAGTTCGTCCGGGGCCTGATCCACTCGGACGGCTGCCGCATCACGAACTGGACGACCCGCATGGTCGCCGGTGAGCGCAAGCGCTACGAATACCCCCGGTACTTCTTCACCAACGTCTCCGAGGACATCCGGCGGCTCTGCACCGACACCCTGGACAAGCTCGGCGTCGAATGGACGTACTGCACCCGCAACGGCAACCCATACAACATCTCCGTCGCCCGCAAAGCCTCCGTAGCCCTGATGGACCTCCACGTAGGCCCCAAACACTGACCACTCACAAAGAAGGGGCCCCTCCCCAAGAGATCAAGAGGGGCCCTCTCCCACTACTCGGAACCTTCGTCCTCCCCGATGTGGTGCACCCGCACCATGTTCGTCGTCCCCGACACCCCCGGCGGCGACCCAGCCGTGATCACGACCACGTCGCCCTGCTGACAACGCCCGTACTGCAACAACAGCTCATCCACCTGGTCGACCATCGCGTCCGTCGAGTCGACATGCGGTCCCAGGAATGTCTCCACACCCCACGTCAGGCTCAACTGCGAACGCGTCGCCGGATCAGGGGTGAAGGCAAGCAACGGAATCGGCGAGCGGTATCGCGAAAGGCGTCGCGCCGTGTCGCCCGACTGGGTGAAGGCCACCAGGAACCTGGCCCCCAGGAAGTCGCCCATCTCCGCCGCCGCCCGGGCGACCGCGCCGCCCTGGGTGCGGGGCTTGTTGCGTTCGGTCAGGGGCGGGAGGCCCTTGGCCAGGATGTCCTCTTCCGCCGCTTCGACGATGCGGGCCATCGTCCGCACCGTTTCGATCGCGTACTTGCCGACGCTCGTCTCGCCGGACAGCATCACCGCGTCGGTGCCGTCGATGACCGCGTTCGCCACATCGCTGGCCTCCGCACGCGTCGGACGCGAGTTGTCGATCATCGAGTCGAGCATCTGCGTGGCAACAATGACCGGCTTGGCGTTGCGCTTCGCCAGTTTGATCGCGCGCTTCTGGACGATCGGGACCTGTTCCAGCGGCATTTCGACGCCGAGGTCGCCGCGGGCGACCATGATGCCGTCGAAGGCGGCGACGATGTCGTCGAGGTTCTCGACGGCTTGGGGTTTCTCCACCTTGGCGATGACGGGCAACCTCCGCCCTTCCTCGTCCATGATGCGGTGGACGTCCTTGATGTCGCGGCCGCTGCGGACGAAGGACAGGGCGATGACGTCGAAGCCGGTGTGCAGGGCCCAGCGGAGGTCGTCCTCGTCCTTCTTGGAGAGGGCGGGGACGGAGACGGCGACGCCGGGCAGGTTCAGGCCCTTGTGGTCGGAGACCATGCCTCCTTCGACCACCCTGGTGTGGACGCGGGGGCCGTCGACGTCGGTGACCTCGAGGCAGACCTTGCCGTCGTCGACGAGGACGCGTTCGCCGGGGGTGACGTCGTCGGCGAGGCCGGCGTAGGTGGTGCCGCAGATGGCGCGGTCGCCTTCGACGCCTTCTTCCACGGTGATGGTGAAGGTGTCGCCGCGTTCAAGGAGTACGGGGCCTTCGGCGAAGCGGCCGAGCCGGATTTTCGGGCCTTGAAGGTCGGCGAGGATGCCGACGCTGCGGCCGGTTTCGTCGGCGGCTTCGCGGACCCGCTGGTAGCGCTTCTCGTGCTCGGCGTAGGTGCCGTGGCTGAGGTTGAATCGGGCGACGTCCATTCCGGCGTCGACCAGGGCTTTGATCTGGTCGTAGGAATCGGTGGCGGGCCCAAGGGTACAGACGATCTTTGCTCGGCGCATGGGTCGAGCCTATGACTTACCGGCCGGTAGACAATTGGTCGCGCGTGACTACTCAAGAGACTCTTGGTGAAGCGTTATTGACAAGTGTTGAATTGTGCGGCGGGGCGCTCCGATGAGCATTCGGGGCGTTTTCGGATGCGCTTTCGAGAATGTCGAATTCCGGGGTGGCTACAGCTGTGGCGGCACCATGGTGAAGCGTGCGTTCACCTGGGCGTGGACCTGTTGCCGTTGAGGTTCCAGGTCGAGGGGTGCCGCTGCCGTGTCCTCGGCGGCTGCGGCGTAGGCCATGGTGCGCATGTGGCCGGGGGGTGGTGTGTAGGCCTGGGGGGTCTCCGCGCCGATGTCGGCGAGTTCGACGAGGGCGGCCAGGGAGGTCCCGAGGGCTTCGGCGTATTCGCGGGCGCGTTGGACTGCTTCCCGTACTGCCTTCTGTCGTGCTTGGCGGTGGGCCGGGGAGTCGGGGCGTAGGGCCCACCAGGGGCCGTCCAGTCGGGTGAGGTCCAAGTCGGCGAGGCGGGTGGTGAGTTCGCCGAGGGCTGTGAAGTCGGTGAGTTCGGCGGTGATGTGGACGGTGCCGTGGTAGGTGCGGACGCGTTCGCCGCGGCCGTGCTTGGTCAGTTCGGGGGTGATGGAGAAGGCTCCGGTTTCCAGGCGTTCGACGGCGTCGCCGTAGGACTTGACGAGGTCGAGGACCGTGGCGTTGCGGTGGGTGAGGTCGTCGAGGGCGGTGCGTCGGTCGCGGCCGCGGGCGGTGACGGTGATGCCGATGCGGGCGATTTCGGGGTCGACTTCGAGGTGTGCTTCGCCGCGGACGGCGATGCGGGGGGCGTCGGGGGTGCCGTAGGGGACGGCGGCGGGCTGGGGTTCTTCGGGCGAGGGCGTAGGGGTGGTCATACGTCCCACTCTGTCAGTTCTCACCCTGGTTGTGGCCCTGTCCGGTCACCAGATCGAAACCTGCGGGGTCTGTTCCGGTGCGTCATGGCCAGGTCAGAATCTACGCGCGTTATCTACGCGCGTTGTTGCTCGAGCGCGTCGTCGCTCATGCCCGAGGAGAGCCAGCCATGCCGTTGAACCGCCGGAAGTTCCTGAAGAAGTCCGCCGTGACGGGGGCGGGGGTGGCGCTGGCCGGTGCGGCGGCGGCTCCGGCTGCTGAGGCTTCGGAGGGCGTCCCGGCGAAGAAGCCGGTCAAGCGGTACTCCTTCACCGTGATGGGCACGACCGACCTGCACGGCAATGTCTTCAACTGGGATTACTTCACGGACGCCGAGTTCGACGACAAGGCGCACAACGACGTCGGTCTGGCGAAGATCTCGACGCTGGTGAACCAGGTGCGGGCCGAGAAGGGCCGTGACAACACGCTGCTGATCGACGCGGGTGACACGATCCAGGGCACGCAGTTGTCGTACTACTACGCCAAGGTGGATCCGATCACGGCGCAGGGCGGTCCGGTGCACCCGATGGCGCAGGCCATGAATGCGATTGGGTATGACGCCGCGGCGCTGGGCAATCACGAGTTCAATTACGGCATTCCGGTGCTGCGGAAGTTCGAGGAGCAGTGTCGTTTCCCGTTGTTGGGTGCGAACGCGCTGGACGCGAAGACGCTGAAGCCCGCTTTCCCGCCGTACAGCATGCACCGGCTGCGGACGCCGTTCGGTCGTGATGTGAAGGTGGCGGTCCTGGGGCTGACCAATCCGGGGATCGCGATCTGGGACAAGGCGCATGTGCAGGGGAAGATGACGTTCCCGGGTCTGGAGGAGCAGGCGGCGAAGTGGGTGCCGAGGCTGCGGTCGATGGGTGCGGACGTCGTCATGGTGTCGGCGCACAGTGGGTCGTCGGGGACGTCGTCGTACGGTGATCAGCTGCCGTACGTCGAGAACGCGGCGGGGCTGGTGGCGGAGCAGGTGCCGGGGATCGACGCGATTCTGGTGGGGCATGCGCACACGGAGATTCCCGAGTACTTCGTGACGAACAAGGAGACGGGCAAGCAGGTCGTGCTGTCCGAGCCGCTGAAGTGGGGTCAGCGGCTGACGCTCTTCGATTTCGAGCTGGTGTGGGGCGAGGGCCGTTGGGCGGTCGAGAAGGTGAGTGCCAGGGTCCTCAACTCCAACACGGTCGAGGAGGATCCGAAGATCGTGAAGCTGCTCGGTGACGAGCACGAGAAGGTCGTGGCGTACGTCAATCAGGTCATCGGTACGAATGCCGTCGAGATGGCGTCGGCGGAGGCGCCGTACAAGGATGTGCCGATCATCGATCTGATCAACCACATCCAGGCGGACACGGTGCGGCAGGCGCTGGCGGGTACGGAGTACGCGTCGCTGCCGGTGTTGTCGCAGGCGGCGTGTTTCTCGCGCAGTGCGCGGATTCCGGCGGGTGAGGTGACGATCCGGGATGTGGCGGGGCTGTACGTGTTCGAGAACACGTTGGAGGCGCGTCTGATGACGGGTGCGCAGATGAAGGCGTACCTGGAGTATTCGGCGAGTTATTTCGTGCAGACGCCGGCGGGTGCTCAGGTGGATCCGGCGAAGCTGACGAACGCGAACGGGACGCCGGATTACAACTACGACGTGGTGAGTGGTCTGACGTACGAGATCGACATCGCGCGGCCGGCCGGGTCGCGGGTGACGAATGTGCGGTTCGGGGGTGCGCCGCTCGCGGATGACGCGAGGTTCGTGTTCGCGGTGAACAACTATCGGGCGAACGGTGGCGGGAACTTCCCGCATGTGGCGGCGGCTCAGCTGCTGTGGTCGAACTCGGACGAGATCCGCAACACGATGATCGCCTGGGTGAAGGCGAAGGGTGTGCTGGATCCGGCCGAGTTCGCCTCGGTGGACTGGAGGCTGACGCGGGACGGTACGCCGGTGTTCTAGTGGCTCGGCTCGCTCCGGACGTCCGTCCCGGCAAAGAACTACCGTCGGTCGACGAGCGGGGTGAGCGCCGGTGTCTGCCGGGCGGGCGGGATCTGTGGTTGCTGCTGCAGGCCGAAGGTGGTGAAGGCGGTGCGTCGCGGGAGCGTGTAGGTCTCCTTTCCGATGAGGGAGTTGAGGATGGTCGCGCTGCGCCAGGCGGCGAGGCCGAGGTCGGGGGCGCCGACGCCGTGGGTGTGGGTTTCGGCGTTCTGTACGTAGACGTGACCGCCCGCGCCGGTGACGGAGGGGTCGAGGACGAGCCGGTGGTGCTCGTCGATGCGGGGGCGGTCGCGGCTGTCGCGGCGCAGGTAGGGGTCGAGGCCGGCGAGGATGCGGTCGAGGGGGCGCTCGCGGTAGCCGGTGGCGAGGACGACGGCGTCGGTGGTGAGGCGGGAGCGGGTGTCCTGCTGGGTGTGTTCGAGGTGGAGTTCGACTTTGGTCGTGGCGATGCGGCCGGCGGTGCGGACGTGGACGCCGGGGGTGAGGACGGCGTCGGGCCAGCCGCCGTCGAGGCTGCGGCGGTAGAGCTCGTCGTGAATGGCGGCGATGGTGTCGGCGTCGATGCCTTTGTGGAGCTGCCATTGGGTGGCGACGAGCCGGTCGCGGACGGGTTCGGCGAGGGCGTGGAAGTAGCGGGTGTAGTCGGGGGTGAAGTGTTCCAGGCCGAGCTTGGAGTACTCCATGGGTGCGAAGGCCTCGGTGCGGCCGAGCCAGTGGATGTTCTCGCGGCCGGGGGGCCGGTGGCGCAGCAGGTCGAGGAAGATCTCGGCGCCGGACTGTCCGGTGCCGATGACGGTGACGTGCTCGGCGGTGAGGAGGGTGTCGCGGTGGTCGAGGTAGTCGGCGGCGTGCACGACGGGGACGCCGGGGGCTTCGGCGAGGGGTTTGAGGGGTTCGGGGATGTGGGGTTCGGTGCCGATGCCGAGGACGACGTTCCTGGTGTAGGTGCGGCCTAGGGCTTCGGCCTCGCCGTCGGTGTCGAGCTGGGTGTAGTCGACTTCGAACAGGTCGCGTTCGGGGTTCCAGCGGACGGCGTCGACCTGGTGGCCGAAGTGGAGTCCGGGGAGGTTTTCGGCGACCCAGCGGCAGTAGGCGTCGTACTCGGCGCGCTGGATGTGGAAGCGCTCGGCGAAGTAGAAGGGGAAGAGCCGTTCGCGGGCTTTGAGGTAGTTGAGGAAGGTCCAGGGGCTGGCGGGGTCGGCGAGGGTCACGAGGTCGGCGAGGAACGGTACTTGGAGGGTGGCGCCGTCGAGGAGGAGGCCGGGGTGCCAGCCGAAGGCGGGGTGCTGGTCGTAGAAGACGGTGTCGAGTTCGGTGAGTGGGTGGGCGAGCGCGGCGAGGGAGAGGTTGAACGGTCCGATGCCGATGCCGACCAGGTCGCGGGGTGCGTAGGCCTCGCGGTGCGGGGGGCGGGGGGCGGGGGTCGCCGGAGGGGTGGGGTGCGTCGGGGGGTTCATCCGGGGGTGTTTCCTTCCGCGAGGTGCGCTTCCACGAGGGTGAGGAGGGCGGCCAGGTCGCCGGGGCGGGTGGTGGGGTTGAGGAGGGTGGTTTTGAGCCAGAGCCGGCCGTCGAGGTGGGCCCGGCCGAGGACGGCGCGGCCGTGGGTGAGGAGGGTGCGGCGTACGGCGGCGACGGTGTCGTCGGGCGCGCCGGTGGGCCGGAACAGGACCGTGCTGAGGGTGGGACGGTCGTACAGCTCGAATCCGGGGTGTTCGTGGACGAGTTCGGCAAAGTGCTGGGCGAGGGCGCAGACCTGGTCGACGAGGTGGCCGAGGCCGGTGCGGCCGAGGGTGGTGAGGGTGGCAGCGATCTTGAGGGTGTCGGGGCGGCGGGAGGTGCGCAGGGAGCGGCCGAGGAGGTCGGGGAGGCCGGCGTCGGTGTCGTCGTCGGCGTTGAGGTAGTCGGCGTGCTGGTGGAGTGCGGTGAGGTCGTGGGGGTTCTTGACGGTGAGGAGGCCGGCGGCGACCGGCTGCCAGCCGAGTTTGTGCAGGTCGAGGGTGACGGTGTCGGCGGTGTCGAGGCCGGTGAGTCGGGTGCGGTGGTGGTTGCTGAAGAGCAGTCCGGCGCCGTAGGCGGCGTCGATGTGGAGGCGGGCGCCGTGGGTGGCGCAGCGGGCGGCGATCTCGGGCAGCGGGTCGATGAGGCCGGCGTCGGTGGTGCCGGCGGTGGCGGCGACGAGGACGGGGCCGGGCTGGTGGGTGAGGGCTTCGTCGAGGCCGGCGGGGTCGAGGAGGCCGGTGGGGGTGGGGAGGACGACGGGTTCGGGCAGGCCGAGCAGCCAGGCGGCGCGGGGCAGGGAGTGGTGGGCGTTGGCCCCGCACACGAGCCGTACGGTGCCGCCGTGTGCTTCGCGGGCGAGGAGGAGGGCGAGGTGGTTGGCTTCGGTTCCGCCGGTGGTGACGAGGGCGTCGGCGTGGCCGGTCTCGCGGGCCAGGGCCTGGGTGACGAGGGTTTCCAGTGCGGAGGCGGCGGGGGCCTGGTCCCAGGAGTCGAGGGAGGGGTTGAGGGCGGAGGCGGCGAGGTCGGCGGCGGTGGCGACGGCGAGGGGCGGGCAGTGCAGGTGGGCGGCGCACAGCGGGTCGGCGGGGTCGGCGGCGCCTTCGGCGAACGCGTGGACCAAGGTGCGCAGGGCGTCCGGGTCGCCGTGGTCGGGCAGGATGTCGCCCACCGCGTCCCGTACCCGGGCGGCGACGTGCTCCGGTCCGCCGGCGGGCAGCGGTCCGCCGCGGGCCAGCGTCCCGGTGTGCAGGGCGTCGAGCACGGTGTCGAGCAAGGGCCGCAGGGCGTGCGGGCCTTGGGGGCCTGAGGCGAGGGGCGGGGTGCTCATGGGGTCCTCCGGGGCGCGGGGGCGGGGAGTTCCGCGGGGAGGATTCCAGCTTGTACCCGGCTGCGCGGTCGCGCCCGAATAGCCCAACGAGCGGAACCCGAAAGGGGGTACGTCCGTGCGGGGAATGCGTGTTGGAGGCGCCCGGCGCCGGTGCCGGGCGCCTCTCGACCCGGTGTCCGGTGCCGGGCGCCTCTCGACCCGGTGTCCGGTGCCGGGCGCCTCTCGTCCCCGTGTCCCGTGCCGGAGCCGGACCGGACCCCCTCTCGTCCCGGAGGGCGCGCCCTGCGTCGCCGGTCCTACGACGCCTGCGCCTGCCGTACCCGCAACGCGCGTGCCAGGTCGTCCAGTTGGTCGGCCAGCTTGCGGCGCAGCGCGGGGATCGGGTCGGCGTCGCGCAGGCATTCCTCGCCCAGGCGCAGGTTCTCGGCGTCGACGGCGTGGGCGGGGAAGGCCCAGCGGCCGGCGGCCTCCGCGATGGCGGGGCCGCGGCGGGCGGCGACGGCGACGGCGTCCTGGTAGAAGCGCGGCACGTACGGCCGTACCAGGTCGGCCTGTTCGGGCTGCCAGAAGCCCTGGGCGGTGGCGGTGAACAGGTAGTTGGACAGGTCGTCGTCGGTGAACATCGCCTGCCAGGCCCGGGCCTTGGCGTCCTCGTCGGGCAGGGCGGCGCGGCAGCGGGCGGCGCCTTCCCGGCCGGTGGCGCTCGGGTCGCGGTCCAGTTCGGCGGCGATGGCGGCCTCGTCGGTGGCGCCGAGGACGGCGAGGCGTGCCAGGATCCGCCAGCGCAGTTCGGGGTCGAGTTCGGGGCCGCCGGGGACGGTGCCGTCGGCGAGCCAGGCGGCGATGGTGTCGGGGTGGGCGGCGACGTCGATGCAGTGGCGTACGGCGATCAGGCGCAGCCCGGGGTGGTCGCCGTCCTCGGTGCGGCGGATGAAGTCGCGGCACAGGGCGGAGAGGGTGCTCAGGGCGGCGGGGCGTTCCTCCGGGGTGAGGTAGCGGTTGGCGATGTGCACGCAGGCGAAGGCGAGGACGCCCTGGACGAGGGCGAGGTCCGTCTCGTGCGGGAGGTGGGTGCGGGCGGTCTCCAGGTAGGCGGTGGCGGGGAGTTCGCCGTCGCGGACGGCGTCGCGCAGGGCGTTCCACACGACCGCGCGGGTGAGCGGCTCGGGCAGGCCGGACAGGGCGGTGCGGATGGCCGTGAAGGACTCGGGGTCGAAGCGGATTTTGGCGTAGGTGAGGTCGCCGTCGTTGAGGAGGAGGAGCGCGGGGCGTGGGCCGGCGGCGCTGATGCCGATGTCGCCGGTGGCGGGGAGATCCGCTTCCAGGCGATCGCGCAGGGTCAGCCGGCTCGCGTCGTGGAGGTCGTGGTCGTACAGGCCGATGGTGATGCGGTGCGGGCGGCTGCCGCCGGACGGCTGGAGGGTGGCGAGGGGGGTGCGGCCGTTCTTGGCCGGGCCGGGCTTGGACCGGACTGCGGGGCCGCTGTGGTGCCGGATGGTGAGGTGCCAGTGTCCGTTGTCGGTACTGACTTCGGGGGTGAGGGTGTCGACGCCGGTGGTGCGCAGCCAGGCGTCGGCCCAGGCGTGGACGTCGCGTTCGGTGGTGGCGGCGAGGGAGTCGATGAAGTCGGCGAGGGTGGCGTTGGCGAACTTGTGGCGACTGAAGTGGGTGTTGATGCCGGCCAGGAAGTCCTTCTCGCCGAGCCAGGTGACGAGTTGGCGCAGGGCGGAGGCGCCCTTGGCGTAGGAGATGCCGTCGAAGTTCAGCAACGCCGAGGCCGTGTCGGTGACGGCCTCGGGGGCGACGGGGTGGGTGGTGGGGCGCTGGTCGGCGTCGTAGCCCCAGGCCTTGCGGGCGACTCCGAAGTCGGTCCAGGTGTCGGTGAAGCGGGTGGCTTCGGTGAGGGTCTGGTAGCCCATGTACTCGGCGAAGGACTCGTTGAGCCAGATGTCGTCCCACCACTTGAGGGTGACGAGGTCGCCGAACCACATGTGGGCCATCTCGTGGGCGATGACCATGGCGCGGGTCTGCCGCTCGGTGTCGGTGACGGCGGAGCGGTAGACGAACTCGTCGCGGAAGGTGACCAGGCCGGGGTTCTCCATGGCGCCGGCGTTGAACTCGGGGACGAAGGCCTGGTCGTAGGAGTCGAAGGGGTAGGGCTCCTCGAACTTCTCGTGGTAGCGGTCGAAGCACGCGCGCGTGATGTCGAGGATCTCCTCGGCGTCCGCGTCGAGGTAGGGCGCGAGCGAGCGGCGGCAGTGGATGCCGAAGGGCAGGCCGCGGTGTTCGGTGCGCAGCGAGTACCAGGGGCCGGCGGCGACGGCGACGAGGTAGGTGGAGATCAGCGGGGTGGGGGCGGCCTTCCATACGCCGTCGGTGTGTTCGGTGACGCTGTTGGCAAGGACGGTCCAGCGCTCGGGGGCCTTGACGGTCAGGTCGAAGACGGCCTTGAGGTCGGGCTGGTCGAAGGCGGCGAAGACGCGCTGGACGTCCTCCATGAACAGCTGGGTGTAGACGTAGGTCTCGCCGTCGGTGGGGTCGGTGAAGCGGTGCATGCCCTCGCCGGTGCGGGAGTAGCGCATGACGGCGTCGACGCGCAGTTCGTGCTCGCCCGCGGTGAGGTTCTTCAGCGGCAGCCGGTTGCCGTCCAGGGTCTGAGGGTCCAGGGGCTGTCCGTCGAGGGTGACGGAGCGCAGCTCGGCGGGCTTGACCTCGACGAAGGTGTCCGTGACGTCCTGGTCGGCTCGGACGCTGAACCTGATCACGGTGCGGGAGTCGAAGGTCTCGTCCCCGGTGGTCAGATCGAGTTCGATCGTGTAGCGGTGGACGTCGAGGAGCTCTGCTCGGGTCTGCGCTTCGTCGCGCGTCAGTACGGACATGCAGGACATGCTGCCTGATGGCACCGGCAGGGCACAGAGGCGGATCGGTACGCGCCCAATGTCCGGTCTATGAGCGGTCTTTTTCGAGCTCCCCGGCGTGCGCCCCCTTGGGTCGCTGGGGTGGTACGCGCGTGTCCGGGTGGGGCAGGGCGGGACGCGGAGGGTGCTCGGCGGCCTCGGCGTGGTCCCGCAGCAGGGCGCGCAGTTCGCGGACCTCGCGCTGCAGGGCCAGGTGGCGCTGGTGGGCGTCGTACAGGTAGCGGACCTTGGTGCGCAGCGTCCAGGGGTCGACGGGTTTCATGACGAGGTCGGCGACGCCCAACCCGAAGGCGGCGGCGGACAGTTCGTGGTCGGGGCCGAATCCGGTGAGCAGGATGACGGGGATGTGCTGGGTCTGTTCCAGGCGCCGCATGTAGCGCACGACCTCCAGGCCGCTGACGCCGGGCATGCGCACGTCGAGCAGCAGCAGACCGACCTGGCCGCGCAGCACCTGTTTGAGCGCCTCGTCGCCGCTGGTGGCCCGGCCGAGCAGGTAGCCCAGCGGGGCCAGGGCGCTCTCCAGCGCGTACAGGGCGTCCTCGTGATCGTCGACGATGAGGATCCTGGCATCCGACGGCATGGCCCGACGTCCCTCCTGGTGGACGACCAGCTGTGTCCGGGGGTGCTGACGCGCAGTGCTCGTCAGCTGACAAGGAGTGCACAGCGCAGCATGCCCCGAGTGGGCCGCCGTGTCACTCCCCCCGGGACGTCCGCCGGGGTCAGTTCACGGTGGGCGTAGCGCACCGGGTCAGTTCACGGTGGGGGTGGCGCCGTTCACCGCTTCCGTAGCGCCGTTCACCGTTTCCTCCGCGATCCGCTCGTGGTGGCGGATCACCTCGGCGACGATGAAGTTCAGGAACTTCTCGGCGAACGCGGGGTCGAGTTTGGCGTTCTCGGCGAGCGCGCGCAGCCGGGCGATCTGGCGGGCCTCGCGGGCCGGGTCGGCGGGCGGCAGCTGGTGCTTGGCCTTGAGGTGGCCGACCTGCTGGGTGCACTTGAAGCGCTCGGCGAGCATGTGGACGACGGCCGCGTCGATGTTGTCGATGCTGTCACGCAGCCGGGCGAGCTCCTCGCGGACGGCCGGGTCGACGTCACGGGTGCCGGTGTTGCTGGTGGTCATGGGTGGTCAGCCTACGGGGCGGGCCGCTCACCCCGCTTCACCCCGGGATCCGCTTCACCCCGGATCCCTTTCACACCGGGATCCGCTTCACCCCCGGATCCGATGACCTTGTGGAAGTACACGTCCGCGTGCCCGCCGGGCACCCCCTCGATGCGGCCCACCTCCTGGAATCCGATCTTCCGGTAGAAGCCGGGGGCCTGGAAGGTGTACGAGGAGACCGTCATGCTCGTGCAGCCGCGCCGGACGCTCTCCTCCTCTGCCGCCCGCATCAGCCGGCTCCCCCACCCGGCGTGCCGCTGGTCCTCGCGCACCCACAGCATGTCGACCGAGCACTGACGGCCCCACACCGAGGCGGTGAGCCCGCCGACGAGTGCGCCGGTGTCGTCGGTGACGCGGACGGTGAGCGGTTCGGGCACTGAGGCGCCGGTCGCCTCGGCGTTGAAGGAGGTGAGTTCGTCGTCGAGCCGCTGTTCGAGGTCGTCGTCCTGGCCGCCCACCCGCAGCGCGGCGGCGACGGAACGCTGTTCGCTGGTCACGGCCCGGATTCTGGCAGCGCCGGGCGACCGGAGACGACCGGTTTTCCGGCCGCACCCCAGCCCACGGCCCGTGACCTCCCCGTAGAGTGGAATCGGGTTCAGGGCGTCTTGGGGGTGAGGCGTGGCGAACGACGGACCGGTCGAGCACGGCTACCCACATCTGGAGATGGTGCGGGCTGCCATCACCGCGCTGTACAGACGGCTGTCGTACGACACGATCCAGACGTTCTCGACCAGCGTGGCCCCCGCCGACGTGGCGTTCTGCGACACCGACGACCTGTATCTCGGGGCGCAGCGCGTGGCCCGGGAGCTGGTGCGGCACTACCGGCTGCCGGACGCCCGGGTGATCGTGTCCTTCCGTGAGATGACGCACGCGGCGAACATCGAACTCGCGGCGGGGCCGGAGTACTTCGTGGAGCTGAACGACCGGTTCCGCAGGCATCGCCGGGACATCGGCGCGGCCCTGGCCCACGAGATCATGCACGTCTACCTGCACCGCCTGGACCTGTCGTTCCCCGGGACACGGGAGAACGAGATCCTGACCGACACGGCGACGACGTACCTGGGCGCGGGCTGGCTGCTGCTCGACGCCTACCGGGAGGACGCCACGTCGTCGCAGAAGCTCGGCTACCTCACCCCGGAGGAGTTCGGGTACGTGCTGGCCAAGCGGGCGCTGCTGTTCGGTGAGGACCCGTCGGTGTGGTTCACCAGCCCGCAGGCGTACACGGCGTACGTCAAGGGCATGGCGCGGGCCCGCCGCGACGAGCAGCAGCCGCCGCTGACGGCGGCGGGCTGGGCCGGGCGCCGCCGCTACGCACGCGACCGGCGGCACGCACAGGACCACGCGCACGTGCCGGCCGAGGGCGGCACCCCGTACGCCTTCACCCCGGACGGGCACGGCCCGCTGCGGGTCAGCTTCCCCTGCCCGACCTGCCACCAGCGGATCCGGGTGCCGGTACGGGGGCGGATGCGGGCACGGTGTGCGCTGTGCCGGACGGTGCTGGAGTGTGACACCTAGGTTTTCGGTCACCGGCACCGGCCCGGCCCGGCACCGGCCCGGCCCGGAAGGGTCATCACTGGCACCGAGCGCATGCGCTCGTCCTCAGTGCTGGTGGTCCCCGCCGGTCAGCTCCCGGTACTCCTCCACCGTCGGCTTCTCGATCCGCGCGTCGGGGCCGAACATGGCCTTGGCGAGCCGGGCGCGCAGCCGCTGCGACGGCTTGACCCGGCGGCGGACGCCGCCCGCGTCCACGACGGGCCCGATCTCGTACGGCGGGGGCTGCTCGTGCTGGGTGAGGGTGAACAGCTCCGCCTGGGAGAGAGGTTTGTGGACCTCGACGTACTCGCCGTTCGGCAGCCGTTTGATGGTGCCGGTCTCCCTGCCGTGCAGCACCTTGTTCCGGTCCCGGCGCTGCAGCGCCATGCAGATCTTCTTGGTGACGATGAAGGCGAGGACCGGCACCACGAAGACGGCGACCCGCACGAACCAGGTGATCGCGTTGATGGACAGGTGCAGATGGGTGGCCACGATGTCGTTGCCGCCGCCGATCAGCAGCACCACGTACAGGCTCAGCCAGGCCACGCCGAGGCCGGTGCGCACGGGCGCGTTGCGCGGCCGGTCCAGGATGTGGTGCTCGCGTTTGTCGCCGGTGATCCACGCCTCGATGAAGGGATACACCCCGATGGCGAGCATGACCAGCGGGAACAGCGCGAACGGGATGAACACGCCCAGCACCAGCGTGTGCCCCCACAGGTTGATCTCCCATCCCGGCATCACCCGGATCAGCCCCTCGGAGAAGCCGAGGTACCAGTCGGGCTGGGCGCCGGTGGTGACCAGGTCGGGCCGGTAGGGGCCGAAGGCCCACACGGGGTTGATCTGCGCGACGGCGCCCATGATCGTCAGCACGCCGAAGACGAGGAAGAAGAAGCCGCCCGCCTTGGCCATGTACACCGGCAGGAAGGGCATGCCGACGACCGATTTCTCGCCCCGCCCGGGCCCCGGGTACTGGGTGTGCTTGTGGTAGAAGACCAGCATCAGGTGCACGGCGACCAGGCCCAGCATGAGCCCGGGCAGCAGCAGCACGTGGACCGGGAACAGCCGCGGGATGATGTCGTCGCCGGGGAACTCCCCGCCGAAGAGGAAGAACGCCAGGTACGTCCCCACGATCGGGATGGACAGGATCGCGCCGTGGGCGAAGCGCAGGCCGGTGCCGGACAGCAGATCGTCGGGCAGGGAGTAGCCGGTCAGGCCGGTGATGATGCCCAGCATCAGCAGGGTCCAGCCGAACACCCAGTTGACCTCGCGCGGCTTGCGGAAGGCGCCGGTGAAGAACACCCGCATCATGTGCGTCATCATGCCGGCGATGAAGACCAGCGCCGCCCAGTGGTGGATCTGCCGGATCAGCAGCCCGCCGCGCACGTCGAAGCTGATGTCGAGCGTGGACTCGTACGCCCTCGTCATCATGACGCCGTTGAGCGGCGTGTACGAGCCGTTGTAGACGACCTCGACGCCGCTCGGTTCGAAGAACAGGGTGAGGTAGACGCCGGTGAGGATCAGGACGAGGAAGCTGTAGAGGCTGACCTCGCCCAGCATGAACGACCAGTGGTCCGGGAAGACCTTGCGCATGTTGGCCTTGGCCAGCGCGAAGAGGCCGAGCCGCCCGTCGGCCCAGCCCGCGAACCGCTCACCCCTGCCGGGAGTCCGCCTGCGGTCGGAAGCCGCCGTCACACCCACTGATCGCGCGCCGTCGCCCATACGTCGTCGCCTCCCCGTCGGGTACTCCCAGCGTGGCACGGCCGTACGGGCACGCCAACGGGAGAAGCGATACGGCTAGGCCAACGGGGCGAGCAGCCGCTCAGCGACCGGCGGGAGCCCTCCAGGCGGGCGATGCGCTCCTCGATGCCCTGCAGATGGTCCACGAGGAGCGGGGTCAGGCACGGCTCGACCTCGGTCCGGCTGCCGCAGACGCAGTCCAGGACCTCACGGATCAGCCGCGTGGGCAGGCCCGCGTCGGGAAGCGCGCGGATCCGGCGTACGGTCGCGGGCGCGCCGGCGCCGTACACGCGCTGTCCGCCCGGAGTGCGGTCCGCGTCGAGGAGTCCCTGTTCCTCGTAGTAGCGCAGCAGCCGGACGCTGACGCCGGTCTCGCGGGCGAGCTCCCCGATCTTCATGACACTGCCCCCGCCGAGGCCCTGCACCCCTACCGCGACGACCTCGTGATCGCCACCGAGGCCGGCGTCGTACGGCCGAGCCCGACCGAGTGGGTCACGCACGGCCATCCCGCCTACCTGCGCCAGCAGGCCGAGTTGAGCCTGCGCCGGCTGCGCACCGACCGCATCGACCTGTTCCAGCTGCACCGGATCGACCCCGCGTACCCGCTGGCCGACCAGATCGGCGCGCTGAAGCGGCTCCAGGAGGAGGGCAGGGTCCGGCACATCGGGCTGTCCGAGGTGACGGTGGAGGAGCTGGAGGCGGCGTCGGCGATCGCGCCGATCGCGAGCGTGCAGAACGTCTACAACCTGGCCACGCGGGGACACGACCCCGTGATCGACCACACCGCCGAGCGTCAGATCGCGTTCCTTCCGTACTTCCCCATCGCGATGGGCGAGCACGCGGGCGACGGCGGCCCGGTCGCCGCCGTCGCCGAGGAGCTGGGCGCCACCCGGTCCCAGACCGCCCTGGCGTGGCTGCTGCACCGCGCCCCGAACGTCCTCCCCATCCCGGGGCACGTCCTCCCTCGCCCACCTGGCGGAGAACGTCGGTGCGCTCGGACTCGCCCTGACCGGGGAGCAGTTCAAGCGCCTGGCCGGGTGACTCGGGCCGGCCGCACGATCTCCAGGGACCGTGCGGCCACCAGCCACTTCGGGAACTCGCCCACCAGACGGTCGTACAACTCGGCGTCGGACATCTTCCGCGGATCCGAACCGGCGTGGAAGAACCCGGCGTTGTCGACGACGCGCTTGTCCGGCACGGCCAGCTCGTCGAGCTTGCGCAGGAACTCGAACTGCCGGCTGCCCGGATCCCCGAAGCCGACGAACTGCCAGAACAGCGGCAGCTTGGCCGCCTTGCACAGGTACCGCTCCGCCGCGAGCTTGTTGATGGGCCCGCCGTCGGTCTGGAAGACGACGAGGGCGGGCTCCCTCGCCCCGCTGTCCAGGTAGTGGTCGATGACCGCGTCCATCGCCAGGTGATAGCTGGTCCTGCCCATGTGCCCGAGCCCGGCCACGATCCGCTCGACGCGCCCCTGGTGACCGTCGAGCGCGATGTCGGTGACGGCGTCCACGTCGGTGGAGAAGAACACGACCGGCACGGTGCCGTCGTCGTCGAGGTGCGCGGACAGTCCGAGCACCCGTTCGGCGAGCGCCTGCACGCTGCCGTCCTTGTAGTACGGCCTCATGGAGCCCGAGTAGTCGACGACGAGGTAGACGGCGGCCCGTAGCCCGTCCAGCCCGTGCTTGGTCAGCGACACTCCGGCGGTCTTGTACAGGTCGACCAGCGCGGGCGCGGTCTCCTCCACTTTCCGCAGACTGATCGCCGCCATACGTGCCCCCTTGATCACCGGACGTGGGTGCAGAGAGTACGGCACAAACGGCGACGCCTGCCCGTTCGTCCGGTCGGGGACAGGGGGCAGGCGCCGTCTCGGGGGGTCTGGGGGGTATCCCCCCAGATATCCCGCCCGTACGCCGTTGTACGGGACGTATATGGGGTGTGTCAGACGAAGGCGTGTCAGACCGTCAGCGCACGGTCCGTCGGCCGGATCGGGGCCGGCAGGTCGCTCGCGCCCGTGAGGTAGCGGTCCACCCCGCGCGCCGCCGAGCGGCCCTCCGCGATGGCCCACACGATCAGCGACTGGCCGCGGCCCGCGTCACCGGCCACGAACACGCCCGGCACGTTGGTCTGGAAGTCGGCGTCGCGGGCGATGTTGCCGCGCTCGTCGAGCTCCAGGCCCAGCTGCTCGACCAGGCCGTTCTCCCGGTCGGTGCCGGTGAAGCCCATGGCGAGGGTGACCAGCTGGGCGGGGATCTTCCGCTCGGTGCCCGGCTTCTGGGTGAGCTTGCCGTCGACGAACTCGACCTCGGTCATGTGCAGCCACTGGACGTTGCCGTCCTCGTCGCCCTCGAAGTGGGTGGTGGAGACGGAGTAGATCCGCTCGCCGCCCTCCTCGTGGGCACTGGTGACCTTGTACAGCATCGGGAAGGTCGGCCACGGCTGGGCGACCGGGTTCCGCTCGTCGTTCGGGCGGGGCATGATCTCCAACTGGGTGACGGAGGCCGCGCCCTGGCGGTGGGCGGTGCCCACGCAGTCGGCGCCGGTGTCACCGCCGCCGATGACCACGACGTGCTTGCCCTCGGCCGAGATCGGCGGGGCGACGTAGTCGCCCTCCTGGACCTTGTTGGCCAGCGGCAGGTACTCCATGGCCTGGTAGATGCCCTTGAGCTCGCGGCCGGGGACCGGGAGGTCGCGGGCGGTCGTGGCGCCGACGGCCAGGACCACGGCGTCGTACCGCTTCTTCAGGTCCGTCGCCTTCAGGTCGCGGCCGATCTCGATGCCGGTGCGGAAGCGGGTGCCCTCCGCGCGCATCTGCTCGATACGCCGGTTGATGTGCCGCTTCTCCATCTTGAACTCGGGGATGCCGTAGCGCAGGAGGCCTCCGATGCGGTCCGCGCGCTCGTAGACGGCGACCGTGTGACCGGCGCGGGTCAGCTGCTGGGCGGCGGCCAGGCCCGCCGGGCCCGAGCCGATGACCGCGACCGTCTTGCCGGACAGGCGCTCCGGGATCTGCGGGGCGACGTCCCCGGTCTCCCACGCCTTGTCGATGATCGAGACCTCGACGTTCTTGATGGTGACCGGCGGCTGGTTGATGCCGAGCACGCACGCCGACTCGCACGGGGCCGGGCACAGACGTCCCGTGAACTCCGGGAAGTTGTTCGTGGCGTGCAGGCGCTCGCTCGCCGCCGCCCAGTCCTCGCGGTAGGCGTAGTCGTTCCACTCGGGGATCAGGTTCCCCAGCGGACAGCCGTTGTGGCAGAACGGGATGCCGCAGTCCATGCAGCGGCTGGCCTGCTTGCTGATGATCGGCAGCAGGGAGCCGGGGACGTAGACCTCGTTCCAGTCCCTGACGCGCTCTTCGACGGGACGGGTCTTGGCGACCTCACGGCCGTGGTTCAGAAAGCCCTTCGGATCAGCCATTGATCGCCGCCTCCATCATCTTCTCGTGGATCTCGGACTCGGGGAGACCGGCTCGCTCGGCGGCGTCCTTGGCGGCGAGCACTGCCTTGTACGTGCTGGGGATGATCTTGCTGAAGCGCTCCACGGCGCTGTCCCACTCGGCCAGCAGCTTCTCGGCGACGGTCGAGCCCGTCTCCTCCTGGTGCCGGCGGACCACGTCGTGCAGCCACTGCTTGTCGGCGTCGTCGAGCGCCTCGACGGCGTTGAGGTTGCCGACGTTGACGTTGTCACGGTCGAGGTCGATGACGTACGCGATGCCGCCGGACATGCCGGCCGCGAAGTTGCGGCCCGTCTCGCCGAGCACCACCGCGTGACCGCCGGTCATGTACTCGCAGCCGTGGTCGCCCACGCCCTCGGAGACGACCAGCGCGCCGGAGTTTCGGACACAGAAGCGTTCGCCGACCTTGCCGCGCAGGAACATCTCGCCGCCGGTCGCGCCGTACGCGAGGGTGTTGCCCGCGATGACGCTGTACTCGGCGAGGTGGTCGGCGGCCCGGTCCGGGCGGACGACGATCCGGCCGCCGGACAGGCCCTTGCCGACGTAGTCGTTGGCGTCGCCCTCCAGGCGCAGCGTGACACCGCGCGGGACGAAGGCGCCGAACGACTGGCCGGCGGAGCCGGTGAAGGTGATGTCGATGGTGTCGTCGGGCAGGCCCGCGCCGCCGAACTTCTTCGTCACCTCGTGGCCGAGCATGGTGCCGACCGTGCGGTTGATGTTGCGGATCGCGACCTGGGCGCGCACCGGCTGGGCGTCGTTCGCGCTGGACGCGGACAGGGCGTCGGCGGCGAGCTTGATGAGCTCGTTGTCGAGCGCCTTCTCCAGGCCGTGGTCCTGCGCGATGACCTGGTGGCGCACGGCGCCCTCGGGCAGCTCGGGCACGTGGAACAGCGGCTCCAGGTCCAGGCCCTGCGCCTTCCAGTGGTCGACGGCCCGCTGCACGTCGAGGACCTCGGCGTGGCCGACGGCCTCCTCGATGGAACGGAAGCCCAGCTCGGCCAGCAGCTCGCGGACCTCCTCGGCGATGAACTGGAAGAAGTTCACGACGAACTCGGCCTTGCCGTTGAACCGCTCGCGCAGCACCGGGTTCTGCGTGGCGATGCCGACCGGGCAGGTGTCCAGGTGGCAGACGCGCATCATGACGCAGCCGGAGACGACGAGCGGCGCGGTCGCGAAACCGAACTCCTCGGCGCCCAGCAGCGCGGCGATGATCACGTCACGGCCGGTCTTCAGCTGGCCGTCGGTCTGCACGACGATCCGGTCGCGCAGGCCGTTGAGCAGCAGGGTCTGCTGGGTCTCGGCGAGGCCGAGCTCCCAGGGACCGCCCGCGTGCTTCAGCGACGTCAGCGGGGAGGCACCCGTACCGCCGTCGTGACCCGAGATGAGCACGACGTCCGCGTGCGCCTTCGACACACCCGCGGCGACCGTGCCGACGCCGACCTCCGAGACCAGCTTCACGTGAATCCGCGCCTGCGGGTTCGCGTTCTTCAGGTCGTGGATCAGCTGGGCCAGGTCCTCGATGGAGTAGATGTCGTGGTGCGGCGGCGGCGAGATCAGGCCGACACCGGGGGTGCTGTGCCGGGTCTTGGCCACCCACGGGTACACCTTGTGACCGGGCAGCTGGCCGCCCTCGCCGGGCTTGGCGCCCTGCGCCATCTTGATCTGGATGTCGTCGGAGTTGACCAGGTACTCGCTCGTCACGCCGAAGCGGCCGGAGGCGACCTGCTTGATGCTCGACCGGCGCGCCGGGTCGTACAGGCGCTCCGGGTCCTCGCCGCCCTCACCGGTGTTGGACTTGCCGCCCAGCTGGTTCATGGCGATGGCGAGGGTCTCGTGCGCCTCCTCGGAGATGGAGCCGTACGACATGGCGCCCGTGGAGAACCGCTTGACGATCTCGGAGGCCGGCTCGACCTCCTCGATCGGGATCGGCTTCCGGTCCGACTTGAAGCCGAACAGGCCGCGCAGCGTCATCAGGCGCTCGGACTGCTCGTTCACCCGCTCGGTGTACTTCTTGAAGATGTCGTAGCGGCCGGTGCGCGTGGAGTGCTGGAGGCGGAAGACCGTCTCCGGGTCGAACAGATGCGGCTCGCCCTCGCGGCGCCACTGGTACTCGCCGCCGATCTCCAGCGCACGGTGGGCGGGCGCGATGCCGCTCGCCGGGTACGCCTTGGCGTGGCGGGCGGCGACCTCCTTGGCGATGACGTCGATGCCGACGCCGCCGATCTTGGTGGCCGTGCCGCTGAAGTACTTGTTGACGAACTTTTCGTCGAGGCCCACGGCCTCGAACACCTGGGCGCCCCGGTAGGACGCGACGGTCGAGATGCCCATCTTGGACATGACCTTCAGCACGCCCTTGCCGAGGGCGTAGATCAGGTTGCGGATGGCCTGCTCCGGCTCCACACCGGGGAGGAACGTCCCCGCGCGGACCAGGTCCTCGACGGACTCCATCGCCAGGTACGGGTTGACGGCGGCCGCGCCGTAGCCGATGAGGAGGGCGACGTGGTGGACCTCGCGGACGTCGCCGGCCTCGACCAGCAGGCCCACCTGGGTGCGCTGCTTGGTGCGGATGAGGTGGTGGTGGACGGCCGCGGTGAGCAGCAGCGACGGGATCGGCGCGTGCTCGGCGTCCGAGTGGCGGTCCGACAGGACGATCAGGCGGGCGCCGTTCTCTATGGCGGCGTCGGCCTCGGCGCGGATCTCCTCGATGCGGGCGGCCAGCGCCTCGCCGCCGCCGTACACCCGGTACAGGCCGGACAGGGTCGCGGCCTTGAAGCCGGGCATGTCGCCGTCGGCGTTGATGTGGATGAGCTTGGCCAGCTCGTCGTTGTCGATCACCGGGAACGGCAGCACGACACTGCGGCAGGACGCGGCGGTCGGCTCCAGCAGGTTGCCCTGCGGGCCGAGGGAGGACCGCAGGGAGGTGACGAGCTCCTCGCGGATGGCGTCCAGCGGCGGGTTGGTGACCTGCGCGAACAGCTGGGTGAAGTAGTCGAAGAGCAGCCGCGGGCGGTCGGACAGGGCCGCGATCGGGCTGTCCGTACCCATCGAACCGATCGGCTCGGCGCCGGACTTGGCCATCGGCGCGAGGATGACGCGCAGCTCCTCCTCGGTGTACCCGAAGGTCTGCTGACGGCGGGTGACCGAGGCGTGCGTGTGCACGATGTGCTCACGCTCGGGCAGGTCGGAGAGCTCGATCTCGCCGGCCTCCAGCCACTCCGCGTACGGGTGCTCGACGGCGAGCTGGGCCTTGATCTCGTCGTCCTCGATGATGCGGTGCTCGGCGGTGTCGACAAGGAACATGCGGCCGGGCTGCAGGCGGCCCTTGCGGACGACCTTGGCCGGGTCGATGTCGAGGACGCCGACCTCGGAGCCGAGGACGACGAGGCCGTCGTCGGTGACCCAGTAGCGGCCGGGGCGCAGGCCGTTGCGGTCGAGCACGGCGCCGACCTGGGTGCCGTCGGTGAAGGTGACGCAGGCCGGGCCGTCCCAGGGCTCCATCAGCGTGGCGTGGAACTGGTAGAAGGCGCGCCGGGCCGGATCCATGGAGTCGTGGTTCTCCCACGCCTCCGGGATCATCATCAGCACGGAGTGCGGCAGCGAACGGCCGCCCAGGTGCAGCAGCTCCAGCACCTCGTCGAAGGACGCCGAGTCGGAGGCGTCGGGCGTGCAGATCGGGAAGATCCGGTCGATCTTGTCCTGGCCGCCGAACAGGTCGGAGACGATCTGGGACTCGCGGGCCGCCATCCAGTTGCGGTTGCCCTTGACGGTGTTGATCTCACCGTTGTGCGCGACGAAGCGGTACGGGTGGGCCAGCGGCCAGCTCGGGAAGGTGTTCGTCGAGAACCGGGAGTGCACGAGTGCGATCGCGGAGGCGAACCGGCGGTCGGACAGGTCCGGGAAGAACGGCTCCAGCTGTCCGGTGGTCAGCATGCCCTTGTAGACGATCGTCCGCGCGGACAGCGACGGGAAGTACACGCCGACCTCGCGCTCGGCGCGCTTGCGCAGCACGAAGGCCTTGCGGTCGAGGTCGATACCCGTGGCACCGGCGCCGTCGCTGACGAAGATCTGCCGGAAGACGGGCATGGTCGACCGGGCGGTGGCACCCAGAAGTTCGGGGGCGACGGGGACGTCACGCCAGCCGAGGACCGTCAGGCCCTCCTCGTCCGCGATCGTCTCGATCCGCGAGACGGCCTCGTGGGCGGAGTCCTCCGGCAGGAAGGCGATACCGACGGCATACGCACCGGCCTCGGGCAGCTCGAATCCGGCCACCTCACGCAAGAAGGTGTCGGGGACCTGCGACAGGATGCCCGCACCGTCGCCGGAGTCCGGCTCGGAGCCGGTGGCACCGCGGTGCTCCAGGTTGCGCAGGACGGTGAGTGCCTGTTCGACCAGGGTGTGGGACGCCTCGCCGGTGAGGGTGGCGACGAAGCCGACGCCACAGGCGTCGTGCTCGTTGCGGGGGTCGTACATACCCTGCGCAGCAGGGCGAGCATCCATGAACGACCAGTTCTGGCCATTCGCGGAGTGCTGGGACGGCTGGCGCGGCGTACGCATCGGCTCTCCCGTCGTCGTCATGTGGCATGTGCAAGGTGCCGAGGGACGACGTTGGCCCTCTGCGTGATCGCAAAATTTCGTGCAGGTTACATGATGGAGCGGTTCTCGGGAACCGGGATAATCCGTTCCAACATGCGGACGCCGCAGGGGGTTGCGGCGGGGGTACCGCACCCGGCGGCGGAAGCTATGGGGACCGACACGGACTGATCGGTCGGATCGATGCCCGTCGGCCCAAGGGAGCGGGGAGAGCGTCGTCGCCCACCCCGCGAGTGCGCGGCAGGCCTCATTGCCCACAGCGCTTACGGCTCATGCCCCGTGGTTAAGCATTCGAAACCAGCGAGTAACGGCTACTTATGCGGCCCAACGCATAAGTGCGAGCTCAGCTATCCTACGGCGGTTCCGAACAAACTGCCCAGGACGTACGTCACACCGGCCGCCGCGCCACCCAGGGCGAGTTGCCGCAGCCCGCTGAACCACCAGGTCCGCGCCGTCACCTTGGCCACCACCGCACCGCACAGGAACAGCCCGAGCAGCGCCAGCAGCACGGCCGGCCACAGGGCGCTCGCGCCGAGCAGGTACGGCAGGACGGGGATCAGCGCGCCCAGCGCGAAGGAGCCGAAGCTCGACACCGCGGCCACGGTGGGCGAGGGCAGGTCACCCGGGTCGATACCCAGCTCCTCGCGGGCGTGGATCTCCAGCGCCAGCTCAGGGTCACGGGAAAGCTGCCTGGCCACCTCCCGGGCCAGCTCCGGCTCGACGCCCCGCGCCTCGTACAGCGCGGCGAGCTCGGCCTCCTCGTCCTTGGGGTGCTTTCTCAGCTCGCGCCGCTCGACGTCCAGCTCGGCCTCGACGAGCTCGCGCTGCGAGGCGACGGAGGTGTACTCGCCGGCGGCCATGGAGAAGGCGCCGGCGGCCAGCCCCGCGAGTCCGCTGAGCACGACGGTCTGGTGACTGACCGAGCCGCCCGCGACACCGGTCATCAGAGCGAGGTTGGAAACCAGGCCGTCCATCGCCCCGAAGACGGCGGGGCGCAGCCAGCCGCCGGTCACGTCCCGGTGCGTGTGGTTGTCGCGGTGCGCCTCGTGCAGCGCCGCTTCGGTTTCGATGATGGCCATGCGGTCCCCCAGAGAGCTTCTTTGGACACGTTCTATCTTTCGACAACAACCCAAAGTACGCCGGCCATGTTCCCTTCGCCAGCAAGGAAAGGCTGCTCTTACCTGCGGTTTTGCCTCGCTGCGCTCATCCGTGGGGGAAGTCGCACAGATGTCGACCGGGTGACGCTGCGCCCTGTGAGGCTGCGGCGGCCGTCTCGCCGGGGACAGTTCCGCAAAGGACTCCGCGTCTTGAGAGGTGCTCCCCGAGAGGAGGCCGCGCATGGCATCCATCCGCGAACGGGCGCGCGGGGCGCTGCTGGGTCTGGCCGTCGGCGACGCGCTCGGGGCTCCGGCCGAGAACCTGAGGCCCTCCGAGATCCGCGCGCGGTGGGGCCGGATCACGGGGTTCGTCGTCGAACACCCCTGCGGTACGGACGACACCGAGTACGCGATCTTCTCCGGCCTCCTGCTGGCCCGGCACGGCTCCGCGCTCACCCCGGCCGATGTCGAGGCGGCCTGGCACGAGTGGATCGCGGACCGCGAGGAGGGCCCCTTCCGGGGCGCCGGCTTCAGCGAACGCGGCACGCTGGAGAACCTCCGCCGAGGCCTGGCCGCCCCCAGCTCCGCCCAGCACCGGCACGCCTGGAGCGACGGCCTGGCCATGCGCGCGGCCCCGTACGGCGTCTTCGCGGCGGGCCGCCCGGCGGAGGCGGCCCGCCTGGTGGCCGTCGACGGCTCGGTCAGCCACGACGGCGAGGGCATCTACGGCGGCCAGGCGGTCGCGGCCGGAGTGGCGGCGGCGATGGCGGGCGCCCCGACCGTCGCGGTCGTGGCCTCCGCCCTCGCCGTCGTCCCCGACGACTCCTGGACCGCCCGCTCGCTGCGCCGGGCCGTCGCCGTGGCCCACCGGGGTGAGCGAGCGGTCCGCTCCGCGGTCGTCATCGGCGGTTACCCCTGGACCGACCTGGCCCCCGAGGCGGTCGCTCTCGCGTTCGGCGCGTACGCGGCGGCCGACGGCGACTTCCGGCAGGCCGTCCTGACGGCCGTGAACATGGGCCGGGACGCCGACACGACGGCAGCGGTCGCGGGCGCGCTGGCCGGGGCGACCCAGGGCGTCGCCGCCATCCCGGCGGACTGGGCGGCGGCCATCGGTCCGGCCCGGGGGAGCTGCCTGCCGGCCATGGCAGGGCACCACGTACTGGAGATCGCGGACCTGCTGATCCGGGAGGAGGCCCAGGCGCTCGTCCACGACGAGGAGCTCGTACGGCCGGACACCGGTCCGCCGCCGGACCCGGCCGCGTACGTACTGACGGCGGACCAGAACGAGGCGGAGGTACGACCGTGAGACCGCCCGCCCCGTGGGACGAGGGGACGCTCGGCACGCCCTTCACCGACCAGCCGGACACACCTGCGACCGCCGACGGCGAGGACGCCCCACAGGGGCCACCCGCACCCGACGACGATGGCCGCACGGGTGGTGCCGGTGGGAACGATCCGGCCGAAGGCGCAGCCGAGGCCGAAACACCACACCCCCACCCCCACCCTCGCCGAATCGAAGGCCTCCTCCTCGGCCTGGCCGCAGGCGACGCCGCCGGCTGGCCCGCCGCCCGCCACCGCGCCGCCCGCATGCCGGAGTGGACCCGCCGCCTCACCCGCGAACTCGACACCTTCGCCGAGCAGAACGCCACGACCACCCTCCCCGTCCCCATCGCCCTCAACCAACCCCCCGAACCCCTCCGCCTCGGCCCCTCCGACGACGCCGAATGGGCGGCCTTCGCCGCCGAGGCCGTCCTCCGCGCCGGCGACGACACCGCACTCGGCGACCTGAGCCGCGAACGCCGTACCCGCGCCGCCATCGACCTGACCTGGAACGCCGTAGCCGGCGAGGTGGCCGCAGCCGCCGAACGGGCTCCCGAGATCGAGTCGGCCGTACTCCCCCTGCGCGCCCGCATCTCCGTCCGCGCCGGCCTCGGCAACCTCGCCACCGGCCTGCGCCCGCCCGCCACCGGCCACGACAACCCCCACTACTTCGACGACGCCGCCTGCGTACGGGCCTGCGTCCTGGCCGTGGCCCACCCCGGCGACCCCGAACGGGCCGCCGACCTGGCCGAGTTCGACGCCCGTTACACCCAGGACGGCGACGGCGTGCACGGGGCGCGGGCCATGGCGGCGGCGCTCGCGCTCGCCCTGTCCGGCGAGCAGGTCGACGCCTGCGTCACGGCCGCGCTCGCCGAACTGCCCGAGGAGACCGAGATCGGCCGCAACGCCCGCCACGCCCTGAAACTGGCCAGGGACGCGGACAGCGCCTTCGCCCTGGTCCCACCCCTGGAACACCAGATCGTCGACCACGTCTACAGCTACGGCATCGCCGCCGCCGAAACCGTCCCGGTCGCCCTCGCCTTGGCCACCGCCGCCCGTGGCCGCATCGCGGAGGCCGTCCCCGCGGCGGCCTGCCTGTCCCGGGTCGCCGACTCGGCCCCGGCGCTGGCCGGCGCCCTCACCGGCGCGCTGGGCGGCGGCGCGGCGATCCCGGCGTCCTGGCGGGAGACCTGCCGCACGCTCCCCGGCTGCGTCCTCCCCCGGCTCACCGGCACGGACCTGGTGGAACTCGCCGAACTCCTGGAAGCCGCACAACCGGCCCCACCAGGAGGATGATTCGGGCATGACGCCCAAACAGCAAGAAACCCGGGACGTGCCCCTGGACGAGCGGATCACCGGCGCACTCGTGGGAGCCGCCGTCGGCGACGCCCTCGGCGGCCCCGTCGAGGGCTACTCCCCCGACCAGATCACCGAACGCCACGGCGGCCGCGTCCACGGCATCGTCGGCCCCTGGCACGGCGACGCCTGGCGCACCGCCCGCCCCCTCGCCCCGTACCACAAAGGCGACGGGCACGTCACCGACGACACCCTGATGACGCACGCGCTGATCCGGGTGTACGCGACGGTCCGCGACCACCTGGACGCCTACGCGATCGCCGACCACCTGGTCCCGGACCTGATGACGAACCCGCGCTGGATCCCGGAACTGGAGACGGAGGCCCTGCCCCTTCAACGGATCTTCCTGGCGGAGAAGTGGCTGGTGGCGAGGCTGCACTACGGCCACGCGGACCCGCGCGAGGCCGGCGTCGGCAACATCGTCAACTGCGGCGCCGCGATGTACATGGCCCCGGTCGGCCTGGTGAACGCGGCCAACCCACTGGCCGCGTACGCCGAGGCCCTGGACATCGCGGGCGCCCACCAGTCGTCGTACGGCCGTGAGGCGGCGGGCGTCTTCGCGGCGGCGGTGGCCGCGGCCTGCACACCCGGCGCGACACCGGACTCCGTCGTCACGGCCTGCCTGTCCCTGGCCAAGGACGGCACCAGGGCAGCCGTCGAGCGGGTCTGCGAGGAGGCGTCCCGCCACCCGGACTTCGAGTCGGCACTCCGCCCGCTGCGGGAGGCGGTCTCCGCGTACGACACGGTGGGCCCCGACTACCGCTCCCCCTCCCTGGGCGCCCGCCGGCCCTCCCGCCTGCACTCCATCGAGGAACTCCCCATCGCGCTCGGCATGCTGCTCGTGGCCCGCGGCGACTACCGCCACGCGGTCCTGGGCGCCGTGAACTACGGCCGCGACTGCGACTCCATCGCCACGATGGCGGGCGCCCTGGCCGGGGCGCTGGGCTTCCCCGTACCGGAGGACTGGGCGAAGACGGTGGCGGAGGCCAGCCGCCTGGACCTGTGGGAACCGGCACGCACGCTCACCGAGGTGGCCCGGGAGATCTTCGCGCGCGATGTACACCGACGCCGCACCCACGAGCGCGCCTTCGCCGAGCTGGGAGGCCCGAGTTGCTCCGACTGACCTGGGTCCAGCCGGAGGACCTGATCGGCCACGAGCTGCGGCAGGCGGCCCAGGACGGCCGCGAACCGTCGGCGATCGCGGCCCGGTGGCGGTCGGCGGGCGGCGACGAGGCCCCGTTGCGCGCGGGCGCATCCCCGAAACCGGCCTCCCGCTACCTGCGGCAACTGGCAGAGGACCTGCTGGACGAACTGGCGGACCTGCCCAGCAGGTTGGCGGACGACGAACCAACCGACCTGGCGAAGATCCGCGCTCTGTGCCCCGGTTGGCCAGAGCCTGCGGGCAGCCTGAGCCCGCAATTCGCGGGCGGGCGTGCCGCCCGCGGCGGCGCCCGTCCCACCGAGAGCGGCACCTCGCCGGCGCCGAGTCGCGCGACCCACCCCACCCCAGCCACAACCCCGCAGCACCTGGAAGCCGCCTGGCTCGGCCGGGCCACCGGCTGCCTCCTGGGCAAACCCGTCGAAAAACTCCCCCTCGACGGCATCCGTCAACTGGCCGAATCCACCGGCAACTGGCCGCTGAACACGTACTTCACAGCCCGAGGAGCTCCTCCGGAACTCCTCACGGCACACCCCTGGAACCGCCGCTCGGCCCACACCTCCCTCGCCGAGAACATCGACGGCATGCCCGAGGACGACGACCTCAACTACCCCCTCCTCAACCTCGTCCTCCTCCAACGCCACGGCAAATCCTTCACCCCCACGGACGTGGCCCGCACCTGGCTCGACGAACTCCCCGCCGGCCGCACGTTCACCGCCGAACGCGTCGCCTACCGCAACCTCCTCACCGGCCTGGAACCCCCGCACACCGCCCGCCACCGCAACCCCTTCCGGGAATGGATCGGCGCCCTGATCCGCGCCGACCTGCACGGCTGGACCAACCCCGGCGACCCGGCCGCCGCCGCCGAACAGGCCCACCGCGACGCCACCCTCACCCACACCGCCAACGGCGTCTACGCGGCGATGTTCGCGGCGGCCACCATCGCCACCGCCGCGACCGGCACCCACGACGTCCACACCTGCCTGCGCACCGGCCTCACGGTCGTCCCCCCGAACTCACGCCTCGCCCGGGCCGTCCGCCACGCCGTCCAACTTGCCGAGACCCACGCGGACTTCGACACCGTCGTCGACGAACTCCACGCCACCCACGCCGCGACCCACCACTGGGTGCACGCCGTCCCCAACACCGCCCTGATCACCGCCGCCCTCACCCACGCGGACGGCGACTTCACCGGCTCCATCTGCCGTGCCGTCTCCGGCGGCTGGGACACCGACTCCAACGGCGCGACCGCAGGCAGCATCGCGGGCCTGCTGGCTGGACACCCCGCGGCGCTCCCCGACCGCTGGACCACCCCCCTCAAGAACCGACTGGCCACGTCCATCGGCGACTTCAACGGCATCGGCTTCGACGCGCTCGCCCACCTCACACACCAGGAGACCCATCGCTCATGACCGCGCCCCTCACCGGCCTCCGCGTCCTCGACCTCGCCACCCTCTTCGCCGGCCCGCTCGCCGCCACCCTGCTCGGCGACTTCGGCGCCGAGGTCATCAAGGTCGAGCACCCGGCCAAGCCCGACCCCTCCCGCGGCCACGGCCCGTCGAAGAACGGCGTGGGCCTGTGGTGGAAGCTGCTCGGCCGCAACAAGCGCACGATCACCCTCGACCTGTCGAAACCGGGCGGCCGCACCACCCTGCTCCGCCTCGCCGCCACCGCCGACGTGGTCATCGAGAACTTCCGCCCCGGCACCCTGGAGAAATGGGACCTGGGCTGGCCGCAGCTGTCGGCCGCCAACCCCCGCCTGGTCCTGGCCCGGGTCACCGGCTTCGGCCAGTTCGGCCCGTACGCGCACCGCCCCGGCTTCGGCACCCTCGCCGAGGCGATGAGCGGCTTCGCCGCGATCACCGGCGAACCGGACGCGCCTCCGACCCTGCCGCCGTTCGGCCTGGCCGACTCCATCGCGGGCCTGACCACGGCGTACGCGGTGATGACGGCCCTCGCCGCCCGGGACCGCACCGGCGAGGGCCAGGTCGTCGACCTGGCCCTCATCGAACCGATCCTGACCGCCCTCGGTCCCCAGCCCCTCTGGTACGACCAACTCGGCCACGTCCAGCCCCGTACCGGCAACCGCTCCCAGAACAACGCCCCGCGCGGCATCTACCGCACCGCGGACGGCACCTGGGTCGCCGTGTCCACCTCGGCCCAGTCGGTCGCCGAACGCGTGATGCGCCTGGTGGGCCGCCCGGAGCTGATCGACGAACCGTGGTTCGCCACCGGCGCCGACCGGGCCCGCCACGCGGACGTCCTGGACGAGGCGGTCGGCGGCTGGATCGCCGAGCGCCCCCGCGCGGAGGTCCTGGCGGCCTTCGAGAAGGCGGAGGCGGCGGTGGCCCCCGTACAGGACGTACGGGACGTGATGACCGACCCGCAATACGAGGCCCTCGACACCATCACCACGGTCGACGACCCGGAGCTGGGCCCGCTGCGCATGCAGAACGTCCTCTTCCGCCTCTCCGCCACCCCCGGCCGGATCCGCTGGGCGGGCCGCCCGCACGGCGCGGACACCGACGAGGTCCTGACCGGACTCGGCCTCACCCCCGCCGACCTGGCCGCCCTGCGCGCGGAGGGCGCCCTGTGACGGCCTGCCCCCTGACCTGGCTCTACGCTCCCGGTGACCGGCCGCACGTCGTCGCCAAGGCCCTCACCTCCGGCGCCGACGTGGTCGTGATCGACCTGGAGGACGCGGTCGCCCCCGACCGCAAGGCCTACGCCCGCAAGGCCACCGCCGAACTGCTCCGCGACCGGCAGCCCGTCCCGGTGCACGTCCGCGTCAACGCCCTGGACGGCCCCTGGGCGGAAGCCGACATCGCCGCCATCGCCCCGGCCCCGGGCCTCGCCGGCCTCCGACTCCCCAAAGTGACCTCCCCCGCCGAGGTCGTACGGGTCGCGCAGCGCGCCGTGGCCGCCGACGGGGGACCGCTCCCCCTGTACGCCCTGCTGGAGACGGCCCTCGGCATCGAGCGGGCCTTCGCCGTCGCCACGGCCCACGCCTCGCTGCGGGGCATCGCGCTCGGAGAGGCCGACCTACGGTCCGACCTGGGCGTACGCGAGGACGCGGGCCTCGACTGGTGCCGCTCCCGCCTGATCGTGGCCGCCCGGGCGGCGGGCCTGCCCCCGCCACCGCAGTCGGTCCACCCGGACACCCGTGACCTGGCGGGCCTGGCCGCGTCCTGCGCCCACGGCCGCGGTCTCGGCTTCCTGGGCCGCGCCGCCATCCACCCCCGCCAGCTGCCCGTGATCGAGCGGGCCTACCTCCCCACCCAGGAGGAACTCGACCAGGCGGAGCGGATCATCAAGGCGGCGTCGACGGAGCAGGGCGCACAGGCCCTCCCGGACGGAACCTTCATCGACGCGGCGGCCGTGACGGCGGCCCACCGCACCCTGTCCCTGGCACGCAGGATCTGACGACGTCGAGGGCGCCCGAGGGATTCCGGGCGCCCTCAACGTCGACGTACGACCAACCGTCAGCTCTTCTTGGCCGACTCGGCCCCGTCTTTGGCGTCTTCCTTCTCAAGGTCGGCCTTCTCGGTGCCGGCCTTCTCGGTGCCGGCCTTCTCCATGTCGGCCTTCTCCGCAGAAGACTCCGCGTCGGCCTTCTCCTCGGAAGACTCCACGTCGGCCTTCTCACCGGACTCGGCCCCGGCCTCACCGTCACCGTCTGCTGCACCGCCGGAGGCCTCCGCAGCCGGCTCCACCACCGCTTCCCTGCCGGGCCGCTTCCGCGCCGACAGCACCATGTACACGACCGCCAGCAGGAACACGAACAGCGCGGTCCAGTTGTTCAGCCGCAGGCCCAGGATGTGGTGGGCGTCGTCGACGCGCAGGTACTCGATCCAGAAGCGGCCCACGCAGTACGCGGCGACGTACAGCGCGAACGCCCGGCCATGGCCCAGCCTGAAGCGGCGGTCGGCCCAGATGACCAGGAGCGCGACACCGATGCACCACAGCGACTCGTACAGGAACGTCGGGTGGTACGTGCCCGGGACCCGCCCGTCCGCCGACGAGGTGATCTCCAGCGCCCACGGCAGGTCGGTGGGCTTGCCGTACAGCTCCTGGTTGAACCAGTTGCCCCAGCGGCCGATCGCCTGCGCGAAGGCGATGCCCGGCGCGACGGCGTCGGCGTACGCGGGCATCGGGATGCCCCGGCGCCGGCAGCCCATCCAGGCGCCGAGCGCGCCGAGCGCGATCGCGCCCCAGATGCCGAGGCCGCCCTCCCAGATCTTGAAGGCGTCCACCCAGTCACGGCCCTCGCTGAAGTACAGCTCGTAGTCCGTGATCACGTGGTAGAGCCGGCCGCCGACGAGGCCGAAGGGCACGGCCCAGACCGCGATGTCGGCCACCGTGCCGGCCCGCCCGCCGCGGGCGATCCAGCGCTTGTTGCCGAGCCAGACGGCAACGAAGACGCCGATGATGATGCAGAACGCGTAGCCGCGCAGCGGAATGGGGCCGAGGTGGATCACCCCGCGCGACGGGCTGGGAATGTAGGCAAGTTCCATGGCAAGGTCGACGCTACCGTGCCGGGCCGCGCGCACGGCAGGCAGCCCGGCTACGGCTCCATAACGGGCGGGTGTGACGCCGCCTCATCCCTTGGCCGCCTCCTGCACCATCTGCTTCAGCTTCGCGGGGGTCATCGTCCGGTCCTGGTAGAGGTTCTTGCCGTCCAGCAGCACGGTCGGCGTGCCCGAGAAGTCGCCCTTGCCGAACGCCTCGTGGGACTTGGCGACCCAGCTGTTGTGCGTGCCGTCCTCGACGCACGTGCGGAAGGCGGGCGTGTCGAGGCCGTCGACCTTGCGGGCCAGCTCGATCAGCTTGTCGTTCCGGGCGAAGGCGTCGTCGACCTCCTGGGGCTGGTTGTCGAACAGCACGTCGTGGTACGCGGGGAACTTGCCGGCGTCCTGGGCGCAGGCCGCGGCGTTGGCCGCGTTGCGGGAGCCGGTGCCGCCCATGTTGCCGTCGATGAGCGTGACCAGGTGGTACTCCACCTTCAGCTGTCCGGCCTGCGTCAGCTCGTGGATCGTCGGGCGGTACGTCTGCTCGAAGACCTTGCAGGCCGGGCAGCGGAAGTCCTCCCACACCGTGAGCGTGGACTTGGCGCTGTCCTTGCCGACCGGGATGGCCAGGCCGTCCTTGCCCTGTGCGCCCGAGGGCGCCACGACCGGGCCCGCCGCCTCGCTGCCGTCGTCCTTGCCGGCGCTCGCGGCGACGACGCCGATCACCGCCGCGAGCCCCAGGACGGCGACGACGCTCGCGCCCACGATCAACGCCCGCCGTCGCTTCTCCGCGGCCTTCTGCTTCTCACGCTCGACCGCCAGCCGCTCCCGGGCGGTGCGCTTTCCCTCACGGTTCTTCTCGCTCACACCCCGCAGAACGAACCGGGGAGGCGCAGCGCGCCTCCCCGGCCCCAGGTCCACCCGTACGAGGGACCCGGTATGAGCTCGCCTTGTCAGGCCTGTCCGCGGACGCCCTTCGCGAGGTCGCCCGCGAGCGCGCGGACGGCCTCGAGGCCGGCCGCGTGGTCCGGGGCGTCGAGCATCCGCTTGACGAACGCCGAGCCGACGATCACGCCGTCGGCGAAGCCGGCGACCTCGGCGGCCTGCCGGGCGTTGGAGACGCCGAGCCCGACGCACACCGGCAGGCCGGTTCCGGTGGCCCGGGTGCGCTGCACCAGGTCCTGGGCCTGCGAGCTGACTGTCTCGCGGGTGCCGGTGACGCCCATGAGGGAGGCCGCGTAGACGAAGCCGCTGCCCGCCGCGGTGATCTCGGCGAGCCGCTCGTCCTTGCTGCTGGGAGCCACCACGAACACCGTGGCGAGGCCGTGCTTCTCGGCGTGCTCCCTCCACAGCGCCGACTCCTGCACGGGCAGGTCGGGCAGGATGCACCCGGCGCCGCCCGCCTCCGCGAGCTCGGCGGTGAACCGCTCGACGCCGTAGCGGTCGATGGGGTTCCAGTACGTCATGACGAGGACGGGCTTCCCGGTGGCCTCGTACACCTCCCGGACCGTCCGCATGACGTCGGCGATCCGGACGCCGCCGCGCAGGGCGATGTCGTCGGCGGTCTGGATGACGGGGCCGTCGAGGACGGGGTCGCTGTGCGGCAGGCCCACCTCGACGATGTCGGCGCCGCCGTCGAGGACGGCCTTGATCGCCTCGATGCCGCCGTCCACGGTCGGGAACCCGGCCGGGAGGTAGGCGATGAGCGCCGAGCGCCCCTCGGACTTCGCCTCGGCGAGGGTGTCCGTCAACAGCTGGATGTTGCCGCTCACTTGGCGTCCCCCTCGATCTCGGCGGTGTCGGTGTCCGCGTCGGCGGCGACCTCGGCGTCGGTGTCGTACAGGCCGAAGTAGCGGGCGGCGGTGTCCATGTCCTTGTCGCCGCGGCCGGAGAGGTTGACGACGATCAGCCCGTCCTCGCCCAGCTCCCGGCCGACCTCCAGCGCACCGGCCAGCGCGTGGGCGCTCTCGATGGCCGGGATGATGCCCTCGGTCCGCGACAGCAGCCGCAGCGCCTGCATCGCAGCGTCGTCGGTGATGGCGCGGTACTCGCCGCGGCCGGTGTCCTTGAGGTAGGAGTGCTCCGGTCCGATGCCCGGGTAGTCCAGGCCGGCCGAGATCGAGTACGGCTCGGTGATCTGGCCCTCGTCGTCCTGGAGGACGTACGACCGGGAACCGTGCAGGATGCCGGGTTCGCCGGCGGTGAGGGTGGCGGCGTGCTCGCCGGTGTCGATGCCGTGGCCGGCGGGCTCGCAGCCGATGAGGCGGACGCTCTCGTCCGGGATGAAGGCGTGGAAGAGGCCGATGGCGTTGGAACCGCCGCCGACGCAGGCGATGGCCGCGTCGGGCAGACGGCCCGCGCGCTCCAGCAGCTGGCGCCGGGCCTCGACGCCGATGACGCGGTGGAAGTCGCGGACCATGGCCGGGAAGGGGTGCGGGCCGGCGACGGTGCCGAAGAGGTAGTGGGTGTGGTCGACGTTGGCGACCCAGTCGCGGAACGCCTCGTTGATGGCGTCCTTCAGGGTCCGGCTGCCGGACTTCACGGCGATGACCTCGGCGCCGAGCATGCGCATACGGGCCACGTTGAGGGCCTGCCGCTGGGTGTCGATCTCGCCCATGTAGATGGTGCACTCGAGGCCGAAGAGCGCACAGGCGGTGGCGGTGGCCACGCCGTGCTGACCGGCGCCGGTCTCGGCGATGACACGGGTCTTGCCCATCCGCTTGGTGAGCAGGGCCTGACCGAGCACGTTGTTGATCTTGTGGGAGCCGGTGTGGTTGAGGTCCTCGCGCTTGAGGAAGACGCGGGCGCCACCGGCGTGTTCGGCGAACCGGGGCACCTCGGTCAGGGCGCTCGGGCGGCCGGTGTAGTTGACGAGCAGGTCGTCGAGTTCGCGGGCGAACTCGGGGTCGGCCTTGGCCTTCTCGTACTCGACGGCGACCTCGTCCACGGCGGCGACGAGCGCCTCCGGGATGAACTTGCCGCCGAACGCGCCGAAGTAGCCCTCGGCGCTGGGGACCTGACCCTCTGGGTCGGGGATGAAGAACTGGCTGGGCATGCGGAAACCTCACGGTGAGCGTGTGGACAGACGCTGATCGCCGTGGGGGCGGGGATGGTCAGTCGGCTGCGGGCCGGCTGTGGCTTGTCGCGCAGTTCCCCGCACCCCTGAAAGGGCGCTGCCATCGCCGTCCGTTGACCTGCCCGGGCTCGTCACCGATGACGTAGCGCACGCGTCGCCCGTGCACCCGGCGGGCGGGCGCGCGACAGCCTCGGGGCCGGCAGCCGCGCGCGAGGCGGGCGTACGGGTCCCGGGTCGCCATGGTGGTCGAGGAAGTCATCGCCGCTCAGCTTATCGGGTGATCAGCCCCGGCCGTGCCGCAATGCGGGGTGCGCACCGGCCGCCACCAGGTCGGAGACCGCGGTCTTCGGGTCGCGGCCCGTGACGAGGGACTCGCCGACCAGGACCGCGTCGGCGCCGGCGTTGGCGTACGCGATGAGGTCGTGCGGGCCGCGGATGCCGGACTCGGCGATCTTGACGATGCCGTCCGGGATCTCCGGCGCCAGCCGCTCGAACGTGGAGCGGTCGACCTCCAGGGTCTTCAGGTTGCGCGCGTTGACGCCGATCACCTTCGCGCCCGCGTCCACCGCACGGTCGACCTCGTCCTCGTCGTGCACCTCGACGAGCGGCGTGAGCCCGATGGACACCGCGCGCTCGATCAGCGACTCCAGGGCCGACTGGTCGAGGGCCGCGACGATCAGCAGCGCGAGGTCGGCGCCGTACGCGCGCGCCTCCCACAGCTGGTACGAGGTGACGATGAAGTCCTTGCGCAGCACGGGGATGTCCACGCGCGCGCGGACCGCCTCCAGGTCGGCCAGCGAGCCGCCGAAACGGCGCTGCTCGGTGAGGACGGAGATGACGGCGGCGCCGCCCGCCTCGTAGTCGGCGGCGAGGCCTGCCGGGTCGGCGATCGCGGCGAGCGCGCCCTTGGACGGGCTGGAGCGCTTGACCTCGCAGATCACCTTGACGCCGTCGCCCTTCAGCGCGGCGACCCCGTCCTTGGCGGCGGGAGCCTTCGCCGCGCGCTCCTTGAGCTCGTCGAGGCTGACGCGCGCCTGCCGCTCCGCGAGGTCGGCACGGACTCCCTCGATGATCTCGTCGAGCACACTCACGCGAGCGGCCCCCTTCCAGACGGTTGGCTTCCAAAGCGGTCGTTTCCGCCGCGGGCCCGCCTCCTGGGGCGGATCATCAGGCGAAACCGATGGTCACTGCGATGGTATCCGGAGGAAGGCGTAGGCCTCGCATCCGGTTGACGCCGGTCCCACTACCTGGACATCTGCCAGTTGATCAAGGATGCAACCAGCCACCGAACGGCAGGTTCCGGACAACGGTGAAGACCAGCAGCAACGCTCCCAGGCTCCACAGGTGCACCGGCCCGAGATCGATCCGCATCGGCCGGCCGCGCACCGCGCGGACCACCCATACGGTCCACAGCACGGCGAAGCCCACATAGCCGAGGACGGCCAGCGCGTTGTCCTGCAGCGCCGCCAGGAGATCCCCGTGGACGACGGCGTGTGCGCTGCGCAGCCCGCCGCAGCCGGGGCAGTACAGGCCGGTGAAGCGCAGCAGCGGGCAGACCGGGTAGTGGCCGGGTTCGTGGGGGTCGACCGCCCCGACGTACGCGAAGGCCCCGGCGACGGCCGCGAGCAGCCCGGCGGGGACGGCCAGGCGGCCCGGCAGGCTCCGGGTCACTTTCCGGGTCGCTCTCCGGCTGTCGGCGTTCACGGCAGACATTGTGCCCCCGCACACGCGTGAGGGGCGGTCCCGGCACCCTGGTGCCGGCCGCCCCTCTGCGAGTCGTGCACGCCACGCGTCGTACGCGGGCCCGTGCGCGGGGATCAGCTCTCGGCGCGTGCCGGCTCCCGCTCGTCCGTCATCTTGTGCACCGGGTGGAGGTCCTTCGGCTGGCCCAGGCCCATCGCGCGCATGATGCCGCCGACGACACCGCCGAGGACCACGATCCCCAGGCCGGCCCAGAAGCCCACCGGCTGGGCCATCACCATGAACGCGCCCGCGACGCAGAAACCGATGAAGGCGATAGTGACACCGGTCCAGGCGGCCGGGGTGTGACCGTGGCTGCTGCCCGCCATTGCTTGCTCCTCGTTGCTGTGTGCGTGTCTGAGCTGGACGCTCGTGGTCATTGTCCCGCACGCGCGCGCGTGCCGTGAGCGGGGGTGGCTCCCCGCGCGTCCATGGGAGGACGCGCACGTGGAGGCCTACGCCCCGGTCGGGTCCTCGCCCCGGTCGAGCGCCTTCCACAGCTCCTCGGGCCGGTCGGGGTCGACGGCCGGGGACCGGCGGCGCGGGCGGGGGGCACCGCCGCGTTCGTAGCGGCCGGACATCGCGGGCCACAGGCGGCCGTAGCGCAGGGCGAGCAGTCCGGCCAGGAGGATCAGCGCGCCGCCCGCGGCCGCGACGTACGGCCAGGCAGTGTGGCTGAGGGCGTCCACGGTGGCGGAGGTGTCGCCGGAGGCCTGGGCGGCCTTCTCGTCGAGTGCGGAGCTGTCGGAGGCGCCGAGCAGGGCCGCGACGACGGTGCCCGCGCCGGAGAGCGCGAGCAGTGCGGCGACCATGAGGCGTCCGGCGCGGCGGACGGCGAAGACGGCGACGAGCGCGGCGAGGCCCACTATGGCCAGGGCCGCGGGGACGCCCGTGACGTCGCTGCCCCTGGCGGTCAGGGGGAACGCGCCGCCGGCCACCGTCGCGGTGCCCTCCGACCAGCGCTGCCGGGTGGCGAGCAGCGCCACGGCCGCGCCCAGCGCGCCGCTCAGCAGGGCGACGGCGAGGCTCAGGCGGCCGGCCCGGGCGGATCCGGAGGCTTCGGAACGGGGGTGAGGTGCAGCAGTCACGTACTCCACTATCGCCCGAGCCACGGGCGAACCCTCACCCGGGGCTCAGTGAGAAACGCCTCCAGGCCCTGTCGTCAAACTCCCGTCGTCCGCCCACAGGGCGGGCTCCGCGGCGTCAGGTGCGTGCTCTCGGCGTGCCGGGCCCTGGCCCACGTACTGGATGTACTTGGGCCGGGGCCCGGTGCGGCGAGAGTGCGTGCATGGCGTCACGGAGCAGGCGGGAGTTTGATGACAGGGCCTAGTGCCCGGGAAACGCCTTACCGCCCCAGCCGGTTCGCCGTGTGCACGGCCCGCAGCACCGCCGCCGCCTTGTTGCGGCACTCGGTGTCCTCGGCGACCGGGTCGGAGTCGGCGACGATGCCGGCGCCCGCCTGGACGTACGCCGTGCCGTCCCGCAGCAGCGCCGTGCGGATGGCGATGGCGGTGTCGGAGTCGCCCGCGAAGTCGAGGTAGCCGACGCAGCCGCCGTACAACCCGCGCCGGGACGGCTCGAGTTCGTCGATGATCTGCATGGCGCGGGGCTTGGGGGCGCCGGAGAGGGTGCCGGCCGGGAAGCAGGCGGTCAGCACGTCGAAGGCCGTACGGCCCGCCGCCACGCGGCCGGTCACGGTCGAGACGATGTGCATGACGTGCGAGTACCGCTCGATGGACATGAAGTCGACGACCTCGACCGAGCCCGGTTCGCAGACCCGCCCCAGGTCGTTGCGGCCCAGGTCCACGAGCATGAGGTGCTCGGCGCGTTCCTTGGGGTCGGCGAGCAGTTCCTCGGCGAGGGCCTGGTCCTCCTGCGGGGTGGCGCCGCGCCACCGGGTGCCGGCGATGGGGTGCACCATGGCCTGCCCGTCCTCGACCTTCACCAGGGCCTCGGGGGACGAGCCGACGACGTCGAAGCCGTCGAAGCGGAAGAGGTACATGTACGGGGACGGGTTGGTGGCCCGCAGCACCCGGTAGACGTCCAGCGCGCTCGCCGTGCACGGCGTTTCGAACCGCTGGGAGGGGACGACCTGGAAGGCCTCCCCGGCCCGGATGCGCTCCTTGACGTCCTCGACGGCCTCCTGGAAGTCGGGGCCGCCCCACAGGGCCGTGTACTCGGGGAGTTCGGAGGGCGGCAGCACGGCCGGGGGCTGGGCGACCGCGCGCGACAGGTCGGCCTCCATGGCGTCGAGGCGGGCGACCGCGTCGGCGTGGGCCTCGTCGACGCCGGTGTCGAGGTCGTTGTGGTTGATCGCGTTGGCGATCAGCAGGACGGAGCCCTCCCAGTGGTCCATGACCGCCAGGTCGCTGGTGAGGAGCATGGTCAGCTCGGGGAGCCTCAGGTCGTCCCGCTCGCCGGGGCCGATCTTCTCCAGGCGGCGCACGATGTCGTAGCCGAGGTAACCGACCATGCCGCCGGTGAAGGGCGGCAGGCCGAGGTCGTGGGCGAGGTCGCGGGGGGTGTGCAGGGCCTCGAGGGTGGTGCGCAGGGCGGCGAGCGGGTCGCCGTCGGCGGGCACACCGACGGGCGGGGTACCGAGCCAGTGGGCCTGGCCGTCACGCTCGGTCAGGGTGGCGGCGCTGCGTACGCCGACGAAGGAGTAGCGGGACCAGGAGCGTCCGTTCTCGGCGGACTCCAGCAGGAAGGTGCCCGGGCGCTCGGCGGCCAGCTTGCGGTAGAGCGCGACCGGGGTGTCGCCGTCGGCGAGGAGCTTGCGGGTGACCGGGATGACCCGCCGGTCGGTGGCGAGCTTGCGGAACGTCTCGAGGTCCATGGCGGCAGACCTTACTGATCCGAGGCGGGTACGGCGGAACCGGCGCCGTCCTTGAGCAGCACGTCGGCGTCGAAGCAGGTGCGGGCGCCGGTGTGGCAGGCGGCACCGACCTGGTCGACCTTGACGAGCAGGGTGTCGGCGTCGCAGTCGAGGGCGACGGACCTGACCCGCTGGACGTGACCGGAGGTGTCGCCCTTGACCCAGTACTCCTGGCGGCTGCGCGACCAGTACGTGCAGCGGCCGGTGGTCAGGGTGCGGTGCAGCGCCTCGTCGTCCATCCAGCCGAGCATGAGCACCTCTCCGGTGTCGTACTGCTGGGCGATGGCGGGCAGGAGGCCGTCGGCGCTGCGCTTGAGGCGCGCGGCGATCTCCGGGTCGAGGCGGCTGGGCCGGGGGGACGTGCTGGTCATGTCGACCATTGTGCCGCGCGGAGGCGGTGGGGCCCGGCCGCGTCCACTGTCCGGACCGGGTGCCCGGTCGTAGGCTGGCTCCATGTCGACCCATGCCAAGCGTGAACGACTTCTCCTCGCCGATCTGTTGGAGACAGCGGGTCCGGACGCGCCCACCCTGTGCGAGGGCTGGACGACCCGGGACCTCGCCGCGCACGTGGTGGTGCGCGAGCGGCGCCCCGACGCCGCCGGCGGGATACTGATCAAGCAGCTCGCGCCGCGCCTGGACCGGGTGATGGCGGAGTACACGGCGAAGCCGTACGAGGAGCTGATCCAGCTGATCCGTACGGGCCCGCCGCGTTTCTCGCCGTTCTCGCTCAAGCCGGTCGACGAGATGTCGAACATCGTCGAGTACTACGTCCACGCGGAGGACGTCCGGCGCGCCCAGCCCGACTGGACACCGCGCGAGCTCGACCCGGTCTTCCAGGACACCCTGTGGTCCCGTCTGGAGCGCTCGGCCCGCCTGATGGGCCGGGGCGCCCCGACGGGCCTGGTGCTGCGCCGCCCGAACGGCGAGACGGCGGTCGCCCACCGCGGCACCCCGGTGGTCACGGTGACCGGTGAGCCGTCCGAGCTGGTGCTGTTCATGTACGGCCGGCAGAGCGCCGCCAAGGTGGAGCTGGACGGCGACGAGAACGCGATCGCGAAGCTGCACGAGGCCAAGCAGCTCGGTATCTGAGAGGCCGGGGCCCCGTCGCCGAGCCGATTCGCCGGGCCGGGGCTGACGACTGGGCCCCGGCTCAGCGGGGGAGTTCGGCGCGGCGGACGGGGCCGGAGCCGAGGGCGAGGAGTGCGCCGAGGGCGCAGATCGCGGCGCAGGCCGCGAAGACCGGGCCTGTGCCCCACCGGTCGGCCGCGCCGCCGACCAGGGGGAAGGTGAGGGGTGCGACTCCGAAGCCGACCAGGGTGGAGACCGCGGTGACGCGGCCGACGTAGGCGGGGCCCGCCCGCGCCTGGAGCAGGGCTCCGCTCAGGGCGCCGCCCAGCCCGGCGAGAAGCCCGATGAGCAGGCCACACCCGCCGCGGCGGCCACGGACGCCACGTGGGCGAGCCCGGCGATCGCCAGGCAGCCGCCGGCCTCCGCCACCGTCATGACGAGCCCGGCGCGCGGCACCCGCCCGCGCAGGGTGAGCAGCAGTGACGCGGCCCCGGCTCCGGTGCCGAACCCGGCGAGCACCCAGCCGAGGCCGGGCGAGCCCCAGCCGCGTTCCTGGGCGAGCAGGGTCAGCCCCAGGTTCATGGGCCCGACGAAGCCCAGGTCGGCGAGGGCGATGGCGAGGACGAGGGGGCGGAGCACCCGGTCGCGGCCGATGTGCCGCAGGCCGTCGCGGAGTTCGGCCAGGACGGCGCCCCGTTCCTTCCCGTCGTCCGGCGGCGGCCCGACGCGTACGGCCCACAGCACCGGCAGCGACCCGCCGATCAGCAGCGCGGCGAGCCCGAACGCCCCGGCGGTGCCGCCCAGCGCGACGCCGAGGCCGCCGAGCGGCCCGCCGAGGACGCCTGCGAGCCGGGTCGCGAGGCCGCGCATGCCCTGGACCCGGGCGAGCTGGCTCCGACCGGTGATCCGGGCGGGCAGCGCACCGGCGGCGGGCAGGAAGACCGCGTCGACGACGCCGAAGAGGACCGCCACCGCACCCAGCGCCCACAGCCCCGGACGCGTCACGAGGAGCAGTCCGGCCGCGGTCGCGACGAGCACGCAGCGCACCACACTGCTGCCGAGCACGACCCGGCGCGGCCCGTACCGGTCGACGGCCACTCCCCCGCCCGGCATCAACAGCGCGCGGGGCACGGCACTGACGGCCGTGACCAGCCCGGCCTGCGCGGGCGTGCCCGCCTGCACGGCCGCCCAGGACAGGGCGATGTAGTAGACGTTGTCCCCCATCGCGGACGAGGTGTAGGCACCGAACCAGCGCAGGACGTCGGGATCGCGGTGGGCGGGTCTCGTGAGGTCGGGCGCCACCGCTACGTCGGGCGCGGTCATGCCAGGTGACTCCTCAGCTGCGGAACGGGAAGGCGTTCGTGTGGAGCGCGACGTTCTCGCGTCCCGCGGTGTCGCCGGCCGCGTCGGCGGCCCGGCCCATCTCCTGGTACCTCTGGGCCAGGGCCCGCAACTCGGCCGTGAGGGCGGCGAGTTCGGCGGCCGTGAGGCGCAGGACGGTCTCGGAGGAGTCGACCGCGGCGTTCCACTCGGCGCCCCAGTGGGCCCGCTCGTCGAGGTAGCGGCGGTACATGTCCGCACGCTGCTCGAAGAAGAGCCGGCTCGCCGCGGTGTGCGCGGCGGCCTTCTCAGGGGCGTCTCGAAAATCCTCGTCGTGGATGCTCAGCCCGTCCGAGGCCGGCTGCCACCAGCGCTCCCGCCCGTCGGCGCTGCGCGGCTCGGCCTCCTCGATCAGCCCGTGCTCGGCCAGCTTGCGCAGGTGGTAGCTGACCAGCGAGACGGCCTCGTCGACCTGCTCGGCGAGCTGCGAGGCGGTGGCGACTTTGGCCATCAGCAGGCCGCGATACAGCTTCATCCGCAACGGATGGGCGAGCGCCTTGAGCGTGCCCAGGTCGGTGATCCGGCGGTCCCTCTCCTTGCTTGCCATGCTCACGACCGTAGGCAGGAAAGGAAGAGTTGCACAACTTATTTTGCGCAATTTTCCTTTCGCACCCGCCCGGAAGAAGGCCCCGGCCACCACCAGGCAACCGGGGCTCAGGTCGGATCAGGCCAGGCCAGACCAGGCCAGGCCAGGTCAGGTCAGGTCAGGTCAGGTCACCGCACGGGATGCCCGGCCGCCCGCAGTGTCTCCTTCACCTGGCCGATCCGCAGATCCCCGAAGTGGAAGACGGAGGCGGCCAGCACCGCGTCCGCGCCCGCGGCGACGGCGGGCGGGAAGTCGGCCAGCTTGCCGGCGCCGCCCGAGGCGATCACCGGGACGGTCACGTGCTTGCGGACCGCCGCGATCATCTCCAGGTCGTAGCCGTCCTTCGTGCCGTCCGCGTCCATGGAGTTGAGCAGGATCTCCCCCGCGCCCAGCTCGGCGGCCCGGTGCGCCCACTCGACGGCGTCGATGCCGGTGCCGCGGCGGCCGCCGTGGGTGGTCACCTCGAAGGAGCCGCTCTCCGTCCGCCGCGCGTCCACGGACAGCACCAGCACCTGCCGGCCGAAGCGCTCGGCGATCTCCCGGATGAGGTCCGGGCGGGCGATCGCGGCGGTGTTCACGCCGATCTTGTCCGCGCCCGCCCGCAGCAGCTTGTCCACGTCGTCGGCCGTACGCACACCGCCGCCGACCGTCAGCGGGATGAACACCTGCTCGGCCGTGCGCCGCACCACGTCGTACGTCGTCTCGCGATTGCCGGAGGACGCCGTGATGTCCAGGAACGTCAGCTCGTCGGCGCCCTCGGCGTCGTACACCTTGGCCATCTCGACGGGGTCGCCCGCGTCGCGCAGGTTCTGGAAGTTGACGCCCTTGACGACCCGGCCGTTGTCCACGTCCAGGCAGGGGATGACTCGGATCGCCAGGGTCATGAACCGGGCTCCTCTGAATGTCCTCTGAATGCTTCTATTTCCACTTCGACCAGGATGCGCGGGTCGACGAACCCCTCCACCACCAGGAGGGTCGAGACCGGACGCACCGTGTCGAAGAACTCCTTGTGGGCGCGGGCCACGTCGTCCACGTCCCGCGCATGGGTCAGGTACATCCGCGTGCGGATCACGGACCCGATGCCGAGCCCGAACTCGCCGAGCGCCTCGATCGCGCTGGTGAAGGCCACCTTGGCCTGCTCGTACGGGTCGCCCTCCCCGTACAGCACGTCGCCCTTGAAGGACGTGGTGCCCGCCACCAGCACGCGGTCGCCCGCCGCGACGGCGCGTGCGAAACCGAAGGACTCTTCCCAGGGACTTCCGCTCTGCACACGCCGCACGGCATCGCTCATGACGACACAGCCTCCAAGGCCTCTTCCAGGGTGAACGCCTTCGCGTACAGCGCTTTCCCTACGATGGCCCCTTCGACACCGAGCGGGACGAGGTCGGCGATCGCGCGCAGGTCGTCCAGCGACGACACGCCGCCGGAGGCCACGACCGGGCGGTCCGTCGCCGCGCACACGTTCTTCAGCAGCTCCAGGTTCGGGCCCTGCAGCGTGCCGTCCTTGGCGATGTCGGTCACGACGTACCGGGCGCAGCCCTCCTTGTTGAGGCGCTCCAGTGTCTCGTAGAGGTCGCCGCCGTCGCGGGTCCAGCCGCGGCCGCGCAGGGTCGTGCCGCGTACGTCGAGACCGACGGCGATCTTGTCGCCGTGCTCGGCGATGACCTTGGCGACCCACTCGGGGGTCTCCAGGGCGGCCGTGCCGAGGTTCACGCGCGTGCAGCCCGTGGCGAGGGCGGCGGCCAGGGTGTCGTCGTCGCGGATGCCGCCGGACAGCTCCACCTTGATGTCCATCGCCCGCGCGACCTCGGCGATCAGCTCCCGGTTGTTCCCGGTGCCGAACGCGGCGTCCAGGTCGACCAGGTGCAGCCACTCGGCGCCCGACCGCTGCCAGGCGAGGGCGGCCTCCAGGGGGGAGCCGTAGGAGGTCTCCGTACCGGACTCGCCGTGCACCAGGCGGACCGCCTGACCGTCACGGACGTCGACGGCGGGGAGGAGTTCGAGCTTCGAAGCCATCAGAGGGTTCCGATCCAGTTGTTCAGCAGCTGGGCTCCGGCGTCGCCGGACTTCTCGGGGTGGAACTGCGTGGCCCACAGGGCGCCGTTCTCGACGGCCGCCACGAACGGCTTGCCGTGCGTGGACCAGGTGACCTTGGGGGCCGTGATCGCCGGGTTGTGCGTCTCCAGCTGCCAGTCGTGGACGGCGTAGGAGTGCACGAAGTAGAAGCGCGCGTCCGCGTCCAGGCCGGCGAACAGCTGCGAGCCGGCCGGTACGTCCACGGTGTTCCAGCCCATGTGGGGCACGACGTCGGCCTGCAGCGGCTCGACCGAGCCGGGCCACTCGGCCAGGCCCTCGGTCTCCACGCCGTGCTCGATGCCGCGCGCGAACAGGATCTGCATGCCGACGCAGATGCCCATCACCGGGCGCCCGCCCGACAGGCGGCGGTCGATGATCCAGTCGCCACGGGCCTCCTTCAGGCCCGCCATGCAGGCGGCGAAGGCGCCGACGCCCGGCACCAGCAGCCCGTCGGCGTTCATGGCCTTGTCAAAGTCACGCGTGATCTCGACGTCGGCTCCCGAGCGCGCGAGGGCGCGCTCGGCGGAGCGGACGTTGCCGAAGCCGTAGTCGAAGACGACGACCTTTTTGGATGGCGCAGCGGCGCTCATCAGTTCCACACCTCCAGCCGCATGACGCCCGCGACGAGACACATCGCGGCGCCGATCGAGAGCAGCACGATGAGGCTCTTCGGCATCTGCTGCTTGACGAAGGAGATGATCCCGCCGACCAGGAAGAGGCCGACGACGATCAGGAGGGTCGACAGACCGTTCACAGCGCGCCCTTCGTGGACGGAAGGATGCCGGCCGCGCGCGGGTCGCGTTCGGAGGCGTACCGCAGGGCCCGCGCCAGCGCCTTGAACTGGCACTCCACGATGTGGTGCGCGTTGCGCCCGTAGGGCACGTGCACGTGCAGCGCGATCTGGGCCTGGGCGACGAAGGACTCCAGGATGTGCCGGGTCATCGTGGTGTCGTACTCGCCGATCATCGGCGCCATCTTCTCGGGCTCGGTGTGCACGAGGTACGGACGGCCGGACAGGTCGACGGTGACCTGGGCGAGGGACTCGTCGAGCGGCACCGTGCAGTTCCCGAAGCGGTAGATCCCCACCTTGTCGCCGAGGGCCTGCTTGAAGGCGGCACCCAGCGCGAGGGCGGTGTCCTCGATGGTGTGGTGCGAGTCGATGTGCAGGTCGCCCTCGGTCTTCACGGTCAGGTCGAACAAGCCGTGCCGGCCGAGCTGGTCGAGCATGTGGTCGTAGAAGCCGACCCCGGTGGAGATCTCCGTCCTGCCGGTGCCGTCGAGGTCGATCTCGACGAGGACGGACGTCTCCTTGGTGGTCCGCTCCACGCGTCCTACGCGGCTCATGTGTTCTGCTCCTTCTTCAAGTCCCGTACCGCGTCGAGGAACGCGTCGTTCTCGGCCGGGGTCCCGGCGGTCACCCGCAGCCACCCCGGTACGCCGTTGTCCCGGACCAGGACGCCCCGGTCGAGGATCTTCCGCCAGGCTTCGTGGGCGTTGTCGAACCGCCCGAACTGCACGAAGTTCGCGTCGGACTCGGTGACCTCGTAGCCGATCGCGCGCAGCTCGGTGACCAGCCGGTCCCGCTCGGCCTTCAGCTGCTCGACGTAACCCAGCAGCGTGTCGGTGTGCTCCAGGGCGGCCAGGGCGGTCGCCTGGGTGACGGCCGACAGGTGGTACGGCAGCCGGACGAGCTGGACGGCGTCGACGACGGCCGGGTGCGCGGCGAGGTAGCCCAGGCGCAGGCCCGCCGCGCCGAACGCCTTCGACATCGTGCGGGAGACGACCAGGTGCGGCCGGCCTTCGAGCAGCGGCAGCAGCGAGTCGCCGTGGCTGAACTCGATGTACGCCTCGTCCACGACCACCATCGACGGCTTCGCCGACTGCGCGGCCTCGTACAGCGCGAGGACCGTCTCGGGCGGGACCGCGTTGCCCGTGGGGTTGTTGGGGGTGGTGATGAAGACGACGTCCGGCTGGTTCTCGGCGATGGCCTTCCGGGCCGCCGCGAGGTCGATGGTGAAGTCGTCGTTCCGGGGGCCCGAGATCCATCCCGTGCCCGTCCCGCGCGCGATGAGGCCGTGCATCGAGTACGACGGTTCGAAGCCGATCGCCGTACGGCCCGGGCCGCCGAAGGTCTGCAGCAGCTGCTGGATGACCTCGTTGGAGCCGTTGGCGGCCCACACGTTGGCCAGGCCGACCGGATGTCCGGCCGTCTTCGTCAGGTACTCGGCGAGCTTCGTGCGCAGTTCGACCGCGTCCCGGTCGGGGTAGCGGTTGAGGTTCCGGGCCGCCTCGCGCACCCGCTCGGCGATCCGCTCGACCAGCGGCTCGGGCAGCGGGTAGGGGTTCTCGTTGGTGTTCAGCCGTACGGGGACGTCCAATTGGGGCGCACCGTAGGGGGACTTGCCGCGCAGCTCGTCCCGTACGGGGAGATCGTCGATCCTCACGTCGCTCACTTGCTCTCGGGCACCTTCCAGCCGAACCTGGCCTTGATCGCCGCGCCGTGCGCGGGCAGGTCCTCCGCCTCCGCCAGCGTCACCACGTGGTGCGCGACCTCGGCCAGCGCGTCCTTCGTGTAGTCGACGATGTGGATGCCGCGCAGGAAGGACTGGACGGACAGGCCCGAGGAGTGGCAGGCGCAGCCGCCGGTGGGCAGGACGTGGTTGGAGCCGGCCGCGTAGTCGCCGAGCGAGACGGGCGCCCAGGGACCGATGAAGATCGCACCGGCGTTCTTGACCCGGTCGGCCACCTCCTGAGCCCGGGCCGTCTGGATCTCCAGGTGCTCGGCGCCGTACGCGTCTACGACCCTGAGGCCCTCGTCGACGCCGTCGACCAGCACGATCGCGGACTGCCTGCCGGACAGCGCCGGGACGATCCGGTCCTCGACGTGCTTGGTGGCCGCGACCTGCGGCTCCAGCTCCTTCTCCACCGCGTCCGCGAGTTCGACGGAGTCGGTGACCAGCACGGCCGCCGCCAGCGGGTCGTGCTCGGCCTGGCTGATCAGGTCGGCGGCGACGTGCACCGGGTCGGCGGTGGAGTCGGCCAGGATGGCGATCTCGGTCGGGCCGGCCTCGGCGTCGATGCCGATCCTGCCCGTGAAGTAGCGCTTGGCGGCGGCGACCCAGATGTTGCCGGGGCCGGTGACCATATTGGCGGGCGGGCAGGACTCGGTGCCGTACGCGAACATCGCGACGGCCGTGGCGCCGCCGGCGGCGTAGACCTCGTCGACGCCGAGCAGGGCGCACGCGGCGAGGATCGTCGGGTGCGGCAGCCCGCCGAACTCGGCCTGGGCCGGGGAGGCGAGCGCGATGGACTCGACGCCGGCCTCCTGGGCCGGTACGGCGTTCATGACCACGGAGGACGGATACACGGAGCGGCCGCCGGGCGCGTACAGCCCGACCCGCTCGACCGGTACCCACTTCTCGGTCACCGAGCCGCCGGGCACCACCTGGGTGGTGTGGGTGCCGCGGCGCTGCTCGCGGTGGACGAGGCGGGCGCGGCGGATGGACTCCTCCAGGGCCGCGCGCACGGCCGGGTCCAGTTCCTCCAGGGCGCGGGTGAGGGCGGCGGCCGGCACCCGCACCTGGTCGAGCCTGACGCCGTCGAACTTCTCGGCGAAGTCGATCAGCGCCGCGTCGCCCCGATGATGCACGGCCTCGCAGATAGGACGCACCTTCTCCAGGGCGGCCTGAACGTCGAAATCGGCTCGGGGCAGCAGGTCACGCAAGGCGGGGCCCTCGGGGAGGGCGTCGCCGCGCAGATCGATTCGGGAGATCACGTGCTCAATTCTCTCAGACCCGGCTCGTGCCCCGTCCGCACGTTCCAGTGGCTGATACAAGCCCCCTCTCGACGGCTCCGGAAGGGGCCCTCGGCGGTACCCGCAAGATCGCCGTTACATCCAGTGTTCACGCCGTCACCCAGCGGGCATGAACGGTTGTACGAACCCGCGAGTATCCGGGATGTCCGGGGAGGAAGGCAAAGCTGTGACCGACGGGGCCGGCCTGCGTGCCGGGGATCTGCCGGAGGACCTGACCGCCGCTGAGGCCGGCATGTGGCAGGCCTTCCGCAACGGCAGTGTGTACGACCTGAGCAGCGGTGACGCGGTCGTCGACGACCCGCACGGCGGACACCCCTGGGGCCCCGAGCGGACCGTACGGGCCAGGATCATCTGCTGGCTCCTGCTGGACGGGCCGCCCGCGCTGGCGGGCCGGGTGTCGTCGCTGAAGCTGGTCGGCGTGCAGATCAGCGGCACGATGGACCTCGCGGGCGGCACGGTGGTGCCGTACCTGGAGATGCGGGGCTGCCGCTTCGAGCGCGAGGTCCTGCTGCCGGAGGCCCGTTTCACGACCGTGCGGATGGTGGACTGCTCGGTGCCGCGGCTGGAGGCGGCCCGGGTGCACACCGAGGGTGATCTGCACCTGCCGCGCTGCAGGTTCCACCACGGCATCCGGCTCACCGACGCGCAGATCGGCACGGACCTGCTGCTCAACCAGGCGATCGTGTACCGGGACCGCAGCGGCCGCTCCATCGCCGGGGACGGCTTGAGCGTCGGCCAGGACTTACAGGCCGAGATGCTGGAGTCGCACGGCGAGCTCAGCCTGCGCAGCGCCAAGATCGGCGTGTCGCTGAGCCTGCGCGGCGCCCGGCTGGCCAACCCGTACGCGCGCCTCGCGCTGAACGCCCCGCAGCTGACCGTCGAGCGCACCCTGTACCTGACCCCGGCGGGCCTGGGCGGTCAGGCGCTGAGCGGCACGACCCCGGCGCGCGGCACGCGCGTGCAGCGGTTCGCGTGCCAGGGCGGGGTGCGGCTGGACGACGGGCGGTTCGGGGACGCCGTCGACTTCGAGGGTGCCCGGTTCACCTTCACCGACGACCAGGAGCTGTCGCTGCGCCGGGTGCAGACGCCGGAGCTGCGGTTCCTCGGGGAGCGGCCGGCCCGCGGGCGCGTGGTGCTGTCGGGGGCGAGGATCGTCAACCTGATGGACCGCGCGGACAGCTGGCCGGGCCCGGGCCGGCTGCACATGGGCGGCTTCAGTTACGAGAACCTGGTGCCGCGCGGCCCGTTCCCGCTGGCCGAGCGGCTGGACTGGGTGGCCGCCGCGACCGCCGAGTACAACCCGGAGCCGTACGAGCGGCTGGCCGCCGTGCTGCGGGCCGGCGGGGAGGACGAGGACGCCCGCGAGGTGCTGCTCGCCAAGCAGCGCCGGCGCCGCGAGAGCCTGCCGCTCGCCGCCAAGCTGTGGGGGTACGCGCAGGACTGGACGGTCGCCTACGGGTACCGGCCCGGCCGGGCGGCGGTGTGGATGGCGGTGCTGTGGGCGGCGGGCTCCTTCGCCTTCGCGCACGCCGAGCACCCGCCGCTGAAGACCGGTGAGCATCCGGACTGGAACCCGGCCCTCTTCGCCCTCGACCTGCTGCTGCCGGTCATCGACCTGGGGCAGGTCGGCTTCTGGCAGTTGCGCGGGGGCTGGCAGTGGCTGGCCGCGGCGATGATCCTGCTGGGCTGGGTCCTGGCGACGACGGTGGCGGCGGGGGCGACGCGGCTGCTGCGGCGCAATTAGTGAGGTGTGTCGTCACTGGGGCTACCGTTGCAGCAGTTGTTGAACAGTCGCCATTTTACGTCTCCTTGACCAATCGGCGTACAACCTTCGACGAGTTCCGCGAAGGCTCTGGCGCCACAGTGACCTGCGTCTTTCAATGGTCGACACCATGGCTCTGCTGCCCCCTTTCATCCGCGCGAGCCGGATGACCAGGACCGCCGCACGCCCCGCCGCCGACGACGAGGCGCTGCTCGACGCGCCCGACGACCGACTCGCCCCCGCGCTGGTCGGGGCCGCCGACGGCGGGTACGAGGCCGCCGCCGGGCTGCTCGCCGCCACCCGTGCGGCAGCCGAGTGGGAGCGCCGCGACCGGTACACGACCCGGCTGGCCGCTTTCGCGCGCTCACGCCCCGAGTGGCTGGACGCCTGGCGCGCCGCCGCCCCGCACGACCCCGACGCGCTGCTGGTCGCGGCCCAGCTGGCGGTGGACCGCGCCTGGCAGTCACCGGCCCGGGTCGAACTGCTGCGCGAGGTGAGCCCCTTGATCACGGCCGCCGCACGGGCCGACCACGGAGACCCGGTGCCGTGGCGGCTCGCGCTGGACCATGCCCGCGGTGCCCAGGCCGGGCACACGTACTTCGAGGAGCTGTGGGCGGCGGCGGTACGCCGTGCCCCGCACCACTACGGCTGCCATGTGGCGGCCCTGCGCTACCTGGCCGAGTCCTGGCACGGTTCGCACCGCGAGTGCTTCGACTTCGCCGACCGGGCCGCGCAGGACGCCCCGGCCGACGCGCTCGTGCAGGCATTGCCGCTGCACGCCGCCTTCGCCTACCTCACCGACGGCTGCGGGCCCGAGATACCGCGCGAGCGGCTGGACGCGGCGGCCGACCGGGCCATCGTCCTGTCCCCGCTGCTCCCGCCGGCCGACCCCTGGCCGGCCCGGATGCGCAACCTTCTCCTCTTCGTCCTCGTCCGCCTGGAGCGCTGGGCGGACGCCGCGGAGCAGCTGCGCCTGAACGGCCCGTACGCCACCTCCTTCCCCTGGGACCGGGTGTCGGACGACCCGCTCGGCCACTTCCTGCGGGTGCGCGACGGCATCCGGGTCGCGGCGGCCGGAACGCCGCCGTGGCATCCACCAGGTGGGCACGGCGGACGCATCCGCTGCGGCGACCATTAGGCTCTTGCGTCGTGACCACCGTCCGGCTCCCGCTCTTCCCCCTGAACTCGGTGCTCTTCCCGGGGCTCGTGCTCCCGTTGAACGTCTTCGAGGAGCGCTATCGCGCCATGATGCGCGAGTTGCTCAAGACCCCGGAGGACGAGCCGCGCCGGTTCGCCGTCGTGGCGATCCGCGACGGCCACGAGGTGGCGCCGAGCGCCCCGGGCATGCCGGATCCGACGGCCCTGCCCGAGCGCGGGCCCGCGGCCGGCTTCGGCCCCGACCCGTTGAAGTCGTTCCACAAGGTGGGCTGTGTCGCGGACGCGGCCACGATCCGGGAGCGGGCCGACGGCACGTTCGAGGTGCTGGCGACTGGGACGACCCGGGTGCGGCTGCTGTCGGTGGACGCCTCCGGCCCCTTTCTGACGGCCGAGCTGGCGCCGCTGCCCGAGGAGCCGGGCGACGAGGCGGGCGCGCTCGCCGAGGGCGTACTGCGGTCCTTCCGCCAGTACCAGAAGCGGCTGGCGGGGGCACGGGAGCGGTCACTGGCGACCGGCGCCGACCTGCCGGACGAACCGGGCGTCGTCTCCTACCTGGTGGCCGCCGCGATGATGCTGGACACCCCGACCAAGCAGCGCCTGCTCCAGGCCCCGGACACGGCCTCCCGCCTGCGCGACGAACTGAAACTCCTTCGCGCGGAGACCGCCATCATCCGTAGTCTGCCGTCGTTGCCGGCGTCGGACCTGACGCGCGGCCCGACAAGTCTCAACTGACGCACGATCTCTGGGGTACAGGCCGGGATGGCGAAGAAGGCGAAGAAGCAGCAGCCGGGAGGCACGCCCGCGACGGTGGCGCTCACGGCGGCCGGAGTGGATTACACGGTCCACTCCTACGACCACGACCCCTCCCCCCCCTCCTACGGCGAGGAGGCGGCCGAGGCGATGGGCGTCTCACCGGACCGCGTCTTCAAAACGCTGGTGGCGGACGTCGACGGAGCCCTGACGGTGGCCGTCGTCCCGGTCGCCGGCCAACTGGACCTGAAGGCGCTGGCTTCGGCGGTGGGCGGCAAGCGGGCCACGATGGCGGACCCGGCCCTCGCGGAACGCACCACGGGTTACGTCCGGGGCGGCATCTCCCCGCTGGGCCAGCGCAAGAAGCTCCCGACGGTGCTGGACGCCTCCGCTTCCGCCCACGAGACGGTCTGCGTCTCGGCGGGCCGTCGCGGCCTGGAGGTCGAACTGTCCCCGGACGACCTGGCGAAACTCACGGACGCGACCCTGGCCCCCATCGGGCGTGCGTGACCTCTCGACGACCGGTCTTCTCGGCTGGGCAGAAGGGACATGTCGAAGAGAACGCGAAAGCGCGAGTGGCGCACAAGGGCCGCTCGAACCACGGACGGCGCCCGGCGCAGCTCAGCTGCGGGCAGTCGTGCCTCCCCCAAGCTCTTCGAGCAGGGGGTAGTGAACCTACGGCGCCGATGCTCCCCCGTACGGCCCGTGCTCCGGATACCCCGGCTCCGGATCCCGAGGCCCGAACAACGCCGTCAACCCCAGATGCAACACCAACGCGGCGAGGGGCCACGCCAGCAACGCCCCCTTGGCCCCCAGCCGCATCGGCGCCGAGAACGTAACCCCCTTGCCCACGTCCTTCGCATGGGCGATCACATCCTGCGCGGGCCCGAGCCACACCCCGACCCGCCACGCCAGGAGCGCCCCGAGCAGCCCCCCGACCCCGAGCGCCACCACCAACGGCACGCCCCCACGCCGCCGCACGGCGAAGACGGCCACCGCACTCACCGCACCGAAGGCCAGCGCCAGCAGCGTGAACGTCCCGTCCACCCCCACCGCCTGCTCGCCCTCGGTCTCCTTGAGGTAGACGACCCAGTTCCCGTCCACCACGTCACCGACCAGCGGCACCCGCGGCGCCAGCCACCACCACAGCACGCCCAGCAGCACCCCGCCGAGCCCCACCGCCACCGTGACCACGGCGGCCTCCCGCACTTCGGTCTTCATCCCGGGGCCGTCCTGTCCGTACGCGGTTCCCCCAGCGCCGGGACCGGCAGGCGGCGGCACCTGCCATCCCTGGTACGTCGAATGTTCATGCGGTGGCGGAGGTGGTGTCAGAGGTGCGGTCACCCTGACATCGTGCCAGTTGCGGCTGTGCGACGCGCCATCGGACGATCGCCCCGCCGTCACCGGACGGCCGCCCGGCGGTACGCCCAGGTCGCCACGGCCAGCGAGATGACCCCGACGACCCCGCACACGGCGAGATCACCGAGCACGAAGGCCCAGTCGGGGTCCGGCCCGAAGGTGCGGGCGAAGGCCTCCACGCCGTACGTCGACGGCAGCAGGTCCCGCGCGAAACGCACCGCCTCCGGCATCCGTTCCGCCGGCAGCACGCCCAGCAGCAGCGCCGCCGACATGCCGAGCTGCCCGAGCAGCGTGGCCAGCTCCGGCCGCGGCGCGAGCAACCCGAGCGCGGCCCCCAGCCCGGCGAGCGCGGCGCCGGCGAGCGGGATCACGGCGACGAGCACCCACAGGTGCGCCAGCGGCAGCCCGAACAGCGCGCATCCGAAGACGGCGGTCACGACGGTCCCCGGCACGGTGAACGACGCGTACGCGCCGGCCGCCCCCAGCACCACCGCGGCCGGCGGCACCGGCAGGGTCGCGTAGTGGTCGAGCCCGCCGCTGGCCCGCAGCTGCCCGAAGTACTGGGCGAGCAGGTTCAGCGCGACGAAGGCCACCACGAGCACCGACGCCCCGGCGACGACCGCTCTCGCCTCGCCCCCGCCGTCCACGACCCCGCGCATCAGGATCATGATCCCGATCGACTGGAAGGTCGCCACGAACAGCAGCGGGATCCGCGCGACCCGCGCCCGGGACAGCTGCGCCCGGTACACGGCGGCCAGCGAGGGCCACAGCCGCGCCCGCGGTCCGAGCTCGGCCGGGCCGGGGGCGGCCTCCTGAACGGCCAGGGCTCCGCCCGGCAGGACATCGGCGGGTACGACACTCACGTCGCGCTGCTCCCCTTCACTCGGGTCCTCTGCGGCGGTCGCCCCGTTGCGTACGGATCCGGCGGCCGGTCCGCTCAAGGCCTGCGTGCTCATGGCCTGCGTGCTCATGGCCTGCGTGCTCATGGCCTGCGTGCTCAAAGCCTGCGTGGCCGACGCCTGCGCGCTCGCGGCTCGTGCGCTCACACCTTCACCAGCCCCTGCTGTACGGCGCCGCCCAGCGCCAGGTACACGTCCTCCAGGCTGGGCGTGGCGAGCGTGAAGTCGTCCAGGGCGGCGAAGGCGGCCCCGCCGGTGACGGTGGCGACCACCGCACGGGCCTCCTCGGGTGCCAGCCGAAGGGTCCAGCGGCGGCCGGACTCCACGGCGCGGTCGCGCAGCGCGGCCACCTCGGGCACGTGCAGCGGTGCCGTCTCGCGCCACACCAGCTCGACCCGCACCTCGCCGGCGACCTGCTCCTTGAGCCCGGACGGGGTGTCGCAGGCGATCACCCGGCCCCGGTCGAGGACGGCGACCCGGTCCAGGACGGTCTCGGCCTCGATGACGTTGTGGGTGACGAGCAGCACGGTCGTACCGCGCTCGGCGCGCCGCCGGTCGACGGCGGACCACACCGCCCGCCGCGCCACGGGATCCATCCCGGTGGTGGGCTCGTCGAGCACGAGCAGCGGCCGCTCCCCCACCAGCGCGGCGGCGAAGCAGGCCAGGCGCCGCTGGCCGCCGGACAGCTTCTTCAGCGGGCGCCCGGCGAGCGGTGCGAGGCCGAGCTCGTCGAGGACGGCGTCCCGCTCGGCCCGCGCCTGGCGTGCCTCCAGGCCGCGCAGCCGTCCGGTGGTCTCGGCGGCGAGGGACACGGTCAGCTCGTCGAGGGCGGTGGACTCCTGCCCGAGGTAGGCGAGGATCCGCGAGGCCCGCTCGGGGTGGCGCACGATGTCGTGCCCAAGGATCTCCACACTGCCGCTGTCGGGCCGCATCAGCCCGGTGAGCTGCCGTACGAGGGTGGACTTGCCGGCCCCGTTCGGCCCGAGCAGCCCGAAGATCTCGCCCTGCCGGATGTCCAGCCGTACGTCGTCGGTGGCCCGGACCTCGGGCGTCGCGGGTACGCCGCGCCGCCCGCGGACCGCCGGATAGGTCTTGGTCAGCCCGCGCACCGCACACACGACGTCGCCACCGTGCCGAAGTGCCTGTGCCGCGCGCGTACTCACAAGGGACGAGACTACGGGGTCGGGAACCCCGGCCCGCTCCCGGGTCGGCCCATAACGGGAAATCCGCCGGTAAAGATCTCCACCGCCGACTGGCACAGCGACGGTCAGCGGGGCCAGCCACCAGCCACCAGCCACCAGCCACCAGCCACCAGCCACCAGCCCGACGATCACAGCCACACCCAGCGGCCCAGCCACCAGCCCGACACCAAGGCCACACCCGACGGGCTCAATCACCGGCAGGCGCGTGCTCGACCCCCGTCCGCACACCGATCTCCCGCCAGAACCCGGCCCGGATCGCGTACCGGTCCCGCTCGTCGATCTGGTCGTCCTTGTGGGCGAGCAGTCCGAAACGGGCCGCGTAGCGCAGCAGTTCGCCGTCGATGCGGTGCGGGATGCGCGGGTACATGCCGGACAGCTTCTGCAGGTGGCTCTGGTCGCCGAGCCGCTCCACCCAGCGGCGCGCGAAGACCTGCCCCACCTCGTACGGATCGCCGCCGACGGTCGTGATGTCCTCCTCGCGGTCGGCCCACCGCTGCTCGGCGGTGGTCAGCTGCGCGAGCGTCGGCATGGAGGCGGCCTCGGGGGGCTCGGCGACGGGCCGGTCGACCCAGCCTTTGTCGGAGGACCAGCGCAGGGTGGCGGTGGTGGGGTGCTGGGCGGGCTGCGTGCTGGGGGTGCGCAGGGCGGCCAGGTCCTTGGGGGTGGGGACGCCCTTGGTCGTCGGGGCCCGGTCCGCGGTGCCGTTCTGCGCGGCGGTGGCGGCCGGGTGCTGGGGCTCCGGGTCGGGGCGCTCGGTCGCCGCGGCGAGCGCGGACTCGGGCAGCGGCGCGGAGAGGATCGCGGCGATCTCGGGCCGGGGCGCGGGCGGCGGCGCGCACACCCCGGTGAGCTCCTTCGCGCGGACGGCCTTGGTGATCCACGTACGGTCCAGGACGCGTCGCTCGTCGGCCTCGGCGACCAGGTCCTCGGACTGGTTGTAGTCGCCGTCGGCGGCCTGGACGGCCCACAGGTGGACGGCGACGCCGTGCTCCTTGGCGGCCATCATGCCGGGCAGCAGATCGCCGTCGCCGGTGACGAGGACGACGTCGGAGCAGGCACGGTTGCGGGCCAGCTCGGTCAGCTCGGCGTGCATCGCCGCGTCCACGCCCTTCTGCGCCCAGCGGCCGTCACTGCGGGTCAGCGCGCCCAGCCGGACGGTGACCCGGGGCATCACGCGCAGGCGGCGGTGCTCCGGCTGCGGCACGCGGTCGGGCGCGCCGTCGAACCAGTAGATCCGCAGCAGGGGCTGCTGGGTGTCCGCCTCGGCGCGTTCCCGCAGCCCCTGGATGAGGGCGGCATGGTCGACCGTGATGCGGGACCGCGAGGGTTCCCCGGCGAGGAGACTGGCGGCGGCCCCCAGCAGATACCCGGCGTCCACCAGGACGATGCAGCGGTCCACGCGATCCACCCTCTTTCCGGGAGGTTTGCTTCGGGCTTGCTTCGAGTCTGCCCGACCGCGCGGAGGTTAACGGCCGGAACTCGATCTTCGGCGTGGCGTTTCGGAAGTTGCCTCTGCGACCAGCCCTGTCACAGACGGTAATTGTCCGACATGCGTGCGTTGTCAGACTATGTGAATCTGGTCCCGGCCCTGGCACCTAGATTCCCCCCAGGAGGCATCACCATGGCCAAGAACAAGAACCGTGACCGTAAGCAGCGACCGACCGAGCGTGGCCGGCGGGCGGACCGGAACCCCACGGCGGAGACGGAGCCCCAGCCCGACGTCGAGGCGACCCCGGGCGATGTGGCGTCCCACAAGCGGAAGCGCAGCTTCGGCCACAACTGACGTCGGCCACAACTGACATCTGCGCAACGGGTCATTGAGACCCAGCACAGGAAATGAGGGGCGCACCCGGGATCGGGTACGCCCCTCACGCGCGTCAAGAGCCGGTACGGCGCCGCACACGCGTCACAAGCTCTCCGTCAGCCCGCCAGGCACGACGGCCCGAGCAGCACCTTCAAGTCGCCGAAGAGCGCCGGGTCCGGCTTCACCCGGTGCCGGTCCAGCCGCAGCACCGTCGTCTTGGTCGGGCCCTGGAGTTTGATCCGGACCTCGCTCTCGCCCTTGTGGTGGCTGAGGACCTCGCCGAGGCGGCTGACCAAGGGCGGGGTGACCCGCGTCGCCGGGATGGTCAGCACGACGGGCGCGTTGGTGCCCGCGTTGGACAGGTCGGGGACCTGCAACTCCATCGCGACGAGCCGCGGCACGTCCTCCCGCTTGTCCAGGCGGCCCTTGACGAACACCACGGCGTCTTCGACGAGTTGGGTCGAGACGAGCTGGTAGGTCGCGGGGAAGAACATGCACTCGATGGAACCCGCGAGGTCCTCGACGGTGGCGATGGCCCAGGCGTTGCCCTGCTTGGTCATCTTGCGCTGGAGGCCGGAGATGATGCCGCCGATCGTCACGACCGCGCCGTCGCCGAAGTCGCCGCCGGTGAGCTGGGAGATGCCCGCGTCGGCCTTGTCGGACAGGATGTGCTCCAGACCGAACAGCGGGTGGTCGGAGACGTACAGACCGAGCATCTCCCGCTCCTGGGCGAGCAGATAGGTCTTGTCCCACTCCTCGGTGGAGAACTCCACGTCCAGCCCGAAGCCCGGCTCGCTGCTGGTCTCCTCGCCCATGCCGCCGAAGAGGTCGAACTGGCCTTCGGCCTCCTTGCGCTTGACCGCGACCACGTTGTCGATCATCGGTTCGTACTGCGCCATCAGGCCCTTGCGGGTGTGGCCCATCGAGTCGAAGGCGCCGGCCTTGATGAGCGATTCGGTGGTGCGCTTGTTGCAGACCACGGCCTCGACCTTGTCGAGGTAGTCGGGGAAGGAGGTGTACTTCCCCTTGGCCTTGCGGCACCTGATGATCGATTCGACGACGTTCTGACCGACGTTGCGGACGGCGGACAGGCCGAAGAGGATCACGTCGTCGCCCTGCGCGGCGAAGTTGGACTCGGACTCGTTGACGTTCGGCGGGAGCACCCGGATGCCCATGCGGCGGCACTCGTTGAGGTAGACCGCCGACTTGTCCTTGTCGTCCTTGACCGAGGTCAGCAACGCGGCCATGTACTCGGCGGGGTGGTTGGCCTTCAGGTACGCGGTCCAGTACGAGACCAGGCCGTACGCGGCGGAGTGCGCCTTGTTGAACGCGTAGCCGGCGAACGGGACCAGCACGTCCCACAGCGCCTGGATGGCCTCGTCGCTGTAGCCCTTCTTGCGGGCGCCCTCCTTGAAGAGGACGAAGTTCTTCGCCAGCTCCTCGGGCTTCTTCTTGCCCATGACGCGGCGGAGGATGTCGGCCTCGCCGAGCGAGTAGCCCGCGATGATCTGGGCGGCCTTCTGCACCTGCTCCTGGTAGACGATCAGGCCGTAGGTGACGTCCAGGACCTCCCTGAGCGGCTCCTCCAGCTCGGGGTGGATGGGCGTGATCTCCTGCTGGCCGTTCTTGCGCAGGGCGTAGTTGGTGTGGGAGTTCATGCCCATCGGGCCCGGGCGGTACAGGGCCGACACGGCGGAGATGTCTTCGAAGTTGTCCGGCTTCATCAGTCGGAGCAGGGAGCGCATGGGGCCGCCGTCGAACTGGAACACGCCGAGGGTGTCGCCGCGCTGGAGCAGCTCGAAGGTCTTCGGGTCGTCGAGCGGGAGGCTCAGGAGATCGATGTCGATCCCCTTGTTGGCCTTCACCATCTTGACGGCGTCGTCCATGATCGTCAGGTTGCGCAGGCCCAGGAAGTCCATCTTCAGCAGGCCGAGCGACTCGCAGCTCGGGTAGTCCCACTGCGTGATGGTCACGCCGTCGGTGTGCCTGACCCAGACGGGGACGTGCTCGGTGATGGTCTCGCTGGACATGATCACGCCGGCGGCGTGCACGCCCATCTGCCGCACCAGGCCCTCCACACCGCGCGCGGTGTCGATGACCTTTTTTACGTCCGGCTCGTTCTCGTACATCGACCGGACCTCGGCCGCCTCCGAGTAGCGCGGGTGCTCGGGGTCGGTGATGCCGGACAGCGGGATGCCCTTGCCGAGGACGTCGGCGGGCATCGCCTTGGTGATGCGGTCGCCCATCGCGTACGGGTAGCCCAGCACGCGCGCGGAGTCCTTGATCGCGTTCTTGGCCTTGATGGTGCCGTACGTGCCGATCATGGCGACCTTGTCGGCGCCGTACTTCTCCGTCACGTACCGGATCACCTCGACGCGCCGGCGCTCGTCGAAGTCGATGTCGACATCGGGCATCGAGACACGCTCGGGGTTGAGGAACCGCTCGAAGATCAGGCCGTGCGGGATGGGGTCGAGGTCGGTGATGCCGAGCGCGTAGGCGACGATCGAGCCGGCCGCGGAGCCTCGGCCGGGGCCCACCGCGATGCCGTTCTTCTTGGCCCACATGATGAAGTCGGCGACCACGAGGAAGTAGCCCGGGAACCCCATCTGGATGATGACGTCCATCTCGTACTCGGCCTGCTTCATGCGGTCCTCGGGGATGCCGCCCGGGAAGCGGCGCTCCATGCCGCGGCGGACCTCCTCCTGGAACCAGGTGACCTCCGTGTAGCCCTCCGGGATGTCGAACTTGGGCATGAGGTCGCGCTTCTCGAACATGCCCGTGGTGTCGACCATCTCGGCGATCAGCCGGGTGTTGGCGCAGCCCTGCTGCCAGGCGTCCGAGGAGTCGATGGCGTACATCTCCTCGGTGGACTTGAGGTAGTAGCCCGTGCCGTCGAACTTGAAGCGGTCCGGGTCGGAGAGGTTCTTGCCGGTCTGGATGCACAGCAGCGCGTCGTGCGCGCTCGCCTCGTGCGCGTACGTGTAGTGCGAGTCGTTGGTGACCAGCGGGGGGATGCCGAGCTTCTTGCCGATCTCCAGCAGGCCGTCGCGGACCCGGCGCTCGATCTCGATGCCGTGGTCCATCAGCTCCAGGAAGTAGCGGTCCTTGCCGAAGATGTCCTGGTAGTCGGCGGCCGCCTTCAGGGCCTCGTCGAAGTGGCCGAGGCGCAGCCGGGTCTGCACCTCGCCGGAGGGGCAGCCGGTGGAGGCGACGAGCCCCTCGGACCACTGGGCGATGGTCTCCTTGTCCATCCGGGGCCACTTCTGCAGCCAGCCCTCGGCGTAGGCGTCCGAGGAGAGCCGGAAGAGGTTGTGTAGGCCCGTCTTGTTGTACGCCCAGATCGTCTTGTGGGTGTAACCACCCGAACCGGAGACGTCGTCCCGCTTCTGGTGCGGCTGGCCCCAGAGGATCTTGCGCTTGTTGCGGCGCGACTCGGGGGCGACATACGCCTCGATCCCGATGATCGGGGTGATTCCGGCCTTCTTCGCGGAGTGGAAGAAGTCGTACGCCCCGTGGAGGTTGCCGTGGTCGGACATGGCGATGTGCGTCATGCCCATCTCGTTGCAGGCGTTGAACATGTCCTTCAGCCGCGCGGCACCGTCCAGCAGCGAGTACTGGGTGTGGACGTGCAGGTGCGTGAACGGCGGCTTTGACACGACTGGAGCCTCCAAGAAAAACGTACGTCGACGAGGGTCCGACGGGCTGCGGACAGTCTGGGGGACAGCGTCGAAGTCTATGCCCCGGCACTGACACTCGGGGGGCATCCCCGCGTACCTTCATGCCGGGGTCGCGGGCACTCCCGCCGACCGCCGCGCGTTAGGCAGGGGACGGACCAGCCGTCCCCAACGTATGCACCAGGAGGCACCCAGCGATGTCGGTCCCGCAGCTCAACGACGAGCACCGCGGCGAGGAGATCCTCGCCGTTTTCGACACCGCCTTCGGCGAGCTCCTGGCCGCCGACCCGGCCGCGTTCCGCGTGAAGTTCCGGAAGATGGCGGCCTCGGCGTTCGCGTTCTACCGGGGAACGGCGTGCCTCTTCTACCACGATCTGGACGCGCAGCGGCGGGGCGGCCCGTACCTGGACGAGCGCACCTCGCGCGTGTGGATCCACGGCGACCTGCACGCGGAGAACTTCGGCACGTACATGGACTCCCAGGGCCGCCTGATCTTCAACGTCAACGACTTCGACGAGGCGTACGTCGGCCCCTTCACCTGGGACCTCAAGCGCTTCGCCGCCTCGGTCGCCCTCATCGGGTACGCGAAGGCGCTCAGCGACGATCAGATCACCGAGCTGGTGCGGATCTACGCGGGCGCCTACCGGGAGCGCATCCACGCCCTGGCGACCGGCGCCAAGAGCGACGAGGTGCCGCCCTTCACGCTGGACACCGCGCAGGGTCCGCTGCTGGACGCGCTGCGTGACGCCCGCTCGCTGACCCGGTTCGGGCTGCTGGACTCGATGACGGAGATCCGCGACTTCGAGCGCCGCTTCGCGCCGGGCGGCGGCTCCATCGAGCTGGACGCGGCCACGCGCTACAAGGTGCTCGCCGCCTTCGACGGCTATCTGGAGACGCTCCCGGACAGCTCGCTGGCCCGCCCGGACTCCTACCGCGTGAAGGACGTCGTCGGCCGCCGCGGCATCGGCATCGGATCGGCCGGGCTGCCGTCGTACAACATCCTCCTGGAGGGCCACAGCGACGCCCTGGAGAACGATGTCGTGATCTACATCAAGCAGGCCCAGACCCCGGCCGTCTCCCGGCACATCACGGACCAGGCGATCCGCGACTACTTCCAGCACGAGGGGCACCGCACGGTGATCTCCCAGCGCGCCCTGCAGGCGCACGCCGACCCGTGGCTGGGCTGGACCGAGCTGGACGGCGCGGGCCAGCTGGTCGCCGAGGTCTCGCCGTACGCCGTGGATCTCGACTGGGACGACATCGACGACCCGGAGGAGATCGCGCAGGTCGTCGCCGACCTCGGCCGGGCCACGGCCACGATGCACTCGGCGGCGGACGACCAGTCCGGGGAGTCCCTGGTGCCGTTCTCCACCGAGCGGGCCATCGACGCGGCGATCGCGGCCGACGAGGACGGCTTCGCGCCCCTGCTGGTCGACTTCGCGCACAGCTACGGGGCACGCGCGCGTGCCGACCACCAGATCTTCGTGGACCTGTTCCGCAACGGCCGGATTCCGGGTCTCTAGATCCCGGCAGATACCGGTCTTGGCCCGCCCGGTCTCTCACAGGCACCCTTTAGGGGTCCCTTACAGCCCTCCGTGACAGACTCTTCTCCGCCATGGACATATCCGGAACCCAGCTCAGAGCCGTCCGCGCGGCGCTGTTCACGGCAGTGGTCGTGACGCTCAGCACCGCGTCGCACGTGCTGCTGTCCCGGGTTCCGCTGCCCTTGAACACGGTGGCCGCGGTCGCCGCCGCCGTGTTCGTCCTGACGTACGCCCTGGCGGGCCGGGAGCGGTCCTTCGGGCGGATCGCCGCCCTGCTGATCCCTCTTGAGCTCGCCGCCGACACGGTCTTCACCACCGGCCAGCACGTCTGCTACGGCCGCGCGGGCGGCCCGGTCGCCGGCCCGCTGCGCTCCGTCGGCTTCGACCTGCTGTGCGGCGACGGCAGCAGCGTGGGCGCCCCGCTGGCCCGGGCGACCGGCAGCGCAACCGGCGGCGAGCGTCTCGCGGCCCTGCTCGCCCACGCCGATCCGGCCACCGCCTGGCTGCTGCTCGGCGCGCATGTCGGCGTCGGCCTCCTGGCCGCCGCCTGGCTGCGCCGCGGCGAGCGGGCGCTGGCCCAGCTGCTGCGGGCGCTGGCGGCGACAGCTTCGACTGCGGTCCGGCCGCTGCTGCTCGCGGCCGCCGCGGCGGTGACGGTACGGCGGGCTCCGGCGGTGCACCGCCCGTCCCCGCGCCCCGTCCGCCGTACGGCTCTCGCCCGCGACCTGCTCCTCGCGCACTCCCTGGGACGGCGTGGACCGCCCCGCTCGGTCGCCTTCGCGTGACGCGGCACCACCGCCTCGCGTGAACCCCCTGAGCACCAGCAGTCCCCTCTACGTATCCCGCACACGAGGTGTGTGCGTCCCCCAGGAGATCACCCATGAGCAAGCGGAACAGTCAGGCGGCGAAGATGGCGGCCCGCGAGCGGCTGCGCGCCGAGCGCGAGCGCGAGGCCAGGCGCGCGAAGGTCAAGCGGCAGATCATCGTCGCCTGCTCCATCATCGGTGTCCTGGCGATAGCCGGCGGCATCAGCTACGCCGTCGTCCAGGGCAACAAGCCCGGCTACTGGGAGGCGGCCAAGGACGACAAGCTCGTCAAGCCGGCCAACACCTCCGGTGAGAACGGCACGACCGTCGTCATCGGCAAGTCCGGCGCGAAGAAGACGCTGGAGCTGTACGAGGACCCGCGCTGCCCGATCTGTGCCCAGTTCGAGCAGGGCGTCGGCAAGACCGTCGAGAAGGACGTCGAGGACGGCAAGTACAAGGTCCAGTTCATCGGGGCCACGTTCATCGACGACTCGACCAACGGAGAAGGCTCCAAGAACGCCCTGAGCGCCCTCGGGGCCGCGCTCGACGTCAGCCCCGAGGCGTTCCTGCAGTACAAGTCCGCGCTGTACTCGGCGCAGTGGCACCCCGAGGAGTCGGACGACAAGTTCAAGGACGACGCCTACCTGATCAAGGTGGCGGACACCGTTCCCGCCCTGAAGAACAACAAGCAGTTCCAGACGGCGGTCAAGGACGGCACCTACGACAAGTGGGCGCTGGAGATGTCCCAGAAGTTCGACGACAGCGGAGTGAAGGGCACCCCGACCCTGAAGATGGACGGCAAGACCCTCACCACCTCCGCCGGCAACCCGCCGATGACGGCCGGGGAGTTCACCACGGTGATCGACGCGGCGCTCAAGGGCTGAGCAGGCGCACCGTCAACCCCTGAGCGAAGAGCGGGCGAACTTTGGCGAGTTCGCCCGCTCTCGCTTGTACCGATCAGTAACCTGATCGGCCGTGACCAGTCGACACAGATCATTCGAGAGCACCGACTCCGCCAACACCCTTGCCCCGCGCCGCCGTACGGTCGTCAAGGCCGCGGCCGCCACCGCGGTTCTGGCCGGCCCGCTCGCCGCCGCCCTCCCTGCCCGTGCCGCCGCCCAGAGCCCCGCCTTCCTGCACGGCGTGGCCTCCGGCGACCCGCTGCCCGACGGCGTCCTGCTGTGGACCCGCGTGACGCCCATCCCGGAGGCGATCCCAGGCTCGGGGCTCGGCCCGGACACCGAGGTCAGCTGGGTCGTCGCCAAGGACAAGGCGTTCACGACCGTCGTCGCCAAGGGCTCCACCGTCGCCACCGCCGCCTCCGACCACACCGTCAAGGCGGACATCCGTGGCCTGGAACCGGCCACCGACTACTGGTTCCGCTTCTTTGCCGGGGGCACCGACTCCCCCGTCGCCCGCACCCGCACCGCCCCGGCGGCCGACGCGGCCGTCACGAACCTCCGCTTCGGCGTGGTGTCCTGCGCCAACTGGGAAGCCGGCTACTTCTCCTCCTACCGCCATCTCGCGGCCCGCGGCGACCTGGACGCCTGGCTGCACCTGGGCGACTACATCTACGAGTACGGCACCGGCCAGTACGGCACGCGCGGCACCGTCGTACGCCCGCACGCGCCCGCCCACGAGATCCTCTCGCTCGCCGACTACCGCCTGCGGCACGCCACTTACAAGACGGACCCCGACCTGCAGGCCCTGCACGCGACGGCACCCGTCATCGCGATCTGGGACGACCACGAACTCGCCAACGACGCCTGGTCGGGCGGCGCCGAGAACCACACCGAGGGCGCGGAGGGCGCCTGGGCCGCGCGGCGGGCCGCCGCCAAGCAGGCCTACTTCGAGTGGATGCCGGTCCGTCCGGCGGTCGCGGGCACCACGTACCGCCGGCTGCGCTTCGGCAAGCTCGCCGACCTCTCGCTGCTCGACCTGCGCTCCTTCCGCTCGCAGCAGGTGACCGTGGGCGACGGCGAGGTGGACGACCCGGACCGCACGCTCACCGGCCGCGCCCAGCTCGACTGGCTCAAGGCGGGCCTGAAGGCGTCCGACACCACCTGGCGGCTCGTCGGCAACTCGGTGATGATCTCCCCCTTCGCGATCGGCTCGCTCTCCGCCGACCTGCTCAAGCCGCTCGCCAAGCTGCTCGGGCTGCCGCAGGAGGGCCTGGCCCTCAACACCGACCAGTGGGACGGCTACACCGACGACCGCCGGGAACTGCTCGCCCACCTGCGCGCGAACGCCATCCGCAACACGGTCTTCCTCACCGGTGACATCCACATGGCGTGGGCCAACGACGTGCCGGTGGACGCCGGGACGTACCCGCTGTCCGCCTCGGCCGCCACGGAGTTCGTCGTCACCTCGGTCACCTCCGACAACCTCGACGACATGGCCAAGGCCCCCGAGGGCACGATCTCCGCCGTCGCCGCGCCGCTGATCCGCGCCGCCAACCGGCACGTCCACTGGGTGGACACCGACCGGCACGGCTACGGCGTCCTGGACATCACCGCCGAGCGCGCGCAGATGGACTACTACGTGCTGTCCGACCGCACCAGGCGCGACACCACCTCGACGTGGGCCCGTTCGTACCGCACCCGCAGCGGCACGCAGAAGGTCGAGCGCGCCTACGACCCCGTGTAGCGGTCGCTACAGGCTCTGCAGGCTGTCGAGGAAGCCGAGCGCCACCCGCCAGGTGGCCTCGGCGGCCTCCTCGTCGTAGTCCGGCAGGCCGGGGTCGGTGTAGAGGTGACCGGCCCCGGCGTATCTGTAGATCTCCACGTCGGCGCCGATCCGGCCCATCCGCAGATACCAGGCGCTGAGCCAGTCGTCCGTCTCGAACGGGTCCGGCTCGGCCACGTGCAGCTGCACCGGCAGGTCGTCCACCTTCGCGTTCGGCGCGATGTCCGAGGTGCCGTGCAGGAGCAGCAGCCCGCGCGCCTTGTCGTCGCCGAGGGCCAGGGTCTGCGCGATGGAGGCGCCGAGCGAGAACCCGGCGTACACCAGCCCCCGCTCGGAATAGGGCGCGGCGGCGAGCACCGCCCGCTTCAGCAGGTCGTCCTTGCCGATCTCGTCCTGGTACGCCATGCCCTCCTCGACCGTCTCGAACGTCCGCCCGTCGAAGAGGTCGGGCGTCCACACCTCGTGTCCGGCCGCCCGCAGCCGGTCCGCGGCCTGGCGCACCGCGGGCCTGAGGCCATGGGTCGAGTGAAAGAGCATGATGTTCATGAGGCCATGGTGCCAGCCGGGTATGACAACGCGGGATCGTGGCAGTACCCGCGACGGCCACGAAGTCACATGTTCATGCCCGCCCGGAGCCGGTTAGGTTCGGAGGCATGGAAAACCTGCTGCGACCGCTGATCGTGGTCGGTGGCTCGGTCGTGCTCACGCTGGTGATCGGCTGGGCCACCGACCTGCTGCTGCGCAAGGCGGACGAACGGCACCACGAGACCCCGATGTGGGGTCTGCTGCGCCGTGGCCGCATCCCGTACCAGCTCGTTCTGTGCGCGGCCCTGCTGAGAGGGTCGTTCGACGAGGCCCAGCTGCTGCCGGACCACCGGGCCGTCATCAGCCGGACGCTGACGCTGGTGCTGATCGGATCGACCGCCTGGCTGGTGATCCGTATCGCGGCGGCGATAGTGGAGACGTCGTACACCCGGTACGCCAGCGCCCGCTCCCACCGCGACCCGGCCCGGGTCCGGCGGGTGCGCACCCAGGTGACGCTGATCAGGCGGGTCGTCTCCGCGATCGTCGGGGTGGTCGCCGTGGCGGCGATGCTGCTGACGTTCCCGACGTTCCGCGCGGCGGGCGCCTCACTGCTGGCCTCGGCGGGCATCCTCGGCATCGTCGCCGGTGTGGCCGCCCAGTCCACGCTCAGCAACATGTTCGCGGGGCTGCAGATCGCCTTCGGCGACATGGTGCGCATAGGGGACACGGTCGTGGTGGACGGCGAGTGGGGCACGGTCGAGGAGATAACGCTGACGTTCCTGACCGTGCGCACCTGGGACGAGCGCCGCATCACGATGCCGGTGTCGTACTTCACGTCCAAGCCGTTCGAGAACTGGTCGCGCGGCACGCCGCAGATGACCGGCGTCGTCTTCTGGCACCTCGACCACACGGCCCCGCTGGACGCGATGCGCGAGAAGCTCCGCGACCTGCTGCGCGACTGTCCGGCCTGGGACGGACGCGCCTACGGCCTGGACGTCACGGACACCACCCCGAACACCATGCAGGTGCGGGGCCTGGTGACGGCCAAGGACGCGGACGACCTGTGGACGGTACGGGTCGCGGTCCGGGAGCGGATGATCCGCTGGCTGGCCGACGAGCACCCGTACGCCCTGCCCCGGGTCAACACCGCCGACGCGGTGCTGCCGCCGGGCCGCAACGGCCACCGCGCGTCGCCGGACGGCGTGCCCGTCCAGCGCCGCTACCACGGGTCGCCGCGGACGGAGCGCTGACGGCCGGTCAGGGTCCGCGCCGCGGCCGCCGGGGCGCAAGACCGCCGACACCTTGTCAGTGGCCGCGCTCGGCGCCGCCGTTGACCTGGATGATCTGCGAGGTGATGTGCCCGGCGGCGTGGGAGGCGAGCCAGTGCAGGGTCGTGGCGACGTCGCCGGGCGTCCCGGCCCGCCCCGTCGAGGTCTCGGCGATGAGCCGGGCCCGCCGCTCCTCGTCCATCGCGTCCCCGAAGAACTCGGTGTCCTCGATGTAGCCGGGCGCCACCACGTTCACGGTGATGCCGCGCGGCCCCAACTGCCGGGCCAGATCATGGGCGTACGGATGCAGCGCGGCCTTGGACCCCGCGTACGCCCCGCTCCCCGACCCCCGGTACGCGGCGATGGAGCTGAGGAACAGCACTCGCCCGCCGGGGTCGGCGAGCCGGTCCTTCAGCGCCTCGGTGAGCAGCACGGCGGTCAGGGTGTTGAGCCCGAAGTTGAGGGCCCAGTTGTGCAGGACGACGTCGAGCGGCTCGTCGCTGTCCACCCTCGGCTCCTGGTACCCGGCGCCTCCGGCGCTGTGGATCAGTACGTCCACGGTGCCGAACTCGGCCGCCACGAACCGCTCCACCCCGCGCACGCTGCGCGGTTTGCTGAGGTCCGCGGCGTAGGTGAGCGCCCCGGGCACTCCGGCCTGCTCCAGCACCTCGGCCCGCCGCCCGAGCAGCAGCACCCGATCCCCGTCCGCGGCGAACGCCTGCGCCGCCGCAAGTCCGATCCCCGTACCGCCACCACTGATCACGACGTTGCGAGTCATGATCAAACCCTACGACCGGAATGCCGCCGACGACGATCAGCCCTCACGGGATACAGCAATGTCTCGGCCAAGTAGCACGGCGGCGCGCGGGCGGGAAACCCCACAGCGAGAAAACCCAACTGCGAGCAACCCTCACCAAGAGAAAGCCGAAACTCACCGCAAACTACGCACATCAAGATGCCGCAACACCCGATCCACCACCTCAGGATCGGCCCCGGGCTCGTTCCGCGCCGCCAGCACCTCATGCCGGGCAGCGCTCAGCATCTCCCCCTGAATCCGCCGCACCCGCTTCAACCGCCGCGCCCGCTGCCGAGACGCCTCCCGCCGCTCCTCGTCCGCCAGGTCGGGACTGATCCGCAGCCCGATGTCGAAGGCCCTCCGCAGCATCTGCTCGGACAACTCCTCCGGCAGCTCCTCCACGGCCTCGATCTCCTTCAGCCGCCGCTTCGCCGCCTTGGCCGCCCGCACCGCCAGCTGCTTCTCGAACTCCTTCTCCCGCTCCGTGTCGGCCCGCACCCCCAGCCGCCGAACCAGCCACGGCAACGTCAGCCCCTGCACCACCAGCGTCGCCATGATCACCCCGAAGGCGATGAAGATGATCTCGTCCCGGCTGGGGAAGGCGCCCCCGTCGTCCGTCTCCAGCGGGATCGCCAGCGCCAGCGCCACCGAGGCCACCCCCCGCATCCCGGCCCACCACATGACCACGGTCTCGCGCCGGCTCATCGGGATGTCCTCGTCGTGGTCCCGCCGCGCGTGCAGCCGCTGGGTCAGCCAGGTCGCCGGCAGCAGCCACAGCAGCCGTACCAGAACGACCACGCCCGCGATCGCCGCCGCCCACCCGAGCAGCTCACCCCACCGGCCGGACGCGGTGTGGATCGCGTTGTGCAGTTCCAGCCCGATCAGCCCGAACGCGACACCGGTGATGAGGGTGTCGGCGATGTCCCAGAAGGTGTGCCCGGCGAGCCGCGTCATGACGTCGTCGGCGTCGGTCGCGTAGTCGGTGAGGAACAGCGCGGTGGTGAGCACCGCGAGCACGCCCGAGCCGTGCAGCTCCTCCGCCAGCACGTAGGAGGCGTACGGCACCAGCAGGGTCAGCCCGATCTGCAGGGTCGCGTCGCCGAGCAGGTCCATCAGCTTGTTGGCGCCCCAGCCCAGCGCGAGCCCGACCACCACCGCCACCACGGCCGACAGCACCAGGTCCAGCCCGGCCCGCCAGGGCGAGAACGTCCCGCTGACCGCGGCGGCGATCGCCACGTGGTACAGGACGATGGCCGTCACGTCGTTGAACAGCCCTTCGCCCTCCAGGATCGACACCAGGCGGCGCGGCAGCCCCAGCTGCCCGGCGACGGCGGTCGCGGCGACGGGGTCGGGCGGCGCGACCAGCGCGCCGAGCGCGAAGGCGGCCGCGACCGGCAGCCCGGGCACGATCGCGTTGGCCACGGTGGCCACGCACAGCATGGTGACGAACACGAGCGCCACGGCCAGCAGGAAGATCGGCCGCTTGTTCGCCGCGAACTGCCGCCACGAGGTGCGCCGCACCGCCGCGTACAGCAGGGGCGGCAGCAGCAGCGGCAGGATCAGGTCCGGCGGAATGTCGACGTTCGGTACGAAGTCGGGGAGCGCGAGAACGATCCCGAGGAGCGTCATCAGCACCGGCGCCGGCAGCCCGAGCCGGTCCCCCACCGGGACACTCACCAGGGCCCCGAGCAACAGCACGAACAACAGGGCCAACTGATCCACGGTCAGCGCTCCGGGAGGTCAGGTGTGCACAGAACAGACCTCAAGCCTGCCACGCCGCCTCTTTCACAGCCGTCCCGGTACCCTCAGCGCTCTTCGCCGCCTTCGCGGCGGGTCACAGCGAACGCCGCATCGCCCGGTGCGGAATGCCCGCCTCCAGGTACTCCGGCCCGTACGCCTGGTACCCGAGCCGCTCGTAGAACCCGAGCGCGTGCGTCTGCGCGTGCAGGTCCACGGCCGTGAGCCCACGCGCGCGTGCCGCGTCCTCGATGGCCCGCACCAGCGCGGCCCCGACCCTGAGCCCCCGCGCGTTCTTCGTCACGGCGAGCCGCCCGAGGGACCCGACGGACCGGTCGCCGCCGGTCTGCGCGGCCGCCGCCTCCCCGAACAGCAGCCGCCCGGTCCCGAGCGCCGCCCCGTCGTCCTCCCGGACCGCCAGCACGTGCACGGCGCCGGCGTCGTACGCGTCGTACTCGATGTCCTCGGGCACCCCCTGCTCCCCGACGAAGACCTCCTTGCGCACCGCGAAGCACGCCTCACGGTCGGCGGGGTCCTCGGCGACACGCACGACGTACGAGGACGACGGCGGCAGGCTCATGCGTACGTCTCCTCCCGGACCTGGTCGAGGGCCTTCTGCAGGTCCTCCGGGTAGTCGCACGCGAACTCCGCCCACTCGCCGCTGCCGGGGTGCCCGAAGCCGAGCCGTACGGCGTGCAGCCACTGGCGGGTCAGGCCGAGGCGCTTGGCGAGCGTCGGGTCGGCGCCGTACGTCAGGTCGCCGACGCAGGGATGCCGGTGGGCGGCCATATGGACACGGATCTGGTGGGTGCGGCCGGTCTCCAGCTTCACGTCGAGCAGGGAGGCCGCGCGGAACGCCTCGATGAGGTCGTAGTGCGTGACGGAGGGCTTGCCGTCGGCGGTGACCGCCCACTTGTAGTCATGGTTCGGGTGTCGGCCGATGGGCGCGTCGATGGTGCCGCTGGTCGGGTCCGGGTGGCCCTGGACGAGCGTGTGGTAGCGCTTGTCGACCGTGCGCTCCTTGAACTGCCGCTTCAGCGACGTGTACGCGTACTCCGACTTGGCCACCACCATCAGCCCGGACGTGCCCACGTCGAGCCGGTGCACGATGCCCTGCCGCTCGGCGGCGCCGGAGGTGGAGATCCGGTACCCGGCGGCGGCGAGCCCGCCGATCACGGTCGGGCCGGTCCAGCCCGGCGACGGATGCGCGGCCACCCCGACCGGCTTGACGATCACGACCACGTCCTCGTCGTCGTGCACGATCTCCATGCCCTCGACCGGCTCGGCGACCACCTGCACCGGAGCGGGCGCCTGCGGCATCTCGACCTCCAGCCAGGCGCCACCGTGCACGCGCTCCGACTTGCCGACCACCGACCCGTCGACCGTGACCTTCCCCGCGGCGGCGAGCTCGGCCGCTTTCGTCCGGGAGAAGCCGAACATGCGGGAGATGGCGGCGTCGACGCGCTCGCCCTCCAGGCCGTCGGGCACGGGCAGGGTACGGATCTCGGGAATCGTGCTCACCCGTCGAGTATGCCGGACGGGTCCGACAGCCCCGTACGAGAGCCTGTGATCAGCCCTCGGGGCTCAGTCCTTGTGGACGGTCCCGTCCGGATCGAGCCCCTTGAACGACAGCAGCACGATCAGGATGCCGCCGCACACGATCGCCGAGTCGGCCAGGTTGAAGACGGCGAAGTACTTGGGCGCGATGAAGTCGACGACCGCGCCCTCGAAGACACCCGGCGAACGGAAGATCCGGTCGGTCAGATTTCCGAGCGCACCACCCAGCAACAGCCCGAGCGCGATCGCCCAGGGCAGGCTGTAGAGCTTGCGGGCGAGCCGGACGATCACCACGATCACCGCCGCCGCGATCACGGTGAAGATCACGGTGAAGGCCTCGCCGAAACCGAAGGCCGCGCCCGCGTTGCGGATCGCCTCGAACTTCAGCCAGTCCCCGATGACCTCGATGGGCGGATGGTGCTCCAGCTTCTCGACCACGATCATCTTGCTGATCAGGTCGAGCGCGTACGCGAAGGCGGCGACGGCGAACAGCACGGCGATACGGCGCTTGCCCCGGGGCCGCTGCGCAGCACCGCCCGGCTCGTCCGCGCGGGAGGACTCAGCCGACTCTGCCGCCTCATCGGCGCCGGACCCGCCGACCGGGGCCTGTGCCTGCCCGGCGTCGGACCGCTCACCCGACGCCGCGTTCTCGCGGGGCTGCTCCTGCTCGGCCCGTGCCGCGTCCGGGGTGTCCGGCGTACCGATGATGCGCTCCGCCTCTGCCACGTGAGTCCCTCAACCTAGGTGCCTGACTGAGGACGAGGGTACGGCACGCCCTGTGCTGCGTACGTGCTCAGGAGGCTTACGGCGGCTGATCAGTACCGGCGCTCCTGCTTCTGCTTGCACTCCACGCACAGGGTGGCCCGCGGGAAGGCCTGCATGCGGGCCTTGCCGATGGGGTTGCCGCAGTTCTCGCACAGGCCGTAGGTGCCGGCGTCGAGGCGTTCCAGGGCGCGTTCGATCTGGGTGAGCATCTCGCGCGCGTTGGCGGCGAGCGCCAGCTCGTGCTCACGCGTGATGTTCTTGGTGCCGGTGTCCGCCTGGTCGTCGCCCGCGCCGTCCCCCGAGTCCCGCATCAGGCCGGCGAGCGACCGCTCCGACGACGTGATCTCCTCACGCAGCCGTGCCTCCTCGGACAGCAGCTCGGAACGCGCCTCCTCGACCTCTTCCGGGGTCCAGGGGTCCTCGCCCGGGCGTACCGCGAGCTCGCCCGGCTCCGCCGCGGCGACCCGTGCCTTCGGAACGGCGGTCTTCGCCGCCGTGGCCGTGCCAGGAGTCTTCTTCGCAACCACCGTCGTCGCTCCCGTCTGCGGCGCGGCCCCGGCCGCGCCCGCCTTCTTGGCCGAACTGCTCTCGGCCGTGTCCTCTGTGACCGCGCTGGTCCTGGTGGTGCTCTTCCCGACCGCGCTCTTCTTCCCGGCGCCCTCCCGGACACCACCCTCAACCGCGGCGGCCTCCTCCGCCACTTCCCCGACCACCCCTTGGGCGGCCGACACACTTGAGACCGCCTTCCTTGCGGCGGCTTTCTTGGCGGCTGCCTTCTTGGAGGCTGCCATGTCGGTGGCCGCCTTCTTGGTGACCGCGTCCTTGGTGACCGCGCCCTTGGTGGCCGCCTTCTTCGTGACCGGCTTCTTGGTGACCGGCTTCTTGGTGACCGCCTTCGTGGTGGCCGCCTTCTCGGTAACCGCCTTCTTGGTGGCCGGCTTCTCGGTGACCGGCTTCTCGGTGACCGGCTTCTCGGTGACCGCCTCCGTGGTGGCCGCCTCCGTGGCGGTCGTCGGCTTGGCGGTCCCCTTCTTGGCCGCCACCTCCGTAGCCACCGCTTTCCCGGCGCTCCCCTTCTTGGCCGCCGCCTTGGCAGCCACGGCCTTCGTGGCGGTCGCCGTTTTGGGAGACGCCGTCGTCTTGGCGGCCGACGTCTTGGCGGCCGTCTTCTTCTTGCGCGCCGCCTTCCCCGCTGCCGCCTCCGTGGCGGTCGTCGGCTTGGCGGTCGCCTTCTTGGCGGTCGCCGCCTCCTCAGCCACCACCTTCACGGCTGTCGCCTGCTCGCCGGTCGCCTTGGCAGCCGCCGCTGTCTCGGCCGCCGCTCGTCCGTCCGCGGCCTTCCTGGCCGCCGCCTCCGTAGCCGCCGCCTTCTCGGCCGCCGCCTCCTCCCCCGCCGCCTTCTTGGCCGCCGTGCTGCCGACAGCCGCCCCCGCGGCCTCGGCCTCCTTGGCTACCGCCTGCTTTCCCGCCGGCCTGGCGCCCGACGCCCTGGCGCCCGTCGCTTTCCCAGCCGACGTCTTTCTGGCCCGGCCCTCCTTGGCCGCCGCTCCACTGCCCGCCGGCTTCTCGGCCGACGCCCTCTGGGCTGCGGTTCCCCCGGCGCTGGCGCCGCCCTGCCTGACCGCTGCCTTCTTGACCACCGCCTTCTTGGCCACAGCCTTCTTGACCACCGCCTTCTTGGCCACGGTCGTCCTGCCGGCCGCCCTCGTACTCGTGGTACCGCTCCCCCCAGCCGCCGCCCCCTCCCCGGCCCCCTTGGCCCCCTTCGAGGTCGCAGCAGCACCCCGCACCGTCTTCACCGCCGCCCCCACGGCCCCCGCGGCCCGCGAAACCGCACCCCCCTGCGTCCCCTTCTTCCCACCCACGCCCTTGGCCGCACCGCCGGAGGCTTTCGCACCGCCGGAGGCCCCCGCACCGCCGGAGGCCTTGGCGCTCCCGGACCTGCCGGACGCCGACTGCTGTACGGCGGTCTTCTTCGCCACCATGGCCGCGGCCCCTTCACATATTGTGATCTTGCTCGCGAATCGTGCTGGGACGATAAATCGACTCGAGGCCCGCGGCAACGGGGCACACCGCCCGATTCGCCCGCCTCGCGCACGTCGCGCGGCCAGCATGCATCCGTTGTGCCCAGCTCCCCGCCAGGTAATCCGCCGAGCCGGACGTCCCAGGATCCGAACACGCGTACCGCGCCATTCGGGGCATGTCACGCCATACACCACCTCCCACCCCCGGTACCGGAAACACCACACCGCACCCTCGCCCCCAGCCCCCCGAAAACCGGTCGGCCGCTGTCCGCGCCGCGCCGTACACTGGGCGGAGCGAAAAGCGTGGATGGGGACGAGTAGCGACGTACGCAGCCCAGAGCGACCCGGGGACGGTGTGAGCCCGGGGGCGAGCGCGACGTGAAGATCACCCCGGAGCCGCCGGAAGAAAGCCCCGGCCGCAAGGCACAGGCGAGTAGAACCGGCATCGCGACCCCAATGAGGGGGCTCACCGGTGCGCACCAGGCACCGGAGGGCCAAGGAGGGTGGTACCGCGGGAGCGCGCCGAAGGCGGCGTAGAGAATGACGTAGCTCTCGTCCCTCCGACGGAAGGCAACACGTCCGCCGGAGGAAGATCGATGACGCAGTACCGCCAGGTGCCCGCCCAGGTCGACCTGCCCGCGCTCGAGCACGCGGTGCTCGACTTCTGGCGCGAGCAGAAGATCTTTGCCAAGAGCCTCGAGCAGTCCGAGGGCCGCCCCGAGTGGGTGTTCTACGAGGGCCCGCCCACGGCCAACGGCATGCCGGGCGCCCACCACATCGAGGCGCGCGTCTTCAAGGACGTCTTCCCCCGCTTCCGCACCATGCGCGGCTACCACGTGGCCCGCAAGGCCGGCTGGGACTGCCACGGCCTGCCCGTGGAGCTCGCGGTCGAGAAGGAGCTCGGCTTCTCCGGCAAGAAGGACATCGAGGCGTACGGCATCGCCGAGTTCAACGCCAAGTGCCGCGAGTCCGTGCTCCGCCACACCGACGCCTTCTCCGAGCTGACGACCCGCATGGGCTACTGGGTCGACCTCGACGAGGCGTACGTGACCATGGAGCCCGAGTACATCGAGTCGGTCTGGTGGTCGCTGAAGGAGATCTTCAAGAAGGACCTGTTGGTCCAGGACCACCGCGTCGCCCCCTGGTGCCCGCGCTGCGGCACCGGCCTGTCGGACCACGAGCTGGCGCAGGGCTACGAGACGGTCGTCGACCCGTCCGTGTACGTCCGTTTCCCGCTCACCTCCGGTCCGCTCGCCGGCCAGGCCGCCCTCCTGGTGTGGACGACGACCCCGTGGACCCTGGTGTCCAACACCGCCGTCGCCGCGCACCCCGAGGTCGCCTACGTCGTCGCGACGAACGGCGAGGAGCAGCTGGTCGTCGCCGAGCCGCTGGTCGCCAAGGCGCTCGGCGAGGGCTGGGAGACCACCGGCCGGACCTTCACCGGCGCCGAGATGGAGCGCTGGACGTACCAACGTCCGTTCGAACTCGTGGAGTTCCCGGAGACCGAGGGCGGCACGCACTTCGTCGTCAACGCCGGGTACGTCACGACCGAGGACGGTACGGGTCTGGTCCACCAGTCCCCCGCCTTCGGTGAGGACGACCTGAAGGTCTGCCGCGCCTACGGTCTGCCGGTGGTGAACCCGGTCCGCCCGGACGGCACCTTCGAGGAGGACGTCCCCCTCGTCGGCGGCGTCTTCTTCAAGAAGGCGGACGAAAATCTCACCGAGGACCTCCAGCAGCGCGGTCTGCTCTTCAAGCACATCCCGTACGAGCACAGCTACCCGCACTGCTGGCGCTGCCACACCGCGCTCCTCTACTACGCGCAGCCGTCCTGGTACATCCGCACGACGGCCATCAAGGACCGCCTCATCGAGGAGAACGAGAAGACCAACTGGTTCCCCGAGACGGTCAAGCACGGCCGGTACGGCGACTGGCTGAACAACAACATCGACTGGGCGCTGTCCCGCAACCGCTACTGGGGCACGCCGCTGCCGATCTGGCGCTGCGAGGACGACCACCTCACGTGCGTCGGCTCCCTCACCGAGCTCACCGAGCTCACCGGCACCGACCAGTCGGGCCTCGACCCGCACCGCCCGTACATCGATGAGGTCACCTTCGCCTGCCCCCAGTGCCAGAAGACGGCCACGCGCGTGCCGGAGGTCATCGACGCCTGGTACGACTCGGGCTCGATGCCGTTCGCACAGTGGGGCTACCCGTACAAGAACAAGGAGCTGTTCGAGTCCCGCTACCCCGCGCAGTTCATCAGCGAGGCCATCGACCAGACCCGCGGCTGGTTCTACACGCTGATGGCGGTCGGCACACTCGTCTTCGACAAGTCGTCGTACGAGAACGTGGTCTGCCTCGGTCACATCCTGGCCGAGGACGGCCGGAAGATGTCCAAGCACCTGGGCAACATCCTCCAGCCGATCCCGCTCATGGACCAGCACGGCGCCGACGCGGTCCGCTGGTTCATGGCGGCCGGCGGCTCCCCGTGGGCGGCCCGCCGCGTCGGCCACACCACGATCCAGGAGGTGGTGCGCAAGACCCTGCTCACCTACTGGAACACGGTCGCCTTCCAGGCCCTGTACGCCCGTACGTCGGGCTGGGCGCCGAGCGAGGCCGACCCGGCTCCGGCCGACCGCCCCCTCCTGGACCGCTGGCTGCTGTCCGAACTGCACGCGCTGACCGACCAGGTGACCCAGTCCCTGGAGGCGTACGACACCCAGCGCGCCGGCAAGCTGCTGTCCGCCTTCGTCGACGACCTGAGCAACTGGTACGTACGCCGGTCCCGGCGCCGCTTCTGGCAGGGCGACAAGGCCGCGCTGCGCACCCTGCACGAGGTGCTGGAGACGGTCACGAAGCTGATGGCGCCGATCACCCCGTTCATCACCGAGCGGGTCTGGCAGGACCTGATCGTGCCGGTCACCCCGGGCGCACCGGAGTCGGTGCACCTTGCCTCCTGGCCGGAGGCGGACCTGACCGCCATCGACCCGGAGCTGTCGAAGCAGATGGTCCTGGTCCGCCGCCTCGTGGAGCTGGGCCGTGCCACGCGCGCGGAGTCGGGCGTCAAGACGCGCCAGCCGCTGAGGCGCGCGCTGATCGCGGCGACGGGCTTCGAGGCCCTGCACCCCGAGCTGCACACGCAGATCACGGAGGAACTGAACGTCGAGTCCCTGGCGTCGCTGAGCGAGGTGGGCGGTTCCCTGGTGGACACCACCGCCAAAGCCAACTTCCGCGCCCTGGGCAAGCGGTTCGGCAAGCGGGTCCAGGACGTGGCCAAGGCCATCGCGAACACGGACGCCGCCGCGCTGTCCCTGGCCCTGCGCGAGGGCACGGCGTCGGTGGAGGTCGACGGCGAGACGATCACGCTGGCACCGGACGAGGTGATCATCACGGAGACCCCGCGTGAGGGCTGGTCGGTGGCCTCCGACGCGGGCGCGACGGTGGCGCTCGACCTGGAGATCACGGAGGAGCTCCGCCGGGCGGGCCTCGCCCGTGACGCGATCCGCCTGATCCAGGAGGCCCGTAAGAACAGCGGGTTGGACGTGGCCGACCGCATCACCCTGCGCTGGACCGCCACGGACCCGGCGACGGTCGCGGCCCTGACCGAGCACGCGGGCCTGATCGCCGACGAGGTCCTGGCCACGGACTTCGCCCAGGGCGAGGCGGACGACACGTACGGCGAGCCCTTCACCGACGAGGGCCTGTCCCTGACGTTCCGCCTGCGCAAGGCGTAGCCCACACACCGAAGGCCCGGTGCACACCGAAGGCCCGCTCCCGCCAAAGATCTTGGCAGGACCGGGCCTTCGGCGTTGCGTCCGCACGAACACCTGCCTCGCGGCCTCGAACAACCGCCCGAGGGCGTCACGAACGCGCGTAGCAAAGGGGCGAGGCCCCGGGTTCTGATTCCCGGGGCCTCGCCCTGAACGCTGCCGACGTCTACGCCGTACCCATGCCCATCAGGCCGTCAGTTGTCGTCCTCGTCGATGAGGAACCCCCGCATCGGAGAGGGAGCCTGCCCCATCGGCGACGGCCCCTGCGGGCGCACCGGCGCCATGGGCTGGGTCATCGCGGGAGACATCTGCTGCTGACCGCCGTAGGACGGACCGGACTGCGACGGGTTGCCGCCCATGGTCTGGTTGCCGCCGTACGACGGGGCGCTCGCGCCGGCCGGGGCCATGGAGGGCGCCGGGGACGGCGGGAGAGACGCCGTGGCCGGGGTGCGCGGCGGGGCGAGCGAGTCGTCCGCCTGGGTCTCCAGCTGACGCAGCTGCGACTCCAGGTAGGACTTCAGCCGTGTGCGGTACTCGCGCTCGAAGCCGCGCAGGTCCTCGACCTTGCGCTCCAGCGTGGCGCGGGCGGACTCCAGGGAGCCCATCGCGACGCGGTGCTTCTCCTGCGCGTCCCGCTCCAGGGCGTCCGCCTTGGCACGGGCGTCACGCTCGAGGCCCTCGGCACGCGAACGCGCCTCGCCGACGATCTTGTTGGCCTCGGAACGGGCCTCCGCGATCGCCTGGTCGGCGGTCTGCTGCGCCAGCGACAGAACACGGGCGGCGCTGTCGCCACCGGGGCCCTGCCCCATCGGACCGGGACCGCCCATGGGACCGCCCATCGGACCACCGGGGCCCATCTGCCCCTGCATCGGACCCTGGCCCATCGGACCGGGACCCTGCCCCATCGGACCGCCGGGACCCTGCGGGCCCCCCTGACCGCCGGGGCCGGCGGGCAGCTGCGGCGCACCGCTCGGCAGCTGGGGCGGACCACCCATGGGGCCACCCATCTGCTGCTGCGGCGGGCCCGATATGCCGGCGGGAACGGGGGCGCCAGGACCGCGCATGCCCTGCTGCTGAGGGTGCTGCTGGTCCTGCTGCTCCGGAGGCTTGCGCATGTTCTGCTGGTTCTGCGCGGCGGCGCGAGTGGCGGCGGCCAGCTTGGCGCGCAGGTCCTCGTTCTCACGGAGCAGGCGGGTCAGTTCGGCTTCGACCTCGTCGAGGAAGGCATCGACCTCGTCCTCGTCATAGCCTTCTCGGAGGCGGACGGTCGTGAACTGCTTGTTCCGCACGTCCTCGGGGGTCAACGGCATCTCTTCACCTCAACGTAGTCGTCGGCATTCGGCAAGACCGTAGTTCACATCGCTCACAGCCGGCTCACGATCGAGATCAGGATGTAGACGATGATCATCAGTACGAAGAAGGACAGGTCGAGCGCCACGCCCCCGAGACGCAGCGGCGGGATGACCCGCCGCAGAAGCTTGAGCGGTGGATCGGTGACAGTGTAGGTGGCCTCCAGAACGACCACCATCGCCTTGCCGGGTTGCCACGAGCGGGCGAACTGGAAGACATAGTCCATGACCAACCGGAAGATGAGCACGATGAGGAAGCACATCAGCGCGATGTAGATGACATCAAGAACCACGCTCATGACCTTGTGCTTCCCTCTCCCCAGTGCCCTGCTGTGTACTTCTGTTTCCGGTGTTGCGTCTCAGCTCTGGTTGAAGAACCCGCCCTCTGCGATGCGGGCCTTGTCCTCCGCCGTGACATCGACGTTAGCAGGCGACAACAGGAACACCTTCTGCGTCACCCGCTCGATACTGCCGTGAAGACCAAACACCAAACCGGCCGCAAAGTCGACAAGTCGCTTCGCGTCTGTGTCATCCATCTCAGTCAGATTCATGATCACCGGGGTGCCTTCACGGAAGTGTTCCCCGATGGTACGGGCCTCGTTGTAGGTCCGCGGGTGAAGTGTGGTGATCCGGTAAGGCTCTCGTTCCGACACGACCTTGGGCATGATCACCGGTGCGTTCTTCTCCAGGTTTGCGCGTTCTTGTGTGATGGATGCCACGGGCGCGATGCGCGCCGGGCGGCCGGATTCCGCGGGTAGCGAAGCGGAACGGGCGACCGGTTCGCGGGGCGCGGGCGGCTGCACGACTCGTACCTCTTCGTCCCTTTGGGACTGATGTGAGACATGCGACTGATGGGACGGCTCATGCCGTCGGTGGTCCCGTTCGGGCTCCGGGTCCATTTCTGGTTCGAAGTCGTCGTCGGGGTCGAATCCGCGGCCGTCGTACCCATCGTCCTCCACGAGGCCGAGGTAGACCGCCATCTTGCGCATCGCGCCGGCCATGCTCTGAGTCCTCCGCTCTGTGGTGGATCGGCTGACGACCGCCAAGTGCCCGCGATCCACGAGGTCCTTAAGTCCGCCTTTCGGCGGCAATGACCATATTTTCTGCTGTGGTCCGACTTCCTGGCGACGTTACCCGAGCCTGGGGCGTACTCCGAGTACCGCGCTGCCGACGCGCACATGTGTCGCTCCGGCTGCCACGGCCTGTTCGAGGTCCGCACTCATTCCTGCCGAGACCATGTTCGCAGCCGGATGGTTCCGGCGCAGGTCGGTCGACAAATCCACCAACCGCTCGAACGCCGCCTGTTCGCGTCCTGCGTACTTCCCGGTGAGCGGCGCGACGGTCATCAGTCCACCGAGCCGCAGCCCCGGCGCCTCGGCGACGAGGTCGGCCAACTCTTCGATTCCTTCGGGGGCCACGCCGCCCCGCTCCCCTCGTCCGCTCACCCCGGCGTCGAACGCGACCTGGATGAGACACCCGATCTCGCGCCCGGCCCGGACGGCCTCCTTCGACAGGGCGGTGACGAGCTTGGAACGATCGACGGACTGCACGAGATCCGCGTAACCGACCACCGATCGCACTTTGTTGGTCTGGAGTTGACCGACAAAATGCCATGTAAGGGGCAGATCCGAGCATGCGGCCGCCTTCGGAGCCGCGTCCTGGTCGCGGTTCTCGGCGACATGACGCACACCGAGTTCCGACAGGATCCGCACATCGCTCGCGGGGTAGGTCTTGGTGACCACGATCAGGGTCACCTCCTCGCGCTTGCGCCCGGCGGCGTCACAGGCGGCGGTGATGCGCTGCTCCACCTTCGCCAGATTTCCGGCGAGTTCTGCCTTACGGTCCGTCATGCCCTATCAGTCCAGCCAGACATATCCCGCGAGCCGCCCGGTGGTGCGGTCGCGGCGGTACGAGAAGTGATCGGTCGACTGCAGCGTGCACACCGGCGACTGCGCCCGGTCGCGCACCCCGAGCCGGTCGAGCTGCGCGTGCACACCGGCGCTCACATCGACGGCCGGCGTGCCCCAACTCGTCTCGGCGTACGCCGCCGGCTCACCGGCTGAGACCTCGGCGCGCATCGCCTCCGGCACCTCGTAGCACCGGCCGCACACGGCCGGTCCAGTGCGGGCGACGATCCGGGAGGGCTCGGCGCCCAGGTCCGTCATCGCGCGTAGTGCGGCCGGGACGACTCCGGCGATCATGCCGGGCCGGCCCGCGTGGGCCGCGGCGACGATCCCGGCGACCGGGTCGGCGAGCAGCACCGGCACGCAGTCGGCGGTGAGGACGGCGAGGGCGAGCCCACGCCGGGCGGTGACGATCGCGTCGACCGACGGGATCTCCGAGGAAGATCCCCAGGGGCCGTCGACCACCGCCACGTCCGCCCCGTGCACCTGGTTCATCCAGACCACCCGGTCCGGGTCGACGCCGAGCGACTTGGCGGCCAGTTCCCGGTTGGTGCGTACGGCGTCGGGGTCGTCGCCGACCGCCCCGCCGAGGTTGAGCTCCTCATACGGAGCGGCGCTCACCCCGCCCCACCGGTCGGTGAAGGCGAAGTGCGCGCCGCTCACGTTCTCGCGCTGTCCTATCACGTCAGGAGCATCACTTAAGGAAGTCCGGGACGTCCAGTTCCTCGGCCGCGCTGTCCGAGTACGTCCGCGGGGCCGGCGTGACCGGCGGGGCGACCGGGATGTCCTTCACCGGCTCCGGCGCGGGCTCCGGCTCCTCCTTCGGGGTCACGCTGCCGAGCGAGCCGAAGGACGGGCGGGACTCGGTCGGCCGGACCGGGGCCGGCTCCTCGCGCTTGGCGGAGGTCGAGCCGATGACGTTCTCCCGGCGGGCCGGCGGCTGGCCTCCGTCGAAGCCGGCCGCGATCACGGTGACCCGGACCTCGTCGCCGAGGGCGTCGTCGATCACCGCGCCGAAGATGATGTTGGCCTCGGGGTGGGCGGCCTCGCTCACCAGCTGGGCGGCCTCGTTGATCTCGAACAGGCCGAGGTCGGAGCCGCCGGAGATGGAGAGCAGCACGCCGCGGGCGCCGTCGATGGAGGCCTCCAGCAGCGGCGAGGAGATCGCCATCTCGGCCGCGGCCACCGCGCGGTCGTCGCCGCGGGCCGAGCCGATGCCCATGAGGGCCGAACCCGCCTCGGACATGACCGACTTGACGTCGGCGAAGTCGAGGTTGATGAGGCCGGGGGTGGTGATGAGGTCGGTGATGCCCTGAACACCGGAGAGCAGCACCTGGTCGGCGGACTTGAACGCGTCGAGCACGCTGACCTGGCGGTCCGAGATGGACAGCAGCCGGTCGTTCGGGATGACGATGAGGGTGTCGACCTCTTCGCGGAGCTCGGCGATGCCGTCCTCGGCCTGGTTGGCGCGGCGCCGTCCCTCGAAGGTGAACGGGCGCGTCACCACGCCGATGGTGAGGGCGCCGAGCGAGCGTGCGATGTTGGCCACGACGGGCGCGCCGCCGGTGCCGGTGCCGCCGCCTTCACCGGCTGTCACGAAGACCATGTCGGCCCCCTTGAGGACCTCCTCGATCTCCTCGCGGTGGTCCTCGGCGGCCTTGCGGCCGACGGCCGGGTTGGCTCCGGCGCCGAGTCCGCGGGTGAGTTCACGGCCGACGTCCAGCTTGACGTCGGCGTCGCTCATCAACAGAGCTTGCGCGTCGGTGTTGATGGCGATGAACTCGACGCCCTTGAGACCGACCTCGATCATCCGGTTGATGGCATTGACACCACCGCCGCCGACACCGATGACTTTGATGACTGCGAGGTAGTTCTGCGGTGCTGCCACGTCGAAGGCCTCTCGCCTCGAGTTACGTGTCGCCGAATCACCGTGGCGCGCTGCGCCCCGCGCTCCGACGACTGATGCCGAATGGGACGGTCCGTATCGCCGACCCGAACCCTAACCCTGAAGTTTAGGGTTACCAGTGTGTCTGTTCCCTGGAGTCTTCTGAACAGGACACTAAGTCGACAAGTGGCGCACGTTCAACGAACACGCCGAACCTCCCGTTTTTCTTTTCACCCTATGTGATCAGGCGTAGCGATGCCCAACCAGGGTGCTGGCCTGCGCGGATGTGCGTCAACTCCCTGATGACGCAGGCGCGGTGGGAACGCTGACGTCGAAGTGCCGCGCGTCCGGCGCCGCTTTCATCAGGGCGGTGAGCGTACGCGCCTTCGCGGCGCCCTTCTCTCCGCTGCCCCAGCCGACGGTGCGGCCGTCGCTCAACTCCAGCGAGATGTCGTCGTACGAACGCACCTTGACGGTCCGTGTCTCGCGGGCGACCGCGGCCGGAACGGCCCGGGCGACCCGCACCGCCTCCCGCACCAGACGGCCCTCGCCGAAGCGGCGCAGGCTCGCGGCGGCGGAGCTGGACCGGGACACCGCCATTTCCAGTGCGGGAACTCCTTTCGGAGCCTCAGAAACCGTGGCGAAGCGGACACCCTCATCGTCCACTTCGACGAACTTTCCGCCCTTTTGCACAATCAGAACCGGAGTCCGCTCAGTCACTTTCAGCCCGATTCCATGGGGCCAGGAACGGGCCACGTCAACCGCGTCAATTCGGGGCAATTTCCGGCGCAGTCGCGTCTCGATCGCATCGGTGTCGACGGAAATCAGCGGCTCCCCGAGGGGAACGTCGGCGGCCTGGCGCACCTGATCCGGTGTCAGGACCCGTGTCCCCGATACGGACACGGTCTCCACGCGCAGCCAGCTCGAGCCGTACAGCAGCCAGAGCGTCGGGGTTCCGAGGAACACCAGGGCGAGGGCCAGGATGACGATCACACGAAGGTGGGTCCGCCTCAACCGCCGGATGGGCCGCGGGCCGGACGACCCCTGCTGGCGTTCACCGCGCTCGGCGGTGGTCGATCCGGCCACGCTCCCCTGCCTTCCGTCATACGGGCCTAGCGGTGTGCACGGCTGGCGGCGATCGCCTCGTACACCATGCCGACGAGCAGGTCGTCGGCGTCCCGGCGGCCGAACTCGGCGGCGGCGCGGGACATCTCGTACAGCCGGTGCGGGTCGGCGAGCACGGGCAGGACGTTCTGCTGCACCCACTCCGGGGTCAGGTCCGCGTCGTCGACCAGCAGACCGCCGCCGGCCTTGACCACCGGCTGGGCGTTCAGCCGCTGCTCGCCGTTGCCGATGGGCAGCGGGACGTAGGCGGCCGGCAGGCCGACGGCGGAGAGTTCGGCGACGGTCATGGCGCCCGCGCGGCAGAGCATCATGTCGGCCGCGGCGTACGCGAGGTCCATCCGGTCCAAGTAACTTACCGGGATGTAAGGGGGCATTCCCGGCATCTGGTGGACCTGCGGCAGTTCGTTCTTCGGGCCGACCGCGTGCAGGATCTGGATCCCGGCCTGCTGGAGGTAGGGGGCGACAGCCTGGACGACCTCGTTGAGGCGGCGCGCGCCCTGCGAGCCGCCGGAGACCAGCAGCGTGGGCAGGTTCGGGTCGAGCCCGAACGCGGCACGGGCCTCGGGGCGTACGGCTGCCCGGTCCAGGGTGGCGATGGAGCGGCGCAGCGGGATGCCGATGTAGCGGGCGCCCCGCAGCTTGCTGTCGGGGGTGGAGACGGCGACCTGGGCGGCGTAGCGCGAGCCGATCTTGTTGGCCAGGCCCGGGCGGGCGTTGGCCTCGTGGATGACGATCGGCACGCCGAGCCGCTTGGCCGCGAGGTAGCCGGGCAGGGCCACGTAGCCGCCGAAGCCGACCACGACGTCCGCCTTGGTGCGCTCCAGGATCTGCTCGGTCGCCTTGATCGTGCCGCGCAGCCGGCCCGGGACGGTGATCAGCTCGGGGGTGGGCTTGCGTGGCAGGGGTACGGCGGGGATCAGCGCGAGCTCGTACCCACGCTCGGGTACGAGACGTGTCTCAAGGCCGCGCTCCGTGCCCAGGGCCGTGATGCCCACGGTCGGATCCTGCCTGCGCAGGGCGTCCGCGAGGGCGAGCGCGGGCTCGATGTGGCCCGCGGTTCCTCCGCCGGCGAGTACGACATGCACCGAAATTCACCGCTCTCCGGACGAGCGCGCCGCCGAGGCGCGCCGTCGCATCGTGTTCCTTCTCCGGGGACTGCGATTGAACGCGGAACCCCTGGCCCCCCGCTTTCTACCAAAGCGGGGTTGCCGCATCGCAAGCGCCGCCCGCGCAGCGGGCTCGTCGCGCGCGAAGGCGATCAGCAGCCCGATGGCGAACATGGTCGGCAGCAGGGCGGATCCCCCGTAGGAGAACAGCGGGAGGGGGACGCCGGCGATCGGCAGCAGACCGAGCACCGCACCGATGTTGATCACGGCCTGGGCCGTGATCCAGGTGGTCACGCCTCCCGCGGCATACCTCACGAAGGGGTCCTCCGTGCGTCCGGCCACGCGGATACCCGCATAGCCTAGAGCCGCGAAGAGGGCGAGTACCGACAGCGTCCCCGCCAGGCCCAGTTCCTCACCGGTGACGGCGAAGATGAAGTCCGTGTGCGCTTCCGGGAGTTGGCCCCATTTTTCCACACTCGCACCGAGGCCGGAACCGAAGATTCCGCCGGAGGCGAGGGCGTAGATACCGTGCACGGCCTGCCAGCAGTCGACCGTTCCGGACTGGGGTTCGGTGGCGCCGAGGCACTGCAGCCGTGCCATGCGGTTCGAGCTGGACGTGATGAGGATCGCGCCGATCACGGCGGCGACCGCCAGCACGCCGATGAACAGCCGGGTGGGCGCGCCCGCCAGCCACAGCAGGCCGAACAGGATCGCGGTGAGGATGATCGCCGTACCCATGTCGCCGCCGAGCATGATCAGCCCGAGCAGCATGAAGGCGGCCGGTACCAGCGGCACCAGCATGTGCTTCCACTGGGCCAGCAGCCTCTTGTCCTGCTTGCGGGCGAGCAGGTCGGCGCCCCACAGCACGAGGGCGAGCTTGCCGAACTCGCTGGGCTGGATCTGGAAGGAGCCGCCGAGGGCGATCCAGTTCTGGTTGCCGTTGACCGCCATCCCTATCCCCGGCACCTGCACCAGGGCCATCAGGAAGACCGCGCCCGCGAGGATCGGGTAGGCCAGCGCCCGGTGCAGCCTCACCGGCATCCGGGAGGCCGCGTACAGCAGCGCGGCGCCGATCACGGCGGCGAACAGCTGCTTGCGGAAGAAGTACGACCCCGGCAGCGACATCTGCAGGGCCTTGATCTGGGAGGCCGAGTAGACCATCACCAGGCCCAGCACGGTGAGCAGCAGGCTGCCGCCGAGGATCACGTAGTACGCGGTCAGCGGCCGGTCCCAGGCCCGGCGCACGCGCGTGTACAGGTTCAGGACGGGGTTCTCGCGCGGCGGCCGGGGCGCCGCGGGCCCGCGTACGGACCGCTGCGCGGGCGCACCTCCGGTGCGGCTACCGGGCATCGCGGCCTCCCCCGTACGACGGCCGCACCGGGCACATCGGCCTCACCGGTCCCACGCGTCCCTCCCAAGGTCGCCCGGCGCAGGCGGCCGGGTCAGGCTTCGAGTTCGCGAACCGCTTCCGCGAACGCGTCACCGCGCTTGTTGTAGTTGGCGAACATGTCCATCGAGGCGCAGGCTGGGGCCAGCAGCACCGTGTCGCCGGGCTGTGCGAGCCGCTTCGCCTCCTGGACGGCCTGGAGCATCGCCCCAGTGTCGGTCCGGTCGAGGTCGACGACGGGTACTTCGGGGGCGTGTCGCGCGAGGGCTTCGCGGATCAGGGCACGGTCGGCGCCGATGAGGACGGCGCCGCGAAGTCGCTTTGCCGACTTGGCGACCAGCTCGTCGAAGGTGGCGCCCTTCGCGAGGCCGCCCGCGATCCACACGATCGAGTCGTACGCCGCCAACGAGGCTTCCGCCGCGTGCGTGTTGGTGGCCTTGGAGTCGTCGACGTACGCGACCCCGGCCACGTCGGCCACGTGCGCGATGCGGTGGGCGTCCGGCCGGAAGGCACGCAGCCCGTCGCGTACGGCGGCGGCGGGCACCCCGTACGCGCGCGCGAGCGCCGCCGCCGCGAGGGCGTTGGCGATGTTGTGCGGGGCCGGCGGATTGACGTCGGAGACCTCGGCGAGCTCCTGGGCGTTCTTCTGCCGGTTCTCGACGAAGGCGCGGTCGACCAGGATTCCCTCGACGACGCCGAGTTGGGACGGCGCGGGCGTGCCGAGGGTGAAGCCGATGGCCCGGCAGCCCTCCTCGACGTCGGCCTCGCGCACCAGGTCCTCGGTGGCCTTGTCGGCGACGTTGTAGACGCAGGCGACGCGGTTGCCCTCGTAGATGCGGCCCTTGTCGCGCGCGTACGCCTCCATGGAGCCGTGCCAGTCGAGGTGGTCGGGGGCGAGGTTCAGCACGGCGGCCGAGTGGGCGCGCAGGGAGGGCGCCCAGTGCAGCTGGTAGCTGGACAGCTCCACGGCCAGGACGTCGTACTGCTCGTCGCCGAGGACCGTGTCCAGCAGGGAGACGCCGATGTTGCCGACGGCCGCGGTGCGCAGGCCGGCCGCCGTCAGGATGGAGGCCAGCATCTGCACGGTCGTCGTCTTGCCGTTGGTGCCGGTGACGGCGAGCCAGGGGGGCGCGTCCGGCCCCCGCAGCCGCCAGGCCAGCTCGACGTCGCCCCAGACCGGGACGCCCGCCTTCTCGGCCGCCGCGAACAGGGGCTTGTCGGGCTTCCAGCCGGGGGCGGTGACGATCAGCTCGGTGCCCTCGGGCAGGGTGTCGCCGTCGCCGAGGCGGACGGTGACGCCCAGGGCCTGAAGTTCGGCTGCCTGGGCCCGGGCGCGCTCGTCGTCGCCGTCGTTGACGACCGTGACGATCGCGCCGAGGCCGTGCAGCACCTTGGCCGCCGGGACGCCGGAGACGCCGAGCCCGGCGACGGTGACGTGCTTGCCCTGGAACTCCGAAGGCACCGAGGAGGAGGTCACTTGTCCGCTGCCCATCCCGCATAGAAGAGGCCCAGTCCGACAATCACACAAATACCCTGGATGATCCAGAAGCGGACCACCACAAGGACTTCGGACCAGCCCTTGAGTTCGAAGTGGTGCTGGAGTGGCGCCATCCGGAAGACGCGCTTCCCGGTCAGGCGGAAGGAGCCGACCTGGATGACCACCGACATGGTGATCAGGACGAACAGACCGCCGAGGATGGCGAGCAGCAGCTCGGTGCGGGAGCAGATCGCCAGGCCCGCGAGCACACCGCCGAGCGCGAGCGAACCGGTGTCGCCCATGAAGATCTTGGCCGGCGAGGTGTTCCACCACAGGAAGCCGAGGCAGGCGCCCATCAGGGCGGCGGAGACGACGGCGAGGTCGAGCGGGTCGCGCACCTCGTAGCAGGCGTTGGGGTTGGTCAGGTCCTGCGCGTTGGCGCAGGACTCCTGGAACTGCCAGACGCCGATGAAGGTGTAGGCGCCGAAGACGAGGACGGAGGCACCGGTGGCCAGGCCGTCCAGACCGTCGGTGAGGTTCACGCCGTTCGACATCGCGAGGATCATGAACAGCGCCCAGACGACGAACAGCACCGGGCCGATCGTCCAGCCGAAGTCGGTGATGAACGACAGCTTCGTGGACGCCGGGGTGTTGCCGCGCGCGTCGGAGAACTGCAGCGAGAGCACCGCGAAGGCGATGCCGACGATCAGCTGGCCGGCCATCTTCGCCTTGGCCCGCAGACCCAGCGACCGCCGCTTGACGATCTTGATGTAGTCGTCGAGGAAGCCGACCAGGCCCATGCCCGCCATCAGGCCGAGCACCAGCAGACCCGAGTACGTCGGGGTGTAGCCGGTGATCACCTTGGACAGGAAGTACGCGGCGATCGTCGCCAGGATGAAGGCGATACCGCCCATGGTCGGCGTACCGCGCTTGCTGTGGTGCTCGCGCGGGCCGTCGTCGCGGATGTACTGGCCGTAGCCCTTGCGGGCGAGGAGCTTGATCAGCAGCGGGGTGCCGATCAGTGTCAGGAAGAGGCCAATGACTCCTGCGAACAGGATCTGCTTCATCATCGGGCGGCAACCTCACCCTCGGCACCGGTCTCGAGCAGCGCCTCGGCCACCTTCTCGAGCCCGACCGACCGGGACGCCTTCACGAGTACGACGTCTCCCGGGCGCAACTCGCTGCGCAGCAGGTCGATCGCCGCCTGTGCGTCGGACACGTGCACCGACTCCTCACCCCACGAACCCTCGTTATATGCGCCCAGTTGCAGCCAGGCGGCTTCCCTGCCGCCGACCGCGACGAGCTTGCTGACGTTGAGCCGGACGGCGAGCCGTCCGACCGCGTCGTGCTCGGCGAGAGCCTCGTCCCCGAGCTCGGCCATCTTGCCGAGCACCGCCCACGTACGGCGCCCCTTGCCGATGGCCGCGAGCGCGCGCAGAGCGGCCTTCATGGACTCGGGGTTCGCGTTGTAGGCGTCGTTGACGACCGTCACGCCGTCCGGGCGCTCGGTGACCTCCATCCGCCAGCGGGAGAGGGAGCCCGCCTCGGAGAGCGCGACGGCGATCTCGTCTGCGGACATGCCCAGCTCGTGGGCGACGGCGGCCGCGGCGAGCGCGTTCGACACGTGGTGCTCACCGTACAGGCGCATGGTCACATCGCTTGCACCGGAGGGTGTGTGAAGCCTGAAGGAGGGCTGTCCGCTGTCCGTGAGTCGCACGTTCTCGGCGCGAACGTCCGCTTCGTCGGACTCTCCGAAAAGGATCACCTTCGCCTTCGTACGGGAGGCCATGGCCCGTACCAACGGGTCGTCCGCGTTGAGGATCGCGGCACCGCCCTCGTCCGCTGAGGGCAGTGCCTCGACGAGTTCGCCCTTGGCCTGGGCGATCTGCTCGCGGCCGCCGAACTCGCCGATGTGGGCGGAGCCGACGTTGAGCACGAGGCCGATCTTCGGGGGCGTCAGGCCGGTGAGGTACCGGATGTGGCCGATGCCGCGGGCGCCCATCTCCAGGACGAGGAAGCGGGTTTCCTCGGTGGCGCTGAGCGCGGTGAGCGGCAGCCCGATCTCGTTGTTGAGCGAGCCGGGCGTGAACACCGTCGGCGCCTTGCGCTGGAGCACCTGGGCGATGAGGTCCTTGGTGCTGGTCTTGCCCGCCGAGCCGGTGAGGGCCACGAGGGTGGCGCCGAGGCGCTGTACGACGTGCCGGGCGAGGGCGCCGAGGGCCGTCTGGACGTCCTCGACGACGATCGCGGGCACGCCGACGGGGCGCGAGCCGAGCACGGCGACCGCGCCCGCGTCCACCACGGCCGGTGCGAAGTCGTGGCCGTCCACGCGCTCGCCGACGAAGGCGGCGAACAGGCTGCCGGGCACCACCTCTCGGGAGTCCCGGACGACCGGGCCGGTGACCTGGACGGACGGATCCGGTATGTCGTGCGTCTGCCCGCCGACGACTGCTGCGATCTCGGCGAGGGAGAGGGCGATCACAAGTTCATCCCCTGGGTCTTCTGGATTTTCATCCCTGGGTCTTCTGGATTGCTTCGCGAAGCACCTGGCGGTCGTCGAAGGGACGGACCACCCCGGCGATGTCCTGGCCCTGCTCGTGGCCCTTGCCCGCGACCAGCACCGTGTCGCCGGGCTGTGCGCGGGCGACGGCGGCGGCGATGGCGGCGGCCCGGTCCTCGAAGACCTGCACCTCGCCGCGCTGGTGCGCGGGCACGGAGGCCGCGCCCTGCAGCATGGTGGCGAGGATCGCGAGGGGGTCCTCGGAGCGGGGGTTGTCGGAGGTCAGTACGGCGGTGTCGGCGAGCCGGGCCACGGCGGCGCCCATCGGCGCCCGCTTGCTCTTGTCCCGGTCGCCGCCGCAGCCGAGCACGACGTGCAGCCTGCCCTCGGTGACCTTGCGGAGCGCTTTGAGGACCGATTCCACCGCGTCCGTCTTGTGGGCGTAGTCGACGACCGCGAGGTAGGGCTGTCCGGCGTCCACGCGCTCCAGGCGGCCCGGCACGCCCGGTACGGCGGCCACGCCGTCGGCGGCGGCCTGCGGGTCGAGGCCGGCGGCGGCCAGGGCGACGATCGCGGCGAGGGTGTTCGCCACGTTGAAGGGCCCCGGCAACGGCGACTTGGCGGCGATCCGCTCGTCCTTGGGGCCGATGACCGTGAACGTCGAGTCCAGCTGGCCGACCTCGACGTCCTCGGCGCGCCAGTCGGCGTCGGGGTGGCCCTCGGCGGAGTAGGTGACGACCGGGACGCCGGCCTCCTTGGCGAGGCGGCGGCCGTACTCGTCGTCGACGTTGACCACGCCGAGTCTGCTGCGTTTCGGCGTGAACAGCTGTGCCTTGGCCCGGAAGTAGTCCTCCATGTCGGAGTGGAACTCCATGTGTTCCGGGCTGAGGTTGGTGAACACGCCGATGTCGAAGACACAGCCGTCCACACGGCCGAGGACGAGGGCATGGCTGGAGACCTCCATGGCGACCGCCTCGACGCCGCGTTCGCGCATGACGGCGAACAGGGCCTGCAGGTCGGTGGCCTCGGGGGTGGTGCGCTCGGACTTGATCCGTTCGTCGCCGATGCGTATCTCGACCGTGCCGATCAGACCGGTCGACTTGACGGTCTTCAGGCCGCCCTCGACGAGGTAGGCGGTGGTGGTCTTGCCGGAGGTGCCGGTGATGCCGATCTGGAGCAGGTCGCGGCCCGGGTGGCCGTAGATCGTGGCCGCCAGCTCGCCCATCCGCCCGCGCGGGTCGTCGACGACCAGGACCGGCAGTCCGGTCGCGGCGGCGCGTTCGGCGCCGGCCGGGTCGGTCAGCACGGCTGACGCGCCGAGGCCGGCGGCCTGGGTGACGAAGTCGGCGCCGTGCGCGCGGGCGCCGGGCAGGGCGGCGTACAGGTCGCCGGGGCGGACGGCGCGTGAGTCGTGGGTGATGCCCGTGACCTCGGCGGTGCTCTCCGGCGCGGTGGCACCCAGCTGGCCGGCGAGTTCCGCGAGGGGTGTGGCGGAGACCTGCACCGGCCGGGGCGGCCCGGGATATGTCACGGGGTGGCCCTTCTGGGTGGTTTGGGACTGATCAGCGTGTGGCACGGCGGTGAGCGTACCGGGCGCACCCGCCTGGGAGCGAAGCGAGGGGCGGGGGTCGCTCTGGTTCCCGGGATCGGGGGTGATCGTTGTCACGGGGAGGGTCCTGGTTGCTCGGTGCTGCTCGGGCTGATCAGGGGCTTGGAAGAGGGCGGGTCGGGGCTTGTACGGGACGGGTCAGGGCTTGAAGGTGACGGGCAGCTTCGCGGGCTTGGCGCCGGTCGGCGGGACCTGGAGGGTCTTCAGGGCGAACTCCATGACCCTCTTGTAGATGGGTCCGCAGATCTGGCCTCCGAAGTAGCTGCCCTTGGTGGCGTTCTGGATGGCGCAGTAGACCGTGACGCGGGGGTTGTCGGCGGGCGCGAACCCGGCGAACGACGAGGTGTAGCCGCGGTACTTGCCGGTGGCCGGATCCACGCGGTTGGCCGTACCCGTCTTGCCCGCCACGCGGTAGCCGGGGATGCGCGCCTTGGTGCCGGTGCCCTCCTCGTCGTCCACGACCGACTCCAGCATCCGGGCGAGGGTCTTCGCCGTCTTCTCGCTGATCACCCTGGTCTTCTTGGGTTTCGGGGCGGGGGTGAACTGCCCGTCGGGTCCCTTCGTGCCGCGTACCAGCGTGGGTTCGACGCGTACGCCGCCGTTGGCGATGGTCGAGTAGACGGACGCCGCCTGCATCGCGTTGATCGACACGCCTTGGCCGAAAGGAATCGTGTACTGCTGCGAGGTGGACCACTGGTCGGGCGGGGCGAGGATGCCCTTGGTCTCGCCGGGGAAGCCGAGTCCGGTGTAGCTGCCGAGGCCGAACCTGCGGAGGTAGTCGTACAGGACCTTGTTGGCCTGGGACTGGGTCCTGCCGAGCTGGCCGGTGGCCAGGATGGTGCCGATGTTGCTGGACTTGGCGAGCACGCCGTTGAGCGTGAGGTACCAGGTCGGGTGGTCGATGTCGTCCTTGAAGAGCCGGTCGCCGCGGTGCAGCCGGTTGGGTACGACGACGTGGGTCATCGGCGTAGCGACGTTCTCCTCGAGGACGGCCGCCATCGACATGACCTTGGCGGTGGAGCCGGGCTCGTAGGCGTCCTGGACGGCGGCGTTGCCGAGCGCCTCGGGGCCGGCGTCGGACAGGTCGTTGGGGTCGAAGCCGGGCGCGTTGGCCATGGCGAGGATCTGGCCGGTGCGGGTGTCCTGGACGATGACGTAGCCGCGGTCCGCGTCGGACTCCTCGACCTGCTCGGAGATGGCGTTCTGCGCGGCCCACTGGATGTCGCGGTCGATGGTGAGTTCGACGTCGCTGCCGGGCACGGCGGGCGTCTCGGTGGAGCCGCCCGCCGTCGGGACGAGACGGCCGCCGGACTGGGCGTAGCGGATCTTGCCGTCCTCGCCGGCCAGCTGCTTGTTCAGCTGCAGCTCGATGCCGCCGCCGGCCTTGTCCTCGCCGTTGACCCAGCCCAGTATCCCGGCGGCGAGGTCGCCGTTGGGGTACACGCGCTTGCTGGTGGGGACGGCGAAGACGCCCGAGAGGACGTTGGCGGCGGACTTGTCCTTCTCGGCCTTGGTGGCGAGCGCGCTCTTCAGGTCCTTGATCTGCTTCCAGACCTGCGGGGTCTGGCGGCCGGCGAGCTTGACGTAGCGCAGGTTCTTGTTCTCGGGACGCAGCTTATGGACGAGCGTCTCCTGTTCCTGGCCGAGGATCGGCGCGAGCAGCGCGGCCGCCTGCTCGGGCCCGTCCCCGATCTTCAGCTCGTCGGGCGTGAACATCGTGGGGTCGGCGGTGATGTCGTAGGCGTCCTCGCTGCTCGCGAGGGCGATGCCGTTGCGGTCGGTGATCTCGCCGCGTTCGGCGGCCAGGACCTGGCCGACGTACCGGTTCTTCTCGGCCTTGGCGGCGTACGTGCTCGCGTCGACGGCCTGCACCTGGAACAGCCGTACGACGAAGGCGATCAGGACCAGGGTCAGCGCGAGGCCGACCAGGCGCAGCCGGGGGCGGGGGCTGCCCAGCTTGATGACGCGTGGGGCCGCCGGGCGGGGCGGGGCGGGCCGGCGGCCGGTGCGGGCGCCGGGGCCGGGGCGGCACCCGCCGTGGGGGCGGGCGGGCCTGGCGGGGCCGGGCACACGGCGGCGCGGCGGTTCCCTGTCGGACACTTCCGTCACCTGCCGGGGGTCGAGGTCGGGGTCGTGGCGGGGGTGGGGGTGGCTGCGGGAGCCGTCGGCGTCGGGGTCGGCGTGGGAGGCGGGAGCGTGGCGGTGATCATCGCCTCGGGCGCGAGGACCAGGGGGTCGTGCGCGGCGGCCTGCCGGGCGGAGGCCGGGCCGGGAACGCCCTTGACCGTGCCGTCGGGGCCCAGGAACGCGGGGCCGCCGCCGGGCACCATGCCGAGCTCGCGGGCGCGGCGCTGGAGGGCCTCGGGGGCGGAGTAGGCGTCGATGTCCCGCTGGAGGGCCTGTTCCTCGTCGGTGAGGTTCTTCGTCTCGCGCTGGAGGTCGTCGAGCTTGAAGGCGCCTTCGCTGAGGGCCGAGTTCAGCACCAGCAGCCCGATGAGGCCGCCGCCGAGGAGGAGCACGACGAGGAGCACGAACGGGGTGCGGGCCGCCTGTCCGGAGGCCGTCGGGAAGAGCTGCGCGAGACGGGCCGCCCTCCCCCTCAGTTCGGGTTTGCTACTCACTCACGCTCCCCTTCGCGGGCCTCACTCGACGTCCTCCCTGATGCGCTGGGCGCCGCGCAGCCGGGCCGGGGCGGCCCGCCGGTTCTCGGCGATCTCCTCCTCGGTGGGAAGTTCGGCACCGCGCGTGAGCAGCTTGAGCCGGGGCTGGTAGCGCTCGGGGACGACGGGCAGCCCGGGCGGCGCGGTGCTGGCGGCGCCCGCCGCGAAGACCTGCTTGACCAGCCGGTCCTCCAGGGAGTGGTACGACAGCACGGCGATCCGCCCGTCCACGTCGAGCGCCTTCACCGCGGCCGGGACGGCCCGCTCCAGGACGGCCAGTTCGCCGTTGACCTCGATGCGCAGGGCCTGGAAGGTGCGCTTGGCCGGATTGCCTCCGGTGCGCTTGGCGGCCTGCGGCAGCGCGTCGCGGATCACCTCCACCAGGCGCGCGCTGGTGGTGAACGGCTCCTTCTCGCGCTCGCGCACGATCGCGGACACGATCCGCTTGGCCTGCTTCTCCTCGCCGTACGCGCGCAGGATCCGCACGAGCTCACCCGGCGGGTAGGTGTTGAGGACCTCGGCGGCGCTGATGCCGGCCGTCTGGTCCATGCGCATGTCGAGCGGGGCGTCCTGGGCGTAGGCGAAGCCGCGGTCGGCCTCGTCGAGCTGCATGGAGGAGACGCCGAGGTCGAACAGGACGCCCTGCACGCGCCCGACGCCGAGCCTGTCCAGCACCTCGGGCAGCTCGTCGTAGACGGCGTGCACCAGGGTGGCGCGCTCGCCGTACGGGGCGAGCCGCTCGCCGGACAGGCGCAGGGCCTCCTTGTCGCGGTCCAGGCCGATGAGACGGACCTCGGGGAACCGCTCCAGCAGCGCCTCGCTGTGGCCACCGAGGCCGAGCGTGCAGTCGACGACCACGGCGTCCGGCCGCTCCAGGGCGGGTGCCAGCAGGTCCAGGCACCGCTGGAGCATCACCGGGACGTGTCGACTCTGGCTCAAGGGGCCCTCTCAGATCCGGCACGCCGGTACGCACCGCCGGGTCCCCGCCCTCTCGTGAAGGGGAGGCCTGCCGGCGCCGGAAGCGTCAGCCGACCGGGAGCGGGAGGAGGCCGAGCCGTACGTACGCGCCGCGCACGTGGGGAGATCTCCGGAACGTCGCCCAGGTCTCCGGGGGTAATCGTCCAGCGGGGAGAGTCTCCTGAGAGAGCCTCGCCTCCCGCTTCGCGTCACTTTAGTCCACGGTGTCTCCCGGTCAATCAACCGGCCTGCGCGTCGCCACCCCCCTCGCCGCCGCGCTATGGGGTACCTCACACCAAGGCTCAATGTGGTTCTTTTGTCCACTCTCACAGGAGGCCGGTTCCGGGCGTGACCAGTACCGTCATGAATATGACGACTTCTGCATCGGTTCCCACCGGCTCCGAGTCCGCCCCGGGCGGCGGCACCGTGACCGACCGGCTCGTCGAGGCCAACGCCCGGTACGCCGCCGCGTTCACCGACCCGGGACTGGACGCCCGCCCCGTCCTCCGCGTCGCCGTCGTGGCCTGTATGGACGCGCGTCTCGACCCGCACGCGGCGCTCGGCCTGCGGCTCGGCGACTGCCACACCATCCGCAACGCGGGCGGCGTGGTCACCGACGACGTGATCCGCTCGCTGACGATCAGCCAGCGCAAGCTGGGGACGCGCAGCGTCGTCCTCGTCCACCACACCGGCTGCGGCCTGGAGACCCTCACCGAGGACTTCCGCAACGAACTGGAGGCCGAGATCGGGCAGCGCCCGGCGTGGGCGGTGGAGTGCTTCCGGGACGTCGACCAGGACGTACGGCAGTCCATGCAGCGCGTGCGCACCTCGCCGTTCCTGCCGCACACCGATGACGTGCGCGGCTTCGTCTTCGACGTGAAGACCGGCCGGCTGCGGGAGATCGACCCCGCCTGAGCCAGCCGCCCACCCCGGAAACGGCTTGCTGTCGGATTCCTGTCATTCTCGCGGCGAAAGGCCGTAAGACCGGACATGTCGCCGCCAGTTGTCCACAGTCGAGTGACACGAATCGGTAACGGCAGCAAGAATGCGGGAGTGGCGTCACGCGGAGCTTGCGGAACTTTTCGCGCGTGGTGTCCGTGATTCGGGGTGGGCCGGTTGCGCATCGACAGCGTCGGCCCGAAGAAAGAACGGGCCGAGGAGGGCCGGGTGACGACCTATGACGATCGAGCGAGCCTCACTGATCTGACCGCCGTGGTCGAGCGCGTGCGGGGGTCGGTGGAGGGCGTGATCGAGGGCAAGCCCGAGGTCGTACGGCTCTCGCTGACCGTGCTGCTCGCCGAGGGACATCTGCTGATCGAGGACGTCCCGGGGGTCGGCAAGACCATGCTCGCCAAGGCGCTGGCACGGTCCATCGACTGCTCGGTGCGGCGTATCCAGTTCACGCCCGACCTGCTGCCGTCGGACATCACCGGGGTGTCCATCTGGGACCAGCAGCGCCAGGACTTCGAGTTCAAGCCTGGCGCGATCTTCGCCCAGGTGGTGATCGGCGACGAGATCAACCGCGCCTCGCCCAAGACCCAGTCCGCGCTGCTGGAGTCCATGGAGGAGCGCCAGGTCACCATCGACGGCAAGACCTACGAGCTGCCGAGCCCCTTCCTGGTGGTGGCGACGCAGAACCCGGTCGAGATGGAGGGCACCTACCCGCTGCCGGAGGCCCAGCGCGACCGCTTCATGGCCCGCGTCTCGGTCGGCTATCCCAGCGCGGAGGCCGAGCTGCGGATGCTGGACGTGCACGGCGGCGTCTCACCGCTGGAGGACCTCCAGCCGGTGGCGCACGCGCACGAGATCGTGAAGCTGATCGAGGCGGTGCGCGGTGTGCACGTGGCCGAGTCGGTCCGGCGGTACGCGGTGGACCTGGTCGCCGCCACGCGCAGCCACCCCGACCTGAGACTGGGCGCCTCCCCGCGCGCGACGCTGCACCTGCTGCGCGCGGCCAAGGCGTCCGCGGCCCTCAGCGGCCGGGAGTACGCGCTGCCGGACGACGTGCAGGCGCTCGCCGTGGCCGTCCTCGCCCACCGCCTGCTGCCCACCGCCCAGGCACAGCTCAACCGCCGCACCGCCGAGCAGGTCGTCCAGGAGATTTTGCAGCGCACCCCGGTGCCCGCGGCGCCCCAGCAGCACAGCGGCCTCGGCCTGGGCGGGAGTGCGCCGGCGTATCCCCAGCAGCCGCCACGGAGGCTCTGATGACCACCCCGGGCCCGGGACCGGTGGACACCGACCGGGGCGACAAGAGCGGGATCCGCACCGCTCTGACCGGGCTGACCACCCGCGGGCGCTCCTTCCTGGCCGCCGGTGTCGCGGCGGCCGTGTGCGCCTATGTGCTCGGGCAGAGCGATCTGCTGCGGGTCGGCCTGCTGCTGGCGGTGCTGCCGCTGGTGTGCACGACGGTGCTGTACCGCACGCGCTACCGGGTCGCGGGCAGCCGCCGGCTCTCCCCCGCGCGCGTGCCGGCCGGCAGCGAGGCCCGGGTCCATCTGCGGATGGAGAACGTCTCACGGCTGCCCACGGGCCTGCTGATGCTCCAGGACCGGGTGCCGTACGTGCTCGGCCCGCGCCCCCGCTTCGTGCTCGACCGGGTCGAGGCGGGCGGCCGCCGCGAGGTGTCCTACCGGGTGCGCTCCGACCTGCGCGGCCGCTATCCGCTGGGGCCGCTCCAGCTGCGCCTGTCCGACCCGTTCGGGATGTGCGAGCTGACCCGGTCCTTCTCGACGTACGACACGCTGACGGTCATCCCGCGCGTGGAGCCGCTGCCGCCGGTGCGGCTGAGCGGTGAGGCGAAAGGGTACGGCGAGGGGCGGCAGCGCTCGCTGGCGCTGGCCGGCGAGGACGACGTGATCCCGCGCGGGTACCGCTACGGCGACGATCTGCGCCGCGTGCACTGGCGCTCCACGGCCCGTTACGGCGAGCTGATGGTGCGCCGCGAGGAACAGCCGCAGCGTGCCCGCTGCACGGTGCTCCTGGACACCCGGGGCATCGCCTTCGAGGGCGCGGGCCCGGACTCGGCCTTCGAGTGGGCGGTCTCGGCAGCCGCGTCCGTGCTGGTGCACATGCTGGAGCGGGGTTTCTCGGTACGGCTGCTGACGGACACCGGCAACGCGGTGCCCGGCGAGGGCGGTGACGGGTTCGCGGGCGCGAGCCAGGAGTCGGCGGACGCGGCCGGGCTGATGATGGACACCCTCGCGGTGATCGACCACTCCGACGGAGCGGGCCTGTCCCGGGCGTACGACGTGCTGCGCGGCGGGAATGAGGGGCTGCTGGTGGCCTTCCTCGGCGACCTGGACGAGGAGCAGGCCGCGGTGCTGGCCAGGATGCGGCAGCGCAGCTCGGGCGCGGTCGCCTTCCTGCTCGACAGCGCCGCCTGGATGCGGGAACCGACCGATGTGCCCGGCCCGTTGGACAACCACGAGGAGCGGCTGCGGATGCTGCGCGAGGCCGGCTGGACGGCCCTGAGCGTGCCGCGGGGCGCCGCCCTGCACGAGCTGTGGCGCCAGGCGGACCGGGAGCGTACGGGCGTGGCCGTGGCGGGCGGGACGATCGACGGGGGGACACCGTGATGAGCGGGCGCGCACGACTGGCGCTGGCCGCGTGGGCGGCCACGCTGATGGCCGCGTGCGCCCTGCTGCCGCTCGTCGAACCGGCCAGCTGGATCCTGCAGGCGGCGTTCCTGCTGGCGGTGCAGTCGGGCGTGGGCGCGGCGACCCGGCGAGTGCCGCTGCCACGGCCGCTGACGGTGGCGGCGCAGGCGGTCGTCGCGCTGCTGCTGCTGACGCTGGTGTTCGCCCGTGAGCAGGCCTTCGCCGGGCTGATACCCGGCCCGGAGGCCCTGCGTCACTTCGCCGACCTGCTGCAGCAGGGCTCCGACGACATCGCGCGGTACGCGATCCCGGCCCCGCTGACGTCCGAGGGCATCCGGCTGATGCTCATCGGCGGGGTCCTGGTGATCGGGCTGCTGGTGGACATCCTCGCGGTGACCTTCCGCAGCGCGGCCCCGGCCGGGCTGCCGCTGCTCGCCCTGTACTCCGTGGCGGCGGGGCTGTCCGACGGCGGCACGGACTGGCTGTGGTTCCTGGTCGCGGCGGCCGGCTATCTGATGCTGCTGCTGGCCGAGGGACGCGACCGGCTCTCGCAGTGGGGCCGGGTCTTCGGCGGGGCGCCGCACGCCTCGGGCGGGGAGCCGAGCGGGGCGAGCGCTCCGGTCCGCACCGGGCGGCGCATCGGCGTGGTGGCGCTCGGCATCGCCCTCGTGGTGCCGCTCGGCCTGCCCGCGATGAACGGCGGCCTGCTGGACGCCGCCGGGACGGGCGTGGGCTCCGGCACCGGGGGCGGCGGCACGATCTCCGCGGTCAACCCGCTGGTGTCCCTGCGCGACAGCCTCAACGTGAACGAGGACCGCCAGGTTCTGTCCCTGCGGACCAGGAACAACGACGACGTCTCGGACCTCTACCTGCGGATCGTGTCCCTGGACGACTTCGACGGCACGACCTGGAAGCCGTCCAAGCGGCGCATCACCGCCGTGCCCGAGGACGGGTTCCCGACGCCGATGGGTCTCGGCCCGGACGTCAGGCGCACGGAGTTCGACACCACGATCTCGGCGGCCGACTGGTACGCCCAGGACTGGCTGCCCATGCCCTACCCGCCGAGCGGCGTGACCATCAGGGGCAACTGGCGCTACGAGCCCGTGGGCATGACGCTGGTCGGCGACCACGGCCAGAACACGCGCGGTCTGACGTACGCGGTGAAGAGCCTGGACGTGCAGCCGACGCCGGAGCAGCTCGCCTCGGCGCCGGAGCCGTCCGCGGCCATCGAGCGCGAGTACACCCAGCTGCCGGACTCGCTGCCGTCGGTGGTTGCCAGGACCGCCCGCCGGATCACCGAGGGCGCGACGAGCCACTACGACGAGGCGGTCAAGCTCCAGGACTACTTCGCCGTGACCGGCGGCTTCGAGTACGACACCCAGGTGCAGGTCGGCAGCGGTTCGGAGGGGCTCGCCCGCTTCCTGCGGGACAAGCAGGGCTTCTGCGTGCACTTCTCCTTCGCGATGGCGGCGATGGCCCGCTCCCTGGGCATACCGGCCCGGGTCGCGGTGGGCTTCGCGCCCGGTGCCCCGCAGGCGGACGGTTCGGTCTCGGTGGGGCTGCGGGACGCGCACGCCTGGCCGGAGCTGTACTTCGAGGGCGTGGGCTGGACCCGCTTCGAGCCGACCCCGACCCGCGGTTCCATTCCGTCGTACACGGTGCCCGAATCGCCCGGCAGTGCGCTGCCGAACCCGGCGCAGCCGTCCCAGTCGGCGTCTGCGGCTCCGTCCGCCGCGCCCTCGGCGAGCGAGAGCTGCACGCCGGAGCAGAAGAAGCTGGACGGCGGCTGCGCGAGCGAGTCCCCGCAGGCGGCCCTGCCGACGGACGACGACGGCCCGAAGTGGTACACGGTCCTGGCATGGGTCCTCGGCGGTCTCGCGGCCCTGGCGCTGCCGCTGTCGCCGATGCTGTGGCGGCTGCGGACGCGGGCCGTCCGGCTGGGCGCGCACGGCCGGACGGACGCGGACGCGGCGGTGCACACCCTGGCGGTCTGGCAGGAGCTGACCGACACCGCGTGGGACTTCGGCATCGCGCCGGACGAGTCACTGACCCCGCGCAAGGCGGCCGCCCGCATCGTCCGCCTCGGCCATCTCGACCCGACGGCGGCGGCCGCGGTGCACCGGGTCGCGGACGCCGTGGAGCAGGTCCTGTACGCGCCGCATCCCCGCCCGACGGCGGGCCTGACGGACGACGTCCACCGCACCACCGCCGGCCTCCGGGCGACGGCCGGCCGCAGCACCCGGCTCCGGGCGGTGCTCGTTCCCCGCTCCACCGTGCGGGTGGTCTGGGCGGTATCGGCCTGGTGGTCGGGCCTCCGGGAACGCGCTCTGGCAGCCCGGCCCGCGTGGCTGAGGCCGTCGGGGCAGCGGGGCTGAGGCCGACGGCGCGAGCTGCACCTGGGCCGGCGGGCGAGGGGGCAGGGACAGGCGGGACAGGCGGGACAGGCGGCCAGGTCCCTGCCCCCTCGCCGCCCGGCCGTTTGTCGGTCCTCGGAGTCGCCGGGCCTTGGGTCGGTTACCGGATTCACCGGGCCACTGGCCGGTCCTCGACCCGGACAGCGCTGCGGCCCACCGGCCGGCCCGGCCACATCCGCAGTCTGCCGTTCTGCCGCTGTCTGCGCGCATACGTCAGGGGGTGACCACCCAGGTAGTGGTCACCCCCTGACGTACGTCGTCTTCGCGTAGGTCGTGGAGCGCGGGGCGTGGAGCTAATGACCCTGTTCGTCGCGGCGCCGCTGCCAGCGCTCTTCGATGCGGTCCATCATGGAGCGCCGCTGCCGGCCCTGACGGCGAGCGTGCGGCGCACCGGGGGCACCGGCGGGCTGTTCGCCCGGCTTCGGGGCCTTGCGCCAGCCGGTCACGGCGAGAACCGCGCAGCCCAGCATGACGAGGAAGCCCACGACACTGAGCCAGACCTGTTGGGCGACCATACCGGCCATGAGGAGCGCAATACCAACGAGGAAGCCCGCGACCGCCTGGTAGACCCGCCGCCGGGTGTACGTACGCAGCCCGCTTCCCTCAAGCGCCGACGCGAACTTGGGATCTTCGGCGTACAGCGCTCGCTCCATCTGCTCGAGCATGCGCTGCTCGTGCTCCGAGAGCGGCACGGAGTCCTCCTCATCGTGCAGTCGCCGGGGCGACCCTGGGGGGTCTCTTCAGGATAGGCAGGGAATCGCCCCCGTGAAACCCGCCCCTCTGCGCCAATTGGCCAACCGGAACCCGCCACGAACGTCCCGGCTCGCTGAGGTCTGCATTCCCCAGCGGCCGACCGGTCATGCCGGACGGTCTCCCTCGATCATACGGCGCCAAGCCCCCGTTCGGGGGGCCTGTGGCGTACTCCATGCACAGCCGAGGCGCTGATCAGGGACGTACCTCGGAGGCCGCTCAGGCCTCGTCGGCCCCTGGCGTCTCACCGAGCACGTGAAGCTGCGTGGCCACCGCGTGGAAGGCCGGAAGCTCGGCCGCGGCCTCCTCCAGCTTCAGCAGCGCCTCCAGGGCTCCCGGCTCGGTGTCCACGAGCACACCGGGGACCAGGTCGGCGAAGACCCGCACGCCGTGCACGGCGCCGACCCGCAGACCCGCGCCCTCGACCAGTGCGGTGAGCTGGTCGGCGGTGAAGCGGCGCGGCACGGGGTCACCCGAGCCCCATCGTCCGTTCGGGTCCTCGAGCGCCTGCTTGGCCTCCTTGAAGTGACCAGCGAGGGCCCGCGCGAGCACGGCACCGCCCAGACCGGCGGCGAGCAGGCTGAGGACGCCCTCGGAGCGCAGGGCGGCCACCGCGTTGAGCACGCCCTCGGCCGGGTCGTCCACGTACTCCAAGACGCCGTGGCACAGCACCACGTCGTAGCCGCCGCGCTCGGCCACGTCGAACAGGCCGTGGGCGTCGCCCTGGACCCCCTGGACGCGGTCGGCGACACCGGCTTCGGCGGCGCGGCGCTCCAGCGCGAAGAGCGCGTTGGGGCTGGGGTCGACGACGGTGACCCGGTGGCCGAGGCGGGCGACGGGCACCGCGAAGTTGCCGCTGCCGCCTCCGGTGTCCAGGACGTCCAGCGCCTGACGCCCCGTGGCCTTGACCCGGCGGTCCAGGGCGTCCTGGAGGACCTCCCAGACCACGGCGGTACGGAGAGAGGCGCGGGGGCGCATCGGGTCCGACACGGCAGTTGACTCCTCGGCGCGGCACCGCCTCGTGCAAGGGCGGAGCGAACGGGGTGCCTCCCCGGCCCGGCCGGCGGGCGGGAAGGCTTCAGGCGTCTTCCACCCTATTGCCTCCGGCGCCGCACCCGGTCACCGCATCACCTCCAGCGCCCTGCCTGGTCACGCGGGTGCGCCACGGCGGCGTGACGGGTCGGTCTCCGTCCGTACGTTGCCGACCAGCCGGTGCTCGCCGGTGAGCCGGAGCCGGTGCTCGCCGGTGAGCCCGAGCCGGTGCTCGCCGGTGAGCCCGGCCAGTGATCGCCGGTGAGCCGGAGCCAGTGCTCACGGTCAGCCCAGACCGGTGGCCGCGACCAGCCCAAGCCGGTGCTCACCGTCAGTCCAGCCGGTGCCCGCGATCAGCCCAAGCCAGCGCCCGCGATCAGCCCGCGTCCGGCATGTCGTGCCCTGGGGCGCGTCCCTCGGGCTGGTCCGTGTCCGGGCGGGGCTGCGGGAGGACCGGCTGGAGGACCAGCATGCGCTCGACCAGGCGGAGGAACATCGCCACGTCCCGTATCAGGTCGTCGGCGTCCCGGCTGCTGGCCGCGCCCTGGATGCCCGCCTCGGCCCGGGCGCGACGCCGGGCGCCCGAGGCGAACAGCGCGCTCCACTCGGTGAGTTCGGGCGCGATCTCGGGGAGCACTTCCCAAGCGCTCCTGATCTTGGCCCGGGCCCGCGGTGAGGTCTCCGGCCGTCCTCGGGCGGCGAGCACGGCGGCGGCCGTGCGCAGGGCGGCAAGGTGGGCCGTCGCGTAGCGCTCGTTCGGCGTCTGGAGGCCGGCCGCCTCGTCGAGCCCGGCGCGAGCCTGGGCGAGCAGGTCGAGGGCGGCGGGCGGGGCCGAGGCTCGGCGCAGCACGGGGTGCACGTCGCTCGCCGGGCCGGTCAGTGAGGGGGCAGGGCCGGTGGCGCGGCGCCGACGGGCGGCTGCTGCGTGGTAGCTGGCCATGACGAACCTCCTGTCGTCTGCGTGACGGCACGCCCTGCTATGAGGTGCCGTATGTGCCCATCGTGAGGTATGGCACTGACAATCCGTTCTGACCTGCGGTTTTGCCTCGATCCAAGGTTCGGGTTAGTTTTTGCACTGACCAGTCAGTTCAAAAAGTCCCAGGTTCAAGTTCAGGGGGTGGGGAGCCGTGGGCGGAATCACCGTCACGGCCCGGGGCCTCGGGCTCGAGGGATCCCGCGGATGGGCGTTCCGCGGGGTCTCGCTCGACGCGGAGCCCGGTGCGCTGATCGCGATCGAAGGACCGTCCGGCTCCGGCCGTACGTGCCTGCTGCTCGCGCTCACCGGACGGATGAAGGCCACCGAGGGAACGGCCGTCGTGGGAGAGGCCCTGCTGCCGAAGCGGATGGCGGCGGTACGCCGCGTCAGCGCGCTGGCGCACGTGGCCGGCGTCACCGACCTCGACCCGGCCCTCACCGTCGGGGAGCATCTGCGCGAGCGGGCGCTGCTGCAGCGCCGTTTCGGTGACTCGCTGCGCGCCCTGCTGCGGCCACGCGGCGAGCGCAGGAGTGAGGAGCGGCTGCGGATCCACTCCGCGCTGGCCGCCGCCGGTCTCGACCCCGAGGCGCTGCCCAAGGGCGCGCGGACCGCCGTACGGGACCTGGAGCGCCTGGAGGCGCTGCGGCTGTCCATCGCCCTGGCTCTGCTGGGACGCCCCCGGCTGCTCGGCGTCGACGACACCGACCTGAAGCTCTCGACCGCCGAGCGGGCCGAAGCCTGGTCCCTGCTGAGGTCGATCGCCGAGGCCGGGACGACGGTCCTGGCGGTGTGCAGCGAGGCTCCCGAGGCCTCGGTGGCCGTGTCCACCCGTAGGGGCTCCGCCACCGAGGCCGAGGACTCCCACAGCGAAGCCGACGAAACGAAGGAGGCGGCCGATGCGCTCGCCGAAACTGGCCGCTCTTGAGCTCCGCCGCTTCGGCCGGGGCAAGCTGCCGCGTGCCGCCCTGGTCGCGCTGCTGGTGCTGCCCCTGCTGTACGGCGCGCTGTACCTGTGGTCGTTCTGGGACCCGTACGGGCGACTGGACCGCATCCCCGTGGCCCTTGTGAACGCCGACAAGGGGGCGACCGTCGACGGGAAGCGGCTCTCGGCGGGCGACGACATCACCGAGGGGCTGCGCGACAGCAGGACCTTCGACTGGCGCGAGGTGAGCGCCGCCGAGGCCCGCGCGGGTGTCGAGGACGGCACGTACTACCTGTCGCTCACCATGCCGGCGGACTTCAGCAGGCGCGTCGCCTCCAGTTCGGGCGACTCCCCCGAGACGGGCGCGCTCCAGGTGCGGACGAACGACGCCAACAACTACATCGTCGGGCAGATCTCCCGGACGGTCTTCAGTGAGGTGCGCCAGGCCGCTTCCAAGAAGACGTCGCGGTCCTTCCTGGACAAGATCTTCGTCTCCTTCTCCGACATCCACGGTGAGACCGTGAAGGCGGCGAAGGGCGCCGACAATCTCAAGGGCGGCATCGGGAAGGCGGAGAAGGGCTCCCAGGACCTCGCCGACGGGCTGAAGGACGCCAAGGACGGCAGCGGTGACCTGTCCAAGGGCCTGAAGAGGCTCCACAAGGGCGCGGGTGACCTGGAGGATGGCTCCCAGCGGGTCGCGGAGGGCACGCAGGCGCTCGCCGACAAGGTCAACGGGATCGACGCCAAGGTGGGCCCGTTCCTGAAGGACAACGAGAAGACCATCGGGGACACGGCCCAGCTCGTCGCCGACGCGTCCGGGGCGATCCGCGACAACCTCGACACCCTGGTGAAGCGGGCGCCCACGGCCGCCAAGGGGGCACATGCGGCGTCCGACGCGCTCGACGAGATCCACAGGAGGCGCTGCGAGGAGCCCGTCCTGCCGGACGCGGCCTGCGCCGACCTGAAGAAGGCCAAGGACTCCGCGGCCGACGTGGCGCTCATCGCCGACGACCTCAACACCTTGATCGCCGACCACGACGGCGACGTGAAGAAGCTCGACAAGAACCTCGCCACCCTAGAGAAGCAGTCCCAGGCGCTCGCCGACCGCGCGCCGCACCTGTCCGAGGACCTCGACGACGCCGTCAAGAAGATCAACAAGCTGAACGACGGGGCCGCCAAGGTCGCCGCCGGAGCCGAGAAGCTCCACAAGGGGCTCGGCACCGCCAAGACCGGCGCCGTGGACCTCGACAAGGGCGTCGGTGATCTGAAGACGGGCGCCGAGGACCTCAATGGCGGCATGTACAAGCTGGTCGACGGCTCCGGCGAGCTCGCCGGCGGGCTGCACGACGGGGCGGAGCGGATCCCCGACTACGACAAGCAGGACCGCGACCGGCGCACCGAGGTCATGGCGGACCCCGTCCAGCTCGTCTCCCGGGACCTGCACAAGGCGCCCAACTACGGCACCGGATTCGCTCCGTACTTCATCCCGCTGTCCCTGTGGGTGGGTGCGATGGTGGCGTACATGCTGATCGCGCCGATGAACCGGCGCGCGCTCGCCGCGGGCGCCTCCGCGTGGCGGATCGCGCTGGCGGGCTGGCTGCCGGTGGTGACGATCGGGGTGCTGCAGACGGTCGCCCTGATGTCGGTGCTGCACTGGGCGGTCGGTCTGCAAATGGCCCGGGCGGCCGGCACGGTGGGCTTCCTGTTCCTGGTGACGGCGTGCTTCGCGGCGATCGTGCAGTGGCTGAACGCGCGCTTCGGGGCGGCCGGCCGGATCCTCGTCCTCGCCCTGCTGATGCTCCAGTTGACGTCGGCGGGCGGCACGTACCCGGTGCAGACCAGTCCCGGCTTCTTCAACGCGCTCCACCCGTTCCTGCCGATGAGCTACGTCGTCGAGGCCCTCAGGCGGCTCATCACGGGCGGCGGTCTGGAACCGGTGTGGCACGCGTGCGTGGTGCTGACGGCGTTCACCGCGGGCGCCCTCGCGCTGACCGCGCTGTCGGCCCGCCGCCGGCAGGTGTGGACGCTGGACCGGCTGCACCCGGAGCTGACGCTGTGACCTCGCGGACATCCGGGGAGACGGTTGCTGTGACAATCAGGGCCATGGAACGCAGCAGTGCCGCGTCGGGCGGCAGTACCCGTCGCGAGGCCACCCGGCAGAAGCTCTACGAGGCGGCCGTCACGCTCATCGCCGAGCAGGGCTTCTCCGCCACGACGGTGGACGAGATCGCCGAGCGAGCGGGGGTGGCGAAAGGCACGGTCTACTACAACTTCGCCAGCAAATCGGTCCTCTTCGAGGAGTTGTTGCGGCACGGCGTGGGCCTCCTCACCTCCTCCCTGAAGGAGGCGGCCGAACGGACGGAGAAGGAGGGCGGCAGCAAGGTCGACGCGCTGGACGCGATGATCCGCGCGGGGCTCGTCTTCATAGACCGCTACCCGGCCTTCACCCAGCTGTACGTCGCCGAGCTGTGGCGCACCAACCGGGCCTGGCAGTCCACGCTGATGGTGGTCCGTCAGGAGGCCGTCGCGGTCGTCGAGGGCGTTCTGCGCGAGGGCGTGAAGAACGGCGAGTTCAGCGAGGAGATCGACATCCCGCTGACGGCGGCCGCGCTGGTCGGCATGGTGCTGGTGGCCGCGCTGGACTGGAAGGCCTTCCAGCCGGAACGCTCCCTGGACGACGTCCACGCGGCACTGTCCCGGCTGCTTCAGGGGCGGGTGAGCGGCCGCCCCTGAAGCAGCCGTACACGAAGGCCGGAACCGGCCGGCCGTACACGCCTACCTGAAGCAGCCGTACACGAAAAGGCGAAGGCGCCGGTCCGAGGTGGCCGCGTCCCCCGCGGGCCACCGTAGGACCGGCGCCTTCCTTGCTCCCCCGTACATCCCCCGTACGTCCCCCCGTTGGACCCCCGTTCGGTCGTCCCCCGGGATCCCCCGTGCCTCGCTCCCGCCGACACCGTCGGCGGAAGGAGCGGATCGTGGGCCGGACCGTTCCGGCGCCCCGTGTCGCCGGTACCGGAGCCGTGCCCCTCTCCGTGTCTCCACTCTCTCGTTCACGCAGGTCGGGGCCCATCCGCGCGCGTACTCATCTCCGTCACTAGGTACGGATACTCAGTCCTGCGCACGCGCCCCCAGGCATCCGCGCCGCCGCCTGGTCACGAGCGCCTGCGCGCCCGTACTCCCCCGGCCGCGCCGTGCCGCTCAAGGGGCGGAACGCCGCTGGTCACAGGCCCGGACATGGAGTGTCAGTGGCGGCCGATAAAGTCGCAGGCATGGCACGGATTGCGGTGATCGGCGCCGGGATGGGCGCGATGGCGGCCGCCGCCCGGCTGGCCGTCGCGGGCCACCGGGTGGCGGTGTACGAGCGGACGGAGACGTACGGCGGAGCGTTGCGCCGCCTGGAGCGGGACGGCTTCCGGTTCGACACCGGCCCCGGCCTGCTGCCGCTGCCCGCGGTCCACCGCGACCTGTTCGTCAAGACGGGCAAGGAGCCGCTGGAGGCGTGCGTCGAGCTGGTCCAGGTCGACCCGTCGGCACGGCACGTGTTCGCGGACGGTACGCGGGCCGCGCTGCCCAACGCCTCCCGCGCGGGCGTCGTCGCGGCCCTGGACGAAGCGCTTGGGTCGGGGGCGGGCCGGCGCTGGGGCGATTTCCTGGTGCGGGCCCGCGAGGCCTGGGACCGCACCCGCCGGCCGCTCCTGGAGGAGCCGCTGTGGCCCAACTGGCAGGTGCTGGCCGACCGCGAGCCCTACCCGTCGGTCCCCCACAAGCGGCTGCTGCGCACCCGCCGGGCCGGCACGCTCGCCGAGGTCGGCGCCTGGGAGCTGCGCGACCCCCGGCTGGCCGCCCTGCTGGAGAGCCACGCGCTGGCGTACGGCCTGGATCCGCGGGTCACCCCGGCGAGCGCGGCCGTACTGCCGTACATGGAGCACGCCTTCGGCACCTGGTACGTGCGCGGCGGCCTGCGGGAGCTGGCGCGTGCGGTGTACGAGCGGTGCACGGCCCGGAGAGTCGAGTTCCGTTTCGGTGCCGAGGTCACCGGAGTGCTGGAGAAGGACGGCCGGGTGGCCGGGGTGGAGCTCGCCGACGGGACGGTGGCGGAGGCGGACTTCGTGGTCGCCGGTGTCGCGCCCGGCACGCTGGACCGCCTCACCCGAAGCACGGCGGTGCGGGGCGAGGGCGAGGTCCCGCCGCGGCGTGGAGCGGCGAGCCGTGTCACGGTGCTGCTGGCGCTGCGCGGCGGCCGTCCCGAGGGCACGGCGCACCGGACGGTGGTGCACGCGGAGGACCGGGAGGCGGAGCTGGACGCCCTGTTCGGCGCGGCGCCGGGCCCGGCCGCGCGCCCGACCGTCACCGTCCTGCGGCCCGACGATCCGGGGCTGGTCCCAGACTCCGGCCACGAGGCGGTCACGCTCACCTCGGCCGTGCCCGCGGGGGCACAGGTCGACGATGGGTACGCCCAGAGCCTGATCACCGTCGCCGAGCGTGCGATACCGGGCCTGCGCGACCGTCTCCTCTGGCACGAGGTCCGCACCCCGGCCGACATCGCGGAGGCGACCGGTGCGGAAGGGGGCGCGATCCCGGCACCCGCGCTGGCCGCGGCCGGCGGACGGCTGCTGCACCCGTCGAACAGCACGCGCGTCGACGGCCTGTTCACCGTCGGCGGCTGGGCACACCCCGGCGGCGGCCTGCCGCACGCCGGCATGTCGGGCGCCCTGGTCGCCGGGCTGATCGTGGAGGGGCCGGACTTCCGGGGTTCGCAGTAACGGCCCGCCGCCGCAGGCCCTCAGAAGCGGTACTGCTCGTCGAACCCGTTCCCCTGCGTCTGCGGCCCGTTGCCCTGGTACGGGTACGGCTGCTCCGGCGGAAGGTCGCCGCCATACGGGGGGTCGTCGGTGCTGCGCTGCTGCGGGACCCACAACCCGCCGGGCGGGGTCTCGCCGTAGCCGCCGGTGCCGTACTGGTCCTGGCCGTAGCCCTGCTGCCCGTACTGCTGCTGGGTGCCGTAGTCGGTGTCGTACGCGCCGCCGCCGTAGGACTGGGTGCCGATGTACGGGTCGGAGTAGGCGGCGTACTGCTGCTGGCCCGTGGCGTCGTAGCCGTAGCCCTGCTGGCCGTAGCCGGAGTAGTCGTAGGCGTAGGACTGGTCGGCGGTCTGGGCGGCCGTCGCGTGCTGGTCCTGGGCGTAGCCGGAGTCGGTGTACACGCCGTAGTTGCCGGTGTCCTCCGGAACGGGCTGCGGCTCGTACACGGCGGTGGTCTCGGCGGCCGTCGGCTGGACGGGGCGGGCGGGCGTGAAGACGTCGTCGCGGTCATAGTCGTCGTCCTGGCCGTACGACACGCTGTCGCGGCCCGGGGTGCGCTCGCCGTCGCCGTAGCCGACCTCGGCGGCCTCCAGGCCGGAGACCTCGAGGGTGGGGGCCTGGCGGCCCCGTTCGCCGCGGCGGCGCTTGCTGCCGCCCAGGGCCGGGGCGGACATCGCCCAGCCGGCCGCGAAGCCGCGGCGGAACGACAGCGTCACGTAGGTCTGCCCGACCGCGAAGGCGGCCGCGCCCAGTCCGATGATGACGACGGACGGGATCAGTACACCGACCACGACACCGAGGAAGCCGACGAAGGCGAGCAGCCGCCAGCGCAGACGTGCCTTGTACTGCAGCAGCACCTCGCCCAGCAGCCACAGCGCGACGATGCCGAACGCGATGTAGAGGACCGTCCAGCCCATGTACGCCCCTCTCCCAGTGGCCGCTACGCAGTGTGTCGTACACCGGTGCGGCCGGTCTAGGCCTGCGGCGGGTGGTGCAGGCCCAGGTTCTCGTAGATTTCCAGCGTCGCCGTCGAGTTGTTGAGCGTGATGAAGTGCAGCCCGGGCACTCCCTCGGCCAGCAGCCGCGCACAGAACTCCGTGGCGAACTCGATGCCAATGGAGCGTACCGCCGCCGGATCGTCCTTCGCTGTGAGGATCCGCTCTTTCAGGACGTCCGGGAACGAGGCGTTACTGAGCTTCGGCAACCGTTCCAGCATCTTCACACTGGTCACCGGCATCACTTCGGGGATCACCGGGGTCTCGCAGCCGGCCGCGTCGACTCGGTCACGCAGGCGCAGATAGGACTCCGGGTGGAAGAACATCTGCGTGATCGCGTAGTCGGCGCCGGCCCGGCACTTGTCGACGAAGTGCGCGACGTCCGTGTCCCAGTCGGCGGAGCGCGGGTGCATCTCCGGGAAGGCCGCGACACCGACGCAGAAGTCGCCCGACTCCCTGATGAGCCGGACGAGTTCGGCGGCGTAGGTCAGGCCCTGCGGATGCGGGATCCACTCGCCCATCGGGTCGCCGGGCGGGTCGCCGCGCACGGCGAGGATGTTACGGATCCCGGCATCGGCGTACTGGCCGATGATGTTGCGCAGCTCGGCGACGGAGTGGTCGACCGCGGTGAGGTGCGCGACCGGGGTGAGGGTGGTGTCGGCGGCGATCTGCTCGGTGGCCTTCACCGTGCCCGCGCGGGTGGAGCCGCCCGCGCCGTACGTCACGGAGACGAAGTCGGGGCCGACGGCCTCGACCCTGCGGAGCGCGTTCCACAGGTTCCGCTCGCCCTTCTCCGTCTTGGGAGCCCAGAACTCGAACGAGTACGTCGTCTTGCCGGTGGCGAGCATGTCACGCACGGTGCGTGCGCGATCAGTCCTGGTGGATGCGGTTCCGAGGGCCATACGGGCAGGTTAGTCAGGGGGCGGCGGTCCCCCAACCAGGCGACGGAGAATTGCCCGTTTTGTCGCCCTGTTGTCCACCCCTTGGACAAACCCGAGCCAAACCGGCGCTCCTGCGCCTGCCGCAGCCGTTACCTACGCCTGCCGCAGCCGCTTGGCGAACTCCGCCGCCGCGGCGCCCGGGTCGTCCGCCTCCGTGATCGCCCGTACGACGACGACCCGGCGGGCGCCCGCTTCCAGGACCTCGTCGAGGTTGCCCAGGTCGATGCCGCCGATGGCGAACCAGGGTCGGTCGGTGCTGAGGCCGGCGGTGTACCGGACCAGGTCGAGGCCGGGGGCGTGGCGGCCCGGCTTGGTGGGGGTGGGCCAGCAGGGGCCCGTGCAGAAGTAGTCCACGCCGTCCTGGGCGGCGGCCGCGGCGGCCTCGGACTCGGCGTGCGTGGAGCGGCCGATCAGGACCTCGTCGCCGAGGATCGCGCGGGCCGCGGGGACCGGGAGGTCGCCCTGGCCGAGGTGGAGGACGTCGGAACCGGCGGCGTGGGCGACGTCCGCGCGGTCGTTGACCGCCAGGAGCTTGCCGTGGCGGGCGCAGGCGTCGGCGAAGACGCGCAGGTGCTCCAGCTCCTCGGCGGCCTCCATGCCCTTGTCACGCAGCTGCACGATGTCGACCCCGCCCGCCAGGACCGCGTCCAGGAACTCCGCGAGGTCGCCCTGGCGCCTGCGCGCGTCGGTGCAGAGGTACACACGGGCGTCGGCGAGCCGGGCGCGTGCGGAGGAGACGGTGTCGGCGGTGTCGGGCATGCGGGTGTCCCCCGTGGTTGTCGTGGTGTACGGGCCTTGGCGGGCCTGGCGAGGCAGGCCCCGGAAGGGCCGTTGTGGTGGCGTACCGGCCTGGCGAGGCCCGTACGTCGTGACGTAGGCAGGACCCACCAGGGCCCCGTCGGCGGTGACGTGGGCAGGGCCCACCAGGGCCGTTGACGGTGGCGTACGGGCCGCGGCAGGGCCCGAGGCCACCGGCGCACGGGCCCGGGTGGAGCCGACGGCCGGCGGCCGTGGTCCACCGGGGCCGTGACCCCGATGGACCGCGGCCCGTACACCGGGCGGTTTGTTCAGGTCCGGCCCTGCTCACACAACGCCGGACGGTTGTTCGGTCGGGTCTGGTTCAGACGGCGAGCGCCTGGGCGCGGCGCTTCACCTCCGTGCCGCGATTCTCGCTGAGTGCCTGCGCGGGGGTGCCGGGCAGGGTCGGGTCGGGGGTGAAGAGCCACTCCAGCATCTCTTCGACCGTGAAGCCGTCGTCCCGCAGGAGCGTCAGGGTTCCGGACAGGCCCTTGACGACCTTGTCCCCGTCGATGAAGGCCGCGGGGACGTGCAGCGCGCGGTTCTCACCGCGGCGTACGGCGATGAGCTGGCCGTCCTTGACCAGCTGCCGCACACGCGTCACCTCGACGCCGAGCTTTTCGGCGATGTCGGGGAGGGTGAGCCAGGCGGGGACGAGAGCATCGATCTTTGCGTCAATCTCGGTCACGGAAACTAGCCTGCCATCCGCCACTGACAGTCGGAAGTCAGGCCGGTCCACCTGGGCGGACGCGGCTGCCCCGCCGGACAGGTGCTAGGCCGTCGCCGCCTTGAGCGGCCTGGCCGGATCCGCCAGCAGCTCCGGGTTCATCGGCGTGCCCGCCTCGATCAGGCGGCGCCCCTGGGCCAGGTCCCGGGGGCGGCCCACCGCGAGCAGGGCGACCAGGCGGTTCTCGCGGAGCCAGCAGACCGTCCAGGCCGGTCCGGAGGGGTCGCCGCGCCACAGGGTCCGGTCGGCGGACGCGTGGTGGCCGGCGTACTGGACGAAACGGCCGAACTGCTCGGACCAGAAGTACGGCACCGGGTCGTAGACCGCCGGTGTCTCGCCGGTGGCCTGCCCGATGATGTTCACGGCCACCGTGCGCGGCCCCTGGAGGGCGTTGTCCCAGTGGTGGACGAGCAGGCGCTCGCTGTACCGCCCGGAAGGGAAGGAGGCGCAGTCGCCGACCGCGTACACGTCCGGCAGCGAGGTGCGCAGGTGCTCGTCGGCCACCACCTCGCCGTACGTGCCGAGCTCGATCCCGGAGCCGGCCAGCCAGGCCGTGGCCGGGCGGGCGCCGATGCCGACGACGACCGCGCCCGCGGGCAGCCGGGAGCCGTCGTCCAGGATCACCGCGCCCGGCTCGACACGCTCCACGCGCGCGTGCGTGCGCAGCACGGCGCCGGCATCGGCGTACCAGGCGGCCATCGGCGCGGCCACCTCGGCGGGCAGCGCGCCCGCGAGCGGCCGGCCGGCGGCCTCCACGACGGTCACCGCACAGCCCGCCTCGCGCGCGGCGGTGGCGAACTCCGCGCCGATCCAGCCAGCGCCGACGACCACGACGTCGTGCTGGCGGGCGAGCACAGGCCGCAGCCGTTCGGCGTCGTCCAGGGTGCGCAGCAGGTGCACGCCGGGGACGCCCTCCGCGCCCGGCAGCCGGACCGGTTCGGCTCCGGTGGCGACGACCAGGACGTCGTAGGGCACGGGACCGTCGGAGGTGTCCAGCACGTGCGCGTCCGGGCGCACGCCCAGCACCTCGCAGCCGAGCCGCAGTTCGATGCCGAGCGCCTCGAAGTCGACGTCGAAGGCGGAGCCCTCGGCCTTGCCGAGCAGCACGGCCTTGGACAACGGCGGCCGGTCGTAGGGCTGGTGGGGCTCGGCGCCGATGAGGGTCACGGTGCCGGTGAAGCCCTGTTCCCGCAGGGCGACCGCCGACTGCACGCCGGCCATGCCCGCGCCCGCCACGACCACGCGCCGCGGCACGGGCTCTCCCAGTCCGGGTCGCCGTTCCTGCGTCTGCTCGCTCACCTGATCACCATAGTCAGCTGACATGTCGTCAGTCAGCGCTCATGTGCCGTGACCTGCTCCACAACGCTGGTCCCGCCGCCCTGCTGCGACTCCCACTCCCAGGTCTCCTCCAGCCGCACCCGCCCGTCGGGCAGCTCCACGACCGTCGACACGCAGTGCCCCGACGAGGTCGTGCCGTCCTGCTTCAGCTGCACGTACCGGAAGTCCAGCCGGTCCCCCTCCCGGGTACCCACCAGGTATCCGCGTACGACGTCGCCACCCGCGTACTCGGCCCAGATCGCGCCGTCCTTCTCGTGGTACGTGAACCGGGTGCGTGTACCCACCTGACCTGGGGCTTGATCGGCCACCGGGGCGAGGACGAGTCCGTCGAGCGAACGTGCCACGGGCTGAGGCTCCCTTACAGACGCGCGGAACCAAGGGCTAGGGTGGCCAACGTAAAGCACTCGCGGGAGCCCGGACGCACCGGGCTGAGAGGGAGGCTGGCGGCCTCCGACCGTACGAACCTGATCCGGGTCATGCCGGCGAAGGGAGGGGCTGGACGCCCATGTCGCCTACGCGTACGTCAGACGTCCTCGTCGTCGGGGGCGGAATCATCGGCCTGGTCACGGCCTGGCGGGCCGCGCAACGCGGGCTGGCCACGGCCGTGGTGGATCCCGAGCCAGGGGGCGGTGCCGCGCAGGTCGCGGCCGGGATGCTGGCCGCCGTCACGGAACTGCACTACGGCGAGCAGACCCTGCTGGGCCTCAATCTGGCATCGGCCCGCCGCTATCCGGACTTCGCGGCCGAGCTCACCGACCTGACCGGCCACGACCTCGGCTACCGCCGCAGCGGCACGCTCGCGGTCGCGCTGGACGCCGACGACCGGGCCCATCTGCGCGAACTGCACGCACTGCAGCAGCAGTCGGGGCTGGACGCGCAGTGGCTGTCCGGGCGGGAGTGCCGGCGCCTGGAGCCGATGCTCGCGCCGGGGGTGCGCGGCGGGCTGCGGGTCGACGGCGACCACCAGATTGACCCCCGGCGGCTGGCCGGAGCACTGGTGGCCGCCTGCGAGCGGGCGGGCGTGGTCTTCCACCGGGTGTGGGCCGAGCGGCTCACCGTCCTGCATGACCGGGCCGCGGGTGTCGTCACGGCCGACGGCACCGCGCTGGGCGCCGGGCAGGTGGTCCTCGCGGCGGGCAGCCTCAGCGGGCGCCTGGCGGGCGTGCCGCAGGACGTCCTGCCGCCCGTACGGCCCGTGAAGGGACAGGTCGTACGGCTGACGATGCCAACGGGCCGGCAGCCGTTCCTGAGCCGGACCGTGCGGGCCGTCGTCCGCGGCAGCCACGTCTACCTGGTGCCGCGCGAGAGCGGCGAACTCGTCGTCGGCGCGACGAGCGAGGAGATGGGCTGGGACACGACGGTCACCGCGGGCGGCGTGTACGAGCTGCTGCGCGACGCGCACGAACTGATCCCCGGCATCACCGAGCTGCCGCTCACCGAGACCCGGGCCGGCCTGCGCCCCGGCTCCCCCGACAACGCGCCCCTGCTCGGCCCGACCGAGCTGGACGGACTGCTGCTGGCCACCGGGCACTACCGCAACGGCGTGCTGCTCACACCGGTCACCGGCGACGTCATGGCGCACGTCCTGACCATCGGTGAACTCCCCGACGAGGCCCGCCCCTTCACCCCGCGGCGCTTCAGCACCGCCGTCCTCACGGAGCAGCCCGCATGAGCGTCTCGGTCACCATCTCCGTCAACGGGGAGCCCCGGGAGGTCCGCCCCGGCACGGCTCTCGACACCGTCGTGAAGACCCTCACCGCGGCGCCCTCCGGAGTGGCCGCCGCCCTGAACGAAACCGTCGTCCCGCGCGCGCAGTGGTCGTCCACGCCCCTCTCCGAGGGGGACCGCGTGGAAGTCCTCACCGCCGTCCAAGGAGGCTGAACCGTGGCCGACGATCCGTTTGTCCTCGGCGGTACGTCCTTCACGTCCCGCCTGATCATGGGTACGGGCGGTGCGCCCAGCCTCGACGTGCTGGAGCGCGCGCTGGTCGCCTCCGGGACGGAGCTGACCACGGTCGCGATGCGGCGCGTGAACCCCTCGGTGCACGGTTCCGTGCTGTCCGTGCTGGACAAGCTCGGCATCCGCGTGCTGCCCAACACGGCCGGCTGCTTCACCGCCGGGGAAGCCGTCCTCACCGCCCGTCTCGCGCGCGAGGCGCTCGGCACCGACCTGATCAAGCTGGAGGTCATCGCCGACGAGCGCACCCTGCTGCCCGACCCGATCGAGCTGCTGGAGGCGGCCGAGACGCTGGTCGACGACGGGTTCACGGTCCTGCCGTACACCAACGACGACCCGGTGCTGGCGCGGAAGCTGGAAGACGTGGGCTGCGCCGCGATCATGCCGCTCGGCTCACCGATCGGCTCCGGGCTCGGCATCCGCAACCCGCACAACTTCCAGCTGATCGTGGAGCACGCGCACGTGCCCGTGATCCTGGACGCGGGGGCCGGTACGGCGTCGGACGCGGCGCTGGCGATGGAACTGGGGTGCGCGGGTGTGATGCTCGCCTCGGCGGTGACGCGGGCGCAGGAGCCGGTGCTGATGGCCGAGGCGATGAAGCACGCGGTGGAGGCGGGCCGGCTGGCCCGGCTGGCGGGGCGGATTCCGCGCCGCCACTTCGCGGAGGCGTCCTCCCCGACGGAGGGCCGCGCACACCTCGATCCCGAGCGCCCCGCCTTCTAGGCCCTGTCGCGCCCGTCGCGCGACAGTCACAGGTGCGCTGCAGTCCCGCCCCGATACCGGCCGAAGGGGCGGGCTGTCGGCGGCGGCTCGTACACTCACCTGCGTGGACACGACCCTTCAGGACCCTCTGGTCGGGCAGCTGCTCGACGGCCGGTATCGCGTCGACGCGCGGATCGCGGTCGGCGGGATGGCCACGGTCTACCGGGCCGTGGACACCCGTCTGGACCGCGTCCTCGCGCTCAAGGTGATGCACCCGACCCTCGCGGCCGACGGCTCATTCGTCGAGCGGTTCATCCGCGAGGCGAAGTCGGTGGCCCGGCTGGCCCACCCCAACGTGGTGCAGGTCTTCGACCAGGGGACCGACGGGCCGTACGTCTACCTCGCCATGGAGTACGTCGCCGGCTGCACCCTGCGCGACGTGCTGCGCGAGCGCGGGGCGCTGCAGCCGCGGGCCGCGCTGGACATCCTGGAGCCGGTCCTGGCCGCGCTCGGCGCCGCGCACCGCGCCGGGTTCGTGCACCGGGACATGAAGCCGGAGAACGTCCTGATAGGGGACGACGGGCGGGTCAAGGTCGCCGACTTCGGGCTCGTCCGGGCCGTGGACACGGTGACGAACACCACCGGGACCGTGCTCGGCACGGTCGCGTACCTCGCACCCGAGCAGATAGAGCACGGCACCGCCGACCCGCGTGTCGACGTGTACGCGTGCGGCGTGATGCTCTTCGAGATGCTGACGGGCGAGAAGCCGCACGACGGGGACTCCCCCGCCACGATCCTCTACAAGCACCTCCACGAGGACGTGCCACCGCCCTCGGCCACCGCGCCCGGCCTGGCGTACGAGCTGGACGAGCTGGTCGCCTCGGCGACCGCCCGCACCCCGGACGTCCGCCCGCACGACGCGGTGGCACTGCTCGCGCAGGCCCGCGAGGCGCGCGGCCGGCTCAGCGCGGACCAGCTGGACGCGGTGCCGCCGCAGGCGGTCTCGGCGGAGCACGACATCGCCGAGGACCGTACGAGCGTCATCCCGCGCGCACTGACCATGCCCCGGCCGCTCCCCGTGAACGAGGACGACGACGCCGAGGCCCCCGCCCTCAACCGCACCAGCCGTCTGGCGACGCCTCCGCCCCCGCCGCCCCGGCGCCGCTCCGGCCTCCGGCGCGGGCCGCTCGCGATCGTCGCCGCCGTCCTGCTGGTGCTCGGCGTCGGTACGGGCATCTGGTACATCAACTCGGGTCAGTTCACCAAGGTCCCGCCGCTGCTGGAGAAGACCGAGGCCCAGGCCCGGGACCGGCTCGAGGCGGCCGGGCTCGAGGTCGGCAAGGTCGAGCACGCCTACAGCGACACCGTGCGGCGGGGCACGGTCATCGGCACGGACCCGGCGGCGGGCGAGCGCATCCGCAGCAACGACTCGGTGACGCTCACGATCTCCGACGGGCCGCAGACCGTACGGGTGCCCGCCCTGGAGGGCAAGCGCCTGGACAAGGCCCGGGCCGAGCTGAAGGACGAGAGCCTGGAGCCGGGCATGGTAACGCGGGCGTTCAGCGAGGACCTGCCGCGGGGTCTGGTGATCTCCACGGATCCCGCGGGCGGCACGAAGCTGCGCGCGGGCTCGGCCGTCGCGCTCACCGTCAGCAAGGGCAGCCCGGTGGACGTGCCGGACGTGACCGGCGAGGACCTCGCCGAGGCCAGGGCCGACCTGGAGAACGCCGGCCTGAAGGTGGAGATCGCCTCCGCACGCGTCAACTCGGAGCACGACAAGGGCCAGGTCGCCCGCCAGACCCCGGGCGGCGGCAGCCAGGCCGCCGAGGGCGACACGGTGACCCTGACGCTGTCCAAGGGCCCGGAGATGGTGGAGGTCCCGGACGTGGTCGGCGACAGCGTCGACGACGCCAAGCGGAAGCTGGAGGCCGCCGGCTTCCAGGTCGACGAGGACCGCGGCCTGCTCGGCCTGTTCGGCGACACCGTCAACGGCCAGTCCGTGGAGGGCGGGGACACCGCGCCCAAGGGATCGACGATCACGATCGAGATCCGCTGAGGCGCACGCCACCCCCATCCACCGGCAGACCGCGCCCGGCCCCATGACACCCTGAACGGGTGAACCATCAGCAGTCCGGTCGCCCGCGCAACCCCGTCGGCGGCCACGTCCCCGTGGCCGGCGGTCTCCACTCCGTCGGCCTGTCCTACGCCCGTGACCTCCAGGCCGAGACCGTGCAGGTCTTCGTCGCCAACCCGCGTGGCTGGGCCACACCCGCCGGCAATCCGAAGCAGGACGAGGCGTTCCGCGCGGCGTGCGAGGCGGAGTCGATCCCGGCGTACGTCCACGCCCCGTACCTGATCAACTTCGGCTCGCACACCGAGGCGACGGTCGAGCGGTCGGTGGAGTCGCTGCGGCACTCGCTGCGGCGCGGGCGGGAGATCGGCGCGCTGGGCGTGGTCGTGCACACCGGCAGCGCGACCGGCGGCCGGGACAGGGCGGTGGCGCTGAAGCAGGTACGGGAGTACCTGCTGCCGCTGCTGGACGAGCTCACCCACGACGACGATCCGTACCTGCTGCTGGAGTCGACGGCGGGCCAGGGCGCCTCGCTGTGCTCACGGACCTGGGACTTCGGTCCCTACTTCGAGGCACTGGACGCCCATCCGAAGCTGGGCGTGTGCCTGGACACCTGCCACGTCTTCGCGGCGGGCCACGACCTGACCGGGCCGAGCGGCATGCACCAGACGCTGGACCTGCTGGTGGACACGGTCGGCGAGGGCCGGCTGAAGCTCATCCACGCCAACGACTCCAAGGACGTGGTCGGCGCCCACAAGGACCGGCACGCGAACATCGGCGCCGGCCACATCGGCGAGGACCCGTTCCGGGCGCTGATGACCCACCCGGCGACCGAGGGCGTACCGCTGATCATCGAGACGCCCGGCGGCAAGGAGGGCCACGCGGCGGACGTGGAGCGGCTGAAGAAGCTCAGGGAATGCTGACGCGGAACACCAGGAGTCAGAGCTCGGGGCCGTCCCCGGGCTCCTCCTGGTACGAGTAGCGCTGTTCCTTCCACGGGTCGCCGATGTTGTGGTAGCCGCGCTCCTCCCAGAAGCCGCGGCGGTCGGCGGTCATGTACTCCACACCGCGGACCCATTTGGGGCCCTTCCAGGCGTACAGGTGGGGGACGATCAGGCGCAGCGGGAAGCCGTGCTCCGCGGTCAGCAGCTCGCCGTCCTTGTGGGTGGCGAAGATCGTGTGCTCGGAGGCGAAGTCGGACAGCCGCATGTTCGAGCTGAAGCCGTACTCCGCCCACACCATCACATGGGTGACGCCGGGTGCCGGTGGAGCCTTCTCGAGGATCGTCCGGGCCGGGATGCCGCCCCATTCGGCACCGAGCATGCTGTACTTCGTGACGCAGTGCAGATCGGCCACGACGGTGGTGTACGGCAGGGCCGTGAACTCCTCGTGGGTCCAGCAGTGCTTCTCACCGTCGGCGGTGGCGCCGAAGACCCGGAACTCCCAGCGCTCGGGCCGGAACCTGGGCACCGGCCCGTAGTGCGTGACCGGCCAGCCCTTCTGCACTCGCTGTCCCGGCGGAAGCTCGAACCGCACCGCTCCTCCTGAACCGCCCTCTCCCGATTCACGTTCCACCGGCTGACCCATGACTCCATCCTGACAGACCCCGGGGGATGCACAGGACCGGGCCCACCCGCATTCGGGCAATCAATGACAACTAGAACTAAGCCTGCCCTAACTTACTAAGTGCAGACTTACTGGACGATCTTCGTCGCCGGTGGAATCATGCGGCGCATCCTGCCAGTTCCCCCGCTTGGAAGGAGCCTCTGCGATGCAGGGCGACCCCGAGGTCCTCGAATTCCTGAACGAGCAGCTGACCGGCGAGCTCACCGCGATCAACCAGTACTGGCTGCACTACCGGATCCAGGACAACAAAGGCTGGACCAAACTCGCCAAGTACACGCGTGACGAGTCCATCGACGAGATGAAGCACGCGGACAAGATCACCGAGCGCATTCTGATGCTGGACGGCCTGCCCAACTATCAGCGTTTGTTCCACGTACGGGTAGGCCAGACGGTCACCGAGATGTTCCAGGCCGACCGGCAGATCGAGGTGGAGGCGATCGACCGCCTCAAGCGGGGTATCGAGGTGATGCGCGCCAAGGGCGACATCACGTCCGCGAACCTCTTCGAGTCGATCCTCGAGGACGAGGAACACCACATCGACTACCTGGACACACAGCTGGAGCTCATCGACAAGCTCGGCGAGGCGCTGTACATCGCGCAGCAGATCGAGCAGCCGAGCTAGGCCGCTTCCTCCAGCCCGGCCAGCACCGGCTTGCCCTGGTCGGCCAGCTCACGGCGCGGGCACGCACCCCTGCCCAGCAGGGCCTGGATCCGGCGTACGCACGACCCGCAGTCCGTGCCCGCCTTGCAGGCGGAGGCGATCTGCCGGGGTGTGCAGGCACCATTCTCCGCGTGCTGCTTGACCTGTTGCTCGGTGATGCCGAAACAACTGCAGACGTACACGCGGTCACCTCCTGCCGGGATCTGGGTCGCGCCGTCCCGACCCTTGATCGGTGAGGCTAACCTAACCTTACCCGTCGCTCAGGAGCCGCAAAAGTCATGTGGGGCGCGGATCGTATGTGATCCGCGCCCCACTCGACGTCCCGGTAACAGGCGATCCGGTTACTGGTCCCTGTACATCTCGGCGACGAGGAACGCCAGGTCCAGCGACTGGCTGCGGTTCAGGCGCGGGTCGCAGGCCGTCTCGTAGCGCTGGTGCAGGTCGTCGACGAAGATCTCGTCGCCGCCGCCCACGCACTCGGTGACGTCGTCACCGGTGAGCTCCACATGGATGCCGCCCGGGTGGGTGCCCAGCGCCTTGTGGACCTCGAAGAAGCCCTTGACCTCGTCGAGCACGTCGTCGAAGCGGCGGGTCTTGTGACCGGAGGCCGCCTCGAAGGTGTTGCCGTGCATCGGGTCGGTCACCCAGGCCACCACCGCGCCCGACGCCGTGACCTTCTCCACCAGCTCGGGAAGCCGGTCGCGGATCTTGTCCGCGCCCATGCGGACGATGAAGGTCAGCCGGCCCGGCTCGCGCTCGGGGTCCAGACGCTCGATGTACTGCAGCGCCTCCTCGGCCGTCGTGGTCGGGCCGAGCTTGATGCCGATCGGGTTGCGGATCCGCGAGGCGAACTCGATGTGCGCGTGGTCCAGCTGCCGGGTGCGCTCACCGATCCACACCATGTGCGCCGACACGTCGTACAGCTGCCCGGTGCGCGAGTCGACCCGCGTGAGCGCCGACTCGTAGTCGAGCAGCAGCGCCTCGTGCGAGGAGTAGAACTCGACGGTCTTGAACTCCTCCGGGTCGGCCCCGCAGGCGTGCATGAAGTTCAGCGCGTTGTCGATCTCACGCGCCAGCTGCTCGTAGCGCTGCCCGGACGGCGACGACTTCACGAAGTCCTGGTTCCAGGCGTGCACCTGGCGCAGGTCGGCGTAACCGCCGGTGGTGAAGGCGCGCACCAGGTTCAGCGTGGAGGCCGAGGCGTGGTACATGCGCTTGAGCCGCTCGGGGTCCGGGATGCGGGACTCGGGCGTGAACTCGAAGCCGTTGACGGAGTCGCCCCGGTAGACGGGCAGGGTCACGCCGTCGCGGGTCTCGGTCGGCTTGGAGCGCGGCTTGGAGTACTGGCCGGCGATCCGGCCCACCTTCACCACGGGCACGGACGCGGCGTACGTCAGCACGGCGCCCATCTGGAGCAGGGTCTTGAGCTTGTTGCGGATGTGGTCGGCGGACACCGCGTCGAAAGCCTCGGCGCAGTCGCCGCCCTGGAGGAGGAACGCCTCTCCCTTGGCGACGGCCGCCATCCGGGCGCGCAGCTGGTCGCACTCGCCCGCGAAGACGAGCGGCGGATACGACTCGAGGTCCGCGATCACTGCGCGCAGAGCCTCGGCGTCGGGGTACTCGGGCTGCTGCGCCGCGGGCAGGTTTCGCCAGGTGTTGCCAGCGCTCGCGCTGGTCTTAGCGTTCACGGTCACGCCCACCACATTACGGGGTCGTGTCGAGCCGTTTTCCCCCCGCTCGACAGATGAGACGCTCCCGCGCTGGCCTGTGGGCGCGCCGGGCATGGGGTAGGGTGCGTCGCATGTTCGCGCTTTCGACCCAGTACCACTGGTGGTGGACCGCTCATCCGGCGGCCCACTGACTGCGCGTACGCACGACTTCGCGAAGGCCGCCCGAGGGGCGGCCTTACGCGTTTTCCGGGGTCCTCCGGAGCCGGGCCGTTCCTCCCGACCCGTACGGAAGAGGAACCATGGACCTGGCACAGCTCCTGCACGACCCCCGTCCCTTCGCCCTGCTCCGCCGCCGCACCCCGGGCCACGACCACGACCTGGTCGAGGTCCTGCTCGGCCCGGTCGGCACGTACGACCGACTGGCCGACCTGCCCGAGACGGGCCTGGCGCTCGTCCCCTTCCGGCAGATCAGCGAGCGCGGCTTCGACGTCCGCGACGACGGCACGCCACTGCTGGTGCTGACGCCCGAGGAGACGTACGCCATTCCGCTCGCGGACGCGTTGTCGCAGCTCCCCCGGCACGCCGTGCGGGTCGAGGGCGGCGGCTTCGACGTGGCCGACGAGGAGTACGCGGAGATCGTCGGGCGCGTGCTGCGGGAGGAGATCGGGCAGGGCGAGGGCGCGAACTTCGTGATCCGGCGGACGTACGAGGGTGAGATCCCGGGGTTCGGGCGCGCCGACGCGCTGGCGCTGTTCCGGCGGCTGCTGGAGGGCGAGCGGGGCGCGTACTGGACGTTCGTCGTTCACACGGGAGATGAGAAAGGGCCCGAAGAGCCTTCCTTGGAAGGGCGGGGGCGGGAGACGGGTGGACGGACGCTGGTCGGTGCCAGTCCCGAGGTGCATGTGCGGATGTCGGGCGGGACGGTCGTCATGAACCCGATCAGCGGGACGTACCGCTATCCCGCCGAGGGCCCGACCCCTGAGCACCTGCTGGACTTCCTCGCCGACGGCAAGGAGATCGAGGAGCTGTCGATGGTCGTCGACGAGGAGCTCAAGATGATGTGCACCGTCGGCGACATGGGCGGGGTCGTCGTCGGGCCGCGCCTGAAGGAGATGGCGCACCTCGCGCACACCGAGTACGAGTTGCGCGGCCGGTCCTCGCTGGATGTCCGGGAGGTGCTGAAGGAGACCATGTTCGCGGCGACCGTGACCGGCTCGCCCGTGCAGAACGCCTGCCGGGTCATCGAGCGGCACGAGGTGGGCGGCCGGGGTTATTACGCCGGTGCGCTGGCGCTCCTGGGGAGGGACTCGGGCGGGGCCCAGACCCTCGACTCCCCCATCCTCATCCGCACCGCCGACATCGACGCGGCCGGGCGGCTGCGGGTGCCGGTCGGCGCCACGCTGGTGCGGGGTTCGGATCCGGCGGGCGAGGTCGCGGAGACCCACGCCAAGGCGGCGGGGGTGCTGGCGGCGCTGGGCGTACGTCCCTCGCGTCCGCGCGAGGAGGCCGTACGGCCCAAGCTGGCCGACGATCCCCGGGTGCGGGCGGCGCTGGACGGACGCCGGGCCTCGCTGGCGCCGTTCTGGCTGCGGATGCAGGAGCGGTCGGACGCCCTCGAAGGCCACGCCCTGGTCGTCGACGGGGAGGACACCTTCACGGCGATGCTCGCGCACGTACTGCGGTCGAGTGGGCTGGACGTCACCGTCCAGCGGTACGACGAGCCCGGGCTGCGGGAGGCGGTGCGCGCGCACGAGGGGCCGGTGGTGCTGGGGCCCGGCCCGGGGGATCCCGGTGACGTGGCCGACCCCAAGATGCGGTTCCTGCGGGAGCTCACCGCCGAGGTCGTCCGCGTTAACCGGCACGGCGTCCTCGGGGTGTGCCTCGGGCACGAGCTGATCGCGGCCGAGCTGGGGCTGGACATCGTACGGAAGGAAGTCCCGTACCAGGGCGCGCAGACGGTGATCGACCTGTTCGGGCGGCAGGAGACCGTCGGCTTCTACAACAGTTTCGTGGCGCGCTGCGACGACGAGGCCGCCGGCGAGCTCGCCGCGCACGGGATCGAGGTCAGCCGGGCCGCGAACGGGGAGGTGCACGCGCTGCGGGGCCCGGGTCGTGCCGGAGGCGCGCCCATGAACGCGGTCGCCGGGGTGCAGTTCCACCCTGAGTCGGTGCTGACGCTGAACGGCGCGGCGGTCGTGCGGGAGTTGGTGGGTCGGCTGCGCGGCACGAGCTCGTTCCCGTCCGGGCCGGGCAGGTCGGCTCAGCCGAAGAACACCCCGACCTCCTCATAGAGCTCGGGATCCACCGTCTTCAGCCGGGTCGTCGCCTCCGCGAGGGGGACGCGGACGACGTCCGTGCCGCGCAGGGCGACCATCGTTCCGAAGTCGCCGTCGCGGACGCAGTCGATGGCGTGCAGGCCGAAGCGGGTGGCGAGCCAGCGGTCGAAGGGGCTGGGCGAGCCACCGCGCTGCACATGCCCGAGGACCGTGGTACGGGCCTCCTTGCCGGTGCGCTTCTCGATCTCCCTGGCGAGCCAGTCGCCGATTCCCGAGAGGGGCACCGGTACGGCGGTGTCCGGCGTGTCGCCCCGGAGCCCCAGGTCGCCGCCGCCCTTCGGCCGGGCTCCCTCGGCGACCACCACGATCGGGGCGTACGAGGCCCGGAAACGGGACGTCACCCAGGTACACACCTGATCGAGGTCGAAGGGCTGCTCGGGGATGAGGATGACGTTCGCACCGCCGGCCAGGCCCGTGTGGACCGCGATCCAGCCGGCGTTGCGCCCCATCACCTCGACGACGAGCACGCGCATGTGGGACTCGGCGGTGGTGTGCAGCCGGTCGATCGCCGCCGTGGCGGTGTTGACCGCGGTGTCGAAGCCGAGGGTGCGGTCCGTGGCGGCCATGTCGTTGTCGATCGTCTTCGGCACGCCGACGCACGGCACGCCGTGCTCCTGCCACAGCCGGACGGCCACTCCCAGGGTGTCCGCACCACCGATCACGATGAGCCCGTCGATCTCCCGTTGGGCGAGGTTCTCATTGATGCGCCGCGCGCCGCCCTCCTGCTTCAGCGGATCGGTGCGCGAGGAGCCGAGGATGGTGCCGCCGCGCGGCAGGATGCCCCGCACCGCGCGGATGTCGAGCTGGACGGCGTCGCCCTCCAGTGCCCCGAGCCAGCCGTCCCGGAAGCCGACGAAGTCGTAGCCGTACTCCTGCACGCCCTTGCGGACGATGGCCCGGATGACGGCGTTGAGGCCGGGGCAGTCACGGCCTCCGGTCAGTACTCCGACCCGCATGGGTGTGTCCCTTCGCCGCGGTGTCCTGCTGAGGCCACGCTAACGGTGAGACGGGTCACCGCACCGCTTCACCCGCCGGATTCACTCGTCGTCGAGTCCGCGCTCTATCGCGTACCGGACGAGCTCGACGCGGTTGTGCAGCTGGAGCTTGCCGAGGGTGTTCTGGACGTGGTTCTGCACCGTGCGGTGGGAGATGACGAGACGTTCGGCGATCTGCTTGTAACTCAGGCCCTTGGCGACCAGGCGCAGTACCTCGGTCTCACGGTCGGTGAGCCGGGGCGCCTTGGGTTCGCCGGTGTCCTGCGCCGGGGCCGGTTCGGAGGCGAGGCGCCGGTACTCGCCGAGGACCAGGCCCGCCAGCCCCGGCGTGAACACCGGGTCGCCGACGGCCGTACGGCGTACCGCGTCCTGGAGTTCCTCGGTCGAGGCCGACTTCAGCAGATAGCCGGTCGCGCCCGACTTCACCGCCTCCAGCACGTCGGCGTGCTCGCCGCTCGCCGACAGCACCAGCACCCGCAGTGCCGGGTTGGCGGCGACGACCTCCTTGCAGACCTGCACGCCGGGCTTGCCGGGCAGGTTCAGGTCGAGCACCAGGACGTCGGGTACGGCGGCCCTGGCGCGGCGCACCGCCTGGTCGCCGTCGCCGGCGGTGGCGACCACCTCGAAGCCGGACTCGGCCAGGTCGCGGGCGACGGCGTCGCGCCACATGGGGTGGTCGTCGACCACCATGACCTTGATCGGGTCCCGCCGGTCCTCAGTGGTGTCCGTCATCGGCTCTCCGCCTTCCCCCGTGCCCCGTCCACGTCGTTCGCGTCCTTCGGTACCTTCAGTTCGACTTCCGTGCCCTGCCCGGGCACCGAGACCAGCTCCGCGCTGCCGCCCAGGTCGCGCAGCCGGCCCCGGATCGACAGGGCCACGCCGAGCCGTCCCTCGCCCTCGGCCTGGGCGAGCCGGCCCTCGGGGATGCCGGGGCCGTCGTCCCGTACGGTGACGATCACCTCGTCCGGCTCGTCCTCGACCAAAATCCACGCGCGCGCGTGCTCCCCGGCGTGCTTGCGGACGTTGTCCAGGGCGGCTCCGACGGCCGCCGCCACCTCCCGCGCGGCGAGCGGCGCCAGCAACACCGGCGCGCCGGGCTCGGCGAGGCTGACGCCGGCCCCCGCGTACGGGGCGAGCAGCGCGCGCAGGTCGACGGGCTCGTCGCCGTCCGGCTCCTCCTCCACGGCCCGTACGACCGCCCCCTGCGCGGCGTCCTCCGACACCCGGGAGACGGGCACCAGCCCGCCGGAGACCAGGGTGCGCAGCGCCACCTCCTGCTCACCGGCGAGCCGGCCCAGCTCGGCCGCCTCGCCGCCGAGCGCGGTCCCGCGCCGCTTCACCATGGCCAGTACCTGGAGCACGCTGTCGTGGATGTCCCGGGCGAGCCGCTCCCGTTCCCTGGTCGCGGCCTCGATCTCCAGGGCGCGGGCGAGGGTGCGTTCGGAGGCGCGGGCGACCTCGACGACGTACCCGATGGCGATGGAGGCGACCCAGACGAGGATCACGTTGTGCACGGTGTCGCGGGCGGGGCTGCCGCGTTCGACCAGGTTGGCGACGGCGACGAGCGTGGAGGCGAGGGCCGCCCAGCGCCAGCCGCCCTTGATGGCGAAGGCCAGCACGGATCCGGCCGTCCATATCGACGGCAGCGTCGGGCCGCCCGCCTGGACCCGCTCGTGCGCGTCGGCGAGGGGCGTGAGCAGGATGCCGGTGAGCGCGATGGTGAGGTCGGCGGTCAGGAACCGCTTGGTGCAGCTGGCGGCGTTCGCGACCCGGGGCAGGGTGGCCGGCGTCCAGACGGCCAGCACGGCGAAGTAGGCGACGGCGAGCCAGGGGCGGGCGAACTCGTCGTAGGCGGTGGCGAAGAGCCCGACCGCGTACAGCATCGTGAGCACCCGGTAGGCGGCGAGCGCGCGCCACAGCGGCTGCTCGACCGACATCCTCATGACTTTTTCGCGCCTGGTCATGTCCCCCACCCTCTGGGGCCGCTCGCCCCCGGGTGCGCGTACCGGCACCCCGCGGCTCGCTCCCGCCCCGCCCCGGAGCCCGTCTAGGGCTCGGACCGCTTCTTCGCGGCCTTCTCCTTCTCGGCCTGTTCCTTCTCCGCCCGCGCGAGCGCGGCCTTCGCCGCCTTCTCCGCTTCCTTCTCGGCCTTCGCCGCGTCCGCGAGCTGCCGCTTCATGGCGGTCGCGTACATGTCGACGTACTCCTGGCCGGAGAGCTTCATGATCTCGTACATGACCTCGTCGGTCACCGCGCGCAGCACGAACCGGTCGTGCTCCATGCCCTGGTAGCGGCTGAAGTCCAGGGGCTTGCCGATGCGGATGCCCGGCCGCATCAGCTTCGGCATGATCTTGCCGGGCGGCTGGATCTTCTCCGTGTCGATCATGGCGACCGGGATGACGGGCGCACCGGTGGCGAGGGCCACGCGCGCGAGGCCGCCGGGTTTGCCGCGGTAGAGGCGGCCGTCGGGCGAGCGCGTGCCCTCCGGGTAGATGCCGAACAGCTCACCGCGCTCCAGCACCTCGATGCCGCTCCTGATCGCGGCCTCGCCCGCGCCGCGCGCGCCGGAGCGGTCCACGGGGAGCTGGCCGACGCCCTTGAAGAAGGCCGCCGTCAGCCGGCCCTTCACACCGGGCGTGGTGAAGTACTCGGCCTTCGCGATGAAGGTGACCTTGCGGTCGAGGACGGCGGGCAGGAAGAACGAGTCGGAGAACGACAGGTGGTTGCTCGCCAGGATCGCGGGGCCCTCGGCGGGAACGTTCTCCAGGCCCTCCACCCAGGGGCGGAAGGCGAGCTTCAGCGGCCCCCCGACGGTGACCTTCATCGCGCCGTACAACAACCGAGTGCCTCCTGTGTCCGTCGATCAACCTTATCCCGGTGCGCTGTCAAAGGCGCCGACGGCCCTGGTCGGTGTCAGTGCGGTCGCGTACGGTGAAGGTCCCGCGAAGACGTGCCGGCCCGGTCGGGCACACGACGGGTCCATGCAGAACGTGCTTTCAGGAAGTCTGAGGAAGTCCCTTTCACCGACAGGAGGCCGAAGGTGCCGCTCCTCGCCGGAGCCGAGCCGCTGCGCCACGAGGGCGGGGAGGTCGCCGTCCTCCTCTGCCACGGGTTCACCGGTTCGCCGCAGTCGCTGCGCCCCTGGGCGGAGCATCTCGCCGAGCGCGGTCTGACCGTCTCGCTGCCGCTGCTGCCCGGGCACGGCACGCGCTGGGAGGACCTGCGGCTCACCGGCTGGCAGGACTGGTACGCGGAGGTGGACCGCGAGCTGCGCGTCCTGCGCGAGCGCTGCGCGACGGTGTTCGTGGGCGGGCTGTCCATGGGCGGGGCGCTCGCCCTGCGGCTGGCCGCGCGGCACGGGAGCGCGGTCGGCGGCGTCATGCTCGTCAACCCGGCGAACAAGGTGCACGGCCTGGCCGCGCACGCCCTTCCGGTGGTCCGGCACGTGGTGCCCACGGCGCGGGGCATCGCGAACGACATCGCGAAGCCGTCGAGCACGGAACTGGGCTACGACCGGGTGCCGCTGCACGCGGCGCACTCCCTGCGGGCCTTCTTCCGTCTCGTCGACCGCGAGCTGCCGCAGGTCACCCAGCCGCTGCTGCTTCTGCGCAGCCCCCGCGACCATGTGGTGCCGCCGGCCGACTCGGCCCGTATCCTCAGCCGGGTCTCCTCGACGGACGTGACGGAGGTCCTGCTGGAACAGAGCTACCACGTCGCCACGTTGGACCATGACGCGGACCGGATCTTCGAGGAGAGCCTCGCGTTCATCGGCCGGCTCGCACCCGGCTTCGGCACAGAGCCCGCTCTCGGCAAGGAAGGGACGACCGCAGGTGGCTGAGCACGATTCCGACCGCGAGGACCGCGAGCCGGAGGAGAAGGGCGTCCCGTTCGACGAGGAGGCCGCCTGGGCGGCGATCGTCGCCGGGTACGGGGAGGAACCGCCGGACCCGCCGGGCGCCAAGCCGTTCAAGTCCGTCGAGGACCTGGCGCTGCTGGAGGCCGAGACCAACGACGACAGGCCCGACGCCGCCGAGCGGGACACGGACACCGGCAAGGACACGGACACCGGCAAGCAGAACGAACAGGACAAAGGGGAAAAGAGCAAGGGGGGCAGGGAGGACAAGCCCGCCGCGGCCCAGCCGCTGGGCAGCTCCGTTGCCTTCGCGCCCGGCGTCGGCCCGCGCGACTACAGCGCGCCCGAGGCGTCCGACGACGACTTCGACGAGGACGACGAGGGGCACTTCGTGCCGCCGGAGCCGCCACCGCTGCCGGAGGCCGACGCCACCGCCAAGTTCGCCTGGCTCGGGGTGCTCGGCGGGCCGGTGCTGCTTCTGCTGGCGGTCCTGCTGGGCTGGGACATGACCTGGTGGCTGACCACGCTGTGCATCGGCGGCTTCCTCGGCGGGATCGCCACGCTGGTGATGCGGATGAGGCCGGGCGACGAGGAGGACGACGATCCGGGCCGGGGCGCGGTGGTCTGAGCCGGCCTCAGGACGCCGGGACCCTGGCGGTGGTCTGAGCCGGCCCCTCCTGCCGGGCTCCTGGCAGTGGTCTGAGCCGGCTCCTACGACGCCGGGACCCTGAGGGCGGCCAGGACCGGGAGATGGTCCGTGGCCGCCCTCAGGTCGCTCTCGCGCACGCCGGGCTGCCCGAGGGGCACTCCGCAGCCCAGCACCTCGATGCCCTTGGTCGCGAAGATCGCGTCGATGCGCTGGTAGGGGTCGGCGGGCGTCCAGGTGTGTTCGCCGCCCCAGGGCGCCACCGCCCAGCAGTCCTGGAGGCCGTCGGCCAGGCGCCGGAAGGTGCGGCCGTCCGGGCGCTCGTTCAGGTCGCCGCCCGCGACCGCGTGCTCCACGCCCAGCCCGGCCAGCCGGTCGAGGAGCATGCCGCCCTGCTCGTACCGCTCGTCGCCCTGCAGGCTCAGGTGACAGCTGAGCACGCCGAGCCGGGCCCCGGCGAACCGTACGACGGCGGTGGCGAAGCCGCGTCGGTGCAGGCCGGGGGTGAGCGGCAGGAGTACGTCCTCGGTGCGTTCGACGGTGGCCCGCAGCGAGCAGAGGATGGCCGGGCCGGCGGCCGTGGCACCGCCGGTGAGGATCACCAGGTCGGCGGCGCGGGCCAGCCGGGCGAGCTTCTTGCGCCAGCGGAAGAACCGGGGGGCCTCCTGGACGAGGACCAGGTCGGGGGCGCAGGCGCGGATCACCCGGGCGAGGGCGGTGGTGTCGTCGCGCATCGAGCGGATGTTGTAGCTGAGGACGCGGATGACGGCTGAACCGTTGGCTTCGGTGCGGGAGTCCGGGAGCGGTGGGGGTGTTGGCATGCCGTCAATTTATGACGCAGCGGGGCTGGGCCGTCCAAGAACCCGGGGCGCGAGGTTCGTGTGCGACTGCAGGTGGTGGATGGCTTGTCGCGCAGTTCCCCGCGCCCCTGGAGGCCCGCACCCTCGGGCGCAAAAAGGAGAGCTACATGATCGGGTCGGGCTCTCGGGCCAGGTCCGCTGCGCCGACCAGGCCCGCCTTGTTGCCGAGCTCTGCTGCGCGGACCTCGGCCACCGGGCGCCAGTTGCCGCCGACCAGCCAGCGCTTGTAGGACTTGCGGATCGGCTCCAGGACCAGTTCGCCCTCGTCGGACAGGCCGCCGCCGACGATGAAGGCGGAGGGGTCGAAGAGGGAGGCCAGGTCGGCGAGGCCCGCGCCGACCCAGCGGGCCAGCTCGCGGTAGGAGTCGACGGCCACCGGGCAGCCCTGGCGGGCGGCCATGGAGATGTGCTTGCCCTCGATGCCGTCGGGGGTGCCGTCACCCATGCCGAGCAGGATCTCGGCGTTCTCGGGGGTGGCGTTGGCGCGCTGCTTGGCGTACCTCACCAGTGCCCGGCCCGACGCGTACTGCTCCCAGCAGCCCTGCGAGCCGCAGCCGCACAGCAGGCCGTCCGGCACCATGCGGATGTGGCCGAACTCGGCGGCCACGCCGAAGTGCCCGCGGCGCAGCTTGTTGCCGATGATGATGCCGCCGCCGAGGCCGGTGCCGAGCGTGATGCAGATGACGTTGCGGTGGCCCTTGCCGGCGCCGAACTTGTACTCGCCCCACGCCGCGGCGTTCGCGTCGTTCTCGACGACCACCGGGAGGCCCACGCGGGCCTCGACCTTCTCCTTGAGCGGCTCGTTGCGCCAGTGGATGTTGGGCGCGAAGTAGACCTCGGAGCGCTGCCGGTTCACGTAGCCGGCCGCGCCGATGCCCACGCCGACGATGTCGTGCCCGACGCGTGCGCCTTCCACCGCCGAGGCGATGGCGTCCACGATGCCCTCAGGCGTGCCCGGGGTCGGCACCTTGTGGGTCGAGAGGATGTTGCCTTCCTCGTCGACCACGCCGGCCGCGATCTTCGTGCCGCCGATGTCGACGCCGATGGTGAGTCCCATGAATCCCTCAGTTTCGGTCGAGCCCCGCTACGGCCAACGGTACCCGAGGCCCTGCCGTCGAATTTCCGTCGTCCGCCCGGCGGACGGGCCTGCGGACGTCACGAGGGCGCCATGCGGCGTCAGGAGGGCGCCGTGGGGCGTCAGTCCAGGTCGATGCGTTCCCCTGGGCCGGTTCCGTCGCCGGGGTCGCGGCCGTCCAGGTCGCTCGCGTCCCGCTCGCGGCTCGTCCAGCGCTTTTCCTGGGCCTGGACGGCGGAGCGGTAGGCGGCGAGCAGTTCGTTGCCGGCCGCCGCGAGGTGGTCGAAGACATCCGGGTTGCGCTCGATGACGGGTTCGACGGCGGCCTTGGCCTGCTCGACGACCTGCCGCACCACCTGCTGGGCGGCGGGCCCGGCGACCGCGCCGAACAGCGGCGACTGCAGCCCGGCCAGCTTGTCGGCGACGGTGTCGACGAGCTTCTTCAGTTCCTCGGCGGCCGAGCCCGGGGGCGGTCCGTACTGGGCGCGGCGGCGGGCATTCTCCGCCTCCAGGTCCTCGGCGCACGCGGTCGCCCAGGCGTCGGCGTCGGTCGCCCGCACCTCGTCGATCGCCTCGCGCTCGGCGTCGGACGGGGGGAGCTCTTCGCTCATGACGGACTCCTGACTACGGTTCGTCCCTACGACGTTACCCGAACGGGCGTACCGGGTTCACAGGGTGCGCCGACTTCATGGCCGCGCGCCGTCGTCATGGCCGCGCGCCGTCGTCATCGGGTACGCGGCCACAGCTCCGGATCCGGCGCGAACCGGATGCGCAGCTCGCCTTCGCGCAGCGCCGCCCCGTCGACGGTGCAGCGGCGCAGGGCGGAGGGCAGCGGGACGATGCGGCGGAACGGCCCGGCGGTGACGACGAGTTCGTCGCCGCGCCGGACGAGGTCCAGTTCGTCCCGTACGGCGCCGGGCAGCGGGAGGTGCCAGACGAGCACGCCGTCCTCGGCGAGCCGGTCGGTGACGGGCCACTCGACCGGGGACACGGTCTGGTTGACGCCGGGCACGGCGAGCGCGGCGAGGTCGTCGGTGCCGCGTGGGTCACGTCCGAGGTGCGGGACGGGTCGTACGTCGTACGCCAGCTGCCACTCCTCCAGGGCCTTGCGCTGCTGGGCGACGGGCCCGGCGAGCCAGCTGTCCGGGACGACGTCGGGCAGGACCCGGTTGGCGACCAGGCTCTCGGCGGCCAGGCCGCGCAGGGCGAGGCCGAGGGTGGCGGTGCGGACGGTGTCGGTGCCGGCCGGGCCGGGTTCGGCGACCAGCCGTACGACGGTGTCGCGGTCGGCGACGACCGCCTCGACGGCGGCGAGCTCCACGTCCCAGCGGGCGGCCGTCTCGTAGAGCCACTCCGCCGGCATGGGCACGCCGGCGAGCCGGCCCAGTACGGGACGCAGGGCGCGGGCGGCCTGCCGTTCGGGCGGGAGCAGGCGGCGCAGGTAGCGGCGCAGTTCCTCGGGGAGGGCGAGGAGGGCGAGGGCCTGCGGGGCGGGCGGCAGGTCGACGACGAGGAGGTCGTACGCCTCCGACAGCGCCGCATCCCGCAGGGCGCGCAGCAGGGCGAGTTCCTCGGCGCCGGGGAGCGGGGTGAGCTCCTCGGGGTCGAGACGGGAGGCGCCGAGGAGATCCAGGGCGGCGGTGGCGCGGTCCTGGAAGGCGGCGAGGTCCTCGCGGAAGGCGGCGGTGGGGTCGGGGCGCCAGGTGGTGAGGTGCGGGGCGACGCCGGTCGGTCGCGTACCCGTGCTGGTTCCCAGCACCGCACCCAGGGTGTCCGCGCGGTCGGCGCTCAGGACGAGGGTGCGGGTGCCCTCACGGGCGGCGGTGAGCGCGGTGGCGGCGGCGATGGTGGTACGGCCGCTGCCGCCTGGGCCCGTGATCAGGATGGTGCGCATGGAGGTGAACGCTACCCGGCGCCGACGAGGTGCCCGGCGCTGGTGCCGGTGGCGGGTCGGGTGCGCAGCCCGGCCCGCGGCTGGGCCGACCGAACGGGTGGGGGGAAACTCTGTGCGCCGAACCCCCACGCACCCGCGGCCAGCCACCTACCGCCTACCGCCCCGACTCCACCCGCTTCTTCAACCCCGCGAGCGCCCGGTCGATGATGACCTTCTCGGCCTTCCGCTTGATCATCCCCAGCATCGGGATCTTGACGTCCACCGTCAGCCGGTACGTCACCGCGGTGGCGCCCGCCCCCGCCGGCTCGAGGATGTACGACCCGTCCAGCGACCGCAGCATCTGGGACTTCACCAGCGTCCAGGAGACCTCGTTCTGGCTGGTCCAGGTGTACGCGAGGACCTGGTCGTCCTTGATGGCCCCGGCGTCCATGACGAGGCGCACCTGCTCGGCGCGGCCCTGGTCGTCGGTCTTGAGGACCTCGGCCTCCTTCACCTCGCCGGTCCACTCGGGATAGCGGGCGAAGTCGGAGATCACCCCCATGACATCGGCCGGTGCCGCCTCGATCGTGATGCTCGAGCTGGTGTGTTCCGCCATCGCCGTGGCTCCTCCAGATGCGGGCCGGTAAGAGGTCGTACGCACGCGTGTGCAGCGCGAAGCCTCACGTGTGTGCAGCGTGAAGGCTACCGCGCATGAGGTGCGCCGACGTCACCCCACCTGCGGTTCGTCACCATTCCAGAACCCAGGGCCGCCCGGTCCCCGCGAAGTGCCCCACGTTGACGCACTCCGTCGCCCCGATCCGCATGCGCCGCACCAGCGGCTGGTGCACGTGCCCGAACAGTGCATAGCGGGGCCGCGTGCGGCGGATCGCGTCCAGCAGCGCCTGGCTGCCCCGCTCGAAACGCCGCGCCACCGTGTCGTACACCAGCTCGGGCACCTCGGGCGGGATGTGGGTGCAGAGCACGTCCACCTCCCCCACGGCCTCGATCTTCGCCGCGTACTCCTCGTCGCTGATCTCGTACGGTGTGCGCATCGGTGTCCGCAGGCCGCCGCCGACGAAGCCGAACACCCAGCCGCCGATCTCCACGCGCTCCCCGTCGAGGACGGTCGTGCCGGGGCTGGCGTACTCCCGCCACAAGGGCGGCATGTCGACATTGCCGTAGGTGGCGTACGTCGGGGTCGGGAACGCGGCGAACATCTCGGCGTACTGCCTGCGCACGGCCTTCTCGATCACGGCGGACCGGTCCTGACCGATTCCGGCCCACAGCCGGGCGCCGAACTCGCGGGCCTCCGCGAAGCGGCGGGCGGTGCGCAGTTCGACGATGCGGTCGGCATTCTCGACGCCGAACAGGTCGGGGAAGATGCCGCGCGAGTGGTCGGCGTAGTCGAGGAAGAGGACGAGGTCGCCCAGGCAGATCAGCGCGTCGGCGCCCTCGCCGGCTCTGGCCAGGTCACGGGCGTTGCCGTGCACGTCGCTGACGACGTGTACGCGATGGGCGCGCGTCCTGCGGTTACCGGCCGATGTGGGTGCCATGACGATCAAGGGTAAGTGTGTGCGGCATACGTGAACAGTGCCGTCGGGCCCTGCGGTTACTGGCCAGTTTTCGAGGCCCTGGACTACTGTGCGCGAAGCAACACCCATCTGTGTGACGCAGCGAACATCTCGCCGGGAACCCCTGTCGAAGAAGCCATACCGGCGGGTAACGTCCGGGCAGTCCAGTCGTGCTCAGGTTTTCAACATGTGAATCGACATGTGAATCCCGGAGCACTTGCCCGAGCCTTGGACCGCATCGTCGCATCACACAACGTCGTGGCGCCGGCGCCCTATGAGGAGCAGCAGTCTTGCGCGAGTTCAGCCTTCCGGCTTTGTACGAGGTCCCTGCGGACGGGAATCTGACCGACATCGTCCGCAGAAACGCCGCGCAGCACCCGGACGTCGCCGTCATCGCCCGCAAGGCCGGCGGCACCTGGCAGGACGTGACGGCCACCGCCTTCCTCGCCGAGGTGCGGTCGGCCGCCAAGGGCCTGATCGCCGCCGGTGTCCAGCCCGGCGACCGGGTGGGCCTGATGAGCCGCACCCGCTACGAGTGGACCCTGCTGGACTTCGCGATCTGGAGCGCGGGCGCGGTCACCGTGCCGGTGTACGAGACCAGTTCGGCGGAGCAGGTGCAGTGGATCCTCGGCGACTCGGGCGCGACCGCCTGCCTCGTCGAGATGGACACGCACGCGGCCGCCGTCGAGTCGGTCCGCGACCGGCTGCCCGCCCTGAAGCACGTGTGGCAGATCGAGGCCGGTGCCGTCGAGGAGCTCGGGCGCCTCGGCCAGGACGTCACCGACGAGACGGTCGAGGAGCGCAGCAACATCGCCAAGGCCGACGACCCGGCGACGATCGTCTACACCTCGGGCACCACCGGCCGCCCCAAGGGCTGTGTGCTCACCCACCGCAGCTTCTTCGCCGAGTGCGGCAACATCGTGGAGCGGCTGCGCCCGCTGTTCCGCACCGGCGAGTGTTCCGTCCTGCTCTTCCTGCCGCTCGCGCACGTCTTCGGACGGCTGGTGCAGATCGCGCCGATGATGGCGCCGATCAAGCTGGGCTGCGTCCCGGACATCAAGAACCTCACCGACGAGCTGGCCACGTTCCGGCCCACGCTGATCCTCGGCGTGCCGCGCGTCTTCGAGAAGGTCTACAACTCGGCGCGCGCCAAGGCGCAGGCCGACGGCAAGGGCAAGATCTTCGACAAGGCGGCGGACACGGCCATCGCCTACAGCAAGGCACTGGACACCCCTTCGGGCCCGTCCCTCGGCCTGAAGATCAAGCACAAGGCGTTCGACAAGCTCGTCTACAGCAAGCTGCGCGCGGTGCTCGGCGGCCGCGGCGAGTACGCCATCTCCGGCGGCGCCCCGCTCGGCGAGCGCCTCGGTCACTTCTTCCGCGGCATCGGCTTCACGGTCCTGGAGGGCTACGGCCTGACCGAGTCCTGCGCGGCCACCGCGTTCAACCCCTGGGACCGGCAGAAGATCGGCACGGTCGGCCAGCCGCTGCCCGGCTCGGTGGTCCGCATAGCCGACGACGGCGAGGTGCTGCTGCACGGCGAGCACCTGTTCAAGGAGTACTGGAACAACCCCGGCGCGACCGAGGAGGCGCTGGCCGACGGCTGGTTCCACACCGGGGACATCGGCACCCTCGACGAGGACGGCTACCTCAGGATCACCGGCCGCAAGAAGGAGATCATCGTCACCGCGGGCGGCAAGAACGTCGCCCCGGCCGTGATCGAGGACCGGATCCGCGCGCACGCGCTGGTCGCGGAGTGCATGGTGGTCGGTGACGGGCGGCCGTTCGTGGGCGCGCTGGTCACCCTCGACGAGGAGTTCCTGGGACGCTGGTGCGCCGAGCACGGCAAGCCGGCGGGCTCCACCGCGGCGTCGCTGCGCGAGGACCCGGATCTGCTCGCGGCGATCCAGGCGGCGATCGACGACGGCAACGCCGCGGTGTCGAAGGCGGAGTCGGTGCGGAAGTTCCGCATTCTGTCCTCCCAGTTCACGGAGGAGTCCGGCCACCTCACGCCGTCGCTGAAGCTGAAGCGGAACGTGGTGGCGAAGGACTACGCGGACGAGATCGAGGCGATCTACGCGAAGTAGCGGCACCTTTCACGAAGGTCATGGCGCGGTGTCCTCGGCGAGGACCCGCGCCATCGTCCTTTCGGCGAGCGCCGTGACGGTCACGAAGGGGTTCACGCCGATCGACCCGGGCACGAGCCCCCCAGTCGTCGGGGAAGGCCCTGCTGGACGAGCCGAACAGGTCGTACCGGTAGATCGTCGAGTTGGCCGCGTTGATCCGGTCGAACGGTTTCCCGGCCATGGCGGCGGACACCGCGCTCTGGGCGGCGGTCCAGCCGAACCGCGTCACCTGCTCGGCGCGCCGGACCACCTCATCGCTGTCCCCACGCCGACCGTGCTCGCCCATGGCACCTCCCTGCCGGGAGCCCACCGGGCCGGTCACGTCCCGGTGCCACCGTTACAACAGGGACTTCAGCCGCTCCGCCAGCAGATCCCACCGCCACTTCTCCTCGACCCAGGCCCGCCCCCGCTCGCCCATCCGGCGGCGCAGTTCGGCGTCGCCGAGCAGCGTGACGATCCGGTCGGCGGCCTGCTCGGGAGAGCCGCCGCGCACGACCCAGCCGGTCTCCCCGTCGAGGACGGCGTCGGGTGCGCCGCCGGAGTCCCCGGCGACGACGGGCAGCCCGGTGGCGGAGGCCTCCAGGTAGACGATGCCGAGTCCCTCGACGTCGAGCCCGCCCCGGCGCGTCCGGCACGGCATGGCGAAGACGTCCCCGGCGCCGTAGTGGGCGGGCAGCTCGGACCAGGGCACGGAGCCCGTGAACCGTACGGAACCGGCGACCCCCGTCTCGTGGGCGAGCCGCCGCAGCTCCTTCTCGTACGGCCCGCCGCCGACGATCAGCAGCACGGCGTCCGGCTCGGCCGCCAGGATCCGGGGCATCGCCTGGATGAGCGTGTCCTGCCCCTTGCGCCGCACCAGCCGCGAGACGCACACGACCACCGGCCGGTCGGTGAGTCCCAGCCGGGCCCGGATCTCGTCGCCGCCCGACTCCGGGTGGAAGGTCTTCTCGTCGACTCCGGGCGGCAGCTGCACCATCCGCGCGGCGGCCTCGGGCGTCAGCGCGGCGGCGATCCGGGACCGCGTGTACTCGCCGAGGTAGGTGATGGTGTCCGTCGACTCCCCGATCCGGCGCAGGAGCCGGCGCGCGGCGGGCAGCTGGGCCCATCCGGCCTCGTGCCCGTGGGTGGTGGCCACGATCCGCTCGGCCCCGGCCTTCCGTAGCGCCGGTGCCATCAGCCCGAGTGGCGCCGCCGCCCCGAACCACACCGACGTGCACCCGTGCTCCCGCAGCAGCCCGACGGCCCGCCGGGTGGCCTGCGGGGTCGGCAGCAGCATGGTCGTACGGTCGCGTACGACGGTGAAGGGCTGCTCGGCGTCGAAGGCGGCACTCGCCTCGATCCCCTCCCGGGTCCGCTTCCACGTCGAGGCGTAGACGACCAGCCGGTCCGGGTCCAGCCGCAGCGCCATGTTGTGCAGGAACGCCTGGATGCCGCCCGGCCGGGGCGGGAAGTCGTTCGTCACGATCAGGGTCTTGTGCATCGCCGCCGACCCTACCGAAACCGCCGTGCCCACCCTGGGGCGGCGGCCCTTATGGCACGCACACGGTGGTCCGGGACATCATGGCCCCATCAAGACGGCACGCGGACGGGGCAGGGATCACGTGAAGACGACGGGCGCGAGGCGGTCCCTGAACTGGCTGCTGGTCACCTGGGGACTGACGAGACTGCTGCTCCTGCTGTTCGTCCTCAAGGTGTACGTCTTCCCCGGCCCGGACGTCACGAGCGACGTGTCCGTGATCTACCAGGGCTGGTACGACGTCCTGCGCACCGGAACGTTCCCGCTGGACGACGTCACCTGGCAGTACCCGCCGGCCGCGGCCCTGGCGATCCTCTCCCCCGGACTGCTGCCGTTCCTGGACTACGCGACGGCCTTCTTCGTCCTGGCCTGTCTCGCCGACCTGGCCGCCCTGGCCCTGCTGCTGTACGCGGGCCGCCGCCCGGAGCGGACCCTGCGGGGCGCCTGGGTGTGGGTGGCGGGCGTCCCGCTGCTCGGCCCGACCGTGTACGCGCGCTACGACGTGATGGTCACGGCGGTGGCGATCGCCGCGCTGCTGGCCGGTGCCCGGCACCCCCGGGCGATGGGGGCGCTGGCGGCCTTCGGGGCGATGCTGAAGGTGTGGCCGGCGCTGCTGCTCCTCGGCGTCCGGCGGCGCGGCTCCTGGGCGGCGGCCGCGGTGACCGGCGCCGGCCTGGCAGCCGTGTTCGCCGTGGCCATGCCGGGCGCGTTCGCGTTCCTGACCTTCCAGCGCGACCGGGGCACCGAGGTGGAGTCGCTGGGCGCGCTCGTCTTCCACGTGGCCCGGCACCACGGCTGGGACGGCGAGGTGCTGCTCAACTACGGCTCGGTGGAGTTCCTCGGCCCGTACGTGAACTGGGTGAGCACGGGCGCGCTGTTCCTGACCGGGGCGGCCTTCGGCTGGCTGCTGCTGTGGCGGCTGCTGGCCACCCGCTTCGAGGCGCACACGGTCGCCGACGCGGCGTTCGTGGCGGTGCTGATGTTCACGACCACGAGCCGGGTGATCAGCCCCCAGTACATGGTGTGGCTGGTCGGCCTGGCGGCGGTGTGTCTGGGCTTCCGTACCAGCCGGATGCGGCTGCCGGTCGCCCTGGTCCTCGCGGCGGCCTTCGTGACGGTGCTGGAGTTCCCGGTCTGGTTCGCGCACGTGGTGGCCAGCGACCCGCTCGGCATCGCGCTCCTGGTCGTGCGCAACGGCCTGCTGGTGGCCGCCACGGTCACCGCGGCCCGCGAACTGTGGCGCGCGACGGTACCGCCCAGGACCCGCCCGGCTCCCCTGCCCCCTCAGACGGCCCGCACCAGCGAGACGCCCGTCTCCTCCTGACGCGGGGCCCGCCGGAACAACACCCCCACCACCGCGCACTGCACCGCCATGGCCAGCGCCGGCGCGAGGCACACGCCGGGCAGGCCGAGCCCCGTCAGGCCGTACGCCAGCGCGAGCTGGACCACCGTGCCGAGCAGCGTCACGCGCAGCAGCAACGGGGCGGCCCCGCTCCCCTCGAAGACCCCGCCGAGCGCGATGCAGCAGGCCATCACCACGAGGTAGGGCCCGACGTAGCGCAGGAACAGCACGCCCTGGTGGGCGACGGCGGGCCCGGCACCGAAGGCGGCCATGAGCCACGGGGCCGCCACCGCCAGCAGAACCGCAGCTTCTTCTACCGGGAGGGCAGGCCCGTACGGGCGGAGGAGGCCGACGACTTGTTCCGGCAGGGCATGCTGCGGGTGGCGCGGGCGACGGGCGAAGCCGAGCGTGCCTGGCTGCGGGAGGCCATCTCCCTGCTGAGTCAGCCGAGTTGAGCCCGCAGAAAGTCCCGCCACTGCGCCGTGAACTCCTCGGGCGTCGTCCCGAGCACCTCGCTCAGCGCGTCCTCGACCGCCCCGGCCCGCTTCTCGTGCGCCCCGACGGCCCGGTAGAACTCGCGCAGCCGGGCCTCTCCCCAGCGCTCGGCGATCAGCCGGCAGGCCATCCAGCCGCCCTCGTAGGCCCGCGCGAGCCGGTTCCCGTCGCCGGAGAAGCCGAAGTCCTCGTCCTCCGGCAGCCGGTCCGGCACCCGCCCCTGGCTCACCGCACGGGCCAGCTCCGGCGCGGCCTGGGCCGGCGTACGCCCGCTGCCCCGGTAGCCGACCCAGTCAGCGTAGCCCTCGGAGAGCCACAGCGGGGTGGCGGGGCTGGTGTGGGCGCGGGTGGCGACGTGGGTGGCCTCGTGGGTGAGGACGACCTGCTTGCCGAGCGTGCCGAGCAGCCCGAACGCGTCCGGGTTGACGATGACCCGGTCCGCGGGCGCCCGCGCCGGGGCGCCGACCTCGCCGGTGGTGACCGCCGCGATCCCGCGGTAGGAGGAGGCGGGCGAGCCGAGCAGCCCCGCCATCCCCTCCAGCGACTTCGGTACGAGAACCACGACGCGCCGGGGCCAGTCCCTCCCCCATGCCGCCGACACCGCGGGCACGGCCCGGTCGGCCAGATCCGCGTACCCGTGCAGGGTGGCGTCGGACTGCCCGACGCCCAGGACGAGGCTGCGCTCGCCGCGTACGACCTCCACCTGGCCCTGGTCCCACAGTTGCTGGGCGGACTTCTCGGCGGGCCGGTCGGTGTCGACGTCCCAGTGCCCGTCCGCGCCCCGGCTCAGGGTGAGGGTCCGGCCGACGGTGACCGGGGCCCTGTCGTATCCCTCGACGCGGTAGCGCAGTTCGGCGTCGGCGGTGGCCCTGTCTCCGGTGCGGTGCAGGGCGGTCAGGCGGTAGGACCACTCCGCGAGCGGGACCGCGCTCAGGTTGTCGAACCAGCTGAGCGCGCCCGTCCCAGCGAAGGCGGCCCGGTCGCGGTCGAGGACCGCCTCCGCCCGCCGGTCCAGTGTCCGCCGCACGTCGGCGGTGGCCCCGTCGGCGGCGGACCGCCCGCCGCAGGCGACCAGGGAGACGAGCAGCAGACACAGCGCGACGACTCCGGATCCCGACGCCCGCCTTCGACCAGCCACGTTTCCGATCGTACGGGCGGGCCGGGCTCTTGGTCAGACTCTGGTGACCGACGAGACCGGCATCATCCCGACCGGGTCATAGCGCACCGGCGCACCCGGGTAGGGCGCGTGGATCACCTGGCCGTTGCCCATGTACATCCCGACATGGCTGGCGTCGGACCGGTAGATGACCAGGTCACCGGGCTGGGCCTCGGACAGCGGGACCTGCCGGCCGGCGTACCTCTGGGCCTGGGAGGTGCGCGGCAGCCAGACCCCGGCCTGCGCGTACGACCACTGCATCAGGCCCGAACAGTCGAAGCCGCTCGGGCCGTTGGCGCCCCAGACGTACGGCTTGCCGAGCGCGGAGCGGGCCGCGGCGATCGCGGCGGCCGCACGGCCGGAGGCCGGGGCGACGGCCCCGAGGCCGGGCAGGTCGGCGCGGCCGGAGCGGGTGGCGCGGTCGTAGGCGGCGCGCGCCTCGTCGGGCAGGGAGTTGAGCAGCTGCCGGGCCTGGGCGAGTTTGCGCTCGACGGTCTTCTTGTGGACGGCGACCGCCTTGCGGCTCTTCTCCAGTTCGCGCAGGGTGCGGGACGCCTCGGCGCGTTCCTGGGCGAGTTCGCGCATGGCCGCCTGAAGGTCGTTCAGCTCGCCGGCCTGGTGGGCGTTGATCCGGCCCAGGACGGAGGCCTTGTCGAGGTAGTCGTCCGGGTCGTCGGAGAACAGCAGCGCCAGGGAGGGGTCGATGCCGCCGGAGCGGTACTGGGCGCCGGCGAGGGAACCGAGCGAGTCCCGCATGGTGTTGATGCGCTCCTGCTGCCGGGCGATCCGGTCCTGAGCGGTGCCGACCCGCTCGCGCAGCGCGTCGGTGCGCTCGTCGGCCTTGTTGTAGGCCTCGGTCGCCTTCTCGGCCTCCTCGTGGAGACGGTCCACCTCGGCACGGGTGTCGTCGAGCGGCGCGGCCTGCGCCGGTACGGCGCCCAGGGCGGCGGCCGCGATGGACAGAAGGCCGACGACGGCACTGGCGCCCCGGTCGGACCCGGACGGTGCAAGGCGGCGATGAGACCCCACGGGAAGCCGCTCTCCTTCCGCTGGCGGACATGGAAACGCGGCAGACAGTAGCCCCGCCGTGGGGTGCCGACAACGACCGCCGTGGGCACACACGGTGACGCCCCGCCGCTGACGCAGGTCATCGGCGGGGCGTGCGGTCACTGTGCGGAGCGGGGATTCCCCCGGACGGCGGACACGGTGTCCTGATCTTGGAGACGCCGGGAGGGGGACGGCACTCCCTCGGGTCAGACGCGGACGCCCCACATGAACGGACCGCCGATGGTGTCCATCGACTCGTACCGCACGACCGTGCCGGTGCGCGGGGCGTGGATGATCTGCCCGTTGCCCGCGTACAGGCCCACGTGGTGCAGGTCGTTGAAGAAGAACACCAGGTCGCCGACCTTCAGGTCGCTGACCGAGTAGATCCTGGTGCCGATCTGGGACTGCGCCTCGGAGGTGCGCGGGATGGAGACGCCGGCCTGGGCGTACGCCCAGGAGGTCAGGCCCGAGCAGTCGAAGGAGGACGGGCCGGTGGCGCCGTAGACGTACGGCGAGCCGAGCTTGCTCTGGGCGGCGGCGTAGGCCGCGGCGGCCCGGCCGGAGCCCGGCGGGACCTTGCCGGCGGTGAGGGCGTCGCGCTCGCTGGCCCGGCTGGCGCGCTCCTGCTCGGCGGCGAGCTCCGCCTTCTCCTGGGCGGTGAGGCTGTTGAGCAGCTTCTGCGCGGCGGCGAGCTTGCCCTGGACTTCCTTCTTCTTCTTGCCGAGCTCGGCCCGGGTGGAGGCGAGGTCCTTGAGCTTCTCGGAGGCCTCGGCGCGCTCCTGGGCGAGCTCGCGCTGCTTCTCCTGGACCTTCTTCAGCGCCTCGACCTGCTGGCTGCTGAGCTGGTCGAGGGTGGACGCCTTGTCGAGGTAGTCGTCCGGGTCCGAGGAGAGGAACAGCTGGACGGACGGGTCGATGGTGCCGGTCCGGTACTGGGACGCGGCCGCCAGACCGAGGCTGTCGCGCAACTCGTTGAGGTCCTGCTGGCCACGGGCGACGTTGTCCTGGATGGTGGAGATCTCCTTCTGGAGCTTCTCCTGCTTCTCCTTGGCCCCGTTGTACTTCTCGGTGGCCTGCTCCGCCTCTTCGTAGAGCTTGTCGACCTTGGCCTTGACCTCGTCCTTGCTCGGCTTCTCGCTCGGTGCGGCGTTGGCGGCCTGCGAGCCAAGGGCGACAGCAGCGGCGGCAGCGGTGGTCAGCACGGTCACACGTGCGCGGCTCGGCTGCTTGGGACGACGGTGGGACGCCACGGAGGCGAGCTCCTTCTTCCTCCAGCCGCCTACCGACACACCGGTGGGCGGTGCCCTCCGCCGTCACTCACCCCTTGCGAGCGAACACCCGAGCGGAGGTTCGGAGGCAGACCCTAGTGACCCGTCTGTGATCAGATCAAATCCTCAGCTGCAAAATCCCCCTCACCGAGCTCATTATTTACACATGACTCACCTGACGTGATAGACATTTGACGCTCCGTTGCCCCGGAAGCGAGTCAATTCGGGCAATCCGCCGGTACGTTGCGGACGGGGACGTACACCGCCCATGGGGCGCAGGGGCCGACGTGGCTAGGCCCTGGAGAACCGCTTCAGGAGTACCGCCGACGCGACCGGGCGGGCGCCGGCGCGGGCCACGCCGTCGGCGACCTCGCGGTCGGTGGAGGCGACGATGACCGGTCGGCCGGGCGGTTCGGCGCGCACCAGCTGGCGGATCAACTCGTCGGCGGTGACGCCCGGTTTGGAGAACAGCACCCGCACCCCGCGCGGCGGCGCCAGCAGCACCGGCGCGGCCAGCTCTGCCCCGTCGAAGACGCACGTCACCTCGGCGCCGGACTGCGCGGCGAGCTGCGCGAGCTGGCCGAGCAGCCTCAGGCGCTGCTTCTCCAGCGGCATCTGCGGATAGCCGGTCTTGGTGACGTTGTAGCCGTCGACGACGAGATGGGCCTGCGGCAGCGCGAGCAACTGGTCGAGGATGGCCGGGTCGTCCTCGGACAGGGCGCGGGCGGCGATGTCCTTCGGGGTCATCCGGCCCGGCTCGACGGCGTCCACGGTCTCGGCCGGCCGCATCGACACCGGCGGCAGCGCGAGCTCGCGGCGCAGCCCCTGGGCCGCGTCCAGCACGGTGTCCAACAGCAGCCGCACCCGCATGTCCTCGACGCTGCGTCCCTCGCGGGCGGCCCGGCGCGCGGCCTCCAGGGCCGCCTCGGTCTCGCCGAGCCGCGCCTTGAGCCGCCGGGTCTCGCTCTCGGCCGCCGACACCTGGGCCTGCCCCTCGGCGCGGACGGCCTCCATCTCGCCCTGGACCTTGCGCAGCGCGGCCTCGCCGCGCTTGACGTCACTGAGGGCGGCGCGCAGTTTGCGGTGCAGGGATTCCGCTTCCCTCTTGGCCGATTCCAGCTCCCCGCGCAGCCGCTCGGTCTCGGCCTTGGTGTGCTCCCGGGCCCGGGCGAGCTCGGCCCGCAGCCGCTCCAGCTCCGCCCGGGTCTCCTCGTCGGCGCGCTCGGCGTCCGCGCGCAGGGCCTCCTCGCCGGCGGCGGTCACCAGCTTCACCCAGCCGACCGGCCGCAGAACATAGGCCGCGGCCGCCACGTCGAGCGGGTCCGCGGCCGGAGGCGGGGAGCCGGAGTCCAGGGCGCCGGCCAGTTCCGGCTGGGCCTCTCTGAGCTTCTCCCCGATGCGCTGCCGGAACAGCGGGTCGGTCTCCAGCGCCGCGGCCATGGCGTTGCCGGCGAACTTGGCCCGGCGGTTCGGGGCGAACCGGGCGTACTGCCTCAGCTGCGTGGGCAGCTCGGTGACGGTCAGCGAGCCGAAGCCGTCCGAGACGATCTGGACGACCCTGCGGCGCACACCGTCGGGCAGCGGACGGTCGAGCACCTCAGCGGCGCCGTCGCCCGGCCCCCCGCCTTGTGTCTCCACCATCCCTCACACCCCAATGCCTGTGCGGGGCCGGCCCCCCTCAGGAGCCGGCACCCGGCCTGTCCACGAGTTCCACCTGGTCCACGGCGTTGCACCAGCGGCAGCGCACCGACTCGATGGTCTCACTGAGCACCTCGCGCTCCTCGACCTTCGGCTCACCGGCCAGGTCGAGGTGGACGTACTCGACGACCTTCGACGAGCGGGTCACGTCGAAGCGTGTGAGGTTGCCGCAGAGGGTGCAGCGCCACCGCGTCGTGGCGGTCGGCAGGGGAACCGTCATCGTGACTGTTCGCTTTCCTTCTAGTGTCCGTGACGCATCGGTCTCCCCGGTGCGTATGGCTCGTAACCCTACGGCCTGGCGGGTCCTCGTCGCCCGCCCGTCCACGGCGGCGAGGCGATCTGTCGGCTTGCGTCCCGGTACGTCATGCTCTGTGTTCATGATCAGCAAGTGGAGCGCGGTGTTTTCCAGAGCCCGGCTCGCCTCCGGCAGGGCGGGCAGACCGGCCAGGGGGCCGTCGGCGCCGGTGACGTACGGACTGATCGCCCTGTGCTGCCTGCTCTTCGTGCTCTCCCCGGCCGCGGGGCTGAATCCGGCGTACGGCACCGGCGACGAGCTGCTCATCGCGCAGCGCGCCTATTTCCGGCGCTGGGGCGTGATCCCCGCAGAACTGTTCGAGGGGTCCCCGGCCGCCGTCCTCACCCCGGCCACGGCGCTCTTCGTCCACGGCAGCTGGGTGCACCTGCTCGGCAACATGCTCTTCCTCTACGTCTTCGGGGCGATGACCGAGGAAGGGATGGGCCGTGTGCGGTTCACCCTGTTCTACGTCGGCTGCGGCTACCTGGCGCTGCTGGGCTACGCCGCCGCCAACGCGGACTCCGAGCAGTCCCTGGTCGGTGCCTCCGGGGCGATCTCGGCGGTCCTCGGCGCGTTCCTGTACCTGTTCCCCCGGGCGCGCGTGACCAGTCTCCTGCCCTTCCTGTTCTTCCTGCCGGTGCGCTTCCCGGCGTGGATCGTGCTGCCGTTCTGGGCGGCCCTGCAGTGGCTGGCCGCCGGGCGGGAGTCCCAGGGGCCGGAGGTGGCGTACCTGGCCCACCTGGTGGGCTTCGGCCTGGGCTTCGGCTACGCCTGGGTCCGGTTCGGCCGTACGACTAGAGTGAGGCCCGCACCGGCTCCGGCGTCCGAGGGAGAGAACCAACCGTGATCACCGCGATCGTCCTCATCAAGACCAGCGTGGACCGGATCCCCGAGATCGCGGAGCAGATCGCTTCGCTGGAGAACATCAGCGAGGTCTTCTCCGTCACCGGGACGTACGACCTGATCGCCATGGTGCGGGTGAAGCAGCACGAGGATCTGGCGGAGGTCATTCCCGGACGGATCAGCAAGATCCCGGGCGTGGAGGCCACGGACACGCACGTGGCGTTCCGTACGTACTCGCAGCACGACCTGGAGGCGGCGTTCTCCATCGGGCTGGACAACTGAGGGCCGGGCTGGAGAACGACTGAGGGTCGGACCGGAGAACTGAGCGTCCGGCCCCCGGCCCGGAGATGAAGAGTTCTTCATCCGGGCCTCATCCTTCTCGTCGGGTACCGGCCGCAGGATCGGGCACATGGCTTTCTCCCGTCGAATGGCGGCCCTGTCCGCCGTCGTGCTGATCCCGCTGGGTATCGCCGCGACCAGCTTCGCCCTCGCCGACAGCCCCCAGTCGCCGAAGGTGCCCTCCCAGCGGGTGGAGCTGGACAGCGGCTCCCCCACGCCCACCCGCACCCCCGCATCCACGCCCGCGCCCGACCGGTCCGGGACGGCTCCGGGCGACGAGGTCGTGTCGCGGCCTCCGGTGACCGACAGCCCCACGAGTGGTGACGATGACGACGACCGCGGCCAGGGCGCCGGAGACGACGGACCCGGTGACGACGACGGACCCGGCACCGACAACTGACCCGGGCCGCCGGCGGATCACCGCCCGGGTCCGCATCCTGCTGTGGTTGCTCCTCCTCATGGCGGTCGCGCTCCTGCAGGTGGGCACGACCACCCGCTCGTTCCTGATGCGGGACGTCGACAACCGGATCAACCGCCTGCTCACTCAGGAGACCGGCGAGTTCGCCAACTTCGAGCAGGAGGGCGCTGATCCGGAGACGGATCGCCCGTTCACCGACGCCAGACAGCTGCTGACGGGCTTCCTGGCACGGCAGTACCCCGACCCGGACGAGGAGCTGATCGGTCTGCTGAGCGGGCCGCGCGGCGACCTGACGCACATCAGGCAGCAGCACGACATCCCCGTCACGCTGCCCCTGTACCAGGACGGCGACGCCCTCCGCCGCATCTTCGACTCGTCCGACTCCACCGGCGTGCTGCGCCGTCCGGAGGGCGAGATCCGCTGGGCGAAGGTCACCATCGCGCGGGAGGGCAGCGCGCCGGACGCCGCGTTCGTCGTGGCCATCCACCCGGAGCGCGAGCAGGCGCGCGTGAACAAGGTGTTCCGCACGCTGCTCATCATCTCCGGGGTCGCCCTGCTGCTCACCACCGGTATCGCCTGGGCGGTCGCCGGACGCATCCTCAAACCGGTGCGGGTGGTGCGTATGGCGGCGGCGGAGCTGACCGAGCAGGACCTCACCCGCCGGATCCCGGTGCACGGCAACGACGACATCGCCGCTCTCGCCGAGACGTTCAACGCCATGCTCGACCGGCTGGAGGGCGCGTTCGCCGCGCAGCGGGAGTTCGTCGACGACGCCGGCCACGAGCTGCGCACGCCGATCACCATCGTGCGCGGCCACCTGGAGGTCATGGGCGACGACCCGGCCGACCGCGAGGAGACCATCCGTCTGGTCACCGACGAACTGGACCGGATGAGCCGCATCGTCGAGGACCTGCTGCTGCTCGCCAAGGCCGAACGCCCCGACTTCGTCGTCCCCGAGCCGGTCCAGCTCGCCGAACTCACCGCCGACGTCTTCGTCAAGGCCCGCACCCTGGGCGAACGGGACTGGCAACTCGCCGAAGTCGCCGACCTGGAGGCCGAGGCGGACCCCCAGCGGATCACCCAGGCGATGGTGCAGCTCGCGCAGAACGCGGTGCAGCACACCACGCCCGGCCAGAGCATCCGGATCGGCTCCCGCGCCGACGGCCCCCGCATCGAGCTGTACGTCGCCGACTCGGGGCCCGGTGTCCAGCCGCAGGACGCCGAGATCATCTTCGAACGCTTCCGGCGCGGCACGGCCCGGCGCGGCACCCGCGGCTCCGGCGCCGGGCTCGGCCTGTCCATCGTCAAAGCCATCGCGGAAGGGCACCGGGGGCGGGTACGGCTGTCCGACACCCCCGGCGGCGGCGCCACCTTCGCCCTCGTCCTCAACGCACCCCGAGCAGTGGAAGGGAATGCCCCGTGAACCGCATCCTCATCGTCGAGGACGAGGAGCGCATCGCCTCCTTCGTCGAGAAGGGACTGCGTGCCAACGGCTTCACCACGACCGTCGTCACCGACGGCGACACCGGCTACGAGTACGCCCTGACCGGCGGGTTCGACCTCGTCGTCCTGGACATCAACCTGCCCGGCCGCGACGGCTTCACCATCCTGCGCGAACTGCGCGAGGCCCGAGTGACGACCCCGGTGATCGTGCTCACCGCACGGGACTCCGTACGGGACACGGTGGCGGGCCTGGAGGGCGGCGCCGACGACTGGATGACGAAGCCGTTCCGCTTCGAGGAACTGCTCGCCCGGGTACGCCTCAGACTGCGTACGGCGGCCCGCGCGCCGGAGGTGACGGTGCTCAAGTCCGGTTCCCTGAGCCTGGACCTGCGCACCCGCCGTGCCCGCGCCGACGACCGGACCGTCGACCTGACGGCCCGTGAGTTCGTGCTGCTGGAGCTGTTCCTGCGGCATCCGGGGCAGGTGCTGTCCCGGGAGCAGATCCTGTCCCACGTGTGGGGCTACGACTTCGACCCCGGCTCCAACATCGTGGACGTGTACGTCCGCACGCTGCGCAGGAAGCTGGGCGCGGAGCGGGTGGAGACGGTACGGGGGATGGGGTACCGGCTGCCCACCGGGTGAAGGCCCGGGTGAAGTTCCTTTCATCTTCGGCTCATCGACGGCTCACGGCCCGGGTGAACTCTCGATGACGTGACATCGAACCTCCGAGCCACCACAGCCCTGGGCGTGGCGCTGGCCCTGTGCGCGCTGCTCGCGGTGCCCGGCAACGTCCCCGGCCTCAGCGCCGACGCCCGCTTCACCCTCGCCGTGTTCGCCCTGGCGACCTGCGCCTGGATCGGCACGTCGATCGACGACACGTACATCGCGCTGGGCGCCGCACTGGCGCTCACGGTGACCGGCGTGATCAGCGACAACACGCTCTTCGGCACCCTCGGCGACTCCACGGTGTGGCTGCTGATCTGCGCGTTCGTCCTGGCGGCCGCCGTGGCCCGGACCGGTCTCGCGGGGCGGGCGGCGGTGTTCCTGGTCAGCGGGGCCCGCACCGTCCGGCAACTGGTCCACCTGACGACGGCGGCCCTGGTCGTCACGGCGTTCGCGGTGCCCGCCACCTCCGGCCGGGCCGCGCTCGCCCTGCCGGTGTTCCTCGCCCTCGCCAAGGTCCTCGCCGACCGGAAGCGACTGGTGGTGATGCTGGCGCTGCTGTTCCCGACCGTGATCCTGCTGTCGGCGGTGGCGACCCTGATCGGCGCGGGTGCGCATCTGATCACCGTGTCGGTGCTGTGGGAGGCGACCGGGGAGCACATCGGCTTCACGGAGTGGCTGCTGGTGGGCCTGCCGCTGGCGGTGGTCTCCTCCCACCTGGCCGCCGAGCTGGTCCTGCTCACGATGACCCGAGCGGTGGACCGCCGCGGCCCGGTGCGCATCACGCCCGAGCAGATCCAGCAGCACAGCGAGCGAGCGGTCACCGGCCCCTGGACGCAGGCCGAGAAGCGCTGCGCCCTGCTGCTCGCCACGGTCGTGCTGCTGTGGTGCAGCGAGCCGCTGCACCGGCTGCCGCCCGCGATCGTCGCGTTGACCGGCGCGGTCGTGGCCTCCTCGCCCGCCCTCGGCACCGTCCGCCTGAAGGACGCGCTGAAGACCGTGCCGTGGCCCCTGCTGCTGTTCATGGCGGCGACGATGGCGATGGGTGTCGCGCTCGCCGAGTCGGGAGCGGCGAAGTGGCTGGTCTCCGGGCTGCCGACGGGCGAACCGCCGGTGGTGTTCCTGGCGATCGTGATCGCGGTCAGTACGGCCGCCCACCTGGTCCTGCAGTCCCGCTCCGCCCGCTCGTCGGTCCTGGTCCCGCTGGTGGTGGCCGCCTCCGTCGGCGTCGGGGTCAACCCGGCCGCGGCCGCGCTCGCCTCCACCGCCGCCGCGGGCTTCTGCCACACGCTGCCCGCCTCCGCCAAGCCGGTCACGCTCTTCTCGCAGATCCCCGGCACCCCCACCTACACCCCGCGCGACCTGCTGCGGCTGTCCGCCGTCCTGGCTCCGCTGACCGCCGGTCTCGTCCTGCTCTTCGCCGTCGCGGTGTGGCCGCTGCTCGGCGTTCCCCTCACCCGTTAAGGAGCCTCCATGCTGACCCGTGTCGTCGTAGCCCCCAGCGGCTTCAAGGAGTCCCTGTCCGCGGAGGCGGCGGCCCACGCCATCGCGGCGGGCGTACGCCGTGTCCTGCCCGACGCCGAGATCGACCTCGTCCCCTTGGTGGACGGCGGCGAGGGCACGGCCCTCGCCCTGGCCGCCGCGACCGGTGGCCGGCTCGTCACCCAGCCCGCCACCGGCCCGGTCGGGGAGACCGTCGGCACCCACTTCGCCCTGCTGGGCAGGGGGGACACGGCGGTGGTGGAGATGGCGGCGGTCGCGGGCCTGTCCCTGGTCCCGCGCGACCTGCGCGACCCGGGCGCCACCACCACGTACGGCGTCGGGGAACTGATCCTGACCGCGCTGGACATGGGCGTACGGCGGATCCTGGTGGGCTGCGGCGACTCGGGCACCTCCGACGGCGGCGCGGGCGCGCTGCAGGCGCTGGGGGCCCGGCTGCTGGACGAGGACGGTCACGAACTGCCCTACGGGGGACGGGAGTTGCCCCGCCTGCACCGCATCGACCCTTCGGGCCTCGATCCCCGCCTGAAGGACGTGGAGCTGCTCGTCGCCTGCAACCCGTACAACGTGCTGTGCGGCGAGCGGGGCGTCGCCCGGGTCTTCGGCCCGCAGAAGGGCGCGACCCCCGAGCAGGTCGAGGAGCTGTCGGCGGCCCTGGAGAACTGGGCCTTCGTCCTCACCCGCGACGTCGCCGTCCCGGACACCGACCTGCGGGGCGGCCCCGGGACCGGAGCCTCCGGCGGCCTGGGCGCCGGCCTCGCCGCCCTGGGCGCCCGGCTCCTGCCCCGCTTCGACGTGCTGCTGGACCACCTCGACCTGGACGCCCGCCTGGCCCGCGCCGACCTGGTCGTCACCGCCGAGGGCGCCCTGGACCACCAGACGCCGCGCGGCAAGGTCCCCGCCGAGGTGGCCCGCCGCGCCAAGCTGTACGGACGCCCGGTGCTGGCCCTGGCGGGCACCCTCGGCGAGGGCGCCCACGAGGTGCCGGGCGTGGACGCCTGTCACGGCATCCTGCCTGCCCCTATGGCCCTGGCCGAGGCGCTGGTCCGCGCGAGCGAACTGCTCACGGACGCCACCGAACGCGCCCTGCGGATGATCGTCCTGGGGGCCCGGCTACCGGTGGTTCCCGGTGAGGTGCCCGCGACGGGGACGGCGGGTCAGGCGGAGACGCCCGTGCCGACGGCCGAGGCGGACGTGTCCGGCACGCACCGCCCGTCCTCCGTGCGGTAGCTCCACTTCGCCCCGTCCCGCACGAGCTCCCGCACGGCGCTGACGAACCGGTCGACGTGCTCGTCGGGGGTCCCCGCGCCGAAGCTGACCCGGATCGCGTTGAGGGACTTCTCGCCGGGCGCCGCCTCGGGGGCACCGCATTCGCCCTGCGTCTGCGGGTCGCTCCCGAGCAGCGTGCGCACCAGCGGGTGGGCGCAGAACAGTCCGTCGCGCACCCCGATGCCGTACTCGGCGGAGAGCGCGGCGGCGAAGTGGGAGCTGTTCCAGCCGTCGACGACGAAGGAGATGACACCGACGCGCGGGGAGTCGTCCCCGAAGAGGGACAGGACCCGGACCGCCGGCACGTCGGCGAGCCCCTCCCTGACCTTCCGGATCAGGTACTGCTCACGGGCGGCCAGCGCCTCGAACCCGGCCTCGGTGAGCGCCTTGCAGGCGGAGGCGATGGCGTAGGCGCCGATGACGTTGGGCGATCCGGCCTCGTGCCGCGCGGCCGTCTCGTGCCACTCCACGTCCACTCCTCCGTCCGTACGCCGGGTCACCTTGCGGCTGGCGCCGCCGCCCGCGAGGTACGGCTCGGCCTCGCGCAGCCAGTCGGCGCGGCCGGCCAGCACGCCGGAGCCGAACGGGGCGTACAGCTTGTGCCCGGAGAAGGCGACCCAGTCGACGTCCAGGTCCCGGACGCTCACCGGGTGGTGCGGGGCGAGCTGGGCGGCGTCGAGCACGATCCGGGCGCCGTGCGCGTGGGCGGCCGCCGCGAGCTCCCGTACGGGCCACAGCTCGCCGGTGACGTTGGAGGCGCCGGTGACACAGACCAGGGCCGGGCCGTAGGGGTCGCGGTCGGCGAGCGCGCGCTCCAGGGCCGCGACGGCCTGCCGCGGGGTGCGCGGCGCGTCGAGGCAGGTGACCTGCGCGTTCTTCCAGGGCAGCAGGGAGGCGTGGTGCTCGGTCTCGAAGACGAAGACCTGGCAGTCGGCGGGGAGCGAGCGGGCCAGGAGATTGAGCGAGTCGGTCGTCGAGCGGGTGAAGACCACCTGGTCCGTCTCCCGGCAGTCGAGGAACTCCGCGACCGTTGTGCGGGCGTTCTCGAACAGGTCGGTGGACAGCTGGGACAGATACCCGGCGCCGCGGTGCACGCTGCCGTAGTACGGCGCGTACGCCGCCACGTCGTCCCACACCCGCTGCAGCGCCGGAGCGCTGGCGGCGTAGTCGAGCGCGGCGTAGGTGACCTCGCCACCGGTGACGAGCGGGACGGTGACATCCCGCCCCAGAACGGGCAGCGGGGCACAAACGGACTGGTTGACGGCAGCGGTGGAGACGGACATGGCTGAACTCCCGTGAGGCATACGAAAAAGGAGAGAAAAAGGGCGTGCGGAGGCGGGGCTCGGCGGCCCTATCGCATTCGCTTGCTCACGGAAGACTCCTCGACGACCAGGACCCCTGGTTTCGCGAGGGGTCCGCGCTTGCCGTAGACCCTGCTGCCTACGGCCTGGTCTTCACCCGGGGCACCCCGCCACGGACGGAGGGTTGCCGGACAGTCGGCCGGGGCCTCATGACTGTCACTCATGACCTGGTCAGGAACTTAGGTGAGGTGATCGCCGTCCCGCAACTCGTGTCCGGATCGCGGGACGGCCACCTCCGCTCAGGCTATGCGTTGCTGACGGCCACCCAGCGGTCCAGGACCCGCTTGGCGGCCCCCGAGTCGATCGACTCCGCCGCCTTCTCCATCCCGGCCCGCAGCTGCTCGGCCAGCGGCGCCGACGTCGGCTCCAGCGCCACCAGCGCGGCCGCCGAGTTCAGCAGTACGGCGTCCCGCACCGGGCCCTTCTCGCCGTCCAGCAGACGCCGCGCGACCTCCGCGTTGTACGACGCGTCGGCGCCCCGCAGCGCCTCGACCGGCACCAGCTCGAGGCCGACGTCCCGCGGGTCGAAGGTCTCCTCGGTGACCTTGCCGTCCCGGACGACCCACACCCGGGACGTGGCCGTGGTGGTCAGCTCGTCGAGGCCGTCGTCGCCGCGGAAGACCAGCGACGAGTTGCCGCGCTCGGCGAGGACACCCGCGACGATGGGCGCCATCCGGCGGTCGGCGACGCCGACCGCCTGTGCCTTCACCTTCGCCGGGTTGGTCAGCGGACCGAGGACGTTGAAGGTCGTCCGGATGCCCAACTGCCCACGAGCGGCGGCCACATGGCGCAGTGCCGGGTGGAACTTCACCGCGAAGCAGAAGGTGATGCCCGCCTCCTCGGCGACGGCGGCGACCCGCCGCACGTCCAGATTCAGGTTGACGCCCAGCTTCTCCAGGACGTCGGACGCCCCCGACGCCGACGAAGCGGCGCGGTTGCCGTGCTTGACGACCTTCGCGCCCGTGCCGGCGACGACGATCGCCGACATGGTGGAGATGTTGACGGTCTTCGCGCCGTCACCGCCGGTGCCGACGATGTCGACCGTGGCCCCGGGCACCTCGATCACGTTGGCGTGCTCGTACATCGTCCGGACGAGACCGGTGATCTCCTCGACGGTCTCGCCCTTGGCCCGCAGCGCCACCACGAAGCCGGCGATCTGCGCGTCGGTCGCCTCGCCGCGCATGATCAGGTCCATCGCCCAGGCGGTGTCGTCCGCGGCCAGATCACGGCCGTCCAGCAGGCCGTTCAGCAGGGCGGGCCAGGTGCGGCCCGCCGCGTTGTCGCCTCCAGCGGGGGTCACAGCGCTCATCAGCCGCTCCTGGTCGTCGTGGAACACGTCGGTGTGGTTCCCACCCTATCCAGCCGGGAGCACGGCGAAGGGCCCCGTCCGAACACCGGACGGGGCCCTTCGCCGTGGCGTGGCGAACGCAGTGATCAGTGGTGGCCGTGGCCGCTCGTGATCTCCCTGTACTCCTCGACGGTGGGCTTCGGGATCTGGGCGCCCTCGCCGTAGTAGGCGTTGCTGAGCTTGGCGCGCAGCTTCTCGGAGCCCTTCACCTTGCGCTCGACACCGTTCTCGTCGACCGTCGGGCCGATCTCGGCCGGCTCGTACTGCTCGTGCGCCGTGAGCGTGTACATCTGCTCCTGGCTGAGCGGCTCGTGCACCTCGATGAACTCACCGTGCGGCAGGCGCTTGATGATGCCCGACTCGCGGCCGTGCAGCACCTTGTCCTTGTCCCGGCGCTGGAGGCCGAGGCAGATCCGCTTGGTGATGATGAACGCGATGACCGGTCCGGCGAAGAACCCGATCCGGACGAACCAGGTGACCGCGTTGATCGACAGGTGGAAGTGGGTGGCGACGATGTCGTTGCCACCGCCGATCAGCATGATCATGTACGCCGTGACCCAGGCGACACCGAAGGCGGTCCGGGTCGGGGCGTTGCGCGGCCGGTCCAGGATGTGGTGCTCGCGCTTGTCCCCGGTGATCCAGGACTCGATGAACGGGTAGAGGGCGATCACCCCGAGGAACAGACCGAAGATCACCAGCGGGATGAACACACCCAGGACGAGCGTGTGGCCCCAGAAGTTGATCTCCCAGCCGGGCATGGCGCGGACCAGACCCTCGGCGAAGCCCATGTACCAGTCGGGCTGGGCACCCGTCGAGACCATGTCCGGACGGTACGGGCCCAGGGCCCAGATCGGGTTGACGGTCACGAGGCCGGCGATGGCCGCGATGACACCGAAGACCAGGAAGAAGAAGCCTCCGGCCTTGGCCATGTAGACCGGCAGCAGCGGCATGCCGACCACGTTCTTGTTGGTGCGTCCGGGGCCCGCGAACTGGGTGTGCTTGTGGTAGAAGACCAGGATCAGGTGGCCCACCACGAGCCCGAGCATGATGCCCGGCAGCAGCAGGATGTGGATCGAGTAGAACCGGGCGACGAAGTCGTCGCCGGGGAACTCGCCGCCGAACAGGAACATCGAGATGTACGTGCCGACGATCGGCATGGACAGGATCGCGCCCTGCGTGAAGCGGACACCGGTGCCGGAGAGCAGGTCGTCCGGGAGCGAGTAGCCGGTGAAACCGGTGAACATGCCCAGGACGAACAGCAGGAAGCCGAACAGCCAGTTGATCTCACGCGGCTTGCGGAACGCGCCGGTGAAGAAGACGCGCATCATGTGCACGAACATGCCGGCGAGGAAGATGATCGCCGCCCAGTGGTGGATCTGCCGGATCAGCAGACCGCCGCGCACGTCGAAGCTGATGTCCAGCGTCGACTTGTAGGCCTCGCTCATCAGCTGGCCCTGCATCGGGACGTAACTGCCGTGGTACTCCACCTCGTTCATCGACGGGTGGAAGAACAGCGTCAGGTACACACCCGTGAGGATGATGATGATGAAGCTGTAGAGGCAGATCTCGCCCAGCATGAAGGACCAGTGGTCCGGGAAGATCTTGCGCATGTTGGCCTTGGCCAGGGAGTAGATCCCCAGCCTGCCGTCGGCCCAGTCGGCGACGCGCTCGCCGGCCGGGGCCTTCCCGCGAGAGCGGCCCGCCGCGGAAGCGGCAGATGGATTCGTGTTACTGGCTGTAGTGCTCATCCGCGCTCCCAGAAAGCAGGACCGACGGGCTCTTCGAAGTCGCCGAGCGCTTCGAGGTAGCCCTCGTCGTTCACGCCGATGCGCAGCTGCGGCAGGGCGTGGCCGGCGGGACCGAAGATCACCCGGGCACCGTCGGACAGGTCGAAGGTGGACTGGTGGCAGGGGCACAGCACGTGGTGCGTCTGCTGCTCGTACAGGGAGATCGGGCAACCGACGTGGGTGCAGATCTTCGAGTACGCGACGATGCCCTCGTGCGACCACTCGAGCTCGCGCTTGTCCTTGATGTCGCCCGGCTGGATCCGGACGATCATCAGGGCGGCCTTGGCGATCTCGTTGTGGAAGCCGTGGTCGTGCTCCTCGAGGCCCTCGGGCTTGGCGAAGGTGAGCGAGCCGACGGCGATGTCGGAGGGACGCAGCGGCTCGTTCGTGTTCATGTTGACGAGCAGCTTGCCCCTGCGCCACAGGGTGTGACGCAGCTTCTCCTCGGGCAGCGGGCCGAGGTCACGCAGCAGCACCAGGCCGGACAGCGGCACCAGGGTGAGCGCGCCGAGCATCGTGTTGCGGATCAGCTTGCGGCGGCCGAGCTGCGACTCCTTGGCGCCCTGCCGGAAGTCGGCCATGACCTTGGACTTGACGTCCGGGGCGGCCTCGATGGGGTGCCGCTCGTCGGCGATCTCCACGTCGGACATCAGGGTGCGCGCCCAGTGGACCGCACCCGCGCCGATGCAGAACAGCGCGATGCCGAGCGTCATGCCGAGGGCGAAGTTCAGCGCGCTGATGTGGCCCAGCGGGAAGATGTAGACCGACTTGTCGACCGGGATCGCCACGAACGCGGCGATGAAGCCGATGGTGGCCAGCATCGACACCGTGAACAGCAGGGCGACCGTGCGCTCGGACCGCCTGGCGGCCCGCTCGTCGATGTCCTGGATCCGGTGCTCGTGGGGCGGCAGGCCGGGGTCGGCGAACGGGTGCTTCTCGTCCGCGACGCCTACCGCACCGTGGGCGTGCTCGTCCTGTCCTGCGGACTGCGCGGCAGGCAGGTTCTCTTCGGGAATGTCTTGGCTACTCATGACTTCTTGGCCTTTGCGGTCCGAGCGGCAACCCACACAGCGACGGCAATCAGCCCGCCGAGGCCGAAGATCCAGCCGAACAGACCCTCGCTGACCGGCCCGAGGCCACCCAGTTCGAGGCCACCCGGGGTCTCGGTCTCGTCGCCGTTGACCGCGTTCAGGTACGCGATGATGTCCTTCTTGTTCTTCTCCGTCAGCGAGGTGTCGGGGAAGGACGGCATGTTCTGCGGGCCGGTGAGCATGGCCTCGTAGATGTGCTTGGGGCTGACGCCCTCGAGGCTCGGCGCGTACTTGCCGTGGGTGAGCGCGCCGCCCTTGCCGGTGAAGTTGTGGCACTGCGCGCAGTTGTTGCGGAACAGCTCACCACCCTTGGCGATGTCCGCGCCCTCGGGGCCGTACTGCTCCTCCGTCGGGATGGACGGACCGGCGCCCAGCGAGGCGATGTAGGCCGCGAGCTGGTCGATCTCGGCCTGCGAGTAGATGTTCCTCTTTTCCGGGACCTGCGCGCCCGGCTGCTGCGCCGGCATACGGCCGGTGGCCACCTGGAAGTCGACGGCGGCGGCGCCCACGCCGACCAGGCTCGGGCCGTCAGTGGTGCCCTGACCACCGGTGCCGTGGCAGCTGGCGCAACCGACGGCGTAGAGCTTCTTGCCCTCCTCGATGGTGAGGGACTGGGCGGTTTCGTCGGCCTTCGCCTTGTCCGTCGGTGCGAACAGGACGTACAGCCCCCCGGTGCATGCCAGCGCGAGGAGTAGGACGACGACCGCCGCCAACGGGTGGCGTCGTCGTGCGGAGAGCTTTTTCACGGATTACCCCGGTGTCAGGATCTTCTGCGTCGATGCTTCTGGGATGTGCGCTCGTCAGGAGCGCGCGCGGATGCGGCCCGGCTACTTGATCATGTAGATCGTGGCGAAGAGGCCGATCCAGACGACATCGACGAAGTGCCAGTAGTAGGACACGACGATGGCCGCGGTCGCCTGCTCGTGGGTGAACCTCCGCGCCGCGTAGGTCCGGCCGAGGACCAGCAGGAAGGCGATGAGACCGCCCGTCACGTGCAGGCCGTGGAAGCCGGTGGTCAGGTAGAAGACCGAGCCGTACGGGTCGGACGAGAGCGACAGGCCCTCGTGCTTGACCAGCTCGGTGTACTCGAAGACCTGACCGCCGATGAAGATCGCGCCCATGATGAAGGTGACGATGAACCAGCCCCGGAGCTTCTTCACGTCACCGCGCTCGGCGGCGAACACGCCGAGCTGGCAGGTGAGGGAGGAGAGCACCAGGATCGTGGTGTTCGTCGCCGAGAACGGGAAGTTCAGGGCGTCGGCCTTCTCCGACCAGAAGTCGGGCCCGGTCACCGATCGCAGGGTGAAGTACATCGCGAAGAGGGCCGCGAAGAACATCAGCTCGGAACTCAACCAGATGATGGTTCCGACGCTGGTGAGGTTCGGCCGATTGACCGACGGGTGCGCGTGCCCGGTTTCTACTGTCGTTGCTGTCGCCACGACCGACATTATGTCGGTCGCTTATCCCGCCCTCACTCCGGGGGGTGCCGTTCGGAGTGTCTTCACCGGTCGTACCGGTGTTGACGTGGTGTTCAAGGGAGTAGCATCCGGCCCACGGGCTACGACGACGTCTCGGAGGAAGCATGCAGCCGACCGCCACGGTGCTGGTCTACAGCGACGACTCCACCACCCGCGAACAGGTGCGGCTGGCCACCGGGCGCCGTCCGGCTCCGGACGTGCCTGTCGTGGAGTTCGTGGAGTGCGCGACTCCTGCGGCCGTCGTCAAGGAGCTGGACAAGGGGGGCATCGACGTCTGTGTGCTGGACGGTGAGGCCGTGCCGATGGGCGGCATGGGGATGTGCCGGCAGATCAAGGACGAGATCTTCGACTGCCCGCCGGTGCTGTTGCTGATCGGGCGGCCTCAGGATGCCTGGTTGGCGACGTGGAGCCGGGCGGAGGCGGCGGTGACGCTGCCGGTGGAGCCGGTGGAGTTCGCCTCGGCGTTGGCTTCCCTGTTGCGGGAGCGGAAGGTTCTGAGCGCCTGAGAGCTCGGGGCTTGAGGTGGTCCGGCGGCTGCGGGTCCGTTGTGGCTTGTCGCGCCCACGCGGCGGAGCGGCCCATCGATCCGGCCCCGCGCCCCTGAGGGGTACCTCACACAGCTGCCGGTCGGAGCCGTGCTGCCTCCTCGGGGCCCGGGCCCTGGGGGTTTCCGGTGACGAGGGCACTGCCCGTGCGCCACTTGTCCCAGGGGAGGTTCCAGTCGCCGAAGCCGTTGCCGAAGGGTTCCATCGTGTGGCCGGCCGAGTTGACGACCTCGACGAGGTCGCCCTCGCGGACGGTGTCGAAGAACCACTCGGCGTTGCCGGTGCTCATGCCGGTGCAGCCGTGGCTGACGTTGGCGTAGCCCTGGGAGCCGACGGACCAGGGGGCGGCGTGGACGTACTCGCCGCTCCACGTCACGCGGGTGGCGAAGTAGACGGGCAGGTCGTACGACTCCGATGAGCCCTCGGCTATGCCGATGGTGGTGCTGCGCATGCGTACGAAGCGTTCCTTGCCGAGGACGACCTTGACGCCGTTGCGGGTGTCGAAGCCGGGCTTGCCCGTGGTGACGGGGATGGTCTTGATCGCCTCGCCGTTCTTGTAGACCGTCATCTGGTGCGCCGCGGCGTCCGTGACGGCGATCAGGCGGTCGCCGGTGGTGATCTTCAGGGGCTTGGCCGTGCCGCCCCACAGGCGGTCGCTGATCTTGATGCCCTCTATGGTGCTGCGCACCTGGATGGTGGCGTGCGTGGGCCAGTATTCCTTGGGGCGGTAGTGGAGCTCCTTGTCGTCCACCCAGTGCCAGGCGCCCTCCGCCCAGGGCGTGGAGTCGACCTTGAGGGCGCGCTCCACCACGGCCCGCTGGGCGCGGTCCTTGACGGGCTCGCTCAGCTTCGCCGTGATGGGCTGGCCGACGCCGTAGGTGCCCGCCTTGGGGCCGAAGGTGACGTCCAGGCGCTTCTTGGTGGTGGGCTTGCCGGTGACGAAGGTGAGCACCTTGCGGCCGGGCGCCCCGTCCTCGTCCTCGGTGCTGACGCGGACCGTGTAGCGGGCGTCGGCGGCGAGCGGTGAGGTGCTGTGCCAGCGGCTGCCGTCGGCGGAGAGTTCGCCGGCGACGTACCGTCCGGCGCTGTCCATGGCCGTGACGTCCGTGATGCGTCCGTCGGAGCCCTCGGCGACGACTTCCAGGGGCTTGTCCGGGTCGGCCTTCTTCCCGGCGCCGGTGGGGCCGTTGAAGGAGATCTGGTCCGCCGCGTCGTACGGCGCGGCGGAGAGCGGGTTGCCGTCGTTGTCACAGGCGATGAGGCCCGCGCCGAGGGCGAGCACCAGCAGGGCGCAGCCGGCGACGGTGGTGGTGCGCGATATGTGGCTCATGGCCTCAACGTAGGAAGCCGCGTCAACCCCGGCGCGCTGGGTGACTCGTACGAGGGACGATATTTGCTGCACTTGCCGCAAGATCACGGGCCCGGACGCTCCTGACGGAGTATCCGGGCCCGAAAAGGCGTGCGGCCTGTGTTACTGGGTGCGGTTCTCACCGCGGTAGTACTCGAAGACCCAGCCCCAGATGCCGATCAGCATCAGCGGTGCCGAGAAGTACATCAGCCACCAGCCGATGGCCACGCTCAGGAAGGCGAACGCGCCACCGATGCCCAGGAGGAGCGGCTGCCAGCTGTGCGGGCTGAAGAACCCGACCTCGCCGGCGTCGTCCGCGACGTCCGCCTCCTTGTTGTCCTGTGCGCCGACGTCGACCCGCTTGGCCGTGAAGCCGAGGTAGAAGCCGATCATGATGCACAGGCCGAAGGCCAGGAAGAGGGCCGTGGTACCGGCCGGCTCCTTCGACCAGACGCCATAGACGACCGCCATGGCGAGGACGAAGACGCTCAGCCACATGAACATCTTGCCCTGGATCTTCACTTGCCGGCCTCCTTGCCGCCCGCGACGGCCGCCTTCTCGCCGTGACCGACGTTCTCGAGCTGGTCGAGCGCGGCGATCTCCGGGTGGTGCAGGTCGAACGCCGGGGATTCACTGCGGATCCGCGGCAGGGTGAGGAAGTTGTGCCGCGGCGGCGGGCAGGAGGTCGCCCACTCCAGGGAGCGGCCGTAGCCCCACGGGTCGTCGACGCCGACCGGCTTGCCGTACTTGGCCGTCTTCCACACGTTGTAGAAGAACGGCAGGAGCGACATGCCGAGCAGGAACGAGCTGATCGTCGAGATCGTGTTCAGGGCGGTGAAGCCGTCGGCCGCGAGGTAGTCCGCGTACCGGCGGGGCATGCCCTCGGCGCCCAGCCAGTGCTGGACCAGGAAGGTGCCGTGGAAGCCGATGAACAGCGTCCAGAACGTGATCTTGCCGAGGCGCTCGTCGAGCATCTTGCCGGTCCACTTCGGCCACCAGAAGTGGAAGCCGGAGAACATCGCGAAGACGACCGTGCCGAAGACGACGTAGTGGAAGTGCGCCACCACGAAGTACGAGTCCGAGACGTGGAAGTCCATCGGCGGCGAGGCCAGGATGACGCCGGTCAGACCACCGAAGGTGAAGGTGATCAGGAAGCCGGTCGCCCACAGCATCGGGGTCTCGAAGGACAGCGAGCCCTTCCACATGGTGCCGATCCAGTTGAAGAACTTCACACCGGTCGGGACCGCGATCAGGAAGGTCATGAAGGAGAAGAACGGCAGCAGCACTCCGCCGGTGACGTACATGTGGTGCGCCCACACCGTCACCGACAGACCCGCGATCGCGATCGTCGCGCCGATCAGACCCATGTAGCCGAACATCGGCTTACGGGAGAAGACCGGGATCACCTCGGAGATGATGCCGAAGAACGGCAGCGCGATGATGTACACCTCGGGATGCCCGAAGAACCAGAACAGGTGCTGCCACAGCAGCGGCCCGCCGTTGGCCGCGTCGAAGACGTGGGCGCCGAACTTGCGGTCCGCCTCCAGCGCGAACAGCGCGGCGGCCAGCACGGGGAAGGCCAGCAGGACCAGCACACCGGTCAGCAGCACGTTCCACGTGAAGATCGGCATGCGGAACATGGTCATGCCCGGGGCGCGCATGCAGATGATCGTGGTGATGAAGTTGACCGAGCCGAGGATGGTGCCGAAGCCGGAGAACGCCAGACCCATGATCCACATGTCGGCGCCGATGCCCGGGGAGCGGACCGCGTCGGACAGCGGGGCGTAGGCGAACCAGCCGAAGTCGGCCGCGCCCTGCGGGGTCAGGAAGCCCGCCACCGCGATGAGGGAGCCGAACAGGTACAGCCAGTAGGCGAACATGTTCAGCCGGGGGAAGGCCACGTCCGGCGCGCCGATCTGCAGCGGCATGATCCAGTTGGCGAAGCCGGCGAACAGCGGCGTCGCGAACATCAGCAGCATGATCGTGCCGTGCATCGTGAACGCCTGGTTGAACTGCTCGTTCGACATGATCTGCAGACCCGGCCGGGCCAGCTCGGCGCGCATGAACAGCGCCATGACGCCACCGATGACGAAGAACGCGAACGACGTGACCAGATACAGCGTGCCGATCGTCTTGTGGTCCGTGGTCGTCAGCCACTTGACCACGACGCTGCCGCGGTTCTGGCGCCGGACCGGCAGCTCGTCCGCATAGTGGGACCCTGCTGCCGCGGCACCCTGGGGTTCGTTGAGGATGCTCACAGGATGTTCGTCTCCCGGTTCTTCTCGTGGCCCGCCTGCTCGATGCCGGCGGGAACGTAACCGGTCTGCCCCTTCTTCACGAGGTCCTTGAGGTGCTGCTCGTAGCGCTCAGGGGAGACGACCTTCACGTTGAACAGCATCCGGGAGTGGTCCACGCCGCAGAGCTCGGCGCACTTGCCCAGGAAGGTGCCCTCCTTGTTGGGGGTCACCTCGAAGGCGTTGGTGTGGCCCGGGATGACGTCCTGCTTCATGAGGAACGGCACCACCCAGAAGGAGTGGATGACGTCGCGCGAGGTCAGGACGAAGCGGACCCGCTTGCCCTCGGGCAGCCACAGGGTCGGACCGGGGTTGCCGGTCTGAGGGTTGCGCGTGCCGGGAATACCGCAGTCGTAGACACCGCCGGCGTTGGCCGGGAAGGCGTCCTTGTAGCGGTCCGGGATCGCGTCCAGTTCCTTGGCGGTCTTGGCGTCACCGGAGGAACCGTCGACGTTCTCGACGTAGTTGAAGCACCAGCTCCACTGGAAGCCGACCACGTTGACCGTGACGTCGGGCTTCTTGTCGAGCCTGAGGAGCTCGGACTCGTCACGCGCGGTGAAGTAGAAGAGCACCGAGACGATGATGAGCGGGACCACCGTGTACAGCGCCTCGATGGGCATGTTGTACCGGGTCTGCGGAGGGATCTCGACCTTGGTGCGGCTGCGCCGGTGGAAGAAAGCACTCCACAGGATCAGGCCCCACACCAGCACGCCCACGGCGAGCGCGGCGGCCCAGGAGCCCTGCCACAGGGAGAGGATCCGCGGAGCCTCTTCCGTGGTCGGGGTGGGCATGCCGAGGCGGGGGAAGTCCTCGTATGTGCAACCGGTGGCGGTCGCCAGGACCAGGCCCGCGGTCAGTGCCTGCAGCAGCTTCCGCCGCATCGGGCGCCGCGGCGAGCGGTCGGAGCCGTTGGGACTCACGTAGCGCCTTCCCGAGAGTCTCGCCCGCGCTGTTGGCTGCGGCCTTCTCGCTGGTCGGTCGCCGCCCTGCGTCGGGCAGGGGTTTGGATGTTTATGCGGACCAAACCCTAGCCGACGCCCTCCGGGGGGTCGCGGGGAGGGTGGGCATACGCGCCGTGGGTCAATCCGAAGGGGTGGGATCGGCCGCCTAATGGCTCGGAGGTGCCGGTTGTGCGGCGAGTGGCGGTGGTTTGTGGGTGAGCGCGCAGTTCCGCACAGCCCTTTGGGGCGCTTAGCGTTGCTGCGTGGCCTACTTCGATGCTGCTTCCAGTGCTCCCCTTCATCCCGTCGCCCGGCAGGCTCTGTTGGCCTCGCTCGGCGAAGGGTGGGCCGATCCTGCCCGGCTGTATCGGGAGGGGCGGCGGGCCCGGATGCTGCTGGATGCGGCGCGGGAGGCGGCCGCCGAGGCGGTGGGGTGCCGCCCGGACGAGCTGGTGTTCACGCCGTCCGGTACGCGGGCCGTGCACTCGGGGATCGCGGGGGCGTTGGCCGGGCGGCGGCGGGTGGGGCGTCACCTGATCGTGTCAGCGGTCGAACACTCCTCGGTGCTGCACGCGGCCGAGGTGCACGAGGCCGACGGGGGGACGGTGACGCAGGTCGCCGTGGACCGTCAGGGCCGGGTGGATGCCGAGTCGTACGCGGCGGCCCTGCGTGCCGACACCGCGCTGGCCTGTCTGCAGTCGGCCAACCACGAGGTGGGCACCGAGCAGCCGGTGGCCGAGGTGGCCGAGGCGTGCCGGGCGGCGGACGTGCCGTTGCTGGTGGACGCGGCGCAGTCGGTGGGGTGGGGGCCGGTGGAGGGTGACTGGTCGCTGCTCGCGGCGAGCGCCCACAAGTGGGGCGGGCCGTCGGGGGTCGGACTGCTCGTCGTACGGAAGGGTGTGCGGTTCGCGCCGCAAGGGCCGGTGGACGAGCGGGAGTCGGGGCGGGCCGCCGGGTTCGAGAACATTCCGGCGATCGTCGCCGCGGCGGCCTCGCTGCGGGCCGTGAGGGCGGAGGCGGCCGAGCAGGCGGTGCGACTGCGGGAGCTGACGGAGCGGATCCGGGTGCGAGTGCCGGAGCTGGTGCCGGATGTGGAGGTGGTGGGGGATCCGGTGCGGCGGCTGCCCGGGATCGTCACCTTCTCGTGTCTCTATGTCGACGGAGAGACGCTGCTGCACGAGCTGGATCGGGAGGGTTTCTCCGTCTCGTCCGGATCGTCCTGCACAAGCAGCACGCTGACGCCGAGCCATGTGCTGAAGGCCATGGGTGTGCTGAGTGAGGGCAATGTGCGGGTGTCCCTGCCGATGGGGACGGCCGGTGAGGACGTCGAGCGGTTCCTGGACGTGCTGCCGGGGGCGGTCGCCGGGGTCCGGGAGAAGCTGGGCGCGCCCGCTGCCTCGCAGGTGGGCCGGGAGGCCGAGACCCTCGTCGTGGACGCGGTGGGCAGGCGCTGCCCGATCCCGGTGATCGAGCTGGCCAAGGTCATCGGCGACGTACCCGTGGGCGGCACGGTGCGTGTCCTCGCGGACGACGAGGCGGCCCGGCTGGACATTCCGGCGTGGTGCGCGATGCGGGGCCAGGAGTACGTGGGTGAGGAGCCGGCGGACCGGGGCTCGGCCTATGTGATCCGCCGGGTGTCCTGACCCGCGCTCAGCTCAGGTGCGCCTGGACCTCGGCGGCGGCCTCGTCGCCGTACGCCTTGGTGAAGCGCTCCATGAAGTGCGCGCGGCGCAGCCGGTACTCCTGGGTGCCGACCGTCTCGATGACCAGCGTGGCCAGCATGCAGCCGACCTGGGCGGCGCGCTCCAGGGAGACGCCCCAGGCCAGGCCGGACAGGAAGCCGGCGCGGAAGGCGTCGCCGACGCCGGTGGGGTCGGCCTTGCGCTCCTCCTCCGGGCAGCCGACCTCGATCGGGTCCTCACCGGCCCGCTCGATGCGCACGCCGCGCGCGCCGAGGGTGGTGACGCGGTGGCCGACGCGGGAGAGGATCTCGGCGTCCGTCCAGCCCGTCTTCCTCTCGATGAGGCCCTTCTCGTACTCGTTCGAGAAGAGGTACGTCGCCCCGTCCAGCAGGATGCGGATCTCATCGCCGTCCATGCGGGAGATCTGCTGGGAGAAGTCGGCGGCGAACGGGATGGAGCGGGAGCGGCACTCCTCGGTGTGGCGGAGCATCGCCTCCGGGTCGTCGGCGCCGATCAGGACCAGGTCGAGGCCGCCGACGCGGTCGGCGACGGTCTTCAGCTCGATGAGGCGGGCCTCGCTCATGGCGCCCGTGTAGAAGGAGCCGATCTGGTTGTGGTCGGCGTCGGTCGTGCACACGAAACGGGCGGTGTGCAGCGTGTCGGAGATGCGGACGGAGGCGGTGTCGACGCCGTGCCGGTCGAGCCAGGACCGGTACTCGTCGAAGTCGGAGCCCGCGGCGCCGACCAGGATCGGCCGGGTGCCGAGCTGGCCCATGCCGAAGGCGATGTTCGCACCGACCCCGCCCCGGCGCACGTCGAGCTTGTCGACCAGGAAGGACAGCGAGACCGTGTGCAGTTGGTCCGCGACGAGCTGGTCGGAGAAGCGGCCGGGGAAGGTCATGAGGTGGTCGGTGGCGATGGAGCCGGTGACTGCGATGCGCACGGCGTGGATTCTCCTGGAGGGAGGACGGTGGACAGTTCACGCTATCGGGTCGGTGCGGCCACGTTGAAGCCGCCGAAACTACCCGATAGTAGATCTTTCTTCGTGCGCTCGAGCGTGCATACGGTGCCGCTATGACGAACCTCAAGATCCACGCCCCCGGCCCGGCCGACAACGACGGCGATCTGGCGTCGCTGCGCGGTGACTGCGCCCGGATGGCTCCCCACTGGACGGTTCCGGAGCGGGTGAGCCCGGTGCCGGTCTCCCCCTCCCTCATCCACGGCGTGACCGTACCGCCGGCGTCGGCCCGGCTGCTGGACGCCATGTCGGACTACGGCGACTGAGCGAGAGCCGCCCCGGCAGGGAACCGGGTGCTCCCCCGCTGCGTCCCATCGCTGTCCCCCGTAAAGAGGATGCGGGATACGACCCGTCACGGCCCGTTCGGGCACGGGCGGGCGTACGGGACAGCTGTGCAGCCGAAGGAGCGATGCGGTGAACACCGAGCGACCCGACCACGACGACGCCGAGACCGAGGCCGGCGCCGCCGAAACCGCCGAGCACGCGCGGGACGCAGGGAGCGCTTCCGGCGGCAGTGAAACCCGGGCCTCGGAAGGCGAGGCTTCTGGGAACCGGGCAGCTGAGGGGCAGGGCTCCGGGGGGCAGGGCTCCGAGGCGGAAGGTGCCGGTGCCCGAGAGACCGGTGTCGGATCGGCTGGCGCCGGAGAGGCTGGTGCCGATCAGGCCGGTGCCGGAGAGGCCGGTCTCGATGCGACCGGTGCCGAGGAGGCCGGTACGCCGGAGGACATCGGTGCCGATGAGACCGGTACCTCCGATGACGCCGGTACCACCGATGACACCGGTACCCCCGATGACACCGGTACCCCCGATGACACCGGTACACCGGAGGAGACCCGTACGCCGGAGGAGACCGGTACGCCGGAATCCGCCGAGCCTCGCCGTCAGGCCCCCCATGGCGACGACGCCGATGCCGGACCGCGTGCCCGGCGGCGTACGAGCGCGGTCGTCGCCTCCGTGGCCGCCGCCGTGCTGCTCGTCGGCGGTGGTGGGGCCTACCTCGCCGCCACCGCCTCCGGCGGCTCGGACGGGGGTGCCTCGTCGGGGGCGCCCGGCGGTGCCGGCACTCCCCCGCCGCTCGCCCTCGACGGCTACTCCGAGGGCGGCAACGGCATCGCACCCGGGGAACCCAACCCCTACGGCGCCACGTACCGGGCCGACACCGCGCTGCCCGCCGGTCCCGGCTCTGCGCCCGTGTACCGGGCGGCGGGTGAGGTGACCGAGGAGGAGGTGGCCCGGCTGGCCAAGGCCCTGGGGATCGACGGGAGGCCGGTGGCCGAGGGTCAGGCCTGGAAGGTCGGGTCCGGCAAGGACGGGCAGGGGCCGAGTCTGCAGGTGAACAAGCAGGCGCCGGGTACCTGGACGTTCAGCCGGTACGCCCCCGGCACGGACAACTGCCAGAAGCCCACCGTGTGCGCGCACGACCCGGCCTCCCCGGACACCGGCCCGGTGAGCGAGGAGGCCGCGAAGAAGGCGGCGGCTCCTGTCCTGAAGGCGGTGGGTCAGGACGACGCGAAGTGGGACGCGAGCCAGGTCATGGGCGCCCAGCGGGTGGTGAACGCCGATCCCGTGGTCGGCGGGCTGCCGACGTACGGCTGGACGACCGGGATCAGCGTCAGCGCCCAGGGCGAGGTGGTCGGCGGCAGCGGCCAGCTGAAGGCGCCGTTGAAGGGGGACACGTACCCCGTGGTGAGCGCCGGGAAGGCGCTGGAGCTGATGAACGCGGGCGAGCAGGGCGACCACCGGGTGGGCATCGGCGGCTGCGCCACCCCCGTACCGCTGAAGGACCGGCTGGAGGAGCCGTGCGGTTCCTCCACGGCTGCTCCGAAGAATCAGAAGGATCAGAAGACCGAGACGATCACGGTCGAGAAGGCCGTGTTCGGGCTGGCGTCGCACTTCGTGGACGCGCGGCAGGCGCTGGTGCCGTCCTGGCTGTTCCAGGTGCGGGCGGCGGGCGCCCAGGACGCGTTCACGGTGACGTACCCGGCCGTCGACCCGAAGTACCTGGCCCCGCCCACGCCGTCCGGGCAGCCGACCGACCGGCCCAGCCCGCGGCCGACCGGACCCGACGAGCCGACCTCGGCGCCTGCCCCGCGGGACGTCGAGGTGGAGGGCTACACGGCCGAGGGCAGCGAGCTGACCGTGACCTTCACGGGCGGGGTGTGCGCCGACTACGAGGCGTCGGCGAGCGAGAGCGCGGACAAGGTGACGGTCAAGGTGACCAAGACCCCGTGGCCGGGCAAGGTCTGCATCCTGATCGCCAAGGAGTACCAGCAGACGGTGCCGCTGGACGAGCCGCTCGGTGACCGCGAGGTCGTCGGGACCGACGGCGAGCCGATTCCCCTCCGGAAGGACGGGGCACGGCTGCCGGCGCCCCCGTCCGGGACGCGTTAGGCGCCGGGAAAGCCCGAAGGCGGCGGCCCTGTCGGAGGGGGCCGCCGCCTTCGTACGTCCGCTGCGGGCGGGCGAGGCTCAGCTGAAGGAGTCGCCGCAGGCGCAGGAGCCCGTCGCGTTGGGGTTGTCGATCGTGAAGCCCTGCTTCTCGATCGTGTCCACGAAGTCGATGGTGGCGCCGCCCAGGTACGGAGCGCTCATGCGGTCGGTGACGACCTTCACACCGCCGAAGTCCTTCTCCACGTCACCGTCCAGGGAACGCTCGTCGAAGAAGAGCTGGTAGCGCAGGCCGGAGCAGCCACCGGGCTGGACGGCGACGCGCAGCGCGAGGTCGTCACGGCCTTCCTGGTCGAGCAGGGCCTTGACCTTGGCCGCGGCGGCGTCGGTCAGGATGATGCCGTCGGTGACGGTGGTGGTCTCGTCCGATACGGACATCTACATCTCTCCCGGGTTGTACGGAGACTGCTTGCCGACGGTTGCAACCGGCGGGGCCGCGGATTCATTCCGGGCCGGGCCCGCGTCTTTCCCTCGGTCCTTCGTCATGTCGGTCCTTCTTCATGCTCGCACACGCGCCGGGAAGCGGAAAACGACTCTTTCGGGAATGAAAGGCCGATCGCCGGGATTCACGTCACACAGACGCTATGGCCATCGTCAAAGTGACGTGAAGCGGTTATGATAGATAGCGTCAAATCGACGAAAAGTCGAAACGGTGTCCCGCAATGTCCCGCCGGGTCCGGACCTGTCCCGCAGGCCCGGACCCGGCGAGCCGCAGAACAGAAAGGGTGCGTGTCGTGACCACCGCCCAGACCCAGGAGCTCGACGTACAGCCGACGCCCCTCGCCCTGCTGCTCCTCGGCCGTGAGGCCGACCCGAGGAGCGAGCGCGGTGTGGAGTGTCCCGGCGACCTGCCCTCGCCGTCCGACCCGGACCTGGTGGAGCGCGCCCGCAGGGCCAAGGAGAAGCTCGGGGACAAGGTCTTCGTGCTCGGCCACCACTACCAGCGCGACGAGGTCATCCAGTTCGCCGACGTCACGGGCGACTCCTTCAAGCTGGCCCGGGACGCCGCCGCGCGCCCCGAGGCCGAGTACATCGTGTTCTGCGGTGTGCACTTCATGGCGGAGTCCGCGGACATCCTGACGTCCGACGACCAGAAGGTGGTCCTGCCGGACCTGGCCGCCGGCTGCTCCATGGCCGACATGGCCACGGCCGAGCAGGTCGCCGAGTGCTGGGACGTGCTGACCGAGGCCGGCATCGCCGAGCAGGTCGTGCCCGTCTCGTACATGAACTCGTCCGCGGACATCAAGGCGTTCACAGGCAAGCACGGCGGCACGATCTGCACCTCCTCCAACGCCAAGCGGGCCCTGGAGTGGGCGTTCCAGCAGAGGGATCCCTCAACGAGCAAGGTCCTGTTCCTGCCGGACCAGCACCTGGGCCGCAACACCGCGGTGCGGGACATGGGGATGTCGCTCGACGACTGCGTCGTCTACAACCCGCACAAGCCGAACGGCGGCCTGACGGCCGACGAGCTGCGTGCCGCCAAGATGATCCTGTGGCGCGGCCACTGCTCGGTGCACGGCCGCTTCAACCTGGACTCGGTGAACGACGTACGCGAGCGGATCCCCGGCGTGAACGTCCTGGTCCACCCCGAGTGCAGGCACGAGGTCGTGGCGGCGGCCGACTACGTCGGCTCGACCGAGTACATCATCAAGACCCTGGAGGCCGCCCCGGCCGGCTCCAAGTGGGCCATCGGCACGGAGCTGAACCTGGTCCGCCGTCTGGCGAACCGTTTCGCGCCCGAGGGCAAGGAGATCGTCTTCCTCGACCGCACGGTCTGCTTCTGCTCCACGATGAACCGCATCGACCTCCCCCACCTGGTGTGGGCCCTGGAGTCCCTCGCCGAGGGCAACCTGGTCAACCGCATCGAGGTCGACAAGGAGACGGAGGCGTTCGCGAAGCTCGCACTGGAGCGGATGCTGGCGCTGCCGTAGCACTCCTGAAAGGGCCGGGTCTCGCAGGAGACCCGGCCCTTTCGCCGTCCGTCGGACTCCCGCAGGCTCCGGCCGGGGTCACTCCACCCTTGGACGGACCAGGCCCGACTCGTACGCGATCACCACGAGCTGCGCCCGGTCCCGGGCCCCCAGCTTGGCCATGGCCCGGTTGACGTGCGTCTTCACCGTCAGCGGGCTGACCTGCAGCCGTTCGGCGATCTCGTCGTTGGAGTGCCCGCCGGCGACCAGCACCAGCACCTCGCGCTCCCGCACGGTCAGGGAGCTCAGCCGCTCGGAGCGGGCGGGGTCGCGGTCGTCGTCGGCCGTGCCCTGCTGGGCGAGGAAGCGGGCGATCAGGCCCTTGGTGGCCGTGGGGGACAGCAGGGCCTCGCCGCCGGCCGCGATCCGGATGGCGCTGAGGAGTTCGTCGGGCTCGGAGCCCTTGCCGAGGAAGCCGGAGGCGCCCGCGCGCAGCGACTGCACGACGTAGTCGTCGACCTCGAACGTCGTCAGGATGACCACGCGGACGTGGGCGAGGGCCGGGTCGGCGCTGATCGAGCGGGTGGCCGCGAGACCGTCGGTGCCCGGCATGCGGATGTCCATCAGTACGACGTCGGCCCGCTGCTCCTTGGCCAGGCGTACCGCCTCCGCGCCGTCGGACGCCTCGCCCACCACCTCCATGTCGGGCTCGGAGTCGACGAGCACCCGAAAGGCGCTGCGCAGCAGCGCCTGGTCGTCGGCGAGCAGGACACGGATCGTCATACGGAGTCCTCTGAGGCGCGTGCGCGGGTCTTGACCGGCAGGATCGCATGAACGCGGAAACCGCCTCCGTAGCGGGAACCGGTGGTGAGGGTGCCGCGCAGCGCGGTGACGCGCTCACGCATGCCGAGCAGGCCGTGCCCGCCGCCGGAGGAGGGGGCGTGGTCCTCGCCGGTGCCGTCGTCGAGCACGGTGATCTCGATGTTCGGTCCCACGCGTACGACGCTGACCTCCGCTTTCGCCTCGGCACCCGCGTGTTTCCGGACGTTGGTGAGGGCTTCCTGGATGACGCGGTACGCGGCCAGGTCCACGGCGGCGGGCAGGGTGGTGCCCTGGTCGGCGCGGGCGACCTCGACGTGCAGGCCCGCGTTGCGGAAGGTGCCGACGAGTTCGTCGAGGCGGTCCAGGCCCGGGGCGGGCTCGGTCGGGGCCTCCGGGTCGTCGGACTGGCGGAGCAGCCCCACGGTGGCGCGCAGCTCGTTGAGCGCGGAGCGGCTGGCCTCCCGTACGTGGGCGAGGGCTTCCTTGGCCTGGTCGGGCCGCTTGTCCATCACATGGGCGGCGACTCCCGCCTGCACGTTGACCAGGGCGATGTGGTGGGCGACGACGTCGTGCAGGTCCCGGGCGATGCGCAGGCGCTCCTCGGCGACGCGGCGGCGGGCCTCCTCCTCCCGGGTGCGCTCCGCCCGCTCGGCGCGCTCGCGGATGGCCTGGACGACGGCGCGGCGGCTGCGGACGGCGTCGCCGGCGGTGGCGCCGATGCCGGTCCAGGCGAAGATCGCGAGGTTCTCCTGGGCGTACCAGGGCAGTGGCCCGCAGATCATGGCGGCGCCGGTCAGGACCGTCATGGTGAGCAGGCCGAAGCGCCAGGTGGTGGGGCGGTCGGTGGTGGAGGCGACGGTGTAGAGGGCGATGACCGCGGACATCGCGACCGGGGCGCGGGGGTCGCCGGTGACGGACTCCACGACGGAGACGGAGCCGGTGAGGGCGAGGACGGTTCTCGGGGCGCGGCGGCGGAAGACGAGGGCGGCGGCGCCGAGGGCGATGAGGAGCAGGCTGAGGGCGTCGGGGGTGCGCAGGCCCCAGGTGACGCCGTCCGGGCCGTGCGGGTCCACGAAGGAGCCGGCGACCATGCACGCGAGAACGCCCGCGGCCAGGGCCGCGTCCACGGTCAAGGGGTGCGCCTTCGCGCGGCATCTGGCGCGCTGGAGGGTGCTCACGGGGGTTTACGGTAGCCGGGCTGTACGTCGGTGCGTATGCCTCCGGCGGTGCGGGGGACTGCAGGGGTGGGGCAGGCCGCGCAACCCGGCGCCGCGGGGTGCCTCCCCCAAGCTCTCGGCTTGCTCGAGCAGGGGACCCCCCATCGCCCCAGCGGCACGACTGCCCGCAGCTGGGCGGCTGGCGGAACCGGCCGCCGCCCTGCCCGGGTGCGGCGCCACACGGATCGCGGACCCGGCCACGCCCGGAGGGCGGCTCGGCGCGTGGTTCAGGTGCCCGGGATCAAGCCGTTGTCGCTCAGCAGTTCCCGTACGTCCTCCAGGGTCGCGTCCGGGGACGGGAGGATCAGCTCCGAGGGTTCCAGGGAGTCGTCCGGGAGTGGTTCGCCCAGTTCCCGGACCCTGGAGAGCAGGGCCTGGAGGGTGCGGCGGAAGCCGGGGCCGTCGCCGTTCTCCATTTCGGCCAGGAGCTCGTCGTCCAGCTTGTTCAGCTCGGAGAGGTGGCTGTCGGCCAGCCTCACCTGCCCCTCCCCCATGATCCGTACGATCATGTCGCCCTCCTCGGCGTGGGCCCCGGCCGTGAAGCCGACTACTGCTTGTCGAAGCGCGGGGTGTCCTGCGGCTGCTGCTGGGACTGGGACTGCTGCTGGCCCGGACCGCCCTCGATGGCCTGCTGCCCTCCGGTCGTGCCGCCGGCCAGCTCCGCCTTCATGCGCTGCAGCTCCAGCTCTACATCCGTACCACCGGAGAGCCGGTCCAGCTCGGCCTGGATGTCGTCCTTGTGCATGCCGGACTGGTCGTCCAGGGCTCCGGAGGCCAGGAGTTCGTCGATCGCGCCGGCGCGGGCCTGCAGCTGGGCCGTCTTGTCCTCGGCCCGCTGGATCGCGAGGCCGACGTCGCCCATCTCCTCCGAGATGCCGGAGAAGGCCTCGCCGATGCGGGTCTGGGCCTGGGCCGCCGTGTACGTCGCCTTGATGGTCTCCTTCTTGGTGCGGAAGGCGTCGACCTTCGCCTGGAGACGCTGGGCCGCCAGGGTGAGCTTCTCCTCCTCGCCCTGGAGCGTCGCGTGCTGGGTCTCCAGGTCCGTCACCTGCTGCTGCAGCGCGGCACGGCGGGAGAGCGCCTCGCGGGCGAGGTCCTCCCTGCCCAGGGCGAGCGCCTTGCGGCCCTGGTCCTCCAGCTTCGAGGACTGCTGCTGCAGCTGGTTCAGCTGGAGCTCCAGGCGCTTGCGGGAGGTGGCCACGTCCGCGACACCGCGGCGGACCTTCTGGAGCAGCTCGAGCTGCTTCTGGTACGAGTAATCGAGGGTCTCGCGCGGGTCCTCGGCCCGGTCAAGGGCCTTGTTCGCCTTCGCGCGGAAGATCATCCCCATACGCTTCATGACACCGCTCATGGGCTTCGCGCGCCCCCTTCTGACCGACTCCGGCTCCAGCTCTGCGACAGAACCCACAGTACGGGCCCTGCATCCATTACCGCACTGTTCGGGGACGGATGCGCTCATCCCCAAGGACGACTGTGTACGCTCCCCCTCCGGCGTAGGGAGTAGGTGCTCCCCGGGGTCGGCCGGAGCCGCACCCCGAGGGTGATCCGGAGACAACCGGAGTCGCACACAACGTCCCCTCTGTCCCTTTACAGACGACTGGTGTTGCCGGATCGTTCCCCGCGGGACTGGGGTCCATGCCCGTCAAGCCCTTACCCTTGGGTTTTGTGTTCCGTAGCCGTGCCAAGGAAGAGAAGGCCCCGAGCGCCGACAAGGCGCCGGTGACCGACTCCAAGCAGCCCCGTCATCCGGAGGCCCCCAAGGGCCGCCCCACGCCCAAGCGCAGCCAGGCCCAGTCGCAGCGCCGCAGCGTCGCCAACACCTCCATGTCGCGCAAGGAGGCCGCCAAGCGCAACCGCGAGGAGCGCCGCGCGGCGCTGGAGCGGCAGCGCCAGGCGCTGGCGAGCGGCGACGAGCGGTACCTGCCGGCCCGTGACAAGGGCCCGGTCCGCCGCTTCGCGCGCGACTTCGTCGACTCGCGGTTCAACATCGCGGAGTTCTTCCTGCCGATGGCCGTGGTCATCCTCGTGCTGAGCATGGTGCGGGTGCCCGCGCTGCAGAACATCGCGCTGCTGCTGTGGCTCGTCGTGATCGTGCTGATCGTGCTCGACTCGTTCGTCACCGGCTTCCGCCTGAAGAAGCGGCTGGCCGAGCGCTTCCCGGACGAGAACAAGCGCGGCGCCGTCGCCTACGCGTTGATGCGCTCCCTCCAGATGCGCCGGCTCCGGCTGCCCAAGCCGCAGGTCAAGCGCGGAGAGCGGCCCTGAGCACGACGCCGTTCACCGGGGGCGCCACGGACGCCTGGCTGAGCGTGCTCGGCGGTCTGCGGGACGTCGTACGGCAGGAGCTGGTGGCCCGGCAGCTGGACGAGCAGATAGTCGGGCGGTTCCCCGTGGGGCAGCGGCTGCGGGTGCTCGACGTGGGGATGGGCCAGGGGACGCAGGCACTGCGGCTGGCCCGGCAGGGGCACCAGGTGACCGGGCTGGAGAAGGACCCGCGGATGATCGCCGCGGCCCGGGAGGCGCTCGCCGGGGAACCGGAGGGCATCCGGGAGCGGATGCGGATCATCGAGGGCGACGGCCGGGACACCGGTGTGCACTTCCTGCCCGGCAGCTTCGACGTCGTGCTGTGCCACGGCGTGCTGATGTACGTCGAGGAGCCGGATCCGCTGCTGGCGGGGCTCGCGCGGATGCTCGCGCACGGCGGGCTGCTGTCGCTGCTCGTACGGAACGGGGACGCGCTCGCGATGCGGCCCGGCCTGGCCGGCGACTGGGCCGGCGCCCTGGCCGCGTTCGACACGACCGCCTACCGCAACCGGCTGGGGCTCGCCGTACGGGCCGACCGGCTGGGCACGCTGACGGCCACCCTCGCCGGGATCGGGGCGCCGCTGCACGCGTGGTACGGCGTGCGCGTCTTCACGGACACGGCGGCGGACGGCGCCGAGCTCCCGGCCGACGTGGAGACGCTGCTCGCGGTCGAGGAGAAGGCCGGGCGGACGGATCCGTACCGCGGGGTGGCGGCTCTGCTCCACCTGTGCGGCGTACGGGGCTGAGTCCGGCGCCGGGAGTGCCTCGGGCGAGGGCCGGCGGCCCCCGCCCGGGCGGTCACGCCTCGTTCGCGTGCAGGCTCATCGGCCCGTAGATCTCCGTGGCGTCCTCGAACAGCCGCACCTGGTCCGCGCCGCCTTCCAGCAGGGCCTTCCAGTGCTCCCCGATCCAGGACTCGGCGTCCCCCTGCGTGGGGAACTCCTCCGGCGGCACCGCGGGCTGGACCTCCGTCCCGTCGGTCTTCTCGAACCGCCACGTCCATGCCGCCATGTACGCCTCCCATGTGTGAGCACACTGCACAGCGGGAGCCGGATCTTGGTCCGGCTCCTGCCCAGAGCCTAGCCGGACGCGCAAGAGCTGCGCGGACACGCGAAAATCACTGCGTGGACCTGACTCTGCTCGGCACCGGTGCCCCCGCGGGACTCCCCCGCCCCGACTGTCCCTGCGCGGCCTGCGCCGCGGCCCTCGGCGCGCACGCGCGGGCGGCCACCGCGCTGCTCGTCGACGGGGCGCTGCTGCTCGACCTGACGCCGGGCGCGGCGTTCGCGGCCGCCCGTGCGGGTCATTCCCTGGGCGGCCTGCAGCAGGTGCTGCTGTCGCATCCGCACGACGGGCCGGCGGTCGAGGTGCCGGCCGGGGTGCCGCAGCCCGGCCGGGTGCCGGACGGGCGGGAGTTGGCGCTGCTGACCGGGCATCGGGTGCGGGCGGTGGCGCTGGACGCGCCGGGGACGGGGTACGCGGTGACCGGGCCGGACGGACAGCGGCTGCTGTACCTGCCGCCGGGCGGGGCGCCGGCGGGTCTGGAGGAGCCGGCCGAGTCGTACGACATGGTGCTCGCGGACGTCGTGGGGCGGCCGGACGCGCTGGCGAAGCTGCGGGCGGTGGGCGCGGTGCGGCCGACGACGGATGTCATCGCCGTGCACCTCGACCACGACGTGCCGCCGGGCCCGGAGCTCGCGCGGCGGCTCGCGGCGGCCGGGGCACGGGCGGTGCCGGACGGGACGACGCTGGCGGTGGGCGCGTACGAGGACGTGCCCGACCTGCCGCGGCGGACGCTGGTGCTGGGCGGGGCGCGGTCGGGCAAGTCGGTGGAGGCCGAGCGGCGCCTGGAGGCCTTTCCCGACGTGCTGTACGTGGCGACGGGCGGGTCGCGCAACGGGGACACCGAGTGGGGGGCACGGGTCGCCGCGCACCGGGAGCGGCGGCCGGGGTCCTGGCGGACCGTCGAGACCTGCGATCTGGTGCCGCTGCTGAAGGAGGACGGGCCGCCGCTGCTCATCGACTGTCTGTCGCTGTGGCTGACGGACGCGATGGACTCGGCGGGGGCGTGGGACGACGTGGAGTGGGCGGACCGTGGGGAGCGGGTGCTGCGGGAGCGGGTGCGGGAGCTGACGGACGCGGTGCGCGCGACGCGGCGGACCGTGGTGGCCGTGTCCAACGAGGTCGGCTCGGGGATCGTGCCGGCCACGGCGTCCGGGCGGCGCTACCGGGACGAACTCGGGCGGTTGAACACGGCGTTCGCGCAGGAGTGCGAGCACGTGCTGTTGGTGGTGGCGGGGCAGGCGGTGGTGCTGCGGGGGTGAGGCAGGACGGCCCGCGGGCCGGCGGCTCCGGCCGGCTGGTCACTGCTTGCGTGCGATGAGCCGGTACGTGTTCGCGAAGCGCGTGTGGCGCAGGAGCGGAGCCAGCGCCAGGTCCGTCGCCGCCGCGGCCGCCACCAAGGGGAAGCCCGCGCGCGACAGGACCGTACGCAGATGCTGTTGGAGCGGTGTCGGGGGGATGGTCCGCCAGGGGGTGTCCGGGGCGGGCAGGGCGTGGGAGAGGGCGAGGGCGGTCGCGCCGGCCAGGTCGTGGGGGACGTGGGCGGTGCGGTGGTCGACGGTGACGATCGCGCAGCCCCGGGCCTGGAGTTCGGTGCGCAGGTTGTGCGGGGGCATCAGGTGCAGGCGGCGGGGCGGGTCGTAGGGCAGCCACCAGCGGCCGAACAGCGCGGCGAACGCACACCGGGGGTCCAGGGCCTCGATCAGGAGGTGGCCGCCGGGGCGCAGGACGTCGAGGGCGGCGGCCAGTTCCGCGCGGGGGTCCGGGGTGCGTTCCAGGTGGTGGAACATGCTGATCACGTCGTAGCGGGCGCGCAGCCGGGCCGTGATCCGCGGGTCCGTCAGCCGGCCGACGTGGGCCTCCTCGACACGGCCCGCGGCGCGGGCGCGTTCGACGCGCGCGGTGGGGTCCAGGCCGTCGAAGGAGGTGTACGGGAAGAACTCCCGGGCCGTCGCCGGGAAGCGGGCGTGGCCCGTTCCCACGTCCAGCCAGCTCTCCGGCTCGCCGAACCGCAGCATCGCGCGGGCGGCACGGCGCCGGCGGCGCCGGCTGCCGCGCAGGGCGAGGACGAGTTCGGCGGCGTGGTCGCGGGGCTCGCCGCGGACGGTCCGCAGGTAGAGGGCCAGGCCCTCGGGCGTGAGGCGGGGGTTCTGGAAGGTGTGGCCACAGTCCCGGCACGCGTCGACAGTGAAACTGCCCGGTCTGTACCGCCGCAGGTCCCCGCAGCGCAGCCGGGTGCGCAGCCGTGCGGAGCCGCACCAGGGGCAGTCCGCGCGGCGCGGCTCGTGGACACGGACGGTCGGCTGCGGGATGGAGGGTGCGGAGGGCGCTGGGGGTGCGGGCACTGGGCGGCTCCCGGAGAGAGGACGTGCGGCACGGCGGACGTGGGCGAGGCCCCGCGATGCGAGGTGATACGAGGTGATGCGAGGGGCGTACGACATTCCTCGGCAAAACGGTACGTATCGGATAGCGCTCTCTGGTGCATCCGCTGCGGGACGGCGTGGTGGCGATGTGGCGGCGTCCTGTTCGACCGGGGCCGGTACTGTTCGGCGAATGAGCTCGCTTAATCTCGACGACTTCACCGATCTGATCGAGCGGCCGGACGGCGGGGTGCGCCGTGATGCCGAGGCGCGCCGGGAGCGTCAGATCGTGCCGCCCGGGTCGCTGGGCCGCCTCGACGACCTGGGTGAGTGGCTGGCCGCGGCGCAGTCCGCCGTGCCGGTGCGGCCCATCGAACGGCCGCGGGTGGTTCTCTTCGCCGGTGACCACGGGATCGCCGAGCTGGGTGTCTCGGCGCGTCCGGCGGGCGGTGCCGGGGAGTTGGTGCGGGAGGTGCTGGAGGGCGGCCGTCCCGTGTCGGTGCTCGCCCGGCGGCAGGGCGTGCCGGTGCGGGTCGTGGACATGGCGCTGGACTGCGATCCGGCCACGCTGCCGGCGGACGTCGTACGGCACCGGGTCCGCCGCGGCAGCGGGCGGATCGACGTCGAGGACGCGCTGACCCTGGAGGAGGCCGAGGCCGCGTTCCGGGCCGGGGTCGCGGTGGCCGACGAGGAGGCCGACTCCGGTACGGATCTGGTGGTGCTCGGCGATGTCAGCGTCGGCGGGACCACGGCGGCCGGTGTGCTGGTCGCGGCGCTGTGCGGGACGGACGCGTCCGTCGTCACCGGGCGGGGCGGGCTGGCCATCGACGACCTGGCGTGGATGCGCAAGTGCGCGGCGATCCGGGACGCGCTGCGGCGGGCCCGGCCCGTGCTCGGGGACCAGTTGCAGCTGCTGGCGACGGTCGGCGGGGCCGACCTCACCGCGATGACGGGTTTCCTGCTGCAGAGCGCGGTGCGCAAGATGCCGGTGGTGCTGGACGGGGTCGTGACGGCCGCGTGCGCGCTGGTGGGGCAGCGGATCGCGTTCCGGGCGCCGGACTGGTGGCTGGCCGCGCACGACAGCGGGGAGCCGGGGCAGGCCAAGGCGCTGGACCGGATGGCGCTGGAGCCCCTGCTCTCCCAGGGCGTGAGCGTCGGCGAGGGCACCGGGGCCCTGCTGGCTCTTCCGCTGGTGCAGGCGGCCGCCGCGCTGGCGGCGGAACTGCCCGAGAAGCCGAAGGAGTCCGAGGCGTCCGAGGTGTCCGAGGCCTCCGAGGTGTCCGGCGCGCCTGAGGCCGAGGGCGCCGGGGAGCCTGTCACCGAGTAGCACCCGGGAGAGCCGGATCACGCCCGCCCGGCTCAACTTCGTCCCGTCCCGGTTGGTCTTCGAAGGTGGTGTCGGCTTCGCTCGGCCGTAGCCACCCGGGGATGACCGACGCAGGGATGAAGGACCGCCCGATGACCACGCTCGCCCGCTGGGCCCGCGCCGAATGGGGACCGCTGTACACCGCGGTGCGCGAGCCTGTGCGGGAGCGGCGGTGGCGGGCGGCCCCGATGACAGCCGGGGCGGTGTGCCTGACGGCGCTGCTGCACTTCGTGCACCACCAGTCCTGGGGCTACCAGGTCGTGCAGCACCTGGGGACCGTACGGGCCGAGGACCCGCTGTGGCTGGCGCTGCCGCGCACCCCGCTGTCGCTGTTCGTGCCGGCGCTGGACCTGCCGGTGTGGGGTGCGCTGGCGCAGATCCTGCTGGTGTTCGGCATCGCCGAGATCTGCCTGGGCTGGTGGCGGACGCTCGTCGTGGCGTACGTCGCCACGCTCGCCGGCACGCTGTACGCGCGCGTGGGCATCTGGCTGGGCCCGGACGCCGCCCCGCTGGGGCTGCCGGGCTCGGACGCCCGGGTCGTGGACACCGGGCCGTCGGCGGCGGTGGTGGGCCTGGCCGTGTTCCTCGGCTGGCGCTACGGCGCGTACGTCACGGCGGGTGCGGTGACGCTGGCGATGGTGGTCGAGGTGCTGGTGAAGGAGAACCTCGCGGGCAAGGAGCACCTGGCGGCGATCGCGGCGGTGCTGGTGGTGTGCGCGCTCGGCGCGCTGCGTCACCGGCGTTCGAGGGAGCGGGGCGGCGCGGGATCGGGTTTGCCGCCGATCCAGTCCTGGACGGCGCGCCGGGGCCCCGACCAGCGGCGGTCGTGCCGGTAGGCGCGCAGGGTCGCCCGGGCCCGGGCACGGTGGCGGCGGCGGTAGAAGCGCTTGGCCCACAGGGAGCCGGGGCGGGCCAGGCGTACGGCGCCGATCAGGGCGATGACGGGGACGATCACGCCGAAGATCGCGATCCGGGTCTTGCCCTTGGCCAGGGCGACGAGGGAGAAGAGGAAGTTCACCGCGATGTTCACGATGAAGCCCGCGCGGCCCTGTTCCTCGTCCTCGGTGACGTCGTTGACACCGAAGGGCGAGAAACCGATCAGCAGCAGGCCGACGAGGGCGGCGGTGAGGACGACGACCTCGACGCTCTTGCGGCCCGCCTCGGTCCAGTAGACGTCATCGAGGTGCAGGATCAGGGCGAACTCGTCCAGGAGGAGACCGGCGCCCATGCCGAAGACCACCGCGGCGAGGGCCGAGCCGAAGCCGTGCGCGCCGCCGGCCACCGCGCCGAAGCCGCCGATGATCGTGAGGATGACGCCGGGCACGACGTGGTGGATGTGCACCCCGCCCGACTCGACGTTGCCGAAGGGACCCTTGCCCGCGCGGATCAGCCGGGTGATGACACGGGTGATCAGGAAGGTCAGGACGAAGGCGGTGAGGGCGAGCAGCAGCGGCAGCTTGCCCGGCTCGATGATGTTCCGCTGCCACCAATCTCCCATATGTGCACTTTATCCACGGCCCTTGCCACCGCTCTCGTGACCGCCGGGTAACCTGCGCCGGTGTCCACGACTCCCTGGCCGGACGGCCTCCGCTTCGCCTTCGGAACCCTCACCGCGCTCCCGGTCAGGGTGACCCGCTGGGACCGGGAGGCCGCGCGCGGCGGCATGCTGTGCGCCCCGCTCGTCGGGCTGGTGGCCGGCGCCGCGGCCGCCGCCGCGGGGCTCCTGCTGCTGGTCCTCGGGGCCGGTGCGCTGCTCGCCGCCGTCGCCACCGCCGCCGTCCCCGCCGTCCTCACCCGGGGTCTGCACCTCGACGGGCTCGCGGACACCGCCGACGGGCTCGGCAGCGGGAAGCCCGCCGGGGACGCGCTGCGGATCATGAAGCAGTCGGACATCGGGCCGTTCGGTGTGCTCACGCTCGTCTTCGTGCTGCTCGCGCAGGTCGCCGCGCTCGCGCAGGCGTACGGCGGTTCCTGGACCCGGGGTGCGCTCGCCGCCGTCGTCGCGGCGATGGTCGCCCGGCTGGCGCTCACCCTGGCGGCGCGCTCCGGGATGCCGGCCGCGCGGCCGGAGGGGCTGGGGGCGGCGGTCGCGGGCGTGGTGCCGGGGCCCGGTGCGCTGGCCGCCGCGGTGGCCGTCCTCGCGGTCTGCGCGGCCGGGGGCGCGGTGCTCGGCCCGTACGACGCCGTCCGTACGGCGCTCGCGGTGGTCGTCTCCCTCGCCGCCGCCGAACTGCTCCTGCGCCACTGCACCCGCCGCTTCGGCGGGGTCACCGGTGACGTGTTCGGCGGGCTCGCGGAGACGGCGGCGACGACGGCACTCGTCGTTCTGTCACTGGGCTGAACCGATCCCCCGGCGCCGGCCTCGGCGCTCGCGCACCCTCGGCAGGGGGCTGGTGGGACTGAAGGTCACCCCGCGGCTGCCGCGCCGGGCCGCGCTGCGGGCAGCGGTCACCCACCACTGCGGACGCCGCCGGGTACGCCGCTCAGCATGCCCGGCGCCATGCGCCCAGTTCGTACTCCTTGAGCAGCGAACTCAGCTTCAGCCGGCGGGACTCGGCGCAGAACCGGCCGGTGGGCAGCTCGTACTCGACGTGGAACACCGCCTTGCCCGCGTCGATGAAGGGCTTCAGGGCCGCGCACTCGCCGTACTGGGCGCACTGCTCGTTGACCGCGAAGTCGAAGTCGCCCACCAGCTGCGGGATCTGGTCCAGGTCGTTCTTCAGGCCGACGGCGAGGCCGCGGTCGTGGGCCAGCTTGGCGATCAGGTGGTTGTAGCGGAGCTGGTCGCGGGCGGTGAGCGGGAAGCCGGTGCGGTTGCGGTAGCCGTCCATGTTGTCCGGCTCCACCGCGTCGAAGCCCTTGGCGCGGCACATGTCGAGGCGGGCCGCCATGAGCGGCTCCAGGAGGTCGGTGCGGCGGATGTCGAGCCAGCGCTCGCCCTGCCAGCCGTTGCCGAGGCCGAGGACCGGCCGGGGGAACCTCTTCGCGTCCGGGCGCCAGTCCTCCCAGGCGCCCGTGGACAGGTAGCAGATGACCTGGCGGCCCGCGCGGTGCAGGGCGGCGACCGTGGCCCGGGAGTGGTCGAAGCCGTCGATGTCGTAGACCGGCACGTCGACGGAGGTGTCCAGACGGCCGCTGAGCTGCCACTGCCAGGCGGTGCCGGGGCGCGGCTGCCAGCGCGGGCCGCCCGGCTTGTCGTCGGGGGCCTGCGAGCAGCCCGCGAGGAGCAGGACGAGCAGGGCGGCCAGCAGGAGGGGGCGTCTCACCGGGCGGACTCCAGGGTGTGCGGCAACGTACCCCAAGGACGATCGCCGACGCCGGGCACCGCGCAGTGCACCGTCGCGCCCCACGCCCGGGCTGTTTCCGCCAGGTCGACGCCGGGCGGTACGCCGTACACCAGATGGCACAGCCGCACCCCGGTTCCGCCCGGCCACGGCTCGGGGCGCTGCCGGCGGTACGACGTCCAGGTGCCCTCGAAGGTGACGAGGACGTCGGCGATCCGGGCGTAGGCGGGGTGCGGTGGGGTGCCGTGGTTGAGGACGAGGGTGGCGCAGCCGAGGGCCCAGGCGGCCACCGCCATGGGCTGGCAGTGGGTGAACTCGTCCGGCCCTGCGGCCACCTGGTCGAGGAAGGCGCCGTCCGTGCCGTACCACTCGTGGTACCGGCTCAGGTCGCGGACGACGTCGGCGCGCGGGCGGCGGCCGTAGTCCGTGTCGGCGTAGCCGAGCACCCGTACGCCCGCGGCCCGCAGCCGGGCGGCGACCTCGGCGAACGCCGCGTCGGGGCGGTCGCCGGGGCGGAGCCAGGAGTACGCCCGGTGGACCAGGCCCTGGTTCCGCGTCCAGCCGCACAGCGCCCCGGCCGGCAGCGGGACGGTGCCCGCCCGGAGGCCGAAGTCGCCCTGCGGGCCGGTGAGCAGGGGGCCGCCGAGGACGTGGGCGAGGCCGGGAGGGCGAAGACGGCACCCCGGGCACGCGCGTAGTCTCGTCCCGAGTGTTCGCCGCACCGGGGAAGGCCCCGCTGAGACCACACCCTCAGGTCGGATCAGACCGTTTCCGACGACGGGTCTGGGGTCGACCGGCCCTAGGGTCGGATGTCGGGCCCGGTCGACCCACACGTCCGACCACAGCAACAACACAATCGGAAGCGAGATTTCACCACCGTGACTGCTCTCACTCTCAGCACCGCCGCGGCGCCCGGCCTGCGGGCCGACGCGATCGTGATCGGTGTCGCCAAGGGCGCCAAGGGGCCGGTCGTCGCACCGGGCGCCGAGGCCGTGGACAAGGCGTACGACGGCAAGCTGGCCGGCGTCCTGGAGACCCTCGGCGCCTCGGGTGCCGAGGGCGAGGTGACGAAGCTGCCGGCACCGTCCGGCTTCAAGGCCCCGCTCGTGGTGGCGGTGGGCCTGGGCGCGGAGCCCGAGAAGGACGCGTCCTACGACGGCGAGGCGCTGCGCAAGGCCGCCGGTGTGGCCGCCCGCGCGCTCGCCGGCTCCAAGAAGGCCGCCTTCGCCCTGCCGGTGGCGGACGCCGCCGACGCCGGCGCGATCGGCGAGGGCGCGCTGCTCGGCGCGTACTCCTTCGACGCGTACAAGGAGAACGCGCCCGCGAAGAACGCCCAGAAGGCCAAGAACGGCAAGGCGCCGCTCGCCGAGGTCGTCCTGCTCGGCGGCAAGCCCCGCGACAAGGCGTACAAGGCGGCGATCGAGCGCGCCGTCGCCGTCTCCGAGGAGCTGAACCGCGCCCGCGACCTGATCAACATGCCGCCGAACGACCTCAACCCGGAGGCGTTCGCGGCGATCGCGCAGACCGCGGCCAAGGAGCACGGCCTCAAGGTGCAGGTGCTCGACGAGAAGGCCCTGGCCAAGGGCGGCTACGGCGGCATCCTCGGTGTCGGCTCCGGCTCGGCCTCGGCCCCGCGCCTGGTGAAGCTCACGTACACGAACTCCAAGGCGAAGAAGCACCTCGCCTTCGTCGGCAAGGGCATCACCTACGACAGCGGTGGCATCTCGCTCAAGCCCGCCGGCCACAACGAGACGATGAAGTGCGACATGAGCGGTGCGGCGGCCGTCTTCGCGGCCGTGGTCGCCGCCGCCCGGCTGGGCCTGGAGGTGAACGTCACCGGCTGGCTGGCGCTCGCCGAGAACATGCCGTCGGGTTCCGCCACCCGTCCCGGTGACGTGCTGCGCATGTACAGCGGCAAGACGGTGGAGGTGCTCAACACCGACGCCGAGGGCCGCCTGGTGCTGGCCGACGCGCTGTGGGCCGCCTCCCAGGAGAAGCCGGACGCCATCGTGGACGTGGCGACCCTGACCGGCGCGATGATGCTGGCGCTGGGCAACCGCACGTTCGGGATCATGGGCAACGACGACTCCTTCCGTACGGCGGTGTACGAGGCCGCGGAGGAGGTCGGGGAGCCGGCGTGGCCGATGCCGCTGCCGGAGCACCTGCGCAAGGGGATGGACTCGGCCACGGCCGACATCGCGAACATGGGTGAGCGGATGGGCGGCGGGCTGGTCGCCGGGCTCTTCCTGCGGGAGTTCGTGGGCGAGGGGATCACCTGGGCGCACCTCGACATCGCGGGGCCCGCGTTCAACGAGGGAGGGCCGTTCGGTTACACGCCGAAGGGCGGGACCGGGACAGGCGTGCGGACGCTGGTTCGGTTGGCTGAGCTGACGGCGGCCGGTGACCTCGGCTGAGTCGGTGTTGCCGTGCGCCCAGCGGCTCGGTCCGTTCCGTCGTACGGCGGGTTCGAATCGTTCGCGGCTGGGCGCGCGGTTCCCCGCGCCCCTGGGTGGGCCGGCTCACCCCTGCGTCAAAGGTGCTGCGTCTCACACACCGGCCCCGCGTCTCTTCCTGTGCTGACAAGTGCGAAGATGGGGCACGGCAGGACAGGGCCCCCACCGAAGGGCCGAAAGCAAAGAGCGGCCGGACACCAGCCGCCGACCGGTCACTGGAGACCGGCGTGGCGCACATGCATGGAGGACGTGACGTGGCGAACGACGCCAGCACCGTTTTCGACCTAGTGATCCTCGGCGGTGGCAGCGGTGGTTACGCTGCGGCCCTGCGCGGGGCGCAGCTGGGCCTGGACGTCGCCCTGATCGAGAAGGACAAGGTCGGCGGCACCTGCCTGCACCGAGGATGCATCCCCACCAAGGCCCTGCTGCACGCGGGTGAGATCGCCGACCAGGCCCGCGAGAGCGAGCAGTTCGGTGTGAAGGCCTCCCTCGAGGGCATCGACGTACCGGCGGTCCACAAGTACAAGGACGAGGTCGTCTCCGGTCTGTACAAGGGTCTGCAGGGGCTCATCGCCTCCCGCAAGGTGACCTACATCGAGGGTGAGGGCCGGCTGTCCTCGGCGACCTCGGTGGACGTCAACGGGCAGCGGATCCAGGGCCGCCACATCCTGCTGGCGACCGGCTCCGTGCCGAAGTCGCTGCCGGGCCTGGAGATCGACGGCGACCGGATCATCTCCTCCGACCACGCCCTCGTCCTGGACCGTGTGCCGAAGTCCGCGATCATCCTGGGCGGCGGTGTCATCGGCGTCGAGTTCGCCTCCGCGTGGAAGTCCTTCGGCTCGGACGTCACGATCATCGAGGGCCTGAAGCACCTCGTCCCGGCCGAGGACGAGAACTCCTCGAAGCTTCTTGAGCGCGCGTTCCGCAAGCGCGGCATCAAGTTCAACCTTGGCACCTTCTTCGAGAAGGCCGAGTACACGGCGGACGGGGTCAAGGTCACCCTCGCCGACGGCAAGGAGTTCGAGGCCGAGTACCTCCTCGTCGCCGTCGGCCGCGGACCGGTCTCGCAGGGCCTGGGCTACGAGGAGGCCGGAGTCGCCATGGACCGCGGCTTCGTCCTCGTCGACGAGTACATGCGGACGAACGTCCCGACCATCTCCGCCGTCGGTGACCTCGTCCCGACCCTCCAGCTCGCGCACGTCGGCTTCGCCGAGGGCATCCTGGTGGCAGAGCGGCTGGCCGGGCTGAAGGTCGTCCCGATCGACTACGACGGCGTGCCGCGGGTGACGTACTGCCACCCGGAGGTCGCCTCCGTCGGTCTCACCGAGGCGAAGGCCAAGGAGATCTACGGCGCGGACAAGGTCGTCGCTCTGAAGTACAACCTGGCGGGCAACGGCAGGAGCAAGATCCTGAAGACCGCGGGCGAGATCAAGCTCGTCCAGGTCAAGGACGGGGCCGTGGTCGGCGTCCACATGGTCGGCGACCGCATCGGCGAGCAGGTCGGCGAAGCCCAGCTGATCTACAACTGGGAGGCGCTGCCGGCCGAGGTCGCCCAGCTCATCCACGCCCACCCGACGCAGAACGAGGCGCTCGGCGAGGCCCACCTGGCCCTGGCGGGCAAGCCCCTCCACTCCCACGACTGACGCCTTCAGTCATCGGGCGCGACGACACAGACTTCCGCAATTCGTTAGGAGCAACCGAAACCATGGCGGTTTCCGTAACCCTTCCGGCGCTCGGTGAGAGCGTCACCGAGGGCACAGTCACCCGCTGGCTGAAGGCCGAGGGCGAGCGCGTCGAGGCCGACGAGCCGCTGCTCGAGGTCTCCACCGACAAGGTCGACACCGAGATCCCCGCCCCGGCGTCCGGCGTGCTGGCCTCCATCAAGGTCGCCGAGGACGAGACGGTCGAGGTCGGCGCCGAGCTGGCCGTGATCGACGACGGCACGGGCGCGCCCGCCGCCGCCCCGGCCCCGGCGGCCGAGGAGGTCGCCGCGCCGGCTCCCGAGCCGGCCCCGGCCGCCCAGCCGTCCACCGAGCAGGCCGCTCCGGCTCCGGCGCCCACCGCCGAGGCCGCGGCCGGCGGCGGCTCCGCCGAGGGCACGGACGTGGTCCTGCCCGCGCTCGGCGAGTCCGTCACCGAGGGCACCGTCACCCGCTGGCTGAAGTCGGTCGGTGACAGCGTCGAGGCCGACGAGCCGCTGCTCGAGGTCTCCACCGACAAGGTCGACACCGAGATCCCGGCGCCCGCCTCCGGCACGCTGCTGGAGATCGTGGTCGGCGAGGACGAGACCGCCGAGGTCGGCGCCAAGCTCGCCGTTATCGGCGCCCCGGGTGCCGCTCCGGCGGCTGCCCCCGCCCCGGCCGCTCCGGCTCCGGCGCCCACCGCCGAGGCCCAGCCCGCCCCGGCGCCCACCCCGGCTCCGGCGCCCGCTGCTCCGGCCGCTCCGGCCGCCGCCGCTCCCGCCCCGGCCCGCGCCGCGGCTCCGGCTCCCGCCCCCGCCCCGGTCACCCCGGCTCCGGCCGCTCCGGCCGCCGCCCAGCCGACCGACGAGGGCGCCTACGTCACCCCGCTGGTGCGCAAGCTCGCCGCCGAGCACGGCGTCGACCTGTCCACCGTCAAGGGCACCGGCGTCGGCGGCCGTATCCGCAAGCAGGACGTCATGTCCGCCGCCGAGGCCGCCAAGGCCGCCGCCGCTGCGCCGGCTCCGGCCGCCGCCGCTCCGGCCGCCGCGAAGAAGGCCCCGGTGCTCGAGGCCTCCCCGCTGCGTGGCCAGACCGTCAAGATGCCGCGCATCCGCAAGGTCATCGGCGACAACATGGTCAAGGCCCTGCACGAGCAGGCACAGCTGTCGTCCGTCGTCGAGGTCGACGTCACCCGCCTGATGAAGCTGCGCGCCAGGGCGAAGGACTCCTTCGCGGCCCGCGAGGGCGTCAAGCTCTCCCCGATGCCGTTCTTCGTCAAGGCCGCCGCGCAGGCGCTGAAGGCCCACCCGGTCATCAACGCCAAGATCAACGAGGCCGAGGGGACCATCACCTACTTCGACACCGAGAACATCGGTATCGCGGTGGACTCCGAAGAGGGCCTGATGACCCCGGTCATCAAGAACGCCGGTGACCTCAACATCGCCGGTATCGCCAAGGCCACGGCGGAGCTGGCCGGCAAGGTCCGCGCCAGCAAGATCACCCCGGACGAGCTGTCCGGCGCGACCTTCACCATCTCCAACACCGGTTCGCGCGGCGCCCTGTTCGACACGATCATCGTGCCGCCGGGCCAGGTCGCGATCCTCGGCATCGGCGCCACGGTCAAGCGCCCGGCCGTCATCGAGACGGAGGAGGGCACGGTCATCGGCATCCGCGACATGACCTACCTGACCCTGTCCTACGACCACCGCCTGGTGGACGGCGCCGACGCGGCCCGTTACCTGACGGCGGTCAAGGCGATCCTGGAGGCGGGCGAGTTCGAGGTCGAGCTCGGCCTGTAACGCCTGTCCCAGGTACGGCTGTACGGTGCCCCCGTCCGGAATTCCCCGGGCGGGGGCACCGACGTTTGCGGGTACGCCCCCACAGGGGCGCGGGGAACTGCGCGGCCGGCCACAGACACCGGCAGCCGTCGGACCACCCCGAGCCCAACGGCGCCCAAACGCCGCGTCACCCCGTGTAAGTCTCGTCTCACCTGCGCGAAAGCCCCCTACGCGCCCTTCCCGCGGAGCGCCCCGGCCTTATTGTCTAAACGTCAAACGCCCTAAGGAGCCCTCATGACCGCGCCCGTCATCCACTCGCTGCGCGAACAGATCCGCGAGCACATCCTGGAAGGGATCATCAGCGGGCGCTGGAAGCCGGGCGAGCGGATCGTGGAGCGGCGCATCGCCACCGAGCTGGAGGTCAGCCAGACCCCGGTGCGGGAGGCACTGCGCGAGCTGGAGTCGCTGCGGCTGATCGAGTCCGCGCCGAACAAGGGCGTACGGGTGCGGAACCTGACGGCGGCCGACCTGGAGGAGAGCTATCCGGTCCGGGCCGGCCTGGAGGCGATCGCGGCGGAACTGGCGGCGGACCGGCTCGCGGAGGACTGCTCGGCCCTCGAACCGCACGTCGCCGCCCTCTACGAGGCCGACCGCAGGTCGGACGGAACCGCCCAGGTCCGCCACACGGTCGGCTTCCACCGTGAACTGGTCCGGGCGGCCGGCAACTCGGTGCTGCTGCACACCTGGGAGGGGCTGGGCATCGAGGTGTTCACGGCCCTGTCGATCCGCTGGCTGGGGACGGTCCAGCAGTCGTACGCGGAGGAGCACGAGGAGCTGGTGGCGGCCTTCCGCAGGCGGGACCCGCGCATCGCCGAGCTCGTGAAGGCGCACGTCCTCGGCTGCGCACCGCGCCACGAACCCTGAGCGCGCCGCCGCTCAAACGTGGCCCGACCTGCGAAAACCCCTCCATGACGCGGCACCCGGTGCCTGCCCGAAAGGCACCCCGTGCCTATTTTCTCGTGTCAAGAGATTTTCCTCCTCAACCCTTTGATCGATCATCGATCAGGGAGTTACAGTCGCCGACGGGCCATGCGGCGCAAGCCGCAAGGTGTTACCGCACCGGAGCCTCACGCCCTGTCCTGCCAAAGACCAAGGGCACCCCCGAACCCTTACCGATGAGGGAACCCCTTCGACTGAGGAAGGCGGCGACATGACCGACCCCAACGCCATCCAGCCGAGCGAGCTCGACCAGCTCCCGGACCGCGACCCTGAGGAGACCGCCGAATGGCAGGCCTCCCTGGACGCCGTCGCCAAGGCGGCCGGGCCGCACCGTGCCGCGTACCTGATGCGCCGCACGCTGGAGCGCGCCGAGGGCGCCGGCATCGCGCTGCCGAAGCTCCTCGAGACCGACTACGTCAACACCATCCCCACCGCCGCCGAGCCCGCCGTGGACGGTGACGAGGAGATGGAGGCCCGGATCACCGCGTGGAACCGCTGGAACGCGGCCGCGATGGTGACCCGGGGCAGCGCATACGGCGTCGGCGGCCACATCGCCACCTTCGCCTCCGCCGCCTGGCTGTACGAGACCGGCTTCAACCACTTCTTCCGGGGCAAGGAGGCCGACGGCTCGGGCGACCAGCTCTACATCCAGGGCCACGCCTCCCCCGGCATCTACGCCCGCGCCTTCCTCGACGGCCGCCTGAACGAGGACCACCTCGACAACTTCCGCCGCGAGGCGGGCGGCAACGGCCTCCCGTCGTACCCGCACCCACGCCGCCTGCCCTGGCTGTGGGAGTTCCCGACGGTGTCGATGGGCCTCGGTCCCCTCTCCGCCATCTACCAGGCGCGCTTCAACCGCTACCTCACCAACCGCGGCATCAAGGACACCTCCGGCTCGCACGTGTGGGCGTTCCTCGGCGACGGCGAGATGGACGAGCCCGAGTCGACGGCGGCCCTCACGCTCGCTGCCCGCGAGGAGCTGGACAACCTCACCTTCGTCATCAACTGCAACCTGCAGCGCCTCGACGGCCCGGTCCGCGCCAACTTCAAGATCGTGCAGGAGCTGGAGGCCCAGTTCCGCGGCGCCGGCTGGAACGTCGTCAAGACGCTGTGGGGCTCCGCCTGGGACGAGCTGTTCCAGCTCGACACCACGGGCGCTCTCGTACGCCGGCTGCGCGAGGTACCGGACGCGCAGATCCAGACGTACCAGACGCGCGACGCCGCCTACATCCGCCAGGACTTCTTCGGCGCCGACCCGGCGCTCGTGGAGATGGCGAAGCTGCTGAGCGACGACAAGATCCTCGAGTGCTTCCACGTCTCCCGTGGTGGCCACGAGCCGCGCAAGGTGTACGCCGCGTACAAGGCCGCGCTCGCCCACAAGGGCGCGCCGACCGTGATCCTGGCCCAGACGGTCAAGGGCCACACCCTCGGTGAGGGCTTCGCCTCCAAGAACGCCAACCACCAGATGAAGAAGCTGACGGTGGACGAGTTCAAGGCGATGCGCGACCTGCTCGACCTGCCGATCAAGGACAGCGACTTCGTCGACGGGGTCGTGCCCTACGGCCACCCCGGTGCCGACTCCCCCGAGGTCCGCTACCTCCAGGAGCGCCGCGCCGCCCTCGGCGGTCCGGCCCCGGCCCGCCGCGTCCACCCGGTCGCCCCGCTGCCCGCCCCGGCCGAGAAGGCGTTCGCCGCCTTCGACAAGGGCTCCGGCTCGCAGAACGTGGCCACCACCATGGCGTTCGTCCGCCTGGTCAAGGACCTGGTCCGCGACAAGGAGACCGGCAGGCGCTGGGTGCCGATCGTCCCGGACGAGGCGCGTACCTTCGGCATGGAGAGCCTGTTCCCCTCCCTCGGCATCTACTCGCCCAAGGGCCAGACCTACGAGCCGGTCGACCGCGACCAGCTGATGTACTACAAGGAGGCCAAGAACGGCCAGATCCTCAACGAGGGGATCACCGAGGCCGGTTCGATGGCCGACTTCATCGCCGCCTCCACGTCGTACGCGACGCACGGCGAGCCGATGATCCCGTTCTACATCTTCTACTCGATGTTCGGCTGGCAGCGCACGGCCGACCAGATGTGGCAGCTCGGCGACCAGCTCGGCCGCGGCTTCCTCATCGGCGCGACGGCCGGCCGCACCACGCTGACCGGTGAGGGCCTGCAGCACGCCGACGGCCACTCCCCCGTCATCGCCGCGACCAACCCGGCGGCGCTGACGTACGACCCGGCGTTCGCGTACGAGATCGCCGTCATCGTCAAGGACGGTCTGCGCCGGATGTACGGCGAGGCCGCCCCGGGTGAGGACCCGAACGTCTTCTACTACCTGACCGTCTACAACGAGCCGCTGCCGCAGCCCGCGAAGCCGCAGGGTCTCGGCATCGACGAGGGCATCGTCAAGGGCCTGTACCGCTTCAACACGGCGGAGTCGGCGGGCGTGACGGTGCCGGCGAACGCCCCGCGCATCCAGTTGCTCGGCTCCGGTACGGCGATCCACTGGGCGCTCAAGGCGCAGCGGCTGCTCGCCGAGGAGTGGGACGTGGCGGCCGACGTGTGGTCGGCGACGTCCTGGAGCGAGCTGCGCCGGGACGCGCTGGAGGCCGACGAGGCGCTGCTGCGCGGCGAGGAGCGGGTGCCGTTCGTCCGTCAGGCGCTCCAGGGCGCCGAGGGCCCGGTGCTGGCGGTCTCCGACTACATGCGCCAGGTCCCGGACCAGATCGCGCAGTGGGTGGAGCAGGACTACTCCTCGCTGGGCGCCGACGGCTTCGGCCTGTCGGACACCCGTGAGGCGGCCCGCCGCCACTTCGGCGTCGACGCCGAGTCGATCGTCGTCGCGGCCCTCGCCCAGCTCGCCCGGCGCGGCGAGGTCAAGGCGGCCGCGGTGAAGGAAGCGCGGGAGAAGTACGGCCTGTAGGAAGCCTGTGGGAACGGGCGTGTGGTGAAGGGGTACGGCGGCCGCCGTGCCCCTTCACTGTCAGTGGCGCCCGGCATGATGGCCGTATGCGTGCTGCCCGCCTGATCAAGATGGTGCTGCTCCTGCAGTCCCGGCCCGCCATGACCGCCGCCGAGCTGGCGCGCGAGCTGGAGGTGTCGGAGCGGACCGTCACGCGGGACGCGCAGGCGCTGTCGGAGGCGGGTGTGCCGGTGTACGCGGACCGGGGGCGGGCCGGCGGCTACCGGCTCATCGGCGGGTACCGGACGCGGCTGACGGGGCTGCACCGCAGTGAGGCGGAGGCGCTGTTCCTGTCCGGCGTGCCGGGGGCGCTGCGTGAGATGGGGCTGGAGGACGCGGCCTCGGCGGCCCGGCTGAAGGTGTCGGCGGCGCTGCTGCCCTCCCTGCGGGACGCCTCGAAGACGGCGGGCCAGCGGTTCCATCTGGACGCGCCGAACTGGTTCCGGGAGCCGAAGACGCCCGAGCTGCTGCCGGCCGTCGCGGACGCCGTGTGGGACGACCGGCGGATCACCGCGCGCTACCGGCGCGGCGAGAGCGAGGTGACACGCGAGCTGCAGCCGTACGGGCTCGTGCTCAAGGCGGGCGTCTGGTACCTGTGCGCGCGGGTCGCGGGCCACGCGTCCTTCCGGGTGTACCGGATCGACCGGTTCACGGCGGTGGACCCCGGCGAGGAGCGCTTCGAGCGCGACCGGGAGTTCGATCTGCCGGCGTTCTGGGAGGAGCGGGCCGAGCAGTTCGCGCGGTCCCTGCTGCGGGCGGAGGTCGTGGTGCGGCTGTCGGAGGCGGGGGCGCGCAGGCTGCCGTACGCCGTCGACGCGCTGTCCGCGCGGGAGGCGCTGGCCGCCGCGGGCGACCCGGACGGGGACGGGTGGGTGACGCTGACCCTCCCCGTGGAGTCCGAGGACGTCGCCCACACGCAGCTGGCGATGCTCGGGCCGGAGGTCGAGGTGCTGGCGCCGGAAAGTCTGCGCGAGCGTTTCGCTCGGGACGCGATACGGCTGGCGGCGCTCTACCGCGCCTGACAATCCCCCGCACTCCAGGTGCGTCCCTCTGCCCCAGGACCGATGCTGGAACGCGTGATGGACGAGACGGAGTTCTGGCAGCTGGTGGACGACGCCCGCGAGGCCGCCGACGGCGACCCCGAGGAGCAGGCCGACCTGCTCGTGGCGCGGCTTCTCGAGCTGGACCCGGAGTCGGTCCTGGACTTCGCCCGTCACTTCGAGTCCCGCTACAACCGCGCCTACCGCTGGGACCTGTGGGGCGCCGCCTGGGTGCTGCTCGACGGGGCGAGCGACGACGCCTTCGACTTCTTCCGGTGCTGGCTGATCGGGCAGGGCCGCGAGGTCTTCGAGGGCGCGCTGCACGACCCGGACTCACTCGCCGACCTCCTGGAGGACTTCGACGAGGAGATCGACGGCGACGGCGAGGAGCTCGGCTACGCGGCGGACGAGGCCTACGAGCAGCTCACCGGCACGGTCGCCCCCGACCTGGGCATCCCGCCCGCGCCCCCGGAACCGGAGGGGACACCCCTCGACCTGGAGGACGAGCGGCTGCTCGCCGAGCGGTATCCCCGGCTCTGGGAGCGGTTCCGGGGCTGACGCCGCACACCTTAGGCCGCCGTGCGCCTGCGGCTGCTGTCCGACGGGATGTACGCCTGCGTCTGGTCGGCCTTCACCGCGTGGTACGGCGGTGCCGCGTTGGCCTGGTCGAGGGCGGACGCGGTGACCGCGGCCGGTCCCAGGACGACGGTGGCGACCGCGCAGAGCACCGTCCACGGGCCGCGCACGGCCCCGGTCCAGGTGCGCGTCCTGTCTTCCTGCTTCCGCTCCCGCGTACGGCTGTCGCTGTTCATGTTCCTCACCTCCGGTCGGCTCGTGCCGACGACGGTAGGGCGCCGGGCTGGGAGGACCCTGCGGCCCGGCTGTGATGTCCCTGTGGGACGGGGCCCCGGCCCTGCAGCCGGGCCGCCAGCTCCCTGATCTCCGGGAGGCGGGCGTGCAGGGCGGCGCCCGGGCAGCTGGTCATGAAGGCCTCGTTGTGGCCCGCGAGGGCGGGCAGCGTGGCCGTGGTGCCGGACGCGTAGCGGCTGCGGCCGTTGCTGGAGACCAGCCGGACCTTCGCGCGCGGGTCGGTGCCGGACAGCCCGAGCTTCCAGGCGGCCAGCGCGGCGATGGCGCGGGTCATCGCGGGCGGCACGGGCACGCCCGCCGTGAAGGTGCCGATGGCGGCGATGCCCGCCGTGCGGTGGTTGAAGCCCTGGGTGTGGGCGCCGATGACCGGGCGGTCGACACCGCCGGCCCGGCCCTCGTAGACGGTGCCGCAGCGGTCGACGAGGAAGTTGTAGCCGATGTCGTCCCAGTCGCGGCTGCCGGTCTGGCCCGCGTACAGGTGCCGGACGATGCCGGGCGTGTCGGCGCAGTCGTAGCCGTTGGGCGAGTCGGTGTGGTGGACGAAGACGGCGACGACCTGGTCGTCGTAGCGCGGCGGCGGCTGGTCGCGGGCGGCGTCCCCCAACCAGGCCGATCTCGGCCGGATGGGCGGCCGCGGGGCGGTGTACGGGAGCGCGGAGCGGTCCGTGGCCGGGCGGGCGGAGGGCGCGGCGGCCCGTTCGACGCCGTACGCGCACAGCACCAGGGCGAGGGCGGCCGCGAGCCCCGGCAGACAGCCCAGCAGCGCCCGGACGGCACCCGGCGGGACGGGTATGCCGTGAACACCGCGTGGGCCGCGTACACCGCGTGGGCCGTGAACACCGCGCGTGCCGCGTATACCGCCGGTTGCACCGGGTATGCCAGGTATTCGGGCGTCGGGTGTGCCGGGGGCCCGGGGTGTGCGGCGCTTTCGCGCGCCCCGCGGTCGTCGGAAGACACGCATGGTCCCACTGTCGGCCGGATCCGGTCCGTCCGCGATGTGTGCTGTGCCACCCAGTGGAACCATCGTCCGGGTCCGCGACGTTTTTCCGAGTGCACGTGCGCGTGGCCGCATCCCGGCGATCACGCGCACGTGTGGCTGATCACCGGGCCCGTCCCCCACGTACTAAGGGGTCCGAGGAGAAAGGCGGCTTGCGTGGACCTGCTCGACATCCTGCTGTTGCTGGTCATCCTGGCCTACGCGGCGTCCGGCTACCGGCGCGGGCTGGTGGCCGGCTGCGTCTCGCTCGCCGGTTTCGTGGGCGGTGCGGTCGTCGGCGTGTGGATCCTGCCGTGGGTGATGGAGTCGGTCGAGCCGGGGACGACGGCGGCGACGGTGACGGCGGTGTTCACGGTGCTGCTGCCGGCGGTGGTGGGCCACGAGCTGGCGGGGCGGCTGGCCCTGCGGCTGCGGCGGGAGCTGGACCGGGGGCCGCTCAGGGTGGCGGACGGGATCGGCGGGGCCGTGGCCAACGCGGCGGCCGTGCTGATCGTGGCGTGGGTGGCCGCGAGCGTCCTGGGCGCGTCCTCGTCCCCGCTGGTCACCTCGGCCATACGGGACTCGCGACTGCTCGGGACCGTGCAGCAGACGATGCCGGACACCACCCCGGCCTGGTTCTCCCGGGCCACGTCGGCGCTGACGCAGGCGGGCTTCCCGCAGGTCTTCAACCCCTTCGAGAACGAGTCGACCGCCGAGGTCGCCCGGCCCACCGGCGACAGCGTCACGCCGGCCGCCACGAACGCCGCCAAGCTCAGCACGGTGAAGGTCGAGGGCGTGGCCGGCACCCAGGGCCGCGAGGGCAGCGGTTTCGTGTACGCGCCGGAGCGGGTGATGACCAACGCGCACGTGGTGGCGGGCATCGACGAGCCGACCGTGCAGGTCGGCGGGGTCGGGCGGTCGTACGAGGCGCGGGTGGTGCTCTTCGACCCGGAGAAGGACGTGGCGGTGCTCTACGTGCCCGGTCTCCAAGCACCCGTGCTGCGCTTCGACGACAGCGCCGAGCGGGGCGAGCAGGCGGTCGTCGCGGGCTATCCGCAGGACGGCGACCTGAACCTGCAGGCGGCCACGGTCGCCAACCGAATGCGGGCCACCGGCCAGAACATCTACAACGACGGGACGGTCACCCGCGAGATCTACTCGATCCGCTCCACCGTGCGCCCCGGCAACTCCGGCGGCCCGCTGCTGACCACCGACGGCCGGGTGTACGGCGTGGTCTTCGCCCGCTCCACCTCGGACGCCGAGACGGGTTACGTCCTGACGGCGGCCGAGGTCGCCTCCGACGCGGAGCGCGCGGCCGACGCGACGGCGCCGGTGGGCACCGGGGACCTGGTCACGTCGTAACGCGTACCGGGCTTACAGGAACATCCCCATGAGCACGTCGTCGACGTAGGTACCGCCGACGTGGAACTCCTCCGGCAGGACGCCCTCCGTGACGAACCCCTCCGACTCGTAGAGCTTGCGGGCCGGGGTGTTGTGGCCGAGGACGCGCAGGGTGAGCCGTCGCGCCCCCTGCCGCCGGGCCTCGTCGCGCGCCGCCCGCAGCAGCGTCCGCCCGACGCCCGCCCCCCGCGCCTCCTCGGCGACGACGAGGCCCTGGATCTGGCGGACGTGGGTGTTGGAGGCCAGCGGCGTCGGGAAGCCCAGCTTGACGAAGCCGACGACAGCGCCGTCGAGCTCGGCGACCAGGTAGTCGCGCGGCCCGGACCGCTCGCTGAAGAAGGGCTCGTACGGCGGCTCGGGGCGGGGCTGGACCGAGTGCAGCGGGGACCACGTGTCGCGGTCGAGGCGCCCCAGCATTTCCTCGTCTTCAGGCCGTGCCTGACGTATGTGCGAAACCGGCATGACGGCCACCCTATGACGTCCGGCAGGAGCGCCCAACGGGGTTTTCGTGCGGTCACCCGGCAGGATTGACCGCATGCAACGTTCGCGAATCGCGGTGGCCGGCGCCTCCGGTCTCATCGGCAGCGCCCTGGTGCGGTCCCTGACCGCGGACGGGCACGAGGTGGTGCGCCTGGTGCGCGGTGCGCCCCGCACGGCGGACGAGGTCCGCTGGGATCCCGAGGGCGGGTCCGTTGACGCGGCCGGGCTCGCCGGGTGCGACGCCGTGGTGAACCTGGCGGGGGCCGGGATCGGCAACCGCCGCTGGACGCAGGCCTACAAGGCGCGGATCCGCGCCAGCCGGGTGCACGGCACGGCGGCGCTCGCCGGGGTCCTCGCCTCGCTGGACGAGCGCGAGCGGCCGCGGGTCTTCGTGAACGGCAGCGCGATCGGCTACTACGGCGAGACCGGCGACCGGGCCGTCGACGAGAGCGCCCCCGCGGGCGAGGGCTTCCTGCCGGAGCTGTGCGTGGAATGGGAGGAGGCCGCGGCGCCCGCCCAGGAAGCGGGCGTACGAACGGTGTTCACCCGGACCGGGCTGGTGGTGTCCCGCAGGGGCGGCGCCTGGGGACGGCTGTTCCCGCTGTTCAAGGCGGGGCTGGGCGGGCGGATGGGCGACGGGCGGCAGTACTGGTCGTTCATCGCGCTGCACGACGAGATCGCCGCGATCCGGCACCTCATCGACCGCGACGACCTGTCCGGGCCGTTCAACCTCACCGCCCCGCAGCCGCTGACGAACCGTGAGATCACCGAGGCCATGGGCCGGGTACTGCGCCGGCCGACGCTGTTCACCGTCCCCGCGCCCGTCCTGCGGGCCGTGCTCGGCGAGTTGGCCGGGGACGTGCTCGGCAGTGCGCGGGTGCTGCCGACGCGGCTGCTGGAGTCGGGCTTCCGGTTCGCGTTCCCGGACATCGAGGGAGCGATTCGTGCGGCGCTGCGGTAGCCGAGGGACCGTATGCGACCGTCGTGCGACCGTGCCCTGTTCATGCGCTGACTCCTCCTGACCGATCACGGCCCTACCCTCGACCAGAACTCGGGAATCCCTGGAGCGGGTCGGGGGCATCACGTCTCCAGCGCCCGCGCAACCTCGAGGAGGGGCACGTGCTTGAGCCCGCGTATCAGGCCGACGTCGTCGTCGTGGGGGCCGGGGTCGCCGGACTCTCGGCGGCGCATCGGCTGGCCAGCGCAGGAGTGACGACCGTGGTGCTGGAGGCCGCCCATGGCGTGGGCGGCCGGATGGCGACCGAGAAGGTCGACGGCTTCCGGCTCGACAGAATCGGCCAGTTGCTGTCGATGCCCTCGATGGCATATCCCGATCTACGGCTCACACCGGGCCTCGACGGACTCGTACTGCGCCCCTTCGCGCCCGGTGTCCTGCTGCACAGCGACGGCCGCCACCACCGCGCGGGCGCCCAAGCGGGCGCAGGGGGCGCACGAGGCGCGCTCCACGCTGTGCGCGCTCTGGCGAGCGCCCCGAGGCCGCCGTCCGCGCCCCGGCCGTCCAGGAGGCCGGCGGCCGTGCCCGGGCGGCCGGTGTCGGTGCCCAGGAGCCGGGCCGGGGCTCCGCTGGGCACGGGCCTGGACCAGGCCCGCCTCGGCGCCGCGCTGACCCGGCTCGCGGGCACCCCGGTCGAGCGGCTGCTGGCCCGCCCGGAGCTGCCGGCCGGAGCGGCCCTGGCGGCCCGCGGTCTGCCCGCCCGCACCATCGACGGCTTCCTGCGTCCGCTGCTCGCGGCCCTGCTGTGCGACCCGGACCTCACCACGTCCAGCCGCTGCGCGGACCTGGCGCTGCGGGCCTTCGCGAGCGGTCGGCTGTGCCTGCCGGAGGGCGGCGCCGAGGCCCTGCCGGAGCTGCTGGCGCGCACCCTGCCACCGGGCACCGTGCACACCGGGGTCCGGGCCACCGCCGTCTCCACGACCTCCGTGACCACCGCCGAGCACGGCGAGATCCGCTGCCGGGCCGTGCTGCTGGCCACCGACGCCCGGGCCGCCGCCGAGCTGTTGCCCGGCCTGCGGGTCCCGGACTTCCACCCGGTGACGGTGGTCCACCACACTACGGACGAGCCGCCCGCGACCGGCGCGTCCCTGCTGCTCGACGCCGACCGGGGCGGCCCGGTCGCGCACACGGCGGTGGTCAGCCGCGTCGACCCGTCCCGCGCCCCGGCGGGCCGGTCGCTTGTCTCCTCGACGGTCCTCGGCCCGCCGCCACCCGACCTCGATACCGCCGTACGCAGGCACCTGGCCCGCCTGTACGGCACCTCGACCGCACGCTGGGAGACCCTCGCGGTGCATCACACCGCCGCGGCCGTCCCCGCCATGCGGCCGCCGCACGACCTGCGCCGCCCGGTACGGCTGCTGGCGGGCCTGTACGTGTGCGGCGACCACCGGGACACGAGCACGGTGCAGGGCGCGCTGCACTCGGGGCACCGGGCGTCGGCGGCGATCCTGGCGGATCTGGGGGCGAAGGGCTCGATGCACGTGGCGGATCCCCTGCCGACGGCACGGGCGGCCTAGGCCCTGGCGTCAAACTCCCGCCTGCTCCGCGACGCCATGCACGCACTCTCGCCGCACCGGGCCCCGGCCCAAGTACATCCAGTACGTGGGCCAAGTCCCGGCACGCCGAGAGCACGCACCTGACGCCGCGGAGCCCGCCCTCCGGGCGGACGACGGGAGTTCGACGACAGGGCCTAGCCGAGCGCAGCGACCTTGTCCCGGTAACTGCGCACCGGCGCCGCGTCCTTGTAAGGTTCCAGCCGCCGCTCGAAGTCCCGGACGTACTCCACCGCCCGCACCGACCGCATCTCCGCCGCCTGTCCGGCCGCCTCGGCGGCCAGCTGGCAGGCCTGGTCGAGTTCGCCGAGGCCGAGGCGGGCGGTGGCCAGGACGACCCGGCAGAACAGGCGGCTGCGGGCGTAGGAGGGCGCGCGCAGTTGCAGCGAGCGTTCCGCGTGCTGCGCGGCGGCGCGGAACTGCTGCAGGTCCCGGTGGCAGTGCCCGAACTCGTCGGCGAGCTGCGCCTCGTCGAAGAACCGCGCCCAGTACGGGACCTCGTCCCCGGGCCGGGCGGTGTCCAGGGCGCGCTCGGCCCGGACCAGCGCGGCGGTGCACGCCCGCACCTCCCCCAGCACGCCGTGCCCGCGCGCCTCGGCCGCGTGCAGCAGTGCCTGCACGACCGGCGGCACGGAGGTCCCGACGCCCTGCTGCGCCACGCGCGCGAGCTGCACGGCCTCCCGGCCGTGGCCGAGGTAGACGGCCTGCCGGCTCATGGTGACCAGCACGTACGCGCCGTACGCCCGGTCCCCGGCGGCCTGCGCGAGCCTGAGCGCCTGCACGAAGTAGCGCTGGGCGAGGCCGTGCGCGGCGATGTCGTACGACGTCCAGCCCGCGAGCCGGGTCAGGTCGGCGGCGGCCGCGAACAGACGGCGGCCGGTCTGTTCGCCGTAGGTGCCGCGCAGCATCGGCTCGCACTCGTGCTCCAGGTAGCGCACGAGGGCCTGGCGGGCGTGGCCGCCGCCGTAGGCGTCGTCGAGGGTGCGGAACAGCTCGCCCACCGAGCGCAGGGCGGCGATGTCGCCGGCGGTGACCCGCTGGCCGGGCCCGCGTTCGGCCGGGCCGCGCCGGCCGAACGGGGACGCCCCCGGTTCGGTGGGAGCAGGGAACCTGGCGACGGCCGGCTCGGCCGCGCGCTTCTGGGCCGGGACGCGGGCGGCGGGCGGCTCGCCGCGGGCCACCCGCTCGTCGGGGCGGCCGATCAGCCAGTCCCGGCTGGGCACGACCAGCCCGGCCGGGGTGAAGGCGATCTTGCGCAGCTCGGCGTGGCTGCCGGAGTCCTTGCGCCACAGCCCGCTGACGATGTCGACGGCCTCTTCCGGGGTGGCGGCGAACTCCAGCCCCGCGTAGACGGGCGCGCAGGCGTCCAGGCCGAGGTCCTGGGCGGTCAGACGGCGGCCGAGGCGGCGGGTGAAGACCTCGGCGATGAGCGCGGGCGTGGTGCCTCGCGGCTGCTGCCCGCGCAGCCAGCGGGTGACGGATGTCTTGTCGTATCTCAGGTCCAGCCCGTGTTCGAGACCGAGCTGGTCCACCCGACGGGCGAGTCCCGCGTTGGAGAACCCCGCTTCTGCGATGAGCGCGGCGAGCTGGCGGTTGGGGGTGCGCTGCGCGGGTCGTTCCGTCATCTGTGGTGCGGTCTCCTGCCTTCCGGGCGTGTGACGTGCCGGGATTGCCTGTGAGCAGCCCTTACGGCCTAGTGGACGGCGCGAATGTAGCGGAGAGTAAGCACACGATCGCACACTTCCCCAGGCATTCATCCGATCGTGTGAGGATTGACCGCGAAGCTGACGAGTGACGGCCGGACGCGTGACGGTCCGGGGGCGGTCGTACAGTGGCGTAGGCGCGTTTCGTGCCTTACGACCTTCTAGGGAGGCGCTTGCCGTGAGTGAGTTGCGGTTCGTCCGGATGGGTTTCGGTGCCGAGGCCGTGGACTACCAGGTGGCCTGGGACGAGCAGCGCCGGGTGCACGCGGCACGGTTCGCCGACGAGGTGCCCGACACCGTACTGCTCCTGGAACACCCGCCGGTCTACACGGCGGGCCGCCGCACGGCGGAGAACGAGCGCCCCCTCGACGGCACCCCGGTCATCGACGTGGACCGCGGCGGCAAGATCACCTGGCACGGCCCGGGCCAGCTGGTGGGCTATCCGATCCAGAAGCTGCCCCGCCCGGTGGACGTCGTGGCGCATGTACGCCGCCTGGAAGAGGCCCTCATCCGCACCTGCGCGGAGTTCGGCCTGGAAACCACCCGCGTCGAGGGCCGCAGCGGGGTCTGGGTGCTCGGCGACCCGATCGAGCAGCGCACCTCGCTCGGCGGCCTGGCCCTGGACTTCGACCCCCGCCTGAACGACGAGGAGTTCGACCCGCGCCTCAACGGCCCGGAGTACGCCCCCTCCAACGCGGGCCAGCGCCGCGAGGACCGCAAGATCGCCGCGATCGGCATCCGGGTCGCCAAGGGCGTCACCATGCACGGCTTCGCCCTGAACGTGAACCCCGACAACCAGTGGTTCGACCGGATCATCCCGTGCGGCATCCGCGACGCGGGCGTGACGTCCCTGGCCAACGAACTGGGCCGGGACGTGACGATCGCCGAGGTGCTGCCGGTGGTGGAGCGGCACCTGCGGGACGTGCTGGAGAACGCGGAGCTGAAGCCACGGGAGATCGAGAGGGCCCCGGCGTAGGGAATGCACCCCCGCGGTCGGGGGTTGGCCCACGCGCAGGGCCGTACACACCACGGGCGTACCCTGGTGTACGCCGAAGAATCGAAGCTAGGGAGCCGACGTGTCCGCAGTCGCACCCGACGGACGCAAGATGCTGCGCCTGGAGGTCCGCAACAGCCAGACCCCCATCGAGCGCAAGCCCGAGTGGATCAAGACCCGGGCGAAAATGGGTCCCGAGTACACCAAGATGCAGAACCTCGTCAAAAGCGAGGGCCTGCACACGGTCTGCCAGGAAGCCGGCTGCCCCAACATCTACGAGTGCTGGGAGGACCGCGAGGCGACCTTCCTCATCGGCGGCGACCAGTGCACCCGGCGCTGCGACTTCTGCCAGATCGACACCGGCAAGCCCGAGGCGCTCGACCGCGACGAGCCGCGCCGCGTGGGCGAGTCCGTGGTCACCATGGACCTGAACTACGCCACCATCACCGGCGTCGCCCGCGACGACCTGGAGGACGGTGGCGCCTGGCTGTACGCCGAGACGGTCCGCCAGATCCACCGGCAGACGGCGAACCGCGAGGGCGGCCGTACGAAGGTGGAGCTGCTGGCCCCCGACTTCAACGCGGTTCCGGAGCAGCTGGAGGAGGTCTTCTCCTCGCGCCCCGAGGTCTTCGCGCACAACGTCGAGACGGTCCCGCGGATCTTCAAGCGGATCCGCCCCGGCTTCCGCTACGACCGCTCGCTGAAGGTCATCACGGCCGCCCGCGACTACGGCCTGGTCACCAAGTCCAATCTGATCCTCGGCATGGGCGAGACCCGCGAGGAGGTCAGCGACGCCCTCAAGCAGCTGCACGACGCCGGCTGCGAGCTGGTGACCATCACGCAGTACCTGCGCCCGTCCGTGCGCCACCACCCGGTGGAGCGCTGGGTGAAGCCGCAGGAGTTCGTGGAGCTGAAGGAGGAGGCCGAGCAGATCGGCTTCTCCGGCGTGATGTCCGGCCCGCTCGTGCGGTCCTCGTACCGCGCCGGGCGGCTGTACCAGATGGCCGTCGAGAAGCGCGGGACGTACGTCGCGGCGCAGGCCGTCTGACACACCGTCACCCGCCTTGCCCCTACGGGGCTCCGGCATGCGTGTGAATTCGCGCACAAGAACCTACTCGCCGGTAGTGGCCGAGAAGGCGCGGCTCTGACCGTCCTCGCAGATGAGGGCGCATGTCAGGGCCGCGTCGGCGTTTCAGGCCCGAGCACCAAGGTTTCATGGGCGTTTGACCGGTCGGTCACGCCCTGGTAACACCAATCAGTGACGTTGGAATCACGCCACGTACACCCGTACCCGAAGTCGTACCGAGGGGGGACCTCAACGATGCAGGCCGCGCCCGTTCGCGCCACAGCGATCCCGTCGTTCACCACCGCACTGCGTGCCGTCGAGTCGCTGCTCATGAGCGGCGGCCAGCGCACCGCCCGCCGCAACGCCTGGACCTCCGTCCTGGAGGACCGGCGTCGCGCCAAGGACCGGGTCGAGGCCCAGCGCGTCCTCGAGCAGACCCTGTCCGCCCGCCCCTGAGGGGCTCCGCCCCCGGCCCCGCGGGCACTGCCGTCGTCCGCGCTTGTGCGGCCACGTAGACTTCGGGGCATGGCGAGGAAGGAAACTGCAGCGGACGCTGCGAACCCCGGGCGACTGAAGCAGATCGCCCTGACCTACAAGATGACCCGCAGGGCCGACAAGAAGATCGGTCTTGTACTCGCGGCTGTCGGCATCAGCGTCTTCGGTGTCCTCCTCGCGATCGGTTTCTTGATCGGTCACCCCATCTATCTCGGCATCCTGGGCCTCCTGCTCGCCTTCCTCGCGACGGCGATCGTCTTCGGGCGCCGGGCCGAGCGAGCGGCCTTCGGGCAGATGGAGGGCCAGCCGGGCGCCGCCGCGGCGGTGCTCGACAACATCGGCCGGGGCTGGACGACGACCCCCGCGGTGGCGATGAACCGCAACCAGGACGTGGTGCACCGCGCGGTCGGCAAGGCCGGCATCGTGCTGGTCGCCGAGGGCAACCCGAACCGGGTGAAGTCCCTGCTCGCCGCCGAGAAGAAGAAGATGAACCGGATCGTCGCCGACGTCCCGGTGCACGACCTGATCGTGGGAACCGGCGAGGGCCAGGTCGAGCTGAAGAAGCTGCGCACCACCATGCTGAAGCTGCCGCGCGTGCTGACCGGTCCGCAGGTCACCGCGACCAACGACCGGCTGCGCGCCCTGGGCGACCTGATGAGCAACATGCCGCTGCCGAAGGGCCCGATGCCGAAGGGCATGAAGCTGCCGAAGGGCGGGCCGAGGGCCCGCTGACCCGACCCGCACACGCGGAACCCGCATACGCGGAAGGGGCGCCCGGATCACTCTCCGGGCGCCCCTTCGTCGTCATGCGGGCCGCCCTGTGTGCGGGTCTCTGTGTCGCGTCCGCTAGATGCGGACCTCGACCGTGCGGGCCAGCCGGTCGTGCAGACCGCGTCCGTCGCGGTCCCAGATCAGGGCGGGGATCGCGAGGCACAGCAGGACCGAGCGCAGCAGGGCGCGCAGCGGGTTGACGGTGCCCGTGTCGAGGGTGAGCACCCGCAGCCCGAAGAGGCGCTTGCCGGGAGTGAAGCCGACCGTACCGACCGTGAGGACGCTCAGTACGAAGAAGATGAGCAGTGCCCAGTTGCTGGTCGCCTGGTTGTAGCCGTGCGTGATGAGACCGTATGCGATCAAGAGGCACAGACCCCAGTCCACGGCCAGGGCGCCGAGCCGTCGGCCGGGGCGGGCGATCGAACCCGGTCCCTGCTCCGGGAGACCGAGCCGCTCGCCCCGGTATCCGAAGTCGGCACCGGCGTCTTCCATGGCCGCGCGCGGCCCGGAAAGCCACGATCCGATTGCTTGCCTGTTGTCCACCCGTCCACGGTACTGCGCCCGTAAATGACCGGGGGACGCCGGGGTCGGTCGGAGCTACCGTGGGAGGTGAGCCGGTTAACTTGTGCGAAACAAATGGGTCACGCCCGAGAAATCACCCGTCCCTAGGGTCGAGAACAGCGTGTGCCACCGCACTGGCCGCACGAACGATCTACCACCCCGGCGGGACGGTCGGGAGTAGGAGGAGCTGGATGTTCCAGAACGCCGACGAGGCCAAGAAGTTCATCGCGGACGAGGACGTCAAGTTCATCGACGTCCGCTTCTGCGACCTCCCGGGCGTGATGCAGCACTTCACGGTGCCTGCTGAGGCGTTCGACCCGGACGACGAGCTCGCCTTCGACGGCTCCTCGATCCGCGGCTTCCAGGCCATTCACGAGTCCGACATGGCGCTGCGCGCGGACCTGTCGACCGCCCGGGTCGACCCGTTCCGCCGGGACAAGACGCTGAACATCAACTTCTTCATCCACGACCCGATCACGGGGGAGCAGTACTCCCGTGACCCGCGCAACGTGGCGAAGAAGGCCGAGGCCTACCTCGCGTCCACCGGGATCGCCGACACGGCGTACTTCGGTCCCGAGGCCGAGTTCTACGTCTTCGACAGCGTCCGCTTCTCGACCAGCGCGAACGAGTCCTTCTACCACATCGACTCCGAGGCCGGTGCCTGGAACACCGGTGCCCTGGAGGACAACCGCGGTTACAAGGTCCGTTACAAGGGCGGCTACTTCCCGGTCCCGCCGGTCGACCACTTCGCCGACCTGCGCGCCGAGATCACCCTGGAGCTGGACAAGGCCGGCCTGAAGGTCGAGCGCCAGCACCACGAGGTGGGCACCGCCGGCCAGGCCGAGATCAACTACAAGTTCAACACGCTGCTCGCCGCCGCCGACGACCTCCAGCTCTTCAAGTACATCGTGAAGAACGTCGCCTGGCGCAACGGCAAGACGGCGACCTTCATGCCGAAGCCGATCTTCGGTGACAACGGCTCGGGCATGCACGTCCACCAGTCGCTGTGGGCGAACGGCGACCCGCTGTTCTACGACGAGCAGGGCTACGCCGGCCTGTCGGACACCGCCCGCTACTACATCGGCGGCATCCTCAAGCACGCCCCGTCGCTGCTGGCCTTCACCAACCCGACGGTGAACTCGTACCACCGCCTGGTGCCGGGCTTCGAGGCGCCGGTCAACCTGGTGTACTCGCAGCGCAACCGCTCCGCGGCCATGCGTATCCCGATCACCGGCTCGAACCCGAAGGCCAAGCGCGTCGAGTTCCGTGCCCCGGACTCCTCCGGCAACCCGTACCTGGCGTTCTCCGCGCTGCTGCTGGCGGGCCTGGACGGCATCAAGAACAAGATCGAGCCGGCCGAGCCGATCGACAAGGACCTGTACGAGCTGGCTCCCGAGGAGCACGCGGGCGTCCCGCAGGTCCCGACCTCCCTGTCGGCCGTCCTCGACTCCCTCGAGGCCGACCACGAGTTCCTGCTCCAGGGCGACGTGTTCACCGCCGACCTGATCGAGACCTGGATCGACTACAAGCGCGCGAACGAGATCGCTCCGCTGCAGCTGCGTCCGCACCCGCACGAGTTCGAGCTCTACTTCGACGTGTGATCCCCGTGTGACCGACCCGGCTCACCGCGTTTCGGGGCCGCCTCCCGCGAGGGGGGCGGCCCCGCCGCGTTCCCGGGCATGTCCGCGGAACGCGCTTCACAGATCGGGCACAGACGCGGGATCATTGGTCCTGACACTGTTGTTCGAGAAGGGTCACGGGGATGTCCGAACGGGACGACGAGGAGCGGGAGTTCGACCTCAAGTGGGCGGACAGCGCGCATCACAGGGAGCCGTCCGCGCGGGCCCGGATGCTCGCCGCGCGCTGGAAGGACAACCCGCCCGGGCCGGTGCCGTTCCGCGCCGACCCGGATCATGTGGGGTCCCGCCGCCGGTCGTCGTGGATATCGACGGCCGTGGTGCTGGGCTGTGTGGTCGCGGTGATCCTTCTGCTGGGGTACATCAACTTCCGGGCTCCCTACTAGGGCCTGTCCGGCCGTAAATCGGGCGACCGCCCGGTGCCGCGCCCCCTACGATCGCCCGAAACGGCAGGTCGTGGCGGGGGCGGGCATGAGTGAGGACATCCGGGGCGGGGAAGCGGCGGCGGTGCGGCTGGCGTCGGGGGCGCGGCTGTGCGACGTCCTCGACGTGGCCGACCCGGGCGCGTGGACGGGTCTGGACGCGGGGGTACGCGCCGCGGGCTGGTACCGGCAGTCGCTGCCCGGGAAGTCCTGGGTCGAGGGCCGCGCCACGAGGACGTTGCCGCTGATCGGCCGGCGCTCCACCCGGGCGGTCGAGCCCCGTCTGGCGCTCGCCCTGTGCCATCCGGACGGCAGGGTCCGCGAGGCCGCGCTCGCCAGGGCCGTCGAGTACCCCGCCCTGCTGCCGCTGGTCGTCGTCCGCGCCGCCGACTGGGCCGCGCCGGTGCGCGAGCGGGCCCGGCAGGTGCTGCGCGAGGTCCTCGACGTGGGCACCGCCGTCACCCTTACGCCCCTGATCCTGGCCGTCGGCCGACGCGACCGGGGCGCGTACGGCGTCGAGCTGCTCGGCGAGGTACTGCGCCGGGCATCGCCGCACGGGACGCTCGCCACCCTCTTCGTCCACCCCGACCGCGCTGTGCGGCGCTTCGCGTACCGGCTCGCGGTCGAGGAGCAGTTCCTGTCCCCCGGCCGGCTGGCGCGCACCGTCGCCCGGGACGACGACACCGTCGTGCAGGACCTGTGCGCCGAGGCCGCGCTGGCCGCCGTACGGGAGGCGGACGGCGGCGCGTCGGACGACGTACTCGAACCGCTGCTCGCCGCCCGCAACCCGCGCGCCCGGTCGGCCGGGGTCACCGCGCTGCGGCGGGCGGGGCGGCCCGAGCGGGCGGCGGAGTTCCTCGGCGACCGGTCCGCGCTGGTGCGGGCCTGTGCGCGGTATGTCGTGCGGCAGTACGGGAGGGACCCGCTGCCCTGGTACCGGGAGCGGTGCGCGGACCCGGCCGACCCGGCGCTGCCGCCCGGCGCGGTCATCGGGCTGGCGGAGTGCGGGGAGCGCGCGGACGCCGGGCTGGTGTGGCCGCTGCTGGTCCACCCGGCGCCGGGGGTGCGGGCGCGGGCGGTGGCCGCACTGCGCGCGCTGGACGTGACGGACGTACGACGGCTGCTGCCGCTGCTCGACGATCCCGCGCCCGGCGTGGTGCGGGAGGCGGCCGTCGCGCTGCTGCCGTCCGCGCGGGTCGTACCCGAGCCGTGGTTGCGGGAGCGGCTCGCGGCGGACCGGCCCCGGCACGTCCGGGTGGCCGCGTTCCGGCTGCTGGACGCGCGGGGGCATCGTCCGGCTGCGGGCCGCCGTGGCGCTGCTCGGCGATCCGGACGCCAAGCTGCGGTCCTGGGCCGGGCAGTCCGTGCAGGGCTGGCATCCCGCGGCGGACACCGCGCGCGGGGACGCGGAGGTGGGCGAGCTGCTCGACCGGGCGCGGCACCTGTTCAGCGACCACGTGCTGAAGCGGCGCAAGGGGGAGGCCGGGCTGAGTGCCTGAGGCGGAGGGGACCTTTTGCCCGCCCTGGGGCTTATCAGGACCCGTTCATGGGCCTGGCCGGGTGCACACTGGCAGTGGGACGAGTGCCTGAACTGCGGGGTGATGCACCATGCACAGCCGCTTCCGGAGCGACCGGCGGTTGACCGCGCGTATGACGGTCACGCTGTTCCTGCTCGGGCTTGTGTACGTGGGGTTCGTCGCGGCGCTGATCGTGCTGCTGGAGTCGTGGGTGCTGGTCGTGGTGGTCGCGGCGGCGCTGCTGGGTGCGCAGTACTGGTTCTCCGACCGGATCGCGCTGTACGCGATGCGCGGGCGGGTCGTGCGGCGGGAGGAGTATCCCGAGCTGCACGCGGTGATCGACCGGATGTGCGCGCTCGCCGACATGCCCAAGCCGGTGGTCGCCGTGTCCGACATGGACATGCCGAACGCGTTCGCGACCGGCCGGAATCCCGACAACGCGGTGGTCTGTGTGACGACCGGGCTGCTGCGGCGGCTGCAGCCGGCCGAACTGGAGGGTGTGCTCGCGCACGAGCTGTCCCATGTGGCGCACAAGGACGTCGCCGTGATCACGGTCGCGTCCTTCCTCGGTGTGATCGCCGGGCTGATCGTGCGGTTCGCCTTCTACTCGCAGCTGTTCGGCGGGGGAAGGAGGGACCAGAACACCGCGGTCGTCTTCGCCGCCGTGATGGGGGTGTCGGCGGCCGTCTACGCGCTCAGCTTCCTGCTGATCCGGGCCCTGTCCCGGTACCGGGAGCTGGCCGCGGACCGGGCGGCGGCGCTGCTCACCGGCCGGCCCTCGGCGCTGGCCTCCGCGCTGACCAAGGTCTCCGGCGACATCGCCCGCATCCCGACGAAGGACCTGCGCACGGCCCAGGCCTTCAACGCCTTCTACTTCACGCCGGCGCTGGGCCGTGAGCCCGGTGTCGCCCGGCTCTTCTCGACCCACCCGAGCCTGGAGCAGCGGCTCGAGCAACTGGGCCGGATCTCCGTCGAGTTGGGCGAGGCTGCGGCACCCGGAGGGGCGTGAGCATGGGCCTGCTGGACATCCTCCTCGGCCGTACGAAGCCGGTCGCGCCCGATCTCGACCAGCTCTTCGCGCTGCCCTCGGCGGCGGTGACGCTGCAGGCCGCGGCCGGCTTCACACCGACCGGGCAGGGCGCGGTGTGCTTCGCGACGGTGGAGGGCTCGGCCTTCGAGCAGACGCACCGCGAGGTGCAGGCGCTGCTGGACGCGGATGCCGGGCGGGAGGGCCGACCCGTGGAGCTGACGCAGGACCGCTACGGCTACTCCTGGCTCGTCTCCCGCCGCTCCCCCGACGAGCTGCCGCTCCTCGTCAACGATCTGCACGCCGTGAACAGCGAGATGGAGGTCAACGGCTTCGGCCCGCAGCTGCTGTGCTCGCTGGCCGGTTTCCGGGACGAGTCCGACCGGCGGCTCGCGCTGGTCTACCTCTACAAGCGGGGCACCTTCTACCCCTTCGCGCCGCTGCCCGGCGAGGGACAGCGGCGCGACAACGCACTGGAGCTGCAGGTGAGGGCGGCGCTCGCCGACGACCTGCGGATCGAACAGGATCTGGAACGCTGGTTCCCGGTATGGGGCGCCCCCGGCCTGTGACGGCCGGGAGCCACCCGCGCGATCGGTGCGCCGGCTTACCTGCCGCGCTCCTGGCGGCGGGCCTCGAAGGGGCGCTCGCGGCGGTAGCGGCGCTCCCACTTGGCCTGCTGGTCGCGACGGGCCCGGTACGCCCGGTAGGTGGCGGGCACGGACCCCGGGGAGGGGCCCCCGCCCGTCGAGGACGCCGAGGCCGAGCCCCGCCCGTACTGGACGTACAGGTAGAGCAGGGCGACGGCGGCGAGCCACCAGACGTGGTTGCCGAAGCCCAGGACCACCAGGACCACGGTGCCGGCCATGACGAGAGTGCTCATGACTGGTCTCTTCCGTGTGGGTGGGATGGGTGTGCTGTGTGGTGCATCCAGCGTAGGGACGCGGTCACGCATCGTGCATCCGGTTTTCTCGCGGACCGCTGGTGCGTCACCGTGCGTGAATGGGCGCAGTCGATTGTCAGTGGGGTCGGCGAAGATGCACTCAGGTCAGCGGAAGCGCGACGGGTGGAGGTCTGCATGAGCGAGGAGCAGAGGTACATCGGCGTGGCGGAACGGCGGGCGCGGCTCGCGCTGCGGCACCGGCTGGCCGGGAAGGAGCAGGCGGCGCGTCCGGAGGAGGTCGCCGGCTCCCTCGTCGCCCTGCACGGCTCGGACCCCGCGACGGTGTATCTGGCGGTGGGCGCGCGCCTCGCGGACCCCTCGAGGACGGTGCCAAAGACCGAGCGCGCGTTGTACGAGGACCGCAGCCTGGTCCGGATGCACGGTATGCGGCACACGGTGTTCGTGTTCCCGAGGGAGCTGACCGCCGTCGTGCACGCCTCGACGGGTGCGGCGGTCGCCGCGCGCGAACGGGCCGCGCTGCTGAAGGACATGGCGAAGGCCGGCGCCCCGGACGCGGCCTGGCTGAAGGAGGTCGAGGAGTCGGCCCTGGCCGCGCTGGCCCGGCGCGGCCAGGCGACGGCGGCCGAACTGGCCGAGGACGAGCCGCGGTTGAAGGAGCAGTTCGTGTACGCGGCCGGGAAGAGCTACGAGGGGGTCCACACCGTCTCGACGCGGCTGCTGAAGGTGCTGGGCGTGGAGGGGAAGGTGGTGCGGGGGCGGCCGCTGGGCTCCTGGACGTCGTCCCAGTTCCGGTGGGCCGTCGCGCCCGAGCATCCCGAGCTGGAGGTCGCCGGTGCCCAGGCGGAGCTGCTGCGGCGCTGGCTGGCGGTGTGCGGGCCGGCGACGGAGGCGGACCTGAAGTGGTGGACGGGCTGGCGGGTGACGGAGGTGCGCAGAGCGCTGGCCGCGATCGGCGCCCGGGTGGTCTCCGTGGACGAGGGCACGGGGTACGTCGTCGACGGCGACGTCGACCCGGTGGCCGAGCCCGGCGAACCGTGGGCCGCGCTGCTGCCCGCGCTCGATCCGACGGCGATGGGCTGGCAGCAGCGGGACTGGTATCTCGCGCCGGAGCTGCGGCCGCTGCTGTTCGACCGCAGCGGGAACGTGGGGCCGACGGTGTGGTGGAACGGGCGGGTGATCGGCGGCTGGGCGCAGCGGGGTGACGGGGAGATCGTGTGGCGGATCCTCGACGGGGCGGGTGTGGGGCGGGAGGCGGAGGCGGCCGTCGCGGGGGAAGCGGAGCGGTTGCGGGAGTGGGTGGGGGCGACGAGACTCACGCCGCGGTTCCGGACGCCGCTGGAGAAGGAGTTGGCGGGGTAGGCCCTGTCGTCGAACTCCCGCCTGCTCCGCCGGGCGGACGACGGGAGTTTGACGACAGGGCCTAGGCGCACGCGGTGCCGGGCACCCCGTGCTGCGGGGCGCCCGGCAGCGGCCTCAACGGCTGTAGCGCATGAACGCCCGCACCATGTGGCAGGTCGTGTCCGACGGCGGGTGAACACCGATCTGCTCCGCCGTGCTCCGGATCGTCTCGTTGCGCGCCTGGTTGGGCACGTAGACACCGGAGTCGAGCAGGGCGATCGCGAGGCGCATGGCCTTGAGGCGACGGTTGTGCGTGATGTACCACTCGCGCGGACGGCCCGGCGGCAGCGGCCGCTTCTCCACGGGCGCGTAGGGCATGTCGAGCAGGACGGGACGCTTCGCGGTGGACTGGGTGGGCAACGGCTTGCGAGCCGGCTTCGGCTTCAGTGCGGCAGCGGGCACAGGCATCCTCCTGTCGCGGTCAGGGCGCCGCCCGGAGCCCCGGCCAACACCCTCGAACACTGCTTCCAGTTTACTGGCCGCCACTGACATCCGGGGAGTCCGCAGAGTTCGCCAAATGCCCAGGTGAGCAGGGATTTTGGCGCCCCGTCACACCAGGTCCGCAAGGTGTGCGTGGGGCGGCAGAAATTCGAACAGAGCCGGTGGTGCACGGCGTTGGGCGAGGACCACCCGGCCGGGTCGACGTCCGCGGCTTCGTGTGTCGCGCCGCAGCGAGACCGTGTCCAGTAAGGGTCGTTGAGGGGTGTGGTGCCCTTCCGTGGCGCGGTAGCTTCCGTGCGGCGAGAGCACCTGCCCGGTCGTCATGGAGGTCATGGCCCTGATGGAACGGCGCGTGAGAGTACTGGCCGTCACGGTGGCCGTCTCGGTGTCGATGCCGGCGTCGATGATGGTGTCGATGCCGGCCTCGGCGGACGGGGCCGGGCCGGCGGTGAAGGGGCAGAGGGCCGAGGAGTCCTATGCGGTGCCGGGGCTGGCGGGGCCGGTCTCCGTGACGGTCGACACCTGGGGTGTGCCGCACATCTCCGCCTCCAGCACCGGCGACCTCTTCCAGGCGCAGGGCTTCGTCGCCGCCCGGGACCGGCTGTTCCAGATGGACACCTGGCGGCGCAAGGGACTCGGCCGGCTCAGCGAGGTCCTCGGCCAGGACTACGTCGAGCAGGACCGGGCCTCGCGGCTGTTCCTCTACCGCGGCGACATGGAGAAGGAGTGGGCGAGCTACGGCCCGGAGGCCAGGGCGGCGGCGACCCGCTTCGCGGCGGGCGTCAACGCCTATGTGGACTGGCTGACGAAGCACCCGGACGCCATGCCGGAGGAGTTCCGCAAGCTCGGCTACCGGCCCGCGCGCTGGAAGCCGGAGGACCTGGTACGGATCCGCGCCCACGGCCTGGTCAGCAACCTGCGCTCCGAGTTCGCCCGCGCGAAACTCATCTGCCTCGGCGGGCCGGGCGCCGACAGGTACTACAAGAAGCTGGAGCCGGCGCACACCGTACGGGTGCCGGACGGTCTCGACCCGTGTTCGCTTCCGGACGACGCCCTGGACACCTACCACCTCGCCACGGCGGAGGTGCGGTTCGCCGACGGCGGGCTGGTGCGGGAGCCGGACGCCGTCGCGGCGCTGCGGGAGGCCAGGAGCGGCAGCAACGCCTGGGCCGTCGCGCCGCGCCGCACCGCGACCGGCAGGCCGATCCTCGCCGGCGACCCGCACCGTGCGAACCACGCGGTGCCCTCGAACCGGTACATCACCCACCTCTCCGCCCCGGGCCTGAACATCATCGGCGCGGGTGAGCCGTGGAACCCCGGCGTCAGCATGGGGCACAACGGGTCCATCGCGTTCGGGCTGACCAACCTGGCCGCGGACCAGTCGGACCTCTACGTCTACGACCTCAATCCGGACGACCCCACCCAGTACCGCTATCGCGGCGGCTGGGCCTCGATGAAGACCGTCGAGGAGGAGATCCCGGTGGCCGGAGGCAGCCCGCGGAAGGTGTCGCTCCCGTTCACCCGGCACGGCCCGGTCGTCAAGATCGACCGGGCCGCGAACAGGGCGTACGCGGTCCGCACGGTCTGGACCGAGCCGGGCACATCGGCCTACCTGGGCAGTCTCAGGTTCCAGAAGGCCACGAGCTTCGACGAGTTCGCCACGGCGGTGCGCCGGTGGAGGTCCCCCGGCTCGAACCTCGTGTACGCCGGGAAGAAGGGCGGCATCGGCTGGGTGCCCGGCGCGCTCGTGCCCAAGCGCCTGGGCAAGGGGTACGACGGCCTGCTTCCCGTGCCCGGCGACGGACGCCACGAGTGGGACGGGTTCGAGGACAGCGGCGGCTTCCCCGGCGTGCACAACCCGGAGTCGGGATACTTCGCCACCGCCAACGAGCACAATTTCCCCGAGGGTTTCCCGGTCCTCGGCTACGAGTGGGCGGAGCACTACCGCAAGAGCCGCATCGACGAGGTGTTCGCCCGGCAGGCGGGGACGTCCGTCCAGGACACCATGGACCTCCAGAACGACGTGAAGTCGCTCGCGGCCACCGAGATCCTGCCGTACCTGAGGAAGCTGGACTCGCCGGACCCGAAGACGAGGAAGGCGCTGGAGCTGCTGCGTGACTACGACGGCGTCGCGAGCAGGGACTCCGCCGGTGCGGTGCTGTTCGAGACCTGGATCATGAACGCGCTCTACCCGGCGTGGGCACACGCGATGCTGCCCGAGGACGCCGCCGGCCATCTCGTCAGGAGCAGCCTCTCCCCCGACTTCCGGGTCGTGACCGACTCCTTCGCCGACCCGGAGCAGTGGTTCGGCCAGGGCGGTGCGGCGGCGCGGGACGGGCTGATCCTGGACACCCTGCCGAAGGCGTACGACGAGGTGAGCGCGCACCTCGGCCCCGACCCGCGCACCTGGAGCTGGGGCTCCGCACACATCCACCTGTTCCAGCACCCGCTCGGCGGTCCGCACGTCGGGCCCACTCCCATGGACGGCACGCACCACACGCTCCGCAACTCGGTCTACTTCGCCGGCGTCTTCCCCCGCGTCCAGGTGGGCGGGCCGACCTTCAAGATGGTCCTCGACGTCGGCTCCTGGGACGACTCACGCGCTGTCAACGCGCCGGGCCAGTCCGGGGACGAGCGCAGTCCGCACTACGACGACCTCGCGGAGAAGTGGGCGGCGGGCACGTACTTCCCGCTGCTGTACAGCAGGCCGGCGATCGAGCGGAACGCGAAGACCCGGATCACCCTCGACCCGGCATAGACCCGGCATACCCGGCATGGACCCGGCACAGACCGTCAGAGACCCGTCAGGCGCCCGAGGAGCTTCGCACGGCGCGGGCGTACCGTGGCGGCATGGAGATCTGGATCAACCCGGCCTGTTCGAAGTGCCGCAGCGCCGTCAGACTGCTCGACGCCGAGGGCGCCGACTACACCGTCCGCCGCTATCTGGAGGACGTGCCGAGCGAGGACGAGATCCGCGAGGTCCTCACGCGCCTCGGCCTCGAACCGTGGGACATCACCCGCACCCAGGAGGCGGTCGCCAAGGAGCTCGGCCTCAAGGAGTGGCCGCGGGACGCCGCCTCGCGCGACCGCTGGATCAAGGCGCTGGCCGAGCATCCGAAGCTCATCCAGCGTCCGATCATCACGGCGGACGACGGCACGGCCGTCGTGGCCCGCACGGACGAGGCCGTTCGGGACGCCCTGTCCCGTTGACGGCGGTTTGTCGGGCGGCGCGCGTTCGGGCGGCCCGCGGTGTTACCCTCCGCCGCCATGACCTTCGGTGATCAAGGAATATCGGGAACGCCGTACGGGCCGCCCGACCCGTACGCCCAGTGGGCGGCCGAGCAGGAGCGCCTGCGCAGGCGGCGCCGGACCCGGCGCGCGGTGGGCGCCGCGACGGGTGTCGTGCTCTGCGCCGCCATCGCCGCCGGCGCGGTGATGTACGCGGGCACCGGCGGCGGTTCCGGCCCGGCCGCGGCCCCGCCCGCGACCACCGCCTCCGGCTCGCCCCCCGTCCCCTCGGTCGAGGTCACCCTCCCGCCGGACGCGCCCACCGCCCTGCCCTCGCTGCTCTCGCGGCCCGTCATCCGCCCGGAGCAGGCGTTTCCCGAGCAGAACGTACGGCTGAAGGACGGCTCCCGGTACGCGCGCGTCGACCTGGCCACCACGACCGACTGCGCCCGCGGCATGTCGCAGGAGCTGGCGGAGCTGATCGCGCAGGGCGAGGAGTGCGCGCGGCTGACCGCGGCCCTGTTCACGGATGCCGACCGGCGCTCGCAGGTGACGGTGTCCGTGCTGAGCTTCCGGCGCGTCGAGGACGCCTCGCGCGTGTTCATGATGGCCTCCATGGACCCGGTGACGTACCAGGTCGTGTCCCTCGACCCGCCGCCCGAGGCGGGGCTGCCGACCGTGCCGCCGGGCTCGGCGGGGATCTTCCGGCGGCTGATGACCGTACGGTCCGTGGTGTTCGCCAACGGGCAGTGGGGCGATGGCGGGGAGACCGAGGAGGCCGCCCTCACACGGCAGACGGAGGACCTGCTCCAGTACGTCAACGACGGGGTCGTGGCGTACGAGGAGGGCAGGAGCGGCACCTGAGCGGGTGCCTCGGACTCCCCTGAGCCGCACCGTGAACTCCCTGTGAACTCACCTGTGACGCAGGTTACTTCGGTGACTCCTGTAACCGCTGAGTAACTCCGTTCGGTATCTCGTACATAGCGGCGTACGCTCCCCTACCTCTTCAGGAGGCGCGCATGTCGCGTAGGAGAACTCTCAGCACGAAGAAGAAGCTCGCCCTGCTGGTGAGCGCCGCGACGGTGGCGGGAGGCGGTGCCTTCGTCATGGCCAGCACGTCGAACGCCGCGCAGACTCCCAAGTCGGCCGCGGAGTCGACCGTCTGCCAGGGGCTCGCCACCGCGCTCGGCAACAACCAGCGGTTCATCGAGGACCAGCGGGCCGATCCGGACGCGCAGTCCGAGGCGCGGATCGCCAACCGTGAGGCGGTCATCGCCGAGATCAAGCGCAAGCAGGAGGCCTCCGGGTGTGTGGTTGGGGAGTCGGCTCAGGGCTCCCAGGCCACGCAACCGGCACAGAACGGCCAGGCCGGCGAGCAGGCCGGGGGCGGTGAGCAGGCCGGGGGCGGTGAGCAGGCCGCGCAGCCCTCGCAGACCGCTTCCGCGGGAAACCCCGGCGGCGGTGCCGCGGCCTCCGGCCAGCAGGTGTGCAACGGGTCCACGGTCACCCTCTCCGGCGAGGGCGGTGCGCCTGCCGCGTCGAGCAACCAGTTCCCGGCCGGGACGAAGCTGAAGGTCACCAACCTCGACAACAACAAGTCCACGACGGTGGAGGTCACCTCGGTCTCCGGCAGTTGTGTCCTGCTCAACAACGCGGCCTTCGAACAGGTCCGTGAGCCCGGGAAGTTCCTGATCCGCCGGGCACTGATCGAGAAGGTGGGGTGAGGCTCAGGCAGTCAGAAAGCTGTACGTGTCACGGGTCCTGCCGCTCCCGGCCGGGAGCGGCAGGACCGGCACGTCCGGGGGCCGGGCAGCACGTCAGGCCGACGACCGTTCGGGGGTCGCGGTCGCCGGCCGGTGTGCTGCGTGCCTCCGGCGGTGGGGCGGCGGGATGCCTGCCGCGGCCTGTGCGGGTGGGGTGGGGGCTGGTGTAGCGCCTACGGCGTGGGGGTGGGTCGGGGCCTCGCCGGGGGTGTCCGTCCTCGGTCCGGCGAGCTGGTCCGTTGCCGAGGGGATCGGGCGTTTCCCCAGCCGCTGCGGGCGGACACCCCCCGACACGTCCCCTTCCGCGCGCGGGCGGCTGCGGGTGCGCCCACCTTGCTGCGCGCAGCCGCTCAGCTGCGGCGGCCATACCGTCTGGCTGCGGGCAGTCGTGCCTCCGCTCTTCGAGCAGGGGGTACCCCCAGGCGGCACGGGTGGGCGCGGCGCCGGGTTGCGCGACCCCTCGGCCCCCGCCGCAGCACCGGGTGCCGTTTCCCTCGCCTGCGAGGTATTCCCATCGCATACGAGCCGGGCCGGCGACGCCCTCCGGCCCTGCCCGCGCTGTCTCCGTGTCGACTTTCCGTGTCGCTTTCCGCACCGCGCGGGCCCTCACAGAGTGAGCTGCGACACAGAACCACCAGGTAACACGGGGTTCACATGCGAGCAATGGCCGGGAAATCGCCCGTTGACAGGCTGCCGGGCATCAGCGCGGCGCCTCAGTGCCGCAGCGCCGCAGCACCCGCAAAACGCGCCTAGACCCACCCCCGAAGGATGTGGCCCGTGACCTTCAAGGCTGAGTACATCTGGATCGACGGCACCGAGCCGACGGCCAAGCTGCGTTCGAAGACGAAGATTATCGCGGGCTCCCCCGCCGGTCTCGACGCGCTGCCGATCTGGGGCTTCGACGGGTCCTCCACGAACCAGGCCGAGGGCCACGCCTCGGACTGCGTGCTGAAGCCGGTCTTCACCTGTCCCGACCCGATCCGCGGCGGCGACGACGTGCTGGTGCTGTGCGAGGTCCTGAACACGGACATGACCCCGCACCCGACCAACACGCGTGCCGCGCTGGCCGAGGTCGCCGAGAAGTTCGCCGCGCAGGAGCCGATCTTCGGCATCGAGCAGGAGTACACGTTCTTCAAGGACGGCTACCCGCTCGGCTTCCCCAAGGGTGGCTTCCCGGCCCCGCAGGGCGGCTACTACTGCGGCGTCGGCTCCGACGAGATCTTCGGCCGTGACGTCGTCGAGGCCCACCTGGACAACTGCCTGAAGGCGGGCCTGGGCCTGTCCGGCATCAACGCCGAGGTCATGCCCGGCCAGTGGGAGTTCCAGGTCGGCCCGCTGTCCCCCCTGGAGGTCTCCGACCAGCTGTGGGTGGCCCGCTGGCTGCTGTACCGCACCGCCGAGGACTTCGGCATCGCCGCGACCCTGGACCCGAAGCCGGTCAAGGGCGACTGGAACGGCGCCGGTGCGCACACCAACTTCTCCACCAAGGCGATGCGCGAGGGCTACGACGCGATCATCACCGCGTGCGAGGCGCTCGGTGAGGGCTCCAAGCCGCTCGACCACGTGAAGAACTACGGCGCCGGCATCGACGACCGCCTGACCGGTCTGCACGAGACCGCCCCGTGGGACAAGTTCTCCTACGGCGTCTCCAACCGCGGTGCCTCGGTCCGTATCCCGTGGCAGGTCGAGAAGGACGGCAAGGGCTACATCGAGGACCGCCGTCCGAACGCCAACGTCGACCCGTACGTCGTGACCCGTCTCCTCGTCGACACCTGCTGCTCGGCGCTGGAGAAGGCCGGCCAGGTCTGATCCGGCCCACGGCTCCGTGCAGGGGGCGCCCACCGTCGCGGTGGGCGCCCCCTCGCGTTGTCCGGACAGTGAGAGAGGGGGTCCTGCCGACGGCGGCTGTCTGCTTCAATGGGGCCATGGCCAGCTTCCAGAAGCACTCCGCGACAGGTCGCCATGACCTCGAGCCCTTCTGGCCTTCCCGTCAGCGCCACGACTTCGACCGGGTGTGTTGCCGCGCGTGAACGCGCCGGCCCTCTAAAGCCGTAACCACCCCGGCCTTCGGCCAGCGCGACCGGCGTACGTCCCTCGGCGAGCCCGACCACAACTCGGGGCCGTCGACCCGTCCGACGAACCTCTCGCGCGAAAGAGCTGACCTCTCATGGCGACCACTCGTTCTCTGTCCACCGCCACGCTCGACGCCCCTTCCCCCGACGGCTCCCGGCACCGGCTGCGGGCCGTCGACCGGGACGAGGTCGTGACCGTCGCGGACCTCCTGCCGCCGGGTGCCACCTGGCTGCCCGCGCCGCAGCACACCCTGCCCACGCTGCCGGGGCAGCCGCCGATGATCGGCTACCTGGTGCTGGTCCCGGCCGACCAGCAGCCGCCGTTCCCGCCGGTGGCCGTGCCGGACCGGGCGCGGGCCGCCGGGACGGCCGCCGACGGCGATCCCCTCATCCGCGTCGACACCGTGCAGCGCACCGCCGCGGTGGCCGGGCGCCCGCTCGACCTGACGTACCTGGAGTTCGAGCTGCTCGCCCACCTCGTCGCCCACCCGGGCCGGGTGCACACCCGCGACCAGCTGGTGGGCACGGTGTGGGGCTACGGGCACGTCGGCGACGGCCGTACCGTCGACGTCCACATCGCCCGGCTGCGCCGCAAGCTGGGCGCCGAGTACCGGGACACGATCCGGACGGTACGCCGGGTCGGCTACAAGTACGTGCCACCGGCCGCGCGTTGACACCGGCCGCGCGTTGACGCCGACGGCCGGACGTGAGGCCTCAGGCCGGGTGCAGCCGGTACGACCCGGTTTGATCGTCTGCTGACGGCAGATTCCCGTTCCCCTCCCCCGCCGCACCGGGCAGAGTCACCGGCATGAAGCTCCTGATGCTGGGCGGTACGGAGTTCGTGGGGCGGGCCGTCGTGGAGGCGGCCCTCGGGCGGGGCTGGGACGTGACCGTCTTCCACCGGGGGCGGCACACGCCCCCGGCCGGGGTGCGGTCGCTGCACGGCGACCGCACCGCGCCCGACGGTCTGGCCGCCCTCGCCGAGGACCCGGGCGAGTGGGACGTCGTCGTCGACACCTGGTCGGCGGCGCCCCGCGCGGTGCGGGACGCGGCGCGGCTGCTGCGGGGCCGCGCCCGCCGGTACGTGTACGTGTCGAGCTGCTCGGTGTACGCGTGGGCCCCGCCCGCCGGGTACACCGAGGAGGCGCCGCTGGTGGAGGGCGCCTCCGCCGACGCGGAGCAGACCGGGTACGCGCAGGACAAGCGGGGCGGTGAGCTGGCCGTCCTCGACGCCTTCGGCGCCCGGCGGTCGTTGCTGGCGCGGGCCGGGCTGATCCTCGGGCCGTACGAGAACGTCGGCCGGCTGCCCTGGTGGCTGACGCGCATGGCGCGTGGCGGCCCGGTCCTGGCGCCGGGGCCGCGGGACCTGCCCCTGCAGTACATCGACGTCCGTGACCTCGCCGAGTGGCTGCTCCGGGCGGCGGAGCGGGAGCTGAGCGGGCCGTACAACCTGGTCGGCCCGCGGGGGCACACCACGACGGGCGAGTTGCTCGACGCGTGCGTGCGGGTCACCGGCGGTGCCGCCGACCTGCGGTGGACCGAGCCCGAGGTGATCCTGGAGGCGGGCGTCGAGCCGTGGACCCAGCTGCCGGTGTGGGTGCCGCCGGGCAGCGACCTGTACGACGCCCTGCACGGCGCGGACGTCTCCCGGGCCGTGCGGGACGGGCTGCGCTGCCGCCCCGTCGAGGAGACCGTCGCCGGCACCTGGAGCTGGCTGCGAAGCATCGGCGGCACGCCTCCGCGCCGCCCGGACCGGTCGGCGAAGGGGCTCGATCCGGAGGTGGAGGCGAAGGTGCTCGCGGCCGCCGGGGGTGTACCTGACACCACCCCCTGACCGGGGTGCTCGGCCCAGTGACCCCCGATGGCGGCTCGGCCAGACTGACGCCATGACCATCGACTCGAAGAACGGCAACGGGCGGACGACGGGGCGGGGCATCGGACGGGCCGCGGTACGGGGGCTCGCACTGGCCCTCGTCGCCTTACCCGGGTCGGTCCTGTGCTTCGTCCTGTCCGCCGTCTCCCTCGCGCTCATCCCGATCGGTGTCGGCCTCGTCGCGACGCCGTACGTGCTGACGGGGGTGCGGACGTACGCGAACTGGCGGCGGGTGCTCGCGGCGGAGTGGGGCGGGGTGCGGATTCCGCCCGCGTACCGGCCGCTGCCGAAGAACGCCAACCCGTGGAGGCGCACCTTCGGCATGCTGCGCGACCCGGCGACCTGGCGGGACCTCAGGTGGCTGCCGGCCGACATGACGGCGGGCTTCGTCACCGCGCTGCTGCCCGCCGTACTGCTCCTGTATCCGCTGGAGGGGTTCGCGCTGGCGGCGGGGCTGTGGCGGGTGTTCCCCGACGGGTACTGGTACGGGTTCGTGCCGATCACCGGGCAGGCGTCCGCGTTCGGCGCCGCCGCCCTGGGCGCCGTCCTCCTCGTCCTCGCCCACTTCTTCACCCCGCGCCTGCTCCAGGTCCACTTCCGGCTCACCCGGGCCGTGCTCGCCTCCAACCAGAGTGAACTGGCCGAGCGGGTGCGGGTGCTGACCGAGACGCGACGCGACGCCGTCGACTCCTCGGCCGCCGAGCTGCGGCGCATCGAGCGGGACCTGCACGACGGGGCGCAGGCCCGGCTGGTCGCGGTGGGCATGGACCTCGGGACCATCGAGGCGCTGCTCGACAAGGACCCGGCCCAGGCGAAGGAGCTGATCGCGCAGGCCCGCAAGTCCTCCGTGGAGGCCCTGACCGAGCTGCGCGAGCTGGTGCGCGGCATCCACCCGCCGGTGCTCGCCGAACGCGGACTGGGCGACGCCGTACGGGCGTTGGCCCTGCGGCTGCCGGTGCCGACCGAGGTCAACGTGGAGCTGCCCGGGCGGGCGGAGGCGCCCGTGGAGTCGGCCGTGTACTTCGCCGTCAGCGAGGTGCTCACCAACGCCGTCAAGCACGCGGGCGCCGACCGGATCTGGGTCGACCTGCATCACACCGACGACCGACTGCGGGCCACCGTCACCGACAACGGCAAGGGAGGTGCGGTGATCGGGGCCGGTTCGGGCCTGGCCGGAGTCGAGCGGCGGCTGGGTACATTCGACGGCGTCCTGGCCGTCAGCAGCCCCGCGGGCGGTCCCACCATGGTCACCATGGAGATCCCTTGCGCGTTGTCCTAGCCGAAGACCTCTTCCTGCTGCGCGACGGACTCGTCCGGCTGCTCGACGCCCACGACTTCGAGATCGCCGCGGCCGTCGAGTCCGGCCCAGAGCTGACCAGGGCCCTTTCCGAGGAGCAACCCGATGTGGCGGTGGTGGACGTACGACTGCCGCCGACGCACACCGACGAGGGGCTCCAGTGCGCGCTCCAGGCCCGCCGGCAGCGGCCCGGACTGCCGGTGCTGGTCCTCTCCCAGCACGTCGAGCAGCTGTACGCGCGCGAGCTGCTCGCCGACGGCAGCGGCGGGGTGGGCTATCTGCTGAAGGACCGGGTGTTCGACGCGGAGCAGTTCGTGGACGCCGTACGGCGGGTGGCGGCGGGCGGTACGGCGATGGATCCGCAGGTCATCCAGCAGCTGCTGGCCCGGCGGACGGCCGGCGACCAGCCGCTGGGGCGGCTGACGCCCCGGGAGCTGGAGGTGCTGGAGCTGATGGCGCAGGGCCGGTCCAACGCGGCGATCGCCGCCCGGCTCGTCGTCACGGAACGGGCGATCGCCAAGCACACCGCCAACATCTTCGCGAAACTGGGACTGGAGGTCTCGGACGACGACAACCGCCGCGTGCTGGCGGTTCTCGCGTATCTCGACCACGGCCGGTGAAACCGGCCCCGCGCGTTCACCCGCCGTGGAGGATCAGCAACTCCCGGTGTTACAGCGTCTGTTGAGGACACAGTGTCCTCACGAACCTCTCAACTATTTCCGAGGCGGTTGAACACCCGTGGGACGCCCTCCGTATGGAAGGGAGCCGCTTCACTCCTGTCGGGCGCCTCGATGCCCCCGAAAAAGGAAGTCAGAGGAGTTCCATGGGACGCAACACAAGAAAACGCCGTACGCCGCTGGCCACCAAGGCCATAGCCGCATCGGCGGCCCTAGCGCTCGGTGGGGGCGGGCTGATCTGGGCGAACTTCTACGCATCGGCACACGAGGAGAACTCGGCACAGAACAACACCAAGGCCACGGCCGCGCAGATCGCGACGATCAACTGCCCGGACGTCGGCCAGAAGCTGACGAACGTGCCGGAGCGCGCGCGCCAGGGCGTCGCCAAGGAGCTGGCACTGCTCGACAGGCAGATCACGGACGCGTACACGCGTCTCGCGGAGACGCGCCGGGCCCAGGCGGGTGACCCCGGCTTCGTCAACAACGCCATCCTCGGCCCGCTGAAGTCCAAGCGCGTGGCCACCCTCGACCGGATCGGCATCAACATCAAGCGCGTGGGCGGCAAGGCTCCGCAGGGACTCGACCGGCTCGCCGAGTGCCAGGGCGTCCCGGCCGACCAGCCCGAGCTCAACGACGGTGAGGGCCAGGACCAGAACAACGGCGGTCAGGACCAGGGCGACGGCCAGAACCAGGACGGCGGCCAGGACGGCGGCCAGGACGGCGGCCAGGACCAGGGCAACGGCGGTCAGGCCGGCAACGGCCCGGCGGCCGAGGACTTCATCAACATCGAGGACGTCCAGCCGGGCTCCCGCAACCTGCCGAACGGCCTGGCCGCGAACGGTGACACCGGTTCGACGGGCAGCTTCACCACGAACTGCGGCACCAACGAGAACGAGAACCGCAACTCGGACAACGTGATCGTCGCCCCCGGCGTCAGCAACGGTGCGCAGCACCACCACGACTACGTCGGCAACCAGGGCAACAACGCGTTCGCGAGCGACGAGGACCTGGCCGCGGCGGACACCACCTGCCAGAACCAGGGCGACAAGTCGTCGTACTTCTGGCCGGTGATCCGTCTGCAGGACGGTACGCAGGACATCGACCAGAACCAGCCCGGTGGCGGTCAGGACGGCAACGTCGGCAAGATCGTCGAGCCCAGCGAGGCACAGCTGAAGTTCGTCGGCAACAGGACGAGCGACGTCGTCGCGATGCCGAAGGCCCTGCGCATCATCACCGGTGACGCCAAGTCCTTCACCAACGGTCTCGCGAACGCCAACACCTCCTGGAGCTGCACCGGCTTCGAGGACCGTCAGGTGACGGACAAGTACCCGATCTGCCCCGAGGGCAGCTCCGTGGTGCGGACGTCCAACTTCCAGAGCTGCTGGGACGGCCAGAACATCGACAGCGCCAACCACCGCACGCACGTGGCCTTCGTGCAGGCGAACGGCAGCTGCCCGAACGGCTTCCAGGCGATCCCCCAGCTGCAGGTCCGGCTGGTCTACGACATCCCGGCCCCGCAGATCGAGAACGGACAGGTCGCCAACGCGTACGCGATCGACTCCTTCCCGGAGCAGCTGCACAAGCCGATCACCGACCACAACGACTTCATCAACTTCTTCGACGAGGACCTGATGAACGAGATGGTCCAGTGCATCAACAACGGCGAGGACTGCCAGTAGTCCGCACGCGGTAGGAAGCCGGCGGTGGATGCCCACCGCCGGCTTTCGCCTGCCCGCCGGACCTGCCAGGACCTGCCAGGTCAGCCGTGGTGGCTGCCCCTGTTGTGACTGCCACCGGGGTTCATGTGAGCGGACCCCTCCTCCATGGTCCCGCCGAGCGTGCCGCGCAGCGCCGTGACCGTCTTCTCCTCGCCGACGGCGACCCACTTGCGGCCGACGAGGTAGTAGCCGCCGTAGTCCTTCGCCCCGTTCAGCCACTCACGCTGACCGCGGTCGGTGGCGAAGGTGGCGAGGACGAACTTGCCGTCGGAGTTCTTGCAGATGGCCTGCCGGATGGTGTCCGCGTCCGTCTGCATGTTCGGCGTGCACTTCACCTCGGCGGCCAGATGCTCCAGGCTGCCGGTCGCCGTCTTTGGCACGGCCGCCTCACCGGACCCACCGGATCCGCAGCCCGCCAGTGCCAGTACCGCCACCGCGCCGCCCAGCGCGAGCATCGGTCGGGTCAACCTCATCTGTTCCTCCGGTCCTTCCACGACATGCCGCACGGAGCCCCGGCGAGGGGCCCTCGTCTTCGATACGGCTGTGGCGCGCGGAGCGCTCAAAATACCTCCGGCCTCGGCCGCGACCGCGAGGGCCTGTCGCTCGTGCTCGGCGCCCTCGCCCGCCATCCGCCGCGCTACCAGCGGTCGATGGCGAACTACGCGCGGCTTCTGGTGGAGCCGGAGGCGTAACGCTCCGCAGTCAGGTGACCATCCACCGATTCCCTCGTTCTGCTGAACGTGCAGTCACAGGATGTCGCCCAGCGCCCCGCCCCCACTTTCCCGGCCGGCCCGGTCGTCGACGTCGAACAGGCCGAGGCCGCGCTCGTCGAGCACTACCCACGACTCGTCCGGCTGGCCTACCTGGTGCTGCCGCCGGGCCTGGGCCGGAGCAGGCGCGTGATGACCGCGCACGCCCTCACCCAGCGCGCCCTGCCCAGGGACAGCACCCCGGCCCCCGTGATCCCGGCCCAGTCGGCGGACCGTGACGCCGACCCGGGCTACGCCCTGATCCGCCTCCAGGTCGTGCGTACGGCGCTGGAGGCGGGCCTGCCGCTGCGGCGCCGGGCCTGGCCCAGGCGGTCCCAGCTGCCGCCGCTGCTGCCCCAGGTGTGGGGGCTGCGCCTCTTCCCGCGCTCCGGCGGCGCCGAGGAACTCGCCCTGGACCAGCGGCTGTCCGCCCTGTCCGGCCCGGGCCGCGCCGCGTACGTGCTGCGCGGTCTGGAGCGGCTCCCGGACGGTGACGTGCGCAGGGTGCTCACGGCCGCGGGCGTCACCGACGTGGACGCCGCGCTGTGCGAGGCCGACGAGGTGCCCGCCCAGTACCCGCTGCTCGACTCCCCCGAGTTCGACCCCTGCTCGCTCCAGGCCCGGCCCACCGACCTGATGCGCCGTCGGCAGCATCTGAAGGCCGCGCTGGCCGGCGGGGCGGCCCTCCTCGTGTGCGGGGCGCTGCTCGGACTGCCCGGCGAGGGCTGGGGCCCGGACGGGGCCGCCGCGCCCGTGTACGCGCAGAACCCGGCCGCCCAGGCCGCCCTGGACCCCGGGAAGCTGACCAGGGTCTCCCCCACCGCGTGGCGGACCGCCGCGCGCACCGACTTCTCGGTGTGGCCGGCGCGCGGCGACCTGACCGGCGACACCGCGCTGCTGCGCCGCGCGCTCGCCGTCTGGGCCCGCCCCGGCGAGCGGGTCAAGGTGTCGGCGACGCCCGGCACCCCGACCGGCGGTCCGGCCGGCCCGCCGCAGCTGCTGTACGCCGGGGTCGTCGACAACGCGCGCGTGGTGATCCTCCACGACGGTCTGCGCATCGCCCGGTACGCCGAGCCGAAGGACGGCACGCAGGGCGCCGCCCTCGACTTCGCCCGGACCGACGGCGCGACCAGGGCCGAGGCGAGCGCGGTGGTACTGGGCCGGGCCGACGGCAACGTCCGCTATCTGACGGCGCCTTGGGTGCGCAAGGCGGCCGAGCGGGACCTGCTGAAGCCCGGCACCGGGGCCATGGACCTGCCCCTGACCGACGGGGTGACCTCGCCGCTGGCCAGCCCGGCGCTGCGGTCCGGCGCGTGCACCTCGTGGAACGTGCTCCAGCTGACCGACGACACCGGTACGCGGCTGCTGACCGACCTCGGCGAACTGGTCCCGGCCCGTCTGACCACCGGGCGGCCGGGCTCCGCCGTTGACGCGTCGGGCGCGGCGGCGCAGCGCACCTGGGCGCCGTACGCCTGCTCGCTGAGCGCGGTGCGCGGCGCTGGCGTACGGAGCGTGAACGCCTGGGAGTTCGCCGAGCAGCCGCTGCCCGACGCGAGCGGGTCGGCCGCGTGGGTGTGCACGCGCGCGGAGACCTGGCGCGGTGCCGGGGCCCGGGTGCTGGCGCAGTTCCGCACGCCGGGCGGGAAGTACGGGGCGGTGACGGCGCGGGCCGAGGACTCCCCGGCGTGCGGGGCGCGCTTCGCGCACGTGCTCGCCGGTGTGCTGTGGAAGTCGGCGGGAGGCAACTGGTACCTGCTGGCGGCCGGCAGCCGTGACACGACGTCGGTCCGGGCGACGGGCGGGATCGACGGCTCCGCACAGGGGCACCTGCTGGCCGTACGGGCCGAGCAGGGGGCACGGGCCGACCTGAAGGGGACCCTGGACGACGGGCGGTCGATCAGCGGACTGCGCTGACACGGCAGGTGAACGCCGGTAACAGGTCCGGCCCGTTCGAGGCCGGATTCGATCGGTAAGGTGTTCGCATGACTACCGGGGTACGCCGCAGAATGGGAGTCGAGGAGCGACGGCAGCAGTTGATCGGCGTCGCCCTCGAACTGTTCAGCCGCCGCTCGCCCGACGAGGTCTCCATCGACGAGATAGCGTCGGCCGCGGGCATCTCGCGCCCGCTGGTCTACCACTACTTCCCCGGCAAACTCAGCCTGTACGAGGCCGCGTTGAAGCGTGCCTCGGACGATCTGGCGGCCCGGTTCGTGGAGCCGCGCGAGGGCCCGCTGGGGGCGCGGCTGCTGCGGGTGATGGGCCGCTTCTTCGACTTCGTGGACGAGCACGGCCCCGGTTTCTACGCCCTGATGCGCGGCGGCCCGGCGGTCGGCTCGTCGACGACGAACGCGCTCATCGACTCCGTACGGCAGGCCGCGTATGTCCAGATCCTTTCGCATCTGGACGTGACGGACCCGCCCGCGCGACTGGAACTGGTCGTCCGCTCCTGGATCTCGCTCGCCGAGTCGACGGCGTTGCTCTGGCTGGACGGCCGGCGCATCCCGCGCGCCGAGCTGGAGGCCCAGCTCGTGCACGACTTCGCCGCGCTGGCCGCCGTCAGCGCCGCGTACGACGAGGAGATGGGCGCCCTGCTGCGCCGCATCCTCAAGGACGAGCCGGCCGACGGTCCGTTCAGCGACCTGGCCGGCCGGCTCATGGCCCTTGCGTCCTAGCCTTCCTGGCTTCCCGCATTTCCTGGCTTTGCCAGATTTCCCGGGTCTTCCGGGTTTGCTGGGTTTCCTAACTTCCCTGGGTTTCGAACTTCCGGTACGAAGGGTCGAGGTCGCGCACCTCGGCCGAGGCGTGCAGCGCCAGACCTCCCGCGGGCTTCACGTACTGCCGCAGCAGTTCCAGGACCGCCTCCGTGAGCCGGGACTTGGTCTCGTCGGTGCGGCCGGCGAGCAGGGCGATGTGGACGTGCACGAGGGCGTGCCCCTCGGTGTCGGGGCCGACCACGATGTCCTCGGTCCGGCGGAACCGCGTCTTGCACGCCGGCGGCTTGGCGGCCGCGATGTCGACCACGGCGGTGTGCAGCGCCCTGGCGAACCCGGGCCGGTCGAAGCCGTCCGCGAGCTGCTCGGAGTAGTCGACGGTGATCTGCGGCATGAGCGCTCCTGTTCTACGACTGTTCCATGACAGCGGGGATCACCGTAGCTGGCGGAACACCGCCACCGTGCGCCCCGGCACGGCGAAGGAGCCGGTCTCCGCCTCGTACGACGAGGTCTTCACCACCGCGTCCGCGCCCCCCGCCTGCACCGGGTGCAGCCGGTAGGCGGTCCCGGACAGTGCCGTGATCCGCTGCTCCTGCCGCTCGGGCGTCGCGTTGAACACCACGACGAGGTCACCGAGCCTCATGGTGATCACGCCGGGTGTCTCGTCCTTCCCGGACAGCGGGAAGGAGAGCCGGGACTGCACCTGCTCGGCCGTGTCGAGGGAGAAGACCTGCTCCGTCGTACGGATCCGCAGCAGGTCCCGGTACGCGGCCGAGGCCGCGTCGATCTGCGGGCAGGCCACCTCGACGGACGTCAACAAGCGCTTGGCGTAAGGCCACTTGGCCTTGTTGTCGGCGGCCATCGGCAGTCCGCGTCCGAAGCCGTTGCCGTCGGCGCAGTTCCAGTGGATGGCGTTGAACCAGTCGCCGCTGTCGTAGGAGTTGCGGTCCAGGGACTTGGAGCGCAGCAGGTCCGTGCCCGCCTGGGACAGGGCCGGGCCCTGCGAGAGGGTGGCCGTCGCCATGGCCAGGACCTGCATGCGGGCCCGGTCGGCGGCGCTCACGGAGGTGGGCAGCTTGAAGGCGAGCGCGTCGAACAGCGTCTCGTTGTCGTGCGCGTCGGCGTAGGCGAGGGCGTCGCCGGGCGCGTCCGCGTATCCGGCGGGGGCACCGTTGTAGTCGACCTCGGAGCCCTTGACCTGCTTGCCGCTGGTGTCCGTGAAGGTGTAGCGGGCGAGGTTCCCGCTCAGCCCGACCTTGATCAGGTCCTGGTAGTGCAGCAGGCGGGCCTTCTGCTCGGCCGGAGTGCCGTTGCTCTTCGAGGAGTTGGGCTCGGTGTACAGCCCGGACGCGAAGCCCTGCACGCCAGGGTCCTCGTCGAAGGGGCCGCCGCCGCGCACGGCGTCGCGGGCGCGGTCGGAGAAGGTCGCGATGCCGGTGCCGGCCATGTTCTTCTGGGTGGCCTGCTCGAAGCGGGCGTCGTCGGCGATCTCGCCGAAGTTCCAGCCCTCGCCGTACAGGATGATCTTCTTGCCGTCGACGCCGTCCTTCTCGGGCGTGAGCGCGTCGAGGGCCTTCCTGACCGCGAGGATGTTGGCCTTCGGGTGGTGGCCCATGAGGTCGAAGCGGAAGCCGTCGACCTTGTACTCCCTGGCCCAGGTGACGACCGAGTCGACGACCAGCTTGCCCATCATGGCGTTCTCGGTGGCGGTGTTGGCGCAGCAGGTGCTGTTGGCGACCGAGCCGTCGGCGAGGAGCCGCTGGTAGTAGCCGGGCACGATCCGGTCGAGGACGGACGTGTCCGCCTGGCCGCTGGCGGCGGTGTGGTTGTAGACGACGTCCATCACGACCCGCAGGCCGTCCTCATTGAGCGCCTTCACCATCTCGCGGAACTCGACCGTACGGGCCGTGCCGTCCGGGTCGGTGGCGTAGGAGCCCTCGGGGACCGTGTAGTGGAAGGGGTCGTAGCCCCAGTTGTAGGCGTCCTTGGCGGCGATCTTCGCCACGCACTCCTGCTGCTGGTCGGAGTCGGCCGGGTAGGAGGCCAGGTCGCAGTCGACGGTGGCCTGGTCGGCCTTCCTCTCGGGGATCGTGGCGATGTCGAAGGCGGGCAGGAGATGGACGTACGAGGTGCCCGCCCGGGCGAGTGCGCGCAGGTGCCTGCTGCCGTCGCTGTCCTCGTCGGTGAAGGCGAGGTAGGTGCCGGGCTGCCGGGCGGTCTTGTCCTCGATCGAGAAGTCGCGGATGTGCAGCTCCTGGATCTGGGCGTCCTTCAGCGGGACGGCCTTGGGTTTGGCGTACGTCGACCAGCCGCTGGGCTTCAGGGCCTTGTCGTCCAGGTCGACGACGAGGCTTCGCTTCGAGTCGGTGGTCAGGGCCACCGAGTACGGGTCGGTGACCTTGTTGGTGACGACCTCGCGGACGCTGGGCGCCCAGACCTTCACGACGTACCGGTACGGCTTGTTCTTCCAGGACGCCGGGCCGGTGACGGACCAGACGCCGGTGGCGGCGTCCCGGCGCATGGGCCTCAGGGACCCGTCCAGCTCCAGGGACACGTTCTGGGCAGTGGGGGCCCAGACCGCGAGGGTGGGACGGCCGTGGTGGAAGGTGGGGCCGAGGTCGGCGGACGTCGCGTCGTACAGGTCGTCGAGGACTCCGGCGATCTGGACGCCCGTCGCCGCGAGCACGGCACCGTTGGCGGCCAGCTGGGAGGCGACGACCTGGCCGCGCAGGGCCTCGCGGACCCGGTCGCGGTCGCGCGGGTCGACGGACCAGGCGGTGTACTCCTTCAGGTGCGGGAACTTCGCCTTCTGGGCGTCGGTCAGGGACGTCTTGTTCAGGCGCAGCCAGCGCTCGTCCGTGCTGGTCAGCACCCCGTTGTCGGCCTTGATGGAGCCGGTGCGGGAAGAGCGCAGCTGGGTCGAGGCGGCAGCCTCGGAGCCGTTCCAGGCGACGGTGTTCCGGTCGATCCAGACCGCCTTGGAGGTGGTCAGGTCGAGGGCGGCCGCGGAGCCCGCGGGCTGCGGGAGCAGGTACTTCTCCTGGCCGCTCACCAGCCACACCTCGTAGCCGTTCGACCTGAGGTCGAGCGACTGGTCGGCGGGCAGGTCCTTCTCGTCGCCCTTGTGGATGATGTAGCTGAGGCTGGTGGCACCCTCGGTGAGCGGAACCTCGAAGACCGCGCCATACGGGTCAGTCTTCACCGGCTTCAAGGGGTTCGACCAGTCGGTGGGGTGTGCGGCACCGGTCCACACGTGCAGGCCCCAGCCGTCGTAGTTCCCGTCGGCACGGTGGTAGTGCAGGACGGCCTTGGTCCTGTCCTGGGCCGGGTACTCGGGCCGGTCGGTGCGTACGTCGGCCTTGCCCTGCTCGATCCACACCTCGCCGGTCTTGGTGACGTCGATCGTGCGGTCGGCGGCGACGTCCTTGTCGCCGTCCTTGTCGATGACCAGGAAACCGACGTTCGAGGCGCCGGGCTTGAGCTTGACGTAGGCGAAGGCGCCGTAGGCGTCACGGCCGGTGAAGGGGTGGCTGTCCGGCCAGGTGGTGGACTCGCCGTCGGCGAGGTCGCCCCAGGCGTACAGGCCCCAGTCCTCGTAGTTCCCGTCGGTGCGCTTGTAGTGGACGATCGCGTAGTCCCGGGAGGAGGCCGTGGGGGGCTGCTCGGCGGGCGGGGTGCCGGTGCTGCTCGCGGCCGTGGCGCTCGCCGTGCGCCCGGCCGAGTCGATCGCTACGGCCTTGTAGCGCAGGGCCGTGCCGGCCGGTACGTCCCTGTCGATGGTGTGGGTGACCTTGTACGGGGCGTGGTCGGCGGAGCCGAGGGTCTGCCATGTGCCGTCGCCGGTCTGGGCGGCGAAGACGACCCGGTTGAGCTGCCCGCCGTCGACGTCGGCGGTGAGCTCGACGGTGCCGGTGGCGCCGGGGGCCGGTGCCTTGAGGGTGAGCGTCGGCTTGGTGGCGGGCGGGGCGAGCCTGCCGGCCGCCTTGAGGACGATGGCCGAACCGGCGGGAACGGTGACGGTGACCTTCTTGTCGGCGGCGGACGTCACGGAGTCGGCCGTTCCGTAGATGCCCCGGAACGGCATGTTCGCCGAGCCGGTCGGGAAGGTCGCCGACTTGGCCTCGTCGGCGTTGTTGAAGGCGACGACGTACTCGGTGCCGGTCTTCGCGTCGGTGCGGGAGAAGGCGTAGACGCCCGGGCCGTCGGCCGCGTACCGCTCCTGCTGGACGCCGTCGGCGAGGGCCGGGTGGGCCTTGCGCAGCTTGGCGAGAGCGCTGATCTGCCGGTAGAGCGGTGCTCGCGTGTCGTAGGCGTCGCTCGCGTGGGTGCGGTCGGTGCCGATCTGGTCGTCGTCGAGGTAGTCGGCCGTGCGGGAGGCGAACAGGGGCTGGCGGGCGTCCTTGTCGCCGCCGGAGCCGGTGAAGCCCTGCTCGTCTCCGTAGTAGACGACGGGGTTGCCGCGGCTGAGGAACATCAGCTCGTTGGCGAGCCGGTCCTTGGCGAGGAGTTCGGCGTCGGTGGCCTTGGGGTTGTCCTGCTTGAGGAAGTGCCCGACGCGGCCCATGTCGTGGTTGCCGAGGAAGGTGACCTGCTCGTACGCGTTGGCCTTGTCGGTCGTGTACTTGTAGTCGTCACCGAAGACGGCGGCGAGCTTCCGCGCGCTGCCGCCCTGCGAGGCGTACTGGCGGGCCGCCTCCTGGAAGGGGAAGTCGAGCGTGGAGTCGAGACGGCCCTGGGTGACGTACGGGGACGTGACCGAGGTGTCGGCGGAGTACACCTCGCCGAACATGAAGAAGTCGTCCCGGCCCTGCCTGGCCGCGTACGCGTCGAGGGCGGTGGCCCACTGCGTCCAGAACTCCATGTTGACGTGCTTCACGGTGTCGATCCGGAAGCCGTCGACGTCGAAGTCCCGTACCCAGCGCTGGTAGATCCGCTCCATGCCCTTCACGACCTCGGGACGCTCGGTCCACAGGTCGTCGAGGCCGGAGAAGTCGCCGTACGTGGTCGACTCGCCGGCGTACGTCGAGTCGCCGCGGTTGTGGTACATCGCCGGGTCGTTGAGCCACGACGGGACCTTGAGGTTCTTCTTGGCGGCGGGGACGGCCGGGGTGCGTGGGAAGGAGTCGCGGTCCACGGCGGGGAAGTCCCTGTTCCCCACCGCGTAGTCGGCGTCGTCGAAGGGCTCGCCGTCCTCGGTCAGGTAGGGGAAGGCGCCCTTGGAGAGGTAGTCGTAGGACTTCTCCTCGTAGTCGACGACGTCGGCGGTGTGGTTGGTGATGACGTCGAAGAAGACCTTCATGCCCTTGGCGTGGGCCTTGTCGATGAGGGTTTCGAGGTCCTTGTTGGTGCCGAAGTGCGGGTCGACCTGGGTGAAGTCGGTGATCCAGTAACCGTGGTAGCCGGCCGAGGCGTTGGAGCCGGTGCCCTGCACGGGCTGGTTCTTGAAGATCGGGGCCATCCACAGGGCGGTGGTGCCGAGGCCCTTGATGTAGTCCAGCTTCTTGGTCAGGCCCTTGAGGTCGCCGCCCTGGTAGAAGCCCTTGTCGGTGGGGTCGTGGCCGGTGGTGAGGCGGGAACCGGTGAGCCCGCCCCGGTCATTGGCCGTGCTGCCGTTGGCGAAACGGTCCGGCAGGACGAAGTAGAACTGCTCGCGGGTCAGGTCGTGCCGGGCGGCGGCCTTCGCCAGCTCGGCGTCGGACGGCGGCGCGGGCGGGGTGTCGGCGCGCGCGGCCAGGGGCTGGACAAGGGCTGCGGCGAGCGCGGCGACGGTGACGGCGGCGACGCGTCTCACTCGTCGGGTACGGCGCCTCGCGGGCACCGGCCATCTCGTTATCACGGGCGGGAACTCCTTGCGATTGCGGCTCTTTGGGTCCGACCCCGCGCGACCGTATCGCCGACGAAAGCCTTACAGCAAGAGTCCTGAAACCAAGAGCAAGAGATTTCAATGCCCGGCCGCCGAAGGGTGGCCGGGCTTCTCGCTCGTTGGCTCAGCGGCTACCGCTTGAGGGTGTAGGTGACCAGCGACCGGGCCGGAAGCGTGGCGTTCAGCGAGCCCCCGCTGAGGGCGAGCGCGGGCTGCCGCGCGGTGTTGTGCGTGGTGTCGGTGAGGTACGGGGTCGCCGTGCCGGTGGTGAAAGCCGATGTTCCGCAGGCTGAACGACACGGGCTTGCTGCTGGTGCCCGCGTTGAGGACCACCACCGTCACGGCAGGCATGGCGGTGATCATGCCAGTGCCTGCCGCAGGGGCGGGCTCAGCAGCTGGACTTGCCCGCGTACAGCGCCAGTGCCGTGTTGCTGCCCAGTGTCGCCGTGAACTGGCCCGAGCCGTTCACCGTCACCGTCGTGTTGTTCTGGACGTTGCAGTAGGTCCCGGCCGGGAGGGACGTCTGGTACGTCCGGGTCAGGGGGCCCGGCTCGTGGTTGATGGCCACGAAGCCCTTGGCGCCCCGGCCGAAGGCGATCGCGTCACCGCCGTTGTCCCACCAGTTGGTGACCGGCTCACCCCGGGTCGCGTTGCGGAAGGCGACCATGCGCATGATCTCCGGCCAGGCGTGCTGGCACTTCCAGCCGTTCTGCCAGCAGGCGTTCACCTGGCCGCCGTTCGGCGGGCCCGCGTCCGTGTCCGTGAACTCGTAGCCGGAGTTGATGTCGGGGGCGCCGTAGGGCCAGGCCAGCATGAAGACGTTGGCGAGGGTGTAGCTGGCGTTGTCCTTGTAGCTGAGCGTCGAGCCGTTGCGCTCGGTGTCGTGGTTGTCGACGAAGACGCCCGCGACGCCGCTGTTCAGGTAGCCCCAGCCCTCGCCGTAGTTCTTCAGGTAGGCGAGGTTCTCGTTGTTGAAGACGCGTTTGAGGTCGTACGCGTAGCGGAACTCCTGGACGTCGCCGTTGCCCGTGTACTCCGTCGGCTGGATCGCCTCGCCGGAGCCGTGGATGACCTCCTGCTTCCAGTACACGGACGGGTTCGTCAGGCGGGACTTGATGTTCGCCAGGTCGGCGGCCGGGATGTGCTTCGCCGCGTCGATGCGGAAGCCGTCCACGCCCAGGGAGAGGAGGTCGTTCAGGTAGCCGGCGACAGCTCGGCGGACGTAGTCCTCCCCCGTGTCGAGGTCGGCGAGGCCCACCAGTTCGCAGTGCTGGACGTTCCAGCGGTCCTGGTAGTTGCTGATCTGGGAGGTGCAGTCGTCGAAGTCGTACGACGAGTACAGGCCCGGGTAGGTGTACTTCGTGTACGACGAGCCGCCCGTGCCGGTGCCGCTGCCCGCCGACATGTGGTTGACGACCGCGTCCACGACGACCTTCACGCCGGCCGCGTGACAGGTGTTCACCATGTTCTGGAAGGCCGCGCGGTCGCCGAGGCGGCCCGCGATCTTGTAGCTCACCGGCTGGTACGACGTCCACCACTGCGCGCCTTGTATGTGCTCGGCGGGCGGGGAGACCTGGACGTAGCCGTATCCGGCGGGGCCGAGGGTCCGGGTGCACTCGCGGGCGACCGAGGCGAAGTTCCACTCGAAGAGGACGGCGGTGACGTCCTTGGTGCCGGGCGGGGAGGCCTGTGCGGTAGCCGGGGTCATGACAAGGGCGGCCGTCGCCAGGGCGAGGGCCCCCGAGAGGGATCTGCGTGCCATGTGTGGGTTCCTTCTTCATCGAAGGCACTGTGGGGAGCGCAAGGCACAGCTGAAGGCTCTTGCTGAAAGCTTCAGCAACCTTGCGGTGACGCAGATGTTAAAGGCCCGCCACCCGAAAGGGCAGCGGGCCGTACGCGATTCAAGAAAATAGCCGCAGGGCCTGTCAGGGCGTCAGGCGGTCGTCCGGGGGTCGTCCGGGGGGCGTCAGCCGGTCGACCACCACACCGTCGTGTCGGCCGGCACCTTCGCCTCCCCGCCCGTCTCGGCCACGTCGCCGCTCGCCAGCAGCACCCGCCCGTACGCCGGGATCCGCACCGACTCGCCGGTGGTGTTCGCGACACACACGAACTCCCCGCGCCGGAAGGCGAGCACGCCCTCGGGCGCCCGCAGCCACTCCACCGAGTCGCCCGCGCCCAGGTCGGTCTGCTCCCGGCGCACGGCGAGCGCGGCCCGGTACATCTCCAGCGTCGAGCCGGGCACCCCGGTCTGCGCCTCGATGCTCAGCTCGCCCCAGCCCTCCGGCTGCGGCAGCCAGCTGCCCCCGCTGCCGAAGCCGTACGACGACCCGGTCCGGGTCCACGGGATCGGCACCCGGCAGCCGTCCCGGAAGCCGTCCTGGCCGGCGCCTCGGAAGTAGGCCGGGTCCTGGCGCACCTCGTCGGGCAGGTCGACGACGTCGGGCAGCCCGAGCTCCTCACCCTGGTAGAGGTACGCCGAACCGGGCAGCGCGAGCATCAGCAGCGTCGCCGCCCGCGCCCTCCTGAGCCCCAGTTCGCGGTCGCCGGCCAGGCGGATCTGGGTGCCGAGGCCGGGCGGGTTGGCGAAGCGGGTGGCGTGCCGGGTGACGTCGTGGTTGGACAGCACCCAGGTGGCGGGCGCGCCGACCGGGCGCATCGCCTCCAGCGTGCGGTCGATGACCTCGCGCATCTCCTCGGCGTCCCAGTGCGTGCTGAGGTACTGGAAGTTGAAGGCCTGGTGCAGCTCGTCCGGGCGGACGTAGTTCGCGGTGCGCTCGATGGTCGGGGTCCAGGCTTCCGCGACGAAGATGCGCTCGCCCGCGTACTCGTCGAGGATGCGGCGCCACTGCCGGTAGATCTCGTGCACACCGTCCTGGTCGAAGAACGGCATGACATCGTTGCCCAGCAGCTTCACCTGGTCGTGGGCTCCCAGGTCGGGCAGGCCCTCGGCCTTCACCAGGCCGTGGGCGACGTCGATGCGGAAGCCGTCGACGCCCATGTCCAGCCAGAAGCGCAGGATGGAGCGGAACTCGTCGCCGACGGCCGGGTGGTTCCAGTTGAAGTCGGGCTGCTCGGGGGCGAAGAGGTGCAGGTACCACTCGCCGGGCGTGCCGTCGGGCTCGGTGACCCGGGTCCACGCCGGGCCGCCGAAGATGGACTCCCAGTCGTTGGGCGGGAGTTCGCCGTTCTTCCCCTTGCCGGGCCGGAAGTGGTAGCGCTCCCGCAGCGGGGAGCCCGGGCCCTCGGCGACCGCCCGCCGGAACCACTCGTGCTGGTCGGAGGAGTGGTTCGGGACCAGGTCGACGATGATGCGCAGGCCCAGCCGGTGGGCGTCGCGGATCAGCGCGTCGGCGTCGAGCAGGGTGCCGAACATGGGGTCGACGGCCCGGTAGTCGGCGACGTCGTAGCCGGCGTCGGCCTGCGGCGAGGCGTAGAAGGGGCTGAGCCACACGGCGTCCACGCCGAGGTCGCGCAGGTACGGCAGGCGGGAGCGTACGCCCTCCAGGTCGCCCATGCCGTCGCCGTTGCTGTCGGCGAAGCTGCGCGGATACACCTGGTAGATCACCGCGTCCCGCCACCAGTCGCGGTGCTTGGTGACGGTGGCGACAGCCGAGTCGGTCAGGGGGCCGGGGGCCGGGGCGGCGGAGTGCTGCTGGCTCATGTCGTCCTTGATGCGTAACGGAGAAGTTCGGGTCATGGAGGCGTGGGTCGGCGGGTGGGTGACGAGGCGGCCGCGGTGACAGCGGGGTCGGATGGGCACCGCGGCCGCCACCCCGCGCGGCGAGCGCGCGGGAGTCCGCGTACGAAGGAGGATCAGCCCTTCGTGCCGCCTGCGGTGAGGCCGGTCACCAGGTTCTTCTGCACGAGGTAGAAGAACACGGAGACGGGTATCGCGATCAGGACCGCGGTGGCGGCCATGAGGTTGCGCTGCGCGTCGTGCTCGCTCACGAAGCTCTGCAGGCCGACGGCGAGCGTGTACTTCTCGTCGTCCAGCATGAACGTCGTGGCGAAGGCGACCTCGCCGAACGCGGTGATGAAGCTGTAGAACGCGGCGACCGCCAGCCCTGGTTTGGCGAGCGGCAGGATCAGCCGTGCGAACGTGCCGAAGGGGGTCAGCCCGTCGACGCGTCCCGCCTCGTCGATCTCGAACGGGATGGTGTCGAAGTAGCCCTTGAGCAGCCAGGCGCAGTACGGCACCGCCGTCGAGCAGTAGACGAGGATGAGTCCAAGGTAGCTGTCGATGAGCTGAAGCTCGGACAGGATCTGGTACATCGGCACCATCAGGACGGCGACCGGGAACATCTGGGTCACAAGGAGTACCCACATGAACTTCTTGTAGCCCGGGAAGCGCATGCGGGAGACCGCGTAGCCGGTGGTGGCGGCGACCAGGACGCCGATGACGGTGGTGCCGAGGGAGACGATCAGGGAGCTCTTGAGCCAGTCGAAGAAGCTCGTCTCCCGCAGGACGAAGGCGTAGTTGTCGAGCGTCATCTTGTCCCAGATGCGTCCGGGGTGCAGGTAGTCGTCCTTGTCCGGGCCGAGGGACAGGAAGACCAGCCAGGCGACCGGGAACAGCGCGACGACGCTGGCCAGGATCAGGATGCCGTGGGAGGTGAGGGAGGCGAGGAGACCGCCCTCACCGCGCCGGCGGACCTTGCGTGGCCGGTCGGCCGCGGGGCTGTGCTCGGTCTTCGCGGCGGCGGTGTCGACAGTGGTCGTGCTCATGGGGACTCCTGCCTCAGATCGCGAGCTGCTGGTCATTGCGGTTCAGCCAGCGGCGGTAGAAGGAGGTGAAGACGATCAGGATGGCCAGCAGCAGCATGCCGTAGGCCGCGGACTCGGCGAACTCGCGCGGCTGCTGCCCGAAGCCCAGGAAGTACGCCCAGGTCACGAGGATGTCGGCCTCGGGGGCGGTGCCGCCGAACAGCAGGAAGATGATGGTGAACTGGTTGAAGGTCCAGATGACACCGAGCAGGACGACCGTGGAGCTGACGGACCTCAGGCCCGGCAGGGTGACGTACCGGAACCGCTGCCAGGCGTTCGCGCCGTCCATCTCGGCGGCCTCGTAGAGCGAGGCGTCGATGGACTGCAGTCCGCCGAGCAGCGAGATCATCATGAACGGCACACCGCACCAGGTGTTCACCATGATCGCGGAGAACCGCTGCCAGAAGGTGTCCTCCAGCCAGGCCGGCGTCGGCAGGTGCAGGAACTCCAGGCCGGAGTTGATGATGCCGCCGTCGGCGAGCATGAAGCGCCAGCCGAAGACGGTGACGAAGGTCGGCACGGCCCACGGCAGGATCAGGACCAGCCGGTAGAAGGTGCGGCCGCGCAGCTTCTGGTTGAGCAGCAGGGCCAGGCCCAGGCCGATGCCGTAGTGCAGGGCGACACAGGCCGCCGTCCACACGATCGTCCAGACGAAGTGCGACCAGAAGCGGTCGTACGCCGTCGGGCCCCACAGGATGTCGGCGTAGTTGTCGAAGCCGATGAACTTGTAGGTGGCCGCGATCTCGTTGATGCCGATGGTGCGGGCGCTGTTGAGGCTGTCGGCGTCGGTGAGCGTGAGGTAGAAGCCGTACGCCAGGGGGTACAGCACGATGACCCCGAGGACGACCGCCACCGGGGCGATCATCGCGTAGGCGTACCAGTACTTCTGGTAGCTGTGCTTCAGGCGCCGGGCCGGCCCGGGCCGCGGGGCGCGCTCCCCGCGGCGCTTGCCGGTCGCGCGGTCGATGGCGACTGTCATGGTTCGACAACCTTCTCGGAGTCCTGCTGGATCAAGGGGTACGGCACACAGGCCGGTGGCCGCCGGATCACTCCGCCCCATGCGTCCGGGGGATCCGGCGGCCACGTCGGGCTACTTGCTGAAGTCCGGCACCAGCTTGGCGATGGCGAGCTCAGCGTCGCTCAGGCCCTTGTCGAGGGACTTCTTGCCGCCCGCGATCGAGTTGAGCTCGGTGTCCAGCGGGCCCCACAGGGAGCTGTACTCGGGCAGTTCCGGGCGCGGCTGGGCGGCGGAGAGGACCGTCTGGTATCCGGCGATGCCCGGGTCGGCCTTGACCTCGGCGGTGTAGGCGTCGTCGCGCGTCGGCAGGGTGGAGTTCTTCAGGGCGATGGTCTCCTGGGCCTTCGCCGAGGTCATGAACTTCACGAACTTCAGCGCGGCCTTCTGGTGGGCCTCGTCGGAGCCGGCGTAGACGGAGAGGTTGTGGCCGCCGGTCGGGGCGCCGGCCTTGCCGGTGGAGCCGGCCGGGACGGTGGCGATGCCGAGGTTGTTCCTGTCCTTGAAGGCCGAGCCCTTGTAGAAGTTCGTGATCTCCCACGGGCCCTGGATGATCGAGGCGACCTTGCCGCTGACGAACGCCTCCTGGATGTGGGCGTAGGCGTCGGCGGTGGTGTCGGCCTTGTGCAGGCCCTTGCCGTCGAAGAGGCTCTGCCAGGTGCCGTAGGCCTTCTTGGCCGCGGGCGAGGTGATGGTGATCTTCTTGGCGTCGACGTCGACGGTGTCGGTGCCCTCGCCGTAGAGGAAGGACTGGGCGTAGTAGGCCTGGGTGGAGCCCCAGTAGCCGTCGACGCCGGTCTTGTCCTTGATGGTGGCGGCGGCCTTCTTCAGGTCGTCCCAGGTCTTGGGGGCCTCGACGCCGGCCTTCTTGAAGAGTTCCTTGTTGTAGACGAGGGCGAGGGTGTCCGTGGTGAAGGGGACGCCGTAGGTCTTGCCCTCGTACTTGGCCTGCTCGATCAGGTTGGGCTTGAACTTGTCCTGCTCGGCGAGGGCCTCGGTGCCGTCCAGCGGGAGGAAGAAGCCCTTCTTGGCGAAGGCGGGGGTCCAGCCGACCTCGGAGCGCAGCACGTCCGGGGCGCCCTTGGAACCGGCGGCGGTGTCGAACTTGTTCTGCGCCAGGTCGAAGGGGACGTTGACGTACTTGACCTTGACGTCCTTGTTGGCGGCCTCGAACTCCTTGACCAGGGCCTTGTACGTCGGTGCCTCGTTCGTGGCGTTGGAGGTGTCCCACCAGGTGAGGGTGACCGGACCGGCCTTGTCGCCGCTGTCGCTGTCTGAGCCGCACGCCGTCGCCGTGAGGGCGAGGGACGCCACCAGCGCGGTGGCCGCTATGCCACGCCGCATGAGTTCTCCTTGAGGGTGAAAGCCCGTTTGGTGCTGCCGACTGCGCCGTCGCGGCGGCCGGGCGTCGGTGAGAGTAGCTGCGCCTGCAAGGCTTGCGAAAGACCTTGCAGCAAAAAACCGCAAGAGCTGACGATGGTTATCCGGCCGTGACCTCTCCTCGATCCCCGTGAAACCCGGCTTTCTGGCTGATCGGCGGGGACCCGGCCCCTTGTGCAAGACTCTGCAAGCACTTGCCATACGTTGCGGCAGCGGGGAATCATCCGTTGCGAACCGGACACCGACCAGGACACGAGGGACCGCGATGACGCCACGGCCGCTACAGTCCAGTGCCGTGACCACACGGCTTGCCGACATCGCTGCTCAGGCGGGGGTGAGCGAAGCGACCGTCAGCCGCGTCCTCAACGGGAAGCCGGGCGTCGCCGCCACCACCCGCCAGTCCGTGCTGGCCGCTCTCGACGTGCTGGGCTACGAGCGCCCGGTGCGGCTGCGGCAGCGCAGCGAGGGGCTGGTGGGTCTGATCACCCCCGAGCTGGAGAACCCGATATTCCCGGCTCTGGCCCAGGTCATCGGCCAGGCGCTGACGCGGCAGGGCTACACGCCGGTGCTCGCCACGCAGACCCCGGGCGGGTCGACCGAGGACGAGCTGACGGAGATGCTCGTGGACCGCGGGGTCGCGGGGATCATCTACGTCTCCGGCCTGCACGCGGACACCACCGCCGACATGACGCGCTACGACCGGCTGCGCGCGCAGGGCGTGCCGTACGTGCTGGTCGACGGCTTCTCCCCGAAGGTGCAGGCGCCGTTCATCTCCCCCGACGACCGGGCGGCGATGACACTGGCGGTCACGCACCTGGCGTCCCTCGGTCACACGCGCATCGGCCTGGCGCTGGGCCCGAAGCGGTTCGTGCCCGTGCAGCGCAAGATCGAGGGCTTCGTGCGGACCATGCGGGACCAGCTGGGGCTGGACGCGGAGACCGTCGAGTCGGAGCTGATCCAGCACTCCCTCTACACCCTGGAGGGCGGGCAGGCCGCGGCGACGGCGCTCATGGAGCGCGGCTGCACGGCGATCGTCTGCGCCAGCGACATGATGGCGCTGGGCGCGATACGGTCGGCCCGGCAGCGCGGCCTGGACGTACCCAAGGACATCTCGGTGGTCGGCTTCGACGACTCCCCGCTGATCGCCTTCACCGACCCGCCGCTGACGACGATCCGCAAGCCGGTCCCGGCGATGGGCCAGGCGGCGGTGCGCACGCTGCTGGAGGAGATCGGCGGGACGCCCGCGCCGCACAGCGAGTTCGTGTTCATGCCGGAACTGGTGGTGCGCGGTTCGACCGCTTCCGCCCCTGGGGACCGGACTCGTCCGTGAATCGCCCCTGATCGACCTCAGGGTCCCGTAATCGTCCTCTGGGTGGAGAACTCGCGCTCCGCAGCCGTGCGGTGGTAGGAGGCCGGGTTCTTCTTCGGCCGTAGAACATGCGACCTGAACCAGACGAGAGGATGATCGGGGAGCAGGGCTTTTCTGGCAGACTCTGTGCCTATGGGTGACACGACCGTGACGACACTGGAGGGCCGGGAGGCGGCCGTTCCACATCCCGTCGCGGAGGAGGCGGGGCAGGGGTTCGTGCGCCGGTTGCGTACTCCGCGCAGACCCCAGCTCTGGTTCGAGATCCTGCTGATCGCGGTCAGTTACTGGACGTACTCACTCATCCGCAACGCCGTGCCGGAGCAGAAGGCCGAGGCGCTGCGCAACGCCGACTGGATCTGGCAGGCCGAGCGGCAACTCGGCATCGCCGTCGAGCAGTCCGTCAACCACGCCGTTAACGCGGTGACTTGGTTGATCGTGGGCATGAACTACTACTACGCGACCCTGCACTTCGTGGTCACGCTGGGTGTCCTGGTGTGGCTGTACCGCAGTCATCCCGGCCGTTACGCGGCCACGCGGCTGGTGCTGTTCGCGACGACGGGTGTCGCCCTGGTCGGTTACTACCTGTATCCGCTCGCCCCGCCCCGGCTGATGAACGGCGGCCACTTCATCGACACGGTCCTGGTGCACGACACCTGGGGGTCGATGGCGTCCGGCGACCTGAAGAACATGTCGAACCAGTACGCCGCGATGCCGTCGATGCACATCGGCTGGTCGCTGTGGTGCGGTCTGACGATCTTCGCGCTGGCCACGGTGCCGTGGGTTCGTGTCCTGGGCCTGCTCTACCCGGCGGCGACCCTGGTCGTCATCGTCGCCACGGCCAACCACTTCTGGCTGGACGCGGTGGGCGGCGTGCTGTGCCTCGGCTTCGGCTTCGCGGTGGCGTGGGTGTGGTTCGGGAGCCTGCCGTACGCCCTGCCGAGGACGGTGCCGCACCGGGCCTCCCGCCGGGACGGTGCTCGGCCGCGGTGGCGGTGGCCGGCGGTGCCGAGCCGGCCAGGGGCCGCCCCGCCCCAGGCCTCTGCACCGCAGGCCGCGGCGTCGCAGGCCGCTGTGCCTCCGCCCGCGTCCGAGGCCGCCGCGTCCCAGGCGTCTGCGTCTCAGTCGGCGTCTTCCGCGTCTTAGGTAGGGCTCGGCGGCCCGGCCGCCGCAGCCCTATGCCCCGTAGAACAGCTCCTCCACCACGCCCCGAGCCCGCCGCGCCGTACGCCGGTACGCGTCGAGCATGTCCCCCACATGCCCGGGCCCGTACCCCAAGTACCGCCCCACGGCGGCCAGTTCCCGGCTGTCCGCCGGGAACGTGTCCCCGGCGCGTCCGCGCACCAGCATCACCGCGTTGCGCACCCGCGTGGCCAGCACCCACGCCTCGTCCAGGATCCCGGCGTCCTCCTCGGAGATGAGCCCGGCCTCCTGAGCGGCCGCCAGCGCCTCTCGGGTACGGGTGGTCCGCAGCCCGGGCTGGGCGGCCCCGTGCCGCAGTTGCAGCAGCTGCACGGTCCACTCCACGTCGGACAGCCCGCCCGGCCCCAGCTTGGCGTGCAGTTTCGGGTCGGCGCCGCGCGGCAGCCGCTCGGACTCCATGCGGGCCTTCAGCCGCCGGATCTCCCGTACGGCGTCGTCGCCGAGCCCGTCCGCCGGATACCGCAGCGGGTCGATGAGCTCGACGAAACGCCGCCCCAGGTCCTCGTCCCCGGCGACCGGTTCGGCCCGCAGCAGCGCGTGCGACTCCCACACCAGCGACCACCGGCGGTAGTACGCCTCGTACGACTTCAGCGTCCGTACCAGCGGCCCGGACTTGCCCTCCGGGCGCAGGTCCGCGTCGATGAGCAGCGGCGGGTCGGCACTGGGGATCTGCAGCAGGCGCCGCATCTCGGAGACGACCTTGTTGGCGGCCTCGGAGGCCTCCCGTTCGGCCACGCCGTCCCGGGGCTCGTGCACGAACAGCACGTCCGCGTCCGAGCCGTAGCCCAGCTCGTGCCCGCCGAACCGGCCCATGCCGATGATCGCGAACCGGGTCGGCAGGGTGTCCCCCCACCCCTCCCGTACGACCGCCCGCAGCGTGCCCGCGAGGGTCGCCGCCGTCAGGTCCGACACCGCGCGGCCGACCCGGTCCACCAGGGCGCCCTGGTCGGCCTCGGCCGGCTGGGACTCGGTGCCGTAGGAGCCGACGATGTCGGCGGCGGCCGTACGGAACAGCTCGCGGCGCCGCACGCCCCGCGCGGCCGTCACCGCCTGGGCGGCCCCGTCGGCCCGTCCCACGGCCGCGAGGATCTCCTGCTCCAGATGGGCCCGGGAGCGCGGTTCGAGGCCGCCGCCGTCCCCGTCGCCGAGCAGCGCGACCGCCTCCGGCGCGCGCATCAGCAGATCCGGGGCGAGGCGCCCGGCCGACAGCACGCGGGCGAGGTTCTGGGCCGCCGCGCCCTCGTCGCGGAGCAGCCGCAGGTACCACGGCGTCCTGCCGAGCGCGTCCGACACCTTGCGGAAGTTCAGCAGTCCCGCGTCCGGGTCGGCGGAGTCCGCGAACCAGCCGAGCAGCACCGGCAGCAGCGTCCGCTGGATCGCGGCCTTGCGCGACACGCCGGAAGCCAGCGCCTCCAGGTGGCGCAGGGCGGAGGCGGGGTCCGCGTACCCGAGCGCGACGAGCCGCTCGCGCGCCGCCTCGGGGCTCAGCCGGGCCTCGCCGGGGGCGAGCTGGGCGACCGCGTCGAGCAGCGGCCGGTAGAACAGCTTCTCGTGCAGGCGGCGTACGACGCCCGCGTGCCGCTTCCACTCGCGGTTGAGGTCGGCGACCGGGTCGGCGCGCAGTCCGAGCGACCGCCCGATGCGCCGCAGATCGGCCTCCTCCTGGGGCACGAGGTGGGTGCGCCGCAGCCGGAAGAGCTGGATCCGGTGCTCCATGGAGCGCAGGAACCGGTACGCCTCGTCGAGCTGCGCGGCGTCGGCGCGCCCGACGTACCCGCCGGCGGCCAGGGCCTTCAGCGCGTTCAGGGTGGTGCCGCTCCTGAGGGACGTGTCGGCCCGCCCGTGCACCAGTTGCAGCAGCTGCACGGCGAACTCGACGTCCCTGAGGCCGCCCGGCCCGAGTTTGAGCTGCCGGTCGATCTCGGCGGCGGGAATGTTCTCCACCACCCGGCGGCGCATCTTCTGCACGTCGGCGACGAAGTTCTCCCGCTCGGCGGCCTTCCACACGAGGGGCTGGACGGCGGCGACGTACTCCTCGCCCAGCTCCAGGTCACCGGCGACCGGGCGGGCCTTGAGCAGCGCCTGGAACTCCCAGGTCTTCGCCCAGCGCTGGTAGTAGGCGAGGTGGCTGGAGAGGGTGCGCACGAGCGGGCCGTTCCTGCCCTCGGGGCGCAGGTTGGCGTCGACGGGCCAGATGGATCCCTCGACGGTGGTCTCCGAGCAGATCCGCATCAGGTGCGAGGCGATCCTGGTGGCGGCGCGCAGGGCCTTGCCCTCGTCGGCCCCGTCGGCGGCCTCCCCCACGAAGATGACGTCCACGTCGGAGACGTAGTTCAGCTCGTGGCCGCCGCACTTGCCCATCGCGATGACGGCCAGCCGGCACAGGGCGGCGTCCTCGGGGGCGGCGGCCCGCGCGATGCCGAGGGCGGCGCGCAGGGTGGCGGTGGCGAGGTCGGCGAGCTCGGCGGCGGTCTGGGCGACGTCGGTGGTGCCGCACACGTCGCGCGCGGCGATGGACAGCAGGCAGCGCCGGTAGGCGACGCGCAGGGAGACCGGGTCGGTGGCCTCGGCGAGGCCGCGCTCGAACTCCTCCACCCCTGGGTGCAGGTCCCGGGGCTCGTACATGACGAGCGCGTGCCAGTCGGCGGGGTGCCGGGTGAGGTGGTCGGCGAGGGCGGCCGAGGCGCCGAGCACGCCGAGCAGCCGGTCGCGCAGCGGCTTGGCCGCTATCAGGGTGTCGAGCAACTCCCGGCGTGCGGTCGGGCCCGGCTGGGCCTCCAGCAGCCGGACCAGTCCGAGCAGCGCCAGGTCGGGGTCGGCGGTGGCGCCGAGGGCGTCGAGCAGCACCGGGTCGTTGCGGACCGGTGCCAGTTCCGGGCTGTCCAGGAGCCGCTCGGCGGCGGTGGCATCGGTGAAGCCGTGCCGCAGCAGCCGCGTGAAGGTACTGCTCCTGCGCCCCGGCGCCGCCGTCATCCTCGGCCTCCCTCGGATCAAGGTCGTACGGCCTTGAGCCTAACCGGAGACCTGGTGGGAAGCGCCGGGACGGGCACCGATGAGTTCCGCGGCCGGCCCGGGTCCCTACTGCGGGAACACTCGTCGATCCGGAGGTGGGCACCATGCGGGAACCCAAGGCCGAGCTGGACCCCCGGTACAGCAGCGCGGGCGCCACCGCGCCCGACTGGTCCGAGGCTCAGGCGCTGCTGGCCGAGGCGGAGCTGTTCTGGATCTCGACGGTACGTCCGGACGGACGGCCGCACGTGACCCCGCTGCCCGCCGTCTGGTCGGACGGCGCGCTGCACTTCTGCACCGGCCCCGAGGAGCGCAAGGCGAAGAACCTGGCGGCGAACCCGCACGTGGTGCTGACCACCGGCACCAACACCTGGAACAAGGGCTACGACCTGGTGGTCGAGGGCGAGGCGGTACGCGTCACCGACGACGCCCGCCTGCGCGAGCTGGCCGCCGCGTGGGAGACGAAGTACGGCAGTTTCTGGCACTTCGAGGTACGGGACGGCTGTTTCCACCACGGCCCCGGCCATGCCGCCGTCTACTCGGTGGCGCCGCGCACGGTTTTCGGTTTCGGTAAGGGAGAGCCGTTCAGCCAGACCCGCTGGCGGTTCCGCTGAGCCGGACGCCGACGAAGGAGTCACGCCATGGACTACACGCTCGAAGTGATCCCCCTGCCCGTGAGCGACATCGACCGGGCCCGGGACTTCTACCGGGACAAGGTCGGCTTCCACGTCGACATCGACCAGGAGGTCATGCCCGGCATGCGGATCGTCCAGCTGACGCCTCCGGGCTCCGGCTGTTCGATCGCCCTGGGCGACAGCATCTGGGAGATGGCCAAGGGCCCGCGCCCCGCCCCCGGCTCCTACCAGGGCCTGCAACTGTGCGTCGCCGACATCAAGGCGGCCCACGCCGAACTCGTGGAACGCGGCCTCGACGTCTCCGAGCCGGTTCAGTACGCCCCGGACGACGGCGCGACGTTCCTGTACTTCACGGACCCGGACGGCAACGGCTGGGCGATCCAGGAGTACCGGCGCCGGGCGACCGAGCCGTTGCACCAGGTGCTGGCCGACCTGAAGCGGCGGCAGGAGGGCTGACGACCAGGTCGCGCGTCGGACCCGGCATCCGGGACGCACGGTGCCTGGTGAGCGCGATGCTGGCGGCCGCAGGGCAGCCGTGTGTCCCTGGTGGAGAGGACCGTCTCCCTGGTGGAGAGACCGTCTCCCTGGTGGAGAGGACCGTCAGGCCGACTCCCGCCACCCGTTCGTGATCGGCAACCGCCGGTCCTTCCCGAACCCCTTCGTCGAGATCTTCGTCCCCGGCGGGTACTGCCGCCGCTTGTACTCGGCCGTGTCGACCATGCGCAGGGTCCTGGTGACCAGGTCGCGGTCGTAGCCGGCGGCCACGATCTCGTCCGCGCCCCTGTCCCGGTCGACGTAGAGCTCCAGGATGGCGTCCAGGACCGGGTAGTCGGGCAGGGAGTCCGTGTCGACCTGGCCCGGGCGCAGCTCGGCGCTCGGGGGCTTGGTGAGGGAGTTCTCAGGGATCGGCGGGGTCTGGCCCCGTTCCCGCGCCGCGCGGTTGCGCCACTCGGCCAGGCGGAAGACCGACGTCTTGTAGACGTCCTTGATGGGGCCGTACGCGCCCACCGCGTCGCCGTACAGGGTCGAGTAGCCCACCGCCAGCTCCGACTTGTTGCCGGGGGCCAGGACGATGTGGCCCTCCTGGTTGGAGAGCGCCATGAGCAGCGTGCCGCGCAGCCGGGCCTGGAGGTTCTCCTCGGCCAGGCCCGTCAGGCCCAGTGAGTCCATGTACGCGTCGAACATCGGGGCGATCGGGACCGTACGGAAGTTCAGGCCCGTTCGGCGGGCCAGCTCCGCCGCGTCGTCCTTGGAGTGCTCGGAGGAGTACTTCGAGGGCATCGACACGCCGTACACGTTCCGCGCGCCCAGCGCGTCGCATGCGATCGCCGCGACCAGGGACGAGTCGATGCCGCCCGACAGGCCGATGAGGACCGACTCGAAGCCGTTCTTCGCGACGTACGCCCGCAGGCCCACGACCAGCGCCGAGTACACCTCCTCGTCGTCGTCCAGGCGCTGCGCGCACCCGCCGGTGTGCTCCGGCTCGTACGCCGGCAGGGGCTCCTCGGACAGGACGGCCCGGTCGATGCGCAGGCCGTCGTCCACCGCGCCCGTCGGCGCGTCGGGCGACGCCGCCGGCAGGTCCAGGTCCAGGACCACGCAGCCCTCCGCGAACTGCGGGGCCCGCGCGACGACCTCCCCGTCCCGGTCGACCACGATCGAGTCGCCGTCGAACACCAGCTCGTCCTGGCCGCCGATCATGGCCAGGTAGGCCGTCGTGCAGCCCGCCTCCTGGGCCCGCTTGCGGACCAGCTCCAGACGGGTGTCGTCCTTGTTGCGCTCGTAGGGCGAGGCGTTGATGGAGATCAGCAGGCCGGCCTGCGCGGAGCGCGCGGCCGGGACCCGGCCGCCGTCCTGCCACAGGTCCTCGCAGATGGCGAGCGCGATGTCGATGCCGTGCAGCCGCAGGACCGGCATGGTGTCGCCGGGCACGAAGTAGCGGAACTCGTCGAAGACGCCGTAGTTGGGCAGGTGGTGCTTGGCGAAGGTCAGGACGACCTCGCCGCGGTGCAGCACCGCCGCCGCGTTCTGCGGCGCGCCCGGCGGCTGGCCGTACCTCGGCTGGGCGGTCTCGCAGCGGTCGAGGTAGCCGACGAGCACCGGCAGCTCCCCGAGCCCCTCCTCGGCGAGCCGGGCGGCGAGCGAGCGCAGGGCCGCGCGGGACGCCTCGACGAACGACGCCCTGAGGGCCAGGTCCTCGACGGGATACCCGGTCAGCGCCATCTCCGGGAACGCCACGAGATGCGCTCCCTGCTCGGCGCAGTGCCGGGTCCAGCGGACGATGGACTCGGCGTTCCCGGCCAGGTCGCCGACGCTCGAGTCGATCTGGTTCAGGGCGAGACGTAGTTGAGGCACGCGCCCAGTGTAATCGTCAGAGCGACGCAATGGGGTGGCCCGCCTCATCAGCGGGCCACCCCCTGACAGCGCTCCCTCAGTGGCGGTACGACTCGACGTAACCGCCGGCGGGCGTGCCCACCCCCGTCACGTCGTCGTAGCCCTTGACGGCCTTCAGCGAGCTGTCCTTGCCAAGGCTGCGCACGGACGTGGTCACACCGCCCGTCGCGTCGTAGCCGTTCACGAAGTCGACGCGGGCCACGGCGAGGCCGGAGCCCGTCGGGTCGTCGGTGACGTCGTGGTACAGCTTCGAGCCGTACCTGGCGTAGATCGCCGGGTTGGCGAAGCCGATCGGCCCGCCACCCCGGGCCTCCTGCGCCAGTGCCTGCACGGCCGCGACGACGGGCGCGGCCAGCGAGGTGCCGCCGATGCGGTACTCGTCGTACGCCTGCGTCCTCCCGTCCGGGAGGGTCTGCGTCTGGCCGACGAGGAAGCCGGTGTTCGGGTCGGCGATCGCCGCGATGTCCGGGACGACCCGGTTGCCGGCCGCGCTGTACGCCTTCGCCAGCGCGTCGGGGACCACGCCCTTCTGGTAGGCGGGCTCCGCCACCGTCCTGCTGGTGCCGCCGCCCGCGCCGGAGGTGAAGGCGCCGGGGAAGTCCGTCCAGCTCCTGCCGTCGGACGACAGCACGGCCTTCTGAGTGCCCCAGCCGGTCTCCCACTGGTACGTGTCGCCCTTGCCGACCGCCAGCGAGGTGCCGCCGACCGCGGTCACCCACGCCGAGTCGGCCGGGGTGTCGACCTGCTTGGTGCCGGTGGCCGCGACCTCGTCGCCGTTGTCGCCGGAGGAGAAGTAGAAGCCGATGCCCTCGACCGCGCCCAGCTGGAAGACCTGGTCGTAGGCGGCCTGAAGGTCAGGAGTCTGGTTGGCCTCGATGTCGCCCCAGGAGTTGGAGACGATGTCGGCCAGGTGGTGGTCGACGACCTTGCCGAGCGCGTCGAGCAGGTCGTCGTCGTAGCAGGAGGCTGCGCCCACGTACGTGACGTCCGCGGCGGGCGCGACCGCGTGCACGGCCTCGACGTCGAGGGTCTCCTCGCCGTACCAGCCGGCGGCCGAACACTCCGTGGTCTTCGTGTAGTTCTTGGGCAGCACCTGGTGCAGCCGGTCGCTGCGCCAGGCGGCGTCGCCGTGCCTCTTCGCGTAGGTGGCCGCGTCGAAGGCGATGGTGGGCGAGGCGTAGGCGTCGGTGATGGCGACGCGGACGCCCCTGCCGGTGCGGGTGCCCGCGCCGTACGCGGCCCGCAGCTGTTTGCCCGTGTAGCCCTTGATCGCGTACGGGATCTTCTGGCCGTACGCCTCCGGCAGCGTGGTCGCCGTGTTCGAGCCGTAGTACGAGGAGAAGGGCCCCGCGTTGCGGAACACCGTCTCCGGCGGCGGCAGTCGGTCGTCGTGGGTCGCCTTGTGGGGTGCGGTGTCCAGGCCGGTGACGGTCAGGACGGCGTCGGCCAGGCTCGCCGGGACGGTGGCGGTGTGCGCCGGGGCCCGGTAGGTCCTGGAGCCCATGACGTAGTTGTGCAGCTGGGTGCCGAACGCCTGCTCCGCGGCGGCCACGTCACCGGTGACGGCGACGTAGTGCCGCGTGACACCCGTGACCTTCAGGCCCGCCGCCGTCAGCCAGGACTTCACGGCCGCGACCTGCTCCTCGGTCGCGCCGAAGCGGGTCTGCGCCTGCTGGGCACTCAGGTACTTCCCGTACGAGGCCGAGCGCGGGTCCGACACCGCCTTCGCGTACGCGGCCAGACCGGCGGCGTCCCGCCCGGCGAGGTAGACGCGGGCGGTCACCCGGGCGCTGTCGGAGGTGGCGCCCCGGTCCGCCCTGGGCGTGGCCCACGCGGGCTTGGTCCCGGCCAGCGTGTCCCGGGCCGGGGTGGCGGCGTGCGCCGCGGGTATGCCGAGCGCCAGCGCCCCGGCGATCATGGGCAGTGTCGCTGCCATGCTCACACCGGCGCGCACCGTGGCGCGGTTGGATCTCATGGAACCCCCTGTGCGGTTCGTCGCGAGTGGATCACTCGACGCTCGCCACTCTTGCGATGAACCGTTCATGCCAGGGGAATGCCCGGGCCAAGATGGCCCCAAGGGAAGCCAAGAAGCCCCCAAGGTCTGGCTTTACAAGGCGACTTGAGGGGTGACGTGAGGGGCGACCTGGGAGCCGGCGTCACGAACGCGGCTCGGCGCCCCGCTCCTTGAGCATGTCCGCCATCAGCGCGATCTCCGACTCCTGCGCGTCCACCATGCCCTGCGCGAGCCGCTTCTCCACGCCGACCGCGCACTTGTCGGCACAGCCCTCGGCCATGTGGACGCCGCCCTTGTGATGGTCCGTCATGAGCTGGAGGTAGAAGATCTCCGCCTGCTTCCCGCTGAGCGTGCCGAGCTTCTTCATCTCCGTGTTGGTGGCCATGCCCGGCATCAGCGCGCCGTCCTTGCCGGAGGCCATGTCGCCCATGTCCATCCAGGTCATCGGCGGCTCGGACGACACCTTCGGCAGCTCCCACAGGTCGAGCCAGCCGAGCAGCATGCCGCGCTGGTTGGCCTGCGTCTGGGCGATGTCGTACGCGAGCCGCCGCACGTCCTCGTTCTTCGTGCGGTCGCGCACGATGTACGACATCTCCACGGCCTGCTGGTGGTGCACCGCCATGTCGCGCGCGAAGCCCGCGTCCGCGGAGTCGGCGGCGGGGGTGTCGCCGGAGCCGCCGTCCTCGGCGACCGCGTAGGTGATCGCGCCGGCCGCGACGAGCACCGCCGCCGCGGCCCCCGCGATCAGTCCCACGTGCCTCACTGCGACAGCCCGTTCGTGCAGGCGGCACCGGGCTCCGGCGTCTGCTTGCCCTGGACGAACTTCTCGAGGAACTTGTCGACGTTCGGGTCGTCGGCCCCCGTCACCGTGCGCTGATGGCCCCACGCCGTGAGCATGATCGGGTCCTTCTGGCCGTCGACCGGGCTCATCAGCGTGTACGGCGTCTTCTTCACCTTCGCCGCGAGCGCGTCGACGTCGGCCTTGGCGGCCTTGCTGTTGTACGTCACCCACACCGCGCCGTGCTCCAGCGAGTGCACGGCGTTGGTGTTGTTGATCTCCTTGGTGTAGACGTCGCCGTTGCAGTTCATCCACACCGGGTTGTGGTCGCCGCCGACCGGGGGCGTGACCGCGTACTTCACGGCCTTGGTGACGTGGTTGCGGGCGAGGGTGCCCTTCCAGGTCTCCACACCGTCCTCGCCGGCGACCAGGCGGCCGGTGGTCTTGGAGTCGGAGGCCGCGTTGTCGCCGTTGTCGGACTGCGACCGCACCAGGACGACACCACCGACGACGAGCCCGGCGACGATCACCACGCTGGTCGCGATGGTGAGGATGCGATTGCGGCGCTCACGAGCCTGCTCGGCGCGCCGCATCTCCTCTATGCGCGCCTTGCGTGCCGCGCTGCTCTTCTTGGCGGTACCCATGGGGTGTGTCCTTAGGGAAAAGGTGTGACAGTCGGGTTTGCTGATCGTAATGGGGGGTGGGGGGTCCCTCGTAGAGAGGCCGCAGGAATGGCTGGGAGTTTCAGGATCGAACACCTGACCACTACCCTGCCAGAGTGACGATCCGGCCATTACGGATGTCGGTCCGAGCAGGCAAGATGGGCGGCAGAGCAGTTCACCTGCCGCGGACGCGGTACACCTGCCGTACGTGAGGCGTTCAGGCCGGAGTCGGCCGGCCGATCAAGGTCCGCAACGCGCATGAAATGGTGTTGTGGTGGGATGCTCAGGTGCCCGACCGCCTCCCGTGCTACGGGAGAGAAGGCGGCCTGACCAGCAAGGATGGGGAAGCGGAAGATGGACAAGCAGCAGGAGTTCGTGCTCCGGACCTTGGAGGAGCGCGACATCCGGTTCGTACGCCTGTGGTTCACGGACGTGCTGGGCTTCCTCAAGTCCGTGGCCGTGGCCCCGGCCGAACTGGAACAGGCCTTCGACGAGGGCATCGGCTTCGACGGCTCCGCCATCGAGGGCTTCGCCCGTGTATACGAGTCCGACATGATCGCCAAGCCGGACCCGTCGACGTTCCAGATCCTCCCGTGGCGCGCTGAGGCCCCCGGCACGGCCCGCATGTTCTGCGACATCCTCATGCCGGACGGCTCCCCGTCCTTCGCCGACCCCCGGTATGTGCTCAAGCGTGCCCTGGCCCGCGCCTCCGACCTGGGCTTCACCTTCTACACGCACCCCGAGATCGAGTTCTTCCTGCTGAAGGACAAGCCGGTCGACGGCTCGGTGCCGACCCCCGCCGACAACTCCGGCTACTTCGACCACACCCCGCAGAACATCGGCATGGACTTCCGCCGCCAGGCGATCACCATGCTGGAGTCGATGGGCATCTCGGTCGAGTTCTCCCACCACGAGGGCGCCCCGGGCCAGCAGGAGATCGACCTGCGCTACGCGGACGCGCTCTCCACGGCGGACAACATCATGACGTTCCGCCTGGTCATGAAGCAGGTGGCGCTGGAGCAGGGCGTCCAGGCGACCTTCATGCCGAAGCCGTTCAGCGAGCACCCGGGCAGCGGCATGCACACGCACCTGTCGCTCTTCGAGGGCGACCGCAACGCCTTCTACGAGTCCGGCGCCGAGTACCAGCTCTCCAAGGTCGGCCGCTCCTTCATCGCGGGCCTGCTGCGGCACGCGGCGGATATCTCCGCGGTCACCAACCAGTGGGTGAACTCCTACAAGCGCATCTGGGGCGGCACCGAGCGCACCGCGGGCGCCGGCGGCGAGGCCCCGTCGTACATCTGCTGGGGCCACAACAACCGCTCGGCCCTGGTCCGCGTGCCCATGTACAAGCCCGGCAAGACCGGCTCCGCGCGGGTGGAGGTCCGGTCGCTGGACTCGGGCGCGAACCCGTACCTCGCCTACGCCGTCCTGCTGGCCGCCGGCCTGAAGGGCATCGAGGAGGGCTACGAGCTCCCGCCGGGCGCCGAGGACGACGTCTGGGCCCTGTCCGACGCGGAGCGCCGCGCCCTGGGCATCGAGCCGCTCCCGCAGAACCTCGGCGAGGCGCTGACCCTGATGGAGCGCAGCGACCTGGTCGCCGAGACGCTCGGCGAGCACGTCTTCGACTTCTTCCTGCGCAACAAGCGGCAGGAGTGGGAGGAGTACCGCTCGGAGGTCACCGCGTTCGAGCTGCGGAAGAACCTGCCGGTGCTGTAGGCGCGAGTCACGGGGCTCGAGCCCCCTTGAGCAGGTCCGGGGCGACGGGTTGATCCGTCGCCCCGTGGTCGTTCCGGGCCGTCTGTGGGCCGTCGGCAGGAAGTCTCACCCCACCTCGGCCCCGTACGTCCCGTACCGCGCAAGCCCCGCCGCTTCATAGACGTGCACGGCAAGTCCGCCCGGCGTCGTCCCGCTGTGCTTGAGGCGCAGGCCGGCCGGGGCGCCGCCGTCCGGGAAGAGGCGCCGGCCCTGGCCCACCACGACCGGGGCGATCACCAGCCGCAGTTCGTCGATGAGTCCGGCGGCCAGCAGCGACTGGGCCAGCCGGGCGCTGCCGTGGATCTGCAGCTCCCGGCCGGGCTGCCGCTTCAGGTCGGCGACCTGGGCGGGGATGTCGCCGGAGAGGATCGTGGTCGGGTCCCAGTCGGCCCTGGTCAGGGTGTGGGAGGCCACGTACTTCGGCAGGCCGTTCAGGATGCCGGCGGACGGGTGGTCGGTCATCTTCGGCCAGTCCCGCGCGAAGTTCAGGTAGGTACGGCGGCCGAACAGGAAGGCGTCCGCCTCCCCGAGCCAGGTGCCGGCCAGCCGCTCGAACTGCTCGTCCAGGTGCGGCACGAACCAGCCGCCTCGCGTGAACCCGTCGCTGGTGTCCTCGTCCGGGGCCCCGGGGCCCTGGGAGACGCCGTCCAGCGTCAGGAACTCCGTCAGTGTCAACCGCATGGCGCATCGTGTCTCTCTGTGGGGCGGGGGACGCGACCGTCCCTGCCCTTCAGACCGTGTGCCGGGCGGAAACTCATCGGTCCGGGCGGGCCCCGTGGAGGACCTCAGTGACGCGCCGCCTCCGAAGCCTGCGGAACATGCCCCGCCACCACACGCTCCCGCCCGGTCCGCGGAGCAACCCCGCGGCGGTCCACCCCGTACGCCACCGAGGCCACCGCCACGCCGAGTACGGCCAGGGCCGCGCCCGCCAGTGCCGGGGAGGTCACGCCGAAGCCCGCCGCCAGGGTGAGGCCGCCGATCCAGGCGCCGCCGGCGTTGGCCAGGTTGAAGGCGGCCTGGTTGGCGGAGGACGCCAGGGACGGGGCCGCCGACGCCTTCTCCATGACCATCAGCTGGAGGGGGGAGCCGGTGACGAAGGCCGCCGTGCCGAGCAGCACGACCCCCATGGCAGCGGTGAGCTCCGTACGCATCAGGAGCGGGAAGAGGGACAGGACCACCACCAGCGCGGTCAGGCCGCCGAACAGCGTGCCCCGCAGCGAGTGGTCGGCCAGCCGGCCGCCCAGCAGGTTGCCGGCCGTGGCGCCCACCCCGAACAGGGCCAGCAGCAGCGTCACGCTGGCGTCGGCGTAGCCGGCGGCGTCGGTGAGCATGGGCGTGATGTAGCTGTACGCGGCGAACAGCGCGCCGAAGCCCGCGACCGTCGTGCCGAGTGCCAGCCAGACCGGCAGGGAGCGCAGCGCGGCCAGTTCGCCGCGCAGGCTGGTCGTCGGGGCGTGCGTGTGGTCGTGCGGGATGAGGAGCATGAGGGCCGCTATCGCCGCCACGCCGATCGTGCTGACGCCGAGGAACGTCGCCCGCCAGCCGAGGTGCTGGCCCATGAGGGTCGCCACCGGTACGCCGACGATGTTCGCGACCGTCAGGCCCAGGAACATGAGAGAGACCGAGCGGGCCCTGCGTTCGGGGGTCACCATGCTGGTGGCGACCACCGCGCCCACGCCGAAGAAGGCGCCGTGCGGCAGTCCGCTCAGGAAGCGGGCGGCCAGCAGCCAGTTGTGGTCGGGGGCGAAGGCGGAGAGCGCGTTGCCCGCGACGAAGAGACCCATCAGGGCGATCAGGACCGTGCGGCGGGACATCCGCGCGGTCGCCGCCGCCAGCAGCGGGGCGCCGACGACGACGCCGAGTGCGTACGCCGACACCAGGTGGCCGGCGGTGGGGATCGAGATGTTCAGGTCGCCCGCGACTTCGGGGAGCAACCCCATCATCACGAACTCGGTGGTACCGATGCCGAAGGCACCCACGGCCAGGGCGAGCAGGGCCAGGGGCATGAAGAACCAGCCTTTCAAGACTTTCGGGGTACGTGCGGATCCGTATGTTCAAGTACGGAACAAAGTCTCGCAGGCGCGGTATTCCATGAGGTGACGACCCGATGTCCGGGGAGTGCCGAGAAGGCGGTGACCAGGGGTTTTCAGGAGCCGGATGTGGCGACCTTCACACGTGCCGCGATCGGCAGATGGTCGCTGCCCGTCTCCGGCAGCGTCCAGGAGCTCTCCGGCTCCAGCCCCTTGACCAGGATCTGGTCGATCCGTGCCATCGGGAACGACGCCGGCCAGCTGAACCCGAAGCCGCTGCCCGCGGCGCCCTGCGTGGAGCGCATCTGGGAGGTGACGGCGTTCAGCGCGCGGTCGTTCATCGTGCCGTTCAGGTCGCCGAGCAGGACGACCTTCGTCAGCTTCTCGTCGGCGATGGCCTCGCCGAGGGCGTCCGCGCTCTTGTCGCGCTGGCGGGCGGTGAAACCGGCCTCCAGCTTCACGCGGACGGAGGGGAGGTGGGCGACGTACACCGCGATCGGCCCGTTCGGCGTGGTGACGGTGGCGCGCATGGCGCGCGTCCAGCCCAGCTTGATGTCGACGGACCGCACGTCGGTCAGCGGGTACTTGCTCCACAAGCCGACGGTGCCCTGCACCGAGTGGTACCGGTACGTCGACGCCAGGGCCTTCTCGTACGTCGGGACCGCGCTCGCCCGGAGCTCCTCCAGGGCGAGCACGTCCGCGCCGGACGCGGCCACGTCGAGGGCGGTGCCGGACGGGTCGGCGTTGTCGGCGTTGACGTTGTGCGTGGCCACCGTCAGGTCGCCGCCCGCGACGGCCTTGTCGGTGAGCAGGCCGCCGAACAGGTTCAGCCACACCACCGCCGGCAGCACCACCGCGATCAGCGCGGTCGCGGACCGGCGGAGCAGGGCGAGGAGCAGCAGGACCGGGACCAGCAGGCCCAGCCAGGGCAGGAAGGTCTCGATCAGGCTGCCGAGGTTGCCGACCGCGTTCGGGATGTACGAGTGGACCAGCATGACCACGGCGAGCAGCACCGCGCACACGGCCGTGATCAGACCGCGCCGCCAGATCCGCCTGTCGCCGCGCCAGCCGGCGGTCACGCGGCCGGGCAGGCTCCGAAGCCGGGTTCCCCGGCGCTCGGACCCCGTGCCGCCGCCTGCCGTCTCCCTCACGTATGCCTGCTGCGCCATACCGTCGCCTCACTGCCTGCCGTGCACACCGTCTCCCCCGTGTCTTCAAGACCCTAGGGGATGATCGGCCCCGTTCCTGCCGTCCCTCGACGGCCGTACGGGGGCGAGGACGTACGAGCCGCTCGCGGGAGTTCCGGCCACCGGCACGGAAAGCGCGCTCTGTGACGAAACGCGCACACTAGGGCTGCCGTGGCGGTGAACTGACGGGCGGTGAGCTGACGGGCCGTAGTCCTTCGAGCAGTGTGTCGACCACCTGTTCGGCGAGTCCTTCCGGGAGGTCGGCGTCCGGGTGCAGGACGGCGCGGACCAGCAGGGGGCCGACGACGATGTCGTACAGCAGTTCCACGTCGACGTCCGTGCGCAGTTCGCCGTCGCGCTGGCCGCGGCGCAGGACCTCAAGACCGGCTCGGCGGCGCGGGGCGACGACGGTCTTGTGGTACGCGGTCCAGATCCTGGGGCTGCTCTTCATCTGGGCGCGGACGTTGTACAGGATCGCCGACGAGCGGGCGGCAAGCCCGCGTCGGCGCAGCGCCTCCAGCAGGACGACGAGGTCGTCGCGCGCCGAGGTGCCGGGGAGTTCCGGGTCGGGGGGCTCGGAGGCGCGCAGGACGTCGACGAAGAGCTCCTCCTTGCCGCTCCAGCGGCGGTAGATGGTGGCCTTGCCGACGCCGGCGGTGCGGGCGATGCGCTCGATGGAGAGCTCGGCGAGGGGCACGCCCTCCTCCAGGAGCCGCATGACGCCCTCGATGATGGCGTGCTCCACGGCCTCGCTGCGGGGACGGCCCCGTGCGGGGGTGTCCTGCCGGGGGTGGCTGTCGGCGAGGCTCACGTCGCTGCGTCCTTTCGGTGGGCCGGGGTGGTTCCCGGTGGGGTGCTTCCCGGTCGGGGCGGTTCCCGGTCGGGGCGGTTCCCGGTCGGGGTGCTTCCCGATCGGGGGGTCCCGGTCGGGGCGGTTCCCGGTGGGGCGGAACAGATCCTCCTAGTCCGCCGCGACCAACTGTGCCTCCTCCTCGCTGTCGTGGGGCGCCGGCTGCTTCCCCGGCAGGAACAGGGCCACCACGATCGCGCCGATCACGGCCACGCCCGCGCCCCACAGGGCGGTGACGTGCATGGCGTGCAGGAAGGCGTCGTAAGCCGGGGCGACGAGGCCCCTGCCCTGCGGGCCGAGTTTCGCGGCGACGCCCAGGGTGGCCTCGATGGACTCGCCCGCGGTGTGGCGGGCGCCGGCCGGCAGCGCGCCCAGCCTGTCCTGGATGCCCGTGCGGTACGCGGTGGACAGCACCGAGCCGAGGACGGCGATGCCGAGGGCGCCGCCGACCTGCCGGAAGGTGTTGCTGAGCGCGGAGGCGGAGCCTGCCTTCTCGCGGGGCAGGGCCTGCATGATGACGACGCTGACCGGCGTCATGATGTGCGCCATGCCGGTGCCCATGAGGAAGAAGATCACCTCGAGGATCCAGATGGGCGTGTCCGCCTCCAGCGTGGCGAACGCGGCCAGCGTCGCGGCGATGACGAGCATGCCGGCCGTGGTGGTGACCTTGTTGCCGAAGCGGTCGACGAGCAGCCGGGCACGCGGCGCGAAGATCATCTGAGCGGCGGCCAGCGGCAGCATCAGCAGGCCGGTCTGGAGCGGGGAGTAGCCGCGCACGCTCTGGGTGTAGAAGACCGAGAAGAAGGTCACGCCCATCAGCGCGAAGAAGACCAGCGCGATGGCGGCGATCGCGGCCGAGAAGACCTTGTTCTTGAAGTACGCGACGTCGATGGACGGGTGGTCGCTGCGCTTCTCGTGCCGGACGAAGAGGACCAGGACGGCCAGTCCGGCGCCGATCGTCGACAGCACGGTCACGTCGGTGAAGTCGGCGAGTTCGCCGCCCTTGATGATGCCGTAGACGAGCAGGACCAGGCCGACGACGGACAGCACGACGCCGGCGGGGTCGATCCGCCCGGGGCTCGGGTCGCGGGAGTCGGGCACCAGCCACAGCATCAGCGCGAGCGCGAGCAGCACGATCGGCACGTTGACCAGGAAGACCGAGCCCCACCAGAAGTGGTCCAGCAGCAGGCCGCCGGTGATCGGGCCGATGGCGATGGCCAGGCCCACACCGCCCGCCCAGATGCCGATGGCCTTGGGCTGCTCCGCACGCTCGAAGACGTTCATGAGGACGGCGAGGGTGGCCGGCATGACGAACGCGGCGCCGAGACCCATGACCGCGCGGAAGGTGATCAGCTCGCCCGGCGAGCCGGAGAACGCGGCCAGCGCGGAGCCGATGCCGAACACGGTCAGCCCGCCGAGCAGCACCTTCTTGCGGCCCAGCCGGTCGCCGAGGAGACCGGCGCTGAACAGCAGGCCCGCGAAGACGAGGGTGTAGGCGTTGATCGCCCACTCCAGCTCGCTCTGGGTGGCGCCCAGGCCGGTCGGGGCGGGGGTCGAGATCGTCTTGATGGCGACGTTCAGGATCGAGTTGTCCAGCACCACGATCAGCAGGCTCAGCATCAGGACGCCGAGGATCGCCCAGCGGCGCCGGTGCACGGCTTCCGGTATCCGGGGACCGTGACTGGCAGGGTCGACGGGAGATGTCATGGCGCCCAGACTAGGCGATTTACGATACGAGACCGTTCCGTATCGGAGAACTCTTACCCCGCTCTTACGCGCTGTCCGGACGTGACGGGGGTCCTCTAGCCGTCGATGGCACGAGGTGCCACCATGAGAGGTGGTCCGGGGACGCCGTCAGGGCGCCTCGAGATGACGTGTTAGGAGCCGTTGCAATGACGCAGCTCTCGGCTGCCCGCCACCACGCGCAGACCGCGCAGCACCAGTCCCCCGACGGCAGCAAGGCGCTGTACGGGGGCAAGGGCACCCGCCGCATCACCGTTCGCGACATCGCCGCCGCCAAGGAGCGCGGCGAGAAGTGGCCCATGCTCACCGCGTACGACGCGATGACCGCGTCCGTCTTCGACGAGGCCGGGATCCCGGTGATCCTGGTCGGCGACTCGGCGGGCAACTGCCATCTCGGGTACGACACCACCGTGCCCGTCACACTCGACGAGATGACCATGCTGTCCGCCGCGGTGGTACGCGGCACCAGGCGCTCCCTGATCGTCGGCGACCTGCCCTTCGGCTCGTACCAGGAGGGGCCGGTGCAGGCGCTGCGCTCGGCGACCCGGCTGGTGAAGGAGGCCGGGGTCGGCGCCGTCAAGCTGGAGGGCGGCGAGCGCTCGCACCGGCAGATCGAGCTGCTGGTGGAGTCCGGGATCCCGGTGATGGCGCACATCGGGCTGACCCCGCAGTCCGTGCACGCCATGGGCTACCGCGTGCAGGGGCGCGGCGAGGAGGCGGCGCAGCAGCTGCTGCGGGACGCCAAGGCCGTTCAGGACGCCGGTGCGTTCGCGGTCGTCCTGGAGCTGGTGCCGGCGGAGCTGGCGGCCGAGGTGACGCGGACCCTGCACATCCCGACGGTCGGGATCGGGGCCGGGGCGGATACGGACGCGCAGGTGCTGGTGTGGACGGACATGCTGGGACTGACCGGTGGCCGCGTGCCGAAGTTCGTGAAGCAGTACGCCGATCTGCGCGCGGTCATGGGTGACGCGGTGAAGGCGTTCGCCGAGGATGTGGTCGGTGGAACGTTCCCGCAGGAGGAGCACTCCGTGCACTGAGCCACTGCGGTACCACAGACAGCCCCGCCGATCTTCCCCCGTCGGCGGGGCTGCTCTGTTCCGCGGTACGGCGGAACGCTGTCGGTGACGTGTCGGTGGTTTGTCGGTGGCGGCTGACACCGTCGTGGGCATGACGCGAATCGACAAGAACCCCGGCGGCTCCGCCGTGACCGTGCGGGGGCTGGTCAAGCACTACGGCGAGACCAAGGCGCTGGACGGGGTCGACCTGGAGGTGCGGGAGGGCACCGTGATGGGGGTGCTCGGGCCGAACGGGGCCGGGAAGACCACCCTCGTACGGATCCTGTCCACCCTCCTGGCCCCGGACGCCGGGCAGGCCGTCGTCGCCGGGTACGACGTGGTACGGCAGCCTCGGCAGCTGCGGCGGGTGATCGGGCTGACCGGGCAGTACGCCTCCGTGGACGAGAAGCTCCCGGGCTGGGAGAACCTCTACCTGATCGGGCGGCTGCTCGACCTGTCCCGCAAGGAGGCGCGGGCCCGGGCCGACGCGTTGCTGGAGCGGTTCTCGCTGACCGAGGCCGCCAAGCGGCCGGCGGGCACGTACTCCGGCGGTATGCGGCGGCGGCTCGACCTGGCCGCCTCGATGATCGGCCGGCCGGTCGTGCTGTACCTCGACGAGCCCACCACGGGACTGGACCCCCGTACCCGCAACGAGGTGTGGGACGAGGTCAAGCGGATGGTCGGGGACGGCGTGACCGTGCTGCTGACCACGCAGTACATGGAGGAGGCCGAGCAGCTCGCCTCCGAGCTGACGGTCGTCGACCGCGGCAAGGTCATCGCCGGCGGCGGCATCGAGGAGCTCAAGGCGAAGGTCGGGGGACGGACGCTGCGGATCCGCCCGGCCGACCCGGCGCAGCTGCGGCCGCTCGCCGCCGCCCTCGACGAGCTGGGCATCACCGGACTCGCCACCTCCACCGTGGACGCCGAGCGCGGCGCCGTCCTGGTGCCGATCCTCAGCGACGAGCAGCTGACCGCGGTGGTCGGCGCGGTCACCGCGCGGGGCATCACGCTGGCCGCCATCACCACCGAACTGCCCAGCCTGGACGAGGTGTTCCTGTCCCTCACCGGCCACCGCGCCAGTGCCCCGCAGGACGCCGTACCCACCGACGCCCGCGAGGAGGTCGCCGTATGAGCGCCGTCACCACCGCCCCTGCCGACGCCCGGATCTCCCCGCGCGCCCATCTGCGGCACACCGGCGCGCTGGTCCGCCGCAACCTGCTGTGGATCCGGCAGGACCCGGAGTCGATGTTCGACGCCGTGCTGTTCCCCGTGGTGTTCACGCTGCTGTTCGTGTACGTCTTCGGCGGGTCCATCGGGCAGGCGCTGGGCGGCGGGCAGGAGGCGTACGTGCAGTACGTCGTGCCCGGGTTGATGGCCATGTTGGGCATGAACATGGCCATGGGGGTGGGCACCGGTTTCAACCAGGACTTCAACACCGGTGTCATGGACCGCTTCCGGTCCCTGCCGATCGGCCGCGGCTCGGTGCTGTTCGCGAAGATCGCCGTGGAGCTGTTCCGGATGCTCATAGCGACGGCGATCCTGCTGGTCGTGGGCGTCCTCGTGGGCTTCGACATCACGAACTGGGCCGGTCTGCTGGCCTCCGTGGGCCTCGCCGCGGTGTTCGGTACGGCCCTGATGTGGGTGTTCCTGACCCTCGGTGTGGTCATGAAGAACGCGCAGTCCGTGCAGGCGATGGGCTTTCTGGTGCTGATGCCCCTGCAGTTCGGCTCGTCGATCTTCGCTCCGACGCAGTCGATGCCTGGCTGGCTGCAGAACTTCACCGACTACAACCCGCTGTCCTCGCTCGCGGACGCCGCGCGCGGGCTGATGGTGGGCGGCCCGGTCGCGCACGACCTGTGGGTGACGCTGGGCTGGTCGGTGGCCATCACGGCGGTGATGGCGCCGGTCGCCATCCACAAGTTCCGCACGAAGAGCTGAAGTTCCGCAGGAAGAGCTGAAGGTCCGCACGAAGGGCTGAAGTCCCGCATGGAGAACCGGGAGTTCCGTACGAAGGAGTGACCGGCCGCGGCGGTTCGCCGGCGCGCGTCAGAGCAGGGCGGTGGCCTCCTCCGCGGAGAGGCCGCCGCCGTGCGCGTACGCCGCCTCGAACGCCTCGTCGCCGAGCACCTCCCGGATCCGTCGCACGGCCTGGTCGCGTACCGCGCGTTCCTGTCGTGGGGCGACATGGCCGGGCGGCAGCAGCGCGTCGGCGGTGCCGAGGCAGTGGGCGGCGTCGCGGGCGCGCTGTCCGCCGTCGAGACCGGCCAGGGCCGCGGCGGCGACGGTGAGGTACGCGGAGCGCATGTTCGGTGCGATGGCCTCGGCCAGGGGATCGGCGGCCCGCTTCAGCGCCTTGCGGGCCTTGTCCAGGGCCTCCTCGTGATGGCCGTCGGCCGTGTCCAGCCAGGCCTCCGTGCCGAGGATGAACGCGTCGAAGACGACGAAGTGGGCGATGTGGAACTCCTCGCGCAGCAGCCGCAGATGCTCGCGCGCCTCGGCGGTCCGGCCGGTCATGCCGAGCCAGCCGGCCAGGAAGAGGCGCGCGGCGGGCAGGGCCTGGTTGTGCGTGCCCTCGTGCCGGGCGATCACGTCGCGCAGCAGCCGCTCACCGCGCTCGTCGTCGCCCACCTCCAGCAGCGCGCTGCCCAGGCGGGCGCCGAGGACGGCCGCCTGGACCCGGGCGCCGAGGCGTTCGGCGTGCTCGATCGCCGCCTGGTAGTCGGCGGCGGCCGGCAGGTACTCGCCCCGGCGCTCGTACGCCTCGCCGCGCGCGGCGAGCGCCTCGGCGGTGCCCCACGCGTCGCCGAGACGCTGGTAGATCTCCAGCGACTCGTCGGCGTCGCGGGCCGCGTCGCCCGCCCAGTCGGGGCGGTTGGCGAGGAAGTTGGCGCGCAGCTGGAGTCCGTCGGCCAGCTCCCACTCGTACCCGGGTGTCTCCCGGCAGGTGCGGATGGTCGCGTCGACGACGGTGCGCAGCCTGTCCAAGTCGCCGGTGAGCATCACGGCGAAGAACCAGAAGATGCCGGGGAAACGGCACGCCTGCGGAAGCCCGGGCTCGTAGACCTGGGTGATGATCCGCAGCTTCCGCTCCGCCTGCGGGGTCTGCCAGGCATCCAACTCGGTGTCCATGCAGGCGAGATGGGTCAGATGGACACCGCGCCGGGCCTCCCACAGGACCTCGCCGGTCATCGGGGGCGGCGCGGACGTGCACCGCTCCCACACCGGGGCGGCGTGGCGGACCGGCTCGGTGAACGGGTCGGGCCCGAGGTTCATGACCTCGCGGCACCAGGTACGGGCCTCGATGCGCAGGTCGCGCATCTGCCAGTACCAGGCCAGCGACAGCACCAGACACAGTGCCTCCTGCTCGTCGCGCCGGGCGACGGCGTGACGCAGGGCCGTGCGCAGGTTCTCGTACTCCCGCTCCAGCCGTTCGATGGCGGCGAGCTGGCCGGGGCCGCGCAGCAACGGTTCGGTGGTGCGGGCGAGTTCGCGGTAGTACGTCAGATGCGCGCGCTCCGTCTCGTCGCGCCGCCCCGACTCGTCGAGGCGCGCGCCCGCGTACTCGGCGACGGTCTCCAGCAGCCGGTAGCGCATCTCGTGGTCACCGGACGGGGTGGCCGTCACCAGGGACTTGTCGACGAGCGAGGCGAGCGCCTCCAGGGCGACCGGGCCGCACACGGCCTCGGCGGCGGCGAGGTCGCAGCCGCCCGCGAAGACCGACAGCCGCCGCAGCACGTCCCGTTCGTCCTCGTCGAGCAGGTCCCAGGACCAATCGACGACGGCCCGCAGGGTCTGCTGGCGGGGCAGGACGGTGCGGCTGCCGGAGGTGAGGAGGCGGAAGCGGTCGTCGAGCCGGTCGGCGATCTGCCGGGGCGTCAGGATACGGAGCCGGGCGGCGGCGAGTTCGATGGCCAGGGGCAGGCCGTCCAGGCGCCGGCAGATCTCGGCGCAGGCCGCCGCGGTCTCCTCGTCGGCGTCGACCCGGAAACCGGGCCGGGCGGCGGCCCCCCGGTCGGCGAGCAGCCGCAGCGCGACCGGCTCGGGCAGCGGCTCCACCGGCCGCAGCACCTCTCCCGGTACGCCGAGGGGTGCCCGGCTGGTGGCGAGCACGGTCAGGCCCGGGCAGCGCGCCAGCAATTCGTCGACGAGCCGGGCCGCCGCGTCGACGACGTGCTCGCAGTTGTCGAGGATCAGCAGCATGCGGCGCCTGCCGCAGTGCGCGACGAGACGCTCGACGGGGTCGTCGTGCCGCTCGGCGACGGCGGCCCGGATGCTCTCGGCGCCGGCGCCGTACAGCACGGTCTCGCGGGCGCCGAGGGCGGTGAGCACGGCCTCCGGTACGGCGCCGGGGTCGTCGACCGGTGCGAGCTCGGCCAGCCACACGCCGTCCGGCGTCGCGTGCCGCACGGTCTCGGCGGCCTCCTGCGACAGCCGCGTCTTCCCGGCCCCGCCGGGCCCGGACAGGGTCACCAGCCGGGCCGACCCGAGGTCACCCCGGATGGCCTCGATGTCGGCCTCCCGGCCGACGAAGGAGGTGAGGCGGGCGCGGAGGTTGCCGGGGGCGGGAGGTGGCGTGGGGTCGGTCGTGGGTGCCGTGGGGGGTTCGGGCGAGCCCGGGCCGGCTGATTCCGCGGCGTCGCCGGTGGGCGGGAGGTGGCCGGCGCCGGACGGCTCGGGGGCACCGGGTTCCGCGGGATTCAGTAACCGCGCGTGCAGGGCCCGCAGTTCCGGGCCCGGGTCCGTACCCAGGCGGTCCGCCAGCAGGCGTCGTACGTCCTCGTACGCGGCCAGCGCCTCGGCGGTGCGGCCCGCGTCGCGCAGGGCACGCAGCCGGAGGGCCTGGAGGCGTTCGTCCAGGGGGTGGCTGTCGCACAGGGACGTCAGCTCGGGCAGGGACCGTTCGGCGTGGCCGAGGGCGAGGGCTGCGGTGTGGCGGGCGCGCAGCACGTCCAGGCGGCGGGTCTCCCAGCGGGCCGCCTCGGCGGTGCGGTCGGGGAGGTCGGCGAGGGCGGGGCCGTGCCACAGGGCGAGGGCGTCGTCGAGGACGACGGCCGCCTTGGCGGCGTCGCCGTCGGACAGCGCGCGCAGGCCCTCACCGGCCAGCCGCTCGAAACGGTGCAGGTCGATGTCGTCGGGGGCGGCGGTGAGGCGGTAGCCGCCCTCGGCGGAGGCGACCGTGGCGGCGCCGAGAGCCCGGCGCAGCCGGCCGACCAGCGCCTGCAGCGCGCCGGGCGCGTCGGCGGGCGGGTTCCCGTCCCACACCTCGTCGACGAGAAGGCGCACGGGTACGGTCCGGCCGGCCCGCAGGGCCAGCACGGTCAGCAGGGCGCGCAGCCGCGCTCCGCCGACCGGGACGACGGTGCCGTCGGGGCGGAGGGCCTGGGTGGTGCCGAGGATGCGGTAACGCACGGGGTCCATTGTCTCTGGTGGGCTCGGTCGAGGGGCGAGCTGCGCGGCCGGGGGCGGCTGCGGCCCGAGGGGCGGAGCTGCGTGGCCGGGGGCGGCTGCGGCCGGGGCGGGTCACGCGGACCGGCGCCGGCGGAGTACCGCCCGCGCCCGCCTCCCCCGAGCCGCCAGAGCCCCATGTGCCCACCCTCTCCGGAACCGGCAGCCCCGCGCGAGACGTTTTCCCCCTGCGCCCGGTACGGTCGGGCAGTCGCCCACATGGCCGATCCGCACATCTGCTCCGCACATCCCATCCGCACGTCCGATCCGCACGTCCGATCCGCATGTCCCATCCGCACGGCACACCGCTTGCACGAGAGTCCAGGGAGCCCGATGACCACCGCCACCACCCGCCACAGCGACCGGCGGGTCAGTCCTGTCTTCCTCGGGATCCTGGCCATCGCGGCGGTCACGGGATGGGCCACCTGGACCGGCTTCGCCGCGCAGCCCGGTGTGGCCGTGTTCTTCTTCGTGACGGCCGCCTGGATCGTCTCCCTGTGCCTGCACGAGTACGCCCACGCGCGTACCGCCCTGCACAGCGGTGACATCTCGGTCGGCACGAAGGGCTATCTCACACTGAACCCGCTGAAGTACACGCACGCGCTGCTGAGCATCGTGCTCCCGGTCATCTTCGTGATCATGGGTGGGATCGGGCTTCCCGGCGGTGCCGTCTTCATCGAGCGCGGCTCGATCCCCGGTCGGTGGCGGCACAGTCTCATCTCGGCCGCGGGCCCGCTGACGAACGTCCTGTTCGCCGTGGTGTGCACCGCCCCGTTCTGGCTGGACGCGCTGGACGGCGTGCCCGCCGACTTCCGGTTCGCGCTGGCGTTCCTCGCCCTGCTCCAGGTGACGGCCGCGATCCTGAACTTCCTGCCGGTACCGGGCCTGGACGGCTACGGCGTCATCGAGCCCTGGCTGTCGTACGGCATCCGGCGGCAGGTGGAGCCGTTCGCCCCGTTCGGCCTGCTGTTCGTGTTCGCGCTGCTGTGGGTGCCGTCGGTGAACAGCGCGTTCTTCGACATGGTCGACACGGTGCTGAAGGCCCTGAGCATCTCCGACTTCGAAACCTACTGCGGTCAGGATCTGTACCGCTTCTGGCAGGGCACGAACGAGTTCTGCTCGGTCAGCTCGTGACCGACTTGTCCACCTTGGCGCGCTTGACGTAGTACCAGGTCATGTTGGACGACAGTCCGGCCAGCAGCACCCAGACGATCCCCAGCCAGCTGCCCTGCACGAAGGAGACCACGGCCGCGGCCACGGAGAGGACGCAGACGATCAGGGCATAGAGGGCGAGGCGGGGCATTTCGGTCGGCTCCTGTCGGGGACACTGCTGGACGCTGCTGGACAAGCTTGCGGTCACCAGTGTCCCCCATGGACTGCCCAGGGACGGCGTGGGCTCACACGTCGGTGATACGGAGCCCCGCGTGTGCCTTGTAGCGGCGGTTGACGGAGATCAGGTTCGCGACCAGCGACTCCACCTGGTGGGCGTTGCGCAGCCGCCCGGCGAAGATGCCGCGCATGCCGGGGATGCGGCCCGCCAGCGCCTGCACGATCTCCACGTCGGCGCGCACCTCGCCCAGCACCATCACGTCGGTGTCGATCTCCTCGATCCGCGGGTCCTGCAGCAGCACCGCCGACAGGTGGTGGAAGGCGGCCGTCACCCGCGAGTCGGGGAGCAGGGCCGCGGCCTGCTCGGCGGCGCTGCCCTCCTCCGGCTTGAGGGCGTAGGCGCCCTTCTTGTCGAAGCCGAGCGGGTTGACGCAGTCGACGACGAGCTTGCCCGCCAGTTCCTCGCGCAGGGATTCGAGGGTCTTGCCGTGGCCCTCCCACGGCACGGCGACGATCACGATGTCGCTGCGGCGCGCGCACTCGGCGTTGTCGGCGCCCTCGATGCCGTGGCCGAGTTCCTCGGCGGCGGCCTGGGCGCGCTCCGCGGCCCGCGAGCCGATGATCACCTTCTGGCCGGCCCGGGCGAGCCGGTAGGCGAGGCCCTTGCCCTGCGGGCCGGTCCCGCCGAGCACGCCGACGACGAGCCCGGAGACGTCGGGCAGGTCCCAGGGGTCCTTGGCGGGGGCCTTCGCCGGGGTCTCGGCGGGCTGCTGTGCACTGTCGGTAGAGGTCATGGCCCGACTTTACGTCCGCTGCCGTCCTCCCCCGCGCCCCCGGCCTCAGGTGAGCTCCGTCACGGGCACCCGGCGGAAGCCGATCGTCTCGTAGGCGCTGAAGTCGCCGGTCTCGTACAGGAGTCCGACGGTGTCGGCGTCGATCCGGACCAGGTCGGAGTAGGCGGCGGGCAGGCCGTCCACGGTGTGCGCCGGGCGCCAGGTGGTGCCGCCGTCGGTGGAGGCGCGGATCGTCATCAGGGCGCGGAAGCCGGGGTCGGCTGGGCCGGAGTACAGCAGCACGTCGGGGTCGCGGAGCTGCAGGACGCTCGCCTCGCAGACGGGCGCCACGAGTCCGGCCTGCGGCCGGAAGGGCTTCACCAGGGTCTGTCCGCCGTCCCGGGAGTACGCGTCGGCGCGGGTGCCGGGCGACGGGGAGTCGTTGCGGGTGTTGAAGTAGACGCGGCCGTCGGGGAGTTCGGCGGCGGTGGTCTCGTTGACGTTGATGTAGCCGTCGGTGTTGTCGTCGACGTAGCCGAGGCGCCAGGTCTCGCCCCGGTCGTCGCTGAGCAGGCAGTGGCCGCCGTTGTACTTCCCCTCCGTGCCGTTGTCCGTGCCGGTGGGCGGCAGGGAGTGGTTGGCGGGGACGACGACGCGGCCGGTGCCCAGCTGGATCGCGTGGCCGGGGGTGGTGGCGTACCAGCGCCACTCGTGCCTCTTGGTCTGCCGGGTGATCTCCCTCGGAGCCGACCAGGTGAGGCCGTCGTCGTCGCTGTGCTGGATCCAGACGCGGCGCCCGTCCTCGGCGCTCACCTTGCCGCGCCGGATGGCGTCCTCGGTGGCGAGGGCCGCGTTGCGGACGTGGACGAGCAGGACGCGGCCGGTGTCGAGGACGACGGGGGCCGGGTTGCCGGCGAGGTCGTCGCCGTTCTTCGCGGCGACCTGGAGCGGGCCCCAGGTGCGGCCGCCGTCCGTGGAGCGTTTCAGCACGATGTCGATGTTGCCGAAGTCGTCGCGGGAGCCGACCCGGCCCTCGCAGAAGGCGAGCAGGGTGCCGTCGGCCGTGCAGACGACGGCCGGGATGCGGAAGCTGGCGTATCCCTCGCGGCCGGCACGGAACGGCACGCTGGTCTCCACGGCACCTGCCATCGACGGACTCCTCCGGGTGTTCGACAGTGGTACGGGTGATCCGTCCCCATGCCCAACTCGGGCGAATGCGTGGTGAACTCCACGTCACGAATGAGCGCTCGGAGCAGGATGCGGTCACATGGATGCGGTACGGGTCGCGCTGCTGCGGGAAGTGCTCGCCGGGACCGAGTGGTTGGGGGCCACGCGGCGGTTCGCGGGGGTGCTGCGCGGGTCGGTGGTCTCGCACGGGGGCGGGCTGCTGCTCGTCGGCACGGAGGAGTACGAGCCGTGGCATCTGGCGGCGCACCTGGTGGACGAGGCCGCGTGGTCCGGGACGCCGGAGCTGGCCCCGACCCTGGTACGGCATGACGCGTGCCCCTCGGATCCGCCGCACCTGGCGGTCGGCCCGGGGCGGCTGACGGCGGCACGGCGGGGCGAGACGCTGCTGATGGTGGCGCCTGAGGGGCCCGGTGCCGGGCTGCTGGAGCGGGTGTACGACGCCCGGCGGGCCGGGGCGAGGGTGCTGGCGCTGGGGCCCGGCGAGGGGGAGCTGCCGGCGATGGCCCACGAGACGCTGGCCGTGCCGGACGGTTCCGAGCTGGACCTCGACACGGTGCAGCACCTGGTGAGCGCGGCCGCCGGGGAGAACGCGGTGCCGGGCTCCGCGAGGGGCCGGCGGCGGTTCCGGGACCGGTTGGCCCGGCTGGCGGAGTCACTGACGGCACCGCCGCCCGCCCGTTGGTGAGCCGGCTCGGCGGCGGTCGCACCGGACGGAGGCCGAGACGTACGACGTGACGTACGAGGTGACGTACGAGGTGACGTACGAGGTGACATACGACGTGACGTACGACGTGCGGACGAACGAGCACGCGGCGCGGCTGCGTGAACAGCGCGCAGCCGCACCGCCGCCCCTCAGACTCGCAGGCGACTCTCAGACCGCTCAGGACGACACCGGCGCGCTCAGTCCTCGTCCCGGCCGGCCGCCGGGGCGTCGTGCCACCGGGGGTCGTTCTCCCACTGGAGGTTGCGCTCGCGGGCCGTCTCCATCGCGTGTTCGGCCTCCGCGCGGCTGGTGTAGGGCCCGAAGCGGTCCTTGCCGGGACAGTCCGGCCCCTCCTCGACCTTCCTGTGCTCCAGGCAGTAGTACCACTCGCCCGGCTTCCCGACCGTCCGCTTCTTGAACAGGGGCATGACCGGCTCCTTTCGCCACGGACATGGTCCCCCATGGCGGCTGTCTTAGACTCGCTGGCATGTCTGGCCAGTCGCTGCTCGTACCAGGGGAGCTGTCTCCCACCCGTTCCGTACCCGGAAACATCCGCCGCCCCGAGTACGTCGGCAAGCCCGCCCCGGCGCCGTACACGGGCCCGGAGGTGCAGACCCCGGAGACCGTCGAGGCGATGCGTGTCGCCGGGCGGATCGCCGCCCAGGCGTTGGCCGAGGCGGCGAAACACATCGCGCCGGGCGTGACGACCGACGAGCTGGACCGGGTGGCCCACGAGTTCCTGTGCGACCACGGCGCCTACCCGTCGACGCTCGGCTACCGCGGCTACCCCAAGTCGCTGTGCACCTCGGTCAACGAGGTCATCTGCCACGGCATCCCGGACTCGACGGTGCTGCGCGACGGCGACATCGTCAACCTGGACGTCACGGCGTACATCGGCGGGGTGCACGGCGACAACAACGCCACGTACCTGGTGGGCGACGTGGACGAGGAGAGCCGACTGCTGGTGGAGCGGACCCGGGAGGCCCTGAACCGCGCCATCAAGGCGGTCAAGCCGGGCCGGCAGATCAACGTCATCGGCCGGGTCATCGAGTCGTACGCCAAGCGCTTCGGGTACGGGGTCGTCAGGGACTTCACCGGGCACGGCATCAGCACGGCGTTCCACTCGGGCCTGATCATCCCGCACTACGACAGCCCGCACGCGACGACGGTCATGCAGCCCGGGATGACGTTCACGATCGAGCCGATGCTGACGCTCGGGACGCACGAGTACGACATGTGGGACGACGGCTGGACGGTCGTGACGAAGGACCGCAAGCGCACGGCCCAGTTCGAGCACACGCTGGTGGTGACGGACACGGGCGCGGAGATCCTCACGCTGCCGTAGCGCCGGACACCCGCACACCCGCCTCCATGGCCCGCTCTCTTCGGAGGGCGGGCCTCTTCACGCGCGCCCTTCGTCCGATCCCGGGGTACGGTTTTACCGACAGACTGTCGGCAACGCATTGACTTAGGTAAGCCTAACCTCGGAAGATGGGCAAATGGACTCCTTCTCCACCCTCATCCGCACCGCCTCGCACGAGCAGCACGTGGAGGCGGAGAACTCGACGTTCATGAGCGATCTGCTGGGCGGCCGGCTGGGGGTGGACGCGTACGCGCGCTACACCGAGCAGTTGTGGTTCGTGTACGAGGCGCTGGAGTCCGGTGCGGCACGGCTGGCGTCGGATCCGGTGGCGGGGCCGTTCGTCCGGCCGGAGCTGTTCCGCCTGGCCGCCCTGGAACGGGACCTGGCGCACCTGCGCGGCCCGGGCTGGCGGTCCACGCTGACCGCGCTGCCCGCCACCCGGGCGTACGCCGCGCGGATCGAGGAGTGCGCCCGAGGCTGGCCGGCCGGCTACATCGCCCACCACTACACGCGCTACCTCGGCGACCTCTCCGGCGGCCAGATCATCCGTGACAGGGCCGAGCGCACGTGGGGTTTCGCCAAGAAGGGCGACGGGGTGCGCTTCTACGTCTTCGAGGAGATCCCGAACCCGGCCGCGTTCAAGCGCGGCTACCGGGAGCTGCTGGACGCGGTCCCGGCGGACGAGCTGGAGAAGCAGCGGATCGTGGCCGAGTGCAAGCGGGCCTTCGCGCTGAACACGGCGGTCTTCCGGGCGCTGGGTGAGGAGTTCCCGCTGTCGGCGTGAGCGCACCCGGGGTCAGCGCTCCAGGTGCACCCGTCCCCCGATCTCGGTCCACCCGTGCGGCTGCGGTGCCGTGAGGATCTGGGAGCCCGCGCCCTGGGTGATGTTCAGGGCCCGGCCCAGCCGGTCGGTCAGCAGCAGGGCCGCCGCGCCGGTCGCCTCGTCCTCCTCGATGCCGTCGTCGCGGCCGGGGAAGGCCCGGGCGCGGACCCGCCCTGCCGCCTCGTCCTCCCAGGCCCAGGCGTAGACCCACTCCCCCGGCGGCGGCACGGGCAGGTCGTCGACCTCGGCGGCGGTGGCGTACTGGCGCAGCGTGCGCGGCGGCACCCACTCCGCGCGGGCCTCGATCCAGCAGAATTCGCCGTCCTGCCGGGCCCCCACCACCCCGGCGGGCGTGACGAGCTCGGGCACGTCGAGCAGCCAGGCCGCGCCGACGCAGGGGTACCCGGCGAAGGGCAGGCGCAGGGTCGGCGTGTAGATGTCGACGACCCCGCGCTCGGGGTCGTCGACGAACACGGTCTCGCTGAAACCGAGCTTCGCGGCGAACGCCTGCCGCTCCGCGGGGTCGGGCAGCTGGGAGCCGTCGCGCACGACGCCGAGTTCGTTGCCGTATCCGCCGCCGGGGCCGCAGAAGACGCGCAGCACGTCATAGTCAGTCACGGGGGCATTGAAGCATCGCGCGGGCGGCCGGGTCGCCCCAGGCCGCCCGGTCGCCGGGCAGGGGCCGGGTGAGGGTGGCGGCCGCCTCGTGACGTGGAGGTTCTTCCGCATCCGCGGACGGGGGCACTCGCGGTGAACCCGCGCCGCGACCGGTGCCCTCCGGGCAGCTGACAGTGCTTCAGATCACGGTGTGGCCGCCGCACTTGCGGGGTGCAGCGCCGCACCGCCTCCACCGCCCGGGGATCACGGTGCGGGCGCGGAACGGGAACCCGGCACTCGCCCGTATTCCCGCCCCGGTAGGGTTCGCCTCCGGAAAGGGGAAGGTGAAGGAACCCGATGAGCAGGGATCGCGGCCCTCGAAGGCTCCGCAGGCTTGACCGGAGCGCCCTCATAGCGGCCTCGGTGACCGCTTTGTCGTTGACGGCGAGCGGATGCGTGGTGGTGCACGGGGAGCGGGAAGTCCTCCCGGCCACCACACGTGCCGAGGCCGCGCGGGCGCTCCAGCAGTTCACGACCGCGTACAACAAGGCCGACAAGGCGTACGACGGTTCCCTGGACGCCGACCACACCACCGGCGCCCTCGCCGACATCGACGGGGCCCGGCTGAAGGCCGGGAAGGCCAACAACCCGGGCGGCAACCCCAACCACACGCCGCTGAAGCTGACGGACGCCAGGTTCACGATCCCCAAGAAGGCGGGCTGGCCACGCTGGTTCGTCGCGGACGCGGCGGGCAACAAGGGCGGCCAGGCGCGCTGGCTGCTGGTGTTCACCCGGGGCGGCCTGGACGAGACCTGGCAGGTGGCGTACCTGACCCTGGTGGCCCCCGACGACGTACCGCAGTTCAAGACGGACCAGGACGGCTGGGCCGAGGCGGTCCCCGCGAACTCCACCGAACTGGCCGTCCCGCCGGGCGATCTGAGCCAGGACTACGCGACGTATCTCAAGGACGGCGGGGACACCTTCGCGGCGGGCTCGCACACCAGCGGGTGGCGGCAGCTGCGCGAGAAGGCCACCAGGCCGGGCCTGGCCACGCAGTACATCGACGAGCCGCTGACGAACGGCGCCTACGCGCCGCTGGCGGTGCGCACGAAGGACGGCGGAGCCCTGGTGTTCTTCACCACACGGCACTACGAGAAGCAGACGGCCGCGCCCGGGACCTCGGTGCCCACGCCCAACAAGGACGTGCTGGCGCTGACGAAGGGCGAGATCAAGCAGTCGCTGACGATGGAGTTCGTCTCCAACGAGGTCGCCCTGACCCCGAGGAAGGGCGGCGGGAAGGTGTCGATCCTGGGGCGGATCCAGGGACTGACGTCGGCGCGGGGAGAGTAGGCCCGGCGGGGGTTCAGTGACGCAGGGGCCAGGCCGTGCCCGCGTGGTCGGGCTCCTCGCCCGCGTACCGGGCGCAGGAGTCGGTGAGGACCTCCAGCAGGCTCAGCGGGTCCGGCAGTTGGTGCTCGGGGCCGCGTACCCAGTGCACGGTCTGGTCCTCGCCGGGCAGCCGGGCGGGCGGTACGAGGACGTAGGAGCCACGGCAGTGCCAGCGCAGGCCGGGGTGCTCGTCCATGGTCTCCGGGTGGCAGTCCAGCTCGCACGGCCACCACTCGTCCTCGTCCTCGGGGGTGCCGCGGGTGAGGGTGAAGAACAGCATGCGGCCGTCGTCGCTCTCGGCGACGGGACCGACCTCGATACCGGCGGCGAGCAGGCGTTCCAACGCCGCGCGACCGGCCTCCAGGGGCACGTCGAGGACGTCGTGCACCATGCCGGTCGCGGTGATGAAGTTGGCATGCGGCTGGTGGCGGGCCCAGCGTTCGATCTGGGCGCGGTCGGTGGTGGACTGCGTCTGCCAGGCGAACGACACCGGGTGCCGGGCCGGGGTGGGACAGCCGACGCGGTCGCAGGAGCACCGGTAGCCGGCCGGGTGGGCGGCGGGCGCGAGGGGCAGGCCCGCGGCGGCGGCGGCGAGCAGCAGGGCATCACGGCCACCGTCACCGGCGGCGGCCTCCTTCGGGCGGCGTCCCCGCAGCCACTGGGAGAGTTTGCCCTGCAGGCCGTTCCGGCCGCCGAACGTCGCGCTCATCTATCCCCTCGCCTCGCTGTCGTGCGGAACAGCATGCCCTATGGTCCCATCATCCTGCGCGCCGGGGGGCCGGTGCCCACATCCGGAGCAAGTGGGGTGAGAGGCACACGGGTGGGGCGAGACGCACACAGGTGGGGCGAGGCATATGCCCGTGGGACGAGGCGTACTTCGCACCCGGATCGGGTGTCATTGCGCGTTGTGCCGGGATGTGGCCACCTACCGTGGTCGCCATGGTCACAAGGATCGCGCTGACGGGACTGACCTCCGCGGCGTCCGTGGTCTCGCTGACCCTCACGGGACACGGCGGCGGGGCGCCGGCCCCGCTGGAGTGGGGCACCGGCCCCGTGACCGTGGCGGCCCTGCCCCGCGTCACGTACGTCGCCCACCGCGGCGGCGCCCGCGAGGTCCCGGAGAACAGCATGTCGGGCCTGATGGCCGCCTACCGGCGCGGCACGGCACACGTCCTGGACGTCGACACGCGGGTGCTGCGCGACGGCACGCCGGTGGTCATGCACGACCCGACGCTGAACCGGGCCACGTTCCTCGGCGGCGAGGTGCACCGCCTGGACCTGCGGGAGTGGCAGGGCGTACGGCTGCGTCCCCGGGCGTCGCTGCCCGGGAGCTGGCGGTCGGAGCGGCCGCCGACGGTGGCGGAGGTGCTGGACCGTCTCGGCGGGCGGATCGTGCTGATGCTGGAGGCCAAGGACCCGCGCGGCCTCGGCCCGCTGGCCGCGCTGATCCGGGCCCGGGGCCTGACCCGCTCGGTCTTCGTCAACTCCAACGACCCCGAGGTGGCCCGGCGCGCGCACCGCATGGGCCTGCTGACACAACTGTGGCGCTCGGCACGGCAGTTGCGCACGGACCGGCCCGAGCGGTGGCGGTCGTACGTGGATCTCCTGGACGTCGACATCAAGGCGCGGGACGCGGACCTGGTGCGGGCGGTGCGGTCCGGGATTCCCCGGGTGTGGGCGCACACGGTCCTCACCCCGCGGCAGCGGGACCGGGCCCTCGCGCTGGGCTGCGACGGGATCATCACGGACGCGCCGGGGCGGCTGGCCCGGCATCCGGTGCGGGGTGATCAGCGGGGTGCTCAGCAGGATGTTCAGCGGGGCGCGAGGCCGTAGAGGGCGTAGTCGACGAGCGTGTCGGTGTACTCGTACGAGATCGGGCCCGTGTACTGCAGCCAGCGCTGGGCGAGCGGGGAGACGAAGAGCTCCAGGGCGATGCGCGGGTCGATGTCGGGGCGCACCTGGCCGGCCTCCTGGGCGGCGCGCAGCCGGTCGACGTAGAGCTGGAGCGAGGGGCTGAGGAGCTTGGCCACGAACTCCCGGCCGAGTTCCTCGTTGACGACGCCCTCGGCGGCGAGGGCGCGGGACGGGGCCTCGAAGCGGGGGTCCTTCAGCTCGTCGACGGTGGCGCGCAGAACGGCCTTGAGGTCGGCGGCGATGTCACCGGTGTCCGGGATGGCGTACGGCTGCTCCTGGCCCGCCTCCCGCGACGCCTGCTCCCCGAGGTCGAGGAACGCCTCCATCAGGACGTCCGCCTTCGAGGACCACCAGCGGTAGATGGTCTGCTTGCCGACACCGGCGCGGGCGGCGATGCCCTCGATGGTGGTCTTGGGGTAGCCGACCTCCGCGACCAGGGCGAGGGCGGCGTCGTAGATGGCGCGCCGGGACTTCTCACTGCGACGGGTGGAGTCGGGGGCGGGCCGGGTGGGCGCGGGCTGGGCGGACTTGTGTGTGGCCATGGGGCGAATTTATCAGCTTGACAAGACGGTGCGTCTCGCCGGAGAGTGGAGCGCGTTTAAGCGAGACGATCCGTCTCGTTTCATGAGTGGTCGCACGTGGCCACCGTACGGAAGGAGTTCCTCATGAGCCGAGGCGGAGCCGGACACATGCTGGGCGTCAGTCCTCCGCGGGGGGCCAGGCGTCGCCCCAGTCGGCGTCCCGGGCCGCCTTGTAGAGAGGGCCGTGGCGCTTGGTGACGGTGGACCGGCGCAGGGACGGCTCGGTCTCGCACAGGTCGAGGAGGACCTGGCCCTTGCGGATCTGCGGCTTGCGGACGATACGGGAGGGGGCCGGGGCGACCGGGAAGCGGGCTGCGGCGACGTAGCTGAACTTCTCGTCCTCGTACGCCAGGGAGCCGCCCTTGACCTGGCGGTGCAGGGAGGAGCGGCTGACCCGGGCCGCGAAGTGGCACCAGTCGCTGCCGGGCACGATGGGGCAGGCGGCACTGTGCGGGCAGGGCGCGGCGATACGGAACCCGGCGGTGACCAGGCGGTCGCGGGCCTCGATGACGCGGGCGTAGCCGTCGGGGGTGCCGGGTTCGACGATCACGACGGCCTGCGCGGCGGACGCGGCCGCGTCGACCACGGCCGCGCGGGCGGGTTCGGTGAGCTCGTTGAGGACGTAGGACACGGTGACGAGATCAGTGCTCTCGATGGTGAGCGCCGCTCCGATCCGAGAGCGCTGCCACCGTACGTCCTTCAGGGCGGGGTTGGCGGCGGCGATCTCCCGGCCGAGCGCGAGCGCGGGCTCCGCCCAGTCGAGGACGGTCACGGGCCGCTCCCCGTCCCAGGTGTCGCTCACCGCCCAGGTCGCCGCGCCGGTGCCGCCGCCCACGTCCACGTGGCTGCCCGGCACCCAGCCGGGAACGGCGTCCGCGAACGCCGCCAGCGCCGACCGCACCGCCTCGAAGGTGGCGGGCATCCGGTACGCGGCGTACGCGGCCACGTCCGCCCGGTCCCGCAGCACGGGCGCGTCCGTCGGGATGCTCCCCCGGTAGTTGGCGATCAGCCGCTCGACGGCCTGCGCGGCCTGCTTCGGGGGGATCCCGTCGAGCAGACCGGCGAGGGCGGTGCGGAGGGTTTCGGCGGCCGGGAGTGCGGGGGCGTTCACCGTGCGATTCTCTCAGGTCACCGACGCCCCGGGGTCGCGTGCCCCTACGCCCCGCGCACCGCCCGCGCCAGCCGCGTCCCCGCCGCCGCCCGCGGTCGGCTGTCCGGCTCCCGCCGGCGCGGATGGACCGCGTTGGCGAGCAGGATCAGGAACGTGTCGGTCGCCGGGTCCAGTACCAGCGACGTGCCCGTGAAGCCCGTGTGGCCCGCCGCGCCGCGGCCCGCGAGCTCGCCCATGAACCACGGCTGGTCCAGGGCGAAGCCGAGGCCCGGCGGGGTGAAGAGGAGTTCCACGAAGTCCGGGCCGAGGACGCGGGCCGGGCCGTAGGAGCCGCCCGTGAGCAGGGCGCGGCAGAACACCGCCAGGTCCCGGCCCGTCGAGAACAGGCCCGCGTGGCCGGCCACCCCGCCCAGCGCCCACGCGTTCTCGTCGTGGACCTCACCCCGCAGCATCCCCCGGTCCGCCTTGGCCCACGGCCGCCGCTGGTCCTCCGTGGCCGCCGCGCCCGGGCACGGCCCGAAGTCCGTCGCCGTCATGCCGAGCGGCCGGGTGATGCCGTCGTGGACGAGGGTGTCGAGCGTGCGGCCGGTGAGGCGTTCCAGGACGTGCTGGAGGAGGAGCATGTTCAGGTCGGAGTAGCAGTAGGTGCCGGGCATCCCGGCAGGCGGCTCGGCGCGCAGCATCGCCAGGCGTTCCGCGTCGTCGGCGCAGTCGTACAGCGGGAGCTCGGGGCGCAGCCCGGAGGTGTGGGTGAGCAGCTGCCGTACGGTGATGCCGTGCCGGGCGGCGGCCGTGAAGTCCGGCAGGTAGGCGCCCACCCGGGCGTCGATGCCCAGCGTGCCGCGCTCGATCTGCTGCACGGCGGCCACCGAGGTGAACAGCTTCGTCAGGGACGCCAGGTCGAACGGCGTCTCGACGGTCATCGGCACGCGCTCCCCGGGCGGCAGCTCCACGCCCGTGTCCGTCTGCTCGTCGTACGCCGCGTACCGCACGGCCCAGCCCGCCGCCTCCTCGACGGCGATCACCGGCCCCCGCCCGACGACCACGACGGCGCCCGCCGCCCAGGGGCGCTCCCCGGTGGTGAGGGCGCGGACCTCCCGGACGAGGCGGCGGAGTTCCCCGGGGTCGAGCCCGGCGCGCTCCGGTGTGCCGTGGCGCAGTCGCGGTGCGCTCAGCTCCCCGCTCCCTCCGCGTGTGTACTCGTCCAGGGTCGGCACAGTCCCACGAAGCAGGCCAGCGCCACCAGTGCGGCGGCCAGTTGGACGACGGCCATCGGGACGGCGGTGTCCTCGCCGGCGATGCCGACGAGCGGGGAGGCGACCGCGCCGATCAGGAAGGAGGACGTGCCGAGCAGGGCGGACGCGGAGCCGGCGGCGTGCTTGACACGCATCAGGGCGAGTGCCTGGGTGTTGGGCAGGGTGATGCCCATCGCGGACATCAGGACGAACAGCGCGGCGGCGACGGGGGCGAGCCCGACCTCGCCGAAGACGCCCAGGGACATCAGCAGCAGCGCGGTCGCGGCGACGATGACGACGGCGAGGCCGACGGCCAGCACCCGGTCCAGGCCCACCCGGCCGACCAGGACCTTGCCGTTGATCTGGCCCACGACGACCAGGCCCACCGAGTTGATGCCGAACAGCAGGCTGAACATCTGCGGGGAGGCGCCGTAGATCTCCTGGATCACGAACGGGGACGCCGAGATGTAGGCGAACAGCGCGGCGAACGCGAAACCGCCCGCGAACGTGTACCCGGCGAAGGCCCGGTCGGCGAGCAGTCCGCGCATCGCGCGCAGGGCCTCGCCGACGCCCCCGCCGTGGCGGTCGGCGGCCGGCAGCGTCTCGGGCAGCTTCGCCCAGACCACGGCCGCCAGCAGCACCCCGAGCACCGTCAGGACGACGAACACGCCCCGCCAGTCCGTCACGCGCAGGATCTGCCCGCCGATGAGCGGCGCCACGATCGGGGCGACCCCCGAGATCAGCATGAGGGTGGAGAAGAAGCGGGCCATGGCCACGCCGTCGTACAGGTCGCGGACCACGGCCCGCGCGATGACGATCCCGGCCGCGCCCGCGAGGCCCTGCACCAGCCGGAAGGCGACCAGGACCTCCACGGTGGGCGCGAGCGCGCACAGCACGGTGGCGACGACGTAGACGGCGAGCCCGGCCAGCAGCGGGCGCCGGCGTCCCCACCGGTCGCTCATCGGCCCGACGACCAGCTGGCCGAGTGCCATGCCCGCCAGGCAGGCGGTGAGGGTGAGCTGGACGGTCGCGGCGGGCGCGTGCAGGGACCTGGTGACCTCCGGGAGCGCGGGGAGGTACATGTCCATCGCCAGCGGGGGCGTGGCGGTCAGGCCGCCGAGGATGAGGGTGACCAGGAGGCTGGTGCGGCGGACCACCGCGGAAGCGGCGGCCGTTCCGGTCTTCGGTACGGCCGCCTGAGACTCTGTGGTCGGAGTTGTGCCCGACGCTGTGCCCGATGCTGTGTCCGGTGTGGTGTCCGGTGCTGTGCTCGGTGTCGTGCTCGATGGTGTGTTCGGTATGGACGCCCCACCCTCGGGCATGTGCCCCTCCCTTTCCACGGATCCGGCACCTATGCTCTCAGGTCGTACAGACTGCTTGAAACCGCAACAGCGAGGGTGGGGCGTAGATGACGGCGGACAGCGTGCGGTGGGGGATTCTGGCGACGGGCGGGATCGCGGCCGCGTTCACGGCGGACCTGCTGGACCTGCCGGACGCGGAGGTCGTGGCGGTGGCCTCGCGGTCCGAGGCGTCGGCGCGGGTGTTCGCCGAGCGGTTCGGGATCGAGCGGGCGTACGGCGACTGGAACGCGCTCGCCCAGGACGCCGACATCGATGTCGTGTACGTCGCCACCCCGCACTCGGCACACCGCGCGGCGGCCGGCCTGTGCCTGGCGGCCGGGCGGAGCGTGCTGTGCGAGAAGCCGTTCACGCTGAACGTGCGCGAGGCGGAGGAACTGGTCGCGCTGGCGCGGGAGCACGGCCGCTTCCTGATGGAAGCGATGTGGATGTACTGCAACCCGCTGATCCGGCGCGTGAAGGAGCTGGTGGACGACGGCGCGATCGGCGAGGTGCGGACCGTGCAGGCCGACTTCGGGATCGCCGGGCCCTTCCCGCCCGCGCACCGGCTGCGCGACCCGGCGCAGGGCGGCGGCGCGCTGCTGGACCTCGGGGTGTATCCGGTGTCGTTCGCGCAGCTGCTGCTCGGTGAGCCCGCGGACGTCACGGCGAGAGCATTGCTCTCGGACGAGGGCATCGATCTCCAGACGGGAGCGGTGCTCTCCTGGGAGAGCGGTGCTCTCGCTTCGGTGCACTGCTCCATCGTCAGCGGCACGCCCCGCACCGCGTCGGTCACCGGCTCGCACGGCCGCATCGACGTTCCGCACACCTTCTTCCACCCCGACCGCATCGTGCTGCACCGGGACGGCCGCGAGCCCGAGGAGTTCGCGGCCGACCCGGCGGACGGCCCGTACAACACGTTCCGCCACGAGGCCCGCGAGGTGATGCGCGCCCTGCGCGCCGGGGAGACCGAGTCCCCGCTCGTCCCGCTGGACGGCACCCTCGCCGTGATGCGGACGCTCGACGCCATCCGGGACCGCATCGGCGTCCGCTACCCCAGCGAGACGGGCGAGCCGGAACTCACGCCGGCTTGAGCCCCTGCTCGCCCACTTCCGTCACGAAGGACGCGGCCGTCGTGACCGGCGCCCCGGGCGTGGTCACGTACGGCACGGTCTTGAAGTCGGCGCGGGCCTGCTCCTGCCCGAGCGTGACCGTCACATAGCCGCGCCGCCCGTTGTAGAACTTCAGGTGCGGGTTGGCGGTCATGTAGGTGTTCCAGTTCGCGGGCCGGTCGGCGCCGTCCCTGCCGCTGGAGACGGAGGTCGCCACGATCTCCGTGCCGAGCGTCGGCGACGTCTGGTCGTCGAAGTCGTCCTTGATGTCGAAGGCGTACGCCGAGTGCACGTCCCCGCTGAGCACCATCAGGTTCTCGACGCCGGCCGCCTTCGCTCCGTCGAGGACGCGCCGACGCGAGGCCCGGTAGCCGTCCCAGGCGTCCATGGACACCCGCGACGGCGTGGTCAGGTCCATGTTCCGCCGGGAGAACATGACCTGCTGCGGTACGACGTTCCACAGCGCCCGCGAGGCCCGCCAGCCGTCGAGCAGCCACCGCTCCTGCGTCTCGCCGGTCATGGTGCGCGCCGGGTCGTCGGACTCGGGGCCGGGGACGTGGGCCCTGTCGCCGTAGGCCTGGTCGGAGCGGTACTGGCGGGTGTCCAGGACGTCGAACTGCGCGAGCAGGCCCCAGTGCAGACGCCGGTAGAGCCGCATGTCGGGGCCCTCGGGCCGCTGGGGGCGGCGCAGGGGCTGGTTCTCCCAGTAGGCGCGGTAGGCGGAGGCGCGGCGCAGCAGGAACTCCTCCGGCGGGACGGTGTTCTCGGGGATGCCGTCGGCGTAGTTGTTCTCGGTCTCGTGGTCGTCCCAGGTGACGACGAAGGGGTGTGCGGCGTGCGCGGCCCTCAGGTCGGGGTCGGACTTGTACAGCGCGTACCGCAGGCGGTAGTCCTCCAGGGTCACCGTCTCGCGGTTGAAGAGGGCGGGGAGCGTGCGGTCGGTGTAGTTCCGCCGGCCTCCCACGGAGTTGACCGCGTACTCGTAGAGGTAGTCGCCGAGGTGGAAGACGAGGTCGACGTCGTCGGCGGCGAGATGGGCGTACGGGGTGTAGTAGCCGTCGTGGTACGCCTGGCAGGAGACGGCGGCGAGGGTGAGCGCGGTGGCGTGGCTCCCCGGGGCGGGCGCGGTGCGGGTGCGGCCGGTCGGGCTCACCCAACTGCCCGCCCGGAAGCGGTAGTAGTACACCCGGTCGGTGTCGAGGTGGCTCACCGTGACGTGCACGCTGTGGTGGAACTCGGGGTGGGCGGTGGCGGTGCCCCTTCTGGCGATGCGGCGGAAGCGGTCGTCGTGGGCCAGCTCCCAGTGCACCGTGATCCGTTCGGCGGGCAGTCCGCTGTCGGGCTGGTACGGGGCGGGGGCGAGCCGGGTCCACAGGAGCACGGAGCCCGGCAGGGGGTCGCCGGAGGCGACGCCGAGGGTGAAGGGGTCGTCCGTGATCTTCGCGGCGTCGAGTTCGGCGGCGGAAGCCGCTCCGGCGGTGGGCAGGTTGGTCGCGAAGGCGAGCGCGGCGGCGGCGCCGGTGGCGGTCAGGAAGCGGCGGCGGCCGATGTGCCGCGCGGCGGCGCGGAGTTCGGGGGCGTGCTGGGACGGGCGTGCTTCGGGTGTCATCCGGTCCTCCCCTGTCGCATGGATGCAGGGGGCATTGGAGTGGCCGGGGACGACCCTGGATTGGCACGTACACAACACCCACATGACGGGCGCATGAGCTCCGGATGGCGGACCCTCCCGTACGCTGCGGGCCCATGAATGCCATGCAAACGGACAGGCGGGACGGGCAGGACGGGCTGTCGGACGGCCGGTCGAGGATCGCCGTGGTGACCGGCGCGGGCTCCGGCATCGGCCGCGCGGTCGCCGTGGAACTGCTGGGCGCCGGCTGGTCGGTGGCGCTGGCGGGCCGCCGCGTGGAGACGCTGGAGGAGACGGCGACGCTGGTGCCCGAGGGCGCCTCAGCCTCGATCGCCGTACGGACGGACGTGTCCCGCCCCGAGGACGTGACAGCACTCTTCGCCGCCACCGTCGAACGCTTCGGGCGGGTCGACCTGCTGTTCAACAACGCGGGGACGTTCGGGCCGGGCGGGGTGCCGGTCGAGGAGCTGTCGTACGAGGCCTGGCGGCATGTGGTGGACACCAACCTCAACGGGGCGTTCCTGTGCGCGCAGGCGGCGTACCGGCAGATGAAGGAGCAGGACCCGCAGGGCGGCCGGATCATCAACAACGGCTCGATCTCGGCGCACGCGCCCCGCCCGCACTCGGTCGCCTACACCGCGACCAAGCACGCGCTGACCGGTCTGACCAAGTCGCTGTCGCTGGACGGGCGGCCGTACCGGATCGCCGTCGGCCAGATCGACATCGGCAACGCGGCGACCGACATGACGGCCCGTATGCAGAAGGGAGTGCTGCAAGCAAACGGGGAGGTCGCCCCGGAACCGGTCATGGACGTCGCCGACGTGGCACGCACGGTCCGGCACATGGCGGAGCTGCCGCTGGAGGCGAATGTGCAGTTCGCGACCGTACTGGCGACGACGATGCCGTACGTGGGGCGCGGCTGAGGACCCGCCCGCGACCGTCACTTCTTCAACTTGCACAAGCGGAATCCCGGACTCCGCACCATTCCGGCCGGTCGCGGACTTATGCTCAAGCCTGCCTCCACCAAAGCTTCACACTTGGGGCAGGGGGCTTCCGTCGACCACCTTCCGGGGGGAGGCGGCAGCCGTTCCACGCACCGGGCGGGGGTGGACTCCGCGCGGGACCGCGGGGTACGCACCGGTACGTGGAACGGCTGCCGCGTTCGTCGGCCTCGGTCCTTCACGGTCTGGGCGCTCTCGGCCCTTCACGGCCTGCGCGCTCTTCGCCTTTCACGGTCTGCGCGCTCTTCGCCTTTCACGCTCTGGGCGCTCCTCAGCGCCCGAGGATCCGCTCGACCTCTCGCATCTGCTCCACGGTGAGCGGGCCCTTCTCCAGCGCGCCCGCGTTCTCCTCGGCCTGGGCCACCGAGCGGAAGCCCGGGATCGGCACGGTGCGCGGGCTGCGCGCCCACAGCCAGGCCAGGGCGCCCTGGGCGAGCGTACGGCCCCCGCTGGTGAGGACGTCCTTGAGGGCGTCGATGCGGGCGAGCCACTGCGGGTCGGCGCCGGTTCCGTCCCCGAAGCCCTGCAGCCAGGCCGGCGGCCTGCTGCGGATGTCTCCGTCTCCGGGCGCCCGCCCGGCGGCGTACTTGCCGGTCAGCAGCCCCATGGCGAGCGGACTGCGCACGACACCGGCGAGGTCCGCCTCCTCGCACAGCCGGAGCATCTCGGGTGCGTCCTGCAGGACGTTGGCGGAGTGCTGGACGGCGGCGCAGTTCGGCCCCTTGGCGAACACGGCGGCGCGGGCGGGGTCGTCGGTGCTCCAGGCGTAGGCCCGGATCAGCCCCTCGCGCACCAACTCCTCACACACGTCGCGAAGTTGGGCGGCGCGCTCGGGATCGGCGTCGGCGAGATGGAACTGATACAGGTCCACGTAATCGGTGCCGAGGCGGCGCAAGGAGGCGGTCAGCGCGCGGCGGACGTACGCCGGGGAGTCGTCGCTTCCGGTGAGCGTGCGGGTCTCCTCGTCGAAGACGTTGCCCCACTTGGTGGCGAGGAGGACCTCGTCCCTGCGTGTGCCGAGGGCCCGGCCCAGCAGGCGCTCGCTGTGCCCGGTGCCGTAAGTGTCGGCGGTGTCGAAGAAGGTGACGCCCAGGTCGAGGGCGCGCCGGATCGCCCGTACGGACTCCTCGTCGTCGACCCTGCCCCAGCCCAGCGGCTGCCCGTCGGTGGACTGCCACTCGCCGCCGATCGCCCAGCAGCCGAAGCCGAGGGCGCTGACCTCGATGCCGGTGCGTCCCAGTGTTCGTGTGGTCCTGTCGTTCCTGTCGTTCCTGTCGGTCTCCATGACCGGGACGCTAGGTGTTGGAGCGCACGCGAAGGCAAGGTCCCGCTTGGGATTTCGGGATGTGGGACTTCGGGATTTCGGAACCGGAATTTCGGGCCTGACCGGTCTCGAAGCGGTTCAGGCCTGGCCGGTCTCGAAGCGGGAGATCCTGCCGTCCTCGTCGATGGTGAAGCTCCACCGTGTGCGCATCTCGCCCCAGGTGTCGTTGCTGTAGCGGGCGATGAGGGAACGGCCGCCGTTGGACTCGTTGTCGACCTCCATGTGGCCGTGGGAGGAGAAGATCTCCCGGTCGATCCAGTCGGCGAGGTCGCGGTCGGCACCGTCGTCCGCCATGGTCGCGCCGGGCGCGAGGATCGCCATGAAGCCCTCGCGGTCGTGGTGGTTGACGGCGGTGACGAAGGCACGGACGGCCGGGTCGCTGAGGCGGGTGGTCTGAATCGTCATGCACGCCAGCCTCGTACCGGCCGCTGCGGCGCGCCACCCGCGCCACCCGAACGGCGGCCCGGGCGGGCCCGCCGGGTGTCGCCGGGCGTCAGGGGTGCGACGGTGGACACGCGGAGGGGAACGCGAGGCGAGCGTGAAGAACCGCGAGGCGAGCGTGGGAAATGTTCCTGCTGTCTGTTCCCGGAGACGGAGACGACGTGACGAGCTACGACCGACGTGATCTGGGCCTGCTGCTGCTCCGGCTGGGAACGGGCGGTGTGCTGGCGGCGCACGGCGCGCAGAAGCTGTTCGGCTGGTTCGGCGGGGGCGGGATCCAGGGCACCGGCGAGTTCATGGAGTCCGTCGGCTACGCCCCGGGCCGGGCCAGCGCGACGGCGGCGGGCCTCGCGGAGGCCGGCGGCGGCACGCTGCTGGCGCTGGGCCTGGCCACCCCGGCGGCGGGCGCGGCGGCGGCCGGCGCGATGGCGGGCGCGGCCGCGGTGCACGCACCGGCCGGCTTCTTCAACCAGAGCGGCGGCTACGAGTACGCCGCGTCCCTGGGCCTGGCCGCCACGGGCATCGCGGTGGCAGGGCCGGGCCGGTTGTCCCTGGACCACGTACTCGGCCACCGCTTCGACCGGGGCTGGATGGTGCCGACGGCACTGGCGGCGACGGCGGCGGGCGTGGTGCTGGTCGTGGGGGCGCGCGGCAGGCGACTGCGCAAGGAGAAGGAGGGCGAGCAGGAGCCGTTGTTCGAGGAGTAGGCAGGAGGCCGACGACGCCTGGTCAGCCTCCCATGACGCCGGGAGCCGGTCCCGGAAGTCCAGTAGGCCCGCCCAGGTGGGCCGAAGTGCGATACGCGCCATCCTCGTCTCGGGGTGTCGGGCCTGGGCGACGTAGGACGCTCCGCCCTCCTCACCCAGATAGCGGCGCGCCGCCCGCTACTGTTCCGGCACCATGCCGTCGACCTCGGTGACCGAGACCCGGCCGCTCAGCATGACGTCCGGCGGCGGCTGGGGTTCCGTGTCGATCGTGACGGCCACGTCCGGGTTAGCCCGCAGGGCACGCAGCCGCCGGGTCGGCCGGCTGATCCCCAGCGAGGGGCAGTGGATGAATGTGGCCATGACCAGCTCGCCACCGTCCCAGACGAACCAGGTCGATATCACCCTGGGTGTCCCGTCGACGGCCATGTAGGCCAGGCGCGCGGGGATGGTCGAGTGCAGGAGCCGCTGGGCGACGTCGGTCTCGAGCAGCTTCAGGTCGCCTTGGGGCAGGTGATCCCGAGACAGGTCCATGGATCATCTCTCGTTCGACGGGTGGAGGTGATGACCCGCGAAGCGGGGCGGACTCATCGCTCCCGGTGACGCTTCCTCCCGCCCCTCGTTGTCAGACCCCCATGGCAGGCTCTGCCCCCATGAACGACCACGCGACGTCCGCCCCTTCCCCGTCCGCCCCTGCCCGGACCGACCTCTGGGACTCCATCGACGACCTGTGGACCTGGCTGGACGCCAACCGCCCGGCCAGCGGCCGGGAGGATCTGCTGCTGCGGATCCTGAAGCTGTCGGATGAGGTCGGCGAGGTCGCCGAGGCGGTGATCGGCGCGACCGGCCAGAACCCGCGCAAGGGCGTCACCCACACCTGGGACGACGTACAGGCGGAACTGTGCGACGTGGTCATCACAGCCCTGGTGTCGCTGCGGACGCTGACGGCGGAGGCGCGGGAGGTGTTCGGGCGGCATCTGGCGCGGGTGACGGAGCGGTCACTGGGGACGGACGGCCGGGGCGTCCTGGCGGGAGACGCGTGAACAAGCACCGGCGTGCGCGCGTACCCCCTGGTCGAACACCCATCCCCACCCGTGGGCGAACGCACCGCGGCCTGCGACGCCCCCACATCACCACAACGACGGCAGGCGCACAAGGAACGCTCATCAAACGCACGCCTCGAGCAGCCACTTCAAGGGATCGCCAACTCGTCCACTCGGCGTAGGGCCTCGCCTCACCGGGACATGCGACCGCCCCGGACCGGCCGAGCGAGCAATGTGAGGCGCGCAGTGTGGGCCCCACCATGTGCGTAAACTCAGTCAAACAATGCGCCCCCTCATACGCAGGTGATCACGGATCCATTAGGCGCGAGGCCGCCACGAGCTCCGGAGGAGATCATGTCCACGACCGCAGGGTCGCCCCCGGTTGTCGTCACCCTGGCGGAGATCGCCCGCATCGCGGGGGTCGGGCGCGCCGCCGTCAGCAATTGGCGGCGACGGTACGACAACTTCCCCTCTCCTGTCGGCGGCACCGACACGAGCCCGCAGTTCTCACTTCCGCAAGTCGAGGAGTGGCTCAGGCGGGAGAACAAACTCAAGACGGCGCTGAACCCGCTCGACCGGCTCTGGCCGGAATACGAGTCCCTGGGCGACCGGGAAACGACGGGCCTGCTGGTGGCCCAGGTAGGACTCCGGCAGAGCGGCGTCAAGACGGGCAGGCCGGCGGTGGGGCCGCTCCTTGATCAGCGTCAGACTCGCCTTCTGGAACGCACTCTCGAGCTGGCAGAGCAGGACGAGGAGCACAGGGCCTTCGACCTCCTTTTGGAGCGATGGCTCCGGACGCACGTGCGGCAGATCACAACGACTCCGGTGCAGCTGGCCGAGCTCATGGCCCAAGCCGCAGCCATGAATCACCCCGGACCTGTACGGACCGTGCTGGATCCTGCGTGCGGGGTGGGAACGTTGCTCGTCGCAGCCGGCCGACAGTGGGGTGCTGACCATGCGGTGGGATGGAGATTCCTGGGCCAGGACAGCGACGCGGTTCTTGTGGAGCTGGCCAAGGCGCGCCTGGCGGTCGGCGGGTTCGCCGAGCGTGACCTGTCCAACGTCTCGTTGGCAGCGTGTGACACGTTGCGGGCCGATGCCCACCCCGGAGCGCAGGCCGATGTGGTCCTTTCCAACCCGCCGTCGAACGAGCGTGACTGGGGTCACGCGGATCTCGCCACAGACCCGCGTTGGGTGTACGGGCAGCCTCCGCGCACCGAGCCGGAACTCGCCTGGGTACAGCATGCCGCGGCAGCTCTGGCTCCTGGCGGCGTTGCGGTTCTCGTGTTGCCGCCCGCTGTGGCGGCGCGCCGCGCGGGTCGCCGGATCCGGGCCGGTCTCCTGCGGTCCGGCGTGCTCCGGACCGTGATCGCCCTGCCGCCCGGTGCCGCCCCGCCTTACGGCGTCGGGCTGCATCTGTGGATCCTGTGCGCGGACGGTGCCGAAGGCCCGGGCGGAGCAGACCGAGCGGAGCTCACGTTCGTGGACACCACACACACCGCCCGTCCCGTGTCCGTCGACAGAGGCGGCATCGACTGGTCCGCCGTGACGGCGCAGATCGTGGGGGTTCTCGGCGGTACAAGCACGCTGGGAAGCGTCTCGGTGCCCGTGGTCGACCTGCTGGACGACCAGGTGGACCTCACGCCTGCGCGGCGTGTTCCGAGGACACGGGCCGCCACCATCGTCGACCTCAGGCGCCTCTGGACACGGTTCGACGTGCATATGAGGGAACTTCGCGATGCCGCCGACGCCCTCTCGGCACTCGTACCCGCAGACGGCGACGAGACGGTTCCGCTCATCAGCGTCGGCGAGCTGGAACGAGCCGGAGCCCTGGAGATCCGGACCGGGCAGGGGCTGCCAGAGTCTCTGGTGCGCCGCGGGGAACGCCAGGAGGACGAGGCGCGCGTCCTCACAGGTGCTCCGCTGTCCGGGCAGGCGCAGCTGTGGCTTCCGGCGTCAGCCGTCGCGGCGGGCGAGCAGGACGGCTCGCTCACGGTCACAGCGTCCCAGGACGTCATCGTCTCGGTGCTGGCCCGGGCCTTCGACGTACGGGTGGACACCGACGCCCCGTCCGTCCTGGGGCCCCAGCTCGCGGCGCTCAGGGCGAATCCCGCCGTTCTCGACCCATGGTTCCTGTCCGGCTGCTTGCGTGCCCCGGCCAATGTGCACAGAGCCGGCACTCACGCGTCCACCACGTCACGCATCGACGTGCGGCGTCTGCACATCCCGAGGCTCTCGCTGGAGGAACAGCGACGGTACGGGGACATCTACCGGAAGATCACCACCTTCGAACGCGAAATGACCGATATGAAGAGCGTGGGCGGTGAGCTGAGCCGGGCGCTGGGGGACCTGCTGGCCGCGGGGCACCTTCCCCGGAACTGATCCGGCTACAGCTCGGGCAGCCGGGCGAGGAGGTCGGTCACCCGCGCTTCGTAACCGGATTCAGCCAGCTCGACGGCGACCTCGCGGCAGCGGTTCGTCAGCCGGTCGGAATGCGGTACGGCGACGAGAGACAAGCTGTGCACCACCGCGCGCCAGCCGCTGAACGCCCCGGCGAAGTCCCCCTCGGGCATCAGGCATTCGGCAACCCCGAGACGGGCCTCCAGTACGAGAGGATCCGAGGGGTCTCCGTTCTCGGCCACGTGCTGGTACTGCTCTTTCGCCTCACCCGTACGACCGTCCAGCCGGGCGGCGTCGGCACACACCAGCCGCCCCTCCAGGACGATCGGCTCGCGGGCACCCCAGTCCGACACCGCCTTGGGCAGCAGGTCGAGGAGCTCGGCGCAGCGGTCGCCAGGACCGTCGGCGAGCAGTTCCGCCCGGGCCCGGGCGATCCGCCCCGCGAACTGGTTGCGTCCCAGCCACCCGCCACGACGGCGGACCGGACGTCGTGATGCGGCACGGGGGGTGAGCCGCGTGTCCGCCGCGCCGGCCACCGAGCTCTCCCGCAGCCGATAGCGCGCGGTCGGGTCCGGATCCAGTTCCGGATCCGGGGCCGGGTCGCCCGGATTCGGCAGGAAGTCACGAAGAACGCCCAGCACTTCGTCGATGGTCTCGGGGCGGTCCGCCGGGGCCTTGGCGAGGAGGTCCCAGGCCAGGTCGTCCAGTTCCTCCGGAATGCCGACATTGATGCTCCGCAGGCGCGGCGGCAGGTCCTCGAGGTGCTGGGTGTCCTTGTTCCGGTCCGGCTTGTCCTCGAAGGGCTTCTCTCCGGTGAGGAGTTCGAACAGCACACAGCCGAACGCGTAGAGGTCCACCGAGGCGGAGATGTCCTGCTGGCCCCGCAGCTGTTCCGGAGCCATGTACCCGGCGCTGCCCGGGGTCGCACCGAGTGCGGTGTAACGGGTCGCGTCGGGATCGGTGAGGTAGGCGATACCGAAGTCGAGCAGCTTCACCGCTCCGTCCGCGGAGGCGATGACCACGTTGCCCGGTTTCAGGTCGCGGTGCACGACGCCGTTCGCGTGCGCGTGCCCCAGGGCTTCGGCGACCTGGACGGCGATGGCGACAGCGGCGTCGAACGGGAATGGCCGGCGCATGTCCAGGAGTTCGCGCAGGCTGACCCCTTCGACGTATTCCATGACGAGGTACGGCTCCTCACCCAGGTAGCCACGGTGCAGCAGACGCGGGATCCCAGGGTGCTTCAGTTCCTCGAGGACGACACCCTCGCGTTCGAACCGTTTCAGCAGCTCGACCCGGCGTCGCGCGCGCTCTGCCGGAGTGAATCGGCCCTGTGTGTAAGCGTCGAGCCGCAGCACCTTGACGGCGACCAACTGCCCGGTTCCCAGATCGGTGGCCGTCCAGATGGTGCCCATGCCGCCCTGGTCGAGCGCCTCATTGACTCGGTAGCGGTCGTCGAGGACTTCCCCGGCTTCCACGCCTCACCCCCGGCTGTTCATGACCTGGTGTCAGTCACACTGTAGCGGTTCACGGATCACATCGAGTCAATCGCTTGACTAAGTTCACAAACATACGCTTCTCTGGGTGCGTTGGTGCTCTCGTCTCACCACGCCCGTAAGGGGTGCATCGTGTCGCTCCACCTGCCTCCGCCCGGAACGAACGGAGACATCCGGCTCATCCGCACCTCGCTGCCACTGCTGCGCGAGGACTCTCAGGACTGCCCGCGCGGCAACGCCCTGCGCGCCAGGGCGCTGCTCGGGCAGGTTCCGCCGCGCCCGCGGGGCAAGCCCGTCGAGGACTTCGCCCTCGGGCCGGTCATGAGCGTCCTGGACGCGATCGAGCACGAGGGAGAGGACGTCGACAGCGCCTTGACGCGGCTTCTGGGGAATCAGAAGTACCACGCCGGACACGTGAGTTGGGCCGAATCAGCCGTTCGGTCCTACCTGCTGGCGCGCACGGCGCGCGAAGCGCAGCGGCGCGTGCTCGGGCGCCCGCCGACTCTGCCGGTCCGCGCCCAGTGGACGGCCATCACCCAGCGCGAGGTCCCGGACGCCCGCGGGGCGATCCGCTACGAGCGCACGGCGTGGGGACGACGGTACGCGTCCGCCGACGGGTCGGAACGTGAGCTGTGGCTGCTGTCCGTGAATTCCGTCAAGGGGGACCGGCCGTCCGCCGAGATCGCGGAGGCGGCGGCCGTGGCAGTGACGGGCATCCCCTCCCAGTCGGCATTCCGGGACATCTTCCGTCCGGCGCCCGGCAGCACCGTCCGCCCGCAGCGCGTCCGGATCATCGGCATCGGCTGCGGCAGCGGCGATCACGACGTGCTGGCCGACTGGGACGCCGACGAGGCCGAGCGGCGGTTCACCGAGCACGCCAAGCCGGTGCTGCGCCGGGTGATCGAGGACGACCGGCTCAACCCCGGCTCCAGCTGCACACGCTGCGAAGGTCTGGTCGCGTGCGAGCAGCCGCCCCGGACTCCCGGCGTTCTCGGGGTGCCCGGGCCACGCCGCCCCCGCACCCGCCGCTCCGTATCGGCGAGCGACCTGCGCGTCCATGCGCGCTGCCCCGCGCAGTTCCACCTCACCCGCGTACTGCACCTGAAGTCGGGGGGTCCGGAGAGCGAGCCGATCCGCAGGGGGCGCGCGGTCGACGAGTGGCTCAACCTCCGTCACGAGAACGGATGCTGTCGCACGGCCCCCCTCCCGGACGCCCTGCCCGGTCTCTCCCCCGCCGAACTGCCGACCGCCCTCGCCCTGCTCGCCGAACACCAGCGAGCCTGCCCTCTCGACGGCCTGCCGTCCGACGAGGTCGTACGGGTGCAGCCACGCCTGACCGCGTACGACCCCGAACTGGACGTCGTCCTGATCGCCGACCCCGACCTCCTGTACACCCGCTCGGGAGGCTGGATCTGGCACGAGACGAAAACGGTTGCGAAACCCCCGTGGGAGGGACGCGCGTTGATGGAGACGTACCCGCAGCTCGCCTTCGCGGTGCTGATGATGTCCGCCGGAGTGCCCGGTGGTGATCCGCGCCGGTCGCTGATCGAGCTGGAGGTGCTGTACCTGGACGCGGAAGGGACCGGGAAGTCGCGCTGCGAGGAGATCGATCCCGGCGATCCGGACACCCGGACCGAAGCACGCCGCATCATCGCCGGGCTCGCCGGCCCCTGGGCGGTGGACGAGACGTACGCGCCGACGCCCGGCGGCCACTGCGGCGGCTGCGACGTGCTCACGCACTGCGCGGCCGGCCGCGCGCACCTGGAGGCACGGTGACCGCGACGACCGGCGACGGAACGCCGCTGCACGACGCCGACTGGTCCGCCCATCGCGGCATCCCCCTCATGCGCACGCTCGCCACCGCTCTCACGGTGCTCGACGCGGCCACCGGCCCCGAGGCCTACTCCCTGCCCTACCCGCCCGAGGTTCAGCGCGCCCTCGACCGGACGGTGCTGGCCTGTCTGGAGCGCGGGGCCGAGCCTCCGGTGAGCCTTCCGGACCTGCTGTCCTGGTGCCGCGAGCGACCGGTGGCGGACTGGCCGGTGGACCTGCCGGCCGAGGCGGCCGGACCGGATGATCTGCTGCTCGACCCGGACTCCTCGCGCCCCACCGAATTGTGCTACGAGTGGGCGGAGCAGTTCTCGGACAGCGCGCTGGTTCTCTACGACCGTGAGATCATCCGCGCCGCGCTGCGGTTGTGCCGCGAGTACGGCGAGGAGGACGCGTACACCGAGTTCCGGCGGCTCCTGGTCACCCGGCCCGTCCTCACCTCGGCCGAGGAGTGGGCCGTGTCGATGGACCATGTGCTCGACCCGGTGAAGGAGCTTCTGAGCCGCATCTACAGCCCCGTCCCGGACAGTTATCTGCGCGGTGACGTCTACGCGACCTGCGGCCGGTGTCTCACCCTGCTGACGCCGCTGCCCGACGGCGGCTGGTGGTGCGAGCGGGACCGCTGCCGCCGCCGGGGCCGGCCGCCGGTGGGGCGCCGCATCTCGAAGGAGGAGGCCGGTGAACTGCTGCAGCTGGCCAGGCCGTTGCGCCAGTTCGTCACCGGTCCCGGGCGGGCGGAGGTGCAGCTGGAAGGGCGGCTCACCGCGCTCGGGCTGAAGGTGCGGATGTGGCCGGCGTACGACGCCTATGACGTGCACATCACCTTTCCCGACGGCTGGGAGTGGGCGGTGGATGTGAAGGACTGGGCCCATCCGGCGTTCCTGGGGCGGGCTGCCCGGCCGGTGCCGCAGGAGCCCCGGTACGACGAGGCGTTCTGGGTGGTGCCGCAGGACCGTGTCGACGACCGGCCGGGCTACATCGCCACCTATGAGCGCAACCGCCCGGCCGCCGCCCGCCGAGTTCCGTTGCTCACCGACACTCACCTGCTCGCCCGCGCCGAGGACCGGCTCGCGCGCGTCGGCGGAGCCACGCGTAAGGAGGAGACCGGCGATGCGTGACCGCGACAGCTGGCATCACCCGGTCAGCAGGGAGCTCGCCCGCTTGTGGGACGAGGTGCCCGCCGAACTCGGCGACGTGAAGCCCAGTCTGCTGTGTCAGGCGGAACTGGCCCTGCGGATCCTGGAGCACATCGCGCCGCATGAGCCCGCCCGTGGTGCCTACGTCCTGTTCGGCGGCTACGAGTTCGCCGGCGCCCGGGGATACGTGTCCTCGCCCGAACACGAGGTCATGCTCATCGCGGGCCGCCATCTGCTGTGGCACCTGCGCCGCGGCCGCACCTGGGAGCGCACGCTGGAGACCTACCGGGGCCTGCCGGACCGGTTTCGGGCCTATGAGGTCCTCGCGCTCGACCGGCCGGCGCGGCGGCGTGAGCCGGCCGTCGCCTCGGACCGGTTCGCCGTGTACGACGACGCTCTAGCCGCGCTGCCTCCGCTGGCCCGCAAGGCCCTGCCCCTCGCGCCACCCGGCCGTGCCACCTTCGTCGACCGGCGCCGTCCCACCTCCGTGACGCTGCCCGAGGAACTGCGTCCCGACCCCGTTCCCGGTCACGCCCCGGAGACGGGACGGCCGGGGAAGGGTGAGCCGCTCACGATCAGCCGGGCCGAACTCGTCGAAACGGCCCGCTGGATGGACGCGACGGAGCGGGCGAACGAGGTGGAGAACCCGGGCCACTGGGAGGATCGCCTCACCGAGCTGCACATCTTCCCGCGCGACGCGGACGGGCTGGGCTTCTCGCAGGAGGGTGATCTCCGGCTCGACGGACTGCTGCACCTGGCCGGCATGGTCGGTGCGGGCAAGTCGACCCTGATGACGCTCCTCGCGGTCTGGGGAGCCCGCCGGACTCCGGCGCTGCGCACCACGCTCGTCGTGGGCGACGTGGCCGAACAGCTGCGCCTCACGGCTCTGTTCCGCGATCTGGGACTGACCGCCACGCCGGTGCTGGGTCTGACCACACGGGAGACCCATGTGCAGCGGCTGCACCGGCGGCTCGCCTCCCGCGGCGTGCACAACCTGCTGGACCACGACGACCCGGGCTTCGACCACCTGAGCACCGTGTGCGTGGTGGACGCCCTGCGCGGCACCGAGGCGGCACAACCCCTGCGGCTCGCGGACGCGCCGTGCACCTCGCTCTACCCGCAGAAGAAGCACACGCAGGACGAGAACCCGGACTCCGCCGCGCTGCCCGAGCCCTACCGGCCGGGGCAGCGGCGGCCCCCGGCCGAGGACGACCGTCCGGCTGAGGTGAAGGGAACACCGCACGGGTGCCCCCTGTGGTACGTGTGCCCGCGTCACCGTGCGGCCCGGGAGCTGGTCGACTCCCTGATCTGGGTGGCCAACCCGGCGAGCCTCGTACAGTCCGCCGTACCGCGCCACCTGGGCGACGAGCGGCTGCGCCACCTGGAACTGGCCTGCCTGCGCAGCGACATCATCGTCGTCGACGAGGCCGACTCGGTGCAGATGAAGCTGGACGAGATCTTCGCGCCCTCGGCGACGCTGGTCTCCCCCGGCCCCGAGTCCTGGCTGGACCAGGTGCAGACCCACCGCATCGAGGAACTGTGCCGGCAGGGCCGGCTGCCGCTCACCGACCAGGAGGTCGAGCGCTGGTCCGCCTCACTGACGGTGGTCCACGCCGCCACGGACCGCCTGTACAAGCTGCTGATCTCCGACGCGGACCTGCGCGAGTGGGCCGACATCGAGTACTTCAGCCCCTGGACCCTCCAGGAGAAGCTGTTCGGCTCCTGGTTCGCACACGACCCCGATGTCGGCGCTCCGGACGGGGTATCCGACGAATCGGAGCTGTACGAGGCGTACGAGGACGACGCTCCGGAGCCCGAGTCGGCCGGGCCGGAGGTGGATGCCCACCGTGCCGAACTGACCGAACGGTTCGACGACTTCCGGGACGATCCCCTGGGTGGCCAAGGCCCGTACGGCAACCTGACGGATGAACTGGTGCGCCTGGCTCAGGACCTGCTGACCACGCTGTCCTCCTCGGACACCCGCGAGCGCGTCCTCGCCGTGCTGCGCCCGCTGCTCGCGGGCACCCCCGCCTCCGCCCGGGCCCAGGACGAGGCCTGGCTCGATCTGACCGCTCGGCGCCTGGAGTTCATGCTGCTGCTCAGCGCCCTGAACCAGCGTCTCGACCGGCTGGTCTTCCTCTGGCCCCAGGTCGAGGCCGCCCTCCACCTGGACTCGACTGGCAACGAGCTGTCCCGCCGTCCGCCGCTCGACTACGCCCCCCTGGTGCCGGAGGCTCCGATGGGCAACGTCCTGGGGTTCCAGTACCTGCCCGACGAGCGGGAACGCGATGTCGAGGGACGGAACAGCGGCACCCTGCGCTTCTTCCGGTGCGCGGGTGTGGGCCGCGAACTCCTGCTCTCCCTGCCCGACGTGGGCGCCGACGCAGGCCGCGGCCGGAAGGGACCGCACGTCGTGTTGATGTCCGGCACCAGTTGGGCGGGCACCTCGACACGCGCGCACGTGGTCGCCCCGGTGGGCGCGGTGCTGACACCCTCGCCACGGTCCCTCGCAGCCGTGAGCGCGTCGGAATTCAGTACGCACTTCCTGTACGACGACGAGGGCCGCCCCCTGAGCCTGTCGGGCACCGACCCGAAGGCCCGGCCCGCCGCCTGCCGGGCGATGGTCAGCCGGCTCGGCTCCCCCGGCCGGGGCGGCGCCCCCAGCCCGCTGGAGCAGGAACTGGCCAGGGTCGCCGACAGCCGCCGTCGCCGGGCGATCCTCCTGGTCGGCAGCTACAAGGAGGCGCACACCGCGGCGGAGGTCCTGCACGACATGGAGCGCTGGCACGGCCGCGTCCGTGTGCTGACCGCGGACGACGCCGACCTGGAGCAGGCCGTGCGCGGCTCGGCACCGCCGCGGGCGGAGGCGGACCGGGTCACGGCGCTGCGCCGGGGCGATCTCGCCATGTTCGCCCAGGACCCCACGGCGGAGATCCTCGTGGCCCCGCTGATGGCGGTGGAACGCGGGCACAACATCCTCAACGCCCAGCGCAACGCGGCTTTCGGCACGGCGCTGTTCCTCGCCCGGCCGCATCCGCGCCCGGACGACCTTGCCCTGGCCGTGTTCGCGATCAACGACTGGGCGGCCCGGTTCGCCCGCGACGAACCCGGGCTGCCGCAGGGCACGTTCAGCAAGCTGGTCATGGCCGCGACGGACCTGGACGCGGCTGGGCTGGCCTTCCGGCACGTGGCGCGCGCCGAGTGGCGTCGACTGCTGTCCCGCCGCTACATCTACTCCCGCCTGTCCGACCACGAGAAGACGTCCTTCACGTGGGACCAGCTGGTGACGATCTGGCAGGTCATCGGCCGTCTGGTGCGGGGTGGGGTGCCCGCCCGCGTGGTCTTCGTCGACGCCCGGTTCGCGCCGCGTACGGCCAAGCTACTGTCACCCGGTGCCGCGGCGGCACCGCTTCCGCAGGAGGACGGCCTGCTGACCGGTCTGCGCGACGTGCTCGCCCCCTACTTCGCGGAGGGCGCCCCGCCGCCCGACTGCCCGGATCCGGCGGACCCCGCGGTCGCCCGGCTGCTGTACGCGCCGCTGTACAAGGCGCTGCGCGCCATCGAACACCACACGTCCTGACCTTCACCAGAGAGGACCTGACCATGGCTCGCCGTTACGATTCCATCCGCACCGCCGCCGCGCGTCCCGTCTCCCGCGACGCCTCGGTGGTCGAGCGCTACCGCGCGCTGCCCTTTCCCGAGGAGTGGACCGGGGCGCTGCTGGCCCTGTGCAACGCGGGCCGTGACAAGCCGCTGGAGACGGTGCCCACGTTCCGTATGGACCAGGTCGTGCAGGCGCTCGCCCCCGACGTCCTGGTGCGGCCCCGCCCCAACCGCCACCGCGGGGAGGGCCGGGACTTCTGGCTGTACGCCCCCGAGGACGTGCCCGATCCGCTGCCCGACGCGGCGCTCAGGGGGCTCCTCGGTGCCTGGCTGAAGGATCTGCGGCCGGAGCCCGAGTTCCGTTCGCTGTTGTCCGAGACCCGCTCGGCGCTGCTGGAGAACCCTCCCCGGTGGCAGGAGGGCGTACCCGTGGAGCTGCTGCGCCACGAGCGGCCCACCGACGGTGACACGGCCGCTCCGGAGCCGCGCCAGTTCCAGCTGTCCACCGACTGGCTGGCCCGGCGGATCCTCGCCCTGGAGCCCTATGACTTCGCAGGCGGGCGACTGCGTTTCCGGGCGATGCCGCGCGGGCCGATGGACCGGGGCGCCGAACTCGTCTCACAGGCGCTGGAGTTCGAGGGAAACCGGGGTTCCGAGTGGTACTCCGTCGTCCTGAACATCACGCTGCAGACGGTCCCCTTCGACCCGCTGCCCCGCTTCCATGTGCACAGCCACATCCGCCGGTACGCGACCCGGGTGAGCGCCAGGACGGGGCGGCTGTACCTGCCGTTCGGCCGCCGCACCACGGTGCTGCTGCGCCCGCGGGTGCCCTGGCTGCCCGGGGCGCCGGCGAGCGACCGGTTCGCGGTGGCGCGACTCGCCTGGAGCCTGGGCGGGTACGACTGGGTCGGCGGCGGGCCTGCCGGGATGCTGCGGAGCATGTCCCTCACGGAGTCGTTCCCGGACGCCGACGCCATCCTCACCGACCCGGCCGGCTGGCTGGCGGACGACATGCGTGCGGCGGTCCTCTACAGCACGGCCATGGGGACGCACGAGGTCGGAGCAGGCCTGATGACAGACCAGCGCTCGAAGATCGTGGAGTGGGCCCTGCAGGCCCTTCCGGAGCAGTTGGAGCCGGTGCCCGCGCTGGTCCGCACCCGGCTGTCGGGCAGCACGCCCGGCAACCCTCGTCAGGAGCCCTCCAAGGAACCGGCGAAGACCGAGGAGGAGCGCAGGCGCGCGGAGGCCCGGCGGCGCGGCACGGCTTTCGCGCTGCGCCATCTGCCCCAGGACCTTTCCCCGGGCGAACTTCCCACCCTTCACGCGCACTTGCTCTGGCAGACCCCGGTGATGCGGGACACCGCGATCAACGCTCTCGTCGCGCACCTGGATCTGAAGGGCGACGGCGGCGCGCCGGCGACTGAGGAGGCCTACGACGGCACGGTGGTCCTGGAGTGGCAGTCCCCCGAACTCACCGTGCGGCTGCGCTGCCGCAGGCTCTCCCGCTCTCTCGGCCAGGACCTCGCCCTGCCGGAGGGTACCCGGCACTCGCGGGCCGCGATCACCACCGCGATCCGCGACCGCCGCCGGGAGATGACTGCCTTCCTCACCGAGGAGGGAGTCTCCTCGCCCGCGCCCACCCTCGCCCTGGTGGAGATCGACCGGGCCAAGGACTTCTCGTCCCCCGACCACGACGCGAAGTTCGCGCTGCGGCTGGGCTGCGCGGACGCCGGCGTGCTCACCCAGTTCATGGCCGTGCCGAAGAAGGCCAAGGGCTACAACAGCGAGAAGAACAAGGAGTTCCGCGCGGCGAAGGCGTGGGACGACGGACTGCGGCAGCTGGGTGTGCGGGTCCACCCCGAGCACAGCCTCGGCGAGCGTCTGCCCACGGGGTTGCGGTACGCGGCGGTATGGATGGTGCGCATGAACCGGCGCAGCCGCACCCGGTGGGCGGGGCATGTGCCCGTTGCCGTGCTGGTCACCCCGGATCCGTCCGGTGAGGGGCTGGCCCGGGTGGAGGGCTGGGACGACGAGGCGCGCGCCTGGGTGCCGTACCCGGTGATGCTGCTGAAGCTGACCAGGCAGTGCGAGGTGCCGAAGGACGCCGTCCCCGCACCGCACGACGCCGAAGCCCCGGTGGCCCGGCCGTCCTGGTGGGCGGACATGGCCGAGCAGCGGCGGGCGACCGAGGAGTGGCTCCAGCGGGTGCGCCGCACGCTGCGCGGCACGCCGACCATGCTGCTGGCCCACGGGCAGAACATGCGCTCGCACTGGACGTGGCTCCAGGACGGCACCGTGGTGGCGGACAAGTTCCGCGACGGCCATGCCCCCTCGCGCCGCCTGGACCCGGACCTGCGGCTGGTGCGGGTGCGTACGGCACGCAACCGGGAGACCGCCCAGTGGTGGGGCGTGAACTCGGACGGCCCCAACGGCCTGGCCGCCCACCTGTGGGCGGACCCGGCCGCGGACCCCGACAAGGCCCGCGTCTTCTGGTCCACGACGCCCAAGGCCCGCACCTTCAAGCTGTCGGTCGCCGCCGACAAGCTGGCGCCCCGCGTCAACACCAAGGGCAAGGTGACCATCGACACCGACAAGGCGGCCTGGAATCCGGGGCTGGTGGAGATCGCCGTTCTGGGGTGCCACCCCGGCGACGGCGACGTTCCGCAAGCGCTCGCGCTCGCCGTGCACCAGCTCCGGCAAGCTCCCGACCTGCCGGACGCGCTGAGTCTGCCGTTGCCCCTCCACCTCGCGGGACTCGCCCAGGAGTACGTACTGCCGACCCAGAACGAGGACAGCGGGGACGGCGGCGACGCCATCGACTCCGCCTCCGACGCCGACCCGGACACGGGGGCGGCCCCGGGCATCGAGACGGCGCCCGAGCCGGAGGAGACGGACTGGGAGCAGCTTGCTTTGACGATCCCGGCGCAGTCCGCGTCTGTGGAGAACTTGCAGGAGACCGAGCTTCGTTGAGGTCCGCTACCGCGCCCCGTCCGCCTCCCTGGCCCACTGGCGGACGGGCCGCGCGTCCGGTGCCATGGGGAATCGGAACGGTCGGCACGGATCCGCCTCGGCCCAGGGCACCAGAGCCCGCTCCGGGTTTCCGGGCGCGGGGAGGTGAGCGGCGAGACGCCGATACACCTCACCCGCGTGTGCGGGGCGGTCGCCCGGTTTCTTGGCGAGGAGTTCCAGGACCAGGCTCTCGACGTCCTCCGGGACGTCGGGCCGCAGTTCCCGCAGAGGTTCGGGAGTGGCTTCGGTGTGCAGGCTCGGCACCATCAGCGGCGACTCGTGCTCGAAAACCGGTCGGCCGGTCAGCATTTCGTGGATCAGGCAGCCAAGGGCGTAGAGGTCCGTGCGCCGGTCCACGGGCTCGCCCAGCACCTGTTCCGGCGCCATGTACTGGAAGCTGCCGAGCCGTTCGCCGGTCGTGGTGAGCTTCTTGGTCTCCCCGTCGAGGATGGCCGCGACACCGAAGTCGAGCACCTTGACGACACCGTCGGTGCGGATGCGCACGTTGCCCGGCTTGAGGTCCCTGTGGACGACGCTCCGGGTGTGGGCGGCGGCCAGCACGGAGCAGATCTGCACACCGACGGCGGCGGCCTCCTCCAGGGTGAGCTTCTCCCGCTCCGCGATGTAATCGCCCAGGTCCAGACCCTGGACGTACTGCATGACCAGGTAGTGCGTGCCCGTTTCGACACCCAGGTCGTACACCGCCGCGAGCCCGGTGTGGTCGAGCCGCGCGACCGCCTTCGCCTCGCGCTCGAACCGCCCGGCGTCATGAGCGATCTGATCCGGTGTCAGCCCACTGGTCGGCGTCATCGTCTTGACGGCGACCGGTCGGCCCAGGTGTTCGTCGTCCGCCATCCACACCTGTCCCATGCCGCCGCGGCCGATGGGGCTCTTGATGCGGTAGCGCTTGGCGATGAGCGTTCCGATGTCCATAGGTGACTGAGTGTGCCACTGTCGTGCGCGACCAGGAATCGCACTGGTCCATCCTGTACACACCCCTCAAAGGCCTATACATGTTGACTGAGTTCACAGACGATGGTCTCATGGGATCTGAGGGATACCGGCCCGTCACAAGCACCTCAACCACTACGGTGAACGGTGCAGGTCGGCGTGGGAACGAGTGAGGTTTTGTGGACGTCTTCAAGGTGCACGAGCAGCTGATCGCCGACTATCAGGACTTCACCACGGGCTCCGTCGTCGTGAAGAACGAGCGGATCGAGGAGACCGTCCGCGAAGCGCTCGTACAGGGCAACCAGTGGCCCGACCCGTGGCTCTCCCTGAACCCCAGCTTCGCCCCCGGCGGCACCGTCGGTCAGCTGGTGGCCGGTGGCGTGCTGCACCCGGAGTGCGAGCGGATCTTCCGTGTGGGCAAGGAGAAGAACGGTCCGCCGGAGCAGGGGCGTCCCATCGCCTTCCACCGTCACCAGCGCGACGCGATCGAGGTGGCCCGCGCCGGCGGGAGCTACGTGCTGACCACGGGCACCGGCTCCGGCAAGAGCCTCGGCTACATCGTGCCGATCGTGGACAGCGTGCTGCGTGCCAAGGAACAGGGAGCGACCTCCGGTGTCCAGGCGATCATCGTCTACCCGATGAACGCCCTGGCCAACAGCCAGAAGTACGAGCTGGAGAAGTTCCTGCAGCACGGCTACGGCGAGGGCCGGGAGCCCGTCACCTTCGCGCGGTACACGGGCCAGGAGAGGGAGGACGAGCGCGAGAAGATCCTCGAGAGCCTGCCGGACATCCTGCTCACCAACTACGTGATGCTGGAGCTGATGCTCACCCGGCCCCGGGAGCGCAAGGCCCTCATGCGCGCCGCCCAGGGCCTGCGGTTTCTGGTCCTCGACGAGTTGCACACCTACCGCGGGCGCCAGGGCGCGGACGTCGCCCTGCTCGTCCGCCGGGTACGCGACGCCTGTGCCGCGCCGGACCTGCAGGTGGTGGGCACCTCGGCGACCATGTCGACCCAGGGAACGCTGGAGGACCGGCGGCGCGCCGTGGCCGACGTGGCGACGACCCTCTTCGCCACCCCGGTTACCCCGGACCGCGTCGTGGGCGAGACCCTGGTGCGTGCCACCCGCGACCAGGAACCGGCCGACGCGGAACTGGCCGAGCGCATACGGACGAACGCACCGTCCGCCGACTATCGCGTCCTCGCCGCCGATCCGCTCGCCTCCTGGATCGAGACCGTGTTCGGTCTGCGCACGCTCACCGACGGGCCGGACAAGGGCACTCTGGTACGGGCCGAGCCGACGACCGTTCAGAAGGCGGCCCGTAAGCTCGCCGCGCGCACCGGCGAGTCCGAGCAGGCGTGCGTGGCCGCCATCCGTGACACGCTGCACGCCGGCTCCCAGGCGCGGGACCCGGAGACCGGCCGGCCGCTGTTCGCCTTCCGGCTCCACCAGTTCCTGTCCAAGGGCGACTCCGTGTACGTCTCCCTGGAGGACGAGCGGACCCGGTACATCAGCCGCACCTACCAGGTGCGGGTGCCCGGCGACAAGGACAAGATCCTGCTGCCGCTGTCCTTCTGCCGCGAGTGCGGCCAGGAGTACCTGACCGTGGCCCGCGAGGAGCGCACGGACGGCTCGTACCGCTTCCGGCCGCGCACCGAGGACGACGAGGACAACGGCTACCTGTACGTCAGTGGCGAGAACCCCTGGCCGGACGAGACCGGCAAGGCGATCGACGAGCAGCGCTTCCCCGACAGCTGGCTGAAGACGGACGAGGACCGGGGTGTCCAGGTGCTCGTCGACAGCCGCCGCAAGCGCGTGCCGCAGCCGGTGTGGGTCAGGCCCGACGGCTCGGTCGTCGACAGGGAGCAGGGCCTGTACGCGGCGTACATCCCCATGCCGTTCATGTTCTGCCTCAACTGCGGGGTCAGCTACGAGTCCGCGCGCGGCAAGGACTTCAGCAAGCTGATGACGATGGACCAGGAGGGCCGTTCCACGGCCACCTCCGTCATCAGCTCCAGCATCGTGCGACACCTCAATCAGCTGCCGCCGAGCGAGCTGGACGACGACGCCCGCAAGCTGCTCACCTTCGTAGACAACCGCCAGGACGCCAGCCTCCAGGCCGGCCACTTCAACGACTTCGTCCTGGTGACCCAATTGCGCGGGGCTCTCTATCAGGCCATGACCGAGGCCGGCGAGGACGGCCTGCTGCACGAGGACCTGGCTCCCGCGGTGGTCGACAAGCTGGGTCTGAAGCCGCAGGACTACTCCGCGAACCCCAAGGAGGGCTCCCGGCAGGCCCGGCGCACCCGCGGGGCCCTGGCCAAGGTGGTCGAGTACCGCCTGTACCTGGACCTGGAGCGCGGCTGGCGGGTCACCATGCCCAACCTGGAGCAGACCGGCCTGCTGCGGCTCGAGTACGCGGACCTGGAGGAGATCACCGCGGAAGAGGACCGCTGGGCGGGGGCTTCCGGGCCGCTGCGCACCGCGGACCCGGCCAAGCGCGCGGAGTTGTCCCGCATCCTCCTGGACGAGTTGCGCCGCGTGCGCGCCCTGGACTTCCCGTACTTCGAGCAGTCCGACTTCGACGAGCTGCGCAGGCTGTCGTACCTGCTGACAGACCCGTGGGGGCTCGCCGAGACCGAGCGCACCCCGCCTCCGCCGGGCACGGCGTACGTGCGCCCGGGCCGCCCGAACCGGTCCCGCAGCGAGATGAACATCACCGCCCGGGGCGCCTTCGGCAAGTTCCTGCGCCGGCCCGGCCAGTTCCCGGCGCTCGGCCGGGCCCTGACCCTGGACGAGGCACAGCAGGTGATCGTCGATCTGGTCGAGGTGCTGGAGGACGGCGGCCTGCTCACCGAGGTGCCCGCAGGGCGCGGTGAGTCGCCCGGGTACCGCATCAACCACACGGCGGTGGTGTGGACGGCCCGCGACGACGAGTTCGGCGCGGTGGACCGGCTGCGCCGGACGTACGGCAAGGGCCGGGGCCCGCGCGTCAACCCGTTCTTCAAGAACCTCTACAAGAACGTCGCCGGCACGCTCGCCGGACTCCTCGCACGCGAGCACACCGCGCAGGTACCCGCGCCGGTCCGGGAGAAGCGCGAGGAGGACTTCCGCAAAGGCACCCCGCTGCCCCTGCTCTACTGCTCCCCCACGATGGAGCTGGGCGTGGACATCGCGAGTCTGAACGCGGTCGCGATGCGCAACGTCCCGCCGACGCCGGCCAACTATGCCCAGCGCAGCGGCCGGGCCGGCCGGCAGGGCCAGCCGGCGCTGGTGACGACGTACTGCGCCACCGGCAACAGCCACGACCAGTACTACTTCCGCCTGTCCCACCTGATGGTGGCCGGAGAGGTGGCCCCGCCCCGCCTGGACCTCGCCAATGAGGACCTGGTGCGTTCGCACGTGCACGCCATCTGGCTGGCGGAGACGGGCCTGGAGCTGGGCCGGCGCATCCCGCACATCCTGGACGCCGACGGCGAGGAACCGTCGCTGCGGCTCTTCCCGCACGTCGTCGAGCAGATCCGGGACCCCGCGGCACAGCGGCGGGCGCTGAAGCGGGCCACCGCGGTCCTGAAGGAGTCGATGGACCGGCTGAGCGCCACCTCGTGGTGGGACGAGCAGTGGCTGGAGCGCACGGTGGAGAAGGCACCGGGCGGTTTCGACAACGCGCTCGGCCGCTGGCGGGAGCTGTTCCGCAAGGCGCTGCGGGAGCGGGAAATCCAGCACCGGCGCATCCTCGACAACACCCTGGGCAAGGAAGCCTCGGCGCAGGCGGAGCGCCGCCGGCACCAGGCGGAGACGCAGCTGAAGCTGCTGAAGAACGAGGACACCTCGGGCAGCACCCTGCTGTCGGACTTCACGCCGTACCGGTATCTGGCCTCCGAGGGATTCCTGCCCGGGTACTCCTTCCCCCGCCTGCCGCTCGCCGCGTTCATCCCGGGCACCGGCCGGGCCGTGCGCGGCGGCCGGGACGGCGACTACCTGCAGCGCTCGCGTTTCATCGCGATCCGCGAGTTCGGCCCCGGCGCCTTCATCTACCACGAGGGCAGCCGCTTCCAGGTCGACCGCATCCAGCTGCCCACCAGCGCCTCCGGCGATCTGCAGACCGAGGAGGCCAAGGTCTGCGAACACTGCGGCTACCTGCACACCGGCGAGACGCTGGAGAGCACCTGCGACTCCTGCCACAAGGAGCTGACCGAGGCCCGCTACAACCTGCTCCAGCTCCGCACGGTCTTCACCAAGCGCCGGGACCGGATCTCCTCGGACGAGGAGGAACGGCAGCGCACCGGCTACTGGGTTGAGGTGTCGTACAAGTTCAACAAGCACGGCACGCGGGACGGATCGCTGAACGCGACGGCGGTCGATGCGGACGGCGCACAGCTCGCCGAGCTGACCTACGGCGACAGCGCCACCGTCCGCCTCACCAACCTCGGCTACCGGCGCAGCAAGCAGCGCTCCGGCTTCTGGCTGGACCCGGTCGAGGGCAAGTGGCTGGACGCCAAGAAGGACCAGGACAAGCCCGGCAAGGAGACCACCGAGGAGCAGGACGGGCTGGAGAGCGCGGAGAAGGCGGACCGCAAGGTGCCGGTGATCCCGTATGTCCAGGACACCCGCAACATCCTGGTCCTCCAGCTCGCCGAGAAGGTGGCCCCCGAGGTGGCGGTGACGCTGCAGTACGCCCTGGAGCGGGGCATCGAGGCGGAGTTCCAGCTGGAGGACAGCGAGCTGGACACCGAGCAGCTGCCCCCGCTCGACGGTCCGCGGGACCGCATCCTGCTCATCGAGAGCGCCGAGGGCGGGGCGGGCGTGCTGCGCCGCCTGCAGGCCGAGCCGGAGGCCCTGCGCCGGGCGGCGGCCCGGGCTCTGGAGATCGCCCACTTCCGGCCCGACGGCACCGACACCGGCGGCCGGGAGGGCGGCCCGCGCTGTGAGATGGGCTGCTACGACTGCCTGCTGTCCTTCGGCAACCAGCGCTGGCACCAAGTCATCGACCGCAAGCTGGTGTTGAACCTGTTGCTGCGCTTCGCCGGTGCGAAGGTCGCCGACGCCGGTCCGGGCGTCTCCCGCGACGAGCATGCCCGGGCCCTCACCGACGGCGCCGACAGCTCGCTGGAGCGCCGGTTCATCGCCTTCCTGTCCAGGAAGGGCCTGAAGCTGCCCGACAAGCAGCAGGTCTTCGTCTCCAGCGCGCTGTCCCGCCCGGACTTCGTGTACGAGACGAAGACCGGCCCGGTGGCCGTGTTCATCGACGGGCCGCACCACGACGACGACGTACAGGCCCAGCGGGACGAGGACGCGCAGGAGCGGCTGTACGACGACGGCTGGGACGTCATCCGCTTCCGTCACGACGACGACTGGTCCGAGGTCGTCGGCCGCTACCGTTCGGTGTTCGGCTCCGACGCCTCCTGACCTGCCTCTGTCTGCACCACGCACGTTCTTCCGAAAGGTCCACCGATGACGTCGTCCACCACCGCCGCGCCCGCCCGGGACGGCAAACAGCGGTTCACGGTCGGCTCGCTGGTGCGGGCCCGCGGCCGGGAATGGGTCGTACTGCCCGAGTCGAAGCCCGAGCTGCTCGTCCTGCGCCCGCTGGGCGGCACCGACGACGACATCGCCGGGGTGCTGCCGGCCCTGGAGACGGTGGAGCACGCCAGCTTCGACCCGCCGAGCCCCGCCGATCTCGGCGACCAGGCGGCGGCGGGGCTGCTGCGCAGCGCCCTGCGGATCGGGTTCCGGTCCAGCGCGGGCCCGTTCCGCTGCCTGGCTGGCATCTCCGTGGAGCCCCGCCCGTACCAGCTGGTGCCGCTGCTGATGGCGCTGCGGCAGGAGACCGTGCGGCTGCTGATCGCCGATGACGTCGGTATCGGCAAGACGGTGGAGGCCGGGCTGATCGCCAAAGAGCTGCTGGCCCAGGGGGACGCCCGCGGACTGGCCGTGCTGTGCAGCCCGGCTCTCGCGGAACAGTGGCGGGCGGAGCTGCGCAGCAAGTTCGGCATCGACGCCGAGCTGGTGCTGGCCTCGACGATCGGGCGTCTGGAACGCAGCCGCCTATACGGGAAGTCAGTGTTCCGCCCGGACCGCAACTACGTAGTCTCCACCGACTTCATCAAGTCACCCCGGCACAGGGACGAGTTCATCAACAACTGCCCGGACCTGGTGATCGTCGACGAGGCGCACACCTGTGTCGCGGACTCTTCCCCGGGCGGCGGCCGCCGGCAGCGTCAGCTGCGCTACGCCCTGCTGCGCTCCCTTGCCGACGACCCCGCACGCCACCTGGTGCTGGTGACGGCGACCCCGCACAACGGCAAGGAGGAGCCCTTCCGCAACCTGCTCGGCCTGCTGGACAAGAAGCTGGAGTCGATCAGCCTCGACCACGAGGCGGGACGGACGCTGCTCGCCCAGCACTTCGTCCAGCGGCGTCGCGCCGACATCCGCGACGACTTCCGCGACGACGCCAACTTCCCGAGCGACCGGCTCTCCCGCGAGGTGCCCTACACCCTCCACCCGGAGTACCGGAACCTCCTCGACGAGGTGCTCGGCTACGCCCGGGAGACGGTGCGCAGCGCGGACGGCGCCCTCCAGCAGCGCATCCGCTGGTGGTCGGCACTCGCCCTGCTGCGCGCGCTCGGCTCCTCCCCCGCCGCCGTCGGCAAGACGCTGCGCACCCGGGCCGGGGTGCAGGACGCCGACTCGGCGACCGAGGCCGACGCCATCGGCAGCCGCACCGTCACCGACCCCGCCGACGACGAGTCGGCCGAGTCCGCCGACGCCGTCCCCGGCACCCTGCTGGTCCCCGGCGACACCGACCCGGACGCCCAGTCCCTGGACGAGGAGGACCGCGCCCGCCTGCTGGCCATGGCCGAGGCCGCCGAGGCGCTCGCCGGCCCGGCGAAGGACCGCAAGCTGAAGCAGCTGATCGCCACGGCGAAGGAGCTGCTGGACGAGGGCTACAACCCCATCGTCTTCTGCCGTTTCATCTCCACCGCCGAGTACGTCAAGGGTTACCTCGACGCCGCCCTCAACAAGGGCAGCAAAGGCAAGAAGGGCAGCCAGAAGAAGGCGTACGCCGTGGAGGCGGTCACCGGCGAGCTCTCCCCCGACCAGCGGGTCGCCCGTATCGCCGCGCTGACCCAGGAGGACGAGGACGGCGAGGCACCTCCGGAGCGCCGGGTGCTGGTGGCCACCGACTGCCTCTCCGAGGGCGTGAACCTCCAGGAGAGCTTCGACGCCGTCATCCACTACGACCTCGCCTGGAACCCGACCCGGCACGAGCAGCGGGAGGGCCGCGTCGACCGCTTCGGGCAGCGCCGGGACGTCGTCAAGGCGGTCACGCTGTACGGCTCCGACAACGCCATCGACGGCATCGTCCTGGACGTGCTGCTGCGCAAGCACGCCCGTATCCGCAAGGCGACCGGCATCTCCGTACCCGTGCCGGACTCCTCCGAGAACGTGATGCAGGCGGTCCTGGAGGGGCTCATCCTGCGCGGTGAGCGGGCCGAGTTCGAGCAGGAGGGCCTGTTCGCGGCGGAGTCGGTCGCCGGGAAGCAGGCGGCGGACCTGCACGAGGCCTGGCAGAGCGCCGCCGAGCGGGAGAAGGCCTCGCGCTCCCGGTACGCGCAGCACGCGGTGAAGAAGGACGAGGTGGCCAGGGAGGTCGCCGAGGTACGGGCGTCGCTCGGCACGGGCGAGGAGGTACGCCGCTTCACCCGTCACGCCCTGACAGCGCTGCGCGGCGTCGCCGGCCCCCTGCGCGGCGAACCGGACGGCTTCACCCTGCACACCGACGCCCTGCCCGCCGCCCTGCGCGACGCCTTCGGCACGCTGCTCGGCCCGCGTCATCCCCGGCCGGTGGCGTTCCATGACGCGCCGACCGCCCCGCGCGGTGAGGTGGCGCTCACCCGCACCGACCCGGTCGTGGCGGCCGTCGCCCGCTTCGTCCTCGACGCGGCGCTCGACGACCGGATGCCGCAGTGGCAGCGCCCGGCCCGCCGCTGCGGAGTGGTGCGTACGACGGCGGTGACCAAGCGCACCACGCTCCTCCTGGTCCGCTACCGCTTCCAGCTCACGCTGCCCGGCCGCGACGGCAAAAACCATCAGCAACTGGCCGAAGACGCCCGCCTGCTGGCGTTCCGCGGCGGCGCGGCGAACCCCGAGTGGCTGCCCGAGGAGGAGGCGTTCGCGCTGCTGGATGCCCGTGCGGCGCAGAACACGGAGCGCCAGTTCGCCCAGGACCACATCGAGAAGATCCTCTCCTCTCTGGACTCCCTCATGCCCACCCTGGAGCAGCGCGGCGAGGAGCTGGCGACCCGCCTGCTGGAGTCGCACCGCCGGGTGCGCGGCGCCTTCCGGGATGTGCGCGGCGCCTCCGGCCCGGCCCGCCGCGGCCTGCGCGTCGCCGTCCAGGGCCGCCCGGACGTGCTCGGTGTGTACCACTACCTGCCGGTCCCCGTCCTCACCGGTACCACCACGAACGGGGAAGCCCGCTGATGAGCCTCGCGAAGACCATCGTCACCGACTCGGTCCTCACCGTGGGCGGCCTGCTGCCGCCGGACATGCTGATGCGCGTCCGCGACGGCAAGGACGTGCCGGGCGCTCAGCCCTCCGACTACGGCCTGTTCGCGGTCAACGACACCGTCCGGGACGCCGCCGAGCGTTCCTGGTCGTACCTCAAGGGCGTGTGGACCGCTTTCCAGGACGCGCTCGCCAAGGACGGCGCCGACACGAACGACGGCATCCCGGCCGTGGGCGTGACCGTCGAGCGCTGGCTGCTGCCGCTGTTCGAGCAGCTGGGCTACGGCCGCCTGCCGGATGCGCCCGGGGAGGGCCTGCCGTCGGCGGATGGCGAGAAGCGGTTCGCGGTCAGCCACGTGTGGCAGGGCGCGCCGGTGCACCTGACCGGCTGGAACGTCGACCTGGACCGGAGGAACGCGACGCTGCCGGGCCCGGCCCCGCAGTCGCTGCTCCAGGAGTACCTCAACCGCAGCGGCGACCAGGCCCTGTGGGGCATGCTCGCCAACGGCCGACTGCTGCGCCTGCTGCGCGACTCCACCTCCATGGTCGGCTCGGCGTACGTCGAGTTCGACGTCGAGGCCATCTTCGAGGGCGACCGCTTCGCCGACTTCCTGCTCCTGTGGCGCCTGACCCACCGCTCCCGCGTGGAAGTCCACGGCGACAGCGGCCCAGCCGGCTGCTGGCTGGAGAAGTGGCGCACGGAGGCCATCGCGAGCGGCACCCGCGCCCTTGACCAGCTGCGCAAGGGCGTGGAGAAGGCCCTGGTGACCCTGGGCACCGGGTTCATCTCCCACCCCGACAACGGCGGGCTCCGCGAGAAGCTCCACGAGTCCGAGGTCACGGTCCGGGAGATGCACCCGGCGCTGCTGAACCTGGTGTACCGGCTGCTGTTCCTGTTCGTGGCGGAGGACCGCGACCTGCTCATCCCGCCGGACGCTCCGGCGACGGCCCGCGAGCGCTACGACACGTACTTCTCCACGGCCCGCCTGCGCCGCACGGCCACCCGCCGCACGGGCAGCCCACACGGCGACCAGTGGCACGCCCTGCGCCTGGTCCTGGACAGCCTCGGCAAGGAGGGCGGCCTGCCGGAACTCGGCCTGCCGGGCCTGGGCGGCCTGTTCGAGCGCACGGAGAAGGACGAGGTCCTGGACGGCTTGGAGCTGTCCAACGAGGCCCTCTTCACGGCAGTGAAGGCTCTGTCCGTCGTCGTCGACCCGAAGCTCAATCGCCCCCGTCGCGTGGACTACCGCCACCTCGGCGCGGAGGAACTCGGCTCGATCTACGAGTCCCTCCTGGAGCTAGTACCCCGCTTCAACCCCGCGGCGAACAGCTTCGAGCTGCGCACGCTCGCCGGCAACGAACGCAAGACGACCGGCTCGTACTACACGCCGTCCTCACTGATCGACTGCCTGCTCGACTCCACCCTTGACCCGGTGATAGACGACGCGGTCAAGTCGGGGGCGACGCGGGAGGAGCAGGAGGAGGCCTTGCTGCGCCTGACGGTCTGCGACCCGGCGTGCGGCTCCGGCCACTTCCTGGTCGCGGCGGCACGACGTATCGCCAAGCGCCTGGCGGCGGTGCGGACGGACTCGCCCGAGCCGAGCGCCGAGGCCACGCGCACGGCCCTGCGGCACGTCATCAGCCGCTGCATCTACGGCGTGGACCTGAATTCCATGGCCGTGGAGCTGGCCAAGGTCTCCCTGTGGATCGAGTCCCTGGAGCCCGGCAAGCCGCTCAGCTTCCTGGACTCGCACCTCAGGCACGGCAACGGCCTGGTCGGTACGACGCCGAAGCTGCTGGCGGAGGGCCTGCCCGACGACGCGTTCAAGCCGATCGAGGGCGACGAGAAGGCCTGGGTGACGGCGCTGCGCAAGCGCAACGCGGCGGAGCGGGTGGCGTGGCAGGCCCGGTCGTCCGGCGTCCACCAGGGCGAGCTGTTCACGTCGGTCACGGCGCTGGCGGGCTCGAACGTGAAGCTGGCGCGGGCGGCGGCGGACATCACCAACGCGCGCAACGACGACCTGGAGCACGTGCACCGGCAGCGGGACGCCTACCTGGCGCTCACGGCGGACCCGGAGTCGGAGTACGTCCGTGAGCGGGACCTGGCCGACGCGTGGTGTGCGGCGTTCGTCTGGGAGAAGACCAAGGAGGCCCGTCCTCCGGCTCTGACCCTGGAGAGCCTGCTCGCGTTGCGGGAGGGCGGCTGGGAGAACCTGCCGGGGGGAACCCGGGACGAGGTCTACCGGCTGCGGGACGAGTACCGGTTCTTCCACTGGCACCTGGAGTTCCCCGAGGTGTTCTCGGTGCCGGAGGACGCGGACTTCTCGGCCGCGGGGGTGGATGAGCGGACCGGGTGGGGCGGGGGATTCAGTTGTGTGCTGGGGAATCCGCCGTGGGAGCGCGTCAAGCTCCAGGAGCAGGAGTTCTTCGCGACGCGGAGTGAGCAGATCGCGGGCGCGAAGAACAAGGCGGCCCGGGAACGGCTGATCAAGGCGCTGGTGACGAGCGAGGAGGCTGCGGAGCGCAAGCTGTACACGGACTTCGTCGCGGCCAAGCGCCAGGCGGAGGGCATCAGTCACCTGTTGCGCGACTCCGGCCGCTTCCCGCTGGCCGGCCGTGGTGACGTGAACACGTACGCCGTGTTCGCCGAGACCGCGTCCCTGGGCATCGCCCCGCACGGGCGCTTCGGCCTGGTGCTGCCGACGGGCATCGCGACGGACGCGACGACGGCGCCGTTCTTCTCCGACCTGGTGCGCAGCGCGCGGCTCGCGTCCTTCCTGGACTTCGAGAACGAGGCGTTTCTGCTCAGCCGGGCCGTGCACCACTCGGTCCGCTTCTGCCTCCTGACGGTGGCGGGCCGGGAGGAGCGGGTGCGGGAGGTGTCCTTCGCATTCGGCACGCGCTATATGGAGGACCTGCCGAACCGTCGCTTCGCGATGCCGCCCGAGGAGATCCTGCTGGTGAACCCCAACACCGGCACGCTACCGGTGTTCCGCTCGCGCAGGGACGCCGAGATCACGCTGGGGATCTACCGCCGGGTGCCGGTCCTGATCAGGGAGGGCGACCCGGACGGGAACCCGTGGGGCCTGTCGTTCATGACGATGTTCCACATGTCCAACGACTCCCACCTATTCCGCACACAGGAGGAGTTGTCGGCCGAGGGCTGGACCCTGAACGGCAACGTCTTCGAGCGGGACGGGGAGCGGTACCTGCCGCTGTACGAGGCGAAGATGCTGCACCACTTCGACCACCGCCTCGGCACGTACGAGGGCCAGACGGAGGCGCAGGCCAACATGGGGACGCTGCCTCGGGTGTCGCCTGAGCAGCATGACGACCCGGAGTTTGTGCCGATGCCTCGATACTGGGTGCCGGAGCTCGACGTGCACGCCGAGAAGAAGGACAGGAAGGGCAAGCCGGTCAAGGAGCATGGGGTGGCTTCACGGCTGGCGGAGCGGGAGTGGGACCGTGGGTGGTTGAGCGGCTTCCGGAAGATCTGCCGCTCGACCGACCGCCGCACGGTCCTGTCGTTCGCCTTCCCCGCGCATGGACTCGGCGACTCCGCCAACCTGTTGCTGCCAACGGCGGGGGGCAATCTCGCCGCGCTCTACGCGAATACGGCGTCGTTCGTCCTCGATTACGTCCTCCGTCAGAAGCTGGCAGGCAGCAACCTCAACTTCTTTCAGTTCGAGCAGCTCGCGCTCCTGCCGCCATCTACTTATGAGGACGAGGAGCCGTGCTACGCCGGTCGCATCGGAGACTGGATCGCCGCCCGCGCGCTGGAACTCGTGTACACGAGCAAGAACATGGCTCCCTTCGCTGCCGACCTCGGCGATGGCGGAGCCCCGTTCCGCTGGGATGAACCGCGCCGTGAACTGCTCCGCGCCGAGCTGGACGCCGCGTTCTTCCATCTCTACGGCCTCGACCTCGACGATGTGGCGTACGTCATGGAAACGTTCCACGTGGTCAAGAACGAGGACGAAGCCGCCCACGGCACCTACCGCACCAAAAACCTGATCCTCGACATCTACGACCGCATGGCCGAAGCCAAGCGCACCGGCACCGCCTACCAGACCATCCTCGACCCGCCCCCCGGCCAGGGCCCCCGCCACCCGGCGTGACCCAACCGCTCCCACGTCACCGCGCCTGAGCACCCCCCACCGGCGCACCGCCCACGCGGTGCGCCGTACTCGGCGTCTCCATCGCCCGCCGCACCGCCCAGGAGCCGCCCATGGAACCACGCCACTACCGCATGGTCGTGTCGACCAAGCAGGACTTCGTCACGGCCTCCGCCATCGCGGACCGCCAACTGCACCACTGGCTGGGGGCGATGAAGCGATACGACACCTCGGTCCTGGACGAGGGCCGTAACGAGATAGCCGAGGGGGTGACCCTCGACTACGACACCGTCTCCGGCCGGCACGGCGCCTACTCCCGCTGGCGCCTGCGCGAGTGGAAAGAGCGGCCGGTCCCGGGCACCTGGCAGTCCACGCTCGTCGTCCGCTCGGACCCCCGGGAGGACGACCGCCGCACCTGGATCCAGGTCGACATCGAGCACCTCCCCGCGTCATCGGACGTGCAGCCCATCCGCGCCAACACCCCCGGTATGGCCAAGCTGCTGCTCGACGCGCTCGACGCCCAGGACGGTCTCGCCGACGTCGGCACGGTCCCGAAGTTCATCGAGCCGGACGACGTGGAGGAGGTGATCGAGGAACTCTGCGACCTGGACCGCCGGCTCCCCATCGTCGTGGCGAGCGTTCCCTACGGACATAACCCGGAAGCCTGGACCGAGAAGGTCGTCGAACCGGCCTTCAAGCACCTCACCGGCCTCGCCGTGATGTACGTACTCCGCCCGGACGCACAGCAGTTGTTCGAGGACACCCTCGACTACCACCGCGTCTTCGGTGGCGGCATCCGCACCTACCTCCCGGGCGTGGACCCGGCCTGGCAACCCGACGCCCAGCGCCATCCCGTGATGTCACGGGCCACACTGGAAGCGAACCCGAAACGTGCGGCGGCCATCCTCGCGGCCCTCCCCCAGCGGCTGGCCCTGCGCCTGCCGCTCCCCGGGCCCCTGGACAACCTGCCCGTCCAGCGCACCCGCCCCCGCCCGGCGGCCCACGGCTCCGGCCTGGATGAACTCCGCGCGGAGAACACCACCCTCACCAAGATGCTCGAAGAGGCCGAGCAGCGTGAGAACGCCTACGGGGATGTCCTGAGCGACCTGCGCCAGCAGCTCCAGATCGCCGCGGAGCAGGAGTTCGACCAGGCCGCCGAGAACCAGGACCTTTACGCCAAGCTCAAGCACGCCGAGCGCCAGGTACGGGCCCTTCAGATACTGCTCGAAAAGGCAGGTCAGTACGACCTCGCGCACGCGCCCGTCGAGGAACCCGCCGACTACCCGGCCACCTTTGCCGAAATCCTCGACCGGATGGGCGAGTTCCCCCACCTGCGCTTCACGGGCAACCGGAAGATCACGAGGGAACTCGACGCCCAGTGCATCGGCAACTGGGTCGAGGTCGCCTGGGACGCTCTCCACGCCCTCGACGACTACGCCGCCGCGTCAGCCGCCGGAACGGCGGGCGGCGACTTCCGCCACTGGTGCTCCCACCTGCCGGACGACTGTGAGCACCCCTTCCCGGCGGGCAAGGTCAAGATGAAGGAGTCCAAGACCGTCGGAGGCCGCGAGGACTGGCGCCGCGAGCGCACTTTTCCGGTTCCTGAAGCCGTCGACCCGAGCAGGAAGCTGTTCATGGAGGCCCACCTCCGCATCGGCGGCGGCAACATGGTGGCCCCACGGCTCTACTTCCACGACGACGGCCCCAACACCGGCTTGGTCTACGTCGGTTACCTCGGCCCACACCCCACCAACACCAAGACCTGACGGCTCAGCGTCCGGAGGCGAACCGTACGAATGCATCCCACTCCCGGCGCCGGAAGGCGAGCTGGGCACGGGCGGGGTCCTTGGAGTCCCTCACGTGCACGGCGCCGGGAGCGGCGGCGACCTCCAGACACGCACCGCCCTCGTTACCGCTGTAGCTGCTCTTGAACCAGGCGAGGTGCGTGGGTCCTGGAGTGTTCATAGCTCTCCCAGCAAGTCCTTGATCAGGGCGAGAGACTCCCGCATGGTGAGCGCCTGTGCCCTGATGCTGCCGTACCGTGCGGCCAGAATACGGACTTCTTCGAGGTCCGAGGTCAGGCGTGCATAGTGCTGCACCTCCGTGTATCCGACCTGGGACCTGCCCTTGGGCGTCAACAGGATGAAGGCTCCGCCCATACCCGCGTGCTCGGTCCGGTCCATTGGCATGACCTGCAGTTCCACGTTGCGCATCGAGCCGAGCCGTAGCAGCTGCTCCAGCTGCTCCTTGTGGACCTCCCGGCCCCCGAGGGGGCGCCGCAACACGGACTCGTCGATGACAGCGGTGACCATCGGCGGCGGCCACCGTGTGAGGATCTCCTGGCGCGCAAGCCGAGAGGCGACCCGCTGCTCGATGGTCTCCTCATCCAGCAGGGGTTTGCGCATTTCGTACAGCGCCCTGGCACGACCGTGCGTCTGAAACAGCCCAGGGATGTCATGGCAGCTGTAGTCGTTGATCTCAACAGCCTCCCGCTCCAACCGCGCGTAATCCCGAAACCAAGCCGGATGCCGAACCCTCGCCTTCGCCTTGGCCTTCTCCACATCCTCAACCGTGGCCTTCAACAGTCCACGCCCATCGAGGAGTTCATCCGCCGCCACCAGAAACTCCCGCTGCGGCGTCCGCCGCCCCCTCTCCAGCGACGAAATCAGATCCTCGCTGTACCCCAGCCGATCCCCCAACTCCCGCTGAGTGAGCCCGGCCCGTTCCCGCAGCACCTTCACCTGCTTGCCGATCGCCCGCATCAGGTCGCTGCTCAGCTCGCCGTCGTCGCCGTACGACTCGTAGGACTCCTGCGTCTCCGCCACCGTCACCCCCAACTCGGGCCACGGCCGACGCCCCGTACGGGACACCTTCCGTGCCGGTACACACACCCTCCGTACCGAAGGGATTCCTGGTCAGCGTAGAGCGAGCCGACCACGCTCGGTGACAGAGTCACACATCTCCACCCCCGGGGCGACCCGGCAGTTCACCCAGCTCCTCAGCGCCACACCCCGCGGTGCCCGCCTGGCCCGGCTCCTGGCTGTGCAGCAGCTCGCGGAGTGGGGCTGGCCGCCCTCCTGCACCGCCAGTGAGTCCGCCGCCCTGGTGGTCACCGAGCTGGCTGCGAACGCGGTGATGCACGGCCGGGTGAGAGGCCGCTGTTTCCGCCTGAGGCTGGTCGTCGAGGCGCCGGACACCCTCCGTGTCGAGGTCGCCGACCCTCGCGGCGATCGTCGACCCCAGCCCCGTACCACCACCCCCGATCCCGATGCCGAGTCCGGACGCGGCCTGCTCGTCGTCGACGCGCTCGCCACCCGCTGGGGCACGGAGCCCCGGCCGCCATCCGGGAAAACCGTGTGGGCATGTCTCCCGCTCACCTGACGGGGAATGCGAGACAGTCCGTCCACAGGCGGACACACGGCGTGGACAACGGCCGGGGAGGTGGAGAGAATTCTGATCACACCGTCGTTCTCAGCAGTGGCCGGATGCACCACCCGGCCCGGTGGGGCGGTATCACGGGGCCGGCACGGGGGTGCCGGGTGGGGGGAAGGACGTACGCGTGGGGGAAGGCAGCGCCGCACCGCGCATCCCGCAGGGGATCGAGTTGTACGGCGGCACCGACGGAGCCGTGACATGGAGCGGTGTCGGGCTGACGGCCGAGGTGATGCGGGAGTTAGGTGCCGGGCCGTGGGCCGAGCGGGCCGGCGACCTGGAGGCGACCCGGGACATCGTCACCGAGCTGCGGTCGCTGGCCACGACCGACATGGAGACCGAGTTCATCGGCGCCCTGCTGGCGACCGAGCCCGAGCCGAAACCCTGGCAGTTCGGGGAAGCCCTGGCCGAGGTGCTGCTGGAGCACTGGCACGGCGCGGTGTGGCTGTGGGACGGGGCCCGGGACCGGCGTACCCGCAAGGCGAGTCTGCCGGGTGCCGACCTGGTGGGCTTGTGGGTGGCGGACGGGACGGCGACGCTGCTGTTCGGCGAGGTGAAGTCGTCGTCGGAGGCGAAGAGTCCGCCGAAGGTGATGACCGCCCGGCCGGACGGCATGATCGAGCAGCTCAAACGGCTGTCGCAGGGGAACGACCACTTCACTCTCATGAAGTGGCTGCGCCATCGGTGTCGCAGCGCCGAGCACGTCAGCGCGTACCAGATCGCGGCCCGTCGCTTCATCAGCTCGCAGGGCAGGGACTTCCGGCTGTTCGGCTGTCTGGTGCGGGACACCGCTCCCGTGGCCGCGGACCTGAGCGGGCCTGCGGCAGAGCTGGCCAAAACGGTCGTGGAGCCGATGCACGCGCTGCTGACCGCCTGGTACCTGCCGATCGGCATGGCCGCCTGGCCCGCCCACGCGGGGGTGGGTGACCTTGGCTGATCTGGGCTGGCTGGAAGGCGCGCTCGAACCGAGTCTCGTACGGGAGGCGGGTGAGCGGGCGCAGCGGGTGCTGATCGGCTCGGCCCTGCGGGCGGTCGACGCGGAGGTTCCCCAGGGTTCCGCGGACAGTCGCGAGGCGGTCGACTTCGCGGTGGGGGCACTGGATCTGCTGGCGTGGGACGCCATCGCGGAGGACCCGAAGGCTCCGGCCACGCGCCGGTTGTGCGGGCAGATGTTCGCCCTGGCGCGGGCACGGCTGCCCGAGGGTGACTCTCCCGAGGCGCGGCTGGAGCTGCTGCGTACCGCCTGCCTGGGCTGGATCGCCGACGAGACGCCGCTCGCGGCCCGGCTGCTCGCGGACGTCGAGCTGCCCTCCGCACCGGATCCCGAGGAGGATTGGGAGGGCCGGGTGCGGCGCGGTACCGCGGACGCGTGGCTGCTGTTGCTGCGCAAGCGCGGGTGGGAGGACCTCGACGCCCTGGACCATGTCATCGCCGGGTTGCGCGAGGACCAGGCGGTGTGGGAGGAGGCGTACCTGTCGGAGGCCGGGGACGACGCCCGGCCCGCCGCCTGGTCGCTGGCCGCCCACTACCACCTGCTCAAGACGGCGGAACTGCTCGCCGAGTATCTGGCGACCGGACACCTGATGCGGGAAAAGCGCCCCAGCCGTCACTACGGGGTGCGCCAGCGCGTGCAGGCGCACTGCGACCGGGCCCTGGAGGCGGCGGTGGCCTCGGCCGACCCGGATCTGGAGGTGCTGGTGAGGCTGCTCGCGGCCACGGCGGACCAGATCGTCGACAACAGCCTGTGGACGGTGGCCCGCGCGGTCAGCCCGGAAGTGAACGCCTTCGTCGCCTCCCTCGTCGACCGGGGACGACCGCGCCCGATCTTCGAGGTGTTGCCGCCGCAGCGCGTGGCCCTCGCCGAGCAGGGCCTGATCAGGACGGCGCACCGCAGTGTGGTCGTCAGCCTGCCCACCAGCGCGGGCAAGACCCTGATCGCCCAGTTCCGGATCCTCCAGGCGCTCAACGCCTACGACAAGCAGCACGGCTGGGTCGCGTACGTCGCCCCGAACCGGGCGCTCGTGAACCAGGTGACGCGCCGGCTGCGCCGCGACTTCGCCGGCCTCGGGATCGGGGTGGAGCGGGTCAGTCCGGCCCTGGAGTTCGACGGTCTGGAAGCGGACATGCTCACCGACCGCAGCGAGCGGCAGTTCCGGGTGCTGGTGTCCACACCGGAGAAGCTGGACCTGCTGCTGCGGTCCGGCTGGCAGGAGAAGATCGGGCGTCCGCTGTGTCTGGTGGTGGCGGACGAGGCACACCACCTGGGCGTGGACAAGCGCGGGATCAAACTGGAGCTGCTGCTCGCCACGGTCAACCGTGAGGCCCAGGACGCGGGATTCCTGCTCCTGACGCCCTTCATCGACAACGGGGACGTCATCGCCGAGTGGCTGGACAGCGGCAGCCACCAGTCGGTCGGCCTGTCCGTGGACTGGACACCGAACGACCGCATCCTGGCGCTGGCCCGGCGTGAGCGCGCCCCGGGCAGCGGCGGTTTCCGGGTCGCCCTGGAACCCCTGGTCACCAGCCGGAGGACACTCAGTGTTCCGGACCTGCTGCCCCTGGACGGATACCGGCCGCTCGGGCTGTCCTGGTCGCAGGTGAACAGCCCGGGCAAGCTCGCCGCGGCGACGGCGACGGTTCTCGCGGCACGCGGCCAGACCATCACCCTGGCCCAACGGCCGGACCACGCCTGGTCGATCGCGCAGACCATCGCGGGCGGGCGCGCCGAGCTGACGGACATGGGCGAAGACCTGCGAGCGGTCCGGAAGGTGGTCGAGGAGGAGTTCGGCGCGGACTTCCCGCTGGCGGGTCTGCTCGCCAAGGGGATCGGCGTCCATCACCGCGGACTCCCGGACGAGATCCGGGTCGTCACGGAGTACCTGATGGAGACCGGTGACCTGACCCACCTGGTGTCCACCACGACCATCGCCCAGGGCGTCAACTTCCCAGTGGCGAACGTCGTTCTGGCCTCGCACCAGTTCCCCTACGGCAACGACATTCCGGCGCCCGACTTCTGGAACCTCGTCGGGCGTGCCGGGCGGGTCGAGCAGGGGGAGGTGGGCCTGATCGCGCTGGCCGCTGAGGACGAGGTGCGCGCCGGGAAACTGCGGCAGTTCGTCGGCCGACAGGTGGCGGAGCTGAACTCCACCCTCGTCGAGATGGTGCGCAAGGCCATGAGCGAATACGGCCACCTCGACCTGCACACCCTGGCGCATCTGCCCGAGTGGTCGTCGTTCGTGCAGTACCTGGCCCACACGTACCGGCAGATCGGTGACCACGAGGAGTTCGCCGAGGAGGCCGAGCAGATCCTCCGCGGCACACTGGGCTTCCAGGACCTGCGTCAGGCGAACCGCGACTGGGCGGCCCAGCTGACGCGCAGCGTGCGCGAGTACGCGGAACGCCTGTCCGGCAAGGCACTGGGGCTGGTCGACAGCACCGGCTTCTCGTGGGAGAGCGTCGCGGGCACGCTCCAACGGCTGGGGGAGGCGCAGATCGACCGGGACGTGTGGGGGAACCCCCTGTTCGAGGGGGACCGCCGGCCCCTCGCCCAGCTGATCGGCGTCATGCTCCAGGTGCCCGAACTGCGGGAGAACCTGCAAGACATCACGGCGGAGCACGAGGGCCGTGCCGGTGACTACATCGCGCGCGTCATCCAGGACTGGGTGGGCGGTGCGTCCGTACCGCAGCTGGCCGAAGACCACTTCATGAAGGACGGCGAGAAGGACAGCCTCAAGGCGATCACCCGGTGCTGCCAACGGCTGTTCGGAGAGATGGCCCCCACGGTCTCCTGGGGCCTGTCGGCGCTCCAGTCACTGACCCTGGGCCAGGAGTTCGCGACCCTCACCGCCGAGGCGCAACGCGAGCTGCGGAACATCCCGTCGTACGCCTTCTACGGCGTCCGCTCCGAGGACGCCATCGCGATGCGGCTCGCCGGCGTACCGCGGTCGGCGGCGGCCCGCATGGCCGCGACGATCGCCACCGAGGACCGCACGAGCGGCCCCGCGGCGGCGCGCAGTCGGCTCGCCGCGCTGCCCGAGACGGCCTGGCGGTCGGCCCTGGGTCCCAAGGGCCCGGCCTACCGGACGGTCTGGCGGATCCTCGACGGGGTGCAGTGACTCACCGGAGGCAGGACGCCCACAGCCCGTAGGCCCGACGAGCGTCCGCGAGCAGTGCGGCAGTGGCGGCCGGAGTGCCGAAGGAGTCCACCGCCCTCGCGGTCACCGTGCGCAGGTGATCGGCGGCGATTTCGGTCCGCTCCCGCCGGACCTCGTGCTGCCGTGAGGCGAGCGCCTGGTCCCGCTCCCACATGTCCTCCAGCGTGCTGTCCCCCGGGTCCTCCACGTCGTGCACCGTGGGGATCCGCGGCAGGTCGTCCTCGGTGAGGCGCGGAACCGCGCATGCGCCGACGGCATCGGCCGGTTCGCCGTCCCCGTCCTCGCCGAAAAGAATGCGACGCACCACCGTGCGGTCCGCCTCTGACCTGGCCACCTCGGCCGCGAGCGCGTCGAGCCGGTCGAGGACAGCCGGGACGGCCACGTGCTCGCGGCGGCGTAGCAGCTCGTCGAATTCCCGGATCGCCTTTTCACCGGATTCCTGCGCGTGATCGAGCAGTCGGTTGCACCGGCCGATCTCGTCGAAGGCCCGCTGTGCGGTGCGCACCGCCTGCTCGATGTTCCGCAGTGACTGGTCCAGGTCGTCGTCCTCGCGGTCGCCCGGAACCTCCGCGTCGGGCGTTGTGTCGTACGTCGTGGTCACGCCGTTCCCCCCCTTGTCCTCGTCCCCGCGACTGATCATAAAGACACCTGGTGATCACCTGACCGCACCGGCAAGCCCCCGAACGCCGATCACCTTGACACCCCTACGCAAGTTGAACATTATTAGCGCTATGCCGTCTATCGAACTCGATGAGCAGACTCATGAGAAGGTCGTCTTCGCCGCGCGTCTCATGGCGTGCACGCCGCCCGAAGTGGTACGGCGGCTGGTGGAGTCATGGAGCACCCCCGAGGAGTCCGACGAAGAGCCGGACGGCGTCCGTGTCCACGCGGTGTACCGGGGCGAGCGCATCCAGGGCCTCTTCCACCCGGACACACGCGCCCTGACGATCACCCGAGGACCGCGCGCCGGTCAGTCCTTCTCCTCGCCCAGCGCCGCCGCCATGGCGGTGATCCGGGAACTCAACCCGGACCGGTCCCCCAACTCGAACGGCTGGTTGTTCTGGCGTGTCACAAGCAGCGGCGACGAGCTGAAGTCCCTACGGAGGTAGCCGGACTCGCGCAGCAGCTGATTCTCTGCAGTCCTTCGGCAGGCCGCCGCCTCTCACCAAGGACACACCTTCATGACCACCTCGGACGAATCCGCCACCCACCTGCTGATCATCAACGCCCACGAGCCCCTCGCCTGGGTCCTGGAAAACCAGCGGATGGCCTTTCCCGCCGGCCGCACCCAGCAGTCCCTCTCCCTCCAAAAGGGCGACGAGATCCTGCTGTACACCACACGCGGCTGCTTCGGGAACCACACCCGGGACTTCGGACGTGTGATCGGCCTGGCCACCGTCACCAGCGAGGTCCGCACCCTGGATACCGCCGTAGTCTTCCAGGAGCGCCGCTTCACCGAAGGGTGCAGGTTGCGCGTCCACGGCCTCACGCCCTTCCGCGATGGCGTCGTCCTGCGCGATCTCGTCAACGACCTCCAGGTCTTCCCCGACCCCGCTCACTGGAGCTTCCGCATGCGCCGGGCCTCGCTCCGGCTGCCGGCCGCCGACGCGGCCCTGATCAAGCGGGAACTGCAGCCGCTCCTGAAGCCCTACGGCTCAGTGGTGGGTGACTACTCGCTCAGACGCCGGTGACCAAGCGGCTTACTCTACGACGAGGCACCACGACACCGCCGCCCGTCCAGCGCGCGGCCCGCCCCGACAGGAGTAAGTCCCTTGCCCTTCCCTCCCGGTGACATGGTCGCCGCCTTCGGCATACACGTGCACTTTCAGACTCTGGAACAGAACCTGCGCGAACGCCATCCCGAACTGGCCGAACGGGTCCACTTAGACGACTCGCAGGGAAGGATGCTCCTGAAAGTTCTCCTGTCCGGGGCTCAGTCGGTCGCCCTGGCCCACGTACGCGTGGGGCACAGCATCGTCTGGGCGGTGATGGACCCCGTCCTGAACAGTGAGCCGTCCCTCTGGCCACTGAACACCCCCGACGACGTACTCGTGGACGCCGTGCACGCCCATGCCTCCGCCCAGCTCAGCGGAGAACCGCTCTCGTCTCCCTGGCGCTGGAACGAGAGCAAGCCGTCCGAGATGACCGAGCTGGCCGACCTTCTGGACATGCGGGGTGTACGCGTGCGGCGGGTGGTCGCCGGGAACGGATACTTCGCCTACGGGCCACGCCACGCGCCGAAGCTCGACGTCTTCGACGCGCGCGAGGGAGCGTTCCTGGAAGCTGATTTTCCCGAGGCCTTCGTGCGCGTCTCGCTCAAGCCCACCCTCGGATGGCTGGTGGACGTGCACACACCGCAGTGGGGCGGGTGGGGTCGTGTCGAACTCGCATGGTGCCTCCGCAACACATCGTCCTCCACCCCGGGCGTGCCGCGCGCGGACGTATCCGTGGATGAGCTTGCCGACTTGCTGTGCAAGGGACCGGAAGCGTGGGACACACAGCCACCGTGGGCGCCGCCGGAGCCTGCCGCCCCAACCTCTCAGAAGCCCAGGTCCGCCTTGCAGGACAGCCTCTTCGCCGACCTGACCGTGCAGAACGATCTCCCCGAGTGGGTGGAGGAGTTCTCCGATCTCCTGGACGGATTCGAGGAGAGCGTGCCCGAACGCCGCCCGGGCCCGCTGACCCCTCGGGAGATCGCGGAAGCGGTCCTCCACCAACTCACCACGCTCGGTTTCTCGGATCTCGTGGAAGGTGAAGCCGACATCCCGATCGAGTCCGAGGTGTTCCACATCGAGTGGCGCAGCACCGGCAAAGACGTGTCGGCTCCTGAGCTCCAGCGGCTGAACGGCATGGCCGCGGCAGTCGGCGAGGAACTGCCCAAGCGCCTGATCCTCATCACGGGCGGCGGTCTCACCCGCCCGGCAGCGGAGTTCGCCGACAAGGCCAAGGCGTACGCCTTCCACCTGGACCGGACGACAGGCAGGCTGACCCCCCTCAACTCCCGTGCCCGAGAGGCGTCGCTGCCTGCCGAGGCTCCCGGCACACGGGAGCTCGAACCCTGGTGACCGCTCAGCCGGGCCGGGACGGGAATCCACCGCGGCTCCCCGTTCCGGCACCGGCCACGGACTTCCCTAGCCCAGCCCCCGGATGCCGATGATCCGGCATCATGACCTTCATGGCGGACCAAGCTGCGCAAGAAGTACACGGGCCAGGGCCTGGAGGACGAGGATCTGCTTCACCACGGGGTGCTCGGCCTGATGCACGCGATCTGCAAGTTCGACCCGGCCCGGGGCTTCAAGCTCTCGACCTACGCCTACCACTGGATCCGTCAGGCGATGACACGCGCGATAGCGGACTTCGGCAGCGCCATCCGCATTCCGGTGCACCTGCATGAAGAGATGCACAAGGTGGCAGCGGCCGAAGCCAAGCTGCATGCGCTGGGCCGTGCGGCCACCAAGGAGGCTGTCGCCGTTGCCACGGGTCTCACGGTGACCCGTGTGACAGAGATCCGTGGTATCAGCAGGGTGACCGCCTCTCTCGACCGTGAACTGTTCGAGGGCGCCAACCTCGGCGACGCCCTCTCCTACGACCTGCCTTCTCTGGGGCCCGAAGACCTGCTTCACCCCCAGTGGTCGCGGGAGGACATCGAACAAAGGCTGCTGAGCAAGCTCGACGCCAAGTCGGCGGACATCCTGCGGCGGCGCAGCGGCCGCTCGTCCGCGAGCTGGCCGCCGCCGCTGCCCCTTACCGGGTGCCGGTGGCGGTGACGTGTCGGGTGCTCGGGCTGGCCCGCCAGCCCTACTACCGGTGGCTGACCAGGCCGGTCACCGATGCCGAGATGGCCGAGGCGTACCGGGCCAACGCTCTGTTCGACGCGCACCGCGACGATCCCGAGTTCGGGCACCGCTTCCTGCTCGACGAGGCCCGCGCCGCCGGTGAGGCGATGGCCGAGCGGACCGCCTGGCGGATCTGCCGGGACAATGGCTGGTGGAGTGCCTTCGGCAAGCGAAGGGGCTGCGGCAAGAACGCCAAAGCCGGACCACCGGTCCACGACGACCTGGTGCGGCGGAACTTCACCGCCGACGGGCCGAACCGGTTGTGGCTCACGGACATCACCGAGCACGCGACGGGCGAGGGCAAGCTGTACCTGTGCGCCGTCAAGGACGCCTTCTCGGGCCGCATTGTGGGCTACTCCATCGACGCCCGGATGCAGTCCCGCCTCGCCGTGGCCGCGCTGGAGTCCGCCGTTGCCCGCCGCGGCCAGGTGGCCGGGTGCGTAGTGCATTCGGACCGCGGCTCGCAGTTCCGGTCCCGGAAGTTCGTCTCCGCGCTCGTCCGTCACGGAATGACCGGCTGTCACCCGATCATGCAGCAGTCCCAGGACCCACTTCCACGACCTCAAGCACTTCTACACCACCACGCTCGGCGGCTCCGGCAAGCACGACCCGAAGACCGTGCAAGCACTCTCCCGGCATGCCAAATTCTCTGAGACCTGGGATACCTACGCCCACCCACCCCTCGCTGTGGAGGAGGTCACGGTCACCGTGTTCGGGACCGCGTTCTCACACATCGACACACCGGCGGGCGCACTGCGAAATGGGCAACCGTTGTTGCTCGGGCGTCCGACGTATCCTGAAGCCGCAGACCGACGGGAAGGTCGGCTCGCGTAAGCGCTGTCCGGGCGATGGCTCAGCGGCTCCGTTTCCGGCGGTACAAGCAGGGCGGTCGATCCGACGACCGGTACCGTCAGGCCATCACCGCGGCCGGCTCTGGCTGTGCGGCTGCCCTGGACGCCGAGCGCTATCTCGCCGCCCTGAGCGACATCGACACCGCGGGCGAACCGGCCGTAGCCGCCGTCTGACGCCCGGAGACACATCATGGCTCTCAAGAACGTCACCGACGACTTCTTCGAGCAGGACGTCGTCGCCAGCGAAAAGCCGGTCCTGGTGGACTTCTGGGCTGCCTGGTGCGGCCCCTGCCGACAGCTCGCCCCCTCGCTGGAGGCGATCGCCGCCGAGCACGGCGACAAGATCAACATCGTCAAGCTCAACATCGCCAAGAACCCGGCCCTGCCCTGGCCGTACGCCACCATCCTGGCTCAACGGGACGCTCCTGGACCGGTGCAACTCCTGTGTCCAACAGACCGGCGACGACGAGCGGTTCGTCGCCGTGCTTGTCCTGAGTGTTGGTGGGATACCGAGGCGCAGGAAGTCAACTGGGGTAATTCCGTGACCAGTCGGTGAAGACAGTATCGTCACCATACGGCCGCTGGTCTCCGGCATTCTGCTCGGTCTCGCCAGCCCGGCTGCCGAGCCCACGATTGTGGGGTGCTTCGTGTTCCCGGGCGGCGCGACGCCGCGACCTCCTCGGCCTCTCTCCCACCGGACTGCCCCAGGCCCCTGTGCCTTCAGCAAGGCCTTCAGTCCATGCGGATGATTCCCCTGCCCAGTGCGGCGGTGACGGCGGCGGTCCGGTCGCGGACGTCGAGCTTGGCGTAGATGTGCAGCAGATGGGTCTTGACAGTGGCCTCCGACAGGCGCAGGGCGCGGGCGATCTGTTTGTTGCTCTGCCCCCGGGCCACGGCGGACAGGACTTCGAGCTCCCTGCCGGACAAGCCGTCGCCCCGGTCGCCGCGCATATGGGCGAGGACCTTGGCGGCCACTGTGGGCGACAGTGCCGCGCCTCCCCGAGCCGCGGTCCGAACGGCCTCGCAGAGCTCGTGTCGTCCGGTGTCCTTGAGCAGGTAGCCGACTGCGCCGGCGTCGACGGCGGCAGTGATGTCGGCGTCCGTGTCGTAGGTGGTCAGGACGAGTACCCGCACCTCGGGGTGGGCGGCACGGATGGCGGCGGTCGCGGTCGTGCCGTCCATGCCGGGCATCTGCAGGTCCATCAGCACGACGTCGGGTGCGAGTGAGGCGGTCTGGCGCAGTGCCTCGGCGCCGGTGGCGGCTTCGCCGACGACCGTGAAATCGGGCTGGGTGGAGAGCATGGCGGCAAGCCCGTCACGGACCACGGGGTGGTCGTCGGCGAGGAGGACTCTGATCGTGGGAACGGCCGACGTCCTCATGACGCCGGGGCCATCCGTTCGGTGCCCGACACGGCTGAGGGGCCGGAGGCGGAAGGCTCGACCGGGAGTGGCACCGTGACGGCGACGGTCGTACCCTCGCCGGGGGAGCTTTCGACCGCGAACGTGCCGTACAAAGCGGCAATGCGCTCCCGCATGGTGATCAGGCCAACGCCCGTATGCCGGGCAACGGGTGCGAACCCGGTGCCGTCGTCCTGGATGTCGATCGCCAGGACGTCGCCGAGGTACGACAGCGTGACCGAGACACTCATCGCGCGGGCGTGCCGCCGGGCGTTGGTCAGTGCCTCCTGCACGACCCGCAGCAACTCGCCCTCGGTACTGGGAGGCAGGGCGGCCGGGCGGCCGGTCACAACCGTGTAGGCCTCGGTGCCGGTCTCCTCCGCGAGCCGGGCGGTGAGTTCACGGACCGCCTCTGCCAGGTGCGTGCGGTCCAGTGGCGCCGGGCGAAGAGCGTGCACAAGGCGGCGGCTCTCTGCGAGGTTGTCCCGGGCCGTGCGCATGGCATGCTCGACGCGGCGGGCCGCAGCGGAGTCGAGTGGCAGGTCGTCGCGTGCGGCGTCCAGCAGCATGGCGATGGAGGCGAACCCCTGGGTGAGCGTGTCGTGGACCTCGCGGGCCAGGCGCTGGCGTTCGGCCAGGGTGCCCGCCTGGCGTTCCGCTGCCGCGCGTTCGGCCTGGGTGGCAGTGAGCTCGTCGAGGAGCCGCTGCCGCTTGTGACTCTCGTGATCGAGGGTCACGACGTAGCAGGTGATCGTGACCGCCACGGCGGTACCAAGTACGCATCCCGTGAGCGCCCGCACGTCGACGGAGCCGTCCGTGGTGAGGCTCTGCCACGACCAGCCGGCGCCCAGCACCAGCACCCCGCCGGCCGACCACCAGGCCCGCCGCAGCCAGTACGGGCTCAGCACCGCCACGGCGACCGGGAGGAACGCGGGGTCCACCGTGGCCATGACCGCCCACCCGGACAAGGCCCCGACGAGGTAAGGCAGCGGCGGGCGGTCGGCGCCACCGCGCAGCGCGATCCAGTACGCATACCAAAGGGCGAGCCCCACTGCCGGGCCGATCCGCGACAGCGCGGCGCCGGTCGTCATGTTCGCCCCGGCCAGCGCACCCGGCACGGACAGGGCGAGCACGGTGACGAAGAAGGCGTGCTGCCCCATGGTCTTCCACCGCTGCCGGTCCCACGCCTGTTGCAGTGCCATGGCCTACAGAGTAGGTGCAGCCGCTTAGCGGCAGAATCAGCCGACCAGCGGGGCGGGTCCACCGATCGGTGGACGAAGGGCGCGTCGATCGGTCGATGTGCGGGAGGGGCGCGGGCGGCGACGATCGGCCCCGCAGCCGACGGCCTGCTCTTCCACCGCCCCTTGTGAGGAACTACCCGTGACCCTGGCCTTAATTCCCAGCCCGTCCGTCGGTGAGGTCCACCTGGGGCCGCTGCCGCTGCGCGGTTACTCACTCATGCTGATCCTCGGCATCGCAGCCGCCGTGTGGCTGGGTGGCCGTCGATGGGCCGCACGCGGCGGAGAGAAGACCGTCGTGACGGACGTCGCTCTGTGGGCGGTCCCCTTCGGCGTGGTCGGCGCCCGCCTCTACCACGTGATCACCTCCAGCGAGCCGTACTTCGGCAAGGGTGGTGATCCGGCCAGCGCCCTGTTCATCTGGGACGGCGGTATCGGTATCTGGGGCGCCATCGCCGGCGGTGCCGTCGGCGCCTGGATCGGCTGCCGCCGTAGCGGCGTTCCGCTGTCCGCGTACGCCGACGCCGTCGCTCCCGGCATCGCACTGGGGCAGGCCCTCGGCCGCTGGGGCAACTGGTTCAACCAGGAGCTCTACGGGCGGGCCACCGCCCTCCCCTGGGCCCTGGAGATCGACCCCGCGCACCGGCCTGAGGACACCCCGAACCTGGCCACTTATCACCCGGCGTTCCTGTACGAGTCGTTGTGGTGTCTCGGCGTGGTCGCCCTGGTCCTGTGGGCGGATCGCCGTTTCCGTCTCGACCGGGGGCGGGCGTTCGCGCTGTACGCCGCTGCGTACGCCGCAGGTCGCTTCTGGATCGAGTACCTGCGGGTGGACGAGGCCCACCACATCCTCGGCCTGCGCCTGAACAACTGGACCGCGCTGCTGGTTTTCGCCGTTGCCGTCCACTACCTCGTGGCTACGACACGGCGCGCAGCCGGCAGGCGTGACGGCGTCGACGCGGCCGTCTCTTTCAACAAGTGAATGCCACCAGTAGCCCCAAGAACTGACCAATGTCCCTCGCATCCGTTTGGAGTTGCCATGTCCCGTGTCTCTGAGACGCTCCCCTCACGTCGGGGTCCGATCATGGTGGCGGGAGGTGTGTTCGTCGCCTTCCTGCTGTCCTCTCTGGTGAACGCGTTGATCGCCGTACTGGCGCACGCGCTCGGTGCACCGAACGACTTCCGCCCGTTGGAGCCCTCGTCGTACGTCTTTCTGACCGCGCTAGGAGTGCTGGGAGGATCCGTCGGGTGGACCCTCGTCCGCAGGTTCTCCCCCGATCCCGAACGGCTGCTCCGCCGACTCGTCCCGTCGGTCGTCGTGTTGTCCTTCGTGCCGGACTTTTTCCTGTTCGGCGAGGGCGAGGTGACCGGTGTGGTGGCGCTGCTCCTGATGCACGTCGCGGTCGCGGTGATCGCAGTGCCGACGTACTACAGGGTCATGCCACTGAGCTCGGTTCGGTGACCAGGCGCCAGTCCGGCACCTGGGCCCCGCTGGTCGGGCTCAGGCGCTCCGTGAACTCGGGAACCTGTACGTCCCTCGCTTGTCCCGGCGTCCACCTGACGCCAACTCAGTTCCCTCATCGCCTTGTTGCCACTATCCCCCTGGAGCCCGCCATGCCCGCCCTGCTGGACCCCGTCCTCGACCTGCTGATGCTGCGCGGCACCGTCACGGCCACCGAGCCGGTCGCCGCGCGTATGCGCCGGCTACGCATCGAGGGCGACTCGCTCGCCGGGCTGAGGGTCAAGCCCGGCCAGCAGGTGCGGGTGCTGGTGCTGGTGCTGGTGCTGGTGGGCAGCGAGCTGACCCGGCGTACGTACTCGGTGTGGCGCTAGGAATTCGCGGGCCTTGTCGAGCTGTGCGTGCTGGATCATCCGGGCGCGGGACCTGGTGGGGACGGACCGCCGAGGTGGGAGACCAGGTGCGGCTGAGCAGGCCGGAGGGATCCTTCGTGCTGCGCCCCGACGCCACCAACCATTTCTTCGCCGGGGACGAGACCGCTGCCATCGCCTTCGGGGCGATGCTGGCCGCGCTCCCTGAGAACGCGCGGTCTCGGGCTGCGTGGAGACGGCGATGGAGGCCGACCGGCTGCCGCTGGACCACGGCGACCGCCTGGACTGGCTGGTCAGGGGCTATACACCGCTGCCTGCTGCCGTACGACGGCTCGCTCCCCCGCCCGGCGGCATCGCCTATGTCGCAGGGGAAGCACGGACGGTGCAAGCGGTGAAACAGGTGCTCGTGCGGACGCAGGCTGGGACCGGCGATCGGTCCTCACCAAGCCGTTCTGGGCGCCGGGCAAGCGCGGGCTGGCGTGACGACAGGAGCATACGCGGAGGCCGGTGTCGACCAGTGGCGGCACCACACCGTCCGGCTGGCGCAGAGCGCGGCCATCGGTCAGGTCCCCCGCGAACGGGTGAGCCGCGATCACGGCGACGACGCAGGTCGTGCGCACAACGCTCCCGTCCGACGGCGGAGGTCGCTTGACGCGCCGCCGGTTCGGACTGGTGATCGTCTGCCGGCCCGTGGACTGGCCTCGGCGGCTATCGGCTGCGAGGCATCGACGGACCGTGGGCACTGACGCTCCATCAGTCATGCGTGCTCGGCGGCCGCCGAATCCGGCCCGCAGCCCGCGAGATGGCGTTCCGCCAAGAACAACGGTGTTTGCCGCCAGGTGGTGTAGGCGATCAACTGGGCAAGGTCGCCTCCATCACGAAGCGGTCACGAGGCCGGACACAACCGTCTGCGAGGTCACCCCTCGGGTTGCACTACTCGACGGGGCCCCGTACCGACATTCCGCTCCGGGTGGTACTGCGTACCACCGCGTCCGCGTCATTGCTGTCCTGGGTACCAGCCATTCGCGGTCCGCGAGCTGACTCGACGTCTGGTCAACCCTCGCTTGTCGCAGGACCCGCCGCCCTACCGCCCGATGGCCGACCTGCGTGGCCCGTCGGCCCTGCGGATCACCGTGGACGGCGTCCGCCCGGCCTGACCCGACCCCAGGCGGCACACGTGAGTGAGGCCCGGTGCTGCGCCTCGTCCGACGTGATCGACGCGGAGCGACCGCGGCTGCCTGCCCGCGCAACGGGGACCCAGTGCCCTTCACGGTTGCCCGGGGAAAGAGCAACGACTGTGTCACCACCGCCCAGGTAAGAACCCCAGTCCTGGACTCTTCACAGGGCTGTGGTGCGCCTGGGAGTGGATCCACCATGACTCGGCACAGTTCCTTCCCTTGCCACGAGACCCATCGGCCTCACCCACACCACACCACCCCATGTCGTCTTCCGGAGGATGCCGTGCCAGATCCCGTTTCCGTCTCCCTGACCCACCTCAGCGCCCCGGTCGGCGGTTCCAAGCGGCTGACCGGGCATCTCGTCCGGCCGGACGGACCTGGCCCATGGCCCGGAGTCGTGGTCGCGCACGAGGTCATGGGTGCCAATGACGAGATGCTCCGACAGGCGCGGCGGCTCGCAAGCGCCGGATATCTGACCCTGATGCCCGACCTGTACACGGACGGAGGCGCACGCCGCTGCCTGATACCCACCATGCGGGCCGCGCTGTCCGGCCACGGCCGCGCCTACCAGGACATCGCCGCCGCGAGAACCTACCTCGTCGATGACCCCGACTGCACCGGCGCGGTCGGGATCATCGGCTTCTGCATGGGCGGGTCCTTCGCCCTTATGGCGGCAGGCAGCGGCATCTTCGACGCCGCGTCCGCCAACTACGGCCGGCTCCCCAAGGACATGGACCAGGCCCTGGCCGGCGCCTGTCCCATCGTCGCCAGCTACGGGGGCCGCGATCGACAGCTCAAGGGAGCGGCGGCGAAGCTCGACTCCGCCCTCGACAGGCTCGGCGTCGTACACGACGTGAAGGAGTACCCACAGGCAGGGCACGCCTTCCTCAACGACGAACAATTCGGCCCGCGCCTGTTGCACCCGCTGTACCGTGTCGCCGGGCTCGGACCTGTCCCAGAAGCCTCTGTTGACGCATGGCTACGCATTGAGGCCTTCTTCGACTCCCACCTCAAGCACACAACCAAGGCCTGAAACCACCTCAGGATCCCCAACCCCGCAGTTCATTAGCGAGATCGTCCACGGGGTCATCAGTCGGTGGCAGACCATGGCTGGTTCGCCGTGGCCGAGGTCGGCAACGACGGCTCTCTGCAACCGCACACCGCGTGACGCCGCGCAGGAACCCGGTCGGCGGCTCGTTCGGTCAACCCGACGAACGTCAGATTCGTCCGACCCGGCCGCTCTGTGGCGGTTGCTTCACGGCATCCTGCTGGCTGATTCCGACCTTGCCAGCAACGAGGTTCCGCACGATTGCCGGACGCGACGTGTCTTGTACCGGTCGGCAGGACGCGGTCGCGAAACCGGCCGTGCCGACGACGGCAACGGCGCGGGACGATCAAGGATCGGTGTTCGCCGTCATGGCCCCGCGGCCGCCGCGGCCGCTTTGCCGCCTTCAGGACTTGACCGGCTTCACCTTCCTGTCGGCGCCGTTCACCCGCACGGTGATGTTCCCCTGGTTACGTGCCCGGTCGGCCACGATCTTGTAGGACGTGACCTTCCCGTCCCGCCATTCACAGCTGACCTCGTAGCCGCCGCGGGCGCGCAGTCCGGTGAAGGAACCCCTGGCTTTCCAGGCGTCGGGCAGGGCGGGCAGCAGGTGGATGACGTCGTCGTGGCTCTGCAGGAGCATCTCCGCCACGGCGCCCGTGATGCCGAAGTTGCCGTCCATCTGGAAGGGCGGGTGGTTGCAGAACAGGTTGGGCAGCGTGTTGTAGGTCAGCAGTCCGCGCAGCATGATCTGGGCGCGTTGCCCGTCACCGAGGCGGGCGAAGAGGGCCGCCCGCCAGGGCCAGGTCCATGAGCGGCGGCTGTCACCCGACACCGTCGCGGCCGTGAACGGAACACCTTCCTTCTCGCCGCACCGTGCCTTGAGCGAGACGAGGGCGGCGGCCGCGAAGTCGGGTGTCTTCGGGGTGATCTGGCGGCCCGGGTAGACCGCGAAGAGGTGTGAGGTGTGGCGGTGGATGTCGGTGGGGCTGTCGATGTCCTCCTGCCATTCCTGCAGCTGCCCCCACCGGCCGATCTTGTTCGGCGCGAGGCGCGCCTGCATGTCCGCGACCCTGGCACGGTAGGCGGGATCGGCCTCGAGCGCCGCCTCGCAGTCGAGGTAGTTCTGGAACAGGTCCCAGATGATCTGCTGGTCGTACATGACGCCGTCCTCGCGCGGCCCGTGCTCGGGGGACCAGCCGTTCGGCGCGACGAGGAGTCCGTCCTCGCGCTCCTTGAGGTGGTCCTCCCAGAACTCGCAGATCTCCTTGATCATCGGGTAGGCGACGGTACGGAGGTACTTCATGTCCTGGGTGAACGCCCAGTGTTCGTAGAGGTGTTGTGCGTACCAGGCGCTCGCGACGGTGTTCCACTCCCACGCGTTGCCGCCGAAGATGCTCTGGCTGGTGCGGGCGGTCCAGCCGCGTGTGTCCTTTCCGAAGGCGTTGCGGGTCGCCACTCGGCTGGGCACCGCCACCTGCCTGATGAACTCGATGAGTGCTTCGTGGCACTCCGGCAGGTTCGTCGTCTCGGCTCCCCAGTAGTTCATCTGGATGTTGATGTTGGTGTGGTAGTCGGAGGCCCAGGCCGGTGAGTTGCTGTCGTTCCACAGGCCCTGGAGGTTGGCGGGCAGGCCGTTCGGGCGCGAGGAACTGATCAGCAGGTATCGGCCGTAATCGAACATCGCCTGTTCGAAGGTCGGGTCCTCTCCGCCCGACGCGTAACGTGCGAGCCGGGCGTTGGTGGGCAGGGCGACGACGGCGTCGTCGGAGGTGCCCCAGTCGACGGAGACGCGGTTCATGAGAGCACGTGTCTCGGCGGTGTGCTCCTCGCGCAGTTCCTTGTAGGACCGGGCGGCCGCCTTGTCGAGTGTCCTGGTGATGATCGGTTCGGGATCGGTTCCGCGCCATCCGGCGGCGGCGTCGAGCTTGTAGTCGGTGCGGGCGTCGAGCAGCAGGGTCAGGTTTGTGCAGCCGCTGAACCGGAGGGCCGGTCCGTCGGCGCGGAGGTTGCCGTCGGTGTGCACGACCTGGACGGTGCACGCGTGCTTGAGGCCGTTACCCATGACTCCGCGGAAGGCGATCCGCCGGGCGGCGGCGTCTACGGTCGTCGGAGCCCCTTGCTGTCCGGACGTCAAGGAGATCGCTCCGGACAGTCCCCGGTCGCTGTCCGAGGTGTATCGGAAGACCATGACGTCCGCGGACCGGCTGGCGAACGCCTCCCTGAGGACGCGCCGCCCCGGCGCGCCGAACCGGGTGACATGGATACCGTCGAAGAAGTCCAGGGCGCGCTGGTAGTCGACGAACGTGCGCAGTGTGCGCGTGTCGAACCCCCTGCCTTCCAGGGCGACTTCGGCGATCTGGAAGCCGGTGGACGACTCGCCGGGGGTGAACGTGAGCCGGTAGGTGCGATAGGCGGTGCTGTTGGTGATCCGGAACGCCCGGGTCTCGCCGCGGTTGGCGAAGGGCGCGCCGGGGTTCTGCGTGTCGAGGGTCACCCAGGCTCGCCCGTCCTGCGACGCCTCGAGCGTCCATCGCCGTGGGTCGTCCTGCGGACGGTCCGGGGCCGCCGTCAGCGTGTACGAGGTGACGGCGACCGGGCGGGGCAGGTCGGCCTGCCAGACGACCGCGGGGGCGGCGTCGTCGACCCGCCAGACCGTGGCGGGATCGCGGTCCACCGAACACGAGACGTCCATGGCCTGGGCCCCGGCCCCGGCACCCGATCCCTCGGAGTGCCCGCTCGGCGACGACAGGTACAGCGCGGCGCCGCCGAGGTCGACGCCGGACAGACCGATCTCGCCCACCTGGAAGTGGCTGACCCCTGCCTTGGGGATGAAGTCGAACCGGTAGAAGCGGTACGACCCGCTGGTGGCGCAGGTGAACTCCTTCGTCTGGAAACGGCTCTCGAAGGGCGCCGCCAAAGTACGGCTGTCCAGCGTTGTCCAGTCGGCGCCGTCGGCGGAACCGGACAGCGTCCACTCCTGCGGGTCGCGCTGGGGCACATCGTTGGCACTCGTCAGCCGGTAGGAGGCGACCGCGACGGGCTCGGGGAGCTCGACCTGCCACTGCACCCTCGAACCGGGCCCGCCGATGCACCACTTGGTGCTCGCGTTCCCGTCGTACGACTTCTCCACGCCCTCCGACGACGAGGTGCGGTATGGCCCCCCGGGGGCCGTGACCTTCGCACGGTCGGCAAAGGTCACGACGACGTCGCCGAAGTTCCGGTACGAGCCGAAGCCGGTCATGCTGGTGTCGAACGCGCTGTCGGGCTTGCCCGCGAGCGCGTTGTCGTAGTCGTTGACCCCGCCCCACAGACTCTGCTCGTTGAACTGGATGCGCTCCTGGTCAGGGTCGGCGAAGAGCATGGCGCCGAGACGGCCGTTGCCGATCGGCAGGGCCTGCGACTGCCAGTCCAGGGCGGGCACCGAGTACTTCAGCGCCTTGCGCGACAGGGTCGGCCACCGGACGGCCGCCGATGCGGTGGAAGTGGCGGCGAAGGCCGGCCCCGCAGGGGTGCCGCCGGCCAGCTGAGTGATCAAGGGTGCGAGGGCGAGGGCGCCGCCCAGTTTCAGGACGCTTCTTCGCTGCGGGTGGGATGCATGGGTCACGGCAAGATCTCCCAGCCATGGGCGTTCGACACGAGAGGAAGGGCAACCTCTTCGAGTCCTCCGAGGGGCACGTCATCTTTGCCGCGGTATAGATCGGATGTCTAGAGGGGCTGCAGCACCAACTCGTGTGACTTCCACCGGCAACTCGACAGACCACTCTGGGGTGATGAGAACGAACTTCCCGCATGTCGACTGCGCCCGGAAGCAGCAGAGGACAGCGAGGAGCTTCGCAATACATCGGATGTCAGCCACCTTGACTGACCGTGCCGATGAACGTCAGGCGAGCTCGCGCCCCCCGGGGTTCCCGGTCGCTCAGGTCAAGTTGACGGTCATGGCCGGGGCCGGAGTACCCGCCCCGGCCGGCACAGCCGGGGAAATCTGGGTGCGCGAGCCCCACCCTCAAAGAACGACTCGTTGACGAGGTGAGCAGGGCCGACTCACTGAGTTGGGTCGACTACGCGCTTGCCTCGGGCGTGGCCGGTCTCGACCGCGCGGTGGGCGTCCTGGACGGCACTCAGCGGGTAGACCTGCTCGACCACCGGGCGCAGTTCGCCGCGGTCCACATACCCGGCCAGGGTCTCCATGTCGTCGCGCCCCACCTTCTCGGACATGAAACGCATCCGGGGGCCGGGCAGCAGCACGGAGAGCAGGGCGAACGGCAGGCCCTTCATGGTCATGGTGACGGCTCGGCCTCCTCTGCGCACCATCCGGTGGTACTGACGCGCGGAGCCTCCGTGGCAGTCCACGAGCGCGTCGAACTCCGCTGCCAGGGCGCCGGGACGTGGCCCTTCAGTCCTTCCTCCCTGGTTCCGGCGAGGCGGAGCACGCCTGACTGGCACGGAGCATGGCCTTATAGAGGGCGCGGGGCTCGGGCGGGTCGGGCAGGGGGCCGCGGGCGGGGGCCTCGAAGGACTGGAGCATCAGAGCGACGACGCGTTTCCAGGCGTCGGGAGCGGCGTCGCCAGTGGCGTTGACGACGCCGGCAGTGGCCATGTGCACCAGCACCAGGTCCTCGGGGCTGAAGTCCTCACGCAGGCGTCCTGCGGCCTTGGCGCGGCCGATGAGCTGGACAACGGCCTCGTACGCCTGGTCTCGGCGCTCCTCCAGAGCCTTGGCTGTGGGGAAGGTCATGGTCATTACGTCGGCGAAGCCGTAATCGGCGGCCTGCATCGCGCAGGCGGTTTCGATGAACCCCGCGAGACCGCGCCAGGGATCGGGGTCGTCGAGGGCGACGCCGACTGCGTCGACGTAGGCGTCCATACGGTCGGCGAAGACCGCGGCGACCAGTTCCTCCTTTGTCGGGAATCGGCGGAACAGAGTGGCGATGCCGACCCCCGCCTCGCGGGCCACGGAAGCCATGGAGGCATTCAGGCCGTCACGCCTGAACACCGTGCGCGCGGCGGCGACGATCCGCGCACGGTTGCGCTCGGCATCGCTGCGCAGAGGCTGTGCGGCAGGGTCATCGCTGGATCGGGCGCCAAGGTTCATGACGCTCAGTCTACCGAATCGGAATGCCCTATCCACTTTCAGTGCTATCGTGGACACCGCGAAACCGGAGAGGCCTTTCCGGATCACGAATCGGATAGCTCTTTCCAATTCGAGCAATACCCATGTCGAGGAGTTGATGATCATGCGCGCTGTGACATCGGCACAGGTACCCGGCAGCCCCGAGGTGACCGAGGTGGAGGTGCCCCGCCCCGAGGCCGGTGAGGTGCTGGTGAAGGTGGCCGCGTCCTCGGTGAACGGCTTCGACCTGGGCACGGTGGCCGGATACCTGCAGGGCATGATGGAGCACCGCTTCCCACTGATCCCCGGCAAGGACTTCGCCGGCACCGTCGAGGCGGTCGGTGAGGGTGTCGAGGGTTTCGCGGTCGGCGACGCCGTGTTCGGCGTGGTCACCAAGGCGCACGTGGGCACCGGTTCGATGGCGCAGTACGTCGCTGTTCCCGCTGCCATCGGCATCGCCCACCGGCCCGACGGGGTCTTGGTGCGTGACGCCGGCGCGCTCGGGCCGGCGGGCACCGCCGCCTTCGACGGTCTCGCCCTGCTCGGCCCGCTGGAGGGCAGGACGGTGCTGATCTCCGGTGCCACCGGCGGCGTGGGTGCCATCGCCGTACAGCTGGCCGCTGCCCGGGGCGCGAGGGTGATCGCCACGGCCAAGTCGGGTTCCGAGAGCGGCTTCGTCTCGGCGCTGACCGACGCCGAGGTGACCGTCATCGACTACACCCAGGACATGACCGCGCAGGTCCGGGCGATCGCCCCCGACAGCGTGGACGCGGTGCTGCACCTCGCCGGCGACCTGGCCGAGCTCACCGCGCTCACCCGCGACGGCGGCGCCGTCGCCTCCGCCCTCACCGTCCCCGAGGCCTCGGAGGACCGCAAGCTGCACACCGCCATGATCCAGTCCAACCCGACGCCGACACCCTGTCCACCCTCGCCGGGCAGGTCACCTCCGGCGCCCTCAAGGTGTCGGTGAACTCCGAGTTCGACCTCGAGCGTGCCCCGAGGCATTCGCCGCGTTCGGCGCCGGCACCGTCGGCAAGATCGCCATCACCGTCGCCTGACCAGTCCGTATCCCAGACGCTTCCCCCACGAAAGGACTTCACCATGCCCAGCATCGCCATCGTCGGAGCCGGCCCCGGAATGGGCCTCGCCATCGCCCGCACCTTCGGCTCGCGCGGCTACGACGTCGCTCTCATCGCCCGCAACCGCGCCAAGCTCGACGACCTCGTCGGCCGGCTCACCGCCGAGGACATCACCGCCGCCGCGTTCCCGGCGGACGTGCGCGACCACGACGCGCTGACCCAGGCCCTCAAGGACGCCGCGACCCGCTTCGGCGGCATCGACGTCCTGGAGCACTCCCCCGCTCCGAGCATCGCCTCCGTGAACCTCACCTCCCCGTCCCAGACCAGCCCGTCCGATGTACAGGGATGGATCGACTTCCTGCTCTACAGCGCCATCACCGCCACCCAGGCCGTCCTGCCCGCGATGCGTGAGGCCGGCGCAGGCACCCTGCTCTTCACCAACGGCGCCGGCTCGGTCGACCCCATCCCGATGCTCGGCAACGTCAACCCCGCCCAGGCGGCGCTGCGCAACTGGGTGCTCAACCTGCACAAGGAGCTGGCCGGCACCGGTATCCAGGCCGCGCACGTCGCCATCGGCGTGTGGATCGGCGCGGGCGGCCCTCCCGAAATCCCGACCGCCGAGGCCGAGGACATCGCCCCTCTCTACTGGGACCTGCACACCCAGCGCGACGAAGCCGAGCGCGTCTTCACCGTCTGACGCCTCCCGGCGCTCCCCCGTTGAATCCTGACCCGCTCACTCCTCATCCGCTCACTCCTCATCCGCCGCGGCGATCCCCACCGCGGCGCGACCGAAGAAGAAGGTCTCCGCTCCGATGAACGTGTTCCTGTGGATCCTGCAGGGAGTCCTCGCCGCGCTGTTCGTGGCCGCCGGCGTCACCAAGTCCACCCAGCCCCGCGAAAAGCTCATATCCCAGCTGCCGTGGGTCAGTGACGTCTCGACACCCGTAGTGCGTCTGATCGGCGCCGCCGAACTCGCCGGCGCCCTCGGGCTGATCCTGCCGGGTGCTTTCGACATCGCCACCGTGCTCACCCCGCTGGCCGCCACCGGCCTGGCTGTGATCATGTTCCTGGCCATGGGCCTCCACGCCCGCCGCAAGGAGCCGCAGGCCATCGGGTTCAACGCGATCCTGCTCATCGTCGCCGCGGTCATCATGTGGGGCCGGTTCGGGCCCTACTCCTTCTGAACCCCCAGTCCCCCGCCCCATCACAGCGGCCCGGCCCGCGACCACGCCGGCCGGGCCGCTCCTCCCAACCCCTGTCCCCCTATCGGAGACGACCGTGGAACTGGGCATCCTCTCCCTGTCCGACCTGCAGACCGACCCCACCACAGGAGAACTGCACGACCCGGGGCGCCGCACCCGCGAGATCGTCTCCTACGCCATCGCCGCCGACCAGGCCGGCCTGGACGTCTTCGGTCTCGGCGAGCACCACAGCTGGGACTTCGCAGTCGCCAACCCCGCCGTCCCGCTGGCCGCGATCGCCCAGGCCACCAGCCGTATCCGGCTGGCCAGTGCCGTGTCGGTGCTCTCCACCGCCGATCCGGTCCGGCGGCACCAGGACTTCGCCTCCCTCGACCTCATCAGCGACGGCCGCACCGAGATCATCGCCGGGCGCAGTGCGTTCGTCGAGGCGTTCCGCCTGTTCGGCGTGGACCTCGAGGACTACGACGACGTGTTCGCGGAGAAGCTGCGGCTGCTGCTCGCCATCCGTGAGAACCCCGAACACGTCACCTGGCGCGGACGGTTCCGCCCGGCCATGGACAGCCTGTCCGTCCAGCCCCCGCCCCAGCAGCCGCAGTTGCCGCTGTGGCTCGGCGTGGGCGGCACCCCCTCCAGCGTGGAACGCGCCGGACGCCTCGGCCTGCCCATGGCGCTCGGCCTCATCGGCGGGGACATCCGACGTGCCCGCCCCCTCATCGAGCACTACCGCGCGGTCGGCACAGCGGCCGGCCACCCCGCCGACCGGCTGCGGCTCGGCAGATCCGGCCACTTCTACGTCGGCCGCACCTCCCAGGGCGCACGCGACGACGTCTTCCCCTTCTACAAGGAATACGTCCGCCCCAAGCCGCCCACCGGACGCGGCTTTCACATCGGACGCGCCGAGTTCGACGCCGCAGCGGTACCGTTCGGCGCGCTGATGGTCGGCAGTCCCCAGGAGATCATCGACAAGATCCTCGCCGAACGCGACGTACTCGGCATCGACCGCTACCTGGGCCAGATCGACTTCGGCGGTATGCCCGCCGGGATGGTCCACGACTCGATCGAGCTTCTCGCCACCGAGATCGCCCCCGTCATCCGCAGGGAACTCGCCCCGCCGGCCGGACCGGCCGCAGCCTGACGAACAGCTGAACCGGCGTCGCGGACGTCGGCGGCCACGATCTTGCGACGTGCGCACCCTGTTTTGAAAACGACGATCGTCCACCCAGATGGACGGGTCGTCGACTCGCGCGGGGCCGTGACCTCGACGGGGCCTGCGGCGGTGGTCACGGTCCGGGGCCGGTGGTGGCCGTTGCGGACCACCAGGCGGCGCCCGGCCTCGTCCGTCTCGGCGGCCAACTCGGCTAGGTACTCGTGAACGACAAGCGGGCGGACATGGCCACCGGCGACCGACCCGCGCGCCAACGCGGGCCTACTCGGTGACCTTCAGTCGATCACTCGGGAAGGTACGCCCTTCGCGTCCAACCCGAGGCCGATCTCAGGTCTTGAGCATTGCTCTGGCCTGCTACCGCGCCGGACACCGGCCGCGCTTCTTCTCAAGCTGCACATCTGGCACGGCCGCCGGGGCGAGCCGAAGGCCAGCCGAGGGAATCTGGTCGCTCCTCAAGCGGCACCTGGCCGACTTCGCCGCGGCAGACCTCGCCCACCTGACCCGCGTGATCAAGCGGAAGCTGAAGAAGCTCCAGTACCGGCCCCACCTGATCGACGGCTGCCTGCCGCCCACCGGCCTGATCATGGACTACGACCTGACCAGTGCATCGGACTCCGTGAGTTCAACCTGAGTAATTTTGTCCCGTAACTGCTGGTCACTGGATGTGACAATCACGGCGTCGGATCCGTCTTGGATAGCCCCGTTCATGGGGCTGAGCCTGCGTCCCCCACCTTGTTGAGTAGGGAGCGGAACCCCATGCCTCATATGGCCACCTTCGCGAGGAACAGTGGTTCCCGGCAGGAGCGGGCAACGAGACGCTTTCGCCAGTGATCACTTCTAACAGGCTCCACTGCCGGACGCACCATCGGTGATCGAGTTCAGCCGGAGCGGTCGACGAGAAGACACCCCGTACATGTACTTCCGATACATCCGGTACCGAGATGTCCGCCACAGATTCGGCATTGGACCGCACTTGACGCCCGGAATACCGAATATGTCGCACGTGCGGTGGACAGGGACGACAATCCTTGCAGCCCAAATTCGCCCCGGATTCGACCCGGCAGTTTATTCAGCTAGTAAACATAGCCTCTGACCTGCGAAAATAAAGAGCGGCAGACGAGTCAGGCTATACGCCGGGTTCTGTTCTCCAGGGTCCTCACGGCCCCTGGAGCGACGGCCATCCATCTAGGACCGACGTTGCCGTCGGCCTCGTGCGGTCTACCCGCGGACTCGGGCGGGCAGCCCTCGAGCGTCCGCGCAGAGACACCGCTCCTTGCGAAGAGGCGTCTCCTCTTGACCTTGCTCCGGGTGGGGTTTACCTAGCTGCCCAGGTCACCCTGGGCACTGGTGGTCTCTTACACCACCGTTTCACCCTTACCGAGGGCCGGAGCTCTCGGCGGTTTGCTTTCTGTGGCACTGTCCCGCGGGTCACCCCGGGTGGCCGTTAGCCACCACCCTGCCCTGTGGAGCCCGGACGTTCCTCGGGGAGCTCCCCGTCAGGGGGACTCCACGCGGCCGTCCGCCCGGCTCGTCTGCCGTGTCGACCATGGTACCGGGCGGGAGCGCGGTCTCGGTCCGGTGGCCGTCGCCAGCACCGAGCCGGTGAGGATCAGGGCGAAGGAGGCCAGGATGCCCGCGGTCAGGGGCTCGTCCAGGAAGAGCGCGCCGGCCGCCACCGCGACCGCCGGGTTGACGTACGTGATGACCGTCGCCCGGGTCGGACCGGCCTCCTTGATCAGCTCCAGGAAGGCGACGAAGGCGATCGCCGTGCAGATCACGCCCAGGCCGGCGAGGGCGGCCAGGGCCGAGGCGGAGGGCATGGTGGACGGCCAGGTGAGGGCCGCCGCGGGGGCGTAGACGAGCGCCGCCAGTGCCAGGCAGGACGCCGTGAGGTGGAGGGACGGGACGTCCTTCAGCCACCGCGCGGCGATCAGCGGGGCCGTCGCGTAGCCCAGCACCGTCACCAGCACCTCCGCCAGGGAGCGGGCGTCGCCGCCGGTCAGGTGGGGGACGGTCAGGACCGCCACGCCCGCCAGGCCGAGCGCCAGGCCCGTCAGACGGCGTATGCCGAGGCGTTCCGTGTCGCCGAAGAAGCGGGCGAGGGCGACGCCGACGATCGGGACGCCCGCGATCAGCAGGCCGGCCGTGGAGCTGGACAGGTGGCGCTCGGCGTCGGTCAGCGTCCACCACGGGCCGATGATCTCGATGCACGCGAAGGCCAGCAGGGGGCGCCAGTGCGCCCGTACGGCCGTCGTCAGGCCCCCTTGCCGTAGGGCGAAGGGCAGCAGGAGCGCGGCGCCGAGCGCGCAGCGCGTGAACACCACCATGGACGGGGACATCTCGTCCACCGCCACCTTGATCATCAGGTAGGGGATGCCCCAGACCACTCCCATCAGGGAGAACAGGAACCAGCCGCGTGCCGTCATGCGGGGAGTGTGCGTCTCGTCATCGTCCGGCGTCTTGAACGCTGTTGCGGTACGCGGCCGGGGTCACGCCCAGTACCCGGCGGAACCAGCGGGTGAGGTGCGCCTGGTCGGCGAAGCCCACCAGCGGCGCGACCTCGGCGGGGCGCAGTCCGGACTCCAGCAGGCCGCGGGCCCGGGTCACGCGGTACTGGGCGAGCCAGGCGTACGGCGGCACTCCCATCGTCGTACGGAAGGCGCGCAGCAGCTGGTAGCGGGACAGCCCCAGGTCGGCGGCGAGGTCGGCGAGGGAGGGCGGGGCGAGGAGTTCGTCGGCGAGGCGGTCGCGGACGGCCTGGGCGATGTGGCCGGCGCCGGGGAGGGTGTCGGGCGTCGCGCGGGCGGTGGAGTGGCGGCGGGCCAGGGCCGTGAGCAGCCAGGGGAGGCGGGACTCGGTCTCCAGCGGGTCGGGGCAGGTACTGACGTCCGTGTGGGTGCGGCGCAGGGCGGCGGCCAGCTCCGGGTCGTCGAGGACGGGTTCGCGGAAGTGCGGGAGGCCGCCGAGGGTGCCGTCGGTGAGGAGGGCGGGGTCGGCGTACAGGGCGCGGTAGGCGTAGCCGTCGCAGGCGGCCGGGCCGCCGGTGTGCATCTCGCCGGGGTCCAGGACTACGATGGAACCCGGGCCCGCGTGGATGTGGCCGCCCCGGTAGGCGATGACCTCCGAGCCGCCGACGCAGACGCCCACGGTGAACTCCTCGTGGGCGTGCGGGGCGTAGACGTGCCGGTCGAAGCGGGCGGTGAGCAGGTCGAGGGGTGGGCCGCAGCGGCCCAGTCGTGCCCTGGTCCAGTGGGCCTGCTCGCGTATCCGGTCTTCTGCGCTCACCTCACACCCCCGCTCACAGGGCATCAGAGGAAGTCGCTGGTGTCCAGGTCGAAGCCGAAGGGCTCGGGGAGGGCGATCGGTTTGCCGAGCGGGCGGGTGCAGTGCTCGCGGTAGTCGTCCTTCTCCGGGTCGCTGAACAGCGTGATCGAGGAGGCTTCGCGGTCGACGAGCAGGTAGAGGGGGATGCCGCCGCGGGCGTAGCAGCGGCGTTTGGCCTCGCGGTCGGCCTGGGGCTTGGTGGACGTCACTTCCAGGACCATGGCGACGCCGTCGCAGGGCATCCAGGAGTCGGCGCCCCGGTAGAGCCGCCGTTCGGTGGGGGCGAAGGTGCCGTCCGGGATCACGTGGTCCTTCGGGCAACCGCCCCCGCTTCGCAGTTTCAGTCCCTTGTTCCCGGCGAACTGCATGTCGGTCCGGGACCGCCTGATCACCTGGTTCACGATCAGCCCGATGTAGTCCTCGTGATCCCCGTCCGGCGGCGGCGTCACAACGATCTCCCCCTCGATCAGCTCGGCCCGGAAACCCTCCGGGGTGTCCAGGGCGAGAAAACCCTCCAGCAGGACCTCTTCCTGCGTGAGCGGCTCATGGGCCATGGCAGTCATGTCACGCCCCTCCTTCGGTCGCTCGCCAGACTGGGACATCGGCTGATCACCTGTCCGTGAGATCGGGACCCGTTCCCCTCGATCGTGGCACACGATCAACGCCGCCGTCAGGCGGCGAGCCGACCGCTTGACCCTGCCGCGACGTCAACGTCTCTACTGATCCCATGCGGATCGGAGAACTCGCCGCGGCCGTGGGCGTCACCACGCGGACCGTGCGGCACTACCACCATCTGGACCTGCTGCCCGAGCCCGAGCGGCGGGCCAACGGCTACCGGCACTACACGCTGCGGCACGCCGTCGTGCTCGCCCGGATCCGGCGGCTGACCGAGCTGGGGCTCGGCCTCGCCGAGGTGCGGGACGTGCTCGCGGACGACGCCGGGAAGGACCTCGTCGAGGTGCTGACGGAGCTGGATCAGGACCTGGCGCGGCAGGAGGAGGCGATCCGTGAGCGGCGGGCGCGGTTGCGGGCGCTGCTGGAGACGGAGGGCGGGGTGTCCGCCGAGGGGCCGGTCTCGCCCGAGCTGGCCGCGCTGTTCGCGGAGACGGCGCATCTGGCGGTCTCCCCGATGGCCGCGAAGGACCGCGAGATCCTCGCCTTCCTGGACACCGCGGCACCCCCTGAGGTCCGGGAGCGCATGGCATCGGCGCTGAACGGCACCCTGGGCACCCCGGACGGGGTGGAACGGACGCGCGCAGCCTACGCGCTGCTCGACGAACTCGCCGACGCCGGCCCCGACGACCCGCGCATCGAGGAGGCGGCCCGGGCGCTCGCCGACTGCGTCCCCCGCGACCTGCTCCCGGACTACGGGGCCGTCGACCACGACGACAGCTTCCTGCGCGCCTTCTACGCCGACTTCGCCCCGGCCCAGGCCGAGGCGATCCGCCGCACGCTGCGGATGCTGGCCGAGGAGGGCAGATGAGAGTCGCGTACGCGCTCGTCCGGCACGAGGCGCGGCTGCTGGCGAGTCTCGTGCTGTGGGCGGCGCGGCGCACGCACGGGTCGGACGGCGGGCGGGTCTTCGGGTACATGAGCGGGCAGGCCGCGATGATGTTCGGGGTCGCGTTCGTGTGCGTCGTCGAGACGGTGGGGATATCCGTGCTGCTGCGGGACTGGCCGGCCGCGCACGCGGTGGTCCTCGTCCTGGACGTGTACACCGTCGTCTTCGTCGTGGCCCTGCACGCCGCGTCCGTGGTCCGCCCCCACGTCCTCCACGGCGACTCACTGCGGATCCGCCGTGCCCTCCACGTCGACGTACGCGTTCCGCTGGAGCGGATCGCCTCCGTGCGCCGCGAGCTGCGGACGACGCACGAGCGGGCCGACGGTGAGCTCGACGTCGCCGTCGGCTCCCAGACCTCCGTCACGCTCGAACTCACCGAGCCGGTCACCCATGTCACCTTCTTCGGCCGCCGCCGGGAGGTACGCGTGCTCCGCTTCCACGCCGACGACGCCGACGGCCTCGTACGGGCCCTCGCCCAGGAGCGTGTCTGAGGCCGCCGTACGCTGTCCCGGAGCTCGACCGAAGGAGTACGTGTGCTTGTCCTGCTGCCGCCGTCCGAAGGCAAGGCCGCTTCCGGCCGTGGCGCCCCGCTGAAGCTGGAGTCGCTGTCGCTGCCGGGGCTGACGGCCGCCCGTGCGGCCGTGCTGGAGGAGCTGGTCGAGCTGTGTGCCGCTGACGAGGGCAAGGCGCGCGAGGTGCTCGGGCTGAGCGAGGGCCTGCGGGGCGAGGTCGCGAAGAACGCGGAGCTGCGGACGGCCGGGGCGCGGCCCGCCGGGGAGATCTACACGGGAGTGCTGTACGACGCCCTGGACCTCGCCTCCCTCGACACGGCCGCCAAGCAGCGCGCCGCCCGCTCCCTGCTCGTCTTCTCGGGGCTGTGGGGGGCGCTCCGGATGACCGACCGGATCCCGTCGTACCGCTGCTCGATGGGCGTGAAGCTGCCCGGTCTGGGGGCGCTGGGCTCGTACTGGCGTACGCCGATGGCGGCCGTCCTTCCCGAGGCGGCCGGGGACGGGCTGCTGCTGGACCTGCGGTCCTCCGCCTATGCCGCCGCGTGGAAGCCGAAGGGGGAGGTCGCTGGGCGGACGGCGACCGTGCGGGTGCTGCACGCGCCGACCCGGAAGGTGGTCAGCCACTTCAACAAGGCGACGAAGGGGCGGATCGTACGGAGTCTGCTGACGGCCGGGGCCGCGCCGCAGGACCCCGCCGAGCTGGTGGAGGCGCTGCGGGAGCTGGGATACGAGGTGGAGGCCCAGGCGCCCGCGAGGGCGGGGCAGGCCTGGTCGCTGGATGTGCTGGTGACGGAGGTCCACTGATCAGCCCAGGGTGGACGGACGTCCCGCTGGACTGGGCGCGGCCCGAGGGGCCGGCCCGGGAGGCGGCCGGGCTCAGCGCAGGTGCGAGGTGTCGTTGAGGAGCCGGACGCTGGCGTTGCCGTCCGCGTAGTACGCCACCACCGACAGGGACGCGGCCGACAGTTCCATGCGGAACAGGGACTCCGGCGGGGCGCCCAGGGCGAGGCGTACCAGCGTCTTGATCGGGGTGACGTGGGTGACGAGCAGGACCGTGCGGCCCGCGTACGCCGCGACCAGCTTGTCGCGGGTGGCGGCGATCCGGGTCGCGGTCGCCGCGAAGCTCTCGCCGCCTCCGGTGGGGGCCGCCTCCGGGGAGTCGAGCCAGGCGGTCAGGTCGTCCGGGTAGCGTTCGCGCACCTCGCCGAAGGTGAGCCCCTCCCAGGCGCCGAAGTCGGTCTCGCGCAGGCCCTCGTCGATGCTCACGTCGAGCCCGAGGCGGGCGGCGACGATGCCGGCGGTCTCCCGGGCGCGGGCGAGCGGCGACGACACGACGGCCTGGATCGTGCCACGCCGGGCCAGTACGGCGGCGACTCTCTCGGCCTGTTCCCGGCCGATGCCGGAGAGCGCGGGGTCGGTGCCGCCGCTGCCGGAGAACCGCTTCTGGGGCGTGAGCGGGGTCTCCCCGTGCCGAAGCAGTACGAAGGTCGCGGGCGGGCCCATGTCGGCGGGTGCCCAGCCGACGGAGGGCGCGGTGGCCGCGGCCACGTTCTTCGCGGCTCGTACGTCGTTGGCCTGCACGTCGTCGGCCTGCACGTCGTTGGCCCGTGTGCCGTCGGCCCGTACGTCGTCGGCCTGTACGCCGTCGGCCCGTACGCCGTCGGCAATCGGACTGTCGGTCTCCGCGCCGAGGGCGGCGGTAGGGCTCTGTGCGGTGTCCCGGGGTCCGGGAGCCGCCGGGGATCCCGGCCGGCCCGTGCCACCGGAGGAGACCGGGTCACCGGAGGAGGCCGGGTCACCGGACAAGGCCCGCTCGCCACGCGCGCCCGCCAGTGCCGCGCCCGCCAGTGCCGCGCGTGCCTTCGCCGCGCCCGCCGCCGCGTCCCCGGGCGGGCCCGTCGGCTCGGGCAGCGCAGCCCGCGCCGCGCGGGTGTCCAGGTCGGCCGTCGACGCCGACGGCGACCACTGCTCGCCCCGGCTCCCCGCGTCCATCGCCTCGTTGGCCAGCCGGTCCGCGTGCTTGTTGCGGTCGCGGGGGATCCACTCGTACGTCACCCGGTCCGGCGGGAACACGCGTGCCGCCTGAGCCGCGAGCGGCTTCATGTCGGGGTGCTTGATCTTCCAGCGGCCCGTCATCTGCTCGATGACGAGCTTGGAGTCCATGCGGACGTGCACCGTGGCGGACGGGTCCAGGGCGTGGGCGGCGCGCAGGCCGGCGAGCAGGCCCCGGTACTCGGCGACGTTGTTGGTGGCGACGCCGATGTACTCGGCCGTCTCCGCGAGCGTCTCGCCCGTCGCCGCGTCACTGACCACGGCTCCGTAGCCCGCGGGCCCCGGGTTGCCCCGTGACCCGCCGTCCGCCTCGACGATGAACTCCCGCACGGCCAAAGCCCCTTACTGCCAGCCCTTTATTGCCCTCTTACCGCCGTTTACAGGCCCGACTCGGCCGTGCGCACCAGGATGCGGCGGCAGCTCTCGCAGCGGATCACGGTGTTGGGCGCGGCGGCGCGGATCTCGTTCACCTCGGTGATGGGGAGCTCCTGGTGGCAGCCCTGGCAGGTGCGGGCGTACAGCTTCGCCGCGCCGACGCCGCCCTGCTGCTCACGCAGCTTGTCGTAGAGCTTGAGCAGGTCGGCGGGGACCGAGGCCGCGATGACCTCGCGCTCCTTGGTCACCGAGGCGGCCTCGCCGTCGATCTCCTCGAAGGCGGCGTCCCGGCGCGCGGTCGCGTCGTCGATCTTCGCCTGGACGGAGGTGACCCGCTCGGTGAGCTCGGCGACCCGCTCCTGCGCGGACTCCCGGCGCTCCATCACCTCCAGGACGATGTCCTCCAGGTCGCCCTGCCGCTTGGCGAGGGAGGCGATCTCGCGCTGGAGGTTCTCCAGGTCCTTGGGCGAGCTGACGTGGCCGGAGTCGAGGCGCTGCTGGTCGCGGGCGGCGCGCTGGCGCACCTGGTCCACGTCCTGCTCGGCCTTGGTCTGCTCGCGGGCGCAGTCGCTCTCCTCGGTCTGCGCGGCCACCAGCAGGTCGCGCAGCTGCGTGAGGTCCTTGGTCAGTGACTCGATCTCGGCGTGCTCGGGCAGCGACCTCCGCTTGTGCGCCAGCTGCTGGAGGCGGACGTCGAGGGCCTGGACGTCGAGGAGTCGGATCTGGTCGGCGGGCTCGGCGTTCAGTTGGGGGCTCCAGGAGTGTGCGTCGGGGTGGACGCCGCGTGGGCGGTCCAGGGGTCGGTGACCGTCTTCGAGACGTGGACCCTCAGGTCCCATCCGTTGCGGTCGGAGATCTCGTCGAGCTGGCTCGCGGCCAGCTCGCACCAGGGCCACTCGGTGGCCCAGTGCGCCGCGTCGAGCAGCGCGAGGGGACTGTGGGCACGAGCCGCCATGAACTCTGCTGCCGGGTGGTGGCGCAGGTCCGCGGTGAGGAAGGCGTCCACACCGGCCGCCCGTACGTGGTCGAAGAGGCTGTCGCCGGAGCCGCCGCTGACGGCGACCGTGCGGACGGTGGCCTCGGGGTCGCCGGCGACGCGGACGCCCTGCGCGGTGGCGGGCAGCCGCTCGGCGGCGCGGGCGGCGAACTCGCGCACGGTCAGCGGGCGGTCCAGCTCGCAGACCCGGCCCAGGCCGCGGCGGCCCTCGGGGTCGGTGGGGTCCGGTACGAGGGGTCGTACGACCCGCAGGTCCAGCGCGCCGGCCAGCGCGTCGGACACGCCCGGGTCGGCCGTGTCGGCGTTCGTGTGCGCCACGTGCAGCGCGATGTCGTTCTTGATGAGCGTGTGGACGACGCGGCCCTTGAAGTGCGTCGCCGCGACCGTGGTCGTGCCCCGCAGATACAGCGGGTGGTGGGTGACGAGCAGGTCGGCGCCCAGTTTCACGGCCTCGTCGACGATCTCCTGCACGGGGTCGACGGCGAACAGGACCCGCGTGACCTCCTGGTCGGGGTCGCCCACGACGGTGCCGACCGCGTCCCAGGACTCGGCCCGTTCGGCGGGCCACAGGTTCTCCAGCGCGGCGATGACTTCAGACAGACGGGGCACGGATGCAAGGCTACCTGGGTGTTCGGCGCCGCTGAACCGGCACAGCCCTCCCGGAACGGCCCCCGCCCCGCCGAGCACAACCACCGCGGTTTCCTCAGGCGAATCGTTCCTGGGACACCCTTATGTGTGAAGCGGGAGCCCGCCCGTCCCACGTCTGTGCGTGCGAAATCTAGTTTCGTCGCTGGAGGTGACCGAACGATGACGGCCTGTGCGACCGAGCCCCCGGCGGCGGACGAGGACGGTGTCTCCCCGCGGACAGGGTGCGTGATCACGGTGGACGGCGGCTACGCCGCGCGCCTCGCCCGCAGCGGCGACTCCTGGTACCCGGAGCGCTGGACCCTGGACGGCCCCGAGCCGTACGCGGTGCCGCTGCCCGGCAACCAGCCGGAGGAACCCGGCACCGAGGTACAGCCGATGCGCGACGGGCGCGTCCTCATCCACCGGCTGGTGGCCGGACGGCACGCCTTCAGCCTGCTCTACCCGACCGGCCCCGGCACCGGCGAGCTGCCGCTGGGCGCGGTCGAGTGCCCGGACGACGGCACCCGGCTGCGGCTGCTGCCGCCCGCGCCGGACGGCGAGAAGGCGTACGCCCTCGCCGTGGGCCGGCGTTCGACGGCGGTGTGGCTGGTGGCGGGCGGTGCCTACGGGCCCGAGCAGCTGGCCGAGGTCCCCGGCCGCTGCTCGGGCGGGGTGTGGCTGGACCGCGCCGGGCGGATGCTGGCGCTGGACCGGGAGATCGGCGGGCCCGTCAAAACGGTCGTGGTGGATCTGGAGCGGGGCGGCGAGGTGTCGCCGCTGCTGCAGATCGCCGCCGACAGCGACGACCGGCTGCTGCTCGCCGATCCCGACAGCGGGCTGCTGCTGATCCGCTCGGACGCGCCCTCGCCCGGCCGGGACCGGCTGGGCTGGGGCGTGCTGGGCAGCACCCTGCCGGTGCGCTTCCCGGAGAGCCTCAGGGTGAACGACTGCACGGTCACGCCCTTCGCGATCCAGCCGGGGCAGGTGCTGATGCCGGAGAGCTGCGCGGTGGCGCTGCGCGTGGACGGTCCGCTCGGCACCTGGGTCGGCGTGTGGCGGCCGGCCGGGCGGCAGGTGCACCATCTCCCGGCGCCCGAGGGGTGGTTGGCGGGGGCCGGGCTGTGGACGCCGGACGGGGTGCTGCATCTGCCGTACGCCACGCGGGAGTCGCCGTGCGGGCTGGCGCGGCTGAGCGTGCCGGCGTCGCGGGATCCGTCGCCGGAGCCGTCACCAGGGCCGTCTCAGGAGCCGTCGCTGGAGCCGTCGCCAGAGCCTTCGCAGGAGCCGGGACCCGCGACTGACAGACCAGCTGACAGATCAGCTGGCAGACCGCCGGAGAAGCCCTCGGAACCGGAACCTCCGAAACCCGTCGTCGCGCGTCCCGTGCCCCTCCAACAGGCGCCGCTGGGCGGCTTGTAACGAAGTAGTGCCGGTTGGCGTGCCCGTCTGGATTCGGGGCGAGGTGTGCCGGTTAAACTCGCCCGGCTGTAAGAAAGATCATGTTGACGGGGTGAATTCCTTCCGATGAGCGACGCCAGCACGAACCAGCCCTCTGCCGACGTCCAGGAGATCGCCGCCGGCCACGGCCGGCACCGAGGCCCGGTCTCCACGCAGGACAGTGAGACGGCTCCGCGTGGCCGCCACCGCAAGCCGGTCCAGGAGACCGAGCAGACCGAGACGGCGGCCTGACGGAGCGTCAGCAGCAGGCAGCAGACGGCGCAGGTCCGGTTCGTCGTAGGACGGGCCGGGCGGCGCCCGGCCCCGCTCGTCGCACGACGGGCGGGGCCGTCGCGCATCCGGGGCCATTGCGCGTCCGGGGTTACGCGTCCGGGGTTACGCGCGCCGCAGCCCCAGCACCTCCACCGCCGCGAACGTCTCCCGCGCCGGCCGGTCCGCGTAGTACGGGGTGAGCAGCGCGTCCAGTTCCTCGTACGTGAAGGTGTCCTGTTTGCTGTCGAACGTGGCGGCCACCCGGGGCCGTTCGACGACGGCCACCATGCCGCCGTGCACGACGAGCACCTGTCCACTGACCCGCTCGGCGGCGGGCGAGGCCAGGTAGCCGACGAGCGGGGCGACGTGCTCGGGGGCGAGCGGGTCGAGGCCGCTGTCCGGCTGCTCGACGCCCGCGAAGACGTCCTCGGTCATACGGGTGCGGGCGCGCGGGCAGATCGCGTTGGCCGTGACGCCGTACTTGGCCAGGGCATGGGCCGTGGAGGTGGTCAGGCCGACGATGCCGCCTTTGGCCGCCGCGTAGTTGGGCTGTCCGGCGCTGCCGGCGAGGAACGCCTCCGAGGAGGTGTTCACGATCCGCCCGTACACCGGGCCGCCGGCCCGCTTGGAGCGCTCCCGCCAGTGCGCGGCGGCGAAACGGGTGGTGTTGAAGTGTCCCTTGAGGTGGACGCGGATCACGGCGTCCCACTCGTCCTCGGTCATGGAGAAGACCATGCGGTCGCGCAGGATGCCCGCGTTGTTGACGAGGATGTCGAGCTCCCCGAACTCCGTGATCGCCGACTCGACGAGTTCTGCGGCCCGGTGGAAGTCGGAGACGTCCCCGGTGTGGGCGAGCGCGGTCCCGCCCGCGGCCTCGATCTCGGCGACGACCCGCTCGGCGGGCCCGGCGGAGGCCGCGCCCGTGCCTCCTCCGAGCTCTCGGCTTCGCTCGAGCGGGGGGGACCCCCATCGGCCGGGCTGACCGTAGTCGTTGACGACGACGGCCGCGCCGAGCCGGGCGAGCTCCAGCGCCTCGGCCCGGCCGATCCCGCGCCCGGCGCCGGTGACGATCGCGACGCGTCCCTGAAGTGGCAGTGGCATACGTGTCCTTCGCGGTCCGACAGGTCTCCGGCAGGTCTCCAGCAGGTCTCCAGCAGGTCTCCAGCTGGGATGCGACGGGGCTAGATCTCGACGCAGGTGCGCAGGGCCGTGCCCGTCCGCATCTGGTCGAGGGCCTCGTTGACGTCGGCGAGCGGCACCCGGTGGGTGATCAGGCCGTCCAGGTCGACGCGGCCGGCCCGCCACAGGGCGACGGTCCGCTCGTAGGAGCGCAGGACGTCCCCGCCGCCGTACAGGGACGGCAGGATCCGCTTCTCGTCGAAGAACAACTCGAACATGCTGAGCTGGAGGAAGTCGTCCATGGCGCCCGCGCCGACGACGACCAGCGTGCCGCCGCGCCGCGTGGTCTCGTACGCCGTCCTGGCCGTCGCCGCCCGGCCGACGACCTCGAAGACGTAGTCGAAGCCCTCGCCACCGGTGACCTGCTGCTTGGCGTCGGGCAGTTCCTCGGGGGACACGGCCTTCGTCGCCCCGAACCTCACAGCCGACTCCCGCCGTGAAACGACCGGATCGACGGCGACGATCTCGGCGGCGCCCCGCAGCCGCGCCCCCTGGATCACGGAGATGCCCACGCCCCCGCACCCGATGACGGCGACCGACGAACCGGCCGCCAGGTCCGCGGTGTTGAGCGCGGCCCCCAGCCCGGTCGTCACCCCGCAGCCGATGAGCGCCGCGATGTCGAAGGGCACGTCGTCCGGGATGGGCACGGCGCACCCGGCGTCGACGACGACCTCCTCGGCGAAGGTGCCGGTGCCCGCGAAACCGAACAGGTCCAGGCCGGGCCGCCGGAAGTTGGGCGTGCCCGCGTTCATGAACCCGGCCAGGCACAGCTCGGTCTGCCCGCGCCGGCAGGCGGGGCAGGCCCCGCAGGCGGGCAGCCAGCACACGACGACCCGGTCCCCGGGCTTCACCCGTGTGACGCCCTCGCCGACCTCCACCACCTCGCCCGCGCCCTCGTGCCCGGGGACGAACGGCGCCGGCTGCGGCAGCACCCCGCTCATCGCGGACAGGTCCGAGTGGCACAGCCCGGTGGCCCGCACCCGGATCCGCACCCTGCCGGGGCCGAAGCCCACCGCCTCGACGTCGTCGAGGACCTCCAGCTTGTCCTGTCCGGTCTCGTGCAGTACGGCTGCCCGCATGGTGCGGCTCCCCTCGAAGGACGGAACTCCGGAGTACTGGCTCAGGGGTACTGGCTCAGGAGTGCTGGCTCAGGAGTGCTGGACGATGGTGTCGACGAGCACGGGTGTGTCTCCTCGCTCGACGGCGCTCACGGCGACCCGCACCTCGCCGGCGCGCCGCCACATACGGATCCGCAAGGTCTCCCCCGGGTACACGACCCCGGCGAACCGCGTGGCGTACGAGCGCACCCGCGTCACGTCCCCGCCGAGCAGCGTGTCGACGACCGCCTTGAGCGTCATGCCGTACGTGCACAGCCCGTGCAGGAGGGGCCGCTCGAACCCGGCGAGCTTGGCGAACTCGGGGTCGGCGTGCAGGGGGTTCCAGTCGCCGGAGAGGCGGTAGAGCAGCGCCTGGTCCTCACGCACCGGCCGCTCGACGACGCGCTCGGGCTCCCCGGCGGGCGCCTCCAGACGCGAGGACGGCCCCCGCTCACCACGCCAGCCCCCCTCCCCCCGTACGTAGATCTGGGCGTCACTGGTCCACAGCGGCCCGTCGGCGTCGGCGACATCGGTGCGCAGGACGAGGACGGCCGCCTTGCCCTTGTCGTACACGGCGGCGATGCGGGAGGTGGCGGTCGCGCCGCCCCGGACCGGGATCGGACGGTGGAGCCGCAGGCTCTGCCCCCCGTGCAGCACCCGCGCCAGGTCCACCTCCACGCCCGGCATGGACAGTCCGCTGATCACCCCGGGCGATCCGGCGCCCGCGACGGTGGCGAAGCTGGGCAGGACGTGCAGCCGGGACTCCAGGGTGTAGCGCAGCTCGTCGGGGTCGGTGGCGGGGCGGCCCGCGCCGATGCCGAGGTGGTAGAGCTGAACGTCCTTGGGGACCCAGGAGATCTCGCCGGTCCGGGGCTCGGCGGCGAGCGCCTTGGCTGCGTCGATGGGCATGGGGCTCCTGATCGCCGTGGGAGAGAGACCGCAAGAGACCTCGGCACGGCCGTCCGCACCGTCGTCCGCGCCGAGGCCGTCACGATCCGGACTGAAACGCGTTCCAGTCCGGCGCCCTCTGTATAGCCCAGGGCTCCCTAGTTGTGAAGGCTCCTGACGAGGTGTCAGCCGGGTGCCTGCGCGCCCGGCTCCCGCCGGAACAACCCCGTCCACAGAAAGCTCTCCCCGAAGCGGGGCGAGTCCTCCGGCTCGTCCCGCATCCGGCGCAGTTCCACCTCCGTCAGCTCCGAGAAGATCCACCGCAGCGACTCGGCGGTGTACGCCAGCCCGCCCTGCAGACCGGCCTGCCGGTAGAACTCGGCATCCGGCAGCTCGGACCCCATTCCCCCGGCAGCGAAGCAGGTCAGAGCGAACAGCCCACGGGGAGCCAGGGCCCGTTCCAGCAGGGCCAGATAGCTGATCCGGCGATGGGGCGGCAGATGGTGGAAGCACCCCGAGTCGTAGATCAGGTCGTACGGCCCGTCGAGCCCGTGGCGTTCCGTACCGACGAGCGCGAACGCGTCGCCGCAGTGGAATCGAACCGCCCCCGTACCCGTCCCCGTCCCCGTCCTGGTCCCAGTCCCGGTCCCGGTTCCCGCCTCGCCGGCCCGCTCCCGCGCCCAGTCGACGGCCGCCGGCGACAGATCGACCGCGTCCACCTCGAACCCCCGCTTGGCCAGATACAGCGCGTTGCGCCCCGGCCCGCAGCCGAGATCGAGGGCGCGCCCGCCCCTGAGCAGCCCGCGGTCCAGGTACGACACCAGGCTCTCGTCCGGCTTCGCCGCGAAGAACGGCACCGGCCGGGAGCGGTCCGCGTAGAACCCGTCCCACCAGCCGGCCCCCCGGTCCGTCCACCGGTCGGCCTCCGCCGCGAACAGGCCGTCCAGCAGCTCGAGCAGATCGTCCACCGTGCGTATGTTCCGGTCCATCCGGCCCCCTTCCACGCCCGGCGATCGTATGCCGGGACAGCTGGAAAGCCCAGGTCAGAAGGGGTGGTTGAGGGTGCGCGGACGGACCTGTTCGGGCCTGTGCGGCGCCGGTGAGCCGGTCCCTGGGGCGTCACCCGCGAGTCGGGGGAAAGGGCGGCGCCGCCCCGACCGAGGGCCGTCAAAGCACCGTCCCGGGCCACCCGGCGCCCACTTTTCCACACCAACCCACGCCCACCGCCTCAGCCGGCCCCGGCCACCGCCCTCCGCGGCAGCCACACCCACATCAACAGCACCCCCACGGCCAACACAACAGCCCCCACCCGAAACGCCAACGCATACCCCTCCGTCAGCGCCCCGGGCGTATGGCTCCCGGCCGACCGCGCCGCCGCCAGCGTCGACATCACGGCGAGGCCCAGCGAACCCCCCATCGTGCGTGAGGTGTTGACGAGGCCGGACACCAGGCCGGCCTCCTGAGGCGGTGCCCCTGATGTGGCCAGCGCGGCGAGCGGCGTGCCCGCCAGGCCCGCGCCCAGCATCATCAGCACGCCCGGGAACATGATCGTCGTCAGATACGCCCCGTCCGCGCTCATCGTCGACTGCCAGCCGAAGCCGACCACCGCGACGAGGGTGCCCAGGACGGCCACGGTGCGTGGTCCGACCGTCCGCATGAACCGGGGCGCGACCTTCGACCCCAGCACCACGGCCAGGGAGCTCGGCACCAGCGCGAGCCCAGCCTCCAGCGGCGAGTAGCCCAGCACGTTCTGCGCGTACAGGGTCATGAAGAACCACATGCAGAACATCGCCGAGCCGCACAGGAACATGGCCACGTTCGCCGAGGACACCGACCGCAGCCGGAGCAGCCCGAGCGGCATCAGGGGGGCCTTCGCCCGCGCCTCGACGACGACGAACAGCCCGATGAGCACCAGGCCCGCCAGCAGCGGCACCAGCGTGGCCGTCGCCGTCCAGCCCGCGGCCTCGGTCTGCGAGATGCCGTACGCGAGCGTGGCGAGCCCGGCCGTCACCAGCAGCGCGCCCGGCAGGTCGAGCCGCCGCCCGTCGCCGGCCCGGCCCTCCGCCAGGTACCAGGCGGCACCGGCCAGCACCACGGCCCCGACGGGCACGTTGATCAGCAGCACCCACCGCCACGACAGCGTCTCGACCAGGAGCCCGCCGACCAGACCGCCCGCCGCGCCGCCACCGGCGCCCACCGCGGTCCAGGTCCCGATCGCCCGGGCCCGGGCGGCTCCCTCCGGCACCGACGCGGTGAGGATGGTCAGGGTCGAGGGCGCCAGCACGGCGGCCCCGAGTCCCTGCACGGCCCGCGCCAGCAGCAGCTGCCAGCCGTCCTGCGCGAGCCCGCCGCCCAGCGAGGCCAGGGTGAACAGGCCGAGCCCGATCAGGAACATCCGCTTGCGGCCGTAGAGGTCCCCGGCCCGCCCGCCGAGCAGCATGAACCCGGCGAAGGCGATCGCGTACGCGTTCACCACCCACTGCAGGCCCTGCTCGCTCAGCCCGAGGCCGGTCCGCATCGAGGGCAGGGCCACGTTGACCACGGAGATGTCGAGCACGACGAGGAACTGCCCGGCGCAGGCGAGCGCCACCACCAGCCAGGTGGGGGGCGCGGCGCGGCGGGAGGTTCGGGTGGTGTCGGAGGCGGCGTCGAGCATGCCTGTCATGTTCTCAATCCTCCGTGCCCAGTGCATCGAGATTTCGCCGCACCTCTCTCGGTCCCAGGACCTGGGCCCCCCTTCCCTGCCGACCCGGCCGACCGACCGACCCGGGCCCGGACCTGACGCGAGATCAGTGGTCGTCGCGGGCCTGTGCGTGGCGCCGCTGGGCCTGACGATGATGTTCACGGCCCCGGTCTACGCCCGTCTGTCGGCGCGTTTCGGCCCGCGCACGACCCTGATCATCGGCCTGCTGGTCATCGCGCTCGGCTACGGCGGCGGCCTCGGTCTGATGGACGCCGCCTGGCAGACGGTGGTCACGTCGGTCGTCCTGGGCGCGGGCATCGGCCTGGCGTACTCGTCCCTGCCCGCACTGATCGTCGGCGCGGTCCCGGCCTCGGAGACGGGCGCGGCCAACGGCCTCAACACCCTGATGCGTTCCATCGGTACGTCGGTGTCCAGCGCCGTCATCGGCATGGTGCTGGCCAACACGGCGAACGAGGTGAACGGTGTCGCGGTCCCGACGATGCACGGCTTCCGCGTCTCCTTCCTGATCGCGGCGGCCGCGGTGGCCCTCGGCCTGCTCCTGGCCCTGTTCCTGCCGCGCCGACGCCCGTCGGACAAGCCGCGGTTGCGTGCGAGCAGCGAGGAGGACGCGAACCTCGCCCGTGCCGACGAAGCGCTGCGCGGCTTCCGGGGCCGCGTCCTGGGCTCAGACGGCACCCCGGTCGCCCGTGCCAAGGTCACCCTGATCGACCGCCACGGCCGCCAGGCGGGCGCGACCCTCTCCGCCGAGGACGGCAGCTACGTCCTGCCCGTGCCGTCGCAGGGCCCGTACGTCCTGGCCGCCCGCGCCGCGGGCCACGCCCCGCTCGCCTCCTCGGCGACCCACGCGGGCGACGCCCGGCCGGTCGACCTGGACCTGTCCCTGCCGGGCGAGACGGTCACCGCCTGAGCCGCACCGGCACCGCACCCCCGGTCGCCCCGCCGACCGGGGGTGCGGCAGCATGGGCGCCCACACTCACGTACGACACTCACGGGAAAGGCAGGCCCCATGCCCGCGGCACCCAAGCCGGAGATCCTGGCCGCGTTCGAGACGGCGAAGGGGTTCATGCCCGTGGACGAGGGCCTGGCCCTGTACGCGGCGGCGGTCGAGGCCGGGCGGCTCGGGCTCCCCCTCCTGGAGGTCGGCACGTACTGCGGCCGCTCCACGATCCTGCTCGCCGACGCGGCCCGGCAGGCCGGGGTCACCGCGCTCACCGTCGACCACCACCGGGGCAGCGAGGAGCAGCAGCCCGGCTGGGAGTACCACGACCCGGAGACGGTCGATCCGGAGATCGGCCTGATGGACACGCTGCCGGCCTTCCGCCGCACCCTGCACCGGGCGGGCCTGGAGGACCACGTGGTCGCCCTGGTCGGCCGCTCCCCGCGCATCGCGGCGCTCTGGAACTCCCCGCTCGGCCTCGTCTTCATCGACGGCGGCCACACCGACGAGCACGCCACCGCCGACTACGAGGGTTGGGCCCCGCACGTGGCCGAGGGCGGCCTCCTCGTCATCCACGACGTCTTCCCCGACCCGAAGGACGAGTTCACGGGCCAGGCCCCGTACCGGATCTTCCTGCGGGCACTGGAGTCCGGCGCCTTCACGGAGGTCTCGGTGACCGACTCGCTGCGGGTCCTGCGGCGCACGAGCACGGGGATCTGAACGCGCCCGCTCAGCGGTCGGCGGCGCGGGCCCGGCCCACTTCATGGTCCCGCGCGCTCCGGCCACCCATTGCCGCAGTGCGCCCTGTGGACACCCAGGAGGGCCGCTAGGGTGGCAGGCGTGTCGTACGTAGGCCCGGACTTCGATCCTCCCCAGCCCCGTCGCCCCCGGCGCGGCCCTCTGACCGTGGCGGTCGCGGCGCTGGTGCCGGGGGCGTTGCTCGGGTGGCTGGCGTACGAGGCGCTGGGCGGCTCGGGGGACGGAGGGGATTCGGGCAACGCCGCCGTGCGGACATCGACGGCACCGCCCTCGACCACTCCCGCCTCCCACAGCGACGGCTCGGACGCCTCGGACGACAAGGAGCCGGGCGCCTCCCCGGCCGCCACCACCCCGGCCGCCACCACCCCCTCCGCCTCCGCGCCCGCCGCCTCCGGCCCCCTCAAGGGGAAGGTCGTCGTCATCGATCCCGGCCACAATCCGGGCAACTTCCGGCACGCCACCGAGATCAACCGCAAGGTGGACATCGGAACGAACCGGAAGGAGTGCGACACGACAGGCACATCCACCAACTCCGGGTACACGGAAGCCGAGTTCACGCTCGACGTGGCCCACCGGCTCCGCGCGCTCCTCCAACAGCAGGGCGCCACGGTGAAACTGACGCAGGACGGCGACCGGCCGTACGGGCCGTGCGTGGACGAGCGGGCCCGGATCGGCAACCAGGCGCACGCGGACGCCGCGGTCTCGATCCACGCGGACGGCTCGGCGGCCGGCAACCGCGGCTTCCACGTCATCCTGCCGGGCACCGTGCACGCGGGCGCCGCCGACACCGGCCCCATCGTCGGCCCCTCCCGCGGCCTCGGCGAGCGCATCGCGGGCAACTTCGTCCGTGTCACGGGCAGCGCGCCCTCCAACTACGTCGGCGGCGGCACCGGACTCGTCACGCGGAAGGACCTGGGCGGTCTCAATCTGTCAACGGTTCCCAAGGTGTTCATCGAGTGCGGCAACATGCGCGATAGCAAGGACGCGGCGCTGCTGACCAGCGGCGCCTGGCGGCAGAAAGCGGCGCAAGGGATCTCTGAGGGAATCGTGAGTTTCCTGCGCGGGTAGCGATCAGCGCGCTGATCCCGGCGGACACCCTGGTCGGGCGGACGATAGTGTCCGTCCGTACGATGAGGGGCCACCCCCGCGCTTCACACCGGGGCCTGACGGCGACATGGTGACAGCGACGCCTCTACCGACGACGAGACGACTGACGAAGGACCTGAAGTGAATATCCGCTCCCTCACTCGAGGCGACGGCGTGGTGATCGGAGCAGCGGTTCTGCTGTTCATCGCGTCGTTCCTCGACATCTACTCGATCGACGGGGCCCCCGACAGCGCCGATCTCCCCAACGCCTGGGGCAGTGGACCGCTCCTGATGAGCGTCATCCTGGCGGGCATCATCGGTGCCGCGCTCGTCGTCGTCTCTCGTGGTCTGCCGCAGGTGCCCAAGGTCGCCGGCCTCGACCTCGGTCAGTTCGGGATCGCCTTCACGGTCTTCGCCGCCTGGAGTGCGCTCGGGAACATCTTCGATCCGGTGGGCGGGGTGGACAACGTCGGCTCCGGCTCGGACGGCGGAGTCGACGCCGGCATCGGCCTGATCCTCGCTCTCATCGCCACGCTGCTCATGGCCGCCGCCGCCCTCGCCACCCCCCTCGTCCCCGCCCTCAAGGGCGCCCTCATCCCCGCCCCGCGCCCCGCCGCGCCCCAGCCCTACGGTGCCCAGCCCCAGGGCGGTTACGGCTACCCGGGTGCGCAGCAGCCGGCGTTCGGCGGGCAGCCCGGGCAGCCGGGGCAGCCCTACGGTGGTCAGCCGCAGCAGCAGCCGGCGCCGGCCGCGGACTTCTCGCCGTTCTGGTTCGCCGTGCCGGTGCCGCGGCCGCTGTTCTCGGAGGACGGCTCGCCGACGCCGATCGCCGAACTGGCGCCGGGCACCTGGTACCTGGCGGTCGAGCAGCGCGGCGCGGCCCTGGTCGCCCAGACGCAGGACGGCCGCCGTGGCGTGCTGCAGGACACCTCGGGCATCCAGCGCGGCTGACCCCCTGGACCGGCCGTACGGCCCCGCACCCCTCTTCCGGGTGCGGGGCCGTTGTCGTACAGTCGACGCCCCGCTCAGCTGACGATCCGTCAGGAGGCAGAGGTGCGGCTCGGTCTGGCGCTCGGCTACTGGGGCCGCGGCCCCCGTCCCGACCATGTGCCGCTCGCGCAGGAGGCCGAGCGGCTCGGCTACGACTCCGTGTGGACGGCCGAGTCGTGGGGCTCGGACGCGTTCACGCCGCTCACCTGGATCGCGGCGCACACCTCACGCATCAGGCTGGGTACGGCGGTCGCCCAGATGGCGGCCCGTCCGCCGACCACCACCGCGATGCACGCGCTGACGCTGGACCATCTGTCCGGCGGACGCATGCTGCTGGGTCTCGGCCTGTCCGGTCCGCAGGTCGTCGAGGGCTGGTACGGACGGCCCTTCCCGAAGTCGCCGCTCACCGCCACCCGCGAGTACGTCGACGTCGTACGGCAGGTACTGCGCAGGGAGGCGCCGGTCGTGCTCGACGGGCGCTTCCACGCCCACCCCTACCGCGGTCCGGACGCCACCGGCCTCGGCAGACCCCTCAAGCCGATCACCCATCCCCTCCGCCGTGACCTGCCGGTCCTGCTCGGCGCCGAGGGGCCGAGGAACGTCGCCCAGACCGTCCGCATCGCCGACGGCTGGCTGCCGCTGTACTGGTCGCCGACCCGGCCGACGGAGGTGTACGGGGAGGTACTCGCCGACCTGCCGGAGGGCTTCCTGGTCGCCCCCATGGCCCAGGCGCGGGTCTGCGACGACGTCACCGCAGGTCTGCTGCCCGTCAAGGCCATGCTCGGCTTCTACATCGGCGGGATGGGGCACGCGGCCCGCAACTTCCACGCCGATCTGATGGCGCGCATGGGGTACGAGGAGGAGGCCCGGCGGATCCAGCGGCTGTTCGGCGAGGGCCGCCGGGAGGAGGCGGTCCTCGCCGTGCCGGACGCCTTCGCCGACGAGATCTCACTCGTCGGGCCTCGCGAACGCATCGCCGAGCGGCTGGAGTTGTGGCGCCAGGGGCCGGTGACGGACCTGCTGGTGCTCACCACCGACCGGCACACGCTGCGGGTGCTCGCCGAGCTCACTTCCTGACCCGCGGTCATAGTGGTTGCGTCAGGTGGTTTCACGTGGTTTCGTCAGGTGGTTTCGCACGAGGTTTCGTATGCCCTTCAAGGGTTACCCGATGGGCATGTCCCCTCGATATCGCAACGGTGCGAATCAGGCCGGCACGATCATCGCTGTCGTCGCCGACATCATGGCCCTGATCCTGGGCCTGTGGATCCTGATGTACCTGCTGGACGCGAACCGCGCGAACGACTTCGTGCAGTTCATCCACGACGCGGCCCGCTGGCTCGCGGGCTGGTCGCACGACCTGTTCACGTTCGACGAGGCGTGGGCGAGGGTCGTGGCCGGTTACGGTTTGGCCGCCGTCGTGTACCTGTTCGTCGGCCACGCGATCGCCAACCGGGTGCATCGGCACTGAGCGCTCACGCCAACCGGGTTCACCGGCACTGAGCGCTCAGGTGTCGCAGCAGTCCGGGTCCAGGCCCCGTGGCAGCAGGTCCCCGCCGAACACCTGGCAGGTGGCCTCGTGGCCGCCGAGGGCGGCTACGGCGAGCAGCAGGGAGCCGGCCGTCCAGGTGGTCAGTTCGCGGGGCCAGACGGCGTCGTCGTCGAAGACGTAGCCGGTCCAGTACAGGCCGGTCTCCGCGTCGCGCAGGTGCTGGATCGACTGGAGCACTTCCAGCGCCCGGTCGGACTCGCCCATCGCCCACAGGGCGAGGGCGAGTTCGGCCGACTCGCCTCCCGTGACCCACGGGTTGGGGACGACGCAGCGCACCCCGAGGCCGGGGACGACGAAGCGGTCCCAGCTCTCCTCGATGCGGGCCTTGGCCTCGGCGCCGGTCAGCGCGCCGCCCAGCACCGGGTAGTACCAGTCCATCGAGTAGCGGTCCTTGTCGAGGAACCGCTCCGGGTGGCGGCGTATCGCGTGCCGCAGCATCCCCGCGGCCAGCTCCCAGTCCGGCTGCGGCTCCTCGCGCTGCTCGGCGATCGCCAGCGCGCAGCGCAGCGCGTGGTGGATGGAGGAGGAGCCCGTCAGCAGCGCGTCGGCCGTGTCCGTGCCGTCCTCGTCCCGCCGCCAGCCGATCTGCCCGCCCGGCTGCTGCAGCCGCAGCACGAACTCCACCGCCGCGTACACCACCGGCCACATGCGGTCCAGGAACGCGTCGTCACCGGTGGAGAGATAGTGGTGCCAGACGCCGACGGCTATGTACGCGACGAAGTTCGTCTCGCGGCCCCGGTCGGTGACCTCGGCGAAGTCCCCGTCCGCGTACGCCGCGTACCAGGAGCCGTCCTCGTTCTGGTGCCGGGCCAGCCACAGGTAGGCCCGCTCGGCGGCCTCGTGCTCACCGGCCGCGTCCAGCGCCATCGCCGCCTCGACGTGGTCCCAGGGGTCGAGGTGGTGGCCACGGAACCAGGGAATCGCGCCGTCCTCCCGCTGCACGGAGAGCATGCCGCGCACGGTGGCGGCGGCCTGCCCGGCGGTCAGCACCCCGGGCAGGACCAGGTGTTCCGTCCGGGGGGTCGTCACTTGGCGTCCACCGCCGGCAGGTGGGGCTTGGTCGCGTAGGCCACGAAGCTCTTGCCGATCAGCGGGTTGAGGGCCTGCTCGGCGACCCTCGTCGCCAGCGGCTTCTTCATGATGTCCCAGACCAGCAGCTTGTGGTACGCCCGCACCGGCAGCGCCTTGTCGTTGTCGACGCCGAACGCGCACTTCAGCCACCAGTACGGCGAGTGCAGCGCGTGCGCGTGGTGGGTGCCGTAGGGCTCGAGACCGGCCTCGCGGATCTTCGCCAGCAGCTCGTCCGCCCTGTAGATGCGGATGTGGCCGCCCTCGACCTCGTGGTACGCGTCGGACAGCGCCCAGCAGATCTTCTCGGGCCCGTACCGCGGCACGGTGATGGCGATGCGCCCGCCGGGCCGCAACACCCGGACCATCTCGGCGAGTACGCCCTTGTCGTCGGGGATGTGCTCCATCACCTCGGAGATGATCACGACGTCGAAGGACTCGTCGGGGAAGGGCAGGGCCAGGGCGTCCCCTTCCACGGCGGTCGCGGTGGCCCCGGCGGGGGCCTCCCCGGCCTCCTTCATCGCCGCGAACCACTTCGCGACCTCGCGGATCTCCTCACCGTTCTGGTCCAGCGCCACGACCTGCGCGCCGCGCCGGTAGCACTCGAACGCGTGCCGTCCGGCACCGCATCCGAGGTCCAGGACACGGTCGCCCGGGGCGAGCGGGAACCGGGAGAAGTCGACGGTCAGCACGTGGCCCTGCTTTCGGGGTAGACGCCTTCAACATCGGGGGAGGGTACGGCAGTCGGCGGGGGTGCGGGTGCGGCACCGGGTGAGGCCGTGGACCGGGCGATGGCCTCCCGGTACCGCTCCACGGTGCCCTGCGCGGCGCGCGCCCAGGTGAACCGCTCCAGCACCCGCTCACGCCCGGCGCGGCCGAGCCGCTCACGCAGCTCACCATCACCCAGCAGCCGGCCGAGCCCGGCGGCCAGCGCCCCCGCGTCGCCCGGCGGTACGGCGACGCACGTCTCCCCGTCGCGCCCGGCGACCTCCGGGATCGCGCCGCCGGTCGTGGCGAGCAGCGGTGTGCCCGTCGCCATGGCCTCGGCCGCGGGCAGCGAGAAGCCCTCGTACAGCGACGGCACGCACGCGACCTGCGCCGAGCGCACCAGGTCGACGAGCTCCGCGTCCGAGATGCCCTTGACGAACTCGACGGCGCCCTGAAGGCCGTACCGCTCGACCGCCTGGGCGACGGGCCCCTCCGCGGGCCGCTTGCCGACGACGACGAGGTGGGCGTCGGGGTGCTCGGTGCGCACCTTCGCCAGCGCCTCGACGAGGAAGACCAGGCCCTTGAGCGGGACATCGGCGCTGGACGTCGTCACGATCCGGCCCGGTACGACGGGCACCGACGGATCCGGCGAGAACAGATCCGTGTCCGCCCCGATGTGGACGACGTGGATACGGTCCTCGCGCACGCCCAGGTGATCGACGATCTCCGCACGCGAGGTCCCCGACACGGTCAGCACGGACGGCAGACGGCGCGCCACGCGCTTCTGCATGCGCGTGAAGGCGTACCAGCGCCGCACGGACCACCGCCGCTGCCAGCCGTCCGCCGCGTCCAGCTCCAACCGCCGGTCGACGGTGATGGGGTGGTGGATGGTGGTCACCAGGGGCGCGCCAATGTCCCCCAGCAGCCCGTAGCCGAGGGTCTGGTTGTCGTGGACGACGTCAAAGTCGCCGCGCCGGGCGCGCAGATGGCGGCGGGCGCGCAGCGAGAACGTCAGCGGTTCGGGGAAGCCGCCGGTCCACATGGTGGCGACCTCGAGGGCGTCGATCCAGTCGCGGAACTCGTCGCGCTTCGGGGTGCGGAAGGGGTCCGGCTGCCGGTAGAGGTCGAGGCTGGGCAGCTCGGTCAGGCTCAGGCCGGCGTGGCCCTCGTCGAGGACGGGGTAGGGCTGGGCGCCGATGACCTCGACGCGGTGGCCGAGGCGGGCGAGCTCGCGCGAGAGATGCCGTACGTAGACGCCCTGGCCGCCGCAGAACGGGTTTCCCTTGTACGTGAGGAGCGCGATGCGGAGCGGTCGCAAGCCGTCGGCTGCGGGGCCCTCCAGAGGCCCGGCCTGACTGGCCTCAGCGGTCACTCTGGGCCCCCTTCTCCCTGCACTGTCCCGCGAGATTACGCCGGGACGCTAATCTAGAACAAGTTTCAGACTTGATCGTTCAGAGGCTCCGAATCTACCGGCAGGTAGGGGCGCTGTGACCAGTGGATCAGGTGATTCACGCCACGGCTGACGCCGTGCCATGCTGTCTGATCACTCGCCCTCACGGACTGTCACGGAACGGGACCCATGCCTGCGGAAGCCAAGGTGAACAAGGTGGCCAAGGTGGAAGCCAGTGCCGCGAACTCCGCGTCCGCGCCCCTCACCGAGCGGCAGGAGGCCCGGCGTCGGCGCATCCTGCACGCGAGCGCGCAGTTGGCCAGCCGGGGCGGGTTCGACGCGGTGCAGATGCGGGAGGTGGCGGAGTCCTCGCAGGTGGCACTCGGCACGCTGTACCGCTACTTCCCGTCCAAGATCCATCTGCTGGTCGCCACGATGCAGGACCAGTTGGAGCACATGCACGGCACGCTGCGGAAGAAGCCGCCGCAGGGCGAGACGGCGGCGGAGCGGGTGGCGGAGACCCTGATGCGGGCCTTCCGCGCGCTGCAGCGCGAGCCGCACCTGGCCGACGCCATGGTCCGGGCCCTGACCTTCGCCGACCGCAGCGTCTCGCCCGAGGTGGACCAGGTCTCCCGCCAGACCACGGCGATCATCCTGGACGCCATGGGCCTGGAGGACCCGACGCCCGAGCAGCTCTCGGCGGTCCGCGTCATCGAGCACACCTGGCACTCGGCCCTCATCACCTGGCTCTCGGGACGCGCCTCCATCGCCCAGGTCAAGATCGACATCGAGACGGTGTGCCGACTGATCGACCTGACGAGTCCGAAAGTTTCGTAGAGGTTCCGTTCCCGGTCGCGATACCGGTCCCGCTCCGCGGTTACTCCTCCGGCGGAAACACCGCCTCCCCGCTCCCCAGCAGCGTGATCACGATGGCCTCCACCGGGCAGTGCTCCGCCGCCGTCAGGACCCTCTCGTCGGCGTCGGTCTCCGGCTCGGCCGGGCGGGACTGGCGGCCGGAGTCGAGGCGGAACGCGCCGGGGGCGTGGTGGAGGCACTGGGCGGAGCCGATGCACAGGGAGCGGTCGACGTCGACGTGCCAGCGATCGCCCATCACCGGGCCCCCGCCGGGAGGTGGATCATCTTGTGCTCCAGGTACTCGCCGTAGCCCTCGGGGCCGAACTCCCTCCCCAGGCCCGAGTTCTTGTAGCCGCCGAACGGGCCGAGCATGTCGAGGCTGAAGGTGTTGACGGAGTACGTGCCGGTACGGACCTGCCGGGCGATCTCGATGCCGCGCTCGACGTCGGCCGTCCACACGCTGCCGCTCAGCCCGTACGCGGAGTCGTTGGCGATCTTCACCGCCTCGGACTCGGCGTCGTAGGGGAGCAGGCAGATGACCGGCCCGAAGATCTCCTCCCGGGCGATCCGCATCGCGTTGTCGACGTCGCCGAAGAGGGTCGGCTCGACGTACCAGCCGCGGTCCAGGCCCGGCGGGCGGCCGCCGCCGGTGAGGATCTTCGCGCCCTCCTCCTGGCCGATCCGGATGTAGTCGAGGCTGCGTTGCTGCTGGCGCCGGGCCACCAGCGGGCCCACCTGTGTCGCCGGGTCCAGCGGGTCGCCGACCACCAGCGCGCGCGCCGCCGCGGCGAGGGCGTCCGCGAACTCGTCGTAGCGGGAGCGCGGGAGGAGGATCCGGGTCTGGGCGACACACGCCTGCCCGTTGTTCATCCAGGCGGAGGGCACGATCCCCGCGACGGCCGTCTCGACGTCCGCGTCCGGCAGGACGACGGCCGCCGACTTGCCGCCCAGTTCCAGGGTGACGCGGGTGAGGTTGCGGGCCGCCACCTCCATGACCCGTTTCCCCGCCGCCACCGACCCGGTGAAGGACACCTTGTCGACGCCGGGATGCCCGACCAGGTACTCGCTGACCTCCCGGTCCGCCGGCAGGATCGACAGCACGCCCTCCGGGAGTCCGGCCTGCCGGGCGATCTCACCGAGGAGGTAGGCGTCCAGGGGCGACTCGGGCGACGGCTTGAGCACCACCGTGCAGCCGGTGAGCAGCGCGGGCGCGAGCTTGGCGGCGGCCACGAACTGCGGGACGTTCCAGGGGACGACGGCCGCGACCACCCCCACCGGCTCGCGCCGCACGAGGATACGGCCGAGCATCCCGTCGCGTGTCTCCTCGTACGGGAAGGTCCGCGCGACCGTGATCGCCGCGTCCCACACCATCACCGCGCCGAGGGCCTGCGCGAGGACGCTCCAGGAGTAGGGCGAGCCGTTCTCGGAGGAGATGACGCGCGCGATCTCGTCGTGCCGGGCGGCGATCCCGTCCTTGATCCGGCTGACGACCTCGATCCGCTCGTCGAGGCTCATGCGCGGCCAGGGCCCTTCGTCGAACGCCCGGCGCGCCACCGCCACCGCCCGGTCCACGTCTTTCGTCGAGGCGTGCGGGACCCGTCCGATGACCTCCTCGGTGTGCGGCGAGATCACCTCGATGACGTCCCGGCCCAGGGGGTCGGTCAACTCCCCGCCGATGAACAGCTGTCCGTGTTCCACGAGCTCGGTCATGGCCGACGCCTCCTGCGCAGACGCAGTTACTCACAGTGTTTCTGACGGTGTTTCAGAACTGATACCAGTTCCCGTTACAGTGGGCAATGGCCGTGGAGCGGAGGGCGGATGACGAGCGAGCAGGACAGCGGGCCCATGGCGTACGTGTCCGATCACGGCGGTGGCGTGCGGTCCGTCCGCGTCCCCATCCCGGACAACCCCCTCGGCCACACGCTGGTGTACGTCGTCGACACCGACCGCGGCCCGGTGCTGGTCGACACCGGCTGGGACGACCCGGCGTCCTGGGACACCCTCACCAACGGCCTGACGGCGTGCGGCACCTCGGTGACCGAGATCCACGGCGTGGTCGTCACCCACCACCACCCCGACCACCACGGCCTGTGCGGCAAGGTCCGCGAGGCGTCCGGGGCGTGGATCGCCATGCACGCGGCGGACACCGCGGTCGTACGGCGCACCCGCGAGGCCCGCCCCGAGCAGTGGCTGTCGTACATGGCGGCCAAGCTGGCCGCCGCCGGCGCCCCCGAGGAGTACATCGCGCCCCTACGAGCGGCCCACCCCCGCGCCCTCCCCGGCCTCTCCCCCGCCCTGCCCGACCGCGAGATCGTCCCCGGCGAACTCCTCGACCTGCCCGGCCGCCGCCTGCGCGCGATCTGGACCCCGGGCCACACCCCGGGCCACGTCTGCCTCCACCTGGAGGAGGCCCACCCGGCCCGGCTCCCCGGCCACGGCCGCCTGTTCTCCGGCGACCACCTGCTCCCCGAGATCACCCCGCACATCGGCCTGTACGAGGACCCGGACGACGCCACCGTCACCGACCCCCTCGGCGACTACCTCGACTCCCTCGAACGCGTCGGCCGCCTGGCCCCCGCCGAGGTCCTCCCGGCCCACCAGCACGCGTTCTGCGACGCCTCGGCCCGCGTACGGCAGTTGCTCGCCCACCACGAGGAACGGCTCAGCGGCCTGCTGACCCTGCTCGCCGAGCCCCTCACCCCCTGGCAGCTCGCCGAACGCATGGAGTGGAACCGGCCCTGGGCCGAAATCCCGTACGGGTCGAGGAACATCGCCGTCTCGGAGGCCGAGGCCCACCTGCGCCGCCTGGTCAAGCTGGGCCGGGCGGAGGCGGTGGCGGGGAGCGATCCGGTGACGTACGTGGCGGTGTGAGTCCCGGCTGCCCCGGGTGGACAGGGTGGCGGCGACTCGCCTCAGGCCTCCTCGGCCTTGTCCCAGAGCTTCGCGTCGCATCTGATGACCGCCGGATCGACGAAACCGTCCGGGAACTCCGTCACCTTCAACCGCGCCATACCCACCCCGGCGCGCAGGGACCCCTCAGCCCGTTCCCTACGGGCGGGTACAGTGGCCAGGTCGTCCACACCCGTACGGGGGAAAGCCGGTGCAATTCCGGCGCTGACCCGCAACCGTGAGCCGCCCGCCTCCGGGCGGTGAGCCGGATCGCCCCGCTCGGGATCGTGACCGGCTCGCGTGCGCCGGCAGTCCGCCGCCGCACGGCACCGTCGAGGAATGCGGAGCCGAGCCGCCGGGGTGTCCCGTGCTGCCCGGCTCCCCACAGGGAGAGGCACCCGCCGATCATGAACGTCCGCCGCAGCGCCGCGGTCCTGGCCGCCACCGCCGTGATCGGCGCCGCCACGCCCGCCGTCGCCGCCGGTCCGTCCCCGTCGCCCAAGCTGCCCGCCGGCCTGTACGGCACCGCCGACCCGAAGTTCGACGGCGTCTGGCGCCAGTCGCTGGCCCTGCTCGCGCAGGACACGGTGGGCGTGAAGCCCGCGTCGAGTGCCATCGCCTGGCTGGTGGAGCAGCAGTGCGCCGACGGCGCGTTCGCCCCGTTCCGCGCCGACCCGTCCAAGGCCTGCGACGCCAAGACGCCCGTCGACACGAACCAGACGGCCGCCGCCGTCCAGGCCCTCACCGCGCTCGGCGGCCACGACGCCGCCACCGGCAAGGCGGTCACCTGGCTGAAGTCCGTGCAGAACGAGGACGGCGGCTGGGGCTACACCCCGGGCGGACCCAGCGACGCCAACTCGACGTCCGTCGTCATCGGCGCACTGACCGCCGTCGGCGAGAAACCGGCGCAGGTCGTCAAGGACGGCAGGTCGCCGTACGACGCGCTGCTGAAGCTGGCGGTGCCGTGCGGGGAGGACGGCGGCGGCGCGTTCGCCTTCCAGCCGGGCAAGAAGGGCGAACTCGTCGCCAACGCGGACGCGACGGCCGCGGGTGTGCTCGGCGCGCTCGGCAAGGGCCTGGCGGTCAAGCCCGGCAAGCAGACGGACGCCGCCCAGTGCACCGGCCCCCGCACCCCGGAACAGGCGGCGGCCAACGGCGCCGCCCATCTCGCGGCCGCGGTCGCCGAGAACGGCCACCTCACGTCCGCCCTCGGCGGCTCCACGGACCAGCCCGACCACGGCAACACCGCCGACGCCGTCGTCGCGCTCGCCGCACAGGGCGGCGCCGAACGGGCGAGGAAGCCGTTGCGGTGGCTGGAGCGGAACTCCGCGGCCTGGGCGAAGCAGAACGGCCCCGCCGCCTACGCCCAGTTGATTCTGGCCGCCCACGCCACGGACACCGACCCGACCGACTTCGGCGGCGAGGACCTGGTCGCGCGGCTGAACGCGACGGGACCGGCTCCGCAATCGACCCCGTACCAGGAAGGCGCCCGGGACGAGGCGAAGGACAATCCGACCTACGACGTCTGGTGGTTCGTCGGCGCCTGCCTCGTCGCCGGCATCGGCATCGGCTTCCTGCTCAGCGGCCGCACCCGGAGGCGACAGTCGTGATCCGCCGGACCGTCACCCTTGCCCTGGCCGTGTTCCTGCTCCTGGCGGGTGCGGTCCAGGCGCAGGCCACGGGCTACCGCTACTGGTCCTTCTGGGAGCGCGACGGCGACCACTGGACCTACGCCACCCAGGGCCCGTCCACCACCCGCCCCTCCGACGGCGACGTCCAGGGCTTCCGGTTCACGGTCAGCGAGGACTCGGCGGACGCGGCCCAGCCCCGGGGCACGGCCGACTTCGCCACCATCTGCGCGAACACACCCGCGCAGGACGGCAGGAAGCGGGTGGCTCTCGTCCTCGACTTCGGTACGGCGGCGGACGCCCCGTCCGGCGAGACCCCACCGGCCCGCCGCACGGCCTGCGCCCGCGTCTCCCCCGACGCGACGACCGCGGACGCCCTTGCGACGGTCGCCAAGCCCCTCCGCTACGACACCAACGCGCTGTTGTGCGCGATCGCCGGGTATCCGGAGAAGGGGTGCGGCGAGCAGGTGGCGGGCGGCAGCCAGGAGAAGCAGCCCGCAGCGGAGAAGAACACCTCGCAGGACGGCCCGTCCGTGGGTCTGGTGGCGGGCATCGCCGTGGTCGCCCTGCTCGCCGCAGCAGCGACCTGGCAGGTACGGCGGCGCGGGGATGCGTAACGGCGCGCAGCCTGCGGGCGGCACCCCGCAGCGCCGGGCTGCGCACCCCACCTCCCGGCACCACCGCCCAGCCCCCCTCCACCCCGGCGCCTGGTGGCTCTGGGCGACAGCCCTCGGCACCGCCGCCACCCGCACCACCAACCCCCTCCTCCTCGCCCTCCTCCTCACGGTCTCGGCCTACGTCGTGGCCACCCGCCGCCCGAACACCCCCTGGTCCCGTTCCTACGGCGCCTTCCTCAAACTGGCCCTGGCCGTCCTGCTCATCCGCCTCCTCTTCGCAGTGGTCCTCGGCTCCCCCATCCCCGGCACGCACGTGATAGCCACGCTTCCCGAACTCCCGCTCCCGCACTGGGCCCAGGGCATCCGCCTCGGCGGCAGGGTCACCGCCGAGGCCCTCACCTTCGCCCTGTACGACGGCCTGAAACTGGCCACCCTCCTCGTCTGCGTCGGCGCCGCCAACGCCCTCGCCGGCCCCTCCCGCCTGCTCAAGTCGCTCCCCGGCGCCCTGTACGAGACGGGCGTCGCCGTGGTCGTGGCCCTCACCTTCGCGCCGAACCTCATCGCCGACGTCCAGCGGCTGCGCGCCGCCCGCCGTCTGCGCGGTCGCCCCGACAAGGGCGTACGGGGCCTGCTGCACGTGGGACTCCCGGTCCTGGAGGGCGCTTTGGAGCGTTCCGTCGCCCTCGCCGCCGCGATGGACGCCCGCGGGTACGGCCGTACCGCGCAGGTCCCGGCCCCGGTCCGCCGTACCACCGCCGTGCTGACGCTCGGCGGCCTGCTCGGCGTCTGCGCCGGTACGTACGGCCTGCTCACCGCCGAAGGCGGCACGTACGGGCTCCCCGTCCTCGCCGCGGGCCTCACCGCCGCCCTCGCGGGCCTGTGGCTCGGCGGCCGGCGTTCGCCGCGCACCCGGTACCGGCCCGACCGCTGGGACGCCCGCGCCTGGCTGGTCGCCGGTTCGGGCGCGGCGGTCGCGGCACTGCTCGCCCTCGCGGCCTCCCGTGACCCGGCGGCCCTGCATCCCGGTGTGGTCCCGCTGGTCGCGCCCACCCTTCCGCTGTGGCCCGCGGCGGCCGTTCTCCTCGGCCTGCTCCCGGCCTTCGTCACCCCAGCACCCGAAGACACCCGCAAGGAGCCGTCGTGATCCGCTTCGAGGATGTCTCCGTGACGTACGACGGGGCGCCCGAACCAACCGTCCGGGACGTGGACTTCGAGGTCCCGGAGGGTGAACTCGTCCTGCTCGTCGGCCCGTCGGGCGTCGGCAAGTCGACCGTTCTCGGCGCGGTCAGCGGGCTCGTGCCGCACTTCACCGGCGGCACCCTGCGCGGCCGTGTCACGGTGGCCGGCCGTGACACCCGTACGCACAAGCCGCGCGAACTCGCCGACGTGGTGGGCACGGTGGGCCAGGATCCGCTGTCCCACTTCGTGACGGACACCGTCGAGGACGAACTCGCCTACGGAATGGAGTCGTTGGGGCTCGCCCCGGACGTCATGCGACGCCGTGTCGAGGAGACCCTCGACCTGCTGGGCCTGGCCGACCTGCGCGACCGCCCGATCGCCACGCTCTCCGGCGGGCAGCAGCAGCGGGTCGCGATCGGCTCGGTCCTCACCCCGCACCCCCGGGTGCTGGTCCTCGACGAACCGACCTCCGCCCTCGACCCGGCGGCCGCCGAGGAGGTCCTCGCGGTCCTGCAACGCCTCGTCCACGACCTCGGCACGACGGTCCTCCTGGCCGAACACCGCCTGGAACGCGTCGTCCAGTACGCCGACCAGGTCGTCCTCCTGCCGAGCCCGGGCGCGGCACCGGTCCTCGGCACGCCGGCGGAGGTGATGACCGTGTCCCCGGTGTGTCCGCCGGTGGTGGACCTGGGCCGCCTGGCGGGCTGGGCCCCGCTGCCCCTGACGGTCCGGGACGCGCGCCGACGGGCGGCGCCTCTTCGGGAACGGCTGACGGAGCGGGCGGACGCAGCAGAAGAGGGCGCGCCCCGGCCTCCGGCGGACGGCGCACCGCCGGCCCCCACCGGCACCGCACCGCACGCCACCGAACCGGCCCCCCTCCGCACCCGTTGGCGCCTGCGACGCGAGCGCCCCGTCCCCACCACCACGGCAACTCCCCGGCACGCGGCGGAAGTTCACTCCCTCGCCGTCCGCCGCGGCCGTGTCCGGGCCTTGCGCCATGTCGACCTGACCGTCGACGCCGGTGAGACGGTCGCCCTCATGGGCCGCAACGGTGCCGGGAAGTCCACGCTGCTCAGCGCGCTGGTCGGGCTCGTCGAACCGGCCGCGGGTTCCGTCCGGGCCGGTGACGCGATCCCGCACCGCACCCCACCGCGTGACCTCGTACGCCGGGTCGGTCTCGTCCCGCAGGAGCCGCGTGACCTGCTGTACGCCGACACGGTCGCCGCCGAGTGCGCGGCGGCCGACGCGGACGCGGGCGCGAGCCCCGGCACGTGCCGCGCCCTGGTCACCGGCCTGCTCCCGGGCGTCACCGACGGCACGCACCCCCGGGACCTCTCCGAGGGCCAGCGCCTGGCGCTCGCCCTGGCCGTCGTCCTGACCGCCCGCCCACCCCTCCTCCTGCTGGACGAGCCGACCCGCGGCCTGGACTACGCGGCGAAGGCCCGCCTGGTCGCCGTGCTGCGCGGGCTGGCCGCCGAGGGGCACGCCATCGTGCTGGCCACGCACGACGTGGAGCTGGCCGCCGAGCTGGCCCACCGGGTGGTCCTGCTCGCCGACGGCGAGGTGATCGCCGACGGCCCGACGGCGGACGTGGTGGTGTCCTCACCGTCCTTCGCCCCGCAGGTCACCAAGATCCTCGCCCCGCAGCGGTGGCTCACGGTCGCCCAGGTCCGGAGGGCTCTGACGTGACCGGCCCGCAGCGCCAGGCGCGGGCCGTCCGCCTCGGCCCCCGTTCCCTCGCGGCCCTCGCCCTCGTGAGCGCCGTGGGCGTCGTCGCCTTCGGCTGGCCCTTCCTCACGCCGCCCACCTCACAGCTCGGCGCGCACGCCCAGGACGCCCCCTGGCTGTTCGCGGGCCTGCTGGTGCTGCTGGTCGCGGTCGTCGCGGCGACGATCTCCGAGTCGGGGCTCGGGCCGAAGGCGGTCGCGATGCTGGGTGTCCTGGCGGCCACGGGTGCCGCCCTGCGGCCCATCGGCGCCGGTACGGCCGGCATCGAGCCGATGTTCTTCCTGATGGTGCTCAGCGGCCGGGTCCTCGGCCCCGGCTTCGGCTTCGTCCTCGGCGCGGTGACGATGTTCGCGTCCGCGCTGCTCACGGGCGGGGTGGGCCCGTGGATGCCGTTCCAGATGCTGGCCATGGGCTGGTTCACGATGGGCGCGGGCCTGCTGCCGGGCCCGGACCGCCTGCGCGGCCGCCCGGAACTCCTGCTGCTCGCCGCATACGGCTTCCTGGCCGCCTTCGCCTACGGCACGGTGATGAACCTGGCCGGCTGGCCCTTCATGAACGCCCTCTCCTCGACCATCGCCTTCGACCCGCAGGCGGCGCTCCCGGCCAACCTGGCCCGGTTCCTCGCCTACTGCCTGGCCACCTCGCTCGGCTGGGACCTGGGCCGCGCGGTCGTCACGGTCGTCCTGACCGTCGTCCTCGGCCGCCCCGTGCTCAAGGCGCTACGGCGTGCCACACGCCGGGCCGCTTTCGAGACGCCGGTCACGTTCGAGACCCCGCCGAGGTGAACCGCCCCACATGACGTGGGTCACCTACGAAGCGGGGCCGTACCCGCCGCGGCATCGCTGCACCCGCCACACACCGCTCTGACCTGCGCGTTGAGAGCCGAGTCACACAACGGACCAACACCCCACATGCGACCACCACTAGTAAAAGGGGTGATTGCGGCCGGGTGGCCGGGCTGTTTCTCTGGACGGGTCACCAGGCGCCGGCGTGCCCCCAGGGCCGCGGCGCCGCCGCATGTCACCGCCCCGCACCGCCTGGTTCCGGCATGCCGCGACCGCCCCGCCCCCGACGAAAGGCACCTCCCTGTGACCGCCGTTTCCCTCCTCCGCCGCATCGCCACTCCGAAGAAGGCCCTCACCGGTGCCGCCGTCGCCGCCGTCACCTGCGGCACGCTGATGGCCGCCGCGCCCGCGCAGGCCGCGACGACGGAGGCCTCCTCGGCGCAGGCGATCGCGAAGAAGATGATCGGGAACTCGGCCCAGTACGAGTGCTTCTCCAAGATCGTCGACCACGAGAGCGACTGGAACGTGAACGCCACCAACGCCTCGTCCGGCGCGTACGGCCTGGTCCAGGCCCTGCCGGCCGCCAAGATGGCCTCGGCGGGCTCCGACTGGAAGACCAACCCGGCCACCCAGATCGAGTGGGGCCTGGACTACATGAAGGACCGCTACGGCAGCGCCTGCGACGCGTGGAGCTTCTGGCAGGCCAACGGCTGGTACTGATCCCGGCCCGTCTCGGCCCCCCATACCGAAGGCGGCGGCCCCCTGGATCCCCGGGGCCGTCGCCTTCGCCATGCCCCTCACCTGCGCCGCGCCCGTGGCGCTTCAGCGTCAGCCGGCGCTCACCGGGAGTTCCTTCACACCGTTGATCCACGCGGAGCGCAGCCGCCGGGGTTCGTCGACGAGCCTCAGACCGGGCATGGCATCCGCCACGGCGTTGAAGATGAGGTCGATCTCCAGCACGGCCAGCGACTTGCCGAGGCAGTAGTGCGGTCCGCCCCCGCCGAAGCCGAGGTGGGGATTGGGGTCGCGGGTGATGTCGAAGACGTCGGGGTCGTCGAAGACCTCCGGATCGTGGTTGGCGGAGGCGTAGAACAGCCCGACCCGGTCGCCCTTCCTGATCCGCTTCCCGCCGAGCTCGGTGTCCTGCGTGGCCGTGCGCTGGAAGGCGGCGACGGGCGCCGCCCACCGCACGATCTCCTCGGCCGCCGTCGCCGGACGCTCCCTCTTGTACAGCTCCCACTGGCCGGGGTGGGTGAGGAAGGCGTGCATGCCATGGGTGATGGCATTGCGGGTCGTCTCGTTGCCGGCCACGGCCAGCATCAGCACGAAGAACCCGAACTCGTCGGAATTGAGATTCCCCTCGTCCTCGGCCGCCACGAGCCGGGTGACGATGTCGTGCGCCGGGCACCGCTTGCGCTCGGCGGCCATGTTCATCGCGTACGCGATGATCTCGGTGGCCGACTCGGCGCCGACCTCCGCGGTGATGGCGTACTCGGGATCGTCGTACGCGATCATCTTGTTGGACCAGTCGAAGATCTTGGCCCGGTCCTCCTGCGGTACGCCGAGCAGCTCGGCGATCGCCTGCAGCGGCAGTTCGCAGGCGACCTCGGTGACGAAGTCGAAGGGCCCGGAGTGCGCGAGGGCGCCCTGCACGATGGAGTGGGCCCGGGCCCGCAGCCGCTCCTCCAGCACGCGGATCGCCCGGGGCGTGAACCCCCGCTGCACGATCTGCCGCACCCGGGTGTGCTCCGGCGGGTCCATGTTGAGCAGGATGAGCCGCTGGGCGTCGATCGAGTCGCGGTCGATGTGCTCGTTGAAGCGGATGATCGCCGTGTTGAGGTACGAGGAGAACAGCTCCGGGTGCGTGGAGACGTACCTGACGTCGGCGTGCCGGGTCACGGCCCAGTAGCCCTCGTCCTGGAAGCCGGCCACGCCCGCGGGCTGGGGGACCCAGTGGACCGGTTCCACCCGGCGCAGCTCGGCGAACTCCGGCAGGGGCACGCGGTGGTGCAGCAGATCCGGGTCGGTGAAGTCGAACCCGTCGGGCAGCGCTGGACAGGGCATGAGAGGCTCCAGCAATCTGACGAACTATCAGGAATCGAGCTGCCGCGAAGGTAGTAACGGGTTCTAGAAGAGGCAAGAGCCATGTCGACCCCAATTGGGTCCCGACCCTTGCGGTGTTGCACGTCACGTCAGCAGACTGCATGACAGGACTAGAACGCGTACTAGTTCCTGGTGCCGGAGGAGAGGACCGCCCCCATGGTCGCCGAACCCGTGATCGTCGAAGCCGTACGCACCCCCATCGGCAGGCGCGGCGGCGCGCTCGCCAACCTGCACCCCGCCTACCTCCTGGGCGAGACGTACCGCGAACTGCTGGGCCGCACCGGCATCCCCGCCGACTGCGTCGAACAGATCGTGGGCGGCACGGTCACCCACGCCGGCGAACAGTCCATGAACCCCGCGCGCACGGCCTGGCTGACCATGGGCCTGCCGTACGAGACGGCGGCCACGACGGTCGACGCGCAGTGCGGGTCCTCGCAGCAGGCCTCGCACATGGTGGCCAACATGATCGCGGCGGGGGTCATCGACGTCGGTGTCTCGTGCGGGGTGGAGTCGATGTCACGGGTGCCGCTGGGGTCGGGGTCGAAGCACGGGCCCGGGAAGCCGTTCCCGGACGAGTGGAACGTGGACCTGCCCAATCAGTTCGAGGCGGCGGAGAGGATCGCGCGGCATCGGGGCCTGACGCGGGAGAACGTCGACGCACTCGGGCTCCTCTCGCAGGAGCGGGCCGCGATCGCCTGGTCCGAGGAGCGGTTCAAGCGGGAGACGTTCGCGGTCCAGGTGCCGACGACGGAGGAGGAGCAGTACGCCGGTCAGGGCATGTGGCGCCTGGTCGACAAGGACGAGGGGTTGCGCGACACGTCGATGGAGGCGTTGGCGTCCCTGAAGCCGATCATGCCGACGGCGGTGCACACGGCGGGCAACTCGTCACAGATCTCGGATGGCGCGGCGGCGCTCCTGTGGGCGTCGAAGCGGATGGCGCGTGCGCTGAAGCTGAGGCCGAGGGCGCGGATCGTCGCCCAGGCGCTGGTCGGTGCCGACCCGCACTTCCACCTGGACGGTCCGATCGACGCGACGAAGGCCGTGCTGGGCAAGGCGGGGATGTCCCTGCGGGACATCGACCTGGTGGAGATCAACGAGGCGTTCGCGTCGGTGGTGCTGAGCTGGGCGCAGGTCTTCGAGCAGGACCTGGAGAAGGTCAATGTCAACGGCGGTGCGATCGCGCTCGGGCACCCGGTGGGGGCCACCGGGGCCCGGCTCCTCACGACCGCGTTGCATGAACTGGAGCGGGCGGACAAGGAGTTCGCGCTGGTGACGATGTGTGCCGGGGGCGGGTTGGCCACCGGGACGATCATTCAGCGGTTGTAGTCGCCGTCCAGGTGAGGAAGGTGGTGAATGCGGCGGGGGCGACCGTGAGGGTCGGGCCCGCCGGGTTCTTGGAGTCGCGTACCGCGACGGCGGCGCCGGGAAGTTCGGCGATCTCCACGCACTCGCCGCCCTGGTCGCCGCTGTACGTGGACTTGCGCCAGGCCAGGGCCCCGATCGGCGCGCACTCGACGCAGTTGCCGCCCTCGTCTCCGCTGTAGCTGGACTTACGCCACTGGATCCCCGTCAGTATCGCGTTGTTCTCCATAGCGTTCCTCCATTACCCGCCGGATCAGCGCCGCCGAGTCCTTGAGGGAGAGAGCGGCGGCTTGAAGATGATCGTAACGGAGCGAGCACTTCTTGACTGTGTCCGGGTTTGCGGTTGGATGCCCGCTGCCGCCGTAGCCCTCCGTATAAACGATGGCCGGGTCGCTGTCGAAGCGGTAGTGGTCGAACGAGCCTTGCAGCCCCGTGTGCGCCCCGGCGGAGAACGGCAACACCTGGATGTTGATCCGAGGGTTGCCCTTGAAAGACAACAGATGAGCGAGTTGCCCCCGCATGGTCTCTCGGCCGCCGATCTCCTGGTACAGCGCAGCCTCGCTGAGGATCGCCCAGAAGACCGGTGGCTCCTCCTTCTCGAAGATGCGCTGACGCGCGAGCCGGGCCGCAACACGGTCGTCAAGGCGAGTCTGGTCGAGAACGCCGAGCACGGCACGGGCATACGCCTCGGTCTGGAGGAGACCGTGCACCATGTGCGTCTCGAAGGAGTAGATCTCTCCAGCCCGCGCCTGCAACTCCGCCACCTGCTGAAACCACGCCGGAAGTTGGCTACGCAACACCAACTCCACCAACCGGGACAGCAAACCGTCCGACCCCAGCGCCGCATCCGCCCGCTCGCTGAACTCCGGTGTCGGGACCTTCCTGGCCGTCTCGATCTGGCCCACCAGGGACCCCGTGTAGCTGAGGATGCTTCCGAGCTGTTTCTGCGTCAGTCCGGCGGCTTCCCGCAGCCGCCGCAGCTCATAGCCGTAGTAGTCGAGCGCAGAAGCGCCCGGGTCCAGAGCGTTGATGTGGGTCACGCAGAGCCCCCTCTCGCACAACTCGGCCCACTCCAGGACCGGTTGTATCCGTTCGGTAGCCGAGAGTAGTCGCGCGGGGGCACTCTCGTGGCGTGAACGCATACATTCCCCCCACCGCCCTGGTGCCCCGCCCCTCGCAGTACACCCTCAGCCTCACCGTCGGCGAGCACGCGGCCCGGCACATCCGCCGCATCGTCCGCTCGTTTCTGAACGAATGGGAGATGCCCGAGCTGTCCGACACCGTCGAGCTGGGCGTGACCGAGCTGCTCGCCAACGTCGTACGCCACGTCCCGGACCGGCGCTGCACCCTCCTGCTGCTGCGGCAGGCCGCGGGGGTGAGGGTGGAGGTGACGGACGGCTGCGACGAACTGCCCGCGCTGCCGACCGGGTTGGCGTGGGACGCGGAGAGCGGTCGTGGGCTGGTGCTGCTGGACGCGGTGGCCGACAAGTGGGGCGTGGATCCCGGGCCCCGGGGCGGCAAGACCGTGTGGTTCGAATGCGGGGCCGCACCGGTCGCTCTAGAGTGAACGCACCTTGCGGGGCTCGGGGGACGGGGCGATGGCGCGGATTGTCGGTGTGCACGGGGTGGGCAAGCAGCGGCTGGGCGCCCATACGCTGCTGAAGGACTGGGAGCCGGCGCTCGCCGACGGACTGGACCGGGCGGACGGTCCGAAACTCGCCTCCGGTGACCTGCGCATGGCGTTCTACGGCGACTTGTTCCGGCCCGCCGGACACACGCTCGCCGTCGGCGACCCGCTGTTCACGGCGAGCGACGTCGACGAGGGTGACGAGGGTCTGGAAAGCGAGCTGCTGCTGGAGTGGTGGGCGGCCTGTGCCCGGACCGACCCGGCCGTGCCACCGCCGGGAGCGGACACGCTGACTCGCTCACCGCGCGCGGTGCAGACGGCCCTGCGGGTCCTGCAACACTCGCGTTTCTTCGCCGAAGTCTCCCTGCGGGCCCTCGTCTTCGACCTGAAGCAGGTCCACCGCTATCTGACGGACGACGTCCTGCGGGCGGCGGCCCGAAGCCGGGTGGAGGAGCTGATCGGGCCGGACACGCGGGTGGTGGTCGCACACTCGCTGGGCTCGGTCGTCGCGTACGAGGCGCTGTGCGCGCGGTCCGAGGACCACCAGGTGCGGACGCTGGTGACGCTGGGATCGCCGCTGGGGATGCGGATGGTCCACGACCGGCTGCGCCCCGAGCCGGGAGCGTGGCCGGGCACCGTGCGGTGGACGAACGTCGTCGACGAGGGTGACGTGGTGGCCGCGGTGCGGGACCTGTCGCTGTTCTTCGGCACGGGCGTGGCAGGGAAAGTCGTCCACAACGGCTCGCACGCCCACGACGCCACGCGCTACCTCACGGCGAAGGAGACGGGCGAAGCGGTGGCGGAGGGCCTGGCATGAGCGGGAGCGAGCCTCGGCGCTTTCTCATCGCGACCGCGATCAGCCACTATCCGCACGCGCCCGCGGAGCTGGAGTGGAACCGGCCGGGCCTGGCCGAGGCACGCCGTCGGATGGTGGAGCTGTTCACGGGCAAGCTCGGCTATCAGCACGTGTCCGACCTGGGCCTGAACCCGACTCAACACCAACTCCTGTGGGAGCTGCGGGAGTTCTGCCGCTCGCCGGAGCGCCGCCCGGACGACGTGGTGGCGGTGTACGTCGCCGGGCACGGCGAGGTGCTGGACAACGGCGAGTACGTCCTCCTCACCTCCGACACGGACCCCGACGACCTGTACGACGCGCTGCTGCCCAGCACGCTGGCACGCAAGATCCTCGCCGGGACGAAGGTGCGCCGGCTGCTGCTGATGCTCGACACGTGCTTCTCCGGGCACGGCGGCAACGAACTGCTCGCCGCCATGGCGAAGTTGAAGAACGACTGGCGGGACAAGGACGCGGGCCTGGCGGTGGTCACGTCGGCCCAGCCGACCGAGCTCGCCCGGACCGGGGCCTTCCCCGAGCTGCTGACGGAGGCGGTGACGAGTCTGGCCACGGCCGGCTGCACACCGGAGCTCCTGTCCCTGGACGCGGTGGTCAACGCGACGGCCAAGAACCCCAGGCGTCCCGGCTTCCAGCACATCGGCCTGGAGATCATCGGCCTGACCGGGGAGATCCCTCCCTTCCTGCCCAACGCCAAGCACAGTCCCCGGCTGTCCCACACGGACATGGCCCTTCAGCAGGCCGCCGAGTGGGACGAGCAGGACCGGCGGCGGGACGTGGAGTTCCGGACGCGGCTGCTGCGGCGGGCGATGGGACACAGCGATCCGACCCGGGTGGGCTGGTGGTTCTCCGGCCGCCACCGGGCCCTGGGGGACATCACCGGCTGGCTCGGCGACCTGCCGGACGATCGCCCGACGCTGGTGGTCACCGGTGATCCGGGGTCGGGCAAGACCGCCGTCCTGGGGCTGCTGGCAGCGCTGAGCGACCCCGCGTACCGGCGTACGGTACCGCTGGCGAGCCTGGGCCTGAGGGACGGACAGCTGCCGCGCGAGAAGGCGGTCGGCACGGCGGTGTACGCGCAGAACCTCACCGACCAGCAGGTCGTACGGGCGATCGCGGCGGCGTTGCGGTCGCCGTCCACGGAGGTTCTGGCGGAGCTGCTGAACCACCTGAACACGCGCCCGGAACCGGACCGGCCGCACGTCGTCCTGATCGACGGCCTGGACGAGGCGGTCACGCCGTCCACCCTGTGCGGCCGGGTCCTTCGCCCCTTGATGGAACTGGCCGGCCCTCATCTGCGCCTGCTCCTGGGCACCCGCCCCCACCTCTTCGCCCCGCTCGGCCTGGACCGGGCCGGCCACATCGACCTCGACTCACCTCGTTACGCCGACCCGCGGGCCGTCCTCGCCTACACCGTCCGCAACCTCCTCGACGCCCACCCCGACTCCCCCTACCTCGACTGCGACGCCTCGCACCGGCTCGCCGTGGCCCGGGCGGTCGCCACAGCGGCCGACCACTCCTTCCTCGTCGCCCGCATCACAGCGGGCACGCTCGCCGCGACCCCGGCCCTGCCCGACCCGAGTGACCCGGCCTGGCTCCGGTCCCTGCCGAGCCGAGCCGCCGACGCCATGCACCGCGACCTGCACCAGCGCTTCGGCGAGGACGCCGAGCGGATCCTCGGCCTCCTGCGCCCCCTGGCCTACGCGGAGGGCCAGGGCGTCCCCTGGGAGGACATCTGGGCTCCCCTCGCCTCGGAGCTGTCCGGATGGCCGTACACCAACCAGGACCTGTACCGGCTGCGGCGCGACGCCGGCGCGTACGTCGTGGAGGCCGTCGAGGACGGCCGGTCGGTGTACCGGCTGTACCACGAGGCGATGGCGGAGTATCTGCGACAGGGGCAGGACGTGAGGAGGGTGCACCGGGGCTTCACGGCGGCTTTGCGGCAGGCGGTGCCGTACCGGTCGGACGGGGCGCGGGACTGGGGGCGGGCGCATCCGTACGCGCTGCGGCATCTGGCGACGCACGCGGTACGGGCCGGGCTGCTCGACGAGTTGGTGGCCGACCTCGACTACCTGGTCCACGCGGACTGCGACACGCTCACGGTCCACCTGCTGAAGGCCGGGAGCGATACCGCGCGGCTCCATGCGGCGGTCTACCTCGCCGCCGTCGACGTCCACCGTGACCTGGGCCCGGAGAGCCGCCGCCGGGTCCTCGCGGTGGACGCGGCACGGCACAACGTGCCGTCCGTCCTGGAGGAGCTCAACGGCAAGGCGGCCGAGCGGGTGTGGAAGCCGCTCGCCGCGTCCGGTTCGAGGGTTTCGGGCAACGTGCACAGCATCGCCCTGACCCACACGGACGGCGGGGCCGCTGTGGCGTGCACCGTGCTGGACGGCCGGCCCGTCGCGGTCACCGGATCGGCGTACGGGACGGTGTGCGTCTGGGACCTCACCACCAGCAGACCATTGGGAGCGCCGCAGACCGGCCACACCGCGGTCGTGACCACCGTGGCCTGCACGGAACTGAACGGCGCCTCCCTCGCCGTCACCGGATCGGAGGACGGGACGGTACGCGTCTGGGACCTCACCACCGGCAGACCCCGGGGAGGGCCTCTGACCGGCCACACCTCGATCGTGAACGCGGTGGCCTGCCCGGAACTGGACGGCACTTCCGTCGTCGTGACCGCATCAGGTGACGGGACGCTGCGCCTCTGGGACCTCACCACCGGCCGGCCGCTGGGCAGGCCGGTGGAGGTCGCCGACAACGTGGGCTCGATGGTGTGTGCCGTGGTGGGCGGAGAGCCGGTCGCCGTCACGGCCTGTAGGGAGTCCCTCCGGGTGTGGGACCTGGCGACGCTGCGCGAGCGGGGCCGGCTGCAGGGTGACGGAGAGGTCTGGGTGACGGAGCTGGCGTGTGCCGAGGTGGACGGCCGCGCCGTCGTGGTGGGAACCGGGCACGAGGAGAAGGTGCAGGTCTGGGATCTGGAGACGAGCCGGCTCCTGGCCACGTGGGACGATCACGGCGACGACTGGGGGACGTCGCTGGCGTGTGCGGAGCTGCACGGTCGGCCGGTCGCGATCACTGTCTCCGTGAACGGCGAGCTGCGGATCCGGGACCTGAAAACCCACGAGCCGGTGGGAACTCCCCTCAGTGGCCGTGTCGATGCCGTGCGGTCGGTGGCGACCGCGTCGGTGGCCGGACGGCTCGTCGCCGTCACCGGCGGGTTCGACGACACCGCCCGAGTGTGGGACCTGTCCCCTCGTCAGGCATGCGGCCGGCCGAGGATCGGTCACGCCGACGACATCGGGTCCATGGACCTGGCGGTGGTACGCGAGAGGCCCGTCTTCGTCACCGGCTCCGACGACAACACGGCGCGCGTGTGGGACATGGCCACGGGTCAGCCCGTGGGTGTACCCCTGGAGGGTCACACCGGCGACGTGTGGTCAGTGGCCTGCACGCTGCTCGGCGATCGCCCGGTCGCCGTCACCAGTTCCCTCGACGACACGGTGCGGGTGTGGGACATCGAGACAGGGCAGGCCGCGTGTCCACCGCTCACCGGCCCCAAGGACTGGGTGACCTCCCTGGCCTGCACCGTCCTGGACGGCCGCCCGACCGTCGTCGGCGGCACGTTCGACACGGTATGGGTGTGGGACCTCCCGACGGGCCATGCCCTGTACCCGCCTCTCGAAGGCCACACGCGACCGGTGTCAGCGGCGGCTTGTACCGTGCTGGACGGTCGCCCGGTCGCCGTCACCGGCTCGGAGGACTTCACCGTGCGGATCTGGGATCTGCGTACCGGTCAGCGCACGGGACGGACCCTGTACGGCGTTTACGCGCATGCCATCGCCTGCGTGGTGCTGGATGACCGCCCGGTGGCCGTGATCTGCTCCCATGACCGGTCGGTAGAGGTCTGGGACCTGGGAACCGGCCGGCCCATGGGCCGGCCGATGACCGAGCACACGGGGGCGGTGCTCGCCGTCGCGTGCACCGTCCTGGACGACCGCCCGGTCGCCGTCACCGGCGCGTCGGACAACACGATCCGGGTCTGGGACCTCGAAAGCCGCGGCACCGTCGACGTCATCCCCGTACCCGGACCCTGCCATGCTCTCGCCGTCGACAGGAGCGGTCTTCTGGCCTGCGCCTTCGACAGCGACGTAGCCGTCTTCACCCGCCGATGAACGCTCCCGCCTGATTCCACGTCTTCGAAACCGTGGTCTCAGCCGAACTCACCCGTGCCCGGCCCGAACTCCCGTCCCCAGCGCGGAACCACCCCCTCCGCACCTTGTGGGCCCGCCACCGCGTCCCCCTCCTGGCCACCCTTCCCACACTCCCCCTGTACGCGCTCTGGTGGATCTTCCTCGCCACGGGCGGCGGCGACCTCGCCGCCCAGGAGGCGTGGGCCGGCTTCGCGTCCCGGCACGGCGACTCCGCGTACAACCTCTTCTGGTACGGCGGCATGCACACCGCCAACTACAGCCTGATATCGCCGTACTTGATGGCCGCCCTCGGCGTGCGGACCGTCACCGTCGTCTCCGGGCTCCTCGCCTCCTGGCTGGCGGCCGTGCTGATCAGGCGCGCCGGGGTCCGAAGACCCCTCGGCCCCGCCCTGCTCGCCTCCCTCGCGCTGTGGTGCAACGTCGCCTCCGGCCGCACCACCTTCGCGCTCGGCGTCGCCTTCGGGCTCGCGGCCTGTGTGCTGCTCACCCGGGAGAAGCGGGTCGTCCTCGCCGGGGCCTATGCCGCCCTCGCCACCATGGCGTCGCCGGTCGCCGGGCTGTTCCTGGCCGTCGTCGGCGCCGGTTTTCTCCTCGTACGGGACTGGGGCCGGGCCCTGCCCCTGCTGGCGCCGCCCGCCGCCGTGGTCGGGCTGACCACCCTCTTCTTCCCGTTCACGGGCGAGCAGTTGATGCCCTTCGCCCGTATCTGGCCGCCCGTCGCCCTCGGTCTGGCGGTCACCGCGCTGGCGCCGCGCTCGTGGCGGGTCGCCCGGTGGGGCGGGTCGGTGTACGCGGCCGGGACCGTGCTCGCGTACCTCATCCCCTCCCCGGTCGGTACGAACGTCGAGCGGTTCGCGGAGCTGTTCGCCCCCGCCGTCCTGCTCGCCGCCCTCCTCAGCCTGCCCGGCCTCGGCAAGCTGCGCCGCAACCTGCTCGTCGCCGCCCTGGTCTTCTCCGTCGCCTGGGTCGGCAAGAAGACCGCCGACGATCTCCGGGTCTCCACCGTGGTGCCCGCCTGGGCCGCCGAGACCCACGGGGTCGTACGGGCCCTCGACGGGCTCGGTGCCGACCGTACGCGGGTGGAGGTCGTCCCGGCCCGCAACCACCGTGAGGCCGTCGAGCTCGCCCCGCACATCAACATGGCGCGCGGCTGGAACCGCCAGCTCGACATGGAGCGCGCCCGCCTCTTCTACGACGGTTCCTTCTCCGCCGCCACCTACCGGGCCTGGCTGGACCGGTGGGCGGTCGGCTTCGTCGTGCTGCCGCTGGGCACGCCCGACGGGTTCGCCGAGGAGGAGGCCCGGCTGGTGCGCGACCACCGGCCCGACTGGCTGGAGCCGGTCTGGCAGGACGCGCACTGGCGGGTCTACCGGGTGCGGGACGCCGTACCGCTCGTCTCCGCGCCCGGGACCGTCGTACGGGCGAGCAGCGCCGATGTCGTCCTGCGGGTGTCGCGGCCGGGGGCCGTCACCCTGCGGATCGCGTACTCGCCGTGGCTGCGGTCCGACGGCGGGTGCCTGTCCCGCGACGGCGAGTTCACGCGGCTGACCGTGTCCGCGCCCGGCGAGTACCGGATCAGCTCGGAGTACGGTCCTTCACCGGGTCCGACGGCTCGCTGCTGACCGCCGCCGCCGTCACCGTCCGCGCGCGCGGGCCCTGGAAGACGTACGTCAGGCCGAAGCCCGCGCCGACGACCAGCGCGCCGCCCACCGCGTCCAGCACCCAGTGGTTGCCGGTCGCCACGATTGCCGAGACCGTGAAGAGGGGATGCAGCAGGCCCAGCGCCTTCATCCAGGCCTTCGGCGCGATGACGGCGATCACCACGCCGCACCACAGCGACCAGCCGAAGTGCAGCGACGGCATCGCCGCGTACTGGTTGGTGAGCGCGGTCAGTGTGCCGTAGTCCGGCTTGGAGAAGTCCTGCACGCCGTGCACGGTGTCGATGATGCCGAGCGTCGGCATCAGGCGCGGCGGGGCCAGCGGGTAGAGCCAGAAGCCGACGAGCGCGAGCAGGGTGGTGAAGCCGAGGGCGGCGCGGGCCCAGCGGTAGTCGACCGGGCGGCGCCAGTAGAGCAGGCCGAGGACGGTCAGCGGGACCACGAAGTGGAACGACGTGTAGTAGAAGTCGAAGAAGTTCCGCAGCCAGCCGATCTTCACCACGGCGTGGTTGATGGTGTGCTCGATGTCGAGGTACAGGACGCGTTCGAGGTCGAGGATCTGCCAGCCGTGCTCCTCGGCACGGGCCCGGCCGGCCGAGTTGCTGCCGCCGGTCGCGGCGAGGCGGACCTTCGAGTAGGCGGCGTACGTGACCCGTATGAGGAGCAGTTCCAGCAGGAGGTTCGGGCGGGTGAGGACCCGGCGCAGGAACGGCAGCAGGGGGATGTGCCTGAAGCGGGTGGGTACGGGAGGGGCGTACTCGGTGGGGATCGGCGACTGGTAGTACGGCGAGGTGCGGGACAGGAACGGTATGGCGGTGGCGGCGGCGAGGGCGGCCAGCAGGACGACGTTGTCGCGCAGCGGGTACAGGGCCGCCATGTTCGGCAGCATCATCTTCGCCGGCAGCGTCATCACCAGGACGACGGCGACCGGCCAGACGTACCGGTCGGAGGCGCGTCTGCCGACCCGGCCGACGAACGCGAGCAGCACCCACAGCAGCTGGTGCTGCCAGGCGGTGGGTGAGACGACGATCGCGGCGCAGCCGGTGATCGCGACGGCGAGGAGCAGCTGGCCGTCGCGGGCGTAGCGCACGGCGCGGCGCAGACCGAGGGCGACGACGGCCGCGCCGAGCGTCAGGAAGAGCCCGATCTCCAGGGGACCGGTCAGGCCGAGGCGCAGCAGGGCGCCGTGCAGGGACTGGTTGGCGAGGTCGTCGGCCCTGCCGCCGAGTCCGACGCCCGCCATGTGGTGCACCCAGTAGGTGTAGGAGTCGTGCGGCATCGCGGCCCAGGCGAGCGCGGTGCAGGCGGCGAACGTGACGCCGGTGGACAGCGCGGCCTGTCTGCGGCCGGTGAACCACAGCAGGGGCGTGAAGAGGAGGAGGGTGGGCTGCAGCGCGGCCGCCACACCGATCAGCAGGCCGCTGACTCTCTGGCCGTGGGCGACGAAGCAGCCCAGCAGCACCAGCAGGACCGGGATGATGCTGGTCTGGCCGAGCCAGAGGGTGTTGCGCACCGGCAGCGACAGCATCAGCAGGCTGATCGCGACCGGTGCGGCCAGCAGCGCCGTGCGGCGGCCGATGGGCTGCGGCAGGGCGCGGGCGGCGACCAGGCCGAGCGCGACGACCAGCAGCAGCGTGCCGAAGGTCCAGCCCCAGCCGAGGGCCTGCTCGGCCGACCGGGTAAGGGGTTTGAGGACCAGACCGCCGAAGGGGGTGCCGGTGAAGCGCGTCGAGTCGTACAGCGACCCGTTCACGTGCAGGACGCCGTTCGGGCCGACCCAGGTCTCGAGGTCCGTCAGCCGCTCCCCGCGCGGGGTGCTCAGGACGACGGCCACCTGCCGTACGGCGAGGACGGCGGCGATCAGCCACAGTCCGAGGCGCGCCACGTGCAGGCGTGCCCTTGCCTCTTCGACGGCCGTCGCCCCGAACGCCTCCGCCGGTCGCCCGCTGTGCTCCGCATTCGCCACGCCTCGTCGGCCTCCCGCCCCGTTCGTCCCACGCGTCCCGTGCGTGGGGGATCCCTTCGCGAACCCTATGCGGCTCGCACCACCCCCGGAATGAGACGCAGGCAATCCCCGCTTCACCTGACGTCCGTCCTCCTTTTGTCCGGATGACGATAGTGCGCAGGTGGTGGGGTTGCCTCTGGTGGGCGCGAGAAGGATCACATGCGCTGTCCGGCGGGTCCGCGCGGGGCCGGACCTACGTGCCTGCGTATCCCCCATTTAGATGCAGGGTGCAACAAAAGGCGTACGGCCCGTAAGGGGCACATCGGCGCCTATCGTCGCTTTTCGGCCCGCCGACAGCGCCGCCGCGCGGACCGCGTCCCTGTTCCCGTCGAAAGGTAGGCGAGCGAAGTCTTGTCGACTGTCCCGGTCGCCGCTCCCCCGTCCGACAAGAAGACCCTGAAGCCCCCGAAGTCCCCGAAGACCCCGAAGACCGTGAAGTCCTTGAATTCCTTGGCGGCCGGCCAGGCGCAGACCTCCGAGGCGACCGTCACCGACCCCGCACTCGTCCGGCGGGCGGTGAAGGCGGCCGCGCTGGGCAACGCGATGGAATGGTTCGACTTCGGTGTCTACAGCTACATCGCGGTCACGCTGGGCAAGGTCTTCTTCCCCTCCGGCAACCCCACCGCCCAGCTGCTGTCCACGTTCGGCGCCTTCGCCGCGGCCTTCCTGGTCCGCCCGCTCGGCGGCATGGTCTTCGGCCCGCTCGGTGACCGCGTGGGCCGCCAGAAGGTCCTGGCGCTGACCATGATCATGATGGCCGCGGGCACGTTCGCGATCGGCCTGATCCCGTCGTACGCGACGATCGGCGTCGGCGCGCCGCTGCTGCTCCTGGCCGCCCGCCTGGTGCAGGGCTTCTCCACCGGCGGTGAGTACGCGGGCGCCTCCACCTTCATCGCCGAGTACGCCCCCGACAAGCGGCGCGGCTTCCTCGGCAGCTGGCTGGAGTTCGGCACGCTGGCCGGCTACATCGGCGGGGCGGGCCTGGTCACGCTGATGACAGCGCTGCTGTCGGCCGACGACCTGACGTCCTGGGGCTGGCGCATCCCCTTCCTGATCGCGGGCCCGATGGGCATCATCGGCCTCTACGTGCGGCTGCGACTGGAGGAGACCCCGGCGTTCGCGGCGGAGGTCGAGAAGGCGGAGGCGGCCCGGCCGAAGGTGCCGCTGCGCGAGATGATCGCCGGGCAGTGGAAGGCGCTGCTGCTCTGCGTGGGCCTGGTGCTGGTCTTCAACGTCACCGACTACATGCTGCTGTCGTACATGCCGAGCTACCTGACCAGTGAGCTGCACTACGACGAGACGCACGGCCTGCTGGTCGTCCTCGCCGTGATGGCCCTGATGATGATCGCCCAGCCGTTCGTGGGCGCGCTGACCGACCGGGTCGGCCGCCGCCCGGTCATCGCGGCGGGCTGCGCGGGGTTCCTGCTCCTGTCGATCCCGGCCCTGCTGCTGATCCGCGAGGGCAGCCTGGCCGCGGTGGGCCTGGGCATGGGCGCGCTGGGCCTGCTGCTGGTGTGCTTCACGGCGGCGATGCCGTCGGCGCTGCCGGCCCTGTTCCCGACGCGGGTGCGGTACGGCTCGCTGTCGATCGGCTTCAACGTGTCCGTGTCCCTGTTCGGCGGGACGACGCCGCTGGTGGTCACGGCGCTGATCGGGGCGACCGGCGACATGATGATGCCCGCGTACTACATGATGGCCGCGGCCGTGATCGGCGGCGTCGCGGTGTGGCGCATGACGGAGTCGGCGGGACGACCGCTGCCGGGGTCGGCGCCGGCGGTGGAGCCGGCTGAGCGTTGATGCGTCGGGCATCCCGCACCCACCGCCGGAGGCACGCACCCACCCCGCTCCAGCATCGGAAGCACACGGCGACACACCGGTGGATGAACCCACTCACGGAAGGGCGACTCACGGCTATATTCGAGAAACTAGTTAGCAATTCTAACTAGCCATACGGAAGGCTTAGGTGCATGAGCGAGTCGCAGCTCTGGGACGACGTCGACGACTACTTCACCGCCCACCTCGCGCCGGAGGACGACGCTCTGGAGGCCGCGCTGCGCGACAGCGAGGCCGCCGGGCTGCCCGCCATCAGCGTCACGGCCACCCAGGGCAAACTGCTCCAGATCCTCGCCCAGGTGCAGGGCGCCCGTCACATCCTGGAGATCGGCACGCTGGGCGGCTACAGCACCATCTGGCTGGGCCGCGCCCTGCCGGCCGACGGGCGGCTCATCTCCCTGGAGTACAACCCCAAGCACGCCGAGGTCGCCACCCGCAACATCGCCCGGGCCGGCCTGGACAAGCTCGTCGAGGTGCGGGTGGGCCCGGCCCTGGAGTCGCTGCCCAAGCTGGCCGACGAGAACCCGCCCCCGTTCGACCTGGTCTTCATCGACGCCGACAAGGTCAACAACCCGCACTACGTGGACTGGGCACTGAAGCTCACCCGCACGGGCAGCCTGATCGTCCTGGACAACGTCGTACGGGGCGGCCGGGTCCTCGACGCGGACAGCACCGAGCCCGACATCCAGGGCACCCGCGCCGCGATCGAACTGATCGCCGGCCACCCGAGGCTGAGCGGCACGGCGATCCAGACGGTCGGTGGCAAGGGCTACGACGGTTTCGCGCTGGCGCGGGTGCTGGCGTAGGCCGGCCGTCGTCAGGCCTCGTGGAAGAAGCCCACGTTGACGCTGCGCGGACCGGTGCGGTCCTGGATGACGACCTCGCCGCTGCCGCCCCGGGGCAGCGTCACGGTGCCGCCGTAGGCGACGGGCTGGGCGTACTCGCCGCTCGTCAGCCGGACCTCGGAGGACGGGTCGGGCTGCGAGCCGCGCAGCCAGGTCAGCTGCCAGCTGCCGTCGGGCCCGCACAGGAACTCCAGGTGGACCCGGGAGACGAACAGCCAGTCGTCGGGGGTCGCGAGCCGGCACACGGACTTGTCACGGCCCACCCGCAGCACGGCGCCCGGCTCGCTGGGCGCGTCGGCCATGAGCATGCCGGCCGTGGCACCCGCGTCCGCCGCGGAGACGGCGGCCATGGTGAGTTCGAGCACGTGCGCTCCTCCTGAGACGTCCTGGTGGCCGGAACGGCCTTGCGCGGTGGCCGGGTTGGTCCGCCGCCGCATGATAAATCGCCCGGGTGCACGGCGTCCGGCACAATGGCCTCATGACCGAGCGAAAGCCACCCGGTGTTCCGTTCGAGTCCTGGGTCGAGAAGCAGATCCGTGACGCGAAGGCACGCGGTGACTTCGACCGGCTGCCCGGTGCGGGCAAGCCGCTGCCCAGAGACCTGGAGTCGTCGTACGACGAACTGTGGTGGGTGAAGCGCAAGTTGGCCCGGGAGGGCGTCTCCGTCCTGCCGCCGGCGCTGGCGCTGCGCAAGGAGGCGGAGGACGCGCTCGCCGCGGCGTACGCGGCCCCCTCCGAGCGGGTCGTCAGGAAGATCCTGACCGACATCAACGTCAGGATCCGCGACATGATGTTCAAGCCGCCGCCCGGGCCCCCGCTGGGTATGAAGCCGTACGACGTCGACGAGGTCGTACGGCAGTGGCGGGAGCGCCGGGCGGCAGGTGGATCGGACGCGCAGGGGTCACAGGGCTGACACAGCTCGCATGACTCACACGCGCAGCAGCCGTTCCGCCAGCTCGCGGTAGTCCCGCAGGGCCAGGCGGAGTTGCTCGGTGTCGGTGCTCGTCGTGGGCTTGCCCCCGCCCGCGTCGGCGGACTGCCAGGACCTGCGCAGGGTACGGCGGCGCTGTGTCACGGCGTCCGTGAAGCGGGCGGCGATCTCCTCCAGCGCGTGGTCGGCCTCCTCGACGGCGTCACGGGGCCTGTCCACGAACTCGGCGACGGCGTGCCGCAACCGCGACTCGAGCTTGTCGCACTCCTCGTGGGGGAGGAGCCGGGTGGCGCCGGGGGCCTCCTGGCCACCGGGGGCGCCCGTGGTGCCCGGGGTGCCGGGGGTGCCGAAGGCGTCCCCCGCCGGGGCGATCCCCGTGCCGGCGCCCGCCGCGCTGGTCTCCCCCGCGCCGCGTACGTTCCCCCCGGCCGTCCCGGAGGTGTCACCGGCCGGGGAGCCGGTGGGCGGAGTGCCGTGGCCCGTGCCCAGGGCGGTCTCGCCACGGGCGTCGGGGGCCTTCTGGCCGCGATCGGCGGGTGTCTCGTCGCCGGGCGGCCGGGTCACGTCGGACATGTGCCTCAACTCTCCTTCGCCTGACGCCGGTGGAACACGGGCAGGTGGCCTCGGGCGGCCGGGGCCTTCTGGTCGTCGTTCGCGCCGGCGCGGTGGCGTCCGCCGTCGTGACGGCCGCCGTCGTGGCGGGACGGCCGTACCAGTTCCTCGAACAGGGCGCGGGCCTCGACCATGGCCTCACGCATCTCCTCCGTGCCCGCGCCACCGTCCTGGGCGCCGTTCACGCGTGCGTGCGTCACGCGGTGCACGCGCCGGTAGCCGTCCACGTGGTGAGCGTGGTGCACGGACAGGGCGGCGAGCTGTTCCTCGTAGTGCCCGGCGTCCGGGAAGCCCCGGGCGCCGGCCAGTTCGGAGAGCAGCCGGTCCGCCTCGGCGAGCGCCTCGTGCGGCGAGTCGACGAACCGCTCCTGTGCGGCCGTCCAGCGCGCCTCGAACTGCTCGCGCTCGGCGGGTTCCAGGGGCCGTTCACGCAGGTCGCCGTGGCGCTCCACGCGCTCGGCGAGTTCGCGCTCGGCCGCCTTGGTGTCCCCGTCGTGCCGGGCGACGGCCCGGTCGTACTCGGGCCCGAAGCGCCGCTTGAGGCTCATACCGCCTCGTGGTCCGCGGGAGCGCAGGGTCAGGACGGCCGCGACGATGACGACGGCCGCCACGATCACGATCAGAGCGATGATCACGCCTGTGGACATGAATGCCTTCCGGGTTCTCGACCCAGCCGGCTCCTGGCGAGCCGGCTCGCCGACCGGGTAGCCCCGCGGGCAGGCCTCAAACGGCGTCCGAATGCCGCCGGTTTCGCGCCTGTTCGGTTGCGTGACGCCTGGGGCGCGCCCGCAGAATGCGGTTCATGATCTGGACCGTCGCCCCGGAACCGTACGACTCCCCCGTCGCCGCCGCGCTGTGGCGCGCGTACTACACGGAGGTCAGCGACCGCTGGTACCTGCTGCACGAGGGGCGCCGCACCGACCCGGACGAGCTGGAGCGGGAGATCGCCGCGTGTTCGGGAGCCGACCTCGCGCCACCGCGGGGGCGGCTGCTGGTGGCGCGGTACGGGGACGAGCCGGCCGGCAGTGCGGGCGTACGGCTGCTGGACGGCGCCACCGCCGAGCTCACCCGGGTTTTCCTGTACGAGCGGATGCGCGGCAAGGGCGGCGCCCCGCTGCTCGTGCACGCCGCCGAGGACGCGGCCCGCGCGCTCGGCGCCACGCGGATGGTCCTGGACACGCGCGGCGACCTCGTCGAGGCCCGCGCCCTGTACGCCCGCCTCGGCTACCAGGAGACCGAGCCGTACAACGACGACGTCCACGCCGAGCACTGGTTCGGCAAGCGCCTCAGCTGACGAGCGTCACCGGGCGGATCTCGTGCGGGCGTTCCCGCTCCGAGCCGCACAGCTCGCCGTTCAGGTCCTTCACCAGCTGCACCAGGTCGGTCGGCCGGTCCGGGCCCCACCAGTCGCCGAGCAGCTCCGCCAGGGACTCCTGGCGGGCCTGCGCGAGCCGTTCGGCGACCTCGCGTCCCCGGTCGGTCAGGACCAGGTCGAGGCCCTGGCGCACCGCGAGGCGCCGCTCCTCGACCTGGCGGGCGGCCTCCATGACGGTGGTGAGCGGGACGGGGCCGCGCTCGGCGAGCACGGCCGGTTCCACCGAGCCGTACTTCTTGATCCGCAGCAGCATCCAGCTCGCGGCGGGCAGCAGGTCGTATCCCGCGCGTGCGGTGATCTTCCGGTAGATCTCGCGCCGGCCCTCGCGGGTGCCCAGCACCGACAGCGCGCGGCACACCTCGTCGTACGACGACCGCTCGACCGGGTTGCTGGCGAACGTCTCCGTGCCGTCGGGCGCCGTGACGGAGCCGCGCAGCCGGTCCTCCTTCAGGAACCAGGCCAGGATGAAGGCGAGGAGGGCGACGGGTGCGGCGTACAGGAAGACGTCGGTGATGGACGAGGCGTAAGCGTGCAGGGCGGCCGGGCGCAGGGCGGGCGGCAGGGCGGCGATGCCGCGCGGATCGGCCTCCAGCGCCTCCGCGGAGACGCCGGGCGGCAGCTGGGCGCCCCGGAAGGCGTCGGCGAGCATGGTGCCGAGCCGGCTGGCGAAGATCGTGCCGAAGATGGCGACACCGAAGGCCGCGCCGATCGACCGGAAGAACGTCGCGCCGGAGGTGGCGACGCCCAGGTCCTCGTAGGCGACGGCGTTCTGCACGATGAGGACGAGCACCTGCATGACCAGGCCGAGCCCCAGGCCGAAGACGAAGAAGAAGACGCTCATCACGGCGGTGGAGCTGTTCTCGTCGAGCTGGTGGAGCAGGAGCAGGCCGAGGGCGGTGACGGCGGTGCCGGCGACCGGGAAGACCTTCCAGCGGCCGGTGCGGCTGACGATCTGCCCGGAGGTGGTCGAGGACAGCAGCAGGCCGAACACCATCGGCAGCATGTGCACGCCCGACATGGTCGGGCTCACGCCGTGGACGACCTGGAGGAAGGTCGGCAGGTAGGTCATCGCGCCGAACATCGCGAAGCCGACGACGAAGCTGATGACCGCGGAGAGGGTGAAGGTGCGGATCCGGAACAGCTTCAGCGGCAGCACGGGCTCCGCCGCCCGCCGCTCCACGGCCACGAAGACGACCGCCAGTACGACACCCAGCACCGCCAGCCCGACGATCTGCGGCGAGCCCCATCCCCATGTCGTCCCGCCGAGCGAGGCGACCAGCACCAGGCAGGTGGCGACGGAGGCGATGAGGAAGGTGCCGAGATAGTCGATGACGTGCGGCATGCGCCTGCGCGGGATGTGCAGGACCGCCGCGATGACCGCGAGCGCGACGACCCCGACGGGCAGGTTGATGTAGAACACCCACCGCCAGCTCAGATGCTCGGTGAACAGCCCGCCCAGCAGCGGCCCGAGCACGCTGGCCGCCCCGAACACCGCACCGAACAAGCCCTGGTAGCGTCCCCGGTCCCGCGGCGACACGACGTCACCGACGATCGCCATCGACAGCACGATCAGCCCGCCGCCGCCCAGCCCCTGCACGGCCCGGAAGGCGATCAGCTGCGGCATGTTCTGCGCCATGCCGCACAGCGCCGAGCCGACCAGGAAGATGACGATCGCGGTCTGGAACAGCTTCTTGCGCCCGTACTGGTCGCCGAGTTTGCCCCACAGCGGGGTCGCGGCGGTCGAGGCCAGCAGATACGCGGTGACGACCCAGGACAGGTGGTCCATGCCGCCGAGTTCGCTGACGATGGTGGGCAGCGCGGTCGACACGATGGTCTGGTCGAGGGCCGCGAGCAGCATGCCGAGGAGCAGGGCACCGATCGAGACGAGAACGTTCCCGGGCACGTGCTCGTCGCGCCCTTCCGGGCGCGGCTCCGGCGCGTCGCCCACCTTGTCCGTCATCCCGTGCACTTCCCCGGCCATGCGGACCTCCCGAGGCTCTCGCGACACCTTCCCATGGTGAGGGGTGTGACCGGTTATGGCCTGTCGAGTCCTGTTGGAAGTCGGTATTCCGGGGGCTTCCGGGCAGCGCTGTGAAGAAGGTCTGCATAATCTCTGGAGTTCGCGAGGGGAGGGACGAACGCATGGAACAGCCCAACGGCCACCCGTGCCCGGAGTGCGGAGCACCCAGAGAGCCGGACAACACCCCTTCCTGCACCTGCACCCAACGCGCGTCCGAAGCCCTGCGCGAGACCCGCACGGCCGAGGCGGCCGCGGCGGAGGACTTCGACCCGCTGCGGATCCGGCCGTACGTCGAACTGGGCGGGGGTACGGCGGACCGTCCCGACAGCGGTGCGGCGGACAGCGCGGGTGGCGGTACGGCGGACAGCGCGGGTGACGTGACGGCCGACAGCGCGGGTGGCGGTACGGCGGACAGTGCGGGCGGGCCGCAGGGACGCGAGGGTGCGGCACAGGGACTGGACGGTGCGTCACAGGGGCTGGACGCGGCGTCACAGGGACTGGACGGGGCGCCACAGGGACTGGCGAGTGCGGCACGGGAACGGGCGAGTGCGGCACAGCCCGCCCCGGACGCGACCTCCGTCCTCCCGGCCCCTTTGGTCCCTCCCACGACCGAGCCGAACGCCACGGACCTGAGCCTGTTGGAGGGGACGGAACCAGACCCCGCCGGGCCGGGCCCGTACGAGACCGGCGAGGAGCGGCCGCGCCGTCGGCGCCGCGCGGCCGTGCTCGCCGTGACGGGGGCGCTCGTCGCGGTGGTGGCGGCGGCCGGGTACGCGAGCGGACTGTTCTCCTACGAGAAGCCGTCCCGGGACACCGCGCTGCCCGAGGACATCCGGGCGAGCGTCCCGGACACCTCGACGAGCCCGCCGTCCGAGGAACCGGCCCGGACGACGCCTTCCGTACGGCCCTCGTCCGCCGCACCCTCGCCGTCCCCGTCCGCCAGCGCGAGCCCGTCGCCGTCCCCGGCGGCCTCCAGCGCCTCGCCGAGCCCGACGAAGCCGACCGAGCCCACGTCACCGACCCCGACGGCCTCCGGCTCCTCGCCGGAGTCCGACGACGCCGCCCGCGAGAGAGGCAACCCCGTCCTGCGCCGCGGCGACCGGGGCCCGGAGGTCACCGAACTCCAACTGCGCCTGCGCCAGCTGTACCTCTACAACGGCGAGGCCGACGGCCACTTCACCACCCAGGTCGAGGGCGCTCTCCGCAACTACCAGTGGTCGCGGGGCATTCGCTCCGACGAACTGGGCGTGTACGGCGAAGAGACCCGCGCGAAACTGGAGTCGGAGACGAAGGAGCCGTAGCTGCCTGGCTGCGGGCAGTCGTGCCGTCGGGGCGATGGGGGTCCCCCCTGCTCGCGCGGAGTCGAGAGCTTGGGGGAAGATGGGCGCAGCGGCCCCCCGCAGCGCAGGGTCGCGCAACCTCCGCGCTCAGCACCAGCAGGCCGCACACCTCACCCCCGTGCAGCCGAATTCACCCCACGTGCAGCCGAATCCCCGCATCCCCCAGCCCTTCGACCCGCACCCGCGTCAAATCCCCCACCACCACATCAGGCGCATGAAACCCGGCCCGGGGCCCAACCCCCACCACCCGCATCCCAGCGGCGCGCCCCGCGGCGATCCCCGCCCCGGAGTCCTCGAACACCACACACTCCGAAGGCGCGACCCCCAACTCGGCGGCCCCCTTCAAGAACCCCTCAGGGTCCGGCTTGCTCGCGCCGACCGACTCCGCGGTCACCCGCACCTCGGGCATCTCCAACCCCGCCGCGGCCATCCGCGCCCTGGACAGCGCCACATTCGCCGAGGTCACCAGCGCGTGCGGCAACCCCCGCAGCGAGGCGAGGAACTCACGAGCCCCGGGTATCGCGACGACACCCTCCGTGTCCGCGGTCTCCTCCTCGAGCATGCGCGCGTTGTCCGCGTAGTTCTGCTCCATGGGCCGGCCGGGCAGCAGCAGCGCCATGGACGCGTAGCCCTGCCGCCCGTGCACGACCTTCATGACCTCGTCGCCGTCGAGCCCGTGCCGCTCGGCCCAGCGCCGCCAGACACGTTCGACCGAGGCGTCGGAGTTGACGAGGGTGCCGTCCATGTCCAGCAGGAGGGCGCGGGCGGTGAGCAGGGTGGTGGCCGTCATCGGCAGCTCCAAGCTCCAGGCGCGGAAGAGGGGCACAGAAGTGAGCCCCGGAGGGAACAAGGCGGCCCCGCCCGCCGGTCAGGGAAAACGGGCGGGAGCCACTTTGTTCCTCCACGGTACAAAACAGCCCGGCATTACGCCACCACCTTCGGCAAGCGTTCACTCACCGTTCAACCGAGCCGGTCAGCTCCGCCGGTCGACTGAGCCGTTCAGCTTGCGGTTCAGCTCAGCCGGTCACGGCCTCCCACAGGCTCCACACGCCCAGCGCGATCATCACCAGTGCCGCGATGCGCGTGATCAGCCCCAGCGGCACCCGCTTCATCAGCGCCTTCCCGCCGACGATGCCGAGCCCGGCCACCGCCCACAGCGCGAGCACCGCGCCCAAACCGACGGAGAGCGGGTCGTCGTAGCGGGCCGCGAGGTTCGCCGTCATGATCTGGGTCAGATCACCGAACTCGGCGACGAGGATGAGCATGAACCCGGACCCGGCGACCTTCCAGAAGGACTGGTTCTCCGGCTTGCGGATCTCCTCGTCGTCCTCGTCCTTCTTCATCAGCAGCATCGCGGCGCCGCCCAGGAAGAGCACGCCCGTCAGCGCGTGCACGATCTGCTGCGGCAGCAGCGTGAGCACACTGCCGGCCGCGACGGCGAGCGCGACGTGCAGCGCGAAGGCGGCGGCGACACCGGCGAAGACGTAGGAGGCGCGGTAGCGGGTGCCGAGGACGAGCCCGGCGAGCGCGGTCTTGTCCGGCAGTTCGGCGAGGAAGACGACGCCGAAGACGACGGCCGTCACGGTGAAGCTGATCAAGGTTCCTCAATCGGTCGGGGCTGCCCCACCGAGAGTGCTGAGCCTTCGAATTCCTTCGAGTTCCTTCGGGTTCTTCGAAGGCCTTCGAGATCCTGCGGCAAGACACCTCGGCACGGCAGCACACACGGCACCCGTGCCGTGCGGCACGGGTGGAATGCACTGCTTGCCGAAGGTCTCGCTGACGGATCCACGCGGGGTCCGCCTCCGGGCGCCGGCTCAGGCGGGCTGAGCAGTATGTCGACGGTCCGGCGAAGAGCTACTCCCCTTCTGCGCCGTCCATGGTACGTGAGGCCCCGGCCGGAACCGGGGTGTGAAAGTTCACGCACGGACATTGTCGTGTCATGTACGCGTCACTAACTTCTTACCGAACACACACCCCACCGCAACACGGCGTGGCGAGCATTCCCTCGCTCGCTCTCCAACGCCCGCACCTCACAAGGGAGTTCGTATGCCCAGGTTCTACGCGCGTCGACGGCTCAGCATACTCGCGGCGCTCACCGGGTTCATAGCCTCCGTCGGCCTGTTCAACGGCCCGACCGCCTCCGCCGCCCTCCCCACCCCGGTCAGCGCCACCACCGCCCGCAGCTACCTCGCCACCCTCACCGTGGCCACCGAGGACCGCACCGGCTACAACCGCGACCTGTTCCCGCACTGGATCACCATCAGCGGCAGCTGCAACACCCGTGAGACGGTCCTCAAGCGCGACGGCTCGAACGTCGTCACCGACTCCTCCTGCGCCTCCACCAGCGGCAGCTGGTACTCCCCGTACGACGGCGCCACCTGGACCGCCGCCTCCGACGTCGACATCGACCACCTGGTCCCGCTCGCCGAGGCCTGGGACTCCGGCGCCGACAGCTGGACCACCTCCCGCCGCCAGGCCTTCGCCAACGACCTGACCCGCCCGCAGCTCCTCGCCGTCACGGACGACGTCAACCAGGCCAAGGGCGACCAGGACCCGGCCACCTGGATGCCCTCCCGCACGACCTACCGCTGCACCTACGTCCGCGCCTGGGTCCAGGTGAAGTACTACTACGACCTTTCGGTCGACTCGGCCGAGAAGTCCGCGCTGCAGAGCCACCTCGCCAACTGCTGACCTTCCGCCGGCCTCCGCGGATTTCAGCGCCGGAACCTCCCCGCTGACCTCCGTCGTTCCGTACCGTACGGGGCGACGGAGGAGGGACCACCATGGCCGCACTGCGCCTCGGGCCGCTGCTGAGGTACACCGACGGCTCGTCCGCGACCGTCTGGGTCGAGGCGAGCCGTCCGTGCACCGCCGAGGTGCGCTGCGCGGACGGCGCGCACGGCACGGCCCGCACCTTCCAGGTGGCGGGCCACCACTACGCCCTGGTCCCGGTGACCGGTCTCACGCCCGGTACGGCGACGCCGTACGAGGTGTTCCTCGACGGCACGCGCGTGTGGCCCTTGCCCGACGCGCCCTTTCCGCCCTCGGTGATCCGCACGCTGGGCGCCGGTGACGTCCGCGTCGCCTTCGGCTCCTGCCGCTGGGCCGCGCCGCCCTCGGCCGAGGACGACCCCGTCGGCCCCGACGCCCTGGACACGCTGGCCGCACGCATCGCGGCCGACCCGGACGGGGAACGCCCCGACGTCCTGCTGCTGCTCGGCGACCAGGTCTACGCCGACGAGACCTCCGACGCCACGCGCCGCTGGCTGGCAGCCCGCCGCGACCTGCGCGAGCCCCCGGGCGCCGAGGTCGCGGACTACGAGGAGTACACGCGGCTCTACTACGAGTCCTGGCTCGACCCGGAGGTGCGCTGGCTGCTGTCCACCGTGCCCAGCTGCATGATCTTCGACGACCACGACGTCATCGACGACTGGAACACCTCCGCCGCGTGGCTGGCGGACATGCGCGCCACGCCGTGGTGGCGGGAGCGGCTGCTCAGCGGCCTGATGTCGTACTGGGTGCACCAGCACCTGGGAAACCTGTCGCCGGGCGAACTGGCCGCCGATCCGCTGTACGCGGCCGTACGGGAGACCCCCGACGCCACGGACGTGCTGCGCGCCTTCGCCGCCCGGGCCGACGCCGACCCGGCCTCCGTGCGCTGGAGCTACCGGCGCGACTTCGGCCGCGTACGGCTGGTGATGGTGGACACCCGCGCGGCCCGGGTGCTCGACGAGGACGCCCGCGCCATGCTCCACCCCGGCGAGGCGCGGTGGCTGCGCGAGCAGGCCCTCGAGGACCGGGGTGCGTACGACCACCTCCTCATCGGCACGTCACTGCCCTGGCTGCTGCCGCAGCTGGTGCACGACGCCGAGGCGTGGAACGCGGCGCTGTGCCGGGGCGAGAAGGGCGCGCGCTGGACGCGGTTCGGGGAGGACCTGCGGCGCCGGGCGGATCTGGAGCACTGGGCGGCGTTCCCGGCCTCCTTCGACGCGCTGACGGAACTGATCGCCGAGGTGGGTTCGGGGCCGGATGCGCCGGCGACGGTGTGCGTGCTCTCGGGCGATGTGCACCACGCCTACATCGCCGAGCCGAGCTGGCCGGGGCACGGCCCCGACGCCCGGGTGGTGCAGCTGACCTGCTCCCCCGTCCACAACTCCGTCCCCCTGTCCATCCGCCTCGGCTTCCGCTTCGGCTGGAGCGCCGCCGCCCGGGTCCTCGGGCGCTCCATCGCCGGGCACGGCCGGGTCCCGCGCCCGCCCATCGACTGGCGCAGGACGGGCGGGCCCTGGTTCGGCAACCAGCTGATGACCCTGACGATGCGCGGACGTTCGGCACGACTGCGCCTGGAGCAGGCACGGGCGACGAAGGGGGCGAAGCCCCGTCTCAGGACGGTCACCGACACCGAACTGGCGCCGTGACGGGCTGCTGCTGAGGACCGACCGCACAGAGGCCGGGCTCGCCCCGGAATCCCCCCGTTCTGCCCGGTTGTCGCTGCTTGCTGCATCCGTGACCTTGATGCTCGTGACGCATCCCACAGCGGGCGGCGATCGTGCCCTCCAGGGCTCGGTTCCCGGTCCCGGCGACGGCATGATGAGGCGGACCGTCCGCTTCCAGCACGGCGGTTCGCCGCCTACGCGCCCCTACGTCCAAACGCCCGGGAGTCCCGCCCTTGTCTGCACCGACCGAGGAATCCGCACCGGTAGCCGGACCGGCCGTATCGGTCTCCGTCGCCCTGGTCGGCGCGGGACCGCGCGGCACCAGCGTGCTGGAGCGCCTCTGCGCGTCCGCGGATGAACTCCTCCCGCCCGGTGCACGGCTGACCGTCCACGTCGTCGACCCGGCCCCGCCCGGCCCCGGCCGTGTCTGGCGCACCGCGCAGTCGTCCGAGCTGCTGATGAACACCGTGGCCTGCCAGGTGACCCTGTTCACCGACGACAGCGTGGACTGCTCGGGCCCGATCCGCCCGGGCCCGAGCCTGTACGAGTGGGCGGGCGGCACGCTGGGCCCCGACGAGTATCCGACCCGGGCGCACTACGGCCGTTATCTGGAGTGGGTGTTCGCGAAGGTCGTACGGGAGGCGCCGCCCGCCGTACACGTCGAGACCCACAGGGCCCGCGCGGTACGGCTCGACGACGCCCCCGACGGCCGCCAGGTGCTCACCCTCGACGACGGGCGCGTCCTGACCGGCCTGTCGGCCGTCGTTCTCGCGCAGGGCCACCTGCCGGTGGTCGCGGACGCGGAGCAGCGGCGCCTGGCCGCCCACGCCGAACGCCACGGCCTGCGGTACGTCCCGCCCGCCAACCCGGCCGACGTCGACCTGTCCCCCGTGGCCCCCGGCGAACCGGTCCTGCTGCGCGGCCTCGGCCTCAACTTCTTCGACCACACCGCCCTGCTGACGACCGGCCGCGGCGGCCGCTTCGTACCCGGCCGCCATGGCCTGAGGTACGTCCCCTCGGGCCGCGAGCCGCGCCTGTACGCCGGTTCGCGGCGCGGCATCCCGTACCAGGCGCGTGGCGACAACGCCAAGGGGCCGTACGGCCGTCACCTCCCGCTCGTCCTCACACCGGAGGTGATCGCCGGCTTCCGCAAGCGCGCCGACTCCGGCGAGGCACCCGACTTCCTGGCGGAGATATGGCCGTTGGTGGCGAAGGAGGTGGAGACGGTGTACTACTCGGCCCTGACCGGCCGCCCCGACTTCGCCGAGCGGTTCCTCGCCGTCCCCCACCGCGCCCGCGAAGAGGCCCGGCTGCTCGACGAGTTCGGCATACCGGAGGCCGAGCGGTGGTGCTGGGACCGTGTCTCCCGCCCGTACCACGGGCGTTCGTTCGCGCACCCCGGCGCCTGGCGGGCGTGGCTGCTGGCGTACCTGCGCGAGGACGCCGCGCAGGCCGCGCTGGGCAATGTGCGCGGCCCGCTCAAGGCGGCCCTCGACGTGCTGCGCGACCTGCGCAACGAACTCCGGCTGATCGTCGACCACGGCGGACTGACCGGCACCTCCCGCCGGGACCACCTGGACCGCTGGTACACCCCGCTCAACGCCTTCCTGTCCATCGGCCCGCCCCGGCGCCGCATCGAGGAGCTCGCGGCCCTGGTGGAGGCGGGCGTGGTGGAGGTGCTCGGGCCGCGCCTGAGGGTGGCGGACGAGGACGGGGGATGGGTGGCGCACTCCCCCGACGTGCCGGGCTCCGCGGTCCGTGTGACCACCCTCATAGAGGCCCGCCTGCCGGAACCGGATCTGCGGCGCACGGCCGACGACCTCCTCGCCGGGCTGCTGAAGACGGGCCAGTGCCGTCCGCATGTCGTCGACGGTTACGAAACGGGCGGACTGGACGTGACAGAGCGCCCGTATCACCTGATTGACCGTCAAGGCTGTTCGCATCCAAGGAGGTTGGCTTTCGGAGTGCCGACGGAGGGTGTGCACTGGGTGACCGCGGCAGGGGCCAGACCAGGTGTGGATTCGGTCACGCTGGCGGACTCGGACGCGGTGGCGAGAGCGGCGGTACGTGCGGTTGTGACACCAGGGGAAGGCCAAGCGGACGTCAATCGATGGCCAAATGTTGAACTTGAAAGCATCGATTAGGTGCACCTAACGTGTCGTTACCACTCGGTTCTGTCCCCAGACCGGCCCGCACCCCAGGGCCGGCCTACCGAAGGAGCGACCCCCCACATGACCGGACGCCTCAACAGCGCCCAGCCGTACGCCCTCGGCCTCTTCCGCATCGTCGTCGGACTGCTCTTCGCCTGCCACGGCGCCATGGGGCTCTTCGGTGCCTTCGGCGGCGTCGACGGCAAGGGCGCCAGCGTCGAGACCGGCGCGTGGCCCAACTGGTACGCGGCCGTCATCGAACTGGTCGGCGGCAGCCTGGTCCTGCTGGGTCTGGGCACCCGCATCGCGGCGTTCATCTCCTCCGGCGCGATGGCCTACGCGTACTTCAAGGTCCACCAGCCCGAGGCCCTGTGGCCGATCGAGAACAACGGCGAGGGCGCGGCCATGTTCTGCTGGGCCATGTTCCTGCTGATCTTCACCGGCTCCGGCGCGTTCGGCCTCGACCGGCTGCTCGCCAGGCGCTCGTCGGCGGAGAAGTCGACGCGTGAGCAGGCGCCGGTGGCGGCTTGACCTACGACGCGACACCACGCGGTGCCCTTCCCGTACGGCGGGGAGGGCACCGTCCGTTTTCGGGGCCCGGCAGGGCGAACACCACAGGCAGTCTGGCGACCGAGCAGGGCCGGGCCTGCCGACCGAACACCACGGGGCCTGCTGGCCGAACACCACCGGGCAGCGGCCCGACACCACGCGGCCTGCTGCCCGGTGAACACACCGTGCCGAACACATGAGCCCCCTACGAACCTGCTGTCACACCCCAGGCGTACGCTGTATGGCTGTCATCGGCCACTCCTGCCGCTCCCCCCGCGAGATCGCGCGGCACGGTCTGGCCCACGGGGGAGTACGGGGAGTCGCGGTGCTGGAAAGTATGGGGTCGCTGACGGGCAGCCCATGGATCTACGCGGTGGTGGCCCTGTCGGTGCTGCTCGACGTGTTCCTGCCGGTGCTGCCGAGCGGCGTCCTGGTGATCACGGCCGCCACGGCGGCGGCCGCGGGCACAGCGACCGACGTGCCCGACATCCTCGTCCTGACCCTCTGCGCGGCCACCGCCTCCGTCCTGGGCGACCTGGTGGCCTACCGCATCGCCTGGCGCGGCGGCGCCCGCCTGGACCGCGCCATCGCCCGCTCCCGACGCCTGACCGCCGCGCAGGAACGTCTCGGCGCGGCCCTGGCCCGCGGTGGTGGAGCCCTGGTCGTCCTCGCCCGTTTCGCCCCCGCCGGCCGCTCGGTCGTCTCCCTCGGCGCCGGCGCCGCCCACCGCCGGGTCCGGGAGTTCCTCCCCTGGTCCGCCCTGGCCGGCCTGTCCTGGGCCGCGTACAGCGTCACCCTCGGCTACCTGGGTGCCCACTGGCTCGGCGCGACCTGGCTGGCCACGGCCGTCTCGGTGGCAGCCCTGTTCGGTGCCGGGGCGGGAGCGGCGTACCTGATGCGCAGGCAGCCTCAGGCTTCGCAGGCTTCGTAGCGGACGGGAGCAGGGCGCGGGCCCCGCGGTGCGCTATCCGGCCCGCCGGGCCGCGGCCCCCCGCACCTCCAGCCCGCCCAGCAACTCGGCCGTGGCCTGCGCGATCACGTCCACGGCCCGGTCGAACACCTCCTGATTGTGGGCGGCCGGCGCCCGGAACCCGGACACCTTCCGCACGTACTGCAACGCGGCAGCCCGAATCTCCTCCTCCGTGGCCTCCTCGGCCAGCACAGGGGGACGAAGCGTCTTGATACTCCGGCACATACCCCCAGTCTCACCCGCCGGACTCCCCAACGGCCACACCCCGCGCCCCTGGGTTGATCACCCGGCGGCCACCGACCCGGGGCCGACCGACGAACGGATGCCGACCATGGCGAACGGTCTCACCGTGGCCGTCCTCGGTCCCGGCGGTGTGGACGGCCTGCTCGCCGCCCTGCTGTCCCACGCGGGCCACCGGGTGATCTGCCTGACCGGCGATGCGACGGCCGACGCCACCCGGCCCACGCCAGGGCCGGTACGACGCCTTCCCTCCCCAGACCAGGTCGTCGATGCAGCGCGACACCGAGGCGGGCTGCCCCCTCGAACTGGACGCGATCGGCGGTGCGTTGCTCCGCGCGGCCGAACGTCACGGCGGACCCGCTCCCGTAACCGCGCGCCTTAGGCGAGCGGCCCCGGCTTCAATTGTCTTTCCTGCCTGGCCACCGGGGGCTAGTGTTCGAGTGCAGCGAGTGACTCACGAGGAGCTGAAACATGGTCGGTCGTCCGAGCGCGCGTTGACTTCGTAGGCCGTGATCGGCCTGTCATCGCGTGCTGCCCTTGATGTTGCGGCACAGCGAGCCTTATCCCGCCTGAATCGTCGGTGCACCTGTCGTGCGCCGGGCGACGGGCCTCGTTGTCGGCAATCAAGGGGTCCCCGTGCCGTCCGCTTCCTCCGCTGTATCCGATTCCGGTCGACCTGTTCCGTCAAGCCTTTGGCGGAACGGCGACTTCCGCAGACTCTGGGTGGGCCAGACGGCCTCCCAACTCGGTGAACACGCAAGTCTGGTGGTTCTGCCGCTCTTCGCCGTTCTGGCGCTCAACGCCGGTGCCGGCCAGTTGGGCGTCCTGCGCGCGGTGGGGCAGGCGCCGATCCTGTTGCTCTCGCTCTTCGTCGGCGCGTGGGTGGACAGATGGCGGACCCGCACGGTGATGGTGCTGACGGACGCCGGCCGGACGCTCGCACTGGGCGCCGCCGCCCTGGCCGGCCTCCTCGGTTGGCTCGGCCTGCCGGCGCTGCTCGTGGTCGCCTTCGCCGTCGGGGCCCTGTCCGTGTTCTTCGACGTGGCATACCAGGCCTCTCTCGTACGGCTGGTGAAACGCGAACAGTTGGTGCGGGGCAACAGCGCGCTCGAGGGCAGCCGGTCCGCGGCGCAGATCGGGGGTCCCGCCCTCGGGGGCGTGTTGGTGTCCCTGCTGTCGGCGCCGATCGCTGCCGCCTCCAGCGCGCTGTTCTTCGCGCTGTCGTTCCTGTCGGTCCGACGGATCCGCCGGACCGAATCGATCCCGAAGCGCTCGGAACGTCCCCCTCGGGTCTGGCGGCGGATCCATGAGGGACTCCGTTTCGTCGTCAGCGATACCTCGCTGCGGACCGTGTGCCTCGCCTCGGCGGCCTTCCAGTTCTCCTTCGCGGCCATGATGACCGTCTACCTGCTCTTCCTGCCGCGGGAACTGCACCTGTCGGGCACCGCCGTCGGGCTGTCGCTCGCGGCGACGGGGCCGGGCGCGCTCCTGGGCTCAATGCTGGCCGCCCGCCTGCCGAGCCGGTTCGGTCATGGTGCGGTGCTCGTGTCCGCGGCGGCACTCGGCGACGGCGTGTTCCTGTGCGTGCCCGCGCTGCACGGCTCCTCTTCGGTGATGGTCCCCGCGCTCCTGGCGATCAACTTCGTGTTCGGGACCGCCGGCCAGTTGGTGAATGTCACGATCATGGCCGTCCGGCAGGCGGTCACGCCGGACGGGATGCAAGGCCGTGCGGCCGCCACGATCACGTTTGTCGGCATGGGACTGACCCCGCTCGGCTCCCTGCTCGGCGGATTCCTCGCGGAGGAGTGGGGGTTGCGCACCAGCCTCCTGGTGACGGCCGCAGGCATGATGCTGTCCCCCGTGCTGATGGCCCTGTCCCCGCTCGCCCGCCTGGGACGGGCACTTCCGGCCCTCGCAGGACGCGCCGCCGACCCACGATCTCCCTGATTCCCACGAGACCGACCGCCGTGACACCGGAGCGGCCGGAGCGCCCTCCGCCAGCGCAGTGGACGCGCGTCACCCGGGTTCGCCGGGTTCGGCCGCCTGGCCCCGGCAACGTCCCGGTGCAGGCACCGCGGTCTGCGGTAGCGCGACAGCCACCGTCGTCCGGTCGTCACGCAGAACTACCAGCCCGCGAAGCTCTCCCCCGCCCTTGGGCCGGCGGAACGGACGCACCGGCGCCGCCCGCCCGAAACGGACAGCCCAGTGGCACGGGACAGAGGGCACACCCGTTCGGATGAACCACAGAAGGAACTCGCCACCCAAAATCGAACAGGCGTATCATTGGACCGTGGCTACGACCTATGACTTTCCGAGTGACCTCCTCGCCGGTCAGGAGGAACTGCATCAGGTCCGGGCCGAGCTGTCGGCCCTGCTGAAGCGGCTGCCCTGGTCGGTAGAGCCGCTGGACGGTTTCAGTGACGACAACGGCTGGCGCAAGGTGGAACGTTCCGCCTCGCCCGGCTGGAGCGCCGACGAACAGGCCGAGGTCGAGAAGCTCCGCAAGCGCGAGCACGAACTCGCGGTGTTCGTCAGCACCCACCGCTACTGGGCGGAGCTCACCGGCCCCGACCGGGTGGACGCCCGTTCACAGCTCAAGCACGCCCACGAGGCTGCCGCGGAGGACACCGAGGAGGCATGAGAACGGGTGGGAGGGGCCGGCCACCACGCCCGGCAGCGGGTCCGGTGGCCGGCCCCTCCCGTCGGACGGCCGTCAGTCCTTGCCGAGGAGCTTGTTCATCTCGGTGATCTCGGCGGTCTGCGCCGTGACGATGTCCTCGGCCATCGCCTTGGCCGGACCGTACTGCCCCTTGCCCTTCTGCGTCGTGGCCATCTCCACGGCCCCCTCGTGATGCTCGACCATCATGGTCAGGAACATCGTGTCGAAGGCCTGGCCCGAGGCCTTCTCCAGCTTCGCCATGTCCTCCTCGCTCATCATCCCGGCCATGCCGGAGTGACCGGAGGCCGAGTGGTCCATCCCGGACGTCTCCTCCGGCACGTCCTCTCCCCAGGCCTTGAGCCAGCCGGTCATGGTCCTGATCTCCGGGTCCTGCGCCTTCTCGATCCGTGCGGCGAGGTCCTTGACCTCACCCGAGGCGGCCCGGTCGGCGGCCAGCCGCGCCATCTCCAGCGCCTGCCGGTGGTGCGGGATCATGCCCTGCGCGAAGGCGACGTCCTGCGCGTTGTGCGCCCCGGTCGCGGCCCCGGCGCTCGCCGTGGCCCCGGCGCTCGCGGACGACACGGAGCCGTGCCCGTCGTGGCCGCCGCTGCCGCTGCCGTCGCCGCCGCAGGCGGCCAGGACGAGCGCGGCGGCGGCCGTCGCCGTGACGAGGGCGGTGCGGCGCGTGAGGGTACGGAAGATGTTGCTGTGCATGGGTGAACTCCTGCGGTGAAAGGGATGTCGGGCACGCTGACGCTCCGCACCCGCCGGGCGCGGCGCGGGTGCGGCCTATATCCGCAGGAGCTGTAGTTCGGCCAGGTCGGGCGGGGCGCGGGCACCGTCCGGAGCCGCGGGCGCAGCCGCCCGTACGGCATCGGCGCGTACGGGCGCGGGGACCGGGTCGGGGACGAGCGTGGGCAGCACCGGCCCGCCGCTCACCGCCGCCGACGCGCAGGTCGGATCGGCGTGCTGGGCGTGTCCGCCGCCGCACTGGCCGTCGGGGCACTCGCCGTGCGCGGTGACGACGACCGTTGTGGCCGACCGGGCGTGGGAGTGCTCGGGGGCGGCGGCCGCCGTGGCCGGCCGGGCGTGGGAGTGCTCCGGGGCGCCGCCACCGGGCGCCAGCCCGTGCATGGCCAGCACCCCCGCCAGCAGCCCGAGCACGCACAACGCCCGCCACCACCGCACGGGCGGTCGCGGATCACGCTGCTCGGGGCCGTTCACGGGGCTCATCCTAGAGAAAAGCCCCGGGCCGACGGCGGCCCGGGGCGCTGCTTGGGTGATCCCGGTGGGCGCGGACGGTTTCGAACCGCCGACATCCTGCTTGTAAGGCAGGCGCTCTACCCCTGAGCTACGCACCCGCTCCCCGGGCTGCGCGCCCAGGACGAGTCGACAGCCTACATTGCCCGGGCCCCGGTCCCGCAAACCCGTCGCGCAGGGGGTTGTCCCCACCTCGGATCCGGGTGTCCGCACGATCGTCCGGCCGATGGCGGATCCCTACGGTCCAAGGCAGTGGAACCGACTCGGACCGCGGTCCGCCCCAGGGGGAGATCATCATGGCCCGTACCACCACCGCCTCGGCCCGCGCGACCCTCGTCACCGGTCTCGTCGCGACGCTCGCCGCCACCGCCGTCGCCTGCGGCCCGTCCGCGTCCGACGACGAGGACCCCGACCGCCGGGCCTTCGACCTGGACGGCCGCACCTTCACCGTCGGCTCCGACGACTCGGCCCTCGAGATCGTCGCGGCCGACGACAACGCGGAGGGCAAGGTCGAGGTCACCCGGTGGTTCGAGGGATCGGTCACGGTCGGCGACGGCCCGGAGCTGCGCTGGTCGATGGACGGCGACCGCCTGGTGCTGCGCACGGACAGGCACTGGGCATCACCACGGACGACGGATCCGTCAACGTCACCGACTCCAGTGGGCCGCTGGAACTGCGCACCGGCGACGGCTCCGTACGCGCGGACGTCACCTCCCGCCAGGTGCGCGCCCGGACCGGCGACGGCTCGGTCGACCTGGAACTCGGCGCCGTACCGGACCTGGTCGAGTCCCGCACCGGCGACGGATCGGTGACCATCACGCTGCCCAAGGCGACCTACCGTGTCTCGACCCGTACGGGCGACGGTGCGCAGGACGTGTCCGTGCCCCGGGACGACTCCAGCTCCCATGTCGTGTCGGCCGAGACCCACGACGGCAAAGTCACCGTCAAGACCGTGAACTGACCGGCCCGTGTGTTCGTCCATAACCGGTGGGACAATGACACCGGGCAGGGTGGACGACAGTGCGGGAGAGGGATGTGACGGCGACACCAGCGCAGCCGGATTCGCCGTTGGTTCCGTGTGTCCACCGCGTGCGTCACGTTCTCCGTCGTTCCGTCCGGGCCCGCTCGCGCCCGGCCCCCGGGCCGGTCCGTGACGCGCTCACCCTGATGGGGCTGCCGCTGGTCGCCGCGCTGGCGCTGCCCGCCGCGTTCACCGGCGGCGGCACCCGGCGCTGGTTCGGCGGGCGGGCCGAGAGCCAGCGGGCCGAGGCACAGGCCGCGAAGGACGCGGCGGCGGCCGCGTTCTACGAGCTCGATACCGCACAGCGCGACCTGCGGATCTCGATCGAGACGATCACCGCCGTCGACGACTCCCCCGCCGCCCGGCGCGCGGTCACCGACTTCGACGCGCTCGGCCGGCGCATCGACGAGGTCAGCCACCAGTACATCAACGCCGTCGACGCCCACGACCTGGACCGGGACGACCTGGAGGCGTCGGCCGCCTCCCGCGCCCGTGCCGAGCTGACCGCCGCCAAGGAGGAGCTCGGGCGGGTCAAGCAGGAGCTGGACCGGTTCGCCGACGGCCTCGGGCCGCTGATCGGCAAGGCCGAGACCCAGCTCGCCCGGCTGGCCCCCGCGGTCGAACGCGCCCGCCAAGCCCTGCTCGCCGCGTCCAACGCCCTGGACACCGTGCGGACGTCGGGCCTGAAGGCGGACGACCTCGCCGCCCGGCTCGCCGCCCTGTCCCCGGAGCTGACCAAGCTGAACCAGGGCGCAGGGCAGCACGGCGTGCCGCAGACCCTCGAGCGTGCCGAGCGGGTCACCCGGGAAGCCGAGGCAGTCCGCGTGGAGGCCGAGCGGCTGCCCGAACGGGCCGCCGAGATCGACCACCGCCTGGTCTCCCTGCGCACCCGCGCCCAGGCGCTCACCACCCGCGCCGAACAGGTCGAGCCGGTGCTGAGCGAACTGCGCCGCCGGTTCACGGCGGCGTGCTGGCAGGACCTCCAGCACGTGCCGCGGCAGGCGGCCGAGACCGTACGGCAGGCCGAGCGGAAGCTGGCCGAGGCGCAGACCGCACGCGACGAACAGCACTGGGCGGACGCGACCGCCCTGCTGTCGACGGCGCGGGCGCTGCTGAACTCCACCGACGAGGCCGTGTCCGCCGCCGGGGACCGCCTGCGGCGCCTGAACGCCGTGCAGAAGGACCCCCAGCAGGAGATCGACCGCACCCGCTTCGCCATCCGCGACGCCCAGCGCCTGGCCATGGCCGGCCGCAACACCCCCGACCCGCGCCACGCACGCCCCCTGGACGACGCGGTGGCCCGCCTGGACCGCGCGATCGCCACCCTGGAGGGCCGCCACCCCGACTACTGGCACTTCCTGACGGAGACGGAAGCGGTACGGCAGTCGGTGGCACGGGTGGTGGCACAGATCCGCGAGGAGCACGGAGCCGGACAGCACTGACCGGAGCGGGGCCTTGCGCGGGCAGCCGTGCCTGGACGGGCGCGTGCTCGGCAGCCCCGACCGGGTTCCGCCCACGGTCACGTTCCGCCCGCCACGGTCGCCAGACCACCGGTTCACCGGCCACGGTGCACCGGCTCACCGGCTCACCGGCTCACCGGACACTGGCTCACCGGACATCGGTCGCGACCGCCGGGCGCCGGTTAACCTGTGCCCATGCCTCGCTACGAGTACCGCTGCCGCACCTGCGGCGACACCTTCGAACTCAGCCGTCCGATGGCGGAGTCCTCCGCTCCCGCCGCCTGCCCCGCGGGACACGACGACACGGTGAAGCTGCTGTCCACGGTCGCGGTGGGCGGCACAGCCTCCTCCGCCCCGGCGCCCGCCCCCCGCGCGGGCGGCGGGGGCGGCTGCTGCGGCGGAGGGTGCTGCGGCTGACACCAGGGCACCTTCCCGTGCGGCCCGGGGCACCTCCCGTGCGGCCGGGGCACCTCCCCGTGGGATCGGTCAGCTCCCCAAGTAGCGAAGTACCGCCAGCACCCTGCGTGAGTAGCCCTCACCTCCCGTCAGTTCGAGCTTGTCGAAGATCGCGTTGGTGTGCTTCTCGACCGCGCTCTGCGAGATGTGCAGCCGCTGCGCGATCGCCGCGTTGGTGTGGCCTTGGGCCATCTCGGCCAGCACGTCCCGCTCCCGTGTGGTGAGCCGGGCCAGGAGGTCGGTGTGCGTCGTACGGCCGAGCAACTGGCGCACCACCTCCGGGTCGAAGGCCGCACGGCCACGGGCCACACGCTCCAACGCGTCCAGGAACTCGTCCACTTGGACCACCCGGTCCTTGAGCAGATATCCCACCCCTTCCGACTCACCGGTCAACAGCTCTGTCGCGTACCGCTTCTCGACGTACTGCGAGAGCACCAGCACGCCGACCTCGGGCCAGCGCTCCCGGATCTCCAGGGCCGCCCGCAGGCCCTCGTCGGTGTGCGTCGGCGGCATCCGCACATCGGCGACCACCACGTCCGGCCGGTCCTCGGCGACGGCCTTCAGCAGCAGCTCGGCATTGCCGACGGCGGCGAGCACCTCATGCCCTTCCTCGGCGAGCAGACGGACCAGGCCCTCGCGCAGCAGGGTCGAGTCCTCGGCCAGGATCACTCGCATGGCAGCTCCGCGGTCACCACGGTCGGCCCGCCCGCCGGGCTGAACACTTTGAGATCGCCGTCGAGAGCGGCGACGCGCCGGGCGAGCCCGAACAGCCCGCTGCCGGAGGCGTTGGCCCCACCGCAGCCGTCATCCTCGACGCACACGTACAGCATCCCCTCCTCGGTCCCGACGCCGACCGATATCCGGCTCGGCGCCCCGTGCTTGACCGCGTTGGTGACGGCCTCGCTGACCACGAAGTAGGCGACGGTCGCCACGGCTTTCCCTGGTTCCTCGGTGAGCTCGCACTCCACCTGCACCGGCACGGACGCCCGCTCGGCGACCGTCTCCAGCGCCGCGTGCAGTCCCGCCTCGTCCAGCGTCGTCGGATAGATCCGCCACGCCACCTCGCGCAACTCCTCCAGGGCCTGGCGGCTCTCCTCGTGGGCCTGGCGCAGCAGCCGGTCCCGGCGGTCCGCGTCCTGGCTGCGCCGGGCGCGGCCGAGCAACATGCCGAGGGCGACGAGGCGTTGCTGCACGCCGTCGTGCAGGTCCCGCTCGATGCGGCGCCGCTCGTCGTGCACCGCGTCGACCACGGCGGCACGGCTCGCGGACAGTTCGGCGATGCGTCTCTCCAACTCCTCCTGGTGGCGGGGACCGAGGAAGTACCGCACCAGCCGCCGCTCCAGCTCGGCGACGCCGAATACCCCCTGCACGGCGAGGAACAGCAGGAAGAGACCGCCGAGGGCGGTGAACGCGATCGCGCCGGGATGCTCGACGCCTCCCGGAAGCAGCCAGGCGTACATCCACAGCGTGCTGTATCCGAGGCCGCCGGCCACCGATACCATCACGACTCCGCCCAGGACGCCCAGAGTCCAGCGGCAGGCCACGTACCGCAGTGCCCGCATGTCCTCGTACGCGGGCGGGACACGGATGCCGAGCCAGATCTTCAGCCGGGCCCGCTCCAGCTCCGCCAGTCGTCGCGCGCACGCGAGGACCGGGCGGAGTATGGCGCGGCGGCCGGACGGCCAGGCCGCCACCGGCAGCAGGGCTACCCCTGCCAGAACGGCGAAGAGCAGCTCGACGGCAGCCGTGGCGGCTCCTGCCATGAGCCCCACCGCGCACCGAATTCCACGTCGCGCCATGTCTCGCATGATCGTGAGGCTAGCCCGGCGCGAGTACCGCGCACACTGCGGAAAACCGCAATTCCCGCCTGCGGTCGACCGCAGGGATTCGTGCGGTCTTCCTCAGGGTCTCTTCAGCCGCGATTTTCTAGCGTGATCGACATGACAGCCATCGCAGCGCAGACGATCACGGCGCACACCACGGCCGGGGCGGCACCAGTCCCGGCGGCGGACAGCGGTGCCGCCCCGCAGTGGGTCCTCGACCTCATGGACGCTTTGGGCGCGCCGGGTGCCGGCCTGGCCATCGCGTTGGAGAACCTCTTCCCTCCCCTGCCGAGCGAGGTGATCCTGCCGCTCGCCGGGTTCGCGGCGAGCGGCGGCCGGATGAGCCTGCTCGCCGTCCTGCTGTGGACGACGGCGGGCTCGGTGATCGGCGCGCTCGCCTTGTACGGAGTGGGTGCGCTGCTGGGCCGCGACCGGACGGTGGCCATAGCGGGCCGCCTGCCGCTGGTGAAGGTCGCGGACATCGAGCGGACCGAGGCGTGGTTCCTGCGGCACGGCACGAAGGCGGTGTTCTTCGGCCGGATGATCCCGATCTTCCGCAGCCTGATATCCGTGCCGGCGGGCGTGGAGCGGATGCGGCTGTCCGTGTTCCTCGGGCTGACCACGCTGGGCAGCGCGATCTGGAACACCGCGTTCGTGCTGGCGGGTTACGCGCTGGGCGACAACTGGCCCGAGGTCACCCGCATCGTCTCCACCTACTCGAAGATGGTCCTCGGCGTGGCCGCCCTGGCGGTGCTGGCGTTCATCGGCATGCGCCTGCTGCGGCCGGGGGCCGGTCAGCGCAGGCGAGGACGCGGACGCGGCGAGGACCAGGGCACGCAGCCGACCGATCCGGCCGACGACACCGGGAGCCTGCGGTACACCGGTCATGTCTCCGGCGCCGGGCGCCCGCGCCGCGCCGACTACGGCTACAGCGACGACGGCATACACCGGCCGGTGCCGGCCCACGGTGCCGAAGGCGTCATACGCCGGCCTGGGCCCGCCAACACCACCGAGGGCGGCATGCGCTGACCCAGTCCCGCCGACGCCACCGTCGATCCAGGTGGCCTCACCGAGATACGCCGGGCCGACGAGCGCCTCAAATCCCAGGCCACCTGGATGGCCCTGTCTCTTGAGGTCGCCAGGACAGCCGACTCCCCCCAGCCCACCCGGGCCCCGCTCACCGAGGCGCCCGTACCCCCCGCAGGAACTCCCGCAGGATCCGCTCCCCCGCCAGCACGCCCCGCTCGGGGAGCGCGCTGATCGCGGGGGCCGTCCAGCCGGTGTCGGCCAGCTCGCCGTGGCCGGGGCGCCAGCCTCGGTCGGCGGCGAGGAGGAGGTCGGCGTCGAGGAGGGAGTCACCGGCGGCGAGGGTGAGGGTGGCGCCGGAGCGGCGGGCGACCTCGTGCATCGCCGCGCTCTTGGTGAGCGGCTTGGGGACCGCGTAGATCTTGCGGCCCTGGAGCGAGACCGTCCAGCCGCGGTTCTCCGCCCACACCGCGAGTTCCTTCACCCAGTCCTCAGGAAGGAGTTCACGCTCGACGACGAGGTAGACGAAGAGGTCCTCGGCGATGCGGTGCTTGCGGACCCACGCCGGGTCGGCGGCCCTCATCAGGTGCTCGCTGACCTCGGCCAGCGACGCGCACTCGTCGGCCAGCCGTGCCGTCACCCGCGCGTGCCACTCCGGGTCGGACGCGCCGTCCACCAGGAGGTGCCCGCCGTTGGCGCAGATCGCGTACTTCGGCGGCGGGCCCGGCAGGTTGATGCGCTGGTACTGCTTGCGGGTGCGGGTCGTGGTCGGCACGAACAGCGCCGTGTCGCCGAGGTCGGTGAGGAGCTGGGCCGATGTCTCCGTCATGTACGACAGCGGCTTGCTCTCGTGCACCTCCACACACAGCAGCCGGGGCGCCCGCGCGTCCGGCATGGTCAGCGCCAGAGCGGCAGAGGAGTAGATCAGTGTGCGATCGAGATCGCTCGCGACGAGCACGGGCATCAGACCGTCACCGCCTTGCCGTCGGCGCCGGTCGCGCCCCGGGTGTACTTGGGGTGGATCAGGCCGACACAGGTGTAGGGCAGGTCGGCGACCTCCTCGACGGGCACGCCCCGCTGCTCGGCCAGCAGACGGACGTGGTCGAGATCGCGGCCCGCCCCGGCGCGCGCGAGCACCTTCCAGGGCACCCGGCGCAGCATCACCCGGGTGGTCTCGCCGACGCCGGGCTTGACGAGGTTCACGTCGTGGATGCCGTACTCCTCACTGATGCGCTCGACCGCCGCCCAGCCCTCCCAGGTGGGGGTGCGGTCGGCGGCGAGCAGTTCCTTGGCCTGGGTGTCGACCGCGTCCGTGACCTCCGGGAAGCGGGCGGACACCGCGTCGAGGAAGGCCACCGAGACGTCGGCACCGGCGAGTTCGCGGTAGAACTTCGCGCCGTGGAAGTCGTACGGGCCGACCAGGTCCGCGCGCAGCACCGTGCGCGATATCAGGCCGGACACCGTCGAGTTGAGGCAGGCGGAGGGGATGAGGTAGTCGTCGCGGGTGCCGTACGTCCGCACGCACGAGCCGGGGTCGGCCAGGACCGCGATCTCCGGGTCGAAGCCGGTGATGCCGTCGGACTCCTCGAACTCCTCGATGGCCTGGGCGAGTTCGCGGGTGATGGCGCCCTTGCCGGTCCAGCCGTCGACGAAGACGACGTCGCGCGGGTCGTGGTGCTCGGCGAGCCAGCGCAGCGCGTTGGCGTCGATGCCGCGGCCGCGGACGATGGAGACGGCGTAGTGCGGCAGGTCGAGTCCGTGCCGGTGCTGGGCCCAGCGGCGCATCAGGATGCCGACCGGGGTGCCCGCGCGGGCCAGGGACACCAGGACGGGCCGGGGCGACCGCTCGGCCAGCACGATCTCGGTGACGGCGCCGATCGCCTGGGCCAGGCGCGCCGCCGAGGCCTGAAGGGCCGCGTGGAACAGCTCCTGGTACTGCTCGCTCGGCTGGTACTCCACGGGCAGGGACTCGGCGTAGTGGGCGCCGCCGCTCTGGATCGCCTCCTCCCGCTCCTCGGTCGGGGCCTCCAGCGTCACGTCCGAGAGGTCCTGGAGCAGCCAGCCGACCTCGTCGGGCGCGTACGAGGAGAAGGCGGGGCCGCGGAGGGGCTCGGGCAGCATGGAGGGCCTTTCGGGGACGGGCCTGCGTTCGGGGACGTAACTCGGTACGACCGCGAGGAGGACCTGCGGGGTGTGCGCGGCGAGCTGGGCCAGCAGGCCGTCGGGCGCGTGCAGCGCGGGGGTGTCGGCGACCGAGTCGACGACGGTGACGACGGCGTCGAAGCCGGCGCCCGCGACGTTGTAGGCGTAGCGCTCGCCGGGGCCGTCGGAGGGGTCGTCGTGGGCGGGGAAGACCAGGCGGGTGCGTATCGCGTAGCCGGGGTCGTCGACCGCGAGGACGGGCGAGCGGGTCGTGGTGGAGTAGCGCACCTCGGCGCTCACCACCTGTTCCAGCTCCCGGGCCAGTCTCAGCGGCGCGTACATCAGCTCCTCGAAACCGAGGACGAGCACGCCGCGGGCGTCGGCGGGCAGGGCCTGTGCGAGCCGCGCGGCCATGGCGGGCAGGGCGCTCTCCAGCCGCGCACGGTGCGCGGGCGTGAACCCGTGCCGCCCACCGTCGGGCAGCCCCCGGGGCCAGCCCAGGTCGACACGCGCGACACGGCCGTACGACGGCCCCTGGGGGGCCACCGGCCCGGCCGCACCGTCGGACACGGGCGCCCCGAGCCCGACGCCCGGCCCGTCCGCATCCGCCCCAGGCCCGGCGTCAGCCCCGCCGCCAGATTCGGCCGCCCCGGGCCCGGCACCAGCTCCGACCCCAGCTCCAGCCCCACCGGGCCCATCGCCGGCCCCGACCCCAGCCTCAACGCCACCGGGCCCGTCGTCAGCCCCGACCCCAGCCTGAGCCGCAACTCCAGCCCCAGCCCCAGCCACCTGACCGGCCCCGGCCACCGAACCGGTCACACGTCCGGCCGCAGCCGCCCCAGCCGCCGCCTCCTGCCGTGCCACCAGTTCCTGCCCCTTCTCCAGCACTCCCTCCGGCAGCGTCACCGTGCCCGACGCGGCCGCGATCAGGTCGACGCGGGCGCCGATCTCGTGGGCGAAGTCGTCCAGGCGGCCGGCGTCGGCGGCCGAGCGCATGTCGACCAGGGCGACGACCACGTACCGCGCGCGTGGGTAGCGTGCGTGCAGGTCGCGGATGGTGTTCAGGACCGTGTTACCGGTGGAGAACTCGTCGTCGACCAGGACCAGCGGCCCCTCGCCGGCCAGCAGCGCCGGGTCCTCGGGCAGCAGCAGGTGCGAGGTCGCGTGCGAGTGGGACTCCTCGAAGCCGCCCGCCGGGGCGACACCGGCGACCGGGCGGCGGGTGGAGTGCAGGTAGGGGGCGACCCCCAGGCCGTCGGCGACCGAGTGGCCGAGCCCGGTCGCGGTCTCCGCGTAGCCGAGCACGACCGCCCGGCTCGCCTCCTCGTCGCCGAGCAGCTCGCGCACCCGGCGGCCGAGCGTGACCCCGTGCCCGTACACGACGGACGGTGTCTGCGGTACGTGCTTGCCGAGCACGTTCGACACGAGCAGGTGGGCGCGCTTGGGGTTGCGGCGCAGCGCGAGTCCCAGCAGGTCGGTCAGCGTGTCGTCGCCGGCGAGCTCGACACCGAGCCGTTCGGCGACCCAGCGGCCGGACCAGACGCCGTCCGCACCGTCTGCCGCGTCGGCCCGGGCTCCGTCGCGCACCCCCTCGGGGTGCACCCCCTCGTTCACTGCCTTCTCCATGAATTCCTTGCGTCGGATTCCGCGAACTCTTCGAGTCCCGTGCGTTCAGTCGGCCAGACCGGCGGCGAGGAGCTCCACGAAGCCGATGTGCTCGTTGGCCACGCCGAAGACCTCGGCGCGCAGGAGGGTCCGCTCGGCCCAGGCCCGGTGCGGCTTCACCTCGTTCATCTTGTTCGTGTACGCCGACCTCAGTACACCCCCGCCGCAGCGCTCGGGCTTCAGGATGTCCTGGGCGTCGCTGAACTCTTCGTGACTGACCACCGACAGCGCGTGCACGGGCAGCACATGGGAGGGGTGGATGCAGGTCTTGCCCAGCAGGCCGTTGGCGTGGTCCAGGGAGATCTCCCTCAGCAGGCCGTCCATGGCGTGCTCAATCAGCTTCTCGCGCAGTTCCACGGCCTGCACCTCCAGGAACGGGCTCTGCCGCAGCTGCGGCTTGAACATGCGCTCCTGCAGCCGGAAGTACTCCCACACCGGCCCGGTCACGGTGAAGCCTGTGCCGTCGGCCCGCCCCAGCATGTTCACCACGTCGGCGATCACGGACGCGACGATCTGCACGTCGTAGGCGGTCATGTCAGGCGCCCTGCGCAGCCCGTAGGAGGAGCAGAAGTCCGTCACGCCGAGGCGCAGCGCGAGCACGCGGTCGCGGTACTTGCTGACCGCGCGATAGATGCCCTCCAGGGTCGCCACGCGCGACTCCCGGTACAGCAGCTCCGGGGACTCGAGGACCGGCATGGCGAAGAGCCGCCGCCCGCTTTCGGCCTCGGCGTCGGCGAGCGCCTCCAGGAAGGGTATGCCGCGTCCCTCGGTGAACTTCGGCAGAACGAACCCGGACAGCAGCCGGACGGCCGGGCCGAGGCGTCGTACCAGGTCGGGGATCTGCTCGGGCACACGGACCCGGATGAACAGCAGGGGCAGATCCGCCTCCGGGCGACCGGCGAGGTCCGCGAACTGGCGTACGAGGTTCTCCTCGCCGGCCACGACGTCGGCGTCGTCGATCGAGTCCTCCAGGCAGAGGACCATCGACACCACGCCGCGTCCGGCCTGCTTGAGGATGTCGTCGGCGAGGCGGGGCCGGGTCGCCGGGCTGTAGAGCGTGGCGCCCAGGGCGGCGGAGAGAAGTCGGGCCGGTGAATCCGGCGTGAACGTACACGGCTCCTGGTGGAAGAGACGCTTCCGCACCTCAGGGGCGATATGCCCGAAATGACGCATGGAACTCCCCCGTGGTGGCTGGGCGACCTGTGGAATATCGAAAGGTGGCCGGTAATAGTACGTAGACGTCCATGTCTCAGGTTCCCTCCAGGCATGAATTTCCGGTAACCCGGCTGTGTCAAGGGCGTACCCCCGCGTTGTCGTGACCAGGACGGAGAGGGCAGGATGACGGCATGACGCACGCGATGCTGAAGGGGTCCAACGTCCCGCTGGAAGGCACCACGGTACGCGCCGTGCTGCGCTGGACGCCCGGGCAGGGGGTACCGGACGTCGACGCCTCCGCGCTGCTCCTCGGCCCCGACGGTCGTGTGCGCTCCGACGAGGACTTCGTCTTCTACAACCAGCCCCGACACCCCTCCGGAAAGGTCTGGCGGCTGGGCAAGAAGCGGGTCGCCGAGGGCCTGACGGACACGATCCAGACAGATCTGGCGGGTGTCGAGTCCGATGTCAGCCGCATTCTGCTGGTCGCGTCGGCGGACGACTTCCCCTTCGAGCGGGTGCCGGGCCTGCGCATCCTGCTGTACGACGCGGCGGAAGCCGACGGGGAGTCACTGGCGTACTTCGACGTCAAGCCGCAGACGGGCAAGGAGACGGCACTGATCTGCGGCGAGCTGTACCGGCGCGGGGAGGGCTGGAAGTTCCGCGCGCTGGGCGAGGGCTACACGAACGGCCTGCAGGGCCTGGCGACGGAGTTCGGCATCTCGGTGGACGAGTCCGAGGCGGCTCAGGAGGAGGAACCCGCCACGGCCGGCCCCGCCCAGTCGGCGTCCGCCGCCACCCAGCCGGTTCCGCCCCAGCCCGCGCCCGAGGTGTCGAGGCCGTTGCCGCCGGAACAGCCGACGACGGCCCCCGCCCAGCCGACCGGCGTACCGGCCCAGCCCGCGTACGGCTACCCGACGCAGCAGCCCCCGGCGACCCAGCCGGCGTACGGCTATCCGCATCCGGCCGGCCAGCCCGCCCACGGCTACCCGGCAGCGGCCGCCACGGGCGCCCAGTCCGGCTACGGCTATCCACCGCCGGTCACGGCGATCCCCGACCCGGACTTCAGGATGCCGCCGCAGGGCCCACAGTTCATCGGGCGTTAGGCGGAGCGACGCGCCCCGCCCTCAGGCGAAGAGGGGCACTACCGCTCCACCTTCGTCTTGTAGCCCCTGCCCCACTGCAACCCCCACCCGTACAACCGGTCCAGCTCCGCCTGGAACCCGTACACGAACTTCACCTCGCGCCGCACGATGATCTCGTTCTTGACGTTCTCGATCATCACCACCGCACAGGAGCGGGCCTGCGGATGCCGCTCGTCCAGGCTTATCTCGATCCGCGGCCCGTTGCTGGGGTACAGCGTGACGATGGCTTGCGTACGGTCGAACGCCGGCGTCTGGTCGTAGATGTAGGCGAAGACCAGCAGCCGTTTGATGTGCTCGCGATGGTCGAGGTTGATGTAGATCGTCTCGCCCGACGCCGAGCCGAACCGGTCGTCGCCGCTGAGTTTGACGTACGGCGGTGCGTTGACGTCGCCCAGGAGGCCGCCCAGCGGCTGTACGACGCCCTTGGTGCCGTCGGCGAGCTCGTACAGACATCCCAGGTCGAGGTCGACGTTGACCATGCTCTGGCTGTGGCCGAGCACCTCCGGGGGCTTGAGCGCCTTGAAGGGGTGCCGCAGCAGGCTCTCGCGCTGTGAGCCGCCGATGTCGGAGGTCCGCATGCGCCAGTTCAGGTTGATGCGCAGATGGCCGGTGGCCGCGCCCTGCTTGGTCAGGGAGACCTGGCTGTGCCGTTTGGTCAGCTCGATGGCGTTCGTCGCCGCGTTGCCCGAGTCGAAGTCGACCGCACGTCCGCGCCGGAGTCCGTCCAAGAAGCCCATTCCGCCCCCAGGTTCATGTGAAGGACCCATGGGCCCAGGCGGGGCCCACGGGCCTTGACGACCGGCGGGGCGGCCCCGAGGAGTCGTCCTCGGTGGCCGCCCCGCACAGAGCGTTCCTCACCCGGAGGGGTGTCACACCCCGGACGAGACTTCAGTCTTCTCGTCCGAGCCCGACGCTTTTCCCTCGGCCGCCGCCAGCGCGCGGTTGCGGCGGACGGAGGACCAGAAGGACCAGGCGATCAGGACGACGCCGACCAGGCCGGTGATGAACTCGTTGATCTCGTACCGGATGGTGACGAGCAGGATCACGGCGAGCGCACCGATCGCGTAGTGCGCGCCGTGCTCCAGGTAGACGTAGTCGTCGAGGGTTCCCTGGCGGACCAGGTAGACGGTGAGCGACCGGACGTACATGGCGCCGACGCCGAGGCCGAGGGCCATGAGGACGATGTCGTTGGTGATGGCGAAGGCGCCGATCACGCCGTCGAAGGAGAAGGACGCGTCCAGGACCTCCAGGTAGAGGAACATGAAGAACGCGGCCTTGCCGGCCACGACGACGGCGGAGCGCGGCTTGCCGGCGCGGACGGCCTCTTCCTCCTGCTCGTGTTCGCGTTCTTCCTCCTCTTCGAGTTTGTCCTCGAAGTAGCCGGAGAGACCGCCCACGATCATGTAGGTGATCAGACCCGCGATGCCGGAGAGCAGGACCGTATCGGCCTTGTCGACGTGCGTGCCGCCGTGCTGGTGGGCGTGGGTCGCGAAGGTCATCGCGGAGATCAGCAGGACGATCAGGGCGATGCAGACCGACAGCATGTCGACCTTGCCGAGCTTGGCCAGGGGCCGCTCCAGCCAGCCCAGCCACTTGATGTCCCGGTCCTCGAAGATGAAGTCCAGGAAGATCATCAGCAGGAACATGCCACCGAACGCGGCGATCGACGGATGGGCGTCGGTGACGAGCTCCTGGTAACGGTCCTTGTCGGTGAGCGCGAGGTCGACGGCCTCGATCGGTCCGAGCTGGGCACTGACCGCGACGATCACGACAGGGAAGACGAGCCGCATACCGAAGACGGCGATCAGAATGCCGATCGTGAGGAAGATTTTCTGCCAGAAGGCACTCATCTTCTTCAGGATTCCGGCGTTGACCACCGCGTTGTCGAAGGACAGCGAGATCTCGAGGACGGAGAGGATCGCCACGATGCCGAACGCGGCCCACCCCCCGTAGAAGATGGCTGCGACGAGGCCGAGCGCGGTGACCGCGAACGACCACCCGAAGGTTTTCAGAACCACTGGCTACCCAATCGTGTATGTACGGGTATCTCCCCCGCGCCGCATCCGGCTTTACGAAACGTTGACTCCGAAGTCTAGAGCGATGCCCCGCAGCCCCGACGCGTACCCCTGTCCGACCGCCCTGAACTTCCATTCGCCCTGGTAGCGGTAGAGCTCGCCGAAGATCATGGCGGTCTCCGTGGAGGCGTCCTCGCTGAGGTCGTACCGGGCGAGTTCCTGGCCGTCGGCCTGGTTCACCACGCGGATGAAGGCGTTGCTGACCTGGCCGAAGGTCTGGCCGCGCTCGTCGGCCAGGTGAATGGAGACCGGAAAGACGATCTTGTCGCACTGGGGCGGCACCTTGGAGAGGTCGACCAGGACCGACTCGTCGTCGCCGTCGCCCTCACCGGTGAGGTTGTCACCGGTGTGCTCCACCGAACCGTCCGGGCTCTTCAGCTGGTTGTAGAAGATGAACCACTCGTCCCCGAGCACCCGGCCGCTGTTGCACATCAGCGCGCTGGCGTCGAGGTCGAAGGGTGCTCCCGTGGTGGAGCGCGCGTCCCAGCCGAGCCCGATCATCACCTGCGTGAGGTTCGGTGCGGCCTTGGACAGGGAGACGTTGCCTCCCTTGGCGAGCGTGACGCCCATGATGCTGGTCCCTCCCCGAGGTGATGCTTCTCTGGCTGTCCTGCGCGTCCGGCGCCGCACGTAAACCGTGCGGCGCCGGACGACGGGACTTTCAGGTGGCTCAGACGTTCACGCCGAAGTCCTGCGCGATGCCGCGCAGGCCCGAGGCGTAGCCCTGGCCGATGGCGCGGAACTTCCACTCCGCGCCGTGCCGGTAGAGCTCACCGAAGACCATGGCGGTCTCGGTGGAGGCGTCCTCGCTCAGGTCGTAGCGGGCGATCTCGGCGCCGCCGGCCTGGTTCACGACGCGGATGAACGCGTTGCGCACCTGGCCGAAGGACTGCTGGCGGTTCTCGGCGTCGTAGATCGAGACCGGGAAGACGATCTTCTCGATCTCGGCCGGGACCGTGGCCAGGTTCACCTTGATCTGCTCGTCGTCGCCCTCGCCCTCACCGGTGAGGTTGTCACCGGTGTGCTCGACGGAGCCGTCCGGGCTCTTGAGGTTGTTGAAGAAGATGAAGTGCTGGTCGCTGATGACCTTGCCGGAGTTGTTCAGCAGCAGCGCGCTCGCGTCCAGGTCGAAGTCGGTGCCGGTCGTGGTGCGGACGTCCCACCCCAGACCGACGATGACCGCGGTCAGGCCCGGCGCCTCCTTGGTCAGCGATACGTTGCCGCCCTTGCTGAGGCTGACTCCCACGAGTCCTCCATTGGTGTCCAGGGGCGGGATGCCCCGTCGTACTCGGATGTCGGATCAACGAGTCGATCCTAGTGACGGGTTCCCGCCCCCCGCAGGCCCTGGAGCCGAAGAATCACAGGGTGTCGAACACTTTCGGCTTCACAGGGTGTCGAGATCACAGGGTGTCGAGCGCCTTCACGTACTCGTTCAGGTCGCGGGCGTCCGGCAGGCCGTTGACGACGGTCCACCGCACGACGCCCTCCTTGTCGATGATGAAGGTCCCGCGCACGGCGCAACCCTTGTCCTCGTCGAAGACGCCGTAGGCGCGCGAGACGTTGCCGTGCGGCCAGAAGTCGGACAGCAGCGGGTACTCCAGGCCCTCCTGCTCGGCGAAGACGCGCAGGGTGTGGATGGAGTCGTTGGAGACGGCGAGCAGCTGGGTGTCGCGGTCGGAGAACTGCGGCAGGTTGTCACGCAGCTCGCACAGTTCGCCCGTGCACACGCCGGTGAAGGCGAAGGGGTAGAAGAGCAGCACCACGTTCTTCTGACCGCGGAAGTCGGAGAGCTTCACGGTCGCGCCGTGGTTGTCCTTGAGCTCGAAGTCGGGAGCCTTTTCGCCGACCTGGATCGCCATGGTCCTGTTCGTCCCTTCGGAGGTTGTTCGGGCGAGAACACCCTACGCAGGGATCGTCACAGGCCGACGGGCGGGCCGACGTCGTCGGCCCGCCCTGCCGTACGACTAACGCTTGGACTTGGCAGCCTTGGGCGTCGCCAGCCGGCTGCCGCTCCAGTCCTTGCCGACGCTGACGCTCTTGGACGCCGTCAGACCGGCCGTCGTGGCGGCCTCCGAGATGTCGCTCGGCTCCACATACCCCGCACGGCCGGTCTTCGGCGTGAGGAGCAGGATCGCGCCGCCCTCTTCGATGTACGTGGTGGCATCCACCAGCGCATCCGTCAGGTCGCCGTCGTCGTCACGGAACCACAGCACAACGGCGTCGGCCACGTCGTCGTAGTCCTCGTCCACCAGGTCGCCCTCGATGGCTTCCTCGATGGCCTCGCGGAGCTCCTGGTCCACGTCGTCGTCGTAGCCGATCTCCTGGACCACCTGCCCGGGCTGGAACCCCAGCCTGGCGGCAGGGTTCGTCCGCTCCTCCGCGTGGTCCGCGGTCGCGCTCACGGGTTGCCTCCTGATCATGTTTTGGGAATATCTCAGCCACGCGCGTGCGCGAAGCATTGGCCGTAGTCCACACGGGCGGGGCGGATCGCGCAAGTACCCGGCCGTTCAGACCGCCGAAACGGTGACGATCCTGGCCGTGTCACCGCAACTCCATGCACACCATCATGGTCCGTAGTGACACACACCACACCTTTCTGCCCTGTTTGCACGTTTGGGAATCGTCTGCGAGTACGAGACTCGAAGGTATTCGCCCATACGTCACGGAACCGCTCCCCACCCGGGTTACCACTCGGTAGAGATGACGTTTTCCGTCCCTAGGTAGACCATGGGGAGCGGCGCAGCCCCAGCGACATCAGCGAAACAGCGGCCCTCGCACGGCCCTCTGACAGGTAAGGAACAGCGTGGCTTCCGCATCCGATCGAAACCCGATCATCATTGGCGGCCTTCCGAGTCAGGTTCCTGACTTCGATCCCGAAGAGACGCAGGAGTGGCTCGACTCCCTCGACGCCGCCGTCGACGCGCGCGGCCGGGAGCGGGCCCGCTACCTGATGCTGCGGCTGATCGAGCGGGCCCGCGAGAAGCGCGTGGCCGTGCCCGAGATGCGCAGCACGGACTACGTCAACACCATCCCCACCAAGAGTGAGCCGTTCTTCCCGGGCAACGAGGAGATCGAGCGCAAGATCCTCAACGCGACCCGCTGGAACGCCGCCGTGATGGTGTCCAGGGCCCAGCGGCCCGGCATCGGCGTCGGCGGCCACATCGCCACGTTCGCCTCCTCCGCCTCGCTCTACGACGTCGGCTTCAACCACTTCTTCCGCGGCAAGGACGAGGGCGACGGCGGCGACCAGGTCTTCTTCCAGGGGCACGCCTCGCCGGGCATCTACGCCCGCGCGTTCCTGCTGGACCGGCTCAGCGAGCAGCACCTGGACGGCTTCCGCCAGGAGAAGTCGAAGGCGCCGTACGGCCTGTCGTCGTACCCGCACCCGCGCCTCATGCCGGACTTCTGGGAGTTCCCGACGGTGTCGATGGGCCTCGGCCCGATCGGCGCGATCTATCAGGCGCGCATGAACCGTTACATGCACGCACGCGGGATCGCCGACACGTCGAAGTCGCATGTGTGGGCGTTCCTCGGCGACGGCGAGATGGACGAGCCCGAGTCGCTGGGCCAGCTCACGCTCGCCGCCCGGGAGGGCCTGGACAACCTGACCTTCGTGGTCAACTGCAACCTGCAGCGCCTCGACGGCCCGGTGCGCGGCAACGGCAAGATCATCCAGGAGCTGGAGTCGGTCTTCCGGGGCGCCGGCTGGAACGTGATCAAGCTGATCTGGGACCGCACCTGGGACCCGCTGCTCGCGCAGGACCGGGACGGCATCCTGGTCAACAAGATGAACATCACGCCGGACGGTCAGTTCCAGACGTACGCCACCGAGACCGGCGCGTACATCCGCGAGCACTTCTTCGGTGACGACCACCGGCTGCGCGCGATGGTCGAGAACATGACCGACGACCAGATCCTGCACCTGGGCCGCGGCGGTCACGACCACCGCAAGATCTACGCGGCCTACAAGGCGGCCGTCGAGCACAAGGGCCAGCCGACGGTCATCCTGGCCAAGACGATCAAGGGCTGGACCCTGGGCCCGAACTTCGAGGGCCGCAACGCGACGCACCAGATGAAGAAGCTGACGGTCGACGACCTCAAGCACTTCCGTGACCGTCTGCACCTGCCGATCTCCGACAAGGAGCTGGAGTCCGGCCTGCCGCCGTACTACCACCCGGGCCGGGACTCGGAGGAGATCCAGTACATGCACGACCGCCGCAAGTCGCTCGGCGGTTACGTGCCCACGCGCGTCGTACGGTCGAAGCCGCTGAGCCTGCCGGACGACAAGACGTACGCGACCGTGAAGAAGGGCTCGGGCCAGCAGTCCATCGCGACGACCATGGCCTTCGTCCGTCTCCTCAAGGACCTCATGCGTGACAAGGAGATCGGCAGGCGTTTCGTGCTGATCGCGCCGGATGAGTACCGCACGTTCGGCATGGACTCCTTCTTCCCGAGTGCGAAGATCTACAACCCGCTGGGCCAGCAGTACGAGGCGGTCGACCGTGACCTGCTGCTCGCCTACAAGGAGTCGCCGCAGGGTCAGATGCTCCACGACGGCATCTCGGAGGCGGGCTGCACGGCCTCCCTGATCGCGGCGGGCTCGGCCTACGCGACCCACGGCGAGCCGCTCATCCCGGTCTACGTCTTCTACTCGATGTTCGGTTTCCAGCGCACCGGCGACCAGTTCTGGCAGATGGCCGACCAGCTGGCGCGCGGTTTCGTGCTGGGCGCGACCGCGGGCCGTACGACCCTCACCGGTGAGGGCCTCCAGCACGCGGACGGCCACTCGCAGCTGCTCGCCTCCACGAACCCGGCCTGTGTGGCGTACGACCCGGCGTTCGGCTTCGAGATCGCGCACATCGTCAAGGACGGCCTGCGCCGCATGTACGGCAGCTCCGAGGAGTACCCGCACGGTGAGGACGTCTTCTACTACCTGACCGTCTACAACGAGCCGATCCAGCACCCGGCCGAGCCGGAAAACGTGGACGTCGAGGGCATCCTCAAGGGCATCTACCGCTTCAGCGAGGGCACGGCGGGCTCCGTCCCGGCGCAGATCATGGCGTCCGGCGTGGCGCTCCCCTGGGCGATCGAGGCGCAGAAGATCCTCGCCGAGGAGTGGAACGTCAAGGCCGACGTCTGGTCGACGACCTCCTGGAACGAGCTGCGGCGCGACGCCGTGGCCTGCGAGGAGCACAACCTGCTGCATCCCGAGGAGGAGCAGCGGGTGCCGTACGTGACGCGGAAGCTGGCCGGCGCGCAGGGTCCGTTCGTGGCCGTGTCCGACTGGATGCGGTCGGTTCCCGACCAGATCGCGCGCTGGGTGCCCGGCACGTACCAGTCCCTCGGCGCCGACGGCTTCGGCTTCGCCGACACGCGTGGTGCGGCCCGCCGCTTCTTCCACATCGACGCGCAGTCCATCGTGGTGGCGGTGCTGACCGAGCTGGCCCGCGAGGGCAAGGTCGACCGTTCGGTGCTGAAGCAGGCCATCGACCGCTATCAGGTGCTGGACGTGGCGGCGGCCGACCCCGGGGTCGCGGGCGGCGACGCTTAAGCACGAGCTGCCGTCAAGGGGTGGTGTACCTGGGCGTACACCACCCCTTCACGTTTCCTACGATTCGGCCATGAAGCAGCAGTCGGCCCAAGTCCGTTGGGAACAGCACACACAACGGCCGCTCTTCGGCCTGGCCGTGGCCTTCGCCGTCGCCTACGCCGTGCCCATCGTCCGGCCCGACGCGAGCCGGGACGTGGTGGCCGTGTGCACGGCCGTGGAGTGGGTGGTGTGGGGCGCGTTCGCGCTCGACTACGCCATACGGCTCGCCCTCGCGCAGCGGCGCGTGGAGTTCGTACGGACGCACTGGCTCGACCTGGCCGCGGTGCTGCTGCCGCTGCTGCAGCCGATGCGGCTGCTGCGGCTGGTGTCGACGCTGCTGCTGGTCGGGCAGCGGGCGCGGATGGCCTCCCAGATACGGCTGACGACGTACGTCGCCGGGTCGGTGGTCGGGCTGCTGATGTTCGGGTCGCTGGCGGTCCTGTCGGTGGAGCGGGACTCACCGGACGGGAACATCCGGACGCTGGGTGACGCGGTGTGGTGGTCGTTCACCACGATGACGACCGTGGGGTACGGCGACCATGCGCCGACGACGGGGCTGGGGCGGATGCTGGCGGTCGGGCTGATGCTGTCCGGGATCGCGCTACTGGGTGTGGTGACCGCGAACATCGCGGCGTGGTTCATAGCGCGGTTCGAGAAGGACGATGTGGAGGAGCGGCGGCAGACGGAGGCGATACGGGAGTTGACGGAGGAGGTGCGGGCGTTGCGGGACGAGTTGGCAGTGCTGAAGGGGACGTCGACGTCGGCCAAGTAGGTGTGCCGCGGACCAGGTGACCGGCTGCCCGGCGTCGGTGCTGGGGCCGGGAGTTGCGCAACCCGGCGCCACGGGGTGCCGCCCGCGCCCGCCCGCGCCCACCCGTGCCGCCCCGGGCGGCACGCATCCCCACCGCCGGAGGCACGAGGTGGGCCCCCGGCCGAACCGCCGGAGGCCCTTCCCTCACTTGCCCGGGTCAGAACAGCATTCCGTTGCCCGGGGTTGTCGCTCCGGCGAGCCAGATGACTGCCAGGAGCGTGTCAATAGCGCCCAGAACGAGGGCGACCACGGCCGGTACGGGGCGGGAACCCGCCCAGGTGCGGCCCATGGCGAGCCAGCCGCAGACGATCGCCACGGGGCCGAGGATGATCCCCAGCACGAAGAATCCGACGACCGCGCAGATGACTCCGATGATTCCGAGCGTCGCGCGATCCGGCCCGGTCCGTGACCACGTCCGGCCACGTGAGCGGGGGTACCTGCGCGTTCCGTGTCCGAAGCTCGCCATCATCAACTCCTTGAACCCCGCGTCGAGTTCGGGTTCGTTCGGGGTTCGGTGTGGCGAGTACCCCCGATGCGGTCGGCAATCCTGCCGTTTTCAACGGAAGTACGGCACGCGGGTGCGCTGCCTGCGCGCTGCCCCCCTCCGGCAGCGCGCCCGCAGCAACCGTCCCCCGTGCCCTGCGGAGGACTTGACCCACTGTGACCTGCGGCGCGGCCGGAGGGGAGAGATCGACGGTCCTGTTCACCCTGATAGGCGAACGGGACCGGATCCGGGTCAGATGTGACCGACGCCCGCACCGGCCTCCGCGTTCGCCCCGCGCTTGGTGAGGAACGCGACGAGCACGGCCACGGCCGCCACCCCCGCCGCGACGAGCGACGCCAGGCTCATGCCGGAGATGAACGTGTCGTGCGCGACCTCGGTGATCTTCGCGGCGATGGGCTCCGGCGTGCCCTTGGCCACGGGCGCCACGCCGACCTGCACCGCCTCGGCGGCCTGACCCAGCTGCTCCGGAGTGAGCTGCGCAAGCCCCGCGTCCTTCCAGTTGTCGGCGAGGTCGTTGTCCACCTTGGAGGCCATCACGGCGCCCAGTACGGCCGTACCGAGGCTGCCGCCGATCTGCATCGCGGCCTGCTGGAGACCGCCGGCGACACCGGACAGCTCCATGGGGGCGTTGCCGACGATGACCTCGGTGGCGCCGACCATGACGGGCGCGAGGCCGAGGCCCAGCAGGGCGAACCAGACGGACATGATGCCGCTGCCGGTGTCCGTCTCCAGCGTGGACATGCCGTACATGGCGATCGCGGTGACCGCCATGCCGCCTGCCAGCGGGACACGCGGGCCCAGCTTGGTGATCATCGCGCCGGCGAGCGGGGAGCCGACGATCATCATGCCGGTGAGCGGCAGCAGGTGCAGACCGGCGTCGACCGGGCCCATGCCGTGCACGTTCTGCAGGTAGAAGGTGACGAAGAACAGGCCGCCCATGAAGGCGATGGCCATCAGGACCATCAGCACGACACCCGCGGACAGCGAGACCGAGCGGAACAGCCCCAGGGGGATCAGCGGCTCCTTCACCTTCGTCTCCCACCAGGCGAACAGCGCGAAGCCCAGCACGGAGGCGCCGAGGAAGGCCCACGTCCTGCCGTCGCCCCAGCCCCATTCGGACGGCGGGGCCTTGATGATCCCCCAGACGAGGCAGAACATCGCGCCGGACAGCAGGGCGATGCCGAGGACGTCGAAGGAGCGCGGCGCGTTCTCGGCGCGGTGGTCCAGCAGGATCCACACGCCGAGGAGCACGGCGAGGATGCCGACCGGCACGTTGATGAAGAACACCGACTGCCAGTTGACGTGCTCGACGAGGACGCCGCCGAGGATCGGGCCGCCGGCGGTGGAGGCGCCGATGACCATGCCCCAGATGCCGATCGCCATGTTGAGCTTCTCGGCGGGGAAGGTGGCGCGCAGCAGGCCGAGCGCGGCCGGCATGAGCAGCGCGCCGAACAGGCCCTGCAGCACCCGGAAGGTGACGACCAGCGCGATGCTGTCGGACAGGCCGATGGCGCCCGAGGCGGCGGCGAAGCCGACGACGCCTATGAGGAAGGTCTGGCGGTGACCGAAGCGGTCGCCGAGCTTGCCCGCGGTGATCAGGGCGACCGCGAGGGCGAGGAAGTATCCGTTGGTGATCCACTGGACTTGGGCGAAACTGGCGCCGAGGTCTCTCTGGATGGCCGGGTTGGCGATGGCCACGATGGTGCCGTCGAGGGCCACCATCATGACCCCCACTGCGACGGTGATGAGGGTGAGCCAGGGGTGGCCGCGCAGCCCCTTGGCCGGCGTCGCGTCCGGCGAGGCCGGCGGCGCCTTGTCCCCCGGCCCCGTCGTGTCGATGGTGGTCTGACTAGTCATGTGTTCGAGGCTAATGACAGCCACTGACAGTTGACAAACCAATTCACAAGTCGGTAACTGACACGAGACTCCCTATAGCCTGAACTGGGAAAACAGTTCGGAGGAGAGAGAGCCCTTGAAGACGGCGGACAGCGAGCACGGCAGCCCGGGCCTGCGCGAACGCAAGAAACAGCGCACCCGGGACGCGCTGCTGCGGGCCGCCCTCGAACTGTTCACAACACGCGGGTACGAGGCGACGACCGTCGACGACATCGCCGCGGCCGTCGACGTCTCGCAGCGCACGTTCTTCCGGTACTTCGCCAGCAAGGAGGAGGCGGCGTTCTTCGTGCCGCGGCTCGCGGAGTCGCACGTCGTCGCAGCCGTACGGGCCCGCCCGCCCGGCGAGGCCCCGCTGGAGGCGCTGCGCCGCGCCGTGCTGGAGAGCTGGGACACGATCAACGAGGCCGTCGAGCAGATCGTGCCGATCGACCTCCACATGCGCGTCTACCAGGTGATCGAGTCGACGCCCGCGCTGCTCGCCGCGCACCTGCGCCGCTCGGCGGAGCTGGAGGAGCAGCTCGCGCGCATCATCGCCGAGCGGGAGGGGCTGGACGTGGACGCGGATCCGCGCCCGCGGATCGTGGTGGCCCTCTTCGGCGGAGTGATCCGCGTCACGGAACGGATGTGGTCCGCCGGGGACGACTACAGCCTCGGGGCGATGCGCGAACTGATGACCGCCTACCTCGACCACGTGGGTCCCGCCCTGGTGGGGAACTGGCGTGCGGACTGAAACCCGTATCACCTTTGTCGAAACGTGATCCCAGTCACTTGGTTAACGCGAGACCCTCTCGTTCTCCTAGTGTGTCCTTTCAGTGACTTCCTTCGACACCTCCCCGCAACTGAACGTCTGGCGCGCCCTGCTCGCGCTGGCCGTGGTGTTCGTGATGCTGGCGACCACCGGCTGGACCGCCCTGCGGAGCCAGCGGAGTGAGACACCGCTCCAGGCCTCGCTCAGCGCCTGGGAGCACGGCCGCATCGACGGGCACCGGCTGCCGGACCCCCGGTCGGCCCCCACGCGCCTGGCCCGTTTCTTCGCCTCCCTCACCGAGGGACAGCGCGCGAGCCTCGCCCGCCGCTATCCGCTCGCGGTCGGCAACATGAACGGCGCCCCGGTCGAACTGCGCTACCGGGCCAACCGCATCGCCATCGGCCAGGCGCGCGAGGTCGAGCTCGAACGCATGCATGACAGCGGCCTCACTCCGGCCGGGCAGCACGAGGCGGGCCGCCGTATGCACCGCTTCGAGGCGCTGATGGGCTCCGGCCGCCGCATCCTCGCCTTCGACCCGGAGGGTTCGGGCCGGGTCGCCGAGGTGTTCGGTGATCTGCGCCGGGCCGAGCGGGTCTCCGTCGTCGTCCCCGGCGTCGACACCGACCTGCTCACCTTCCAGCGCACCCACCGCAAGTACTCGGCGCCCGCCGGCATGGCCGAGTCGCTGTACGCGGCCGAGCGCGCGGCGAGCCCGGCGACGCGTACGGCCGTGATCGCCTGGGCCGACTACACGGCGCCCAGTGGGCTCGGCATGGACGCGGCCACGGCGATGCGCGCGGAGGTCGGTGCCGTACGGCTGAACGCGATGCTGCGCGGGCTGCCCGGCGTCTCGCCGGTCTCGTTGTTCTGCCACAGCTACGGCTCCGTGGTGTGCGGGCTCGCCGCGCGCACCCTGCCGGGCCGGGTGGCCGACATCGCGGTGGCCGGCAGCCCCGGCATGCGCGTCGAGCAGGTCTCCCAGCTGCGCACCACCGCCCACGTGTGGGCCATGCGGGACGCCGACGACTGGGTTCAGGACGTGCCGTACCTCGAGGTCGGCGGGCTCGGCCACGGCGCCGACCCGGTCTCCGCCGGGTTCGGTGCGCGGGTGCTGTCGGCACGGGGCGCCGAGGGACACAGCGGCTACTTCGTGCCCGGCACGGAGAGCCTGGCGAACTTCGCCGAGATCGGAGTCGGCGCGTACGACGCGGTGGACTGCGCACGCGAAGACGGCGTCTGCCGGACGGGTCTGCCCGGCACGACGACGGCCGGACGCGCGTAGAGACAGCAGGAACTGCGGTGTGCGCGGGGAGGGGACGAAGGAGGGCGTGCCGCATACGATGAGCCGCATGGGTGACGTACTGGCCGGATTTCATGCCGTCTGGGAGTTCGAGTCCGACTCCGTGCTCATCCGTTACGAACGGGGGATTCGAACACCCAAGCTGTTCCAGGCGCTCGGGGAAAGACGTGTTCCGCTGGAGGCGATCGCCCGGGTGACGCTGACGCCCGGGAAGCGTGGCACGGTCGTCCTGCGGGCCGAGCCCCGGCCGGGCGCGGACCCCTTGATGGAGGCGGCGGCCGGGCAGTTGAAGGAGAGCTGCGACCCCTACCGGCTGGTGCTGCCCGCCGAGCGGGAGGTGCTCGCCGAGTACTACGCCGACGAACTGCGCGGGCAGCTGACCGGGTCCGGGCCTGCCGAACGGTTCCTGGTGCGGGCGCCGGAGGGGCCGCAGTCGTTCAAGGCGTACGACGCGAAGGCGTCCTTCGACGGGACGTCGGTGTCGTTCCGGTGGTTCTGGACCGGGGCGTCGTCGGCGAAGTGGAAGGCCGGCGACCAGACGTTCGCGGTCGCCGACCTCAGTGGGGTGGAGTGGCGGTCCCCCGAGGTGTTCGAGGGGCATCTGCGGTTGTTGCGGCGCGATGCGGCCACGCCGCAGCCGGCGCAGGCCGACCAGGATCCGGCGGCGGTGGTGTTCGGGCTGGGGTATGGGCCGGTGCACGAGTCACTGCCGTTCGCTGCGGCGGTGTTGGCGGCGGTGCGGACATGTGGGCCGGTGGCCGCGGTGTCCGCGGCTGCGCCGCGACGGGATCCCGCGGACATCGCCGAGCGCATCCGTCACCTCGGGGAGTTGCACCAGGCCGGGTTGGTGACGGATGAGGAGTTCTCGGTGAAGAAGGCGGAGTTGCTGGCTGAGCTCTAGCGTCTGCCAGGTACCTCCGGTGGTGGGGCGCGGGTTGTGGGTGGGTAGCTCGCGCAGTTCCCCGCGCCCCCGAGCGCGTTGCGGTTCCAGCGCCCGAAAGGTGTCCCCGCTACTCGCGGCCGGCCGAAGCGAACCGCATGTCCGGGTAACGGTCGCCTGCCACCCGGCCCGCGATGGGATCCAGCAGGGTCAGTTCCTCCTCGGTCAGCACGATCCGTGCGGCCTGTACGTTCTCCTCCACCCGGGTCGGCTTGCGCGTGCCCGGGATCGGGACGACCGGGAGGCCGTGGACCGCCGCCCGCTGCTGTACCCAGGCCAGGGCGATCTGGCCGAGGGTCGCGTCGTGGGACTTGGCCACCGTGCGGATCGGCTCCAGCAGTGCCGCGTTGGCGGCGGCGTTCTCGCCGGTGAAGCGGGGCTGCCGGCGGCGGAAGTCATCGGCGGACAGGTCTGTCTCGGCGTTCGTGAAGGAGCCCGTCAGGAAGCCCCGGCCGAGCGGTGAGTACGGAACCAGCGCCACTGCGAGTTCGCGGGCCGCCGGCACCACCTTCGCCTCGATGTCCCGGCTGAACAGCGACCACTCCGACTGCACGGCGGCGATGGGGTGGACGGCCTGGGCCGCGCGGAGTTCGTCGGCGGTGACCTCGCTCAGGCCCAGGTGCTTCACCTTGCCCTCGCGGACCAGTTCGGCCATGGTGCCGACGGTCTCCTCGATCGGCACGTTCACATCACGCCGGTGCATGTAGTAGAGGTCGATCACGTCGACGTCGAGGCGCTTCAGGCTCGCCTCGACGGCCTGGCGGATGTAGGGCGGGTCGTTGCGGATGATCCGCTTCGTCGGGTCGTCCGGGGGGATCGACAGGGCGAACTTGGTCGCGATGACGACCTCGTCGCGGTGCGCCTTGAAGAACGGCGACAGGAACCGCTCGTTCGCCCCGGCGCCGTACGCGTCCGCCGTGTCGTAGAGCGTGACGCCCAGTTCCAGGGCCCGCTCCAGGGTCGCCCGGGACGCGTCCGCGTCCGCGGGGCCGTAGCCGAAGCTCATGCCCATGCAGCCGAGGCCCTGGACGCCCACCTCGGGGCCGTCCGCGCCGAGCTTCACCTTCGTGATCCTGCCGTCCGTCATCGGGACCTCTCCGACGCCAGGGCACGCCCGGCGTCCGCGTAGAAACTGATCTTCCGGTCGAGCACGGCGAGCGTGCCCTGGAGTTCGGCGATCCTCGCCAGTACGTCCTCGCGGGTCGCCTTCAGCAGCTCGAAACGCTCGCCGTAGGTGTGGTCGCCCTCACGCACCATCTCCGCGTACCGCACCATGTCCGCGACCGGCATGCCGGTCAGGCGGAGCTTGCCGACGAGGTCCAGCCAGTCCAGGTCGCGGTTGGTGTAGCGGCGCTGGCCGGTGTGGGAGCGGTCGATGTGCGGCATCAGCCCGATGCGCTCGTACCAGCGCAGGGTGTGGGCCGTCAGGCCGGTGAGGGCGGCGACCTCGCTGATGGTGTACTGGTCCTCGCCGTCCGGCCGGCGGTTCTGCGGCCGGGGGCCGGCGCAGGTGTCGGTACTGGTGCTCGTGGTCTCCATCACCGTCATGACCTCAACGTAGGACCTTGGAGTGCACTCCAAGCAAGCGCCGACGGTAAGAAATCGGCGGGACGCGCCTTGAACCGGCTGGTTGGCGTACGGGCCATGAGTCTTGTACGACGCGCCGTGCCCGGCGACGCCGGGGAAGTGCTGCGGCCGCGGCAGGTGACGCTCGACGCGCTGTCCTCCGTGGGCGGCCCGACTCACTGGCACGCGGAATCGCGACCCACACTGCGGGCCCGACTGGCCGAGCCGGACGGGGATTTCGCGGTGTTCGTGGCCGATCATCCGCGGCGGCCGGGGGCGCTGGCGGCGCAGGCGGCCGGGACGGTGGACCACCGGATCGGGCGGGCCGGCCATCCGCACGGGCGCGTGGGGTGCGTCTTCAGTGTCGCGACGGACCCGGACGCCCGCAGGCGCGGGTACACGCGCGTGCATGGAGGCCCTGCTGGAGTGGTTCCGGGAGCGGGACGCCGGGCACGTGCTCCTCACGGCGTCCGAGGAGGCCGAGCCGCTGTACGCGTCGCTGGGGTTCACCCGGGACCGGGACCCCTCGATGCGGCCGCACCTGTGAGCGGCTTAGGCTCACAGCATGTCCTTGAAGAGCCTTGCGTTGATCGAGAACTGGCCGGTTCCCACCGCCGCGGCGGGCGTCGTGCGCGCGGACGGCACCGTCCTGGGCACCCACGGACCGGTCGGGCAGCGCTTCCCACTGGCCTCGGTCACCAAGCCGCTCGCGGCGTACGCGGTGCTCGTCGCGTACGAGGAGGGAGCGGTCGAGCTGGACGAGCCGGCCGGGCCGCAGGGGGCGACCGTACGGCACCTGCTCGCGCACACCTCGGGGCTCGCGTTCGACGAGCACAAGGTGACGGCCGCGCCCGGTGAGCGGCGGCTGTACTCGAACGCCGGGTTCGAGCAGCTGGGCGACCACCTCGCGAAGGCGACCGACATTCCCTTCGCGGAGTACCTGCGGCAGGCGGTGCTGGAACCGCTGGGGATGACGCGGACGGCCCTGGAGGGCTCCCCGGCCAAGGACGGGGTGTCCACGGTCGAGGATCTGCTGCGGTTCGCGGCCGAGGTGCAGGCGCCGCGGCTGCTGGATCCCCGGACGGTGGCCGAGGCGACGACCGTGCAGTACCCGGGCACGAAGGGCGTGCTGCCCGGATACGGGCACCAGAACCCGAACGACTGGGGGCTCGGTTTCGAGATCCGCGACGCCAAGTCGCCGCACTGGACGGGGGCCTCGTCCTCGCCGCGCACCTTCGGGCATTTCGGGCAGTCGGGTACGTTCCTGTGGATCGACCCGGACGCGGGGGTGGCGTGCGTCGCCCTGACGGACCGGGCGTTCGGGCCGTGGGCGATCGAGGCGTGGCCGGCGTTCACGGACGCCGTGCTCGCGGAGGCCTGACCGTTCCCGCCTCCGGCGCGCGCTCCGCTCGCTAGAGTGAACTCCCTTGTTCTCACGGCCACTTGTCTCAGCAGGAAGGACGAGGTAAGCCCGTTGCGGGGAGCGCGTCACACAGAGCCCACGGTTGTCGTCCTGACGGCACTGCCCGTGGAGTTCCAGGCCGTACGCCACCATCTGACGCACGTCGAGGTGGCGGAACACCCGCAGGGCACCCTCTTCGACGTCGGCCGTGTGCCGGGCCTGCCGTGGCGTGTGGCGCTCGCCGAGATCGGTGAGGGCAACAGCGGCGCCGCCGTGCACACCGAGCGGGCGATGGCCTTCTTCCGGCCTGCGGCGGTGTTCTTCGTCGGGGTGGCCGGGTCCCTGCGCGACGACGTGGAGCTGGGGGACGTGGTGGTGCCCAGCAAGATCTATCTGCACCACGGCGGCAAGGAGGAGGACGACGGGTTTCGTGCCCGGCCGAGCACCTGGTTTCCGCTGCCCGGTCTGGAACAGCGGGTCCGCCGGGCGCTGCGCGACCCCTGGGGGCGGCTCCCCGGCCCGGGCGGCTCCGCGCCTGCCCGCGTGCACTTCAAACCGCTGGTCGCGGGCGACGTCGTCCTGAACTCCCGGACGTCCCGCCTGGCCGACCTGATCGACCGCGTCTACAACGACGCGGTGGCCATCGACATGGAGAGCGCCGGGGCGGCGCAGGCCGCGCACCTGAACGAGAGCCCGGCGCTGACCGTACGCGGCATCAGCGACTTCGCGGACGGCCGCAAGCGGGTCATGGACCAGCAGGGCTGGCAGTCGGTGGCCGCCCGCAACGCGGCCGCCGTCGCCGTACGCATCCTGCAGGAACTGCCCGTACCCCGTCCCCGGCCGGATCTTCCGGATCCCCCGGATCCCCCGCGTGCTCCGCTGGTCGTGCTGGCGCCCCGCCCCGCCGGACAGGCCCTCGACTCCTCGTCCTGGCGCGGCGGAGCCACCGTCAGCGTGGACGGGGAGCGCTGCCTGCTGCACGACGGCCCGGGAGACCTGCTGGCCGAGGCCGTGACGCCCGGCCACGGCGTCGTCCGGCGTCAGGCACTGGCCCGTGTCCTGCCCGGCCCGGCCCCGGAGACCGCACGCACCTCCCGCCATGTGTGGCTGCGGCAGGTCGTCGCCAGCCAGCCCGGTCCGGCGGCGGAGGCGGCCCTGTCGGCGCTGTCGGACGAGCGGGACCTGCTGCACAAGCACCGCCGCCACTGGCCCGACGTCCTGCCCGTCACCCATCACGTGCGGCGCGGCGACACCGCGGTCCTCGCCCTGGCCTGGCCGCTGTCCCGGCGCTCCGGCACGCCCTGCGAGACCCTCGCGGCCGTCCTCCCCGAGGGGACCGGGCCGCTCGACACCTGGCGCCTGCACCGGGTGCTGCACGGCCTGGCCCGGCTGTGCCGTACGGTGACCGCCCTGCACGCCCAGGGCCTGTCCCACCGGGCGCTGCAGCCGACCGCCCTGATCCTGCGCGACGACGGGCACCTGTTCCTGCGCGATCTGGGACTGGCGGCGACCGGCCCCGAGCCCGGGGAGGCGCCCGGCCCGTACCAGGCGCCCGAGCAGCGGCGGGGCTCCCGTGGCCGTCCTGCGGATCACGCCCACGGCGCCACGGATGTCTACCGGCTGGGCGCGCTCGTCCACCATCTGCTCACCGGTACCCCGCCGGTTCCCGGTATGCCGACGGCGTTCGGCGCGGTGGGCCCGGCCCTTCCGTCCCCTGTCACCGCGGTGCTCGGTGCCGCGCTCGAGCCCGCACCGGGGCACCGTCCGGGTCCGCGGGAGCTGGCTGCGGCGTTGCGTGGCCTGAGCGACCACTTCAGGGCCGGGTCCGTGTGACGTCACAGCCGACTCCAGGTGAGAGGAGCAGTGAGCGGCCTCGTGTCCTTCGCCACCCTTGATCTGCCGCACCCCGTGGTGCTCGTTCCCGGCCAGTCCCTGGACAAGCAGCTGCGCGACAAGGCCCGGCTCCACCGGGCGCTGCCCGCCCAGGACGTCGGGCAGATCGCCCGGGACCTGACCGCGCTGGCCGGTGGGGTGCCCGCGCGGATCGACGAGGGCGGCGGCGGACGGGACCCGAGCCTGCTGCTGCACACGTCCGCGTACCGGCTGCGGCTGTACCCGACGGACGACAGAAGGGGCTACTTCCTGGGCGCCATCGATCCGCTGCGGCTGCGCGACCATCACGAACTGGCCAGGTCCTGCCTGCTGGTCCGGCCGCCCGGGTGGCAGCTGGTCTTCACCTTCCGCGAGATACCGCAGGGCTCCGACGCGGGCTGGGAGCAATTGCACCGGGCCTGGCAGCGCCTCGGCACCACGCGTGCCGGGCACCACGAGACGGCGGCGGCGCCGAGCCCGGCGCAGTCCGCGTTCCTCGACCGGGTCGGGCAACTCGTCGACGCCACCCAGCGGATCACCACCCGGGAGGAGCGGCGCGACGGCCCGTACCCGTACGCCAAGGTCGCGGCCACCGGCGGGCAGCGCTACAGCCGCCGTCCGCTGTACGAGTTCGGGCTCGCCGTCCCCGAGGGGCCGGCGGAGGGCACCTTCGTCCAGGTGGGCGGCGAGATCGAGATGCGCGGTCAGGTCACGCGGGTGGACGGCGGCCTGGTCACCGTCCGCTTCGACCAGTCCGTGTCCTGGGGACGCATTCCGCCCCAGGGCGAACTCGTCGTGACGCCGAGTTCGGTCGTCTTCGACAAGCAGCGGGAGGCTGTGCGGCTGCTCAGGGACGGGCAGAGCCGCAATCCCCGGCTCCTGCCCGCCCTGGCGGAACAGCAGGTGCGGGGCCTGCGGCCGCCTTCGGTGGCACCGGTCGAGCCGCTGGACCCCGATCAGCTGACCGCGTTCCGCAAGGCTCTCGCCACGGACGACGTCCTGATCGTCCTGGGGCCGCCCGGCACCGGCAAGACCCGCACCATCACCCAGATCGCGCACGCCTGCGCGACCGGCCGGGCCGGCAGCCGGGCGGAGGACGACGCGCGGGGCCGGGTGCTGGTGACCTCGCACACCAACCGCGCGGTCGACAACATCCTGGACAAGCTGCCGCGCGACCTGGTCGTGGTCCGCGTGGGCAACGAGGGCAAGGTCCACGAGGACGGCCTCCCCTACCTGCTGGACCGTCAGATCAGCGAGCTGGCGGAGGAGATCGACCATGTCATGGCCCTGCGCACGGAGCTGTACGCACACGTGGACACCGCCACGGCCTGGGCCGGCGAACTGTCCAGGGAGCTGGACCGGCTCGACGAACTGACGGCCCAGGAGGCCGCCGCGACCGCCGAGCTGGAGAAGGCCCGCCGCGCGGCCGGCGGCCCGGTGCGCGAGCGCCTGGACGCGCTGACCGCCCGGCAGGCGGCCGACCAGGATGTACGGGATCAGGTCGGGCGGGAGGTGGTACGCGCGGCGCTCAAGCACCGGCGGGCGCAGGAGCGGTCGGGAACTCCGGCGGCCGGCTGGTTCTTCCGCGCCCTGGCGAAACGCCACCGAGACCGGCTCGATGCGCTGGAGTCCCGGGAGGAGGAACTGCGCGCCGCGCTCGCGGCCACCGGCACCGCGATCGCCCAGGCGCGGCAGGAGCTGGAGCGGGTCACGCGTGAGGCGCCCGCCGTACGCCGCGCCGCACAGCTCCGGCAGCGGGCGGCCGACGCACGGACGGACGGCCTGGCCCGGGCGTACACGGCCGCCGAACGGGCCGCCGGCGCCGCCGCCCGCCTGGACTCCCCGCCGCCGCTGAACCGGCCCGCCGAGGGCGCGGACGCCGAACTGCGGGCGCTGCACCGCTGGCTGGATGAGCGGCTTCCGCTGCTCGCCGCCCGGCGGGCGCTGACGGCCGAGTGGCGGGCCGCGGTCGCCGCCGAGTCGGAGCAGCTCGTCCCGGAGTTCATCCGCTACGCCCACGTCGTGGGCGCGACCTGCATCGGCACGGCGTCCCGGCCGGAGCTCTCCGGTATCGACTTCGACCTGGCGATCGTCGACGAGGCGGGGCAGATCGGCGTGGCGGACGCCCTCGTCCCCCTCGTACGGGCGCGGCGCGGGGTGCTCGTCGGCGACCACCAGCAGCTGCCGCCGTTCCTCGACACCGAGGTGGAGAACTGGGGCAGGGACATCGCCTCCCCCGAACTGCGTGAGCTGATGACGAAGAGCGCCCTGGAGCTGCTGGTCGACGGGCTGCCGTCCTCGCACGTCGTCCAGCTGACCGTGCAGCGCCGCATGCCCGTCGAGATCGCCGGCTTCGTCTCGTCGGCCTTCTACGGCAACGTGCTGCGCACCGACAAGGAGCACACCCACCACGACCCGCTGTTCGACAGCCCGATCGCCTTCGTGGACACCGGGGCGCTGCCGGCCCGGCAACGGCAGGAGTCGGCGGACCGGCGCGCCCAGGAGTCCTACGGCCGCAGCGGCGTCCTCAACCGCTGCGAGGCGCGGCTGCTCGCCCGGCTCGCGGCCTTCTACCACCGGCGCGGCGGCGACTGGACCGTCATCGTGCCCTACCGGGCGCAGGTCGCCACGGTCATCGCCGAGCTGTCCCCGCTGATCGGGGACGGCAGGCTCGCCGCCGCCTCGGTCGGCACGGTCGACTCCTTCCAGGGCGGCGAGCGGGAGGTGATCCTCTACGGCTTCACCCGCAGCAACGCCCAGGGGCACATCGGCTTCCTGAAGGAACTGCGCCGCGCCAACGTCGCCTTCACCCGTGCCCAACGGCAACTCGTCCTCGTCGGCGACCTCGGCACCCTGCTGCGCGCCGAGGACCCGGACTTCCGCGCCCTCGCCCAGGACCTCCACGAGCACCTCAGAAGCCGCGGCGACATCAGGGCGTACCGCGACGTCATGGCCCGGCTGGGCAAGCCCGGGCCGGAAGGGACGGAGCATGAGTGACGACCGGCGGCTGATGCCGTTCCCGCCGGAACGCGTCCTGGAGGACGCCGCCGTCGAGCGGGGCCTGAGCCCGACCCGGCTGCACGCCCTGCTGCTGCCGGTGTGGCGGGTGGAGATCCGGGCCACGGTCACCGAGGGCGAGGACTTCTCTCTCATCGACCGCTTCCTGGAACGCGGCCTGGCGTACTGCGGTCTGGACACCGTCGCCGAACTGGCCCGGTTCTTCGCCCTGGAGGAACCGCTGGTCGCGCAGGCGGTGCGCTTCCTGACCAGGACCGGCCACATCGAGGAACGCGCCGGGCGGCTCGCCCTCACCCCGCTCGGCCTGCGCTCCGTGCAGGACGACCGGCGCTACCGGGTGACCCACGAGGACCGCCGCAAGCTCTGCTTCGAGGCACTGGCCTGCACCGCGCTGCCCCGGACCCACTACGACGACCGCACGGTCACCCTGCTGTCGGACGACACCCTGAGCAGGGTCCTGAACGGCAGGCAGTACCCGCGGTTCACGATGGTGCACCCCATGTCCGGCTTCGACCGCCAGGCGCTGACCCGGCTCACCCGGCACGTCGGCCACCAGGAGCGCGACCGGCTCAACCTGCCGGCCGCCCTGGACGACGTGGAGAGCCTGGGCGAGGAGCTGGTGTTCCTGCCGGTCCAGGTGGTCCGCGGGCTGCGCGAGGACGGGCGGCCGGGGTTGCTCGTCTACAGCCAGGTCGGCGATGCCGAGCCCGATCCGGCCCTCACGGCCGTGTGTGAGCGGGCCGTGCACGTGCTGAACGTGATCGAGGCCGAGGAGCGGGAGGCGGAGCACCGCGAGGCGAGTCGCCGGGCCGCCGAGGAGTGGCTGAACCAGCGGGGGCTGGGCGCCCATCTGGCGCGGCGCCGCCCGGACGGCACGTACTCGGTGGAGCTGCCGAAGTCCGCGTTCGGCCCGGACGGCATCGCGTTGACCCGGGTCGGCTCCTACGCCCTGCGCGGCTCCAGCTTCTTCCACCTGTGGTGCCAGGACGAGAACGTGCGCAAGCGTGCGCTGCTGGAACGCCTGGACCTGCGGCTGGGCACCGGGCGGCGCGTGGAGCGCGTGGAGGCCGAGTCGTACGTCGACCGGCTCGCGCGGCAACTGCGGCTGGACGTACCCGACCTGGGGCGGCTGCGGCAGGGAGCGGAACGTGCGGGCCACCGGGCCCTGGCGGCCCAGCTGGCCCGCCTGGTCCGGCCCCGGGAGGAACCCGTGTGAGGCCGTGTCAGCCGGACATCTCCCACAGCAGCAGCTCGGCCCGGGTCACCGCCACCGCCTCCAGATCCTCGGCGTCCGTGATGCGGGCCGCGTCGCCCGCGCCCAGTTCCTCGCCGTCCAGGCGCACCTCACCTCGTACGACGTGCAGGTACAGGTACGCCCCGTCCGGCACCGCCGTGCGTTCCCCCGCGGTCAGCCGCCGTACGTGCAGCAGCGCGCCCGCCTCCGGGACGGCGTAGGGCGTGGAGTCCGCGATGCCGTGGACGACCTCGTAGAACGGGTCGCCGCCGGGGTCGCGGGGCGCCAGCCACATCTGGAGGAACGTCAGCGGTGTCCGGCCGTCGTTGCGTTCGACGTGCCGGACGCCGGACGCCGAGCTGAGGCGCTGCAGATCGCCGGGGCGGACCACCGTCTCGTGGCCCGTGGAGTCCCGGTGGGTCAGTTCGCCCTCGACGACCCAGGTCACGATCTCGGTGTGGCTGTGCGGGTGCTCGTCGAAGCCGGCGCCGGGGGCGAGGTGCTCCTCGTTGCAGGCGATCACCGCGCCGAAGCGGAGGTTGCCGGGGTCGTAGTGGGGGCCGAAGGAGAAGGCGTGCCAGGTGTTGATTCCGGCCGCCGGATCGCCGCCCCGGTAGCGCTCGTGCGCGCGCCGTACGTCCATCACGGGCACCACCGTAGACCCGCCACGGGCCGTCGGAAGGTCTCACAGCGACCCGGCGGCGCACCCTCCCGTCCGGATAAGGCAGTCTTGTCCCGTGCCCGAACCCGAAACCAGCAAGAACGAAGCCGCGGCCCACGACGTCCACCCGCATCCCGCGACGCTGAAGCGGCTGGAGAAGTCGTCCGGTTCTCTCGCCGCGCAGGCCATCGCGCGGATGGACGAGACGCTGCCCTGGTACCGGGCGATGCCTCCGGAGAACCGTTCCTGGATCGGGCTGGTCGCGCAGGCCGGTATCGCCGCGTTCACCGAGTGGTTCCGGCACCCGGACGCCCCGCAGGCCATCTCCACCGACGTCTTCGGGACCGCGCCGCGCGAACTGACCCGGGCCATCACGCTGCGGCAGACCGTGGAGATGGTGCGCACCACCATCGAGGTCATGGAGTCGGCCATCGACGAGGTGGCGGCGCCCGGCGACGAGTCCGTGCTGCGCGAGGCGCTGCTCGTGTACGCGCGGGAGATCGCGTTCGCCACCGCCCAGGTGTACGCGCAGGCCGCCGAGGCACGCGGTGCCTGGGACGCGCGGCTGGAGTCCCTGGTCGTGAACGCCGTGCTCAGCGGCGAGGCCGACGAGGGGGCGGTCAGCAGGGCCGCCGCCCTCGGGTGGAACTCGCCCGAGCACGTGTGCGTGGTGCTCGGGACCGCGCCCGACGGTGACTCCGAGCTGACCGTGGACGCGATACGGCGGGCCGCCCGGCACGCCAAGCTCCAGGTCCTGACCGGGGTGCTCGGGGCCCGGCTCGTCGTCATCGCGGGCGGCAGCGACAATCCGCTGGCCGTGGCGAAGTCGCTCATCGGGCCGTTCGCGGCGGGGCCGGTCGTGGCGGGCCCGGTGGTGCCGGACCTGCTGGCCGCGACCCGGTCCGCGCAGGCCGCCGCGGCAGGGCTGAAGGCGTGTTCTGCCTGGCAGGACGCCCCGCGGCCGGTGCTGGCGGACGACCTGCTCCCGGAGCGCGCGATCGCCGGGGACCCCTCGGCCCGTGAGCAGTTGGTGGAGGAGATCTACAGACCACTGGAGGAGGCCGGCGCCGCGCTGCTGGAGACGCTCAGCGTCTATCTGGAACAGGCCAGCAGTCTGGAAGGAGCCGCCCGGATGCTGTTCGTCCATCCCAACACCGTGCGCTACCGGCTTCGACGTGTGACTGACGTCACCGGATGGTCGCCCTCAGATGTACGCTCGGCGTTCACGCTGCGAATCGCCCTGATCCTGGGGCGTCTGGCCGACGGAGATCTCCAGCCCTAAGGTTTTGTCGGGGCTCCACAAAACCCCTTCCTGTTCTTCGTCCTTGTCCCCACGGGCGGCCGTGGCCGTCCCCAAGAGAGAGTGTGAGAGTGCTCGTACTCGTCGCTCCCGGCCAGGGCGCTCAGACGCCCGGTTTCCTGACTGAATGGCTCGAACTGCCCGGTGCCGCCGACCGCGTCGCCGCCTGGTCCGACGCCATCGGACTCGACCTCGTCCACTACGGCACGCAGGCCGACGCGGACGCGATCCGCGACACCGCCGTGGCCCAGCCGCTGCTCGTCGCGGCCGGGCTCCTGACCGCCTCGGCACTCGGTACTGACTCATCTGCCGCTGACGCGGCGGGCCAGGGCATCGCGCCGGGTGCGGTCGCCGGTCACAGCGTCGGCGAGATCACCGCCGCCGCCTTCGCGGGCGTCCTCGACGACACCGCCGCGCTGACCCTCGTCCGCAAGCGGGGCCTGGCGATGGCCGAGGCGGCCGCGATCACCGAGACCGGTATGGCGGCGCTGCTCGGCGGCGACCCCGAGGTGACCCTCCCGCACCTGGAGAAGCTGGGCCTGACCCCGGCGAACATCAACGGCGCGGGCCAGATCGTGGCGGCCGGCACCAAGGAGCAGATCACCGCGCTGGAGGCGGACAAGCCCGAGGGCGTGCGCAAGGTCGTCAAGCTCCAGGTCGCCGGCGCGTTCCACACGCACCACATGGCCCCCGCCGTCGACGCGCTGGCGAAGGCCGCCGAGGCCCTGGCGCCCGCCGACCCGAAGGTCACCTACGTCTCCAACAAGGACGGCAAGGCCGTCGCCACCGGCACCGAGGTGCTCGAGCGCCTGGTCGGACAGGTCGCCAGCCCGGTCCGCTGGGACCTGTGCATGGAGACCTTCAAGGAGCTCGGCGTCACCGCACTGCTGGAGGTCTGCCCGGGCGGCACCCTCACCGGGCTCGCCAAGCGCGCCCTGCCCGGCGTCAAGACGCTGGCCCTGAAGACCCCCGCCGACCTCGACGCGGCTCGCGAGCTCATCGCCGAGGCCGCAACACCTGCCGCTGACGCGGCGGGCGCCTGACAAGGAGCCGACCGCATGGCGAAGATCAAGCCCGGCAAGGGCGCCCCGTACGCGCGCATCCTCGGTGTGGGCGGCTACCGCCCCACCCGGATCGTGCCGAACGAGGTGATCCTGGAGAAGATCGACTCGTCCGACGAGTGGATCCGCTCACGCTCCGGCATCGAGACCCGGCACTGGGCCTCCGACGAGGAGACCGTCGCCGCGATGTCCCTGGAGGCCTCCGGCAAGGCCATCGCGGACGCGGGCATCTCCGCCGAGCAGATCGGTGCCGTGATCGTCTCGACCGTCTCACACTTCAAGCAGACCCCGGCCGTCGCCACGGAGATCGCCGACAAGCTCGGCACCGACCGGGCCGCCGCCTTCGACATCTCGGCGGGCTGCGCGGGCTTCGGCTACGGCCTGACCCTCGCCAAGGGCATGGTCGTCGAGGGTTCGGCCCAGTACGTGCTCGTCATCGGCGTGGAGCGGCTCTCCGACCTGACCGACCTGGAGGACCGGGCGACGGCCTTCCTGTTCGGCGACGGCGCGGGCGCGGTCGTGGTCGGACCGTCCCAGGAGCCCGCGATCGGCCCGACGGTCTGGGGCTCGGAGGGCGACAAGTCCGACACCATCAAGCAGACCGTGCCGTGGACGGACTACCGCGACGGAACGGTCGAGAAGTTCCCTGCGATCACGCAGGAGGGCCAGGCGGTGTTCCGCTGGGCCGTGTTCGAGATGGCGAAGGTCGCCCAGCAGGCGCTGGACGCGGCCGGAATCACCTCGGACGACCTGGACGTCTTCATCCCGCACCAGGCCAACGTGCGGATCATCGACTCGATGGTGAAGACCCTGAAACTGCCGGAGCACGTCACGGTCGCGCGTGACATCCGCACCACCGGCAACACCTCGGCCGCCTCGATCCCGCTCGCGATGGAGCGGCTCCTGGCGACCGGCGAGGCGAAGAGCGGCGACACCGCGCTCGTCATCGGCTTCGGGGCGGGTCTCGTCTACGCCGCGACTGTCGTTACCCTCCCCTAGGCACTCCGTGCCGGATCACGCGGTCCGGCACAGGAGGACCGCAACCACCTGCCGCTGCCGCGGCGGGCGCCACACCCTTACGGATATCTACGAAGGAGCGCCACATGGCCGCCACTCAGGAAGAGATCGTCGCCGGTCTCGCGGAGATCGTGAACGAGATCGCCGGCATCCCGGTTGAGGACGTCCAGCTGGACAAGTCCTTCACCGACGACCTGGATGTCGACTCCCTGTCCATGGTCGAGGTCGTCGTCGCCGCCGAAGAGCGCTTCGACGTCAAGATCCCGGACGAGGACGTCAAGAACCTCAAGACCGTCGGCGACGCGACCGACTACATCCTCAAGCACCAGGCCTAAAAGCCCTGCCCTGGGCCGGTGCTCCGGCCCCGCCACCCGGCGGTGGCGCCGCTGATCCTCGTATCCGTTGGAGAAAGAATTCCCGTGAGCTCGACCAATCGCACCGTGGTCGTCACCGGTATCGGCGCAACCACACCGCTGGGTGGCGACGCAGCCTCGACCTGGGAGGGCCTGGTCGCCGGACGTTCCGGCGTCAAGCCCCTGGAGCAGGACTGGGCCGCCGAGCAGGCGGTCCGCATCGCGGCCCCGGTCGCCGTGGAGCCGACCGAGGTCATCCCCCGGCCGCAGGCCCGCCGCCTGGACCGCTCGGCGCAGTTCGCGCTGATCGCGGCCAAGGAGGCCTGGGCCGACGCCGGTTTCGAAGCCAAGGCCGGTGAGGGCGCCGACGTCGACCCGGACCGGCTCGGCGCGGTCATCGCCTCCGGCATCGGCGGCGTGACGACCCTGCTGGACCAGTACGACGTGCTGAAGGAGAAGGGCGTCCGCCGCGTCTCCCCGCACACCGTCCCCATGCTGATGCCGAACAGCCCGTCGGCGAACGTCGGTCTGGCCGTGGGCGCCCGCGCGGGCGTGCACACCCCGGTCTCCGCGTGCGCCTCCGGTGCCGAGGCCATCGGCTACGCCATCGAGATGATCCGCACCGGCCGCGCCGACATCGTCGTCGCCGGTGGCACGGAGGCGGCGATCCACCCGCTGCCCATCGCCGCGTTCGGCAACATGATGGCGATGTCCAAGAACAACGACGACCCGCAGGGCGCCTCGCGGCCCTACGACGTCGCCCGCGACGGCTTCGTCCTCGGCGAGGGCGCCGGCGTGATCGTCCTGGAGTCCGCCGAGCACGCCGCCAAGCGCGGGGCGCGGGTGTACGCCGAGGCGGTCGGGCAGGGCATCTCCGCCGACAGCCACGACATCGTGCAGCCGGAGCCGGAGGGGCGCGGCATCGCGCACGCGCTGCAGAACCTGCTGGAGCGCACCGACCTGGACCCGGCGGAGCTCGTGCACGTCAACGCGCACGCGACGTCGACGCCGGCCGGGGACATCGCCGAGCTGAAGGCGCTGCGGAAGGTGTTCGGCGACGACACGGACCACATCGCGGTGTCCGCGACCAAGTCGATGACCGGGCATCTGCTGGGTGGTGCCGGTGGAGTCGAGTCGGTGGCGACCGTGCTGGCGCTGTACCACCGGGTGGCGCCGCCGACCATCAACATCGAGAACCTCGACCCGGAGGCCGAGGCGCACGCGGATGTCGTCCGTGGTGAGGCGCGCAAGCTGCCGGTCGAGGGGCGGATCGCCGCGTTGAACGACTCGTTCGGGTTCGGTGGGCACAACGTGGTGCTGGCGTTCCGGACGGTCTGACCGGCATCCGTACGATCCGTATACGTGAAGGGCCCCCACCGGCCGGTGGGGGCCCTTCACGCGTGCTGAGCGGGAGTCAGACCACCTGGTGAAGCCAGCGGACGGGCGCGCCCTCGCCCGCGTACCGGAACGGTTCCAGTTCGTCGTCCCAGGGCTTGCCGAGGAGCTTGGAGAGTTCGGACTCCAGGTCGGTTTCGCCGCGCTGGGAGCGCTGCAGGGCGGCGCGCAGGCGGTCCTCGGGGATGAGGATGTCGCCGTGGATGCCGGTGACGGCGTGGAAGATGCCGAGCTCGGGGGTGCAGCTGTAGCGCTCGCCCTCGGCGGTGGCGCAGGGCTCGGCGGTGACCTCGAAGCGGAGCAGGTGCCAGCCTCTCAGCGCGGAGGCCAGCTTGGACGCCGTGCCCGCCTCGCCCTGCCAGGAGAACTCCGAGCGCCAGGTGCCCGGCGCGGCGGGCTGCCGGATCCAGTCCAGGCTGACGCGCGTGCCGAGCACCCCGGCGACGGCCCACTCGACGTGCGGGCACAGCGCGCGCGGCGCGGAGTGCACGTACAGAACTCCACGTGTCGTCACCGGGACCTCCGGGCAGAGCGGGACATCTGGGAAACGGGCGGAACGGCCGCGGCCGGGCGGGCCACGTTGATGGCGAGGCTACCGTGCGGCGGCGCAAGGAGTGTGACGTACCGTCGCTCCCGGTGCCGGGAAACGCCTGCCATTCACCCAGGGGGACGCTTGTACGGGTGTGAGCCGTTGCACCTGGCCGGGCGGGAACCCTCGGGTGCTGGTAAGGGTTGGGGAGAGTGACGGCCGCGCGAGGGAGGGGACCAGGGGATGCGGAAACGAAGCCACCGCTCACGGGCCGTTCTCGCCGTGGCGGTCGCGGCCGTGCTGGGCGTGGCGGGGTGTGACGCCGTGGGCGGTGACTCCCCCGGGCCCTCCGGGGCGCGGAAGACCAGCCCGTCCCCGAAACCGACCCCGCTCTGGGACACCAGTCCCAGCTCCATCGCCGCCGTCGGTGACTCCATCACCACCGGCTTCGACGCCTGTTCCGTCCTGTCGGACTGCCCGGAGGCGTCCTGGGCGACCGGCAGCAGCAAGGAGGTCGACAGTCTGGCCGTACGGCTGCTGGGGCGGGCGAGGGCGGCCGAGCGCAGCTGGAACTACGCGGTCTCCGGGGCGCGGATCGCGGACCTGCCCGGGCAGATCGCCCGGGCGGTGGCGCGCAAGCCGCAGCTCGTGACGGTGATGGTGGGGGCGAACGACGCCTGCCGGGCGACGACATCCCAGATGACGTCGGTCGCCGACTTCCGCGCCGACTTCCAGGACGCCCTGCGCACGCTGCGCGATGCCCTGCCCAAGGCCCAGGTGTACGTGGCGAGCGTGCCGAACCTGAAGCGGCTGTGGTCCCAGGGCCGTACGAACCCGCTCGGCAAGCAGGTGTGGAAGCTCGGCATCTGCCCGTCGATGCTGGGCGACGCGGACGCCCTGGACGCGGCGGCGACGCTGCGGCGGGACACGGTGCAAAAGCGGGTGGAGGACTACAACAGGGTGCTGAAGGAGGTCTGCGCCAAGGACGAGCGCTGCCGTCACGACGGCGGCGCGGTGTACGACTACCGCTTCGGCACGGACCAGTTGAGCCCCTGGGACTGGTTCCACCCCAGCGTGAACGGTCAGGCCCGGCTGGCGGAGATCGCGTACCGGACGGTCACGGCGAAGACCTCCTGACCTAGAGTTCCGCGCATGAACGAACTCTTCGGCACACTTTCCGACGGCACACCGGTGCACCGGTGGACCCTTGAGCGGGCGGGCATACGGGTGCGGATCCTGTCGTACGGCGGGATCGTGCAGTCCGTGGAGGTGCCGGACCGGGACGGGCGCAGTGGGAACGTGGTGCTTGGGTTCGCGGATCTCGACGGTTACCTCGCGCACCCGGAGCCCTACCTCGGTGCGCTGATCGGGCGGTACGCCAACCGGATCGCGGGTGGCCGGTTCCCGCTGGACGGGCGGACGTACACCCTCGCGCGGAACAACGGGCCGAACGCGCTGCACGGCGGGGAGCACGGCTTCGACAAGCGGGTGTGGGACGCGGCCCCGGTCGAGCACGGGGTGCGCCTGACGCGGGTCAGCCCGGACGGTGAGGAGGGCTTCCCGGGCCGGCTCGACGTCGCGGTGACGTACACGCTGGACGCGGCGGGCGCGCTGCGGATCGCGTACGAGGCGGTCACGGACGCGCCGACGGTGGTGAACCTGACGAGCCACGGCTACTTCAACCTCGCCGGCTCCGGGAACGCGGGCGGGCACGAGCTGCGGATCGCCGCCTCCCGGTACACGCCGGTCGACGCGGACCTGATCCCGACCGGTGTGCTGGAGGACGTCTCCGGCACCCGCTTCGACTTCCGTACGGGGCGCAAGGCCGGTTCCGGCTACGACCACAACTTCGTGCTCGACAAGGGGGTGACGGACGCGCCCGTGGAGGTGGCCGAGTTGCACGACCCGGCGTCCGGGCGGGTCCTGACGGTGGCCACCACCGAGCCCGGCCTGCAGCTCTACACCGCGGATCATCTGAGCGAGCCCTTCGCCCCCGGCGACGGCATCGCGCTGGAGACCCAGCACTTCCCCGATTCCCCGAACCGGCCCGAGTTCCCGAGCACGGTGCTGCGGCCGGGTGAGGTGTTCCGGTCGGAGACGGTGTACGGCTTCTCGGCGCGCTGACGGCCGGGATGAGCCCCGGTCCGGGGTCAGGTGCCGGACCGGGGCTGCTTGGGGGGGCTTGTCCCGGATCAGACGTTAGTCGTCGCGGTGAGCCTGCGGTCCGCGATCGAGCGGCCCGCCTGGATCTCGTACGAACCCTTCACAAACGACCACGATTTGGTCATCTCGTCCCAGATCTCGAACACGCGGCGCGGCAGTACGACGGTGGCCTCCACGCTCTCGCCGGGCGCGGCCTCGACCGTGGCGAAACCGGCCAGCCAGCGGGCCGGGCGCGCGGGGTCGGGGGTGCTGGGGGCCAGGTAGAGCTGGACGACCTCGCGCCCGGCACGCTCGCCGGTGTTGCGGACGCGGATCCGCGCGGTGGTTGCGGTGACCTGGAGCGACTCGTACGTCCAGTCGGTGTAGCCGAGGCCGTGGCCGAAGGGGTACGCGGGGGTGCGGCCCTCCTTCTCCCAGGCGCGGTAACCGATGAACACGTCCTCGGAGTAACGCAGTTCGCCGTTGTCCGGGACGACCTGGGTGACCGGGGCGTCGGCCAGGGAACCCCAGGTGGTGGGCAGCCGGCCGCCGGGCTCGTGCGCGCCCGTGAGGACGTCCGCCAGGGCCGCGCCGCCCTCCTGGCCGGGGAACCAGGTGAGCAGCACGGCGGCGACGTCCTCGCGCCAGGGCAGTTCCACCGGGGAGCCGGAGTTGACGACCACGACGGTGTCGGGGTTGGCGGCGGCGACGGCGCGGACCAGGTCGTCCTGGCGGCCGGGCAGCTTCAGGTCGGTGCGGTCGAAGCCCTCCGACTCCACACGGTCGGTGGTGGCGACCACGACGACGGCGGTGTCGGCGTTCCGGGCGGCCTCGACGGCCTCGGCGATGAGGTCGTCGGGGTGGCGCTGGGGTCCCTGGTGGGCGAGGGTGAAGCCGATGACGCTCATGGGGTGGTCGGCGGGGCCCTCGACGAGGTACGTGAGGGAGACGTCGACCGGGACGCCCGCGGTGAGTTCGGCCCGGGCGCGAGGCTCCGGGGCGCCGAAGAAGGCCGCGAAGGGTTCGTCCTCGGCGGGGCGCTGGACGTCGTCGAAGTACGTCGTGCCTCCGACGGTGAGCGTGAAGGCGCCCGTGCCCTTGATACCGAAGGTGTGCGGGCCGCTCTCGCGCGGGACGAAGGTGCCCGTGAGTTCGACGGTGTGCAGGGTGTCGTGCGTCACGCCGTCGGGGAGGTCGGAGCCCATCCACTGGATGTGACCGCTCGGGGCGGAGCGGGTTCCGATGACCCGGCCGTCGTTGTCGCGGCAGACCGCGCGCAGCTCGAAGCCCTGGTCGGCGACGGCGAGTTCGGTGTTCGGGTCGGCGCCGACGGCGTAGGTGAGGGCGCCGTCGGGGAGGGCGGCGGTGAGGCCGTCGAGCGGGGAGACGACCCGGGCGGGGAAGACGGTGGCGGAACCGCCGCCGAGGATGCGGGCGTCGCGGGCGGCGGCGCCGATCAGCGCGACCCTGCCGGGCTTCAGGGGAAGGGCGTTGTTCCGGTTGCGTACCAGCACGAAGGAGCGGCGGGCAATCTCGCGGGCCAGGGTCTCGCCGTCGACCTCGGCCGGCAGGTCCGTCACGACCGGTTCGGCGCCGTGAAGGATGCCGACGCGGGCGGCGAGCCGCAGGACCCTGCGGACCGCCTCGTCGACCTTCGCCTGCGCCACCCGGCCGTCCCGTACGGCCTGCGCGAGGGCGGCGCCGTACACGGTGCGCGGCCCGGGCATGGCGACGTCGAGGCCGCCGTCGAGGGCGCCCACGGTGTCGCGGGCGGCGGTCCAGTCGGAGACGTTGCAGCCGTCGAAGCCCCATTCGCCGCGCAGGACCTCGTTGACCAGGTGGTGGTGCTCGGTCATCGTCGTGCCGTTGACCGAGTTGTAGGCGGTCATGATGCCCCAGGGGTGGGCGCCCGCGACGATGGCCTCGAAGGGGGCCAGGTACAGCTCGCGCAGGGCGCGTTCGCCGACGAGGTTGTTCACCGTGAGCCGGTCGGTCTCGGCGTCGTTGGCGACGAAGTGCTTGACGGTGGTGCCGACGCCGCCCGACTGCACTCCCTCGACATAGCCGCTGCCGATCCGCCCCGTCAGGTACGGGTCCTCGCTGTAGGCCTCGAAGTGGCGGCCGCCGAGCGGGGAGCGGTGCAGGTTGACCGTGGGGGCGAGCAGCAGGTGGACGCCTTTGCGGCGGGCCTCCTGGGCGAGCAACACGCCTGCCCGGCGGGCGAGTTCGGGGTCCCAGGTGGCGGCGAGCGCGGTCGGCGAGGGCAGCGCGACGGACGGGTCGTCGGCGCTCCAGCGCACCCCGCGCACACCGATCGGGCCGTCGGACATGACGAGCGACGTCAGGCCGATCTCCGGCAGCGCGGGCAGGGACCACATGTCCTGGCCGGACAGCAGCCGAGCCTTCGCGTCCAGGCCGAGCTTGCCGAGCGCCGCCTCGACGACCGCTTCCCGGGCCGCGTCCCGCCGTACCTGTGCTGTGTCCACCACGTCGGCACCTCCGCGTCGGGGTCCTTGGACGTCTCCATCCTGCCCGTAGGACGCCCCCACGGGTGCAGGCTTTCCGGACCCGCGCTCTACTGCCAGGTCGCGGTGTCGGGGTCGATGCCGTGGGCGCGCGCGCCGGCGTCGATGATTCGACGGAACCACGTGGCCAGGCCGGCGCGGATGCCGTCGTAGTGGGCGGCGAATCCCGGATCGGCCTCATACATGCGGCCGAGACAGACCTGCATCTGCCTGGTGAGGGGAAAGTACGAGGCGAAGACTTCGCGGTGCCACTCGACGAGTTGATTCGCTTCTGGGCTACCGGGTGTGACGCCGGCGTCCATCGCATTCCCGAGGGCGCGGTCGAAGGCGGCCACGGCGTCGGCGACGGCCTGCCATTCCTCCGGACCGCGAGAGGCTGAGCGTTCGGCGTACTGCTGCCATTGCGCCGTGTCTCCGTAGCGCTGACGGGCTTGGGAGGGCCAGTCGAGGTTCCACTGGGGGCCGAAGATCGCGGCCTGCTGCTCGACGGTCAGCAGCAGGCCGCGCTCGTGGGCGTCGATCATCCGGTCCAGTCCGGCGCTGAGCTGCTGGAGGCGGTCGATCCGTTCAGCGACCTGGGTGCGCTGCGCGCGCAGTGCGCCGGGCACGTCTGCGGCCGGGTCGTCCAAGATGGCCCGAATCCTGTCCAGGCCGAGACCGATCTCACGGTAGACGACGATGCGGTGCAGGCGTTCCAGATCACCAGCGGTGTAGAGCCGGTATCCGGCAGCCGTGCGCAGCGACGGTCGCGCCAGACCGATCTCGTCCCAGTGGTGCAGCGCGCGGACTGTCACGCCCAGACGCGTCGAGACCTGACCGACGGTCAGGCCGTCGGCGTCGGTGTCATCAGGCATGCTCCTGATGATCGCCGCGACCGACGCCCGGTGGGGTGATCCCGATGGCTGCAAGGTTCCGTGCCTCCTGACTGGCCGGATCAAAGGGCTTCGCCGCGGTGAAGACGATCCGTGCGTTCTGGGGGGTGATCACCGTCATATCGCGGGTGTTCCAGGGAGTGTCCCGTGGACCGTCGACCGAGTCCGGGCGCAGCGCACGACAGGCCTCGACAAGGGAATCGACCTGGCTGAGCACGCACGCGAAGCTGAAGCTCATCGCTGGTGCCTGCTCCGGAACACTCCCCTCCGAGACGAGGAGTACGTCCTGGAACGCCCACCGGCGCAGATGCACAAGCCTGCCGGGGATGCTGAACAGCTCGAAGAACCCGAGCCCGCGAGTCCAGAAGTCCACCGACGCGGCCAGATCGCTCGTGGGGATCGTCACGAACGCGGGCATTCCGTAGATGCCACGGAACGGCTCCGGCGGAACCGCATCCGGGCCGGGAGCGGGCACGGGACTCATCTCGAACGCGTTGTAGTAGTCGCTCATGCACCCCACCCTCCAGCCTCACGCGACGTGAGGGTCAAGCCGGTCCGTGAATCTCGCCCTGCCCCAACGATGCGACCGACGTCGTGGCCGGGTACGCCTAGGGCGCCGGTACGGCCGGTGCGGGTACGGCGGCCACGACCTCGATCTCGACCTGTGCCTCGGGCCGGAACAGGCGCGGTACCTCGAAGGTCATGCTGGTGGGCGGGGTGCCGGTCAGGAACTGCCGTCGTACGGTGCCGTATTCCTCCAGTCTGGAGATGTCCGTGAGGTACGTACGGATGTTGACGACGTCGGCCAGGGTCGCGCCGTGCGCCTTCAGCAGGGCGGCGATGGTCTCGAAGACGCCGCGGGTCTGCTCGGCGAGCGTGGCGCCCTCGGCGATCTGGCCGGAGAGGAACAACAGGGCGCTGCCGTCGGCCTGTTCGACTCGGGCGACCTGGGAGTAGTAGGGACTCAGGGGCTGGGGTGCGGAGGCGGGGTTGTCCAGGGTGACGTGCATGGCTGTCTCCTGAGGCTTTTCAGGCGGTACGGATGACGGCGGCGGCCCGGGCGATGTCGGCGTGTGCGACGGCCGGGTCGGCGGCGGCGCGCCGGTAGTGCTCCAACGCGGCCTCCAGCGCGGGCAGTCGGGCCGCCCGCGTGGCCAGGTCGAGGTCCTTGACCGCGAGCGCGGTGCCGAAGTGCGCGCCCTCGGCGAAGGCGCGGGCGACGGCTCCGCCGAGCGGGCTGTGCGCCAGGGCGGTCCGGGCGGTGTCGTCGGCGAGGCCGAGCGCATCCGCGAGGCGCAGCGCCTCGGAGACGACGGCGATCCCCCCGATCACGGCCGCGTTGACGACGAGTTTGAGCGCGGCCCCGGAACCGGCCGGTCCGGTGCGGGTGACCTCGCCGAGGTGGGCCAGGACGTGTTCGACACCGGCCGCGTCCCCGCCCGCGAGGATGCCGAGCCGGCCGGCGGCGGCCCGGTCCGTGCTGCCCAGGACGGGCGCGTCGACGAGCGTCACCCCGTCCTTCAGCCGGGCGGCCAACTCACCTATGGCGTCCGGCCCGACGGTGGACATCTCCACCCAGTAGGCGCCGGGCCGCACCTCGGTGGCGACGGCGTCGGCGACCGTGCCGAGCGCGTCCGGCCCGGCGAGCATCGTGATCACCACGTCGGCGTCCCGGACGGCTTCACGCGGGGACGCGGCGCGCACGGCGCCCTCGGCGGCCAGGGGTTCGGCCCTGGCCGCCGTCCGGTTCCAGACGGTCAGCGGATGCCCGGCGGCCAGGAGCCGACGGGCCATGGGCGTGCCCATGTGGCCGAGACCCAGGAATGCGATCTTCTCCATGCCGACGACGTTACGGCCGGGCCGTCGATGCGACCAGCGAATGTCTAGCATGGCTGCCATGCCCGAACAGCATGCCGAGGTGGCGGACGACGGCCTCCCGGAGCTCTCCACCGTCTGGCTGCGGGTCTTCCTGGAGGTCGCCCGGCAGGGCTCGTTCACGGTCGCCGCCCGGACGCTCGGCTGGACCCAGTCCGCGGTGTCGCGGCAGATCTCGTCCCTGGAGGCCGCGCTCGGCGGGGCCCCGCTCTTCGACCGGCTGCCGCGCGGGGTGCGGCTGACCGAGGCCGGGCGGATCCTCGTACCGCACGCGGAAGCGGTCGCCGCCGCGCTGCACGGCGCCCGGCGTGACCTGGCCGCGCTGCGTGAGGCGGCCGGCGGGCGCCTCAGGTTCGGCGCGTTCGCCACCGCCGACGCGGCGCTGGTACCGCGGGCCCTGGCCGCCTTCCGCGCCCGCCACCCCCACGTGCGCGTCACCCGCGAGGAAGGCCTCACCCCCGCCCTGCTGGACCGCCTGACCGCCGGTCACCTGGACCTCGCGGTCGTGTCGACCACGGGCCGTGCCCCGCTGGAGACGTACGCACTGCACCACCTCCTCGACGAGTCCCTGTACGTCGCCGTCCCCGCCGGCCACCCCCTGGCGGGCCGCGACAGCCCGGTGCGGCTCGGGGAGTTCGCCGACGCCGAGTGGATCTCCGGCAGCCCCCGCCCCGAGGGCACCCTGCTCGACGCGGCCCTGCGCCAGGGCTTCCGGCCGCGCGTCGCACATGTCGTCGGCGAGTGGACGGCCAAGCAGGGGTACGTCGCCGCCGGTCTCGGCGTGACCCTGGTTCCGGCGCTCGCCGCCGGGTCCGTACGCCCGGACGTCGCCCTGCTGCGGGTGCTCGACGAGGACGCCCCGGCCCGGGCGGTGTACGCGGCGACCGTGCGGGGACGCTCCCGCACGCCGGCAGCGACGGCCTTCCTGGGCGCGCTGCGGGAGGCGGCCGCGACGATCCCCTGAGCCGCGCACCATGGCGTACGTCACTTCCGTCACTGATACTGCGACACGTCCCGCACGTTCACGACGGAAGGACCTGACCTCCCTTGAATTCCCTACGTGTTCGGATCGGTGTGCTCGGCCTCGCCCTGCTGACCGGCCTCTGCGCCCCGACGGCCGCCACCGCCGCCGAGCCGGTCCCCTCCCCCACCGTCGAGGAGCAGCGCCTCGGCCAAGCCGTGCCCCAGGAGATCCTCCGCCGCTCCGGATTCGACACCGTGGCACCGGAGTTCGCCCGCGCTCTCATCGCGGCGCGCTCCTACGCCGAGGCCCGCCGGATCGTCGTACGCGAGGGCTCGGAGCTGTGGCGGCGGGCCGTCGACCGGGCGCAGGGGCGCGGCCCCGCGGGCGGGGACCTCAGCCGGGACGACGACCGGCCGCTGTACTGGGCGCGGCTCGGGATGACGAGGGAAGTGCGCGCCTGGGAGCCGCGGTTCGGGCTGAGTGACGCACAACGGGCCAGGCTCATATCCGCCGTGGAGCGGACCTCGCGCGGTCAGACCGCCATCCGCTATCCGCACGGCAAGGGGCTGAAGCGGATCCTGGTCACCGGCTTCGACCCGTTCACCCTGGACCGGGACATCCGGATCTCCAACCCGTCGGGCGCCACCGCGCTCGCCCTGGACGGCACGGTGATCGAGACGGCGGGCGGTCCGGCGCGTGTCGAGACGGCCGTGTTCCCGGTGCGCTGGCAGGACTTCGCGGAGGGGACGGTGGAGCGGACGCTGCGGCCGTATCTGCCGAAGGCCGACCTGTTCGCGACCGTCAGCCAGGGGCGGGTCGGCCGGTTCGACATCGAGCGGACCAACGGGGCCTGGCGGGGCGGCTTCCCCGACAACGAGAACATCAGCCGGACCGGGACGATCCCGGTCGCCGACCCGGCCTCGCAGCCGCAGTGGACGTCGACCACCCTGCCCTACCAGGAGATCGTGGCGGCGGACACCGGGCGCTTCCCCGTGTACGACAACACGAGCGTGACCGAGGTCCCGGCGGGCGGCACCCAGCCCGTCGTACGGCCGGACGGGCCGACGGAGGGGTCCACCGCCCGGGAAGGGGGCGGCGGGAACTACCTGTCCAACGAGATCGCCTACCGGGCGACGCTGCTGCGCGACCGTCTCGGGCTGCACGGCACGCTGCCGGGCGGGCATGTGCACACACCGGTGCTGCGGTTCGGCGCCGGGAACACCGCCGAGGTCACCGACCCGGAGTTCGTGCGCAACCGGCTGGACATCATCGCCCAGGTCCGGTCGATCCTGACGGTCGCAATCAGTGCGACGGAGCGAACGCGAGGCTGACGCCGAGGCCGGCCAGGACGGAGCCGATGAGCTTGTTGAGGACCTTCTGGCCGCGCAGCATCAGGGTGCGCATCCGGTCGTGCGAGAAGAACACGGCGACGACGGCGAACCACAGCAGGTGGGCCAGCGACATGAACAGCCCGTAGCCCACCTGCTGGGCGACCGGGGTGCCCGGGCTGACGACCTGGGCGAAGGTCGAGACGACGAAGAGGGTCGTCTTCGGGTTGAGGACGTTGGTCAGAAAGCCGGTGCGCAGGGCCGCCAACGGGGTGAGGTCCGTCTTGTCGCTCAGGTCGACCTCGACCTCGCCGCGGGCGCGGAAGGTGCGGACGCCGATGTAGACGAGGTAGGCCGCGCCGACCAGCTTGATGACCGTGAACAGGAAGGTCGACGAGGCGATCAGCAGGCCGACGCCGAGCATCGTGTACGTCACGTGCACGAGGACGCCGGCGGCGACCCCGGCCGCGCCGAGCAGGCCGGTGCGGCGGCCGTAGAGGTAGCTGTTGCGGACGATCATGGCGAAGTCGGCGCCGGGGGCGATGACGGCCAGGACGGTGATGACGGCGACGGCGAGCAGCTCGGTCACGTGGTGACGTCCTCCTCTTCGGACGGTGCCGTGTCGTCCCGGACGCTCTCCTCCCCGAGCAGTTCGCGCGCCATGAGGGTGGCGCCCGCGACCGCGCCCGGCATCAGGAACACCGCGACGAACGGGACCAGGAAGGCCAGGGCCAGGGGCGTGCCGAAGCCCCAGACCAGGGTCTTGCGGGAGCGGAGCAGGGTGAGGCGGTCGCGCAGTTCGACCCCGCGGCGCTGCAGGGCGACGCCGGTGAGTTCCTCGGTGAGGAAGAAGCCGGTGACGAGGAGGCCGATCACCGGTACGACCGTCTGGCCGGCGACCGGGATGAATCCGAGGGCGAAGAGCAGGATGCCCCAGACGGCGGCCCGCAGGACGATCCGGAGGCTGTCGCGGGCCGAGATCCACAGTTCGCGCCAGAGCGGCAGGCCCGACTCGGGGGCGGTGCCGTCCGGGGAGACGTCCCGGTCGACCTGCTCGGAGAGGTTCTCGTAGAACGGCTGCCCGATGAGCAGCGTGACCGCGGTGAAGGTCAGGACGGCGAGGAGCAGGGCGAGGGCGAACAGCACGACGGTGAGGAAGCCGCGGAACAGGCCGGGCCAGGGGCTCGACCAGTCGTCGGCGAACGGGGTCGCCCAGGCGACGGCGTCCTCGCCCCACAGCGCCAGCGCGATGAGCGCCGCCGCGTAGAGGACAAGGGTGATCAGGCCCGGGAGGAGCCCGAAGCCGTACTTCTTGCCGTGCCGGGCCACCCAGCCCTGGCCCTTCAGGAGGTACCTGAAACCCGCCCCGAGATCGCGCATGGGGGAACTCTATCCAGGCGCCGGTGTCGTCCTCGCCGCGCTGCGGTCACACCGGTGTCACAGCCACCACCACCCCCGGCTCGGCCGCCGGGTTCACCGCCGCCCGCACCCGTACGGCCACCGCCCGGGCCACCCGCCCCGCGCGTGAGGTGCCGGACAGCAGCACGGGCTGGAGCTGCTCCAGTCCCGCCACCAGCAGCTCCTCCCCGGCGACGAACACCGGGCGGGCCGCCTTGCTCGCCTGCGCCGCCGCCTCCGTCAGGTCGGCCAGCGGGGGCAGGGCGGCGCGGACGACGCCGGCGCCCGCGTTCGCCGCCCGTTCGGCGAGGGCCACCTGCAACGGCATCAGCGGGGCCAGCGCGGCCGTCAACGCGTCGGCGGCGCGGCGTAGTTCGGGCGTGGAGTCGTTCAGCACCTCCGTCGCGGCCCGGATCACGGGCGTCAGCGCGAGCAGGACGCCCGCCGCGACGCCGGCCGCCGTGGGCAGCAGCGGGGCGGACGCCTCGATCAGGTTTCCGAGGGCCGCCGCGAACTCCTCGACGGCCGGCTCCACCGCGTCCAGCACCGGCAGCAGGCTCTCACCGAGCGCGGTGAGCAGGGCCTGCGCCGGTTCGCTCACCGGGTGCACCGCCAGGGGTGCGCCGCTCGTGCCGATCCGGGTGAGGGTGTCGACGATGCGGTAGAACGCCTCCTGCGCCTGCGGGGACGCGCTCGCCTCGGCCAGCTCCGCCGTGGTCCGCCGCAGGACGCGCAGCGCCTCGGCGCCCGAACCGTCCCGTGGGTCGAGGGTGTTGACGGCTATCCGGGTGAGGTTTCCGGCGGTGTCCAGGAGCTGGCCGGTGATGTCGGTGGTGGTGCGGGCCATGCGCAGCACGTCGTCCCTGCTGGGCAGCGAAGGGATCGTCGCCATGGGGTCTCCTCGCAGTCCTCGCGCTCCCCCTCCGGGGCGCTTCAGCCGAAGTCGAGGATGCCCTCTCCGCGCCCGTCGAGGGGGCCGTACGGGGCAACGGTGACATCAACGCGGCCTTGTTGCGGTTGAGTCGAACCGGTACACCTCGCCGTACCGATCTCAGGAAGCCCCGGAGGAGGCACGCGTGCGCACCACGAGAACAACCGTTCCTGCAAGACCGTTACTGATCGCCGCCCTCGCCCTCACCACGACCGGCTCGCTCCTGCTCACCCCCGGCGCGGCCGCCGCGGACCCGAAGCCCGTCCCCCGGGAAGACACCGCCGCGGACCCGAAGCCGGTCACCCGGGAGGACGCCGCCGTCGACGGCGACCGCGCGGCGCGGGCTCCCGCGAGCGCGGCCCGCCGGGCCCTGACCGCCCCGGTCACCGAGCAGACGTCCACGCGCGGCTACCCGCGCCGCCGGCACCTCTCCCCCGACCCGGTGAACCCGGCCGACAAGTCCCTCAAGCTGGGCCTGACCCCGTACCACGCGATCGCCCCGAAGCTGAACGCCCTGCAACGCCTCGGCGACCGGGTGAGCGTGGAGGTGGCCGGCCGCTCGGCCGGCGGCCACCGGCTCTACCTCGTCACCGTCACGGCCCCGGAGACCGCCCGCCAGGCCCGTGCCCAGGAGCGGATGCGCGAGCTCATCGAGAACGCGCCCGTGGCCGCCGCCAAGTCCCCTGAGATCAAGCGCACGTACAAGACACCGGTCTTCGTCAACAGCAACATCCACGGCAACGAGTGGGAGGGCACCGACGCCTCCCTGAGGATCGTCGAGCGGCTCGCCACCGCGCGCGACGCGAAGACCAGGGACCTTCTCGCGCACAGCCGCCTCTACTTCAACATCACAGCGAACCCGGACGGCCGTATCGCGGGCACCAGGGCGAACGCCAACGGCTTCGACCTGAACCGGGACTTCGTCACCGCCTCGCAGCCCGAGACGCGCGCGATGCGGCAGATCGAGCTCGACAAGCAGCCGGCCGTCATGCTCGACCTGCACGGCTACGTCAACGGCACCCTCATCGAGCCCACCACGCCCCCGCACGGCGAGAACTACGAGTACGACCTCTTCCTGAAGAACACCTACGCCAACGCCCTCGCCATGGAGGCCGCCGTCAACGGCCTCGGCTACACGCCCGGGAAGGACGGTGTCGAGCCGGTCCAGATCCCGTTCCGCGACCAGGAGGAGGGCTGGGACGACTGGCCGCCGATCTTCACCCCGCAGTACGCGGCCTTCCACGGCACGGTGGCCGCGCACACGGTGGAGATCCCGCTCCGGGTGAACAACGACGCCTACGACCGCCTGCCGGTCACGGAGCTGCGCCGCCGCTCGGCCGTCAACACGGCCGTGGCGGGCGCGGCCGTCCGCGCGACACTCGACCACGTCCACAGGCACCGGACCGCCCTGATCGCCGACCAGATCGAGGTCTTCCGGCGCGGCGCGGCGGGTGCCCCGCAGGTGCCGGTGTCCCCGGAGACGGTCCCGGGCGTGCCCGGCATCGGCCCCGAGGACGTCTACACGACGACCTTCCCGCGCGCGTACGTCATCCCGGCCGGCGGCTTTGGCGCCCAGCGCTCCGCCCCCGCAGCCGCCCGCCTGGTCGACCACCTGATCGCCAACGACGTCCGCGTCACCCGCGCCACCCACCCCTTCCGGCTGGCCGGAAAGACGTACCCGAGGGGCAGTTACGTCGTCGACCTGCGCCAGCCCAAGCGCGGCATGGCGAACGTGCTGCTCGCCGACGGCCGGGACATCAGCGGCAAGGTGTCGGTGATGTACGACATCTCCGGCTGGAGCCTGGGCCGCCTGTGGGGCGCCACGGTCGAGCCGGTACGGACCGGCAGCCTGAAAGGCGTACCCCTGCGCCCGGTCGCCGCGGCCACGTCCGTCGCGCGGGTCGCCCCGCACGGCGACCTGCGCCTGCGCCTGGACGACCCGCGCGAGATCGCGGCCCTCAACTCCCTGCTCCGGCAGGGCGTCCGGATCCGGCAGGCGGCGGACGGCAGCGCGATCGTCCCGGCGTCGGCCCGCCCCAAGGCGGTCACCGCGGCCCGCACGTACGACGTCTCCTTCGAGGCGGCGAAGCTCACCGGCACGGCACCCCTGCGCCGTGTCCGCGTGGCCGCGGCCGTCACGCCGGGCGAACTGTTCGCGCTGCGGGAGATGAACTTCGAGGTCACCCCCGTCTCGACGGAGGTCCTGAACGCGGGCTTCGACTGGTCGGGCACGGACGTGCTGTTCGTCTCGGCCGGCCTGGACCGCGACGACCTGAACCCGGCCGCCCGCACGGCCCTGGACGCCTTCCTGGCCGACCACGGCCTGGTCGGCCGGGGCACGACGGGAGCGGCCCTCAACGCGACGGCGGGCCGGCTGCCGGTGAAGCCGGTCGAGGGCAACGAGGACGCCAACGGCGTGGTGCGCGTCAGCAATTCCGGGCGCATCACCTCCGGCGCCCCGGACCACGGCTTCGTCTACGCGCCGATGTGGTTCACGGACCTCGGCCCCGGTGTCCGCGTGGAGCAGTCGTACGGGACCGGCGACCCGCTGGTCTCCGGGCACTGGCGCCCGCACCGGGACGGCACCGGGGGCCCCGCCGCCGCGTCCGGCCAAGCCTCGGTCGTCAGCGGCGCGCACACCGTCCTGTTCGGCACCGAACCCCTCTTCCGGGACCATCCGAAGGGCGAATTCCCCCAGGTCGCACGGGCATTGTTCACAGTGGCACACAGCGGTTCAGTTGAGGAGAGCGGATGACGCAGGAGATCCACGGCACCGTGGCCGACGGCTTCGAGGAGGTGCGCGCGGAGTTCGCCGCATTCGTGGCCGGGGAACGCCCCGACTACGAGGGCCAGTTGTGCGCCTACGTGCACGGCCGCAAGGTCGTCGACCTGTGGGCGGGGACCGACGCCGACGCCCTGTACGGCGTGTACTCGTCCACCAAGGGCGCGGCCCACCTGGTCGTCGCCCTGCTCGTCCAGGAGGGCACGCTCGAACTGGACCGCAAAGTGACGTACTACTGGCCGGAGTTCGCCGCCGAGGGCAAGGGCGTCCTGACCCTGCGCGACCTGCTCGCGCACCGCGCGGGCGTGGTCGGCACCGACTCCGGCTTCACCCTCGCGGAGCTGGCCGACGACCGGCTGGTCGCCGAACGGCTCGCCGACCAGCGCCCGTTCTGGCGCCCGGGCACGGCGTTCGGCTACCACGCGCTGGTCATCGGCGCCCTCACGGGAGAGGTCGTACGCCGCGCCACGGGCCGCACGCTCCAGGAGGTGTACGAGGAGCGCGTCCGCGCCCCCTACGCCCTGGACTTCCACCTGGGCCTGCCGGCCGCCCTGGAACCCCGTTTCCGCACCACACAGCCCATGGCCCCCACCCCCGACCAGCAGGCCCTGCTGGACTCGCTCCCCACGGGCCCGCACACGCTCTCCTCGATCGCCTTCAACCGCAACGGCACCGAGCCGACCGACCTCGAATCGCTCCCCAACCTGCCGCTGGTCCGCGCCAAGGGCCCGGCGTCGGTCGGCGGAGTGGCCTCCGCGCGGGGCCTGGCCGGGATGTACGCGGCGGCGATCAGCGAGGTCGACGGGAAGGCGCCGCTGCTGAAGCCGGACACGGTGGCGGAGTTCGGCCAGCTCCACTCGGCCGGCTACGACCTGGTGGCGCGGACGCACAAGTCGTACGGCCTGGGCTTCCAGGCCACCGCTGACACGTGGCACCCGTTCCTGGGCGCCGGGACGATCGGCCACAGCGGCGCGAGCGGCTCCCAGGCCTTCGCGGACCCGCACAGCGGCCTCGCGTACGGCTACACGCGGCGCCGTTTCGCCTTCCCCGGCGGGGCGGCCCCGGAGAACGACCGCCTGGCGCAGGCGATCCACAAGGCGGCACTCGCCCTCTGACCCCCGGCACGGACGGAGGCCGCACCCCACGTCCAAGGGTGCGGCCTCCGCCGTACGCAACGACTGCCGTCAGAGAAGCGTCACGGTGATGTTCCCGCGGGTCGCCTTCGAGTACGGGCACACCTCGTGGGCCTTCTTGATCAGCGCCCGGGCGGTCTCGGCGTCCACGTTCGGGATCTCGGCCGCGATCTCGACGATGATCCCGAACCCGTCGCTGTTCTTGCCGATCCCGACCTTCGCGGTGACGGTCGACCCGGAGACGTCGGCGCCCTCCTGACGTGCCACGACACCGAGGGCGCCCTGGAAGCAGGCGCTGTACCCGGCGGCGAACAGCTGCTCCGGATTGGTTCCGGCGCCGCTGCCGCCCATTTCCCTCGGCGGATTGACGACCACGTCGAGCTTGCCGTCATCGGTGGCCACCCGCCCGTCGCGCCCGCCTTCGGCGGTGGCGACTGCGGTGTAGAGCACATCGGACTGCTGGATGGACATGCGGTGGTTTCCTTCTGTCGTCCGCCGCGACTCGCGCCCGGGCCGGGACGGATTCGGAAAGAAGTTACCGCATACCGGAAACCGGGTGAAGACTACAGCTTGACGATCATCTTCCCGGTGTTGTCGCCCCGCAGGACACCCAGGAACGCCTCGAGGTTGTTCTCGATGCCCTCGACGACCGTCTCGCGGTACTTGAGCTGCCCGGACCGCACCCAGGCACCGACCTCCTCGACGAACTGCGGCTGAAGGTCGTAGTGGTCCCCCACCAGGAAACCCTCGACGTGGAGCCGGTTCTGCAGGATCTTGGCCATGTTGCGCGGGCCGGGAGTCGGCTCGGTCGCGTTGTACTGCGAGATCATGCCGCAGATCGCGATCCGGCCGCGCAGGTTGAGGGCGCCGATCGCGGCCTCCAGGTGCTCGCCGCCGACGTTGTCGAAGTAGACGTCGATCCCGTCCGGGGCGGCCTCCTTCAGCTGCTCCCACACGGGCCCGTCCTTGTAGTTGAAGGCGGCGTCGAAGCCGTACTCCTCGACGAGCAGCTTGACCTTCTCCTCGGACCCGGCGGACCCGATGACCCGGGAGGCGCCCTTCAGCTTGGCTATCTGCCCCACCTGGCTGCCGACGGCACCGGCCGCACCCGACACGAACACCGCGTCGCCCTCCTTGAAGGAGGCGGTACGCAGCAGCCCCGCATAGGCGGTCAGCCCGGTCATGCCCAGCACACCGAGGTACGTCGACAGCGGCGCGGCCTGCGGGTCCACGCGCACGGCGTTCTTGGCGTCCACGGCGGCGTACTCGCGCCAGCCGAGGAAGTGCAGGACGTGGTCGCCGACGGCGAACCCCTCGGCGTTGGAGGCGACGACCTCTCCCACGGCACCGCCCTGCATGACCTTGCCGAGCTCGAAGGGGGCGACGTACGACTTCGCGTCGCTCATCCGGCCGCGCATGTACGGGTCGACGGACAGGTACAGGTTGCGCACCAGCACCTGGCCCTCACCCGGGGTCGGGACCTCGGCCTCGACGAGGGCGAAGTTCTCGGGCTCGGGCCAGCCGACGGGACGGCTGAGCAGGTGCCATTCGCGGCTGACGGCGGGGAGGGTGGGGGTGTCGGTCATGGGAACGCCTTTCCTCGCGGACACAAAGCCGGAATACTTCATTACCTGAAACAACCATGCCTGTGAATATTTCAGGTTGTCAAACAACCGGGTACCCTGAGACCCATGACCACACCTCCCGCCGCCCACCGCCCCGACGCGCTGACCCTTGAGGTCGTCGAGCTCATCGGTGAGGTCGTGGCCCGGTTCCACGCGGACTACGAGGAGGCGGCGGCGGAACACGCCCTGACCGGCGCGCAGGCCCGGCTGCTCAGCCTGCTGTCCCTGGAGCCCCTGCCCATGCGGAGGCTGGCCCAGCGCCTGAAGTGCGAGCCGTCGAACGTCACCGGAATCGTGGACCGCCTGGAGGCACGGGGCCTGGTGGAGCGGCGCCCGGACCCGGCCGACCGGCGCGTGAAGGTGGCGGCGGTCACAGCGGAGGGGCGCCGGGTGGCTCGCGGCCTACGAGAGTCCCTGCGCTTCGCGCGTGAGCCACTGGCCGGGCTGTCGGAGGGGGAGCGGGTGGCCCTGCGGGATGCGTTGCGGCGGATGCTGGGTGTTTGAGGCCGGGGTGTGGGTGCTGGTCGGTTGCTGAGCCGGGGTTCAGGTGCCGCCTGTGCGAGGCACCCGGTGCTGGTGCTGGACCGGGTCCGGCCGCCGCCTGCCGGTAAGGCACCAGGCGCTGGCTGAGGCGAGGCGGGTCACGCAACCCGGCGCTACGGGGTGCCGCCGCGCCCACCCGTGCCGCCCCGGGCGGCACGACCGCCCGCGGATTGCGGACCCGGCCGCCCGCCGTGCACAGCCGCCATCCACAGGTGCGGCGCACCGCGGACCCGACTGCGCACCGTCGGCAAGTACCGCGCCGCGCGAGCCACCGGCCCGCTCGGCACCGCAAGGTGGACGCCCGAGGTCGCGCACGGCGGGAAGGGGACGTGTCGGGGGGTGTCCGCCCGCAGGGATGCCGGAAACGTCCGGTCCGATGGTCGGTGACAGTGCGGCAGACCGAGGACGGACACCCCCCGGCGCGGCCCCGACCCACCCACCGAACCGTAGGCGCTACGCACGCCACCACCCCACCCGCGCGGGCCGCCGCAGGCCCCCCGCCCACCGGAGGGTCACGTGCACCACCACAGGAAGCGATCGCACGTTTCCGACGGGGACGGTTCAGGTGTCGGGACCGAAGGCGTCGGCTCCGAGGTCTCTGTCGGCGTCTGAGCCGGGGGCGTAGGCCTGGGGGCCGATGTCGGGCGCTCCCGGTCCGGGGACGTGCCTGTCGTCGAGGACTGCGGGGCCTTGGTCGGGTCCTCCTCCGGGGACTTCGACTGCTTGTCCTTCGGGGACTTGGACGCCGACGGGGAGTCAGAGACCCCTGGCGACGGGGAGCCTGATGCCGTGTCAGCTCCGGACCCGGCGTCCAACGGCTGCGCCGTCTCGCCCGCCTCCTCCGACGCCGCCCCGTCCGCCGACTCACCCCCGGCCGCCGCCGGCTTCGGCGCCGACCCCGGCGCGTCCATCCCGAGCTCCGCGAGACTCAGCCCACCGGCCGCCAGCACGAAACCCGCGGTGACCAGCAGGGCCCGACGCCTCCGCCGACGATGCGCCGCGGCCTTCCGGTCCCGCCGGCTCGCCCCGCCCGAGCCACCCGGCCCATCCGCATCCGGCCCCTGACCCCGGCCCCGAGCCCGATCCCGGCGCCGCGCAGCCCGACCGACCCGATCGGGCTCACCTTCATCGCCGTACTCGTCATCGCCGTACTCGTCCTGCTCGTCAGGCTCGCCCGGCTCACCCGGCTCCCCACGTACGTCGTATTCGTCATGCCCGGCGCCGTGCCCGCCGTAGCCATCGCCACCCTCCGCGGCACGCCCGTCCCCGTACCCACCGTCATGCGTCCCGTACGCCCCGTAATCCGGACGCACAACGCCCTCCTCCGCATACCCGCGGAGCGCTTCAGCTGGGGTGCCGCACCCCGGGCAGGCGAGGGCGCCGTTGAGGTGCCGTCGGCACGGGTGGCAGTAGTCCATGACGCGGGAAGGTTAAGTTCCGCCCGGGTAACGTTCCTAGATCCAGCTGTGAATGTTCTGTGGGGAACCGGCCGCTCCCCCTCTTTCGAAACTGTCGAAACCGTTATGCGCGCGACCCATTGACACTGCCACCACCCCGTCTTTACTGTCACGCCAGCATTTCGAACGTGTGCCGAAATATCGAACACGCTCGAACCGGCAACACAGCAACACAGAGCCGACGTAGCAGCACAACAGCAGTAGACGACAGCAAACGACAGCAGACGACGCAGCAAGGGGCAACTGCCGTGCGCATCACCGGAATCAGCACGCACGTGGTCGGGACGCCGTGGCGCAACCTGACCTACGTACAGGTGCACACCGACGAGGGGCTCACCGGAGTCGGCGAGACCCGGATGCTGGGACACACCGACGCCCTCCTCGGTTACCTGAAGGAGGCTGAGACCAACCACATTCTCGGTTCGGACCCGTTCGCCGTCGAGGACCTCGTCAAGCGGATGAAGTACGGCGACTACGGCCGCGCCGGCGAGATCGTGATGTCCGGTATCGCCGTCGTCGAGATGGCCTGCTGGGACATCAAGGGCAAGGCCCTCGGCGTCCCCGTCTGGCAGCTGCTGGGCGGCAAGGTCACCGACAAGGTGAAGGCGTACGCCAACGGCTGGTACACCACCGAGCGGACCCCGGAGGCCTACCACAAGGCCGCCCAGCAGGTCATGGAGCGCGGGTACCGGGCGCTCAAGATCGACCCCTTCGGCACCGGGCACTTCGAGCTCGACCACGAGCAGACCCGGTACGCCGTGTCCCTCATCGAGGCCGTCCGGGACGCCATCGGCCCCGAGGCCGAGCTGATGCTGGAGATGCACGGCCGCTTCTCCCCGGCCACCGCCGTCCGCCTGGCCAAGGAGCTCGCGCCGTTCAGGCCGGCCTGGCTGGAGGAGCCGGTCCCGCCGGAGAACCTGAAGGCGCTGAAGAAGGTCGCCGAGAAGGTGGACATGCCGGTCGCCACCGGCGAGCGCATCCACGACCGGATCGAGTTCCGCGAGCTGTTCGAGGACCAGTCCGCGGACATCATCCAGCCGGACGTCGGCCACATCGGTGGTATCTGGGAGACCCGGAAGCTCGCCGCGACCGCGGAGACCCACTACATGCTCGTGGCCCCGCACAACGTGGGCGGCTCGGTCCTGACCGCCGCCTCCCTCCAGGTCGGCTTCACCTCCCCCAACTTCAAGATCCTGGAGCACTTCAACGACTTCGCGGACGCGGAGATCAAGAAGGTCGTCAAGGGCGCGCCCCAGGTCAACCCGGAGGACGGCTGCTTCCACATCTCGGACGCCCCCGGCCTCGGCGTCGAGCTGGACACGGACGCCGCCGCCGAGTTCCCGCAGCAGCGGGCCCACTTCGACCTGTGGGCCGAGGGCTGGGAGAAGCGGAATCCGAAGGCCACGCAGTGACCGGCACAGCCGTCGTCATCGACACCCCGGGCGCCTTCCACCTGGCCGAGCACACGCCCCGCGACCCCGGTCCGGGCGAGGCCCTGGTCCGGGTGCACGCGAGCGGGATCTGCGGAAGCGACCGCGAGGTGTTCCAGGGCAACCGGCCCGAGGGGTACGTGCGCTACCCGCTCACGCCGGGCCACGAGTGGTCGGGGACCGTCGAAGCCGTCGGCGCCGGGGTCCCCGCATCCCTCGTCGGCCGCAAGGTGGTCGGCGAGGGCTTCCGGAACTGCCAGGTCTGCGACCGCTGCCACGCGGGCGACACGACGCTGTGCAGCGCCGGGTACGAGGAGACCGGGTTCACCCAGCCGGGGGCGATGGCGCCCACGCTCACCCTCCCGGCCCGGCTCCTGCACGTCCTCCCGGACGACTGCGACCTGACCGCCGCCGCGCTCCTGGAGCCCGCCGCGTGCATCGCGGCCGCCGCCCTGAAGGCGAACGCCCAGCCGGGCGAGAAGGTCGCCGTGGTCGGCACCGGCACGCTCGGGATGTTCGCGGTGCAGTTCCTGAAGGCCGTCTCCCCCGGCGAGCTGCTGGTGGTCGGCACCCGCCGGGACCGCGAGGCGCTGTCGCGGCAGTACGGAGCGACCGACTTCCGTACGAAGGACCAGGAGCTCCCGGACGACGTCGACGTCGTGATCGAGACCGCCGGGTCCGCCGATGCGGCCCGTATCTCCGCGGCACTCCTGCGGCGCGGCGGGCGGCTGGTCCTGACCGGTATCCCGGCGCCGGGGGCCGACGGGCTCGACCCCACCGACCTCGTCGTACGGCAGCTGGAGGTGCACACCGTCTTCGGGGCCCCGCCGGACGCCTGGGCGCACACGGTGCGGGTGTTCGCGGCCGGGCTGCTCGATCCGCTGCCGCTGGTGACGCACGAGCTGCCGCTCGCCGAGTTCTCGCAGGCCATCGAGCTGGTGGGGTCCGGCGATCCGAAGGTGGGCAAGGTGCTGCTCCACCCCTAGACGTACGCCGGTACGGGGGCAACCTGACGGCTCCCGTACCGGCGTACTCCCAAGCCTTCGCACACCGCACGCCGCGAACCTCGTCCGACATAACGAACACGAAGGACTTCTTGTGACCGACGCTTCCGCCACGGCAGCCCGCAGGCCCGGTGAGCAGGCGCTCACCACCCTCGGCCTCGGCGCGCCCGCCCTCGACCCCGCCGACGCCTCGCCGCACTCCTTCCCCGGCGGCGGCCGCTGGCGCACCGAGATCCCCTCGTGCGAGGGTCCCGAGGCGCTGGCGGTGGTCCTGAAGGAGGCCTCGCGGCTGGATGTGCCGATCCACCGGATCAGCCAGGGCAGCGGCGTGTGGATGCTGACCGACGCCGAGATCACCGAGATGGTCGAGGCGACCGCCGAACGCGACATCGAGCTGTGCCTGTTCACCGGCCCGCGCGGCACGTGGGACATCGGCGGCTCGACGCGCACCGACTCGCGTGGGGCGGGCCTGAGAGCCCGCGGCCACGACGCCGTCGCCGGGTGCGTCGAAGACGCCGTGCGGGCAACGGAGTTGGGCGTCAAGTGCCTGCTCGTCGCCGACGAGGGCGTGCTGTGGACGCTGCACCGGGCGCGCGCGGCCGGCATCATCCCGGCCGACACCACGCTGAAGGTGTCGGCGCTCATCGGCCCTGTCAACCCGGCGAGTTACGCGGTGTACGAGCTGCTCGGCGCCGACTCCATCAACGTACCGAGCGATCTGACGCTCGATCACCTCACCGAGATCCGCCGGGTGTCCGGCGCTCCCATGGACATGTACATCGAGGCCCCCGACGATCTCGGCGGCTATGTGCGGATGTACGAGGTCGCCGAGCTGATCCGGCGCGGCGCACCGCTGTATCTGAAGTTCGGCCTGTCCAAGGCCCCCGGGATCTACCCGTACGGCACCCACATGCGGGAGCTGACCCTGGCCACCGCCAAGGAACGGGTGCGGCGCGGGCGGCTCGCCCTCGATCTTCTGGCCCGCCACGGAGCGGACGGCGACATGGCGCCGCTCGGCTCCCGGCTTCCGGGCGATCTGCAACGTTTCGAAATTCCGTCATAACGTTCCGGAAACTCGCCTTCACAGAAGACGACACACCCGCGCACAATCCCACACATCTCTTCTCGGTCTTTCCGGCCCGACCCCCCGGAGCGACTTCGCACCCCCAGACCGAGCCCTGCACACACATCAAGGATGATGATCATGCGTAACCGCAGAGCCGCCCTCGCCGCCATAGCCGGAGCCGCCTCCCTCGCCCTCACCCTGTCGGCCTGCGGGCAGAACAGCGAGGGCGGCAGCGAGGAGAGCAAGGACAGCGCCAAGGGCGGCACCATCGGCATCGCGATGCCGACGAAGTCCTCCGAGCGCTGGATCGCCGACGGCAACAACGTCAAGAAGGACCTGGAGTCCAAGGGCTACAAGACCCAGCTGGTCTACGGCGAGGACGACCCGGACCAGCAGGTCTCGCAGATCGAGAACCTGATCACCCAGGGCGTCAAGGCGCTGATCATCGCCGCCATCGACAACAAGTCGATGAACAACGTGCTCCAGCAGGCCAAGGATGCGAACATCCCGGTCATCTCCTACGACCGCCTGATCCTCGGCACCCCGAACGTCGACTACTACGCGTCGTTCGACAACGAGAAGGTCGGCGAGCTCCAGGCCACCTACATCGTCGACAAGCTCGGCCTGAAGGACGGCAGCAAGAAGGGCCCGTTCAACATCGAGCTGTTCGCCGGCTCGAACGACGACAACAACACGCGCTACTTCTTCGGCGGCGCGATGAAGGTCCTGCAGCCCTACATCGACAAGAAGCAGCTCGTCGTCCGCTCCGGCCAGACCAAGCTCAACCAGGTCACCACCCTGCGCTGGGACGGCGGCACCGCCCAGAAGCGCATGGACGACATCCTGACCTCGGCGTACAAGACCGAGCGGGTCGACGCGGTGCTCTCGCCGTACGACGGCATCTCCATCGGCATCCTCTCGGCGCTGAAGTCGGACGACTACGGCTCCAAGAGCAAGCCGCTGCCGATCGTCACCGGCCAGGACGCCGAGGTCGCCTCGGTGAAGTCGATCATCGCCGACCAGCAGTCGATGACCGTCTACAAGGACACCCGCGAGCTCGCCAAGGTGGCCTCGAACATGGTCGACGCGGTGCTGGGCGGCAAGAAGCCCGAGGTCAACGACACCAAGACCTACGACAACGGCGCCAAGGTCGTCCCGGCGTACCTGCTGGAGCCGGTCGCCGTCGACAAGGAGAACTACCAGAAGGTCGTCGTCGACTCCGGCTACATCAAGGAAAGCGACCTGAAGTAACCGCCGCCGACCGACCGACGATTCACCACTGATTGGAAGGCACGACCATGGCGGGACCCGTCCTGGAAATGCGCTCGATCGTCAAGACCTTTCCCGGCGTCAAGGCGCTGTCGGACGTCACACTGACCGTCCAGCAGGGCGAGGTCCACGCCATCTGCGGGGAGAACGGCGCCGGCAAGTCGACCTTGATGAAGGTCCTCTCCGGCGTCCACCCGCACGGCACGTACGAGGGCGAGATCCTCTTCGAGTCAGAGGTCTGCCAGTTCAAGGACATCCGGGCCAGCGAAGAGCGCGGCATCGTGATCATCCACCAGGAACTGGCCCTGATTCCGTACCTCTCCATCGCGGAGAACATCTTCCTCGGCAACGAGCACGCCACCCGCGGAATCATCAGCTGGACCGACACGCTCAAGCACGCCACCGAGCTGCTGCGCCGGGTCGGGCTGACCGACCACCCGGACACCCGGGTCGCCGACATCGGCGTGGGCAAGCAGCAGCTCGTGGAGATCGCGAAGGCCCTGTCGAAGAAGGTGAAGCTGCTCATCCTGGATGAGCCGACCGCCGCGCTGAACGACGAGGACAGCGGCAAGCTGCTGGACCTGATCCTGGACCTGAAGAAGCAGGGCATCACCTCGATCATCATCTCGCACAAGCTCAACGAGATCCGCAAGGTCGCCGACTCGGTGACGATCCTGCGGGACGGCCGCACCATCGAGACGCTGGACGTGAAGGCCCCGGAGACCACCGAGGACCGGATCATCAGCGGCATGGTCGGCCGCGACCTGGAGAACCGCTTCCCGGAGCGGACGCCGCACCAGCCGGAGGAGGGCGCGGCACCGGCCCTGGAGATCCGCAACTGGACCGTGCACCACCCGATCGACCAGCAGCGCAAGGTCGTCGACGACGTGTCCATCCACGTGCGGCGCGGCGAGATCGTCGGTATCGCGGGCCTCATGGGCGCCGGCCGCACCGAACTGGCGATGAGCGTCTTCGGGCGGACGTACGGCCGGTACGCGGGCGGCACGGTCCTGAAGGACGGCAAGGAGATCCGTACGAAGTCCGTCCCGGAGGCGGTCAAGCACGGCATCGCGTACGTCACCGAGGACCGCAAGCACTACGGCCTCAACCTCATCGACACCATCAACCGGAACATCTCGCTGACCGCCCTGAAGAAGGTCGCCAAGCGGGGTGTGGTCGACGAGCACGAGGAGCGGCAGGTCGCCGAGGGCTTCCGCAAGTCCATGAACATCAAGGCGCCCACCGTCTTCGAGCCGGTGGGCAAGCTGTCCGGCGGCAACCAGCAGAAGGTCGTCCTCAGCAAGTGGATCTTCTCGGGTCCGGACGTGCTGATCCTGGACGAGCCGACGCGCGGTATCGACGTCGGTGCCAAGTACGAGATCTACACGGTCATCGACCAGCTGGCCGCCCAGGGCAAGGCGGTCGTCTTCATCTCCTCCGAGCTGCCCGAGCTGCTCGGCATGTGCGACCGCATCTACACGATGGCCGCGGGGCGGCTGACCGGTGAGTTCTCACGGGCCGAGGCCTCACAGGAATCGCTGATGCGTCAGATGACGAAGGACAAAGAGGTAACCCGATGAGCACGGATGTGACCGCCAAGACGCCGGCCCCCGCGCCGCCCGGCAAGGGAGGGGCGGCCACGGGCGGCGGCCTGCTGCAGCTGATGCTGGAGGGCATGCGCCGCAACATGCGGCAGTACGGCATGCTGATCGCGCTCGGCCTGATCGTGGCGCTGTTCGCCGTCTGGACCGACGGGGACCTGCTGCTGCCGCGCAACGTCTCCAACCTGGTGCTGCAGAACAGCTACATCCTGATCCTCGCGATCGGCATGATGCTGGTCATCATCGCGGGCCACATCGACCTGTCGGTCGGCTCGCTGACGGCGTTCGTCGGGTCGATGGCCGCCGTGTTCATGGTCAGGAACGACCTGCCGTGGCCCGTCGCGGTGATCCTGTGCCTGGCCGTGGGCGCGATCGCGGGCGCGGTCCAAGGGTTCTTCATCGCGTACGGCGGCATACCGTCGTTCATCGTGACCCTGGCGGGCATGCTGATCTTCCGCGGTCTGACCGAGATCTTCCTGGAGGGCCAGACCCTCGGCCCGTTCCCGGAGGGCCTGCAGAAGGTCGCCAACGGCTTCCTGCCCGAGGTCGGACCGAACACGAACTACCACAACCTCACCTTGTTGCTCGGGTTCGCCCTCATCGCGTTCGTGATCTTCCAGGAGGTCCGCGACCGCAAGCGGCAGCAGGAGTTCTCCCTGGAGGTCCTGCCCACCAAGCTGTTCCTGCTGAAGCTGGTCGCGATCGGCGCCGCCGTCCTCACGCTGACGCTGCTGCTGGCCAGCTACAAGGGCGCCCCGATCGTCCTGCTCATCCTCGGCGTGCTGCTCGTCGGCTTCGGCTATGTGATGCGCAACGCCATCATCGGCCGCCACATCTACGCGATCGGCGGCAACCTGCCCGCGGCCAAGCTGTCGGGTGTGAAGGACAAGAAGGTCACCTTCCTGGTCTTCCTGAACATGGGCATGCTCGCGGCCCTGGCGGGTCTGGTCTTCGCCGCCCGCTTCAACGCGGCCTCTCCCAAGGCCGGCCTCAACTTCGAGCTGGAGGCGATCGCGGCCTCGTTCATCGGCGGTGCGTCGATGAGCGGCGGTGTCGGGACCGTGCTCGGCGCGATCATCGGTGGCCTGGTCCTGGGCGTGCTGAACAACGGTATGAACCTCGTCGGCATCGGCACCGACTGGCAGCAGGTCATCAAGGGCATGGTGCTGCTGGCGGCGGTCGGGTTCGACGTGTGGAACAAGCGCAAGGTCGGTTCGTAATCCGGACCGGGCCCCGCCGGAAGGCGGGGCCCGGCTCCTTTCCCAGCAGTTTTCCGATGAAGCAGTTTCCCAATGAAGCGGAGCCGCACATGGAACTGAACAGACGCACGGTCATCGCGGGAGCCGCGGCGGCGGGCATAGCCGCCACCACGCTCGGCGGTACGGCGCATGCCACGGGAGGCAGGAAGCCGGTGAAGTCGCTCTTCGGCAAGCTCGCCGACGGCACCAAGATCTACAGCTGGTCGCTGGAGAACGGCGGCACCCGCCTGAAGGTCCTCTCCTACGGCGGCATCGTCCAGTCCCTGGAGATCCCCGACCGGCGCGGCCGGTACGCCAACGTCTCCGCGGGCTTCGACAACATCGACGACTACGTCGCCAAGAGCCCGTACTTCGGCGCGCTGATCGGCCGCTACGGCAACCGGATCGGCAAGGGCCGGTTCACCCTCGACGGCAAGAGCTACCAGCTCTCCGTCAACGACGGCGAGAACAGCCTGCACGGCGGCACCAAGGGCTTCGACAAGCGCGTCTGGGACATCGAGCCGTTCACCAAGGGCACCGACGTCGGTCTGTACCTGTACTACACGAGCGTCGACGGCGAGATGGGCTACCCGGGCACGCTCAAGACCAAGGTGACGTACACGCTCACCAAGCACGGCGACTGGCGCATCGACTACGAGGCCACCACCGACAAGGCCACCGTCGTCAACCTCACCAGCCACGTCTACTGGAACCTCGCCGGCGAGGGCAGCGGCACGATCGAGGACCACGAGCTGACGATCGCCGCCTCCCGCTACACGCCCACCGACGCGGGCCTCATCCCCACCGGGGAGCTCGCCAAGGTCGCCGGCACCCCCTTCGACTTCCGCAAGGCCAAGCCGATCGGCCGGGACATCCGCGCCGCCCACCCCCAGCTGGTCACCGCCAAGGGCTTCGACCACAACTGGGTCCTCGACAAGGGCATCACGGCCCGCCCCGAGCACGTCGCCACCCTGCGCGACCCCGCCTCCGGCCGCACGATGAAGATCGCCACGAACGAGCCGGGCCTGCAGTTCTACTCCGGCAACTTCCTCGACGGCACCCTGACCGGCCCGTCCGGCCGCACCTACCGCCAGGGCGACGCCCTGTGCCTGGAAACGCAGCACTTCCCGGACTCGCCGAACAAGCCGTCGTTCCCGTCGACGGTGCTGCGGCCGGGGCAGACGTACCGGACGACGACGATCCACTCGTTCGACTGCTGACGGATTCGTCATATGAGTTGAACGGTGGCACGCCGTGCTCCGTATCAAAGGGCGGCCCGCGCTCCCCCGCGCGGGCCGCCCTTAAACGTCGGGTCCTGAAAGTCCCCAACGGGCCCGCCCCATACGGAGGTTCCATGGCCGACAACGTCACGTCGCTGTTCCGCGGCACCGCGGCGCACAGCCCCTCCATGGCGGCGCTGACACGCGAAGGCGGCGACGGGGCCGGACCCGTGGACTTCTGCATCCCCTGCAACCCGTACTTCCCCACCCCCGCCATGTTCGACGAGATGGCGGGCAAGCTGCGCGACATCATCACGTACTACCCGTCCAGCGCCGACACGATCACGGCCGAGCTGTGCGGCCTGCTCCAGCTCCCGCCGCAGTGCGTGGCCATGGGCAACGGCTCCACGGAGCTGATCACCTGGATCGACCACCTCCTGGTCCGCGAGTCCCTCGCCGTCCCCGTCCCCACCTTCGGCCGCTGGACCGACCAGCCGATGGAGACCGGCAAGCGGGTCGACATGTTCCCGCTCCAGGAGTCCAGCGGCTTCGCCCTCGACCTCGCGCAGTACGCCGAATTCATACGGGCCAGAGGGACGCGGGTGGCGGTCATCTGCAACCCCAACAACCCCGACGGCGGCTTCCTGCACAAGCACGCGGTCGTCCAGTTCATGGACGCGATGGCCGACCTGGACCTGGTGATCATCGACGAGTCGTTCCTGGAGTTCGCCGACGCCGAGGCGGAGCCGAGCGTCGTCCAGGAAGCGATGCTGCGCCCGAACGTGATCGTGCTCCGCAGCCTCGGCAAGAACTTCGGCCTGCACGGCATCCGCTTCGGCTACCTGGTGGCGAATCCGGCCCTAGCGGGCCGCGTGCGCTCCATGCTCCCGAAGTGGAACCTCAACTCCTTCGCGGAACACGTCGTCTTCATGCTCAAGGAGCACGGCGCCGAGTACGCGCAGAGCCTCCAGCAGGTCCGCCGCGACCGCCTGGACATGGCGAGCCAGCTCTCCGCGCTGCCCGGCCTGACCGTCTACCCCTCCCAGGGCAACTTCCTCTTCGTGCGCCTCCCCGTGGGCGCCGAGGGCACCGTGGTCCGGGACCGGCTGCTCACCGAGCACCGGATCCTGGTCCGCGAGTGCGGCAACAAGATCGGTTCGTCCAGTCGCTTCCTGCGTCTCGTGGTGCGCCCCCAGGTGGACGTGCGTCGCCTGGTGTCCGGCCTGGAACAGGTGCTCTACGGGACGTCCAGGAGGGGAGCCGCCGTACCCGAGCTCGCTACAGGGACCAGCTACAGCTCGGGTACGGCGGCCGTGGACCGCCTGGTGAGCGAGACCAACGGGGCCGGCATGCGGGGCCTCGCCGCTCAGGCCGCCGCTGCCGGTGGCCCGGGCCTCGCCGCCGCCCCCGCCGCCGCCGGCACCGGCATGCCGCTCCCCGCCGCCGCGTCCGCCGCGGCCAGCGCTTCGGCGGGCCCGGGCGGCGGGATGCCGATGCCGGCGGCACCCCAACCGGTACCGCAGTCGGTACCGGTTGGGGTGCCGCAGCCGGTTCCGCAGTCGTTTCCGCAGTCGGTTCCTGAGTCGTTTCCGCAGTCGGTTCCTCAGCCGGCCCCGCAGCCGATGCCGGCACCAGCACCAGCACCGGCAGCGGCAGCGGCACCAGCACCGGCCCAGCCCCTCGCGCCCGCGGCCCAGGCGCCGATGCCCGCCCCGGTCCCGGCGGCCACCGGCCCCACCCCGCCCGGCGTCCCCGCCCGCGGCGGCCTCACCGCCGCCCAGGTCAGGGGCACGAACGGCCTCTCCCCGGCCCCGGCGACCGGCTGGCCCGGCCCACAGAGCTGGCCGAACGCGGCGGGGATGGGCCAGGCGGGCTGACCTCTCCGAGGCCTCACGCCGGAGTGAGCCTCCACTGCTGACAGGCGTTGTTCAGCCAGGTCCACTGGCGTACGTCGGCGGAGTCGGCCGTGGAGCAGTTGGCGACGTCGGCGACCTTTCCGGTGGCCTGGTTGACGATCCGCACGTAGCCGCCGTCGGTGGCCACGAACCGGAACCGCTGGCAGGTGTTGTTCAGCCAGGACCACTGCCGCAGGTCGGCCCCGTCGGCGGAGGAGCACTCGGCGGTGTCGAGCACCTTCCCGGTGGCGACGTTGACGAGCCGGTGGGTGTCGTCACCGAGATCCTCCAGCCGCCAGCGCTGGTTGGCGCCGCCGTTGCAGCCGTACTGCGCCACATTGGCGCCATCGGCCGCCGAACCCCCGGTCACCTCGAGGCACTTGCCGCTGTTGCGGTTGGTGAGCGTGTAGGTGGTGGAGGTGGCGGCCGGCTCCCCGGAGGGCCCGGCGAGGGCGGCGCCGAGCCGGACGGGCGTACCGAAGTTCGGCGTACCGTCGGAGTTCCAGGTGAACTTCTGCGCCCGGGTCGTACGCCCGTTGTCACACCCTTCGCTCGCGCTGTCGTTGGCGTGGTAGACGATCCAGTTCTCCTTGCCGTCCGGCGAGGTGAAGAAGCCGTTGTGCCCGGGCCCGTACACCCCGTTGGCGTCACTGCGCTGGAAGACGGGCGTGGACTTCTTCGTCCAGGACGACGCGGAGAGCGGATTGGACCCGGTGAGTTCGAGCTGGCCGAGCTTGTAGTCCGGGGTCCAGCACCCGCTCGCGGAGTAGATCAGGAAGGTCCGGCCGCCCCGCTGGAGGATCTCCGCCCCCTCGTTGACGGTCCCGCCCTGCCGCTCCCAGTCGTACGTCGGTGTCGAGATCGTCGAGTAGGACCCGCTGACGGTGTACGGGTTGGACATCGGCGCGATGACGAGGTTCTGCGTCCCGTTGGTGATGGCGCTGCCCAGCATGTACAGCCGCCCGCCCACGTTCAGCACGCTCGGGTCCAGCATCCAGACACTGCTGAGCTGCCCCTTGTAGGTGTACGGCCCCATGGGGTCGGACCCCGCGCTCTCCAGCACATGGCTGCGCTGCGTCGGGTTGTAGTCGGACACGTTCTGCCCGGCGACGTAGTACAGGTACCAGCGCCCGTTGAGGTAGTGCAGCTCCGGCGCCCAGATGTTGCAGCACCGTGAGGCCGCGTCGCCCTTCCACACCTGGACACTGGGTGCTGTGGAGAGCCCGGCCAGCGTGGCCGACTTGCGGATGGTGATGACGTCGGTCCAACTCGTCGTCACCAGGTAGTAGTTGCCGTCGTGGTACGAGATCCAGGGGTCGGCGCCCTTGACGGCCTTGACGGGGTTGGTGAACGAGGCCGCGCTGGCGGACGGCTGCCCGAGGGTGAGGGCGAGCAGCAGGGCCGCCAGCAGGGTCAGTAGGCGACGGGCCATCCGCTGCTCCAGTTCAGAAGGTTGATGCCCAGCTTGGGCGTGCCGTTGTCGTTGCCGTCGTAGTAGTGGTAGACGATCAGGTCCCCGTCGGAGTCCTTCATGATCGACTGCCCGCCCGGGCCGATGACGCTGCCGTGCGACTCGAGGACGGGGGTGCCGCCGTTGTTCCTCATGTCGACGCCGTTCTTGTCGCGGTACGGCCCGGTGACGCTGGTGGCGCGACCGACCTTGACCTTGTACGTGGAGCTGGTGCCGTTGCAGCAGGTGTCGTAAGAGGCGAAGAGGTAGTAGTACCCGTTGCGCTTGACGACGAAGGGCGCTTCGACGGCCTTGGTCCCGGTCGGGCGGGAGGCGAGCGAGTACCGGGTGGTGTTGGAGGAGAGCTGCTTCCCGGTGGCGGGATTGATCTGGATCATCTTGATCCCGGTCCACCAACTCCCGAAGGACAGCCACCACTTGCCGTCGTCGTCCACGAAGAGGTTCGGGTCGATGGCGTTGTAGTCGCTGGAGGAGCTGGAGGTGTAGACGGTCCCCTGGTCGGTCCAGCTGCCCGGTTGCCCGGTGCTGGACGTCGCGAGCCCGATGGCGGACGTGTTCGACCCGAACTTCGAGACGGAGTAGTACATCAGGTACTTGCCGCCGTGGTACGAGATGTCGGGCGCCCAGGCCTCCGGGACGGAGGAGTAGTTCCGCCACCAGCTGGGCCTGCTGGAGAAGGCGTCGCTGCCGTTTCTGAAGGCGGTGCGGTCGGACGAGGACTTGTTGGCGATGCCGCCGCCGGTGGCGTACAGCAGGTACTGCCCGGAGGAGGTGCGGATCATCGTCGGGTCGTGGGTGACGATGTCGCCGGTGACGCGGCCGGGGTTGGGGTACGCCGAGGCCGTGGTGGGGATGAGGGCGAGAACGGCGGCGGTGGGGAGGGCGAGGAGGGTGGTCCTGGCGCGTGTGGCGCGTGTGGTGTGGGACATGCGGCTCATGCGGGTTCTCCTTGCGGTGGGGGATGTTCGCCGTGCGACATTTCGAACGACGCTCGCAAGTTCGAACGGACCGTAGAATCGAACCACTTGCGCGTCAATGGTTTGCGCAGGAGTTCATCGGCTCACCCTTGACAGCCACCTCGGCACGTCGATCTCGGCACGGACGGTCTTGCGGGGCGGTTCACGGTCCAGCACCTCCCAGCGGTCGGCGAGCGCGTCGACGATGACGAGACCTCGGCCGTGTTCGTCGAGGGCCTGCGGGGGCCGTACGTCACCGGGGGCCGGCGGGCGGAGGTCGGCGCGGGTGTCGGTCACCTCGATACGGACGCCGCCGACGACGAGGGAGAGCCGGAGCTCGAAGTCCCGTCCGGGCACGCGCCCGTGGGTCACGGCGTTGGCGGCGAGCTCGGCGACGACCGCCTCGACTCGGCCGGAGACGTCGGTGCCGTGCGGGATGCCCCAGGTGTGCAGCTGGGTGAGGGCGAGACGCCGGGCGAGGCGGGCGCCGCGTGGGGTGGCGCTGAGGCGCTGGGCGAATATACGTACAGTGACCGGGGTTTGGCGGTCGGGCGGTGCTGTCATGCGCCCAATGTGGCGGGTGAGTACGGCACTTCTCCAGGTCGGCGGCGCGTACGCTGCGGCAGCGTACGCGGTCACAGACTGGACAGTACTGGTGACGACCCGTGACCATGCCGTGGGGAGGTGACCGACAGTGGTCGATGGCGTGACGGGAACGGGTGGCGAGCCGGAGTCGTCGGACAGTCTGCGGACGTTCGGGGCGGTGGTCCAGGGGCTGCGCGAACATGCCGGGCTGAGCAGGGAGGAGTTCGGGGAGCTGGTCCGGTTCTCCAAACACACGGTTGCGTCGGTGGAGTTGGGGCGGCGGATGCCGGATCCGACGTTCGTGACGCGGGCGGAGGAGGCACTGGGGATGACCGGTGTCCTCCAGAAGGCGGCTGGGCGCCTGGAGCGGCAGACGGGGCTGGCGGCTTGGTTCCGGCGGTGGGCTCGTCTGGAGGCGCTGGCCATCACGCTGTACACGTACGAGTGCCGCCTGGTTCCGGGGTTGTTGCAGACGGAGGCGTACGCGCGGACGCTGTTCACGAACCAGCTGCCGCCGCTGGACGACGCGCAGATCGAGGCGCAGTGGGAGGCACGGGCGGAACGGCAACGGCTGTTGAGGGAGCGGCCGAACACGGCTTTCAGCTTCCTCCTGGAGGAGCACGTGTTCCGGCGGCGCACGGGTGGGCTGGAGGTCACGCGGGAGCTCATCGATCACGTGCTGGAGATCGCAAAGTTGCGTAACGTCGAGATCCAGATCATGCCGACTGTGCAGGAGACACATGCGGGGCTCGACGGGCCGATGCAGTTGCTGGAGACGCCGGAGAACCAGTGGTTCGCCTACTGCGAGGGGCAGGAAAGCGGTCAGTTCATCACTGACCGGAAGGTAGTCAGCATGCTCCAGATGAGGTATGCCAGGATGCGGTCACAGGCTCTCACCATCAATGACTCACTGAGCCTGTTGCAGCGGATGCGAGGAGACCTATGAGCATCACTGAACTGGCCTGGTTCAAGAGCAGCTACAGCAGCGGCGGCTCCGGCGACTGCGTAGAGGTCGCCCTCGCCCCTGCCACCATCCACGTCCGCGACTCCAAGGACAAGCAGGGCCCGAAGCTCACCCTCTCCCCCACCGCCTGGGCCGACTTCCTCACGCACGTCGCGAAGTAAGCTCGCTTTGAACGGGGCGCGATACGGAAGGTCGCACGTGGTGACGCTACTGGCGGTCGCTCCTCTCCGCCTCTGACGCGACGGCCGTCGCTGGGAAGACGCGGCGGACCTCCGCGAAGAGGTGGGGGCAGTCGGTTTCATAGGTGACCGCCGCGGCGAGGAGGGCGTCCAGCGCCGCCTTGAGGGGGTGGGGGGCGGCAGCGTCGAAGAGAGCGGCGAAGGCGGCGGCCTGGGGCAAGCCGGGGGTTCCGTCGTGGCACCGTGGAACGCGTGCGTCGGACAGTGCGGCGTCCCGCAGCCGTCGTGGGTCGTCCAGCGGCGGCGAGTAGGGCTCGCCCCGGTCGAGCTCCACCAGGCCACGCGCCACCCAGTCGATTTCGCTGAGCCCTGCTCTCGCACAGGCGCGGTGCGCTGCCCAGCGGGCGAGCGCGCGCTGTTCCTCGGGGCCTGCGGCGTCGATCGCGTGCACGAGTGCGGCATCAAGGCCCAGGAGACCCTTCGGACAGCCCTGGACCCTCCGCAGCTTGTCCCGGACATCCCGCAGCCGGTCGCTGGGCAGGCGCCCGCCCCACGCGTCCATCTCCCGTTGCAGCTTGGTGCGCTCCTCCGCCTCGCGGGCCTGGCGCTCGGCCTCGGCTCGCTCCTCGGGGGTGGGGCCCGGGGGCTGCTTGCGCGCGAACTCGTGCCAATACGCGGCGGCTTGGCTGGTCTCCTTGACCACGCGGTCCGGGGCCGGCGGGCTCGGCCAGAATCGCAGCAGATACTCATCCAGCACGGGTCCGCCCGCGTCGCGTACGGCGTTGTGCGCCTCGTCCATGCCCCGGCAGTGGTACCGGACCCGGTACGAGGTCTCGGAGAGGGGGAGCGGATACCGGCCGCCGTCCCACTCCACGAGCTCGATCTCGTCCGATTCGGGCCGGAACGACACCTCGACGATGTCCTCCCAGCCGTCGGCGTCCAGGGGCGGCTCCGTCCCGTGCAGCTCGACGGTGAACGGGACGGAGCCGGTGTGCATTCCGGTCAGCAGGAAGAGCCCGCCTGGCACCGCCCCGCCGCACAGCCCGGCCCGCTGCCCGGCGAAAGAGTCTTCGAGGGAGTGGCTGTCGTCGCTGCAGACATAGATCTGCCCGTAGGCCACGCGCACTTCGCCGCTGAAGAGTGTTCGCATAGATCAAGCGTGGCGCACGGGTCTGACAATGAGCGGTTTCCGACCTGGTGTGCGGGCTGAACAGTTGGCCTGCAAGATGGGCTGATCGGGATCATCCTCGCGGTCATCGGTTGCATGCTGACGCACGAGCCTGCGAGGACCCCGGTTGCGTCGGAGACGCCCGGGGTCTTGTGCTGTCGGCCGGGGTGGCGGGCATGGCCGGGAGGGACGGGGCGACGAGCGCGAGATCCCCGCTCATGTCGCCCCCTGCGCCAGGTCGGCGGAGTCTGACTCAGCCCGACGAGGGCGCCTGCTCCAGCAGTTCGGCCGGCAGCGCACGGCCGGCGCCGATCACCTCGATTCCCAGCAGCCGCCCGGACGCGTCGACGTCGAGGAGCACCTCGGCGTCCACCCCGATCCCGTCGACGGGGATCTGCCGGACGGCGGCGCCGTCCGCGATGTGAGCGACCAGAGAGATGTACGCGCTGTCGTTCTCGCGGTCGTACTCGATGTGCATGCTTCGCCTTTCGGGGACGGACTCAGTTACGGCCGACGGACACGACGTTCCCGGCCTTGTTGATCACGACCCAGATCTTGCCGGTGGTGTACTTCCAGGTGCCCGGCGACTTGCCCTTGGTCTTCTTGCCCGTCTTCACCGTACGCGCGACCATCTCCTCGCTGATCCCGCGCTGGGCCATGCGCTGGGCCGCGTGCCGGGAGATGCTCTTGACGCCCTGGGAGAGCAGGAGCCGCCCGGCCACGATCGCGATAGGGATGAACCACGCCGGGTCCGCCACCACGGGGAAGGCCGTATTCGGCCCGGGCCGCACGCTCTGGACGAGAGCGCCGTCCTCGATCCGGTACTCGGTGGGAACGGCCTCGCCGCGAGAGTCCTTCGCCCAGGGCGCGTCGAACGTGCCGAGGTAATCCTCGCCCCGGCTGACCAGGATGGAGCCGTCCTCAAGACGTTCGGTGGTCGCGTCCGCAGGAAGGCCGAGCGGAAACCGGTACTCGGTCGGGGCGTCGGCGTCCTTGAGCGTGATCAGCGTGCGCACCCCGTCCTGGTTGGGCTGGACCGCCAGATCGATGTCCTCGCCCGCGCCGGGGTAGACGACCGTGCCCTTGGCGCTGACGGCGGCCTGGGAGTCGGCGCTGCCGGGCAGCGTCAGGCGCAGGACGTCGGTGCCATAGGCGAACTCCACGGTTCCGTCGGCGGCCGCGGGCGTGGTGATGCGCGCGGCGGACGTCTCCAGAGTCACCTCCGCACGGGTGGCTCCACCGCCGAGCGGAGTGCCGGGGACGAGGTCGGCCGTTCCCGTGACGCGCTCGACCGTCTCGGCCGCTCGCACGGCCGGGGAAGAGGGGGCATCGGCGCCACCGGTCGCGGCGTACGCGCCCGTGGCGGTCAGCAGTACCGCTCCGGCGGTGCAGCACGCCACCAGTGCGGTGGTGCGTCGGCGGCGGGCGGGGCGGTGCTGAATGTGGTGCATATGCGTCCTTGCTGGAAGCCCGTCGACGGGCGTGTGGTGATCGGCGACCCCACGGATGGTGGCAGCGGGGCACCGGCCGGGAACATCCGTCCGAGGCCGGGATGTGGCCCCGCCGACCGGCGGGGGTCGGGGGCCGGTCGGCGGGCGGTCACCGGACGGGGTGCTCGGCCGAGTCCGGGACGTGCCGCCGTGTGGCAGGTGGCACATGGCTGCCGGGCAACGCCTCGCGAGGGACGACCGTCGTACCGAGTGGTGACCGTGGTGCCGCACGGTCCGGGAGCCGGTGGCCGAGCCAGGGCGACGGTGTGCACTGGGCGGGAGCCGGCGCAGTGACAGGTAGGGGGAAGCGGAAGTGATACGGGTCGCGGTGGTGGACGACGAGCCTCTGGTCCGCGCCGGGCTACGAGTGATCCTCGATTCGGCGGAGGACATCACCGTGGTCGCCGACTGCAGTGGAGTGAGCGCCGTGGAGGCCGTGCGGGGCGGGCGCGTGGACATCCTGCTGCTCGACATCCGGATGCCGGGCGTGGACGGGCCGTCCGTGCTGCGCCAGGTCGTCGGGCTGCCGGAGGCCCCTGCGGTGGCGATGCTGACCACCTTCGACGCCCGTGAGCACGTGGACGAGGCACTGCGGCTGGGAGCGGCCGGGTTCCTGATGAAGAACATCGCGCCCGAGCAGCTGATCCACGCTGTGCGGTCCCTCGCCGCCGGCCGCAGGGTGCTGGCGCCTGAGGCGGCGGGGCAGGTGATCGACGGGTACCTGCTCTCTGGTCGTGCCGAGGAGGCCGAACGGCGGGTCCGGCTGCTCAGCGAGCGTGAACGCCAGGTGCTGGCGCTGGTGGGCGCGGGACTGAGCAATCGTGCCATCGCGGGCCGGCTGCATCTGGCGCACAGCACGGTCAAGGATCACGTGAGCGCGCTGCTGGCCAAGCTGGGTGGTGTCAACCGCGTCCAGGCGGCCGTGCTCGCCGACCGGGCGAACCTGATCGATGCGGCGGCGGGCCGGCGATGAGCGGACCGATGCCGTGCGGGCCGCTGTCGGGCGGGGCCGCTTCGCCCGCAGGAGGGGACAGCCGGGGGGCGGCGGTCACGGTGGTCCCGGTTGCCCCGCCGCAGGAACCGCGGGCCGCCGGTGCGGTACGGCGGATGGCCTCCCGGGCGCTACCGGTCGTGGTCGCCCTCGTCGACGGGCTGGTGGTCAACGGTCTGTCCGCCGGTCATGGGACAGGGCTCTGGGTGATCGCCGCCGGTGCGCTGTTGCTGCGGCACCGGGCTCCTGAGGTCGCGGTGCTGGCCGGGCTGCCGGGGCTGTACCTCGGGCACATCGCCTTCGCTCCGCTGATCGCGTTGTACTGCGTCGCCGTCCGGCGCCGCAGTCTCCTCGCCTGCTCGGCGGGCGCGGCAGTGGTCGCGGCCGCGTCGTTCCTGCCCCACCCGCTGAACGGCGTCTCCTCCCTCGCGTTCGACCGGGAGACCGTGCTGCTGGCTCTGGACTGCTGCGGACTGGCGGCGGGCGTGGTCGTACTCGGCCGGTCGGTACGGTCACGGCAGGAGCGCCTGCGGGAGGCAACAGCCCGGCAGGCTTGGGAGAACGAGGTCCTCACCGAGCGGGTTCTGACCACCGAACGCAATCGACTGGCTCGGGAGATGCACGACGTGGTGGCTCACAAGGTGAGCCTGATCAGCCTTCAGGCAGGTGCGCTGCAGGTCGGCCGGCCGGGGGACGCGGACGTGCGGACGACGGCCCGGTGGATCCACGAGCTGTCGGCACAGACGCTCACCGAACTGCGGCACATGGTGGGCGTGTTGCGCACGGCGGGCGGCACGGTCGGTGAGATCGGCCCACCGGTCGGCCTGGCCGACATCCCGGGCCTGGTCCGTGACAGCGGCATCACGGTGGATCTCGACGTCTCCTCTCCGCCGCACCGGCTGCCCGAAGCGGTCGAACGTGCCGCGTACCGCACGGTCCAGGAGGCATTGACCAACGTCCGCAAGCACGCCCCCGGTTCCCGAGTGCGGGTCCGGATCCGCTGCGCCGCCGGCCTGCGAGTCGAGGTGCACAACACCGCCCCGGGGCAGGTCGTCCCACCGCCGGACCTCCCCGGGGGCGGGCACGGCCTGGTGGGGCTGCGGGAACGGGCTCACCTCCTGGGCGGCGAGTTCCGCGCCGGGCCGACCACGGACGGCGGGTTCATCGTGCGGGCGCGCTTCCCCGTGGGATGGGCGACCTCGGACGCACCACTGTCCGGGCCGGACAGCGACTACGAGCGTTGTTGACCGGTGGATCGTGTCAGCGATGGTCAGGCCGAGGCCGGTGCCGGGATGGCCTGGGCGGTGGCGTTGGAGCCGGCCCGGCCGGTCCGCCCACGGTCGTCGGCGGGGGTGGCTGGCAGGCGATCAAGGCGATCTCCGGCCGCCGTTTCGTCGCCTACCTCGGTGAGCAGTGCGCCGAGCGCGAGAAGGGCGTCGCGCCGTCGACGCTCGCGGCGAACCCGGGGTCGGCGTTCGGTCACGGGCGTGCCCCCGACGGCTTGCGGAACTGCTCGATCAGCGCCGCGTAGCCGTCGCCGCCGTGCCCCTCGGCCGTGGCCCGGTCGGCGAGGGCCTTGACGAATCTCGGGAGGTCGGCGTTGACGCCGAGGAGTTCGGTCTCGTGGACCAGGTGCTCCATGGCGGCCCGGTGGGTGTCGAGGGTGGCGTCGAGGGCCGGGTACGTGCCGTCGTCGATCTGCCGGCCGTATCCGGAGAACCAGTCGGTCACCATCCGGGTGGCCCTGGTCGCGACGGGGGCGAACGCCGCGGCGTCCACGCCCGCCGTGCCGACCAGGGCGGCGCCCTGCAGGAAGCCGTTCAGGACGCTCCACATCAGGCCCGTGACGGCCGTCTCGTGGAGGGACGACAGGCCGTGGTCGTCGCCGAGGTGCAGCGTCTCGGTGGCGAGGCTGCGCAGGGCCGGCTCGTGCAGGTCGAAGGCCGGGCGCGGCCCGCTGTAGACGAGGACGGCGTCCGCCGTGCCGATGGCCTGGGGGACGGCCATGATCGCGCCGTCCAGGTAGGCGGCGCCCTGCCGTGCCGCCCACGCGCCGGTCTCACGGGCCGCCCGGGACGTGCCCGAGGTCAGGTTCACCAGGGCCCGGCCTTCGAGGACCTCGCCCAGCGGGTCGAGGAGGTCGTGCACGGCTTCGTAGTCCGAGACGCAGACGACCACGAGCGGGGCGGCCGCGACGGCCTCGCCGGCCGAGTCGGCGAGCCGCGCGCCCTGGGCGACGAGCGGGCCGGCCTTCGCGGCCGTGCGGTTCCACACGGTGGTCGGGTGGCCCTGGCGCAGGAACGCACCGGCCAGCGCCTGGCCCATCAGGCCCAGGCCCAGGACCGTCACGGGGGTGTGGCTGGTTTCGGGACTCTTCATCGTGCGCTCCGTTCAAGCGGGTTGCAGCCGTGGAAGAATCCTCAACGTTCACATCGGTATGAAGGTCAAGAGGTCGCGAGGGCCAAGAGGGCCAAGAGGGTCAACAGGCCAGGGAGAAGTGGGCGTGCTGATCGGGGAGTTGAGCCGGCGAACCGGCGTTCGTGCGCATCAGCTGCGCTACTACGAGGCGCAGGGGCTGCTGGAGCCGCGCCGCAGCGCCGGTGACTACCGCGAGTACGCCGAGGACGCCGTCGTGACCGTGGGCCAGATCAGGCGGCTGCTCGCAGCCGGACTGTCGACGCAGGACATCGCGTTCCTGCTGCCCTGCGCCACCGGCACGGCGCCCGAGCTGGAGCCCTGCCCCGAACTCCTGGACGGCCTCCGCGCCCGCCTGCGCGAGCTCGACGAGCACATCGCCACCCTCGCCCGCTCCCGTCAGGCCCTCCAGGACTACGTCGACGCCACCGAGGCGCGCGGGGCCGGTGCACTGCCCCGGACACGGCCCGCCCGCACGTGACGTCCGTGCGGACGGGCCGCGCCCGGTCACCCGGTCACCCGGTCAGGACCGCGGGCACTCCTTCCACGCCAGGTGGTAGATCGTGCTGATGTCCCCGTCGGTCGAGTCCATCGTCATGAAGCTGACCTTGTCCGGCGCCGTGCTGCCGGCGTTGACCCGCAGCTCCGTGTTGATGTTGAAGTTGCGCTGGACTCCGCAGGGCGCCCAGACCAGTTGGGCCCAGTCGGTGGTGTCGGTGGCCTGCCAGTTGTCGTTGTAGGGGCCGTTGAAGGGGTGGCTGCGGGACGCCGTGTTCGGGGAGCCCTGGAAGTAGTACGAGGCCCGCTGCGTGCCGCTCGCGCCCGGCTGGAGCGCGGCGAAACCCCGGTAGTCCGCGCTGGCGATGGCGTACGTGAAGCCCTGCGGGACGTGGACGATCAGGTTGAGCTGGCAGTTCCTGCGGAACGCCGTGGGGTCGGAGCCGCCGCCCGCCTGGGCGAGGTAGTCGCTGTAGGTCACCGTGAAGGCGGTGTTGTCCTCCGAGACGGCGACCGCGGCCGTGCCCTGCGGGCAGCCGGAGCCGTTCACCGTGGCGACCTTGATGACGATCTTGTCCGGAGGCGGGTCGACGAACCCGGGGGACGAGGGCTGAGCGGGCAGTGCGGTGCCGAGGAGCGCGGCGATCGCGGCGCTCAGGAGCAGGCCACCGGCCATGGTTCTCCCATCCGGTTCAGTGGGGGGTGACAGTCGTGCACGGCGTGCACGGGTGTGCGTCATGCTTGGCGCGCGCATGCCAACAGCAGCAGTGCGCGCCACTCCCGAGCCTGTGAGGGAGACATGAAGGAGCTGTGAAGGCCGGGAGCGCGGTCGCATCGTACGCAGCCGGGTGCGGGGCGGCCAGGTCCATCTCCGGCCATTCACAGCTCTCGTGGGTCACGGTCGGCGGTGCCCGTCGGGGCCGCCCGGCTCGTACGCGACGGGGTACGAGGGCGGCATGCCGTACGAGGGCGGCGTACCGTACGACGGCAGCGCGGCCTGCGGTGGTGCGTACGGCGGCTGCTGCGGCGGGGGCGGCACGGCCGACGGGGGCGAGAGCCGCAGCGGAGGGTGGCGCCGTGCGAGCCACAGCACGAGCGCCGCGTAGACCAGGACCACCGCGATGTCCGCGAGGGCCAGTTGCCAGGGGGCGTCGGCCGCGGTCTCGTCGGACGACAGCCCGTCGACGACCGCGGCGGACAAGCCGAAGGCGAGCAGGTTGTTCAGGGTGTGCAGGGCGATGGCCGCCTCCAGGCCGCCGGTGCGGAGGGTCAGCCACCCCGCCACCAGGCCGAAGACCAGCAGATCGGCGAAGCCCCACCGCGTGCCCCAGCCGTGGGCGGCCGCGAACAGCACCGCCTGCGGCAGTACGGCGAACCACGGGGAGCGGACGAACCCGCCCACCGCCTGCAGCAGCCAGCCCCGGAAGACGTACTCCTCCGCCGCGGCCTGCACTGGCACCAGGACGACCAGCACCGCCAACGAGACCAGGAAGGGGCGCCACCCCACCCACACGTCGCTCTCGCCGCCCGGCAGGAAGGCCGCGACCACCGCCAGCAGGGCCAGGGGAGGCACGGCGGCCAGCAGGCACCGGCCCAGCCGGCCCCAGCGCAGCCGCCCGGTCACCGACGACACCGTGCCCGCGGGCCGCCCGCCCGCCCAGCGCACCGCCAGCAGCACCAGCGGCAGGGCGACCGCTATGCACGCCAGGTCCAGGGCCGTTTCCGCGAGCGGACCCAAGTCGATACTCCCGTCGGGCAGTTCGCGACGTCCGGCCGCCTTCCCGAGGCCGTAGGAGAAGGCGTACAGGAAGAGCAGGAGCACAACCCAGCCGCCGATCAGCAGCAACGTACCGAGCAGCGGCCGCCACCAGCGGTGACGGCCCGTACAGCGGGCCATCCGGTGATACGGGAGGCCGGTGAGGTGCGCGGGTGCGGTCGTCATGATCAACAGCATGTCAGCGCGGAACCGGCCGGGCGTCCGCCGCCGGCACGAACCACCGCTCCATCCCAGGGTGGAGACCCGCACGTCGGACCGCGTGATCCGCACGCGCGGAGATCCTCATATGACCATTGCGGGGCTCGCCGTACACAATGACCCACCAGCACCCCTCACGGCAGGCAGCAACAGGAGGCGCTCCCTTGGAGCTCAGCAGGCGTACCTTCACCGCACTGGCCGGCACCGCGGCGCTCGGTCTCGCGCTGACCGGCAGCGGCGGGGCGCCGAGTTCCACCCGGACGCCCCGCACCGTGCCCACCGGGCCGCCGCCTCCTGCGCCGAGCGCGGACGGCAGGCGGCACCAGGTCGGCTTCGACCGGTACTCGCTGCTGGTGGACGGCCGGCGTCTGGTGCTGTGGTCCGGTGAGGTGCATCCCTTCCGGCTGCCGAGCCCGTCCCTGTGGCGGGACGTGCTGCAGAAGATGCGCGCGCACGGCTACAACGCGGTCAGTGTGTGCGTCGCCTGGAACCACCACTCCCCCGCGCCCGGCCGCCACGACTTCACCGGTGTGCGCGACCTGGACCTGTTCCTGCGCATGGCCGCCGAGACCGGCCTGTACGTCATCGTGCGCCCCGGCCCGTACATCGACGCGGACGTCGACGGCGGCGGTCTCCCGGGCTGGCTGACCGCGGCGAAGAGCCGGACGGCGAAGAGCGGGGCGACGGAGCGCGGGGCGGCGCAGGGCCGGGCCCGGACCGCCGACCCGGACTACCTCCGGCACGCCGACGCGTGGCTGACCGCCGTCCACGCCGTCATCGCCCGGCACCTGTTCACCCACGGCGGGGGCACGGTCCTGCTGTACCGGACCGAGCCCCGGACCGGGACGGCGTACGACGCCCACCTGCGCGGGAAGGCGCGCGCCGACGGCATCGACGTACCGCTCGTGCCCGCGGACCGGACGCAGGGCGACGACGGGTGGCCCGATCCGTGGGGCGGGAAGGGCTACGCGGAGGTGCGCCGGGCGCGGGACGCGGCATACGAGCGGCGCACCCGCCTCACCGACCTCGCCGACGGGGTCACGCTGCACGACCTCCGCATGGCCTTCGGCGGCACGTCGTGGGGCTGGCTGCCCGCGCCGGACGTCTACACGTCGTACGACTACGGCGCCGCCTTGGACGAGGCGCGGCGCCCGACAGCCAAGCTCGCCGCGCTGCACCAGCTGGGGCATCTGCTGCGCAGCGTGCCCGACTTCGCCAGGCTGGACCGGGCGGCGGACGTGGCGGCCACGGACGAGCGGATCGGGGTCCGCCACCTGGCGAACCCGGACACCGACGCCCATGTGTACGTCCTGCGCAACGACTCCGCCGAGCCGGTCTCCGCGACGCTGCCGGACGCCGGGGTCGACGTGCCGGTCACCGTGCCCGCACGGGACGCCAGGCTGCTGGTCACCGGTGTGGAGCTGGGGCGGCGGAAGCTGGCGTACTCGACGGTGCCGCCCATGCTGTCGCTGAGGGCGGGGCGGCAGGACATCGCCGTGTTCGCGGGCCGGGGCGGCGAGATGGCGCAGGTGGTGCTGGACTGCCAGGTGCAGCCGGTCACCACCCGGCTGGACCCGGAGCCCGCGTGGTCGTACGCCGACGGCAGGCTGAACGTGACGGCTCCGCTCGGTCCCGGCGGGCTGAACCGGGTGCTGGTCGAGGGCGGTGACGACGAGACGCCGATGCTGCTGCTGTTCGCCGACGACGCCACGTCCGTGCGGCTGTGGCCGTACGAGACGCCGTCCGGCTCGCTCCTCGTGTACGGCCCGGCGCTGCTGCGGAGCGCCACCGTGCGCGGCTCCACCGTGCACCTCACCGGCGACACGACCATCGAGACCGGCCTGGAGGTGTGGGGGCCGCGCGGCATCACCGGCGTGACCTGGAACGGGCGGCCGGTGCGCACCAGGCTCAGCGCCACCGGGAGCCTGATGGCCGAGCGGCTGCTGCCCGGAGTGCCCCCGATGGTGCTGCCCGCCCTCGGCGGCTGGCGGCGGCGGACCGAGAACCCGGAGTCCGAGCCCGACTTCGACGACTCCGGCTGGACGGTCGCCGACCGGACCGGTTCGTACAGCACCACGCCCGTGCCCGACGGGCAGCCCGTCCTCTTCGCCGACGACTACGGCTTCCACCACGGCGACGTCTGGTACCGGGGCGAGTTCGCTGACGCGCAGGACGTGGAGTCGGTGTCCCTCGCCTACAGCACCGGCACGCAGGGGCTGCTGATGGCGTGGCTGGACGGGCGGCCGCTGGGCACCCATCGGATGCCGGTGCCGGACAAGGGCACGGCGGTCAAGGGGACGTGGACGGCGACGGCCACCTTCCCCATACCCGGGAAGCTGCGCGAGGAGTGGCGCGAGGAAAGGCGCGGGGAGCCGGGCGGGGAGCCGGGCGCGCGCGGCCGGCATGTGCTGTCCGTCCTGGTCCGGCGCATGCAGCGCGACGGGGAGGCACACGACGCGGCGCGCGGCCTGACCTCGGTCCGCTTCACCGGCGCTGCCCCGCAGGTCACTTGGCGGGTGCAGGGCGAGAAGGCGGCCGATCCCGTGCGCGGGCCGCTGAACAACGGCGGGCTGTACGGGGAGCGGGAGGGCTGGCACCTGCCCGGGTACGACGACGGGGACTGGCAGTCCGCAAAATTCCCGCGCGCCGACCGGCGGCAGGGGGTGACCTGGTACCGGACGAGGTTCCGGCTGGCCGTGGACGCGGACGTGGACGCCTCGATCGGGCTCGTTCTCGAGGACGACCCGGAGCGCGCCTACCGGGTCCAGATCTTCCTCAACGGCTGGAACATGGGCCAGTACATCAACGATGTGGGCCCGCAGCACACCTTCGTGCTGCCGAACGGGATCCTGCGCACACGGGGCGAGAACACACTGGCCCTGGCGGTGTTGTCCGACGGGACCACACCGTCCGGTCCGGGGGACGTACGGCTGACCCTGCTGGGCTCGGCGGCCGGAGGAGTGCCGGTCAAGCCGATGTGACCGGATCCGTCCGTCCCCGTGCATTGCCTTCTCCGGCACGCTGGTCCACCGTGTTGCCTCCGCGCACCGCCTACGACGGACACGGTGGAGACGGCGGAGACGGCGGAGACGGTGGACCAGACGGAGGGGGACCTCGTGCGAAGACGGCGTTTCATCAGTGGGTTAGTGGGTGCCGGGGCCGGGCTCGGACTCGCCTCGGCGAGCAGCGGGACGGCCCGGGCGGCCGGAGCTGCCGGGACGGCCGGGGCGGCGGGGGTGGCCGGGGCGGCCCCTGGCCGGCTCCTGGGCGAGCCCCGCGAGTGGCAGGCGGTCAGCGCCCCGGAGTGCGCCCCGGCCGCGCAGTTGCTCGACGTGGCGGCCGCCGGTCCCGGTCTGGCCTGGGCCGTGGGCGAGGAGGGCCGCAGCGGCAGTACGCGGGGGACGGCGCTGGCCCTCGTCTGGGACGGCACGGCCTGGACGCGTACCGGCCCCGGCTTCGGCGGCCATCTCGGCTCCGTCGCCGCCACCTCCGAGGGCTCCGCCTGGGCGGTCGGCACCGACGCCGCCGGCACCGCCCGGCTCCTCGCCTGGGACGGACAGGCCTGGCAGGAGGCGGACTTTCCCGGACGCGGTGCGACCGGCACCTCCCTCACCGGCGTCACGACGGGTCCGGCCGGCCACGTCTGGGTCTCCGGCCGGAACAGCGACGGCGCGCTCCTGCTGCACGGCCACCGCGACCGCTGGACCTGGCTGGAGGCGCCCCCGGCCACGACCACCGTCGCGCCGTCGGGCGTCCACCGCGCGCCCTGCGGTGACGTCTGGGTCTACGGCAGTGAGCTCGTCGCGCGCTGGGACGGGGAGGCCTGGACCGTGCTGCCGTCGCCCGGCGGCATCCGTGCCTCCGTCACCGGGCTGCTCGCCGTCGCCACCGACGACATCTGGCTGACCGGCCACGCCTACGGGGTCGGCGGCCCGCCCGGCAAGCCTCCGGGCGTCAGGCTGCTGCACGGGGACGGCACCGCCTGGGAGAGCGTGACGACACCGTTCGGCGTCGGCATGCTGACCGGCATCGTCGGCGACGCGCGGGGCCGCCCCGACCGCATCTCGGGCTGGGACTTCTGGGACCAGACCCGGGCGCATCACCTCCGGTGGGACGGCGCCGCGTGGGTGAGCGAGCGCGGCCCCACCGCCACGACCCCGGTCGTCATGAACTCCCTTGCCGCGGTGCCGGGTTCGGCGGGCTACTGGGCGGTCGGCACGACGTCGTCCTCGCCGTCCTCGACCGCCCAGCCGCGTATCGAGCGGTAGGGCGACAGGCCCTGGCTACGCCAGCCGGATCACGTTCCAGGACAGCGGCTCCAGGACAGCGCTGAGCGTGCCGTCCTTCAGGGCCGTGCCCTGGACCGCGTGCGGGGTGACCCGCTCGGGCTCGGCGAGCGTGTTGCGGGCGTCGGGGTCGGCGTCCGCGAGCGCGCTGTGCTCGACGACCTTCGTCAACTCCAGACCGTTGAGCGCGACTTCGAGTGGCAGCGGCTCGGTGCGGCCGCGGTTGACGGCGAAGACGGTGACCGAGCCGTCCTCGGCGCGGACGGCGGTGGCGTGCAGCAGGTCGGCCTCGCCGTACTTCTTCGTCCGGTACGTCGGCGAGTCCACGCGGACGTCGAGGACCTCACCGCGGCCGTACCGCGAGGCCTGCGCGAACGGGAAGAACGTCGTCTGCCGCCAGGCCGGTCCGCCCGGCTCGGTCATGATCGGGGCGATGACGTTGACCAGCTGGGCGAGGCAGGCGACGGTGACGCGGTCGGCGTGCCGGAGCAGGGCGATGAGGAGTGAGCCGAAGACGACGGCGTCCATGACGCTGTAGTTGTCCTCCAGCAGGCGCGGGGCCTCGGGCCAGTCGTCCTGGTCGATGGTCCGGGCGTGCTGCTCCCAGCGGGAGAGGTACCAGACGTTCCACTCGTCGAAGGAGAGGTTGATCTTCTTCTTGGACTTCAGGCGGGCGCCGACGTGGTCGCAGGTGGCGACCACGTTCTCGATGAAGGACTCCATGTCGACGGCCGAGGCGAGGAAGGAGTCGACGTCGCCGTCCTGCGGTTCGTAGTAGGCGTGGAGCGAGATGTAGTCGACCAGGTCGTAGGTCTCCTGGAGGACCTTCGCCTCCCACTCGGCGAAGGTGGGCATGCCCTGGCCGGAGGAGCCGCAGGCGACCAGTTCGACGGACGGGTCGATCTGGCGCATGGCCCGGGCCGTCTCGGCGGCGACACGGCCGTACTCCTCGGCCGTCTTGTGGCCGGTCTGCCAGGGTCCGTCCATCTCGTTGCCCAGGCACCAGAGTCTGATGCCGAAGGGGTCCTTGTCGCCGTGTGAGATCCGCTTGCCGGAAAGGGCCGTGCCGGAGGGGTGGTTGGCGTACTCCTGGAGTTCCAGGGCCTCGGCGACGCCGCGGGTGCCGAGGTTGACGGCCATCATGGGCTCGGCCTCAGGGCCGATCTTCCTGAGGAAGGCGATGTATTCGGACAGGCCGAAGTGGTTGGTCTCCGTGGAGTGCCAGGCGAGGTCGAGGCGGCGGGGGCGGTCCTCGACGGGGCCCACCGAGTCCTCCCACTTGTAGCCGGAGACGAAGTTGCCGCCGGGGTAGCGGATGGCGGTGACGCCGAGTTCCCGGACCAGGTCGAGGACGTCCTGGCGGATGCCGGACGCGTCGGCTGTGGGGTGGTCGGGCTCGTAGATGCCGGTGTAGACGCAGCGGCCGAGGTGTTCGACGAAGGAGCCGAAGAGACGGGGGTTGACCGTGCCGATGGTGAAGGCGGGGTCGAGGGTGAAGCGGGCGGTGTGCATGTTCGCCTTTCGGGGAGGGTGGTTCTGTTTTCGTTGGCGGCTGCGGGTCGTGGGTGGTTTCTCAAGCAGTTCCCCGCGCCCCTAAAGGACGACTGGCCAGCCGTTCTTCGTCCAGCTGAGCTTGTTCAGCCCGAGCTTGGGGGTGCCGTCGTCCTCGGCGTCGTAGTAGTGGTAGGCCAGCCAGTCGTTGCCCTTGTCGCGGAAGACCGACTGGCCGCCCGGGCCGATGTATCGGCCGTGGCCGGCGAGGAGCAGGTCGCCGCCGCCTTCCAGCAGGGGCTTGCCTGTGCTGTCCACGTACGGGCCGGTGACCTTCAGGGACCTGCCCACCTTGATCTTGTACGTGGAGTTCACGCCCGAGCAGCACGCGTCGTAGCTCGCGAAGAGGTAGTAGTAGCGGCCGTGCTTGACGACGTACGGGCCCTCGACGGCGTAGGGGGCGTCGGGGCGGGTCGCCAGGTGGTGGACGGTGGCGCCCGGGATGGCCTTGCCGGTCCTGGGGTTCAGTTCGACCATGCGGATGCCGGTCCAGTACGAGCCGAACGCCATCCACAGCTTGCCGTCGGCCCTGATGACCGCCGGGTCGATGGCGTTCCAGGTGTCGGTCTTCGCGGAGCTGAAGACCTTGCCGTGGTCGGTCCAGGTGCCGGGCAGTCCCGAGCGGGAGGTGGCCACGCCGATCGCGGAGTGGTTGCTGCCCCAGGAGGAGACGGAGTAGTAGAGCCAGTAGCGGCCGTCGCGGTGGGAGAAGTCGGGGGCCCAGGGGTCGGCCTTGTCGTTGTACTCGTACCACCAGCTCGGGGGCTCGGTGAAGGCGTTGCCGGCGTCGTCCCACTGCGTGCCGTCCCTGGACAGGCGAGCGCCGATGACGCCGCCGGTCGAGTAGGCCACGTATCCGCCGGACTTGAGGCGGTGGACAGTCGGGTCGTGGATGATCTGCTGGCCGGTGATGGGCCGGGGGGCGGGGTAGGTGGGGTCCGCCTGGGCCGTGGTCGGCAGCAGGGCGAGGACGGTGGCGGCGAGCAGCGTCGCCAGTCTGTGACGCTTCAAGTGCCAAGCTCCTTTTCGGGAGTTACTGGCCGGCGAGGCCGGTGTGCGCGACACCCGCCACGATCTGGCGCTGGAAGAAGACGAAGACGATGATCAGCGGCAGGCCCGCCATGAGGCCGCCGGCCATGAGCTGGGCCCACTGGATGCCGTAGGAGTTCATGACGGTCGCGATGCCGTTCGGCATGGTCATCAGGTCGGGGTTGTTGGTCACCATGTAGGGCCACAGGAAGTTGTTCCACGAGGCGATGAAGGTGAAGATGCCGACCGCGGCGAGGGAGGGGCGGGAGAGCGGCAGGACGATGGTGAAGAAGACCCGCCAGCGGCCCGCGCCGTCGATGAAGGCGGCCTCCTCCAGTTCGCGCGGGATGCCCTGGAAGAACTTGTAGAGGATGTAGACCATCGCGGCGGGCGCGCACTGCGGCAGGATCATGCCCCAGTACGTGTCGACCATGCCCATCTGCTGAACGGTGGTGAAGAGGGGGACGCCGAGGACAGCGGGCGAGACCATGAGGCCGGCCATGACCAGGCCCAGCAGGACGTTCTTGCCGCGGAACTCGGTACGGGCGAAGCCGTATCCGGCGAGCGCGCTGACCAGCAGCACGACGGCGGTGACGCAGACGGAGACGACGACGGAGTTCACGAACCAGTTGGTGATGTTGCCGTTCTCGAAGATGGCCTTCCAGGCCTGACCGGTCCACTCCTGCGGCAGCCAGTGCGGCGGCACCGCGACGGCCTCGGTCTCGGCCTTGAGGGAGGTGAACAGGGCCCAGGCGAACGGGGCCAGGAAGACGACGGAGACGGCCGCGCCGAGGAGGGTGAGGACGATCTGGCTGGGGGTCCAGGACGACCTGCGGGGCTTGACGCGCATCTGTGTGGCGGTGGTCATCGGGCGCCCTCCTCACGGTTGCGCAGCAGCCACATCCGGGCGAGGGCGACGGCCGCGATGATCACGAAGAAGATGACGGAGATCGCGGAGGCGTAGCCCACGCGGTAGCTGGTGAAGCCTTCTTCGAGGGTGTACTGGACGAAGGTGCGGGTCGAGTTCTCGGGGCCGGGACCGAAGTCCATCATCACGACGGCCTGGTCGAAGACCTGGAGCGAGGCGAGGATCTGCAGGGCGATGACGAGGCCGGTGATGTTGCGCAGCATCGGCAGGGTGATGTGGACCATGCGGTGCCAGGCGTTCGCGCCGTCCAGCTTGGCGGCCTCGTAGAGGTGGCCGGGGATGCCCTGGAGGGCGGCGAGGTAGAGCAGGAAGCTGAAGCCGACCGTCCACCACAGGGTGCAGATGACGACGGCGAGCATCGCGTACGACTTGTCGGTCAGCCACGGCGTCTCGATGCCGAAGACGTGGTTGATCATTCCGGTGCCGGGGTTGAACAGCCACTGCCACAGGTTGGCCGCGACGGTGGACGGCAGCAGGAAGGGGGCGAAGAAGCACAGCCGCCACAGCCACTTGGCGCGCTCGATGTGGTGGGCGAGCATCGCGAGGAGGAAGGCGAGGACCGTGATGCAGGGCACGACCAGGAGCGTGAAATACGCGCTGTGGCCGAGCGCGTCCCACATCAGCGGGTCCCGCAGCGCCTCGCGGTAGTTGTCGAGGCCGACGAAGCTCGCGCCCTCGCCGGAGATGTTGGCGTCCGTGAAGCTGAGGTAGATGCCGCGCAGCAGCGGCCAGATCACGAAGAGCGTGAACAGGGCGAGGAACGGGGCGACGAACCAGCCGCCGTGCTGGAAGCCCCGCTTGCGGCGGAGGGTGGCGCTGTCGGCGGCGGTCTTCGCGCGCGCGGGTGCGGCGATGGTCTGGGCGCTGGTCGCCATCATGCGGCCGCACCTCCTTCTGCGGCGGTCCTGCCGTCCATGGGGTTCTTCATGGCGAGCAACTGGGTGAGCGCGCCCTTCATCCGGCGGGCGGCGGTCTGCGGTTCGGCGGAGCCCATCGTCGAGGCGACGACGATGGGGCCGACGCGCTGGGCGAGGATGCCGGTGGAGCCCGCGAACCACACCTTCGGCTCGGTGGCCTGGTGGTCCATGGCGGAGACGTACTCGCTCTGCGGGTCCAGCTTCTGGTACGCGGCCGTGGACAGGGTGGGCGTGTAGGCGGGGATGTGGCCGCCGGCCGCCCACTGCTGTGCGTGCTGGACGACGTAGGCGGCGAGCTGGTGGGCGGCCTCGTTGGCGGGGCCGCCGCGGTCGGACTGGTGGGGCAGGACGAAGGCGTGCGACTCGGCGTGAGTGGCCGGCCTGCCGAAGACGGGCGGCAGCGGGGTGGCGCCGTAGTCGAGCTTCGCGCCGGAGAAGACCGGCACCGACCAGTTGCCCTCCCAGACGAAGGGGGAGCCGTTGAGGAACTGCTCGGCGCCCGCGGCGCCTCCGAAGCCCGGGTTGGCGTACCCGTCGGTGATGTGCCGCCGCAGGAACTCCAGGACCTGGGTGGCCTTGTCGGTGTCGAAGGTCACCTCGGTGTTGGCGGCGTTGAACCAGGTGCCGCCGAGCTGGGTGTAGAAGGCGACGAAGAACCACCACTGGAAGTTCTGGTCGTTGTGCCAGAAGCCGATGGTCTGCAGGCCCTTCTTGGTGGCCTTCCTGGCCTCCTTGAGGACGTCGAACCACTCTCCGGCCGACGTCACGGGCACCATCCGGCCGTCGTCGCCGAGCAGGCCCGCCTTCTTCAGCACGTCCTTGCGGTAGAAGCAGAGCTGGACGTGGCTGTCGAGGGGCAGGGCGTAGAGCTTGCCGTCGATGACGGCGCGCTTCCACAGCGCGGGGCTGAAGTCCCTTTCCCTGACGCCGTACTTGGCGAGCAGGTCGACGTCCCAGGGGTCCAGGAGGCGGCCGGGCGAGAACCCGGTGACCCGGCCCAGGTGCATGACGCCCAGGTCGGGTGCGCGGTTGCCCGCGGCCGCCATGGCGAGCTTGGTGTAGAAGGGGTTGCCCCACTGGAGGGTGGAGTCCTTCACCGCGATGTCCGGGTTGGCCTTACGGAAGGCGTCCAGCATCGCGATCATGTTGGAGCCGTCGCCGCCGCTGAAGAGGTTCCAGTACCGCACCCGCGTGCTCGCGCTGGAGGCGAGTGCGTCGGCGCCGGTGCCGAGGGCGGCGAAGCCGAAGCTGCCGCCGACCAACAGCCCTCCGAGCCCGCCCAGAAGCTGCCTGCGATTCAGGCCAGGTCGTCCCATGCCCTGCCCTAACTGTTCGAGTTGTTCCGTCTGCGTTACGGCCAGTTCGTTCGATGCGTTCGGTATTTCGACAAATGCTCGTAACTTCGAACGGGACCGTAAATTCGAAGCGCTCGCGCGTCAATGGTTCGGACAAGAACTCCGGGCAGCACTTTGCGCGGGGACACGGAAAACCTCGGTCGTTTGCGGCTGAACAACGGTCACGGGTTCGCATGGCGCGGACACTTCCGGCCGCGTAGGCTCGAACGGCCTGCTGTGCGGCGGTGTTGACGACAAGGGGGCGCGATGGACTTCGCGGGCGCGCGGAAGTGGGCGGCGCGGGCCGCTGTTTCCCTGGTCGTTCGCCGCCCCTTCGGCTCACGCGCGGCGCCGCGACGGCCCCGGGCGGGATCCGCCATGCGCGCCCTGGCCGCCGGCCTCGCCGCCGCGGTGCGGGCCCGACCTCGCCCGCCGGCCGATGTGCGGGCGCTGTGCCGGGCGCTGTGCGAGGAGATGAGCGCGCGCCGCGGCGGACGCCCCGTCGAGCTGCGCTTCGAGCGCTTTCCCGACGAGATCGACGTCACCGGACTGTGGGTGGAGTTCCAGGACTTCGACCTCGTCATCGTCGAGGAGCGGGCCGAGGCGGTGCAACAACTGGTCATCCTCGGCCACGAGTTGTGGCACCTGCATGCCGGACACGGCCATCACCACATCGCCGGCGCGGCGGCCGCCGAGGCCCTGGCGGGCGAGCCCGGGTGGCGCGACGCCGCGCTGGCCGTGGCCGCCCGCGACGGGTCCCGTGAGCGGGACGAGGCCGAGGCCGACGACTTCGGGCACCGTCTCGCCGCCGTGTTCCGCCCCTACCTGAGCGGCCGGGACACGGACGCGCCCCTCGACCCCCTGCAGCGGTCCCTGGGCTACCGCGGACGCAAAGGCGGCGAGCGGTGACGACCCGGCTGGCGCTCACACCCTCCGGTTTCCTCAGCGAGTTCCACATCTCCTTCTGGATCCCGGCCACGGTCCTGACCATCGCCCTGGTGATCAAGCTGCCCACCATCGTCCGGCTGTGGCGGGACCCGCTGCTGCGCGCGGTCGGCGGGCTGCTGCTGCTCGCCTGCTTCGTCTTCGTGTTCTGCGCCCCGTCGACGATCGCCCGGGTCAACCGGTTCGTGGGCGTGCCGAACATCTCGGCGCCCTGGTGCTACTCGCTCCTCACCGCGTTCTGCGGCTCCTGTCTGCTGCTGATCATCGCCTGGCGCAACGGCCTGTCCGACCGCTCGGCCGCGACCCGCCGCGCGATGCGCTGGGTGATCTGCGTCTACTCGGGCGTCATCGTCGCCCTGTGGGTGCTGTTCGCGCTCGCCGACGCGCCCGTGGAGCGGCTGCGGGACCTGGACACGTACTACGCCACCACCCCGTTCATGCGCGAGGAGATCCTGCTCTACCTGCTCGCGCACACCGTGGCCGTCCTCATCACGTCCCGGCTGATCTGGAACTGGATGCGCACCGACGGGCTCGACGCCTGGCTGCGCTGGGGCCTGAAGTCCCTGGGCGTCGGCTACGCGATCAACCTGGTCTTCGACGCGGCCAAGCTCACCGCCGTCGTGGCCCGCTGGTCCGGGCACGACCTGGACTGGCTGAGCACGGATCTGGCGCCGACCGTCGCCGCGCTGTCCGCCATCCTGATCGCGGTCGGCTTCATCCTCCCGCACGCCGGCCAGTACCTGCACGAGCGCTGGCGCTTACGGCTCGCCCACCACGAACTGCGCCCCCTGTACCTGCTGATGCGCGCCGTCAACGGCGGCGGCATCCCCTTCGTCCTGCGCGCCACCCCGGAACTGCGCCTGATCCGCCGGGAGACGTTCATCCGTGACGTCCTCCTCCCGCTGGCCCGGCACATCGACGAGGAGCGGCGGCGCCGGGCGTACGACGCGGCACTCGCCCTCGGATTCGAGCCGGGCCGGGCCAAGGCGCTGGCCGCGGCGGTGACGATCCAGGACGCGGTGCAGGCCCGGCGGCGGTCGCCGCAGAGCGAGGGCACGAACGAGTCCGACACGGCCGACCTGCTGCAGGAGATCGGGGCGGTGTCGCGGGCGCTGCGCCGCCCCGAGGAGGTCGAGGCGGTCCGCGAGCGGCTGGCCGGGGCCGCGCCGGGCACGCCCGTGGCGGACGCGGAGCAGGACGATCACGAGAAGCACGACGAGCACGAGGAGCATCCGGTCCGGCCCGGCGAACGTGCGCGGTGAGCGCCGGAGCGTGCCCGTCGGGGACGGTGTCCCTTGGGGATCCGTTGATGACTGTGTCTGTGATGACTGTGTCCGCTGATGACTGTGTCTGTTGAGATGGCACCGAGCGTGCCCGTGGGAGAAAAGAGCGTGCCCGTCCATGAGTGAACGTCCCGCCACCGCCGTCGTCCTCGGCGGCTCCCTCGCCGGCCTGCTCGCCGCGCGGGCCCTGGCCTGTCTCGCCGTACGGGTCACGGTGGTGGAGCGCGACGCGCTGCCCGCCGGTCCCGAGCCGCGCCGGGGCCTGCCGCAGGCCCGGCACGTCCACCAGCTGTGGTCGGGCGGGGTGCGGGCGCTGGAGGAGCTGCTGCCGGGCGTCACCGGGCGGCTGCGGCAGGCGGGGGCGCACCGGCAGCCGGTCACCACGGACATGGTGATCCTGTCGCCGCACGGCTGGTACCGGCGGTGGGCCGAGTCGCACTTCATGCTGCTGTGCAGCCGGGACCTGCTCGACGCGACGGTGCGGGAGCAGGTGCGCGCCGACGAGCGGATCGAGCTGGCCGAGCGGACCGAGGTCCTGGGACTCGACGGCACGGCCGCCGCTGTGGCGGGGGTGCGGGTGCGGCGTCCGGACGGTACGGAACACACCCTGCGGGCCGATCTGGTCGTCGACGCCACCGGCCGCGGCTCCCGCACGTCGCAGTGGCTGACCGAGCTGGGGCTGCCCGCGCCCGACCGCCGGGTGGTGGACTCGGGGCTGGCGTACGCGAGCCGGCTCTACCGCGCGCCCGAGGCGGCCCGGGACGGCTTCCCCGTGGTGAACGTGCAGCCCGACCCGCGCTCCGGCCCCGGGCGGGGCGGTGTCCTGCTGCCCGTCGAGAACGGACGGTGGCTGGTCACCCTGTACGGCACGCGCGGCGGCGAACCGTCCGCCGACACCGGCGACTTCGACCGGTACGCCCGCGAGGAGCTGCGGCATCCCGTGATCGCCGACCTGATCGGCCGGGCGGAGGCGCTGACCGACGTGGCGTTCACCCGGACCACGGCCAACCGGCGGTACTTCTACGAGCGGATGCCGGTGTGGCCGGACAACCTCGTCGTCCTCGGGGACGCGCTCGCCGCCTTCAACCCCGTCTACGGGCACGGCATGTCGGTCGCCGCCCAGAGCGCGGCGGCGCTCGGCACGGTCGTACGCCGGTACGGCTGGGGTTCTCCCGGGTGGGCGCGGCGGGCCCAGCGGGCGGTGGCCCGGCCGGTCGGGCCGGCCTGGGACCTCGCGCTCGGGCAGGACGTGTTCTACCCCGGGGCGACGCAGGGCGGGCCGACCCGGCGGGACCGGTGGGTCGCGGCGTACGTCGACCGGTTGCTGCGCACCGCGATGGGCAACGGGCGCATCGCCCGGCGGGTGACGGATGTGACCTCGCTGGAGCGGGGGCCGGAGGTGCTGCTGACTCCGTCGGTGCTGCTGGCGGCGGTGGTGGGGCCGCTGAAACCGGCACTGACGGCTCCGCCGCTGACGGCTGGGGAACGGAAGGCCGCGGGGTTGTCGTAGGCGCGGGGGGCTGGGCGGGGGTGGGCGGGGGTGGGTGGCGCAGCCCGGCGCTGCGGGGTGCCTCAGGGGGCACGGATGCCCGCGGACTGCGCCGGGCTGCGCACCCATCCCCGGGGCACCCCCGCCCTCAGCCCTCGAACGCCGGCTGCGGCAGCCCCTTCCCCGCGCCTCGCACCACGAACAACGACCCGGACAGCGGCGCCGGCGACTCCAGCCCCGTCCGTGCCGTCGTGATGTACAGGTCGGTCAGGTCGGCGCCCCCGAAGGCGCACGCCGTCACCAGCGGCACCGGCAGCTCGATCACCCGGTCCAGCTCGCCGCCCGGCGTGTAGCGGCGTACCGCCGCCCCCTGCCACAGGGCGACCCACACGCATCCGTCGGCGTCGACCGTCAGTCCGTCGGGAAAGCCGGCGCGCTCCTCGATCTCGGCGAAAGGCCGCCGGTTCGAGATCCGGCCGTCCGCGTGGTCGAACACATCGATACGGCGGGTCGGGGTGTCGATGTAGTACATCAGCCGGCCGTCGGGGCTCCAGCCGGTGCCGTTGCTCACCGTCACGTCGTCGAGCACGACCTCGACGGTGCCGTCGCCGGTGACCCGGGACAGTGTGCCGCCGCCGAGCGCCTCGTCGTAGCGCATGGTGCCGGCCCACAGCGCGCCGTCGGGGGCGACGGCGGCGTCGTTGGCGCGGCGGCCGGGCACGGGTTCCCGGTGCAGCCAGCGGAAGCTGTCGTCGGGGTCGAGGAGCCCGATCCCGTCGCGCAGGTTCAGCACCAGCCCGCCGCCCGTGCGCGGCTTGACGGCGCCCACGTGCTGTTCCGTCCTGCGCACCGTCCGGCGGCCGGTGGCGGGGTCGTACGTGTACACGCGGGAGCCGAGGATGTCGATCCACAGGAGCCGACCGGCCGCCGCGTCCCAGGTCGGGCCCTCGCCGAGCTCCGCCTCCGCGCGGACCGCGACCTCGTACGCCGAGTTCGTCGTCATGCCACGCTCCGGTGACCGAGGCGCTCGGACAGCTCGGCGGCGCCCTTGGCGGCGAGCTGCTCCAGCTCGGCGCGGCGCTCCTCGCTCCAGCGGATCATGGGCACCGAGATGGACAGGGCGGCGACGACCTGGCCGGTGCGGTCCCGGACCGGCGCGGCCACGCAGCTCACGTCGGGGTTGGACTCGCGGCTCTCCACGGCGAGGCCCCGCTGCCGGATCTCGGCCAGGGTCTCGCGCAGGGCGGCCGGGTCGGTGATGCTGTTCGGGGTCATCGCGACCAGCTCGGCGTCGTCGGGGATGCGCGCGGCGAGCTCCTGCTCGGGAAGGGAGGCCAACAGCATCTTGCCGACGGAGGTGCAGTGCGCGGGCAGCCGGCGCCCGGCCGCCGACACCATGCGCACGGCGTGCGTGGAGTCGACCTTGGCGATGTAGATGACGTCGGTGTCCTCCAGGATCGCCACGTGCACGGTCTCGTCGCAGGTCTCGGCGACGGACCGGGCGACCTGCTGGCCCTCGGCGGCGAGGTCGAGCTGCTCGGCGTAGCGGGCGCCGAGCTGGTACGGGCGTACGCCGAGCCGGTAGCGTCCGGGCTGACCGGGCACGGGAACGATGTACTTCCGGGCGGCGAGCGTGGTGACCAGCTCGTGCACGGTGGTGCGCGGCAGCTGGAGCCTGCGCACGATGTCGGGGGCGGAGAGCGTGCCGTCCCCGTCGAGGAAGAGCTCGAGAATGTCGAGAGCCCGGGTCACGGCTGGTACGAGGCGTCCCACGACCGGCACCCTCCCTTGGTGTCTGAAGCTGCGTTCGAAATTTCAACAGCTGATCGGAATAGCGAACACAGGCTACTCAATGTCCGTTTGCCTGGGCAATGGTCCTGCGCGCTCAGGCGCAGAAGGTTGCGGCAGGCGAGGGAGGTGTACGGACGGGAGGATTCCCGCGAACGCGCTCACGCACGCCTCCGCGACTCCCCCAGCACCCCCCGCAAACGCTGCGCCCGCAACACCAGCTCCAGCTCGAACCGCCGGTCGGGATCGCCGATCTCGTCACCCCACAGTTCGCGGATCTGCCTGAGGCGATACCGCACGGTCTGCGGATGGACGCCGAGCCGCGCCGCGACCTCCGGCGCGCCGCCGCGGGTTTCCAGCCAGGCCAGCAGCGTCTCCGCCAGCCGGCGGCCGTGGGTGGGCCCGCAGTGGGCCAGGGGGGCCAGGCACCTCAGGGCGAGGTCGTCGATCAGCTCCTCGGGCTGCAGGAGCACCAGGGCCTCCGTGTGCTCGGTGCAGTACAGCACCTCCCCGGACGGCAGCAGGCCCCGCTCCATCAGGCGTACGGCGGCCTCGGCCCAGCGCAGCGACTTCGCCGCGTCGGCCAGCGGGACGGGCGGTCCGATCGCGCCCGACCAGCCGGTCAGGGCGCGGTGCAGCAGCTCGGGGCGGCCGGCGGCGTCCGGCTCGGGGACGACCATGCGCGGCTGCTCGTACTCCATGTCGAGCAGTACGCCCTGCCCGACCGCCGGTGCCACCGCCTCGCGCGCCGGGCGCAGCAGCACGCCCACCGCGACCTTCTCGGGCAGCGGCCAGCCGATCCGGGCGGCCCGTTCGGCCAGCGCGTCGGCCGGGTCGCCCCGGTGGTGCTCGGCGAGCAGCAGCTCCATGAGCCTGCGCTGCAGGCGCAGGCGTTCCCCGGCCTGGCGGGCGGCGGCCTCCGCGTAGCCGCGTACGGACTGGTCGACCAGGCCGTCCAGGTACTCGTAGCCCGCGTCGACCAGCTCGTACATCGCCGGGGGCGGGATCTCCACGCGCTGGCCGATGTCGGCGAAACGGCGCCAGGCCAGGCGGACGCCCATGCGGTAGATCGCCTGGAGGGAGTCCAGGGAGCGGCCGTGCAGGCCCTCGCCTCTGCCGAACTCCTGGAAGACGCCGGGCGGCACCGTGGGACGGCCCTCCGAGTTCTCCAGGTGCTGGACGAAGACCTCGATGGCGCGGCGGATGCCGACCAGGGCCATCGGCTCGCCGGAGTCGTCCAGGACGACGGGCAGGTGGGGGTACTCGCGCTGGATCTCGCGCAGGATCTCCTCGGCGAGTTCGGGGGCCTCGGCCATGGCGATCGCCGCGAACCGGCGCACCTGGAAGCGCGGCACGTCGTGCCAGGCGGAGCGGTTCGTGACGGTTCCCGGGCGGGTGGCCGTCACGGTCAACTCCCTTGTCCGGCTTGCTCGTACGTGATCAACGGCGTGTTCGGTTGGTCGGGTGTGGCTTCGAGCAGCGCGACGACGCCGAGCGCGGCGCCCACCGCGAGGGCGGCGGCGAGCGCGACGGTCAGCGCGGCGGCGAGCAGTCTGGACATCGCAGGGTCAGCCTCTCTGTCCGGAGGTCGTCCGGAAGGTGTTCGGAGGTCGTCCCCACCCCGTGTGTTCGTACGTCCGTGCACCCCTGCCTGTCGTGCGCCCAGTGTCGACAGGAGATTGACACCTCGTCAAGAGCCGCCTACGGTTCCCGGCCCAATACCGCACGCGCACTTGCCCCCACGGTGTCGACGCGTCCGTACGTCGAACCGACCCACTTCCCTGGAGTGCCCGGATGCGCCGAACAGCCCACCCGTCACCCGACCACCACCCCTCGTCGTCGAGGCCCTTCGGGCCGCGCCTTCCAGCCCCCTTTTCCCTCCTCCTGCTGGGTCTCGGCACGTTCCTGCTGGTGCTGGCCCCCCTGCTCGCGTGGTACGTCGAGCCGCGTGCCGCCGTGAACCCGATCGACATCGACACCACGGCCGTCTACACCGGCCGGGGCAGCGTCTTCGACACCGACCGGATCGAGACGGTGCCCAACCGGAAGATCACCGTCACCCAGCGCGTGCGCGGCAACGTCGAGGACAGCGAGCGCAGCGGCAACGCCGTCTGGGACGTGACGACCACGGTCGACACCGACAAGTCGCTGCCGGCCGCCGACCCGCACGACGCGCTGGACTTCGTCCCGCACCGCTGGGTCATGGACCGCAGGACGACCAAGCCGGTGCACTGCTGCCAGGAGAAGCCGTACATCGAGGGCGAGGCGTACCTGAAGTTCCCGTTCGACGTGGAGAAACGCTCCTACCAGTGGTGGGACAACACCGGCCGCACCACCGTCACGCTGCACTACCGGGGCACCAAGAAGATCCAGGGCTACACCGGCTACCGCTTCACCGGCACCGTCGCGCCCATGAAGACCGGCACCCGGCTGGTGCCCGGCAGCATCGTCGACCAGCCGCGGCGCCCGCAGGTGCTGGCCGAGGAGTGGTACGCCAACCACGGCTTCGAGCTGGTCGTCGACCAGCGCACCGGCCGGGTGATCTACGCGCAGACCGGCCCGAAGCGGACCCTGCGGGCGCCGGGGGCGAAGAAGGACGCGGCGGTGCTGCTGGACAGCCGGAAGATCGCGTTCACGACCGAGACGCAGAAGGAGGCCGTGCGGCAGGCGAAGCAGGACAGCGGTCGACTGCGCATGGTGGGCGAGACGTTGCCGGTCGGTGCGGCTGTGGTGGGATTCGTGCTCGCGGTGGTGGGCGGTGTTCTGGTGGCCCGTGGGCGGAATCGACAGGAACCCACCGATGCGCCCGACACACCCGATACGCCCCGCCCCACCCTCACGATGTGATGTGACGTCAGCTCTAACAAAGCCCGAAATTGTCACGCCGGTGAGTAGCCGTGGAGAACGTCCAGGCGAAAACTGTCCAACCCCACCCGAGCACAACCTGTCCACACCCCACCCCCAGGAAGAGCTCAGACCCCCCACAGCACGCCTGAGTGCGCTCCTGCCTCCCCACGCTGAGTTCCGCACCCTGACACGAGTTGGAGCACCCATGCCCCAGCACGTACCATCCCCTCCCCCGCTCTCGGCTCCGCTCGAGCGGGGGGACCCCCATCGCGCCGCGCCCCCCAGCGCGCCGCAGCACCCTCCGGCGCTCCCCCCACATCCGCGCCGGATCGTCTTCCTCGCCCACCGTGACCTCGGAAACCCGTCGGCCGGCGGCTCCGAGCTCCTCGTCGACCGGCTCGCCGACGGGCTGACCCGCCTGGGCCACCAGGTCACCCTGCTGTGCGGAGGCCCGGCGGCCTTCCGTGACTACCGGGTCGTGTCGGCGGGCGGCGCGTACGGCCACTACCTGCGCGCCCGCTCGGCCTTCGCCCGCCAGGTCGGCGACTGCGACCTGCTGGTCGAGGTGTGCAACGGCATGCCGTACCTGGCGCCCCTGTGGCACCACGGGCCCACGCTGTGCCTGGTCAACCACGTTCACACCGACCTGTGGACGATGCGCTTCGGCGGGCCGCTGGCCCCGGCCGCGCGGATCGGCCGAAGACTGGAGCACTGGGCGCTGACGGGTGCGCAGCGCCGGAGCCTGATGGTCGCGGTCTCCCCCTCGACGGCCCACGCGCTGCGCGCGATCGGCGTCGAGCGGGACCGGATACGCGTGGTGCACAACGGGGTCGAGGAGCCCGGGCCGCGCGCCGACCGCTCGCCCGATCCGCTGTTCGTCGCCGTCGGCCGGCTCGTCGAGTACAAGCGGATCGACCTGCTGCTGCGGCTGTGGGAGCGGGTGCGGCCGGTCACCGGCGGGCGGCTGCTGATCGTCGGGGACGGCCCCGAGCGGGAGCGGCTGGAGCAACTCGCCGGTCCCGGTGTGGAGTTCACCGGTCATGTCTCCGAGGCGGAGAAGCACCGGCTGCTGTGCGCGGCCTGGCTGCTGCTGCACCCCTCCGCGGTGGAGGGCTGGGGCCTGGTGGTGACGGAGGCGGCGGCGCGGGAGACCCCGGCGATCGCCTTCGACGTACCCGGCCTGCGCGACTCCGTGGTCGACGGCGAGACCGGTGTCCTGGCCCAGGGCGAGTCGTCGTTCGCGGCGGCCTGGTGCACGCTGGCCCTGTCCGGGCATCGCCGGGAGTTGATGGGGAAGGCGGCTCGTGACCGGGCGGCGCGGTATCGCTGGGATCGAACGGTCCGGCAGTTCCGGGCCGTGGCCGCCGAGGCGGTGCGGGGCTGGGCGCCGTGACGCCCATGCGCCGTGTCGGTACGGCCGTCTCGCGAGCACGGATTCTTCGTGGCTGGTCGCGTCCACGCGGCGCAGCCGCACATGTCACAGCCCCGCGCTCCTCGGGTCGGCATATGAAGGACCCCTCGATACGGCGCTCCCTCGCCCTCCTCCGCGCCTTCCTGCACGAGCAGGACGACCCCGACGCCTGCTACTCCCTCCTCGCCCGGGACGCCGCCGACCAGGTCGAGGCGTACGACGGTCCGGTCGCCGGGCGCACGGTGGTGGACGTGGGCGGCGGCAGCGGCCACTTCACCGAGGAGTTCCGGCGCCGGGGCGCCCACGCCTACCTGTTCGAGCCGGACGCAGGGGAGCTGGGCGAGAAGCCGCCCGAGGGCGCGGTGATCGCGGACGGGTATCTGCTGCCGCTGTCGGACGGGGTCGCGGACGTCACGTTCTCCTCCAACGTGCTGGAACACGTGGCCGATCCGCAGACGTTCCTCAGCGAGCTGGCCAGGGTGACCCGGCCGGGCGGGCTGATCTACGTGTCGTTCACCAACTGGCTGTCGCCGTGGGGCGGGCACGAGTGGGCCCCGTGGCACTACCTCGGCGCCGAGCGGGCCCGCGCCCGCTACGAGCGCCGTACGGGCAGGACTCCCAAGCACACCCTCGGCGAGAACCTGTTCCCGCACCACATCGGCACCACCTTGCGGCAGGTGCGCGCCCGCGACGACGTGCGGGTCGTCTCGGCGCGCTCCCGCTACTGGCCCTTCCTCGCGGAGACCGTCGTCAAGGCGCCCGGGATCCGCGAGTTCGCCACCTGGAACCTCCTCCTCATCCTGCGGCGGTGTCCCCCATGACGACCACGGTCCAGGCTCCTCCTCCGGCAGCCGTCCCCACCCCCGCGCCCGCCTCGGGCCCGCCGGAGGGCCCGAGGTCGCGGCGCTGGCTTCTGGGGTTCTGGGCCGTGGTGTTCGTGCTGTTCCTCGCGGTGCACCCGGGCCGGCAGACCTTCGACACCAAGCTCGGTGTGACGGTCGACCCCGGCCAGTTCCTGTCCGACCTGGGCCAGTTGTGGCACGACCGGGGCGGGTTCGGCGGCATCCAGGACCAGTACGTCGGCTATCTGTGGCCGATGCTGCCGTTCTACTGGCTGTGCGACCTGGTGCGGCTGCCGGTGTGGCTGGCGGAGCGGCTGTGGCTGTCGCTGGTGGTGTCGGTCGCCTTCTGGGGGGCGCTGCGGCTGGCCGAGCGGCTGCGGATCGGCAGCGGCGCGTCCCGGCTGCTCGCGGCCGTGGCGTACGCGCTGTGGCCGGTGTTCACGACGGTGGTCGGCTCCACGTCGGCCGCCGCGCTGCCGGGTGCCTTCCTGCCGTGGGTGCTGCTGCCGCTGACCGGCGAGCGGTACGCCGCCCGGATCGCGGCCCTGCGTTCGGCGCTGATCGTGCCGTTCATGGGCGGGGTGAACGCGGCGGCGACCCTGGCCTCGCTGCTCCCGGTCGGCCTGTATCTGCTGTCCCGCCCGCCCGGTCCCCGGCAGCGCAAGCTGATCGCCTGGTGGGCGCCCGCCGTGATCGTGGTGACGGCCTGGTGGTGGATCCCGCTGCTGCTGCTCGGGATCTACGGCGAGAACTTCCTCCCCTACATCGAGACCTCGAAGACGACCACGGACACCATGGCGGCCACGGAGGCGCTGCGCGGGGCCGGCAACTGGGTGGCGTACCTGCACTTCGGTGAGGCCTGGCTGCCGGCCGGCTGGACGGTGGCCTCCTCGGTGATCGTGATCGTCTGCTCGGCGCTGGCGGCCGGGCTGGGCCTGGCGGGACTGGCCCGGCGGGACATGCCGGAGCGGCGCTGGCTGGTGCTGACCGCGCTGGTGACGGCGCTGGTGCTGCTCGCCGGGTACGGCGGCGCGTTCGGCGCGCCCTTCCACGACACCGTGCGGGACTGGCTGGACGGCTGGCTCTCGCCGTTCCGCAACATCTACAAGTTCCAGACGGGCCTGGCGCTGGCGCTGGTGTTCGGCCTGGCCCACCTGGTGGGCGTGGCCGCCGAGCGGCACGGTGCCCGGCCGGTGCGGGTCCGCCGCTTCGCCCCGCTGATCGCCGCCGTGCTGATCCTCCCGGGGCTGATGTGGCCGTACCTCAACGGCTCGATCCTCAGCGCCGGTTCGTTCCAGAAGCTCCCCACGTACTGGCAGGCCACGGCCGACTGGCTGGAGAAGTACTCCCCCGACTCGCGTGCCCTGGTCGTCCCGGCGACCGCGCACGGCATCTACACCTGGGGCTCCCCCATCGACCAGCCCCTCGACGTGCTCGCCGAGTCCCGCTGGGCGCAACGGGACTACGTCCCCTTCGGCACCCCCGGCAACCGGCGCGCCATGGACGCCGTCGAGCAGGCCCTGATGTCCGGCGCCGAAGTCCCGGGCCTGGCCGACTACTTGAGCCGGGCCGGCGTCTACTACGTGGTCGTCCGCAACGACCTCGACCCCGACCAGATCGGGTACGTGCCGACCACGACGGTCAAGCGGACCCTGGAACAGTCGGGGTACGAGCGGGTGACGGGCCTCGGCCCGGTGATGACCGGCGGGCGGATCGCGCACGACACGCCGCTCCAGGTCGAGGGCCTGTACCCGCGGCAGCGGGCCGTGGAGATCTACCGGCCGAGCAGCGAGGACGTACCGCGCCCCGGGCAGGCCGCTCTCGCCCCGGTCGCCGACACGGCCGTCGTCTCCGGCGGCCCGGAGGCGCTGCTGCCGCTGGCGACCGAGCTGCGCGGCCGGGCGACCGTGCTGACCGGCGACCACCACCCCGGGCTCGGCACCCCGCCCGTGCAGGTGGTCGGCGACGGGATGCGCTACGCCGACACCCGGTTCGGGCTGGTCAACGCCAACACCTCGTACACGTACACGCGCGACGAGCGCAACGCGCCCGGCGCCCAGCAGGACCCGGGCGGGAAACCGCGCCAGATCCTGCCGACCGAGGGCCTGAACCACCAGACGGTCGCGGAGCTGCGCGGCGCCCGCTCGGTGACGGCGTCCTCGTACGGCAACTGGCTGTTCCACCTCCCGCAGTACGACCCGGTGAACGCCTTCGACGGCGACCCGGGCACCGCGTGGGCCGAGGGCTCGCCCAGTTCCCCGGACGGGCAGTGGCTGCGGATCGGCTTCACGGGCGGCTACGACATGCCGTCGTCGTTCAAGGTGACGCCGCTGCCGCAGGAGAGCGTGCGGGCGGCGGCGACGAAGGTGCGCGTGGAGACGGAGAAGGGGGCACGCACCAGCTTCCTCCGGCCGAACGGCATGACGCAGAGCATCAAGGCGCCCGAGGGCGCGACGGACTGGATGAAGCTGACGATCGTCGACTCGGTGGCGCGTCGCTCCGGCCTGACCGGCGCGGGCTTCTCCGAGATCGATCTGCCGGACGTGCAGGTGACACGGATGCTGCGGCTGCCGACGGACGCCGATGACTCCGACGCGTCGGCCACGGTCGTCTCCCTGCACCGCGCACCCGACCCCACGGGCCTGTCCCCGACGGGCACCGAGGCGGGCCTGCACCGCCGCTTCACGACCACCACGGCCGGGACGTACGAGGTGACGGCGAGCGCGGTGCCGGTCCCCGGCGAGGAACTGGACCGGCTGCTGTACGAGGTCGCGCCCGACCAGCAGACCCGCATCGTCGCCACCGCCGACTCCACGGCGAGCCTCGGCCCCGGCCTGTCGGCGCGCAACCTCACCGACGGCGACCTGACCACGGCGTGGATCGCGGGCGACCGCCCGACCATCCACCTGCGCTGGACCGGGAAGCAGCCGGTCGGCGAGCTGGTCCTGGCCCCGGCGGGGGGCCTGTCCACCCGCGCGAGCGAGGTGCACATCAGCTCCCCGGACGGAGCGGCCATCGCCGGCGTCGACGAGAACGGCTGGGTCCGCTTCCCGCCGATCACCACCGACCGCCTCGACATCACCATCACCGAGACCGCCCCGCTGACCCTGCACAACCCCGTCGCCGACGAGGACCTGAGCCTGCCGGTGGGCCTGACGGAGGCGTACCTCCCGGCTCTCGACCAGTACCGCACCCCGCAGCCGTCCGACTCGCGGAAGTTCTCGCTGCCGTGCGGCAAGGGCCCGGTGCTGGCGGTGGACGGGGAGCTGTACCAGACGGGCGTACGGGGGACGGTCCGGGACCTGACGGAGCGGCGCGCGGTGCAGGTGACGCTCTGCCAGGAGGGCCGGACCGACGCGGAACTGGAGCTGACGGCAGGCTCGCACCGCCTCGAGGGCGGCGACGCGGGCCCGCTGACGCTGACCGACGTCACGCTCACCCGGGGGACGGTCACGGAGGCCGTCGCCGCGGGCCGTGAGCTGCGCGTACGGGACTGGCTGGGCGACCGCCGCGAGGTCACGGTCGGCTCGGGCGCGGCGTCGTACCTCACGACGTACGAGAACCACAACGAGGGCTGGCGGGCCACGCTGAACGGCAAGGAGCTCAGCCCCGTGCGGCTGGACGGCTGGCAGCAGGGCTGGCGGATCCCGGCCGGGGCGGGCGGCACGGTCAAGCTGTCGTACGAGCCGGCGACGACGTACGACGCCGGGCTGATCGGCAGCGGCGTCGGCATCGCCGCCCTGGTCGGCCTGGTGCTGTGGCGCCGCAACGCCCCCAACCCCGACGCGCCGCAGCCGGCCCCGCCGCCGCCCGGCCTGTGGCTCGGCACGGTGGCGCTGACGCTGGTCGGGATCGTGATCGCGGGGTGGCTCGCGCTGCTGGTCCCGGCGCTGGCGCTCCTGGCGGCACGGCGGCACGCCCTGCTCGTGCCGATCGCGTTCCTGGCGCTGGCGGGAGCGGGCATCGCCGCGGCGACGGGCGCCGGGGAGCCGGTCGGGGCGGGTGAGGGGGCGTTCGGGCACGTGGCCCAACTGCTCGCTCTGATCGGGCTGTTCGCGGGCCTGGTGAGCCTGCGGGAACCGCCTTACGCGTCGGAGGCGCCGACGCGGCAGTTGCCCAGGACGGATCCGGGGGGTGAGCCCAAGTGACCGCACCCGTACCTGCACGCATCCCGTTCCCGGTCGTGGACGAAGTGGCCCGGCACTGCCTCCAGGAGGAGGAGCCGGAGACGGTCCACATCGAGGTCCACCTCCCCGGGCGTCTGGAGCCGGCCCGCCTGCGCAAGGCGTTCACGGAGGCCCTGCACCGGCATCCCCGCATCCTCATGCGGGAGGCACGGGGGCCGTGGTACCGGCGGCGCTACGAGTGGGAGCTGACGGCGGAGCCGGATGTGGAGGTGGTGAGCTTTCCGCCGCCGGGGAGGGACGCGTTACGGGATGCGCGGACGCGTGCGCTGACGCAGGCGCCGCCGTTGTCGGTGTCGCCGCCGATCAGGTTAGAGGTGGTGGAAACACAAGGGACCGTCCTGTTCCTCACCATCAACCACACCGCCCTCGACGGCCCCGCCTGCCTCCGCGTCCTCGCCACCGCGGCGGAGCTGTACGGCGGCAAGGACAACGCCCCGGCAGCTCCACCCACACGTACGGCCGAAGCCCACCAAGAACCCCCGGACACTCCCACCAACTGGTCCCGCCCCGCCCGGGTGGCGCCCGGCACCCCCGAACCCTCCCCCGGCAACGGCATGCTCGTCACCGAACTCCCCCTCCCGCACCGCCCGAAGGGCTCCCCCTACACGGTCAACGACCAGCTCATGGTCACCACGGCCCTGACCATCGCCCACTGGAACCGGGAACACGGCGCCCTCCCCCACTCTCGACTTCGCTCGAGCGGGGGGACCCCCATCCGCCCCCTGCGCATCACCATGCCCGTGGACGACCGCCCCCGCGACACCAGCATGCCCATCGGCAACGGCACCCGCCTGGTCGAAGTCCCCTTCTCGCCGGAGGAGTTGGATGTCACCGACATGCCCGCCCTGCTGCGCCGCACGGCCGCCCGCACCCGCGCCCTGAAGTCCCTGCCCCGCCCCCAGCTCGGTCACGGCGCCGCCCTCCTCACCGCCCCCTGGGCGCCGGTCGCCGCTCGCGCCGCGCTCACCCGCGCGCTACGCAGAGCCGCCGCCCCCTGGACCTCCACCACCCTCCTCAGCAACATCGGCCGCGTCCCGTACCCGCTGGACTTCGGCGAGGAGGCGGGCCGCGCACACGCGGTCTGGTTCTCGGCCCCGGCCCGGATGCCCCGCGGTCTCACCGTCACCACCGCCTCCACCGCCGGCCGCCTCCACCTGGCCCTGCGCTGGTCCCGGGCCCTGCTCGGCCACGGCGACGGAGCCCACCTGCGGGACCTCTTCGAGCACTACCTGCACACGACGGAGGCCACCCCGTGACGACCACCGCAGCACCCCCCAAGGACCTGCGCGACTTCTACGAGAACCCCGCCGTCCCCGTGGCCTCCGGCACCCCCCGCAGCCGCCGCCAGGCCCGCATGCTGGCAGACGCGCTCGAAGCCGCCGACGAACCGCGGATGATCCTCGACATCGGCTGCGGCGACGGCACGGCGGCCGCCACCGCCGCCCCCTACCTGCGCGGCCACCGCATCATCGGCGTCGACTGGTCCCAGGACGCCCTCACACGCGCCCGCACGCACGTCCCGTACGCGGTCCGCGGCGAACTCACCGGCGGCGGGCTGCCGTTCCGCACCGCCTCCGCGGACGCCGTGCTGTTCAGCGAGGTCATCGAGCACCTCGTCGACCCGGACGCGGCCCTGGACGAGATCCGCCGCGTGCTCCGCCCCGGGGGCCACCTCATGCTGTCCACCCCGAACCTGGCCGCCTGGTACAACCGCGCCCTGCTGCTGGCCGGGGTCCAGCCCGTCTTCTCCGAGGTCAGCCTGCGCGCCATCCACGGCCGCCCGGGCCGGGAGGTCGTCGGGCACCTGCGCCTGTACACCGCCCGGGCGCTGCGGGAGTTCGTGGCCGCGTCCGGCTTCGAGGTCGTACGCCTCGCAGGGGCGCCCTTCCACGGCGTACCGCGACCGCTGCGCCCGCTGGACCGGCTGGCCTGCGCCAGACCACCGCTCGCGTCGATCCTCCTCCTGCACGCCCGGAGGACGTAGGCCATGTGGTGGGGAGTGGCCGCGGCCCTGTTGGCGAACACCCTGTACAGCCTCGGTTTCGTCCTGGAGAAACGGGCGCTCACCTCCCTCCCCGAGGTGACGGTCCGCCGGCCGGGGCGGCTGCTGAGGCTGGTGCTGGGCAGCCCCCTGTGGATCGGCGGGTCCCTCTCCCTCGCCGCCGGTTTCGCCGCGCAGCTCGTCGTCTACCGCACGCTGCCGATCGCCGCCGCGCAGGGCATCTTCGTCTCCGGTCTGGTGCTGCTCGTGCTGCTGTCGTCGCGGCTGCTGGGCGAGGAGACCACGGGCCGGGAGCGGTACGCGCTCGGCGCGATCCTGCTCGCGCTGCTGATGGTGGTGCTGTCCCTGCGCGAGGGCGCGGACAGTGTCAGCCGTGCGGCGCCGTATCCGCTGATCCTGCTGGTGTGCGTGCCGTCGCTGGCGGCCGGGGTGTGGCTGTACAACTCCGCCGAGCGCCGCGCCCGGCACCGGCACCGGCTGCCGACGACCGGCGTCGAGTACGGCGTGGCGGTGGGCCTGCTGTACGGGGTCAGCTCGCTCGCCATCAAGGGCGTCTCCGGCTACCTGACGACCGGCGGCCTGGGCGGCGCGCTCCTCGACGTGCTGCGCTCCCCGTACCCGTATCTGCTGCTGTTCACCGGCGCGTTCGGCCTGGTGATGTCGCAGGCGGCGCTGCAGCGCTGCCGGGCCTCGCTGATCGTGCCGGTGTGCACGACCGTGACCTGTCTGTACACGGCGGTGCTCGGCACGCTGTCGTTCGGCGAGGCGCTGCCCGAGGAGCCCCTCAGGCTCGCGCTGCGCGTCGCGGGCACCGCGCTCGCGGTCGCCGTGCTGCTGTCGATGCCGAAGCACGACACCGCTCCCCGACCCCCCACCCCGGCCAAGGAGTTGACCCCTCCATGAAACCCGACGACCCGCTGCTGAAGATCCTGGCGTGCCCGCTCGACAAAGGCCCGCTGCACCTCCTCGCCGCCCAGGCCGAGCAGCAGGAGGAGGCGCTGTACAACCCGCGCCTGCGCCGCCGCTACCCGATCGTCGACGGCATTCCGCAGCTGCTGCCGTCCTCCGGGGAACAGGTCTCGGACGACGAACACGAGGAGTTCCTCAAGAGGATGGCCCCATGACCACGCTGGCCGCCCGCCTGGCGTCCCTCCTGCCCACCCGCCTGGTGGCCGCGACCGCCCGGGCCGTCTACCCGCGCTTCGAGCCCGAGCTGGCCCGGCTCGCCGAGCTGTGCCCGCCGGACTGCGGCACGGCGGTGGACGTCGGCGGCTGGTACGGCCCGTGGACGTGCCGGCTGGCCGGCCGGGCGAAGCAGGTGGTGACCATCGAACCGGTCCCCCACCTGGCGCGGCTGCTGGCCGCCGCGGCCCCGCCGAACGTGCGGGTGATCCGGGCCGCCGCCTCGGACCGCCCCGGCATCGCCCGCCTGTGGCTGCCGTCCGACGACGGGGGCGACCGGGGTGTGTCGTCGCTGGTCCGCCGCGACATCCACGGCCGCGCGCTGGACGTCTCCTGCGTCACGCTGGACGAGCTCGGCCTGCGCGACGTCGGCTTCATCAAGATCGACGTGGACGGCAACGAACCGGCGGTGCTGCGCGGCGCGACGGGCCTGCTGGCCCGCGACCGCCCGGCCCTCTTCGTCGAGCTGGAGTCCCGCATCCAGCCGATCGCCCCGGTGGTGACGTACCTGTCCCTGCTCGGCTACGACGGCTGGGTGCTCCCCGGCGACACCTGGGTCCCGCTGTCCGAGTTCCCGCTGGAGGCCCACCAGGCGAACGCCTCGTACGTCGTCTCCCACGGCCTGCTCCGCCGCGTCCTGCCCCACAACGGCCTCAGGGGCCCGCGCTACGTCAACTCGGTCCTCTTCCTCCCGGACGGCCGCCGCCCGGCGACGGAGCCGGTCGGGGACGATGGTGCCCATGCCCTCCGGAAAGCCCCCCGCTAGCCCCTTCACCTCCCGCGACTTCCAGCTGGTGCTGCTGCGCCGCATGGCCGACCACAATCCCGGCCTGGTGGAGGACGCCCGCCGGGCGCTCGGCGCCTCGAACGCGGACCTGCGCGAGGCCAACAAGCGCTGGCAGGCGATGGTCCGCTCGCCGCGGTCCCGCCCGGCCCTGTCCAGGTACCGCTCGGTCCTCGGCGAACCGGAGTCGAGGACCCCGCGCAGGATCGGCGACCTGGACTGCGAGGCCTGGCACTGGCCCCTCCCCCTCTGGCCGGACCTGCGCTTCGAGGTCCTGACGGCCCCGAACGGCGCCGTGTGGAACGAATGGCTGGTCCGCGCCCCGGACGCGCCCGCCCCGGCGCTGAACACCCTCGACGACCTCACCCCCTGGTCCTGCACGGTCGACGAGGCGGCCCGCGCCTTCGCCCCGGCCCGCCCCCTCCAGGGCTCGGCCCCGACCCGCTGGGGTCTCGCCTTCACCGCCCCGGACCGGCAGGGCGTGCGGCACGAGGTGGTCGCGGAGTTCACGTGGGGGCTGCTGCAGCGGACCCAGGTCAGCGCGTAGCCGCCGCCAGGACCGCCTCGACGACCCGCTCCACCGACCCCGTGTGCAGCGACAGGAACAGATTGGGCTCGATGAGCTCCAGTTCCATCACGCACGGCTGCCCGTCCTGCCCGTCCACGAGGTCGACGCGGGCGTACAGCAGCTCGGGCGATCCGGGTACGGCCGCCAACGCCCGTTCAGCCACGGCGAGTTCGGCCGGGGTCGGGGTCCAGGGCACGAGGCCGGGATGGGCGGTCTTCTCCTGGTCGTAGGGCGTGCCGGGCGCGAGGACGGCCCTCTTGCGGCTGGCGTGCAGCAGCCGTCCGCCGAAGAACTGCAGCGCCCGCTCACCGGCGGTGTCGATGCCCCGCATGTACGGCTGGATCATGGCGGTGAACCCCTCGGCGTGCATCCGCTTCAGGTGCCGTACGGCGGTGTCGTGCTCGCCGGGCGTGTAGCGCGCGGCGAACCGGGCGCCCGCGCCGGAGGTGGGCTTGACGACGTACTCGTGGTCCTCGGGGAGGCCGACCGGGTCGCCGGGCGCGAGGTAGCGGGTGGGGACGACGGGCACGGAGGCCGCTGCGAGATCCCCGAGGTACCGCTTGTCGCTGTTCCACCGGACGACCTCGGGCGGATTGGCGAGCCGCGTCAGCTTCCCGCACCGCTCCACCCACGCCGCGAACTCCTCCGCCCGCCAGCTGTAGTCCCACGTCGACCGGATGACGGCGAGGTCGAACCCGCCCCAGTCGGCGGCGGGGTCGTCCCAGGGCACGGCGACGGCCTCGGCACCGGCGTCCCGCAGCGCCCGCACCAGCACCGGCAGGTCACTGTCCTTGCTGGGCTCGGGCCCGGGGTCGTAGGTGACGAACGCGATACGGGGCACGGCGGGCTCCATCCTCGTACGGAATGACCGGATGATCCGCCCGCAGGCTAACCGTGTCCCCCGCAACCGGGGCAACCCAATTGACCTTCCCCTTCGGTGAAGCCCCAGCATCGGGAGCGGGAACCGGAAGGGAGCGCGACGTGCGCATGGAGATGCTGACGATCGGCGCCTTCGCCAGGGCGTCCCGCCTCTCGCCGAAGGCGCTGCGCCTGTACGACGAACTGGACCTGCTGCGGCCCGCCCGCGTGGACCCGGACACCGGATACCGGTACTACGCGGTCGGGCAGTTGGAGCGGGCCCGGCTGGTGGCATGGCTGCGGCGGCTCGGGATGCCGCTGGCCGAGATCCGGCACGTCTGCGCCCTCGAACCGGCGGACGCCGCCCGCGAGATCCGCGCCTACTGGGCCCGGGTCGAAGCGGAGACGGCGGTACGGCGGGACCTCGCCGCGTTCCTGGTCGATCACCTGACGACGAACGAGTCGACGGAAGCGTCGAGGAAGGACACCACCATGCTGGAACTGCGCTACTTCGCCCACTCGGACCCCGGTCACGTCCGCCCCGCCAACCAGGACACGGCGTACGCGGGCACCCGGCTGCTCGCCGTGGCCGACGGCTTCGGAGCGGCGGGCGCGCCCGCGAGCAGCGCCGCGGTGGAGGCGCTGCGCTTCCTCGACACCGAGGAGGTCCCGGCGGGCGGGGTCCTCAACGTCCTGGAGGACGCGGTGCGCGGCGCCGCCGAGGCGGTCCGGGACGTGGCGGACGGCACCGACGCCGGCACGACCCTCACCGCCCTGCTGTGGACGGGCTCCCGCCTCGCCCTGGTCCACATCGGCGACTCCCGCGCCTACCTGCTGCGCGACGGCGGCCTGTCGCGGATCACCCACGACCACACCATGGTCCAGTCGATGATCGACGAGGGCCGCCTGACCCCGGAGGAGGCCGCGACCCACCCCCGGCGCACGCTCCTGCTGAAGGCCCTGACGGGCGGCGAGCCTGCCGCTTCCCCCGACCTCCGCCTCCACGAGGCCCGCCCCGGCGACCGGTACCTCCTCTGCTCCGACGGCCTGTCCACGGTCGTCCCCGACGACCGCATCCACGCCCTGCTGTCCTCCCTGCCCGCCCCTGACGAGGCGGTCCACGCCCTGGTCGCCGCCGCGAACCACGCCGGCGGCCCGGACAACGTCAGCTGTGTGGTGGCGGACGTGGTGGACACGGCGGCCTGACCGCTGACGCCATGACCCATGACCCATGACGCCGTGACCGCTACCGTTCCTCCCCGGGCTCCCAGTCCAGCAACCGCACCTTCGCCACCGTACGGACGTGGCGGCGCATCGCCGCGGCCGTCGACCGCGAGCGTTTCTTCCGGCAGTTGATGGTGTAGGGGGGGATCGTGGTGGCGGTGGTGTGGCTCGTGATGGTCGTACCCGGCTTCGGGTAGGCAGGCCCCGTCGCGGAACACCCGTACCGGAACAGTCCAAGACAGCGCGAGACAAGACAGCGACAGACAAGACAGCGACAGACAACCCAAGCACAGACACAGACAACAGACAACAGACACAGACAACAGACAAGGAGCACAAAGCGTGTCCTCCCTCTTCCCGGCCCTGACCGACGGCCCGGCCGACCGGCCCGCCCTGCGGTTCGGCGAGCGCTCACTGACGTACGGAGAACTCGCCGCCGCGGCCGGTGCGACCGCGGCGGGGATCCGGGACGCCCGCCGGGTGGCCGTCTGGGCGACTCCGGCGATGGAGACCGCCGTCGCCGTCGTCGCGGCGCTGCTGGCCGGCGTGGCCGCCGTACCGCTCAACCCGAAGTCGGGCGAGAAGGAGCTGGGGCACATCCTGTCCGACAGCGCGCCGGATCTGGTGCTCGCCGCCCCCGGCGACGAAGTCCCTTCCCCGGTGAGGGACTTGCCCCGTCATGACGTGGACGTGCACGGCACCGGCTCCGTCCCCGAGGACCACGCCGACGAGGGCGATCCGGCGCTGATCGTCTACACCTCCGGTACGACCGGCCCGCCCAAGGGTGCCGTCCTCCCGCGCCGGGCGATCGCCGCGACCCTGGACGCGCTCGCCGACGCCTGGCAGTGGACCGGCGACGACGTCCTGGTGCACGGGCTGCCGCTGTTCCATGTGCACGGCCTGGTGCTGGGCACGCTCGGCCCGCTGCGGCGCGGCGGTTCGGTCCGGCACCTCGGCCGGTTCAGCACGGAAGGAGTCGCCCGCGAGCTGAACGGCGGCGCGACCATGCTGTTCGGCGTGCCGACGATGTACCACCGCGTCGCGGAGACGCTGCCCGGCGACCCGGAGCTGGTCAAGGCGCTGACCGGGGCGCGGCTGCTGGTCTCGGGCTCGGCCGCGTTGCCCGTGCACGACCACGAGCGGATCGCGGCGGCGACCGGGCGGCGGGTGATCGAGCGGTACGGCATGACGGAGACGCTGATGAACACCAGCGTGCGCGCCGACGGGGAGGCCCGGCCGGGCACGGTCGGCGTCCCGTTGCCCGGGGTGGAGCTGCGGCTCGTGGAGGACGACGGGTCGCCGATCACGGCGTACGACGGGGAGACCGTGGGCGAGATCCAGGTGCGCGGGCCGAACCTCTTCACCGAGTACCTCAACCGGCCCGACGCGACGGCCGCCGCGTTCACCGCCGACGGCTGGTTCCGCACGGGCGACATGGCGGTGCGCGACCCGGACGGCTATGTCCGCATCGTCGGCCGCAAGGCCACCGACCTGATCAAGAGCGGCGGATACAAGATCGGGGCCGGTGAGATCGAGAACGCGCTGCTCGAACACCCGGGGGTGCGCGAGGCCGCCGTCACCGGGGAGCCGGACGCCGACCTGGGCGAGCGGATCGTGGCGTGGATCGTGCCTGCGGATCCCCAGTCCCCGCCCGGGCTGGAGGAGTTGGCGGACCATGTGGCCCGTCGGCTGGCCCCGCACAAGCGCCCGCGGGTCGTCCACCACCTGGCCGCCCTGCCGCGCAACGACATGGGGAAGATCATGAAGCGGGCGCTGGGCAGCCATGACTGACCGTCTCTCGGCCCGCGAGATCCTCGCCCTCGTCACCGACGACGCCACTTTCGCCGAACTCCCCTCCCCGGCACGGGAGTCCGGACCCGACGGCCCGCTCGCCTGGCCGGGCTACGACGCCTCGCGCGCCCGCGCCGCCGAGCGCACCGGCGAGGAGGAGTCCGTGATCTGCGGCACCGCCCACGTCGAGGGCGCCCGGGCCGTACTGATCGCGTTCGAGTTCGGCTTCCTCGGCGGCTCGCTCGGCGAGCGCACCGGCGACCGGCTGCAGGCGGCGTACTCGTACGCCCGTGAGCACCGACTGCCAGTCGTGCCGCTGGTCGCGACCGGCGGCAGCCGGATGCAGGAAGGCATGGTCGCCCTGACGCAACTCCAGCGCGTGGCCCGCCAGTCGGCGCTCACGCGTCAGGCCGGGCTGCCGCAGATCGCCGTCCTGCGCGACCCGACGACCGGCGGCGGCTGGGCCACGCTCGGCGCGGGCGCCGACGTCGTACTCGCGCTGCCCGGCGCACAGGTCGGCTTCGCCGGCTCCCGGGTCCGGCCGCCGGACGCGGACCCGGCGGCGTACACGGCCGAGGCGCAGGTGGCGGCTGGGGCGGCGGACGCGGTCGTACGGCCCGAGGAGCTGCGGCGGACCCTGGGCCGGTGGCTGCGGCTCCTGACGTCCCCGTCCTCCGCCCCCGCCCCGCCCCCCGAGCCGCTCGGCGCGCGAGATCTCCCCGCCACCGGCTGGGACGCCGTCCGCCGCGCCCGCTCGCCGCGACGCCCCCGCGCCGCCGCCTACCTGGACGCGTACTTCACCCACCGGGTCGCGCTCAGCGGCGACCGCTGCGGCGGCACCGACGAGGGCATGCTGTGCGGTTTCGGCACGCGGGACGGCCGTACGATCGCCTACGCCGCGCAGACCGGGACGGCGACCCGCCCGGCCGGCTACCGCACCGCCGCCCGCCTGCTCCGCCTCGCGGACCGGCTCGGCATCCCCGTGCTGACCCTGGTGGACACTCCAGGTGCGGCGGGCGACGCCGAGGCGGAACGGCAGGGCGCGGGCGCCGCGATAGCCGACCTGTTCGGCGCGCTGGCCGCCGCCCGTACCCCGGTGACCACCCTCGTCATCGGCGAGGGCGGCTCCGGCGGCGCGCTGGCGCTGGCCGCACCGGGCAACACCTGGGTCACACCCGACAGTTACTTCTCGGTCATCGCACCGGAACTCGCCGCCGCGATCCTCAAGCGGCCGCCGCGGGAGGTGCGGGCGACGGCGGACCAGCTGCGCATCCGGCCGCAGGACCTGGTGGAACTGGGGGTGGTCAGGGGAGTCGTCGGCTGAGTCCGGGGGTTGTCGGCTGAGTCCCGGGAGTGGCCCCCGCCTCACCCTCAGCACCCTCCGTCCCCTCCTCGACGCCGCCCGGGCCCTGTGAGAAACCCCCGTTCAGCCGCACCCCGCCCGGCCCCCTCCAGGAGGCACCCGCGTCCCCCCGGCCGGACGATGCCAAGGAGGGAGGCCCGCCGGCCGGCGCGGCCCCCACGGTCTGCGCACTCGGGAGGATCTGCCGTGACCGCCAGTCTGGAGCAGTTGCGCCGCTGCCACTTCGCCGTCGACCTGGGGGCGGCCCGCACCCGTGTGTACGTCAAGGGCGCCGGACTCGTCGTCGACCAGCCGTCCGCCGCCGGCGTGAACACCCGGACCGGCGCGCTGATCGCGGTCGGCGAGTTCGCGGAGAAGATGACGGGCCGTACGCCTGACTACATCCGCGTCGTACGGCCCGTCTCGGGCGGCACCGTCGTCGACATCGAGATGGCGCAGCGCATGCTGCGGCAGCTGCTCGGCGACAAGATGCGCCGCACCCTGCGCCGCAAGCCCTTCCTGCGGGCCGCCGCCTGCACCCCGCACGGCGCCGGCCCGCTGGCCCAGCGCGCCACCATCGAGACGCTCGTCGGACTCGGGGCCCGCAAGGTCGAACTCGTCGACACCCTCATCGCCGCCGCAGTCGGCTGCGGACTGCCCGTGGAGCAGCCCGAGGCCACCATGATCATGGTGTGCGGGGCGGCGGCCACACAGGTCGCCGTGCTCTCCCTCGGGTCGATCGTGACCGCCGAGCGGATTCCGGTGGGCGGCGAGGCCGTGGACCACGCGATCGTGCAGCACCTGCGGCACGAGCACGAGCTCATGCTGCCCAGCCAGTCCGTACGGCCGCTGCAGCTCGCCCTGTCCGGCAACGGACTCACCCCGCACGGCCCGGCGTCGACGGAGATCCACGGGCGGGACGTCGCCACCGGCCTGGCCCGCTCCGTGCAGGTCGACACCGCCGCCGTACGGGACGCCATCCAGGCGCCGCTGACCACCGTCCTCGACGGCATCGGCAAGGTGCTCCGCGACTGCCCGCCCGACCTGGTCGCCGATCTCGCCGACCGCGGGATCATGATGGTCGGCGGCAGTGCGCTGCTGCCGGGGCTGGACCAGATGCTGCGGCAGGCCACCGGCATGCCGGTGCACATCGCCGATCGGCCCGACGTGTGCGCCGTGCAGGGCCTGGGCTACATGCTGGAGGGCAAGATCGAGCCGCTGGCGCTGGATCCGCTGGCGCCATGAGACCGGCGACCGGGGCCCCGGTCTCATGGGCCCCGCCGCCGGGCTCAGCGGACGAACCAGCAGCGCACCGTCGTCCCGTCGTCCCCGGTATGGATCCGGACCAGGTCCGCGACGAGGTTGACCAGCAGCAGCCCGCGGCCGCCGCGCTGGTCTCGGGGGACGGGCCGGCGCCCCACCAGCGGGTCCGCGAGCCGGCCCCGGTCACGGACCTCGCACACCACGTACCCGTCCTCGGGCCACACCCGCAGCGTCCCCGAACCGCCGCCGTGCACCACGCTGTTGGTGGTCAGCTCGGCCGCGACGATCGCCAGGTCCTCCAGTTTGACGCCCGCGAGCCCGAGCCGCGCGCCCTCGCCGGTGGCGACGTGCCGGGCCTGGGACAGGCTGTCGGAGTCGAAGGGGAAGGTGAGGGCGTCCGGGACGAGCGGGAGCGGCTGGTTGTAGCGGGCGACGATGTCGTCGGGTGCGTAGGCGCCGCTGCCCTGCTCGTCGCGGGCGCCGGTGGGGATGACGGTGGGGTGGGTGGCGTACGCGTCGGCGAGGACCTGTTCGGGCAGGCGCCGGACGTCGTAGGGACACAGGATGGTCGCCTCCCGGCCCTGGAAGGCGGCGTTGATCAGCGCCTCGTGCTGGACGCAGGCGGGGTACTCGGTGTCGCTGCGTCCGGCCCAGATGGGTTCGCCGATGATCCGTACCCGCCGGCCGGACGGCTGGGCGTCGGCGAAGGCGCGCAGCACGCCGGGGATGATCCGGCCCGGATTGCGCCCGGCCTCCCGCATGTCCAGGAGCCGTACGGCGCCGGCGTCCTCGCCCAGCGCGTCCCGGATCAGCCGGAGGTTCTCCCCGGGCACGGCCACCGCCACGGGGTCGCCGGCCTTCAGTCCGTCGCGTACGAAGGTGACGGTGCCGTCGAGGTACTCGTCCTGGTCCCGGTAGAACAGGGCGGGATGGACGAAGGGGTCCACGGACCCGAAAGGTTCGGCCACGGCACTCATGACATCGACACCTCGATCGCCGGAAGGTCGGGCCAGAACATCTCCAGTACCCGTCGCAGTGCGGGCGGCGGCCGGTGCACGACCAGCCGCCGTCCGTCCCGGAGCCGTTCGGCGGCGGCCGCGAGCGCGTCGGCGCCCGCGACGTCGACGAACGTCACGTCGGACAGCTCCAGGTAGTACACGTCCTCACCCTCACGCACCGCCTGTTCCAGCACGCGGTGCCATACCACGCGTGTCGTCAGACAGACCTCCCCCGCCGCCCGGACGCCGCTGCGCCCGGTCAACGGGGCCACCGTCAGGCACGGTGCCGGGCCGGGCCCGGACCGCGCCTGCTGTTGAGTACCCACGCCGTCTCCCCACCGCCCGTCTCCCCACGCTCTGGACCACAGCCCGCATACCCGGCCGGGCCCGGCCCATGCCAGAAGTCAGTGTGTAGTGCGCCGTACGGCGGGCAGGCGCACTTCAGTATCCACGGCCGACGGCAGGCCGGGCAGAGGAATGCACGCATTGCCGAGCAGTGACGACCGACGAGGACCGACAAGGACCGACAAGGCGGTGACATGACCTCCGCGGCACCCCTACCTCTCTCAGGAAGGCTGAACACCGTGGTCATCGATGGCCGCGTGGACGCGGACCGGGCCCTGCTCGCGGCACGCGGGGAGCTCGTCCACGGATGCGCGGACACCCTGGCCAAGACGCTGGCCGACCTTCCCGCCGCCACCAGCCGGGTGGACCTGGACATGGGCGGCGTGCACTTCATGGACACGGCCGGACTGCAGTTCCTGGACGTCCTGGGCGACTACGGCCGGCAGCGGTCGCTGCCGGTCACGGCCACGAACTGGAACGGCCAGCCGCGCCGGATCCTGGAGCTGGCCGGCCTGGACACCACCGACCCCCTGAACGCCACACCCCACTACCCCGAAGCGCAGCCCGGCCCGCCGTCGGCGCCGGCGTCGTCGGCGGTGGCCCTGGAGCGTGCTGAGCAGCTGCACGTCCTGCAGGAAGAGGTCGAGCAGCTCCGCCAGGCGATCGTCTCCCGCCCGGTCATCGACCAGGCACGCGGCATCATCATGGCCACCCACGGCTGCGCCTCCGACGAGGCCTGGCACATTCTGCGGGAGACGTCCCAGCTCTCCAACACCAAGCTGCGCACGGTCGCCGAGGCGGTCACCACCAGCGCCCAGGCCGACGGCCCGCCCCTGCCTCCCGAGCTCAGCACGGCCCTGCAGCGAGCACTGACCCGGCGCCGACACTGAGGCCCACCGGGGGATACACAGCCGACCCCGGGTACGCCACGGGTCCGGAGGGACACCCCTGGCGCGGGCGTACACCACTGGCCCGGGGTAAACCACCGCGGCCGCAGGGACACCCACCGGCCCGCAAAGACACCACCGGCCCGGAAGGACACCCCTGGTCCGGAGGCACCCCACCGGCCCGGGGGTACACCACCGCAGCCGCGCCCGCCCGACCCACCTCGCGCAATCACGGCCCACCCCCGCCGCCCGATCTCCGTACGCCCCCCAGCGGGCACTGGCCCGGCACCGACACCGGCCCCCTGCCCCCCCGGGGGGGGGTACACCACCGGCCCCGGGCCACCACCGCGCCCGCGCCCGCCCGCAACCCGCGCCGTACATGAGGACCCGGACGGGAACACCACCGCCACCACGCCCGTCCACGACCCGCCTCTCGCACATGCGAACCCCGAGCCGGAACACCCCCGCGACCACGCCGCCCCCCACCACGCCCACCCGCGCAACCCACCTCGCCCAATACGGCCGGGGGTACCGGTACCCGTGCCCGGGGGGACCCCCGCACCGCGTCCGCCCGCGGCCCCCGTCGTTTCCGGCGGGACGCGGTGGGTACCCGGCAGCGGCCCGCTCTGGCCGACCGCCACGAGGAGACCCCCATGGGCTTCAACCCTCTTGAGCACCAAGGCATCCCCCTGGACCGTCAGCTGCGCAGCTGGCGCGAGCTGGACGTCGAACCGATCGATCCCGACCACACCGACCCCTACACCCGCTGCCGGATCATCACGATGAACGGCATCGAGGTCGAGGCGATCCTCTTCAGCCACCAGCTCGCCCGCCACTGCCCCGACCCCGACGTCAAACGGCAGCTGGCGGAGGTCCGGTACGTCGAGCACCAGCAGCAGAAGGCCGTCAACTGGCTGCTGCCCGGCCTCGCTTCCGTCCTGGAGACGACCATCGCCTACGAGCAGGTCGCGGTCGACCTCACCGGCTGGGTGGCCCGCCACGAACCGGACCCGTACCTGAGGCAGGCCTACGAGTTCGGCGTCCTGGAGGACTTCGACCACCTGTACCGGTACGCCAACCTGTACGAGATGATCGAGCACCGCAAGGCCGAGTCGATCGTCGACGGGCTGACCGAGGTGATGCCGGGCCGGCCCACGAAGTTCCACCACCGCCACGCGGCCGACAACGTGCGCGACCCCTACGACCGCACGACCGTGAACCCGCTGTCCAAGCTGCACGCGCTGACGATCATGTCGGCGGAGCAGCAGACCATGAACTTCTACATGAACGTCGGCCCCCAGTACATGGAGCCGATCGCCCGTCAGCTCTACCAGGAGATCGGCCTGATCGAGGAGGAGCACGTCACGCACTACGAGTCGCTGGTCGACCCGGGCGAGACGTGGTGGGAGCAGCTCGTCAACCACGAGTACAACGAGTGCTACCTGTACCACTCCTTCCTGCAGCAGGAGTCCGACCCGAAGGTGAAGGCCATCTGGGAGCTGCACCTCAACATGGAGCTCGAACACCTGCGGATCGCCTGCGATCTGATGCGCCGACATGACGGCCGCGAGCCGCAGGAGATCCTCGCGCCGGAGCTGCCGAACGTGCTCACCTTCGAGGAGAACAAGCAGTTCGTCCGCGGCCTCCTCGACACCCAGATCGACCTGACCACCCTGGGCGCGGGCTACGTCCGGGACGCGCACGAGCGGTTCGAGCGGATGCAGGAGCAGATCCACGGCGGCGAGGAGCCGCCCAGCGAGCGGGTGATGGCCCAGCACCGGGAGCAGTTCGGCCGCGAGTACCGCATGGAGACCGAGGGCCCGCACCCCGACGTCGCGTCCCGGGAGAGGTGAGCCGCGCCATGGCCGGTACCGCAGCATCCGACGCCGACGTCGTCGCCCTGCTCATGCGCCAGCACGGCGACATCCGCAACCTGTTCGACGAGGTCGAGAAGACCACCGGGGACGAGCGCCGCGCGGCCTTCCGCAGCCTGGTCCAGCTGCTGGCCGTGCACGAGACGGCTGAGGAGGAGGTGATCCACCCCTTCACGCGTACCTCCGTACCGGACGGCGAGAAGGTGGTGGACGACCGCCTCACCGAGGAACGGGAGGCGAAGGAGGTCCTGTCCCGCCTGGACGGGATGGACCCCGACGACCCCAAGTTCCTGCCCGGGCTGCTGTCCCTGCGGCTGGACGTGATGGCACACGCCCGCGCCGAGGAGCGCTACGAGTTCAACCACATCCGCCGCAACGCCGACAAGGCCCGCCTGGCCTCCATGGCCTCGGCGTTGAAGGCCGCCGAGGCCCTGGCCCCGACCCATCCGCACCCCGGCATCGAGTCCGCGGCGAAGAACCTGGCCCTGGGCCCGATCGCCGCCGTCGTCGACCGCACCCGGGACGCCGTGCGCAAGGCCCTGGGCAAGGACGGATGACGAGGCGCTCGCTGGCCGGTGGGGCTCTGACCGGGGTCGGCATCGCCGCGTTCGTCGACGAGACCGTCTTCCACCAGCTGCTGCACTGGCACCACTTCTACGACAGGTCCACCCCGGACGTGGGCCTCGTCTCCGACGGCTTCTTCCACGCCGGGGGCTGGCTGGCGATGGTGGCGGGCCTGTTCCTCTACGCGGACCTGCGCCGCAGGAACGGCCCGCTGCGCCCGGCCTGGTGGTCCGGGGTGTGCCTGGGCATCGGCGGCTTCCAGCTGTACGACGGCACGGTCCAGCACAAGCTGCTGCGCCTGCACCAGATCCGCTACCACGTCGATCCGGCGCCGTACGACTGGACGTGGAACATCATCGCGGTCCTGTTCCTGGTGGCGGGCCTGCTGCTGTGGCGCAGGGCACGGCGCGCGGATGCGGTCCGGCGGCGCGGGCGCTTCACGGGGCTGCGCGGATGACCTCGGGCGGCAGATGACGAGGGAGGTGTGATGGGCCACGGCGTCACCACCCCCGCTCCCCTGCCCGTCCTCGTCCTGCTCTGCTGCCTCCTCTACACGGCGGCAGCCGGCCGGCTGCGCCGGCGCGGGGACCGGTGGCCGTGGGGGCGGGACGCGGGTTTCTGGCTGGGCGGCGGCACGCTCGTCGCCGCGTTCGCCGTGCGGTGGGAGGCGTGGCTGCCGCCGTTCACCGCGCACATGGCCGCCCATCTGACGGCCGGCATGGCGGCCCCGGTGCCGGTCGTGCTCGCCCGGCCGGTCACGCTGGCCCTGCGCACCCTGCCGGTGCCGGGCCGCCGCGCGCTGGTGTCGCTGACGCGCTCCCGGCCCGTCACCGCACTGGTCCTGCCCCCGGTCGCGGCGGCCGTCGACATCGGCGGCCTGTGGCTGCTGTACCGCGCCCCGCTGCCGTCCGCCGTCCACCACAGCCCCCTGCTGTACGTCCACCTCTTCGCCGCCGGGTCCCTGTTCACGTTCGCCCTGCTCGCCCTCGACCCCGTGCGGCACCGGCCGGGGTTCGCCCTGCGGGCCGCCACCCTGCTGGCCGCCGCCGCGGCCCACGCCGTCCTCGCCAAGAGCCTGTGGGCGACGGGCCCGCCGGGCCAGGAGTACGCACCGGCCGACCTTCACCTGGCATCCCAGGTCATGTACTACGGCGGCGACCTCGTCGAGATCGTCCTGGCCGTGCTGCTGGCCACCCAGTGGTACCGGGCACAGGGGCGGGCCCTCGCCCGGCGGGCGGCGATCCGCCCCGACCGCGATGCCGCCGGGCCCGACGGGGTACCCGGTGCCACGTCGGCGGGGCGGATCACTCCCCCGCTCCTCCGGCAGACCGCCGACCGGCCCCGCCAGCAGGAGGCACCACCATGAGCTACCCCACCCCTTCGCAGGCCGAGGGCGAACCCGAGGACGACCCGATGAACCCGGCCGACCGCCCGGCCCCACCCCACTCGACCCCGTCCCAGGCGGAGGGTGAACGCGAGGAGACACCCGCTCCGAACGACACCCAGGGCCTCGGCGCCTAGCCGCCCGCCCCCCTCGTACGCAGCCCTCACCCCCAGCAGAAAGACGGCCGTAACTCCCCACGCCTACGATGACCGCCGGCGAGTGGAGGAAGCATGGCCGTGGACTTGTTGGACAGGCACGCCTATCGCAGGCAGCGGTGGGCGGCGAGGACGGCGCTGGCCGCGGCGGCGCTCGCGGTCCTCGTCCCCCTCGCCTACGGCGGTGTCGGCGGTGCCCTGCTGCTCGTGGCCGGGGTGGCGGGACTGGGCCTGAGCGCGGCGGCGGTGTGGTGGACGCTGACTCTGCGCGGACCGGAGCGGTGGGCGGCGGCGGTACTCGCCGTGTCCGTGCCCGCCGCCGCCGTCGCCCTGTTCGCCGTCACCCTGTTCTGGGCGCTGCTGCTGTCGGTGGCGCTGTGGGGCGTGGCCGTGTGGAGCGGCCGGTACGCCCTGCGCGGTGCCGACAGCACCCGGGTGCTCGTACGGGAACGCCGCACGCCGCCACCGCGGCGCCCCTTCCTGATCATGAACCCGCGCTCGGGCGGCGGGAAGGTGACACGGTTCGCCCTGCGGGAGCGGGCCGAACAGCTCGGCGCACGCGTCGTCCTGCTCGATCCCGACCACCCCCAGGACGTCACCGCCCTGGCCCGGGCCGCCGTCGCGGACGGCGCGGACCTGCTGGGCGTGGCGGGCGGCGACGGCACACAGGCGCTGGTCGCGGCCGTCGCCGCCGAGCACGACGTCCCGTTCCTGGTCATCAGCGCCGGCACCCGCAACCACTTCGCGATGGACCTCGGCCTGGACCGCGAGGACCCCGCCGCCTGCCTCGAAGCCCTCACCGACGGCGTGGAACTCCGCGTCGACCTGGGCTTCGCCGGCGGGCACCCCTTCGTCAACAACGCGTCCTTCGGCGCCTACGCGGCCATCGTGCAGAGTCCCGCCTACCGCGACGACAAGATCGGCACCAGCCTGGCCCTGCTGCCCGACCTGCTCACCCGCCAGCAGGGCCCCCGGCTCACCGCCCACGCCGGAGCCACCACGCTCACCGACCCGCAGGCGATCCTGGTCAGCAACAACCCGTACCGCACCGGCGACCCGCTCGGGTTCGGCCGCCGCGAACGCCTGGACTCCGGCGCGCTCGGCGTCCTGGGCGTCCGCGTGGACAGCGCGGCCGAGGCCGCGGCCCTGCTCCTGGACCCCGAGCCGGACGGCCTGACCATCCTGACCGCGCCCGACGTCGTCATCGAGGCGGACCGCACGGAGATCGAGGCCGGCGTCGACGGCGAGGCCCTGGTCCTGCCCACCCCGGTCCACTGCCGCATCGCCCCCGGCGCACTCCGCGTCCGCGTACCCCGCAAGCGCCCGGGCGTCCCACCACCCCAACTCCGCCTGGACTGGCGCCGCTTGCGCAAGCTGGCGGCGACGGTGGGCCGCACGGCCGCACCCCGCCGCCCGCACCGCCACCGCACCTCGGCCCCCGCCCCGGTCCGCGAACGGACCGGCCCCGAGTGATGTCCCGGCAACCGGAAGCGGGCGCCGGGTCGCGGGGGTGCGCTACGAACGTCCACCGCGCTCGACCTGGCCGGTGAACCGCCGCGCCATGCCGGCGAATCCGTCCGCCTGCTGAGGCCGCCCCTCGCCGAACACCCCGCCGCTCTGCTTCGTGGGTGAGGCCACCCGTCACCCTCCGGGCGATACCTGTCAAGCAAGGACAAAGGGGACTGCCCCGGCGCAAGTAGGTTCGATCACGGGGTAGCCGACCGGCCGTCGACGCTGCGCAGCGCGTGCCGAAGCCGCGGCCACGAGGTGACACGGAAGACCGACACCCGGCCCCGGGCTGCCATCGCCCGTTCAGTGGCATGTGTCGCGTGCGACGGCCCACTACATTGGCCCGCGGCCCGTCCGGGACGGGCCGGTGCGCTGGTCAGGCCCGGTCGGTCACCCGCACGCTTTCATCCCTCGTCCTCACCGCTCGTCCTCACCCCTTGTCCCCATCCCTTGTCAGAGGCCGCTCCCCGCATCGGGGACGCCCCTCGTACGGAGGTCACCGCCATGGCCCAGGATGCGAAGTCCCAGAAGAAGCTGCAGCGCAACCGCTCCACCCTCACTCACAAGGTCGGCTACGCCCTCACCCACCCCGGACGCGTCGCCCCGTATCTCCGCCGCGTCACCCGCGACACCTGGCTGCGCCTGAAGCACCCCGACCACGTCAGCTACTACCGCGCGGTCATGGCCTCCGACACCCGCCGCAACCCGGAGGCAGCGGTCGGCAGCCAGACCCACGAACGCTGGCTGGCACTCGGGCAGATGCAGTTCGACTACCTCATCGAGCACGGGCTGCGACCCGAGCACCGGATGCTGGACATCGGCTGCGGCAACCTGCGCGGCGGCTGGCGCTTCATCGACTACCTCGGCACCGGCAACTATTACGGCATCGACATCTCGCCGGACATCCTGATCGCCGCCAAGAAGACCCTCGTCGAACGCGGGCTCCAGGACAAACTGCCGCACCTGACCATCACCGGCGACCTCACCCTGGACTTCCTGCCCGACGACCACTTCGACGTCGTGCACGCGCACAGCGTCTTCTCCCACTCGCCGCTGGAGGTGATCGAGGAGTGCCTCGCCCACGTCGGCCGCGTCCTGACCGACAAGGGGTTCTTCGACTTCACCTTCGACCGCACCGAAGGCACCGAACACCAGGTGCTGCGCGAGGACTTCTACTACCGCACCGAGACCCTCCTGACCCTGGCCCGCAAGCACGGCCTGCACGGTCGTTTCATGGACGACTGGGAGAAGCGGCCCCACGGCCAGTCGAAGATCCGGGTGAGCCGCTCCCCGCTGCTGGACCCCGATCGATCCGAGGAACTGACCCCGGCCGGCCGTACCGGCACCGGCAAGACATCCGTCAATGAGTCTGCGTCGCAGCAGTGACCGGATGCCGCATACCGTCCCGTTGGCGTGTGCCCTCCCGATCGGCCGCCTGTCAGACCGTGTCGCGCGCCAGGGCCTCCCCCGCTACCGAGGGACGCCGAACCAGCACCACGGGCGAACCGGCCGGGACGGGCGCGCCGTGACCGTCCCGGGCACGCCACCGGGCGCGCGGCCGGTCGCGCCGGTCGAGGACCCACGCCTCGGCCCGGGCGATCAGCGGCTCGAACCACGGCAGCGCCAGCAGGATCAGCAGCCCCGCGGCCCAGCCGAGCAGGACATCGCTCAGCCAGTGCGTACCGAGGTAGACGGTGGTGAGACCGACGCCGAGCGCCATCGCCGCCGACAGTGCGGACAGCCAGCGGCGCGCTCTCGGGGTGGAGGCCAGATACGCCAGGACGCCCCAGGTCACCACGGCGTTCGCCGTGTGGCCGCTGGGGAAGATGTCGCCGCCCAGACCCATCCCGCTCGAGCCGATCACGGTCGCGTAGTGCGGGCCGAGGCGGCCCATACCGATCTTGGCGGCGCCGACGGTGCCGTTCAACAGCAGCAGTGAGACGCCGAGCACCAGCAGCGGCCGGAAGAGGTGCTGCCGCCACGAGCGCCAGCCCAGCCACGCGGCAACCATCACCGCGGTCGGGCCGCGCTGGCCGAGCACCACGTAGTAGTCGGCGAAGGCATGCACCTCGGGCCACTGCTGATACGGCCGGAAGAACATCAGTCGCCAGTCGAGCCGCACCAGCCACGAGGTGGTCGCCACGGCCCAGACGATCGCCAGGTAGAAGAGCAGCGTCGCGGCGAGCAGCACGACGCGGTGCCGGCTCGTCTTCTGCACATCGATGTGTGCCGGCCGCTCCGGCTCACGGTCCAGCCTGGCGAACAGCCGGTCCAGACGCGTGAGTGTTCGTTCGGTTCGCACTCCATCGACGTTACAGAATGTGAGTGGATACCAGCTCTCCGTGCTGCGCCCTTCGGTGTGGCGATCGTGAATCCTGGCACCGCCGGGCTTGTGCACGTCTCGTGATATTCCACCGCCTGCGCGTCACGGGACTTACCGCGGAACACATGGTCGCCAAAGCAGCCGCGACTTCACCCGTGCCCGAGACATCGCCACCAGGATGCGCCGTCATCGCGGGTGGACCGCCTTCAGGCGGCACCCTCACGTCGACGCATCGGGCGCCGAAATCTCGCGGAAGCGTGCGGCGAGCTCGCCGCGGGAGCGGATGCCGAGCTTTGTGTAGACATGGGTGAGGTGGTATTGCACCGTCTTCACGGAGATGAACAGCTCCTGGGCTGTTTGCTTGTTGCTCGCACCGGCGGCGACACGCCGGGCGACGGCTTCTTCCTGGGCGGTGAGGCGGGGCAGGCCCGGTGCGCCACGGGCTGTGTTCAGCCCGCCTGCCTTGAGCTCTCGCTCGCACCGTTCGGCGCAGGTGCGGGCGCCGAGGGTGAGGTAGGTGTCCCGAGCGTTCTTGAGGACCGTGTCGGCTTCCCGGCGCTTTCCCGCGCGACGCAGTGTCTGGCCGTAGGCGAGGTTCACGCAGGCCCGGTCGTAGGGCAGGGGAAGCCGTTCGAGATGAGCGAGGGCCCGCTCGAATTCCTTGCGGGCCGTCTCGATGTCGCCTCGGGCACCGGTGATGCGCCCCCGTACCATGCCGAGCCGGGCCAGGGTGGAGTGGTGACCGCGGCGTGCGGCGAGCTGCTCGTACGGGACGAGGAAGGCGTCGGCCTCGTCGATGCGGTTGTTCATCACCAGGGCGTGGGCGTAGACGTCGTGCCAGGGCCAGAATCCCGGCTCGTCGAGGCGCTCCCGGGACGGCAGCCGAAGCAGGGGAGCGAGCGCCTCGACGGTCCTTTCGTAGTCGCCGCGGGCTTCGGCGACTTGGGCGCGTGCCAGGCAGGCGGGAACGAGCATGGCCTCGTAGTGGTGCATGTCGGCGGCGGCTTCCCTGACGTGGTGGTCGGCCGCCTCCCAGTCACCGCGCAGTGCGTGGATCTGGGCCCCGGTCCAGTGCACCAGGGGGCGGACGAGTTCGATCCTGACGTCGGCGAGGTGGGCGGCTGCCCGCTCCACGGTTTCCAGGGCCTCCTGCCATGCCCCAAGAGCGAACTGGGTACGGGCCAGCCATCCCTGTGCCCACAGCGAGATCCGGGTGGAGCCCATGCGGTAGCCGGTGGGGACCGCCTCTTCGAGTTCCCGGCGTGCGGCTTCGGGGGCGTCCAGGGCAAGGTCCACCCAGCCGCGGCCGAGCTGAAAGCGTTGGGGGTGGGCGCCGCCGGGCAGCTTGGCAGCGGCTGCCTCATAGGCGGCCGTGGCCTCGTCCGGTCGGCCCATCGCGGCGAGCCCCAGTCCCATGATGGCTTCGGACTCGATGGCCGAGGGGTCGTTCGGGTCCGCCAGTTCGAGCGCCCGGCGGGCCCAGGCGACGAGATCAGGCATGTCCCAGCGTCCGAGGGCGTGCAGCACCCGCCGCTGGCAGATCTTCGCCATCAGATCGGGACGGCGCCGAGGGTCACACCGCTCCCAGGCCTGGGTCAGGAACGTTTCGGCCTCCGATGCGCGGCCGCGCATGATGGCCAGGTAGCCGAGGACGACGTCGCGCAGTGTGCCGGCCGGGAAGCTCTCCAGTTCCGCGGCGAAGACCGAGGCCTGGGGGATGTCTCCGGCGCCGATCATGGCGTCGACGGCGCGCAGCAGCCGGTCCTGGCGTGTGGCGCGGTCCTGGCTCAGGCGGCTGGCCTTGACCAGGGTGTCGGCCACCGCGGCCCACTCTCCCGCGGCCGCGCGCCCGGCCGCGTACTGATCGAGTTCGTCGGCCAGTTCCGCGTCCGCCGTGGTCGCGGCGGCGACGCGGTGCGTCAGTCGCCGGCCGTGGTCCTCGGTGATCGCCGCCGCGCGACGGTGGAGGGTGCCGCGCCTCGTCAGTCCGATGCCGGTGAGGACGGCGGCTCTGACCAGCGGGTGGGGGAAGGACAGCGTCGCTTGCCCGGGTTCGGCGGTCACCGTCAGCAGTCCGGCCGCCTGTGCCTCGTCCGCCGCGGGAAGCGGGTCCTCGAGGTCCGCGAGTGCGGCGGCCTCGGCGACGGGAGCGTCGTCGGTGAGGACGGAGCACGCCTCCACCAGGGCCCGGGCGGCTTCGCCGCACTGGGCGAGCCGGTGGCGTACGGTCAACGCGTAGCGGGCCGGAGCCGGCAGAACGGGCTGCCACTCCCGCCAGGTGTCGGGCGGCATCTCGCGCAGCAGCTCGGTGATGTGCCGTGGGTTGCCCAGGGTGTGCCGGCACAGATGCCGGGCGGTGGGGAGCGCGAGGGTGATGCCGCAGGCCTCGTACGCCAGTGCCTTGACCTCCTCCGGCCCGAGCGGGCCGAGCCGTACGGCGTCTTCGCGGCAGTCCTCCAGGAACTCCAGGATCCGCAGGGCTTCGAGCGTCTCCCGGGTCCCCGCGGTCTCCAGCGGGGGGTAGAGCTCGTGCGGATCGTCCCGGGCCATCAGGACGACGAGCACCCGCTCCGTCGACATCCTGCGTACCGCGGAGCGGATCGCCCGCAGGCTTTCCACATCGGCCCAGTGGGCGTTGTCGACGACGACCACGAGGGGACCGTGCCGCTGCGCGGTCGTCCAGAGCCGGTGGAGGCGCTGTGCCGCTGCGAGGATCACGTCCGGCGTCGCGGGGCGCGCCGCGCCCTGAACGTCCGGTTCCGCGTCGCAGGCTCGGGCCAGCTGTTCGGAGACTCCCAGCGCCACGCCCGACTCCCAGGACACGCCCGTGGCGCGCAGGACGCGCAGGGGTTCCTCCGCCTCCGAGAGGATCTGCTCGACCAGGGCCGTTTTGCCGCTGCCCGAGGGGCCGGCGACCAGCACCATCGACGGGTGGCCCGTGCGTGCGGCGCCGAGCCTGCGGGCCAGCGCGGCGGCTTCGCCGGCCCGTCCGATCAGGCTCCGGTGCCGCTCAGGACGTTTGTCCATGTCTCAGCACGCTAGCACTGGTGCCGGGCAGGGACTCCTGCTCGGCAGCGGCCGTGGCGAGGACACGCGCACCGGCCTGACGTGGGACGAAGCCGGTCACGAGCATGCCGGCGACGGCGACGCCGGCGAACACGTAGAAGGCGTACAGGGGCGGGACTCCGGCACCCACGAGGGCCCCGCCGACGACCGGGCCGCCGATGCCGCCGAGCCGGCCGAACCCGGCGCACCAGGCAACACCGGCGGCGCGCGCCACGGTGTCGTAGTAGTTGGACACGAAGCCGTAGATGAGGACCTGGGTGCCCAGTGTGCCCACCCCCGCGACGGCGACGGCGCCGAGCAGCACTCCGAGCGGGAGCTTGAGCGTCAGCAGGGCCAGCGACACGGCGGCGAGGCCGAAGGTGGCGGCGATCACGCGTTTCGGTCCGAGCAGGTCGGCGGCCCGTGAGGCGATCAGGCCGCCGACGATGGCACCGCCGTTGAGGGTCAGCAGGAAGGCCAGGGAGTACGACTTTCCGTAGCCGTTGCGGCCCATGATCTCCGGAAGCCAGGTGTTCAAGCCGTACGTCAGGAGCAGGGCGGAGAAGCTCATCAGGCCGAGGAAGAAGGTGGCGAGCGCGTAGCGGCGGGTCGCGAGCGCCACGAAGCCGACCTTCTCCTTGCCCGCGCCCCGTGCCGCGTCGGCGGGTTCGGCGGGCTTCCCGGCGGCGGGCAGGGTCTGGCGTGCGCGTTCCTTCCGGCCGTGGGCCAGCAGCCACTTGGGCGACTCGGCAGCCGCAACATCGCCACGGGCAGCAGCAGGATCGGCAGTGCCCCGACCAGGAACAGTCCGCGCCAGCCGATGGCGTCGGCGGTCAGCAGCGCCAGCAGGGCCGCCAGTACCCCGCCGGCCGGGACGCCGCTGTAGACGATCGCGTTGTAGAAGTTGCGCCGGTCCGGCGGGGCGAATTCGGCGACGAGGGCGCCGACGGTGGCCACCAGGGCCCCTACGCCGATGCCGGTGAGGAAGCGGAGGATGCCGAAGGCGGTGACGCTGGTGGCCAGCGCGGTCAGCCCCATGCCGATGGAGAACCACGCGATGTTGACCAGCATGACGCGGCGTCGGCCGATGTGGTCGCCGACGGCGCCCGCGAGCAGTGCGCCGACCATGACGCCCATGAGGGCGTAGCTGCCGAGTGCCCCGGCCCGGCCGGGGGTGAGAGCGCCGAGTTGGCCCGGGTCGCGCAGCAGGCTGGGCACGACGGTGCCGTAGACGACGAGGTCGTATCCGTCGAAGAGGAGGGTCACGGCGGCTATGCCGATGATCCAGCGCAGTTCGCTGCGCTGCTGTGGAACGGTCCGTCCGTGCGGCTGAGCGTTCATCGTGGTTGCCCCCTGATCGTGGTGGCCGGGCAGGCCTGAGCGGTGGGTCCGGCGTGCGGTTACCCGAGGTCGCCGCCGGCGACGGGGAGCACCGTTCCGGTGATGTAGGACGCCTCGTCGGAGGCGAGGAAGACGATCGCCGCGGCCTGCTCGTCCAGCGAGCCGTACCGCTTCATCAGGGAGGAGGCGAGGGTCTGGTCGACGATCTGCTGGTACCAGGCCTGCTCCTGGCCGGTCCGCGCCGACGGGCCGCGGGCCACACGCCGGGGCGGGGCGTCGGTGCCGCCGGGCGCGGTGGCCACGACGCGGACGCCGTACGGTGCCGCCTCCAGGGCCAGCGAGGCGGTGACGGCGTTGACCCCGCCCTTGGCCGCCGCGTAGGGAACGCGGTTGACGCCGCGGGTTGCCACGGACGAGACGTTGACGATGGTGCCGGAGCGTTGCTCGATGAGGTGGGGCAGGACGGCGCGGCAGGTCCACAGGGTCGGGAACAGGGAACGCTGGATCTCGGCCTGGATCTGGTCGGGCGTGTAGTGCTCGTACGGTTTGGCCCAGATCGTGCCGCCCACGTTGTTGATGAGGCAGTCGATCCGCCCGTGCCGCGCGTGGGCCTCGGCGATGGCGGTCTCGGCTCCCTCGTACCGCTCCAGGTCGGCGATGACGGCCTCCGCCTCGAGCTCGGCGGCGGCCTCCCGGACGAGCTCGGAGCGGTCGACCAGGACGACATCGGCCGACTCCGCCGCCAGACGGCGGGCGACCGCCAGGCCGATGCCCTGGGCGGCGCCGGTGACCACGGTCTTCTTGCCCGCGAACCGGCCCGGGTGGGGCGTGAACCGGGTCACCTCGCCGCCCCCGCGGTCACCGCGAACTTCTCGTAGTGGAAGCTCGCGGGGGTGATGCCCAGGGCGGTGATGTGGCCGCGTACCGCCTCGACCATGGCCGGCGGTCCGCACAGATAGACGTCGGCGTCGCCGTCGTGCAGGGTCTTCTCGTCGATCAGGCCGGTGACGTAGCCCTTGTTGCGGGCGCTGCTGGCCGGGTCGGCGACGCAGTGGTCGAAGGTGAAGCCCGGGATGACGTCGGCGTAGTCCTCGAGCGTGTCCAGGTGGACGAGGTCCGGTTCGTTGCTCACGCCGTAGAGGAGGTGGACGGGGTGCGGGGCCGGGGCCTGGGCCAGCCGTTCCAGCATCGACAGCAGCGGTGCGAGTCCGGTGCCGCCCGCCAGGAACAGGGCGGGACGGGTGAGTTCGCGAAGGTAGAAGCTGCCCATCGGGCCGGTGAACTCGATGCGGTCGCCGACCTCGGCCCGGTCGGTGAGATAGCCGGACATCGCGCCGCCCTCGGTGACGCGGACCAGGAAGGAGACCTGGCGCTGGTGCGGGCCGGAGCTGAAGGAGTACGAACGGGTCAGCTCCGTCCCCGGGACACGGACGTTGACGTACTGGCCGGGCAGGAAGTCCAGGGCCCGGCGGTCGTCGACGTCGAGGGTGAAACCGACGGTGCTCGCGGAGTACCGGGCGATCTCGGTGAGGGTGGCGGTGTGCGTGGCCGCGGCCGTCTTGGCGGCGGCCGACGTGGACGGGATGCGCAGCACGAGGTCGCTCCGCGGGGTCATCTGGCACGGCAGGCAGTAGCCGAGCGCCGCTTCGTCCTCGGTCAGGGCCTCGTCGATGTAGTCGCCGCCGTCGTAACTCCCGGACTCGCAGAGCGACTTGCAGGTACCGCACGCGCCGTCACGGCAGTCGAGCGGGATGTTGATCCGGGCTTTGTACGAGGCGTCGGCGACGGTCTCGTCCGGTCCGCAGTCGATGAACCGGGTGATGCCGTCCTCGAAGCTCAAGGCGACCTGGAATGCCATGGTGGTGCTCATTTCGGGTTGCGGGGCAGGGGAAGGGCCCACTCGGTTCAGACGTGGTAGATGTCGACCACGTGGTGGATGTAGTCGTTCTTCAGCACGACCTTCTTGGCCCTGATCAGCGGGCTCGGGCCGGTGAAGTCGATGCGGTAGAAGGACGTGCCGAAGTAGGTGTCGACGTTCTGGTAGCGGTAGTAGAGCGTGAACCAGTTGAACCGCACGTCCACCAGGCCGCCGTTCTCACCGGTGATCTCCACGTTGGTGATGTTGTGGCCGGTGCGCGGCTCGGGCAGGCTGGTGGCGCTGGAGCGGTCGGTGCGGATGCGGAAGACCCGGTCCTCCAGTCCGCCGCGGTTCGGGTAGTACATGAGCGAGATCTCGCTCTGCGGGTCGCGCGTGAGCTCGTCGTCGTCCGCCCAGGCCGGCATCCAGAACTCGACGTCCGGGTGGTAGCACTCCAGCCACTGCTCGAACTGGCGGTCGTCGAGGTGGCGCGCCTCCCGGTAGAGGAACTGGCGGACCGCTTCCAGCGTGACGGTGCCCGTCCCCGCGGTGGTCGTCGTCATGATGCTGCTCCTTTCGTGAGCGCCGTGGGTCTGCGGTCAGGCCGGGACGTCGTCGCTGCGCCGGGCGGTCCGGGCTTCCTCGTCCAGCGCGCGGCGGATCACTTCCTGCCAGTAGCCGTGCTGGATGGGGTAGAGGCCTTCGTCCTCGGTGCGCACACCGCTGGCGAGCGGGTTGAGCCCGATGCGCTTGGCGTCCTCGTCGGGGCCCTGGATCTGGTGCACGGCACCGCGGCTGAGGTCGTTCCACGGGGCGGCGGTGGCCAGGTAGGTCTTCTGGCAGGAGCGGAACTCCTCCAGATCGTCCGGGGTCGCCATGCCGGTGGCGTTGAAGAAGTCCTCGTACTGCCGGATGCGTTGGGCGCGCGCGGCGGCCGACTCGCCTTTGGGGGCGATGCAGTAGATCGTGACCTCGGTCTTGTCGACCGACACGGGCCGGAAGTGCCGGATCTGGGAGCCGAACTGGTCCATCAGATAGACGTTGGGGTAGAGGCACAGATTGCGGGAGACGCCGATCATCCAGTCGGCCTTGTCCTCGCCGTAGGCCGCGACCAGTTCGTCGCGCCGCTCGTACAGGGGCCGGTTGGTGGGGTCGAGCCACTTCGTCCACAGCAGCAGGTGGCCGTGGTCGAAGGAGTAGAAGCCGCCTCGCTGCTTGGCCCAGCCACCGGCGTCCATCGTCTTGGTGTCGTTGGCCGACTCGCCCGTGGCGCGGCGGGCCTGGGTCGCGGCGTAGTTCCAGTGGGTGGCCGACACGTGGTAGCCGTCGGCGCCGTTTTCCGCCTGCAGCTTCCAGTTGCCGTCGTAGGTGTACGTCGATGAGCCGCGCAGCACCTCCAGCCCCTCCGGGGACTGGTCGACGATCATGTCGATGACCTTGGCCGCGTCACCGAGGTGCTCGTGGAGCGGCTTGACGTCCGGGTTCAGGCTGCCGAAGAGGAAACCGCGGTAGCTCTCGAAGCGGGCGACCCTGGTCAGGTCGTGCGAGCCGCCGGTGTTGAACTGCTCCGGGTAGCCGGCGCCGCGCGGGTCCTTGACCTTGAGGAGCTTGCCGGCGTTGCTGAACGTCCAGCCGTGGAACGGGCAGGTGAAGGTCGTGCGGTTGTCCGTCTTGCGGCGGCACAGCATCGCGCCCCGGTGGGTGCAGGCGTTGATCAGGGCGTGCAGTTCCCCCTGCTTGTCGCGGGAGATGACCACGGGCTGTCGGCCGATGTAGGTGGTGAAGTAGTCGCCGACCTCCGGGATCTGGCTCTCGTGCGCGAGATAGACCCAGTTCCCCTCGAAGATGTACTTCATCTCCAGCTCGAAGAGCTCCTCGTCGGTGAAGACGCTCCGGCGGACGCGGTACACGCCGCTCGCAGGGTCCTCCACCAGGGCGTCTTCGAGGATGGTCCGCGCACGGCTGTGTGCTTCGGCCATGGTCCGTCCCTCCGAATCGTGTCTGTCACCCGGCCGGCAGCCAGGGGTGCCATGAGTTACGACTGCTTTTCAGCACCATGACACCGCGATGAAGTCCGGGGCCCTAGGTAATTCCCCCAGGGTTGACCCAGGGGGGTATTGATATCGCCCCCGTATCAATACGCTGCGAACAAGTATTTCTCCGTACCGGATTTCGCTTCCTACGCTGAGGCGCAATCGAGGGCCCCGAAACGAGAAGGAGGAGCCCGATGGAGCTCAGGCACCTCCGGTATTTCGCGGCCGTCGCCGACACCCGCCATTTCGGCAGGGCGGCGCAGCGGCTGCACATGGCCCAGCCCCCGCTGTCCCAGGCGATCCGCCGGCTGGAGGCCGAGCTGGGGGTCGAGCTGTTCGCCCGCACGACCCGGCACGTCGCGCTGACCGGTGCCGGCGAGGTGTTCCACGCCGACGTGCGGCGCATCCTCCAGGCCGTCTCCGAGGCGGTGGACAGGGTCGGGCGCTTCGCGTCGGGGGCTGAGGGGGTGCTGCGTATCGGCCTGACGGGATCCGCCTCGTACCGGCAGCTGCCCGCCCTGGCGCGGCTGGTGAAACACGAGATGCCGGGAGTGCTGCTGGAGGTGCACACCGAGATGCTCACGCCCGCTCAGGAGTCGGGCCTGCTCGAAAGGCGCCTCGACGTCGGCGTGCTGCGCCCGCCGGTGCGCCGGGAAGGGATAGCCCACCGCGCCCTTGCCGACGAGCCGCTGGTCGTCGCCGTGCCGGAGGACCACTGGCTGGGCGAGGCGGACGTCGTACGCGTCGAGCAGCTGCGGCACGAGAGCTTCATCATGTACGCGGCCACGCTGAGCTCCGTCGTCAACGACGCGGTGATCCGCAGCTGCCTGGCGTCCGGTTTCTACCCGCGCCGCGCCTACGAGGTCACGGAGACCTCCGCGGCGCTGGCCCTGGTCGCCGCGGGCCTGGGCGTCGCCGTGCTGCCGGAGTCCATCCGTTCGGCGCCCCGCGAAGGCGTGCTGTGCAAACGCGTCGAGGACGCCCCGCCCGTCCGGCTCGCAATCGCCTGGCGCGAGGGCGACGAATCTCCCCTCCTGAGGAATCTGCTGCACATTCTCGAAAAGAACCGCGTGTTTATCGCGCCCGAAAGCATTGAGGGGCCGCATGAAGATCACCAAGGTTGAGGCAATCCCTTTCGCGATTCCCTACAGAAAGCCGCTCGTATTCGCCAGCGGTGAAGTGCGCACCGCCGACCATGTGCTGGTACGGGTGCACACCGACGACGGCCTGACCGGTGTCGCCGAGGCCCCGCCCCGCCCCTACACCTACGGCGAGACGCAGGCATCCATCGTGGCGGTGATCGAGAAGATCTTCGCCCCGCAGGTCCTGGGCCTTTCGGCGCTGGAGCGGGAAGCCGTCCACGAGAAACTGGACCGGACCGTCGGCAACCCCACCGCCAAGGCCGCCATCGACATGGCCCTGTGGGACCTGCTCGGCCAGGCGGCCGGCATGCCGGTGTCCGGCCTGCTCGGCGGCTACACCGACCGGATGCGGGTGAGCCACATGGTGGGCTTCGCACCGGCCGACCGGATGGTCGCCGAAGCCGAGCGGGTCCGGGACACCCACGGCATCACCACGTTCAAGGTCAAGGTCGGCCAGCGGCCCTACACCGACGACGTCGAGGCCTGCCGAGCCCTCCGGGAGGCCCTCGGGCCGGACGTGGAGCTCTACATCGACGGCAACCGCGGCTGGACCGCCTCCGAGGCCGCCCGCGCCCTGCGCGAGATGGCCGACCTGGGCCTGACCTTCGCCGAGGAACTCTGCCCCGCCGACGACGTACTGGGACGTCGCTGGCTGGTCGGGCAGAGCCCCATCCCCTTCATCGCGGACGAGAGCGCCACCCGGCCGGCGGAGGTGACCCGAGAGCTGCTCGGCGGATCCGCGACCGCCATCAGCATCAAGACCGCCCGCACCGGCTTCACCGCCTCCCAGCGCGTGCTGCACCAGTGCGAGGCCCTCGGCGTCGAGGTCGTGATGGGCAATCAGATCGACGGGCAGATCGGCACGCTGTGCACCGTCGCCTTCGGCGCGGCCCACCGGTCGGCCGCCCGGCGGGCCGGTGAACTGTCCAACTTCCTCGACATGACCGACGACCTGCTCGCCGAGCCGCTCTCCATCGAGGACGGCACCCTGCGCATCCGGGAAGGCGCCGGGCTGGGCATCGAGATCGACCCCGACAAGCTGGCCCGCTATCGCCAGGACACCTGAGCCGCGGGACCGCCCCAGGAAATGTGACCACCACCAGGAACAGGAACGAGACATGACCGACATCACCACGCCCACGTCCGCTGAGGGGGCCACCGCCGCCGCCTCCGGTGCCGCCGCCACCGAGAAGTTCCGCGCCCTGCAGCGCACGGACGGCGTCGTCGCCGACACCAAGCGCGTCGACACCCTGGCGTCCGAAGTCCTCGCCGCCGTACACGACATCATCCGCCGCCACAAGGTCACCTACGCCGAGTTCAACGCGCTGAAGGCCTGGCTGATCCAGGTCGGCCTCGACGGCGAGTGGCCCCTGTTCCTCGACGTGTGGATCGAGCACGTCGTCGAAGAGGTCGCCAACGAGGACCGCCAGGGCAGCAAGGGCACCATCGAGGGTCCGTACTACGTCCCCGGCTCGCCGACGTTCACCGCCGAGGCCACCCTGCCCATGCGCGACGACGAACCCGGCACACCGCTGCTGTTCCAGGGCCAGGTGACCGGCGTGGACGGCACCCCGCTGGCCGGCGCCAGGGTCGAGATGTGGCACGCCGACGCGGACGGCTTCTACTCGCAGTTCGCCCCCGGGCTGCCCGAGTGGAACCTGCGCGGCACCGTCATCGCCGACGGCGAGGGCCGCTTCAGGATTCACACGGTGGAGCCCGCTCCGTACCAGATCCCCACCGACGGCTCCTGCGGCAAGCTGATCGCCGCGGCCGGCTGGCACGCCTGGCGCCCCGCCCACCTGCACCTGAAGGTCTCCGCGCCCGGCCACCGGCTCATCACCACCCAGCTGTACTTCCGGGGCGGCAGCCACGTCGAGGACGACATCGCCTCGGCCGTCAAGCCCGAGCTCGTCCTCGACCCGGCGCCCGCGGCGTCCGGTGTCGGCAACGAAGTCACCTACGACTTCGTGCTCGACAAGGCCTGACGCCGCAAAGGCCTGACGTACCGCACCACCACGATCTCCACCGGCGGAGGAAGCACCATGTTGTTCGCAGTGAAGATGGACGTCGGGATCCCGCACGACCTCGACCCCGAGGTCCGCGAGGACCTGATAGCCCGGGAGAAGAGCTACTGCCAGGAGCTCCAGAAGGCCGGTGTCTGGGCCCACATCTGGCGCTGCGCCGGGCAGTACGCCAACCTCAGCGTCTTCGATGTCGCGGACAACGAGGAACTGCACCGCGTCCTGTGGAACCTGCCGCTCTTCCCCTATATGACGATCACCGTCACACCCCTGTCGAGCCACCCGTCCGCCCTCGACGCCACCGCGGGGGCGGCGGGCTGATGGCGACGGACAAGGTGGTGGCCACGGCCGGGGAAGCGGTGGCCGATGTGCACGACGGTGCGTCGCTCGCGGTCGGCGGCTTCGGTCTCAGCGGCGTACCGAACACCCTCATCCAGGCCGTGTACGCGGCGGGTGTCACGGGGCTCAAGGTGGTGTCCAACAACTGTGGGGCGCTGGATTCGGGCCTTGCGGTCCTGCTGGCAGCCGGCCGGATCGCCCGGGTGACGGGCTCGTACATCGGCGCCAACAAGGAGTTCGCCCGGCAGTACCTCGCCGGCGAGCTGGAGGTGGAGCTGATCCCGCAGGGCACCCTCGCCGAGCGGCTGCGCGCCGGCGGCGCGGGCATCCCCGCCTTCTACACGCCGGCCGGGGTCGGCACGCTGGTGGCCGAGGGCGGGCTGCCGTGGCGGTACGACGGGGCGGGCGGTGTGGCGGTGGCCTCGCCGCCCAAGGAGGTCCGTGACTTCGGCGGCACGCCGTACGTTCTGGAGCACGGCATCCGTACCGACTTCGCGCTCGTACGGGCCGTCAAGGGCGACCGCCACGGCAACCTCGTCTTCGCCAAGTCCGCCCGCAACTTCAACCCGCTGGCCGCCATGGCCGGACGCATCACGATCGCCGAGGTCGAGGAGCTGGTCGAACCCGGCGGCATCGACCCCGACCAGGTGCACCTGCCGGGCATCTTCGTCCAGCGGGTGGTGGCCCTCACCCCGGAGCAGGCCGCCGACAAGAGGATCGAGAAGAGGACGGTGCGCGGCTGATGGCCTGGACACGTGAGGAGATGGCCGCGCGTGCGGCCGCCGAACTGCGCGACGGCGAGTACGTCAACCTCGGCATCGGTCTGCCGACCCTGATCCCCGGGCACCTGCCCGAGGGAGTGCAGGTGGTCCTGGAGTCGGAGAACGGCATCCTGGGTACGGGCCCCTACCCGTACGAGGACGAGGTCGATCCCGATCTGATCAACGCGGGCAAGGAGACGGTCACCGTCCTTCCCGGGGCGTCGTTCTTCGACTCGGCGCTCTCCTTCGCGATGATCCGCGGCGGCCACATCGATGTTGCCGTCCTGGGCGCCATGCAGGTCTCCGCGCGCGGGGACCTGGCGAACTGGGCCGTGCCGGGCAAGCTCGTCACCGGCATCGGCGGCGCCATGGACCTGGTGCACGGCGCCGGCCGCGTCCTGGTCACGATGACGCACACCGCCAAGGACGGCAGCCCGAAGATCGTCGAGGAGTGCACCCTGCCGCTCACCGGCCGAGGATGCGTCCACCGGATCATCACCGACCTCGGCGTGCTCGACGTCACCGATGACGGCCTGGTCCTGGTCGAGACCGCCCCGGGCGTCACCGCGGGGGACATCACCGACAACACGGCCGCCAAGGTCCTGACACCGGAGGAGGTCGCCCGATGAGCCTGCGTGACGTCTACATCGTGGACGCCGTCCGTACCCCGGTCGGCAAGTACAACGGCACTCTCGCCTCCGTCCGTCCGGACGACCTGGCCGCCCACACCATCCGGGCCCTGCTCGCCCGGACACCCGGCCTCGACCCGGCCCGCATCGGCGACGTCTTCTTCGGCAACGCCAACGGCGCCGGTGAGGAGAACCGGAACGTGGCCCGCATGGCGGCACTGCTGGCGGGCCTGCCGGTGAGCGTGCCCGGCGTCACGGTCAACCGGCTGTGCGCCTCCGGACTGGAGGCGGTCGTCCAAGCCGCGCGGGCCATCGCACTCGGCGACGTCTCCATCGCCCTGGCCGGCGGCGTCGAGTCGATGACCCGCGCCCCCTACGTCCTGCCCAAGAGTGACCGGCCCTTCCCGGCCGGGCACACCGAGCTGTACTCCACCACGCTCGGCTGGCGCATGGTCAACCCGGCGATGGAGCCGCAGTGGACCGTCCCGCTCGGTGAGAGCGCCGAGCTGATCGCCGAGAAGCACGGCATCACGCGCGAGCAGCAGGACGCCTTCGCACTCGCCTCCCACGCCAAGGCGTCACGCGCCTGGAAGGACGGCCTGTACGACGCGGAGGTCGTGCCCGTCGAGATCCCGCAGCGCAAGGGCGATCCGCTGGTCCTGGACCGTGACGAGTGCGTACGCGACCACGCCTCCCAGGACGCGATGGCCCAACTGAAGCCGTCGTTCCGTACGGAGAGGGGAACGGTCACCGCGGGCAACGCCTCCCCCCTCAACGACGGCGCCGCGGCGCTGCTGCTGGTCGACGCCGACGGTCTGAAGGCCTGCGGCCGCGAACCACTCGCCCGCATCCGCGCCTCCGCCGTCACCGCCATCGAACCGCACTACTTCGGCCTCGGGCCCGTGGAGGCGGTCAACCGGGCGCTCGCCAAGGCGGGCAGGACCTTCGCCGATCTCACCACCCTCGAACTCAACGAGGCGTTCGCCGCCCAAGTCCTCGGCTGCGTCGCCGAGTGGCCCGCGTTCGACCCGGCGATCCTCAACCCGCGCGGGGGCGCGATCGCCATCGGCCATCCGCTGGGCGCGTCCGGCGCCCGCCTCGCCGGCGCCGTGGCCCACCAGCTCAAGGCCGCCGGTTCGGGCACCGGCGTGGCCACCTTGTGCATCGGCGTCGGCCAGGGCCTCGCCCTCGTCCTGGAACGCTGACGCGCCCGGGCCCGCGCCCCGCCGGCCCGCATCCTCACGCCCGTCCGCGCCCCGTCCGCGCCCCGCCGGCCCGCATCCTCACACCCGTCCGCGCCCCGTCCGCGCCCCGCCGGCCCGCATCCTCACACCCGTCCGCGCCCCGTCCCCGCCCCGTCCCCGTCTTCTCCACCGCCGTAGGAGCCGCCGTGCCCCCCGCCCGACTGCTGCACCACCACCTGACAGGCCGGCCCGAAGCGCCCCTGCTGGTCCTCGGTCCCTCGCTGGGCACCTCGATGACCGTCTGGGGACCCCACCTGCATGCTCTGGCCGACACCTTCCACGTGCTGCGCTTCGACCTGCCCGGCCACGGCGGCAGCCCGGCCGATCTGCTGCGCGACCCGGAGCCCGGCGGTACCACGGTGGAGGACCTCGCCGCACTCGTCCTCGACCTCGTCGACCACCACGGCCACCACCGGTTCCACTACGCGGGCATCTCCCTGGGCGGGGCCATCGGCGCTCACCTCGCGGTCCACCACCCCGGACGCGTCGCTTCCCTCAGCCTGGTCTGCTCCTCCGCCCACTTCGGCGCACCGGAGCCCTGGCGGCAGCGTGCCGCACTCGTACGCCTCAAGGGCACCGCACCTCTGCTCGCGACCAGCCCCGACCGATGGTTCGCCGATCCCCGCACCGCCACCACCCCCAGGGGCCGTGCCCTGCTGAAGGGCCTCGCCGACGCCGACCCCGCCGGCTACGCGGCCTGCTGTGACGCCCTCGCCGCCTACGACATCCGGCCCGGCCTGGCGCGGATAAAGGCCCCCACCCTCGTCATCGGCGGCGCCCACGACCTGGCCACTCCTGTGCACCACGCCCAGGAACTCGCGAGCGGCATACCAGGGGCCACCTTGAAGGTCGTCAGCACCGGACACCTCGCCGTGGAAGAGCCCCTTGCCGTGGAAATGGCGCTGACCGCCCACATCACGGCGTCCGACAGGGGTTGAACCCCGGCAGGTAGCTGCGCCTCCCAGCTCGACCACGGCCTCCGGGGCACCTTCGAGGACGGACCGCAGAGCGACGCGGCGCATGGTGATCGGGCCGGTCAGCGGGCCGGTGGGCGGCTCCCCGCCGCCCTCCACGGAGAGGAGCAGATCCACGGTGACGAAGTCCGCGAGCCGGGGAACCGCCACATCGGCCAGCTCCTGTGCGCTGCGCGCCATGTCCAGGGTGCTGCCGATGCGGCTGCTGGCCTCGTTGAGCAGCAACAGCCGCTGCCGGGCCTCGTACTGCTCCGTGATGTCACGTGCGGCGAAGCCCACTGCGCACAGCCGGCCGGAGGAGTCTTTCAGCGGGGCCAGGGACACCGACCAGGCATGCTCGCGACTCTCGCCCGGGACTCGCAGGACGTGCTCCAGGTGCTGCCGTTCGCCCGTCTCCAGCACCAGCCGCATGGCCCGCTCGGTGTTCTCGGCTTCCGGACTGTCCGGCACGATCTCCGGCATGCGCATCCCGCGCATCTGTTCGTCGGTGAGAGCCACTGTTCTCTGCATTTCGGCGTTCGCCCGTACGGACCGCAGATCGGTGTCGTAGATCGCCAGAATGCACGGCGACTGGTCGAACCCCGACCGCACCAGCGCGTCACTCACAGGCGAGGCCGGTCGGCGTGCGGCCGTCCACACCACGAGCCAATCGGCCCGGTCCGCCGCCGCCCGACGGTGCGCGAGCAGGTCCGCCTCCACACAGTGGCCATCGCGGTGACGCAGCGTTATCCGGCCCTTCCAGGTCTCACGACCGGACAGGGGCCGCGTGGCCGTCTCGGTGACATCCTCCGCGAGCAGGCGGGCCGCCGCCCGCCCCACCACCTCTTCGCGGCTGTAGCCGAGCAGGCGCGAGGCGCCCTGGCTCCACCCGGTTACGACGCCCCGCTCATCGACGGTCGCCGTTGCCGGATGGACGGCGTCGAGCGGATCATCCGGCCGGTCTCCAGGAGCGGAAAGGCCGCGCATCTTCACCGCCCCTTTTCCTCTCGGTAAGCCGCTTTGGCATCTCACCTCGACGGCGAAACGGCCCCACGACAATCTTCTCATTTCGCCCCTTTCGCGGGGGGTGTGGCCATGGCGTCGTCGCGTTGCTGGAAGGCATCAAGGTCGTCGTAGGGCGGGCCGAGGAGCTCGGACGGGTCACCGAAACGGTCCGCGTCGTAGCGCACCGCCCGGAAGGGTCGGAGCTGCAACGGGGTCCGCTCGGGAGAGGGAACAGCAGGGGCGGGCATCGAATCTCCTGGAAAAGGCAGGACCCAGCAGGGGCGGGACACCATGCGGTGCCCCGCCCCCGGGCCTGAGGACCGGTGGGTCAGACGGTCGCGGCGAGCGGCTCGGAAGCGGGCTGCGCCGCCAGTCGGCCGGTGCGATGCAGCCCGTACAGAGCGGCCGCGCACGCCAGGCCGAGCGCGATCAGCGTGATCCACGGCAGCTCGGGCATCCCGGCCGCCCGCGCGGCGTCGAGCGCGGCGCCCGTGCCGAGGTTCCCGACGGTGATGCCGATGCCGCAGATCGTGTTGTACAGCCCGTAGTGGGTGGCGACGAGGCGGTCACCGGAGAGGCGGACGATGGTGTCCATCTCGAACGGATACGCGATCATCGTGCCGATGGCCAGCAGCAGCGCGGCGAGCGTCGGCGGAACCGCCGCGAGCAGCCACAGGCCGATCCCGGACTCCGGTACCGGCACGGCGGTGGCCGGCAGCAGCGGGACGAAGGCCAGGCCCATGGCCGCCAGCCCGCGCACGAGCGCCTGCCCGGGCTCGTACCGCGCCTTGCACCACGCCGTCACCCGCGTCTGACCGAGGATCGTGCTCAGCCCGGAGACCGCGAAGAGCACCGCCACCGCCGCCGTGCCGAACTCCCCGTCACCGCCGAGCCGGCGCACCTCCAGCGGCAGCGCCAGATAGACCTGGAAGGTCAGGACGTACGAACCGATCATGGCGACGGAGAAGAGCAGGAACGGCCGGTTGGCGAGGATGCCGCGCCACTGGGCGAGCATGCCCTGGCCGCCGTCACCGTTCTTCAGCTTGGCGTCCTCGGCCCGCCGGGCGGGCAGCGCGCGGATCTGTACGACGCTCAGCAGTGCGAAGATTCCAGCCGCCACCAGGCAGGTGACGCGGAAGTCCACCCCGGTCAGCACCATGCCCACCAGCGGGCCCAGCAGGATGCCTGCCTGGTAGAACACGTTGAACAACGCGAACGCCTCGACCCTGCGCTCCCCCGCGTCGGCCGCGAGGTAGGCCCGTACGGCGGGGTTGAACAGCGCACCGGCCAGCCCGGTGGCCGCGGACGCGGCGAGCAGCGCGGCCAGTGAGTCCACCAGTCCGAGCGTCGCGAAGCCGAGGGTGCGCAGCACGCACCCGGCGACGATCATCGGCTTGTAGCCGAGCCGGTCGGCGAGCGTGCCGCCGACCAGGAACATGCCCTGCTGGCTGAAGTTCCGTACGCCGAGGACGAGTCCGACGATCCAGCCGGCCATCCCGAGGGTGCCGGAGAGGTGGGCGGCCAGGTAGGGCATGAGCATGTAGAACCCGAGGTTGATGGTGAACTGGTTCACCATCAACAGCTGGACGCTGCGTTCGTACGACCGAACCTGGGTGAGCAGCCCCTTCACCGGTCCTCCTCCGCAGAGTCGGACTCGACGGCGGGAACGCCCTCGGCGACGTCCTGCTCCGTGCCTGGCAGGGTGAGGGGATCGACCACGGTGGTGCACCGGGTCCAGCGGGTGACCTCCTTCTCGTCCAGGCGGCCGATCAGCTCCGGTTCGGGCGCCGGTGGGGAGTCCAGAAGGCCGTGGGCGGCGCAGTAGTCGTCGTCGTAGACCGTTCCCAGGTAACGCTGCGGGCCATCGGGGAAGATCGTGACGATCCGCGCGTCCGCGGGCATCGTCCGGGCCAGCCAGCCGGCCACCAACGCGACCGCGCCGACACTCCACCCGCCGGTGGCGTAGTGGGAGGCGGCCAGTTGGCGGCACGTCCACACCGACTCGTGCGGGGCGACCCAGTGCACCTCGGAGAAGTTCTCGTAGGCGACGTTGCGGGGGTAGATGCTGGAGCCGAGCCCGCGCATCAGCCGGGGCCGGGCGGGCTGGCCGAAGATCGTCGAGCCGGTCGTGTCCACGCCTACGACGGTCAGCTCCGGGTAGAGCTGGCGCAGGACCCGGGAGACGCCGGCCGAGTGGCCGCCGGTGCCGACGCTGCACACCAGTACGTCGATGTGGCCCATCTCGGAGGCGAGTTCAAGGGCCAGTGGGGTATAGGCGGCGACATTGTCGGGGTTGTTGTACTGGTCAGGGCACCAGGAGCCGGGGTGCTGCTCCAGCAGCCGCTGGACGCGCTCGCGGCGGGCCTGCTGCCAGCCGCCCGTGGGATGCGGCTCGGAGACGACGTTGACCTGGGCGCCGTACGCGGTCAGCAGCCGGGTCATGGACAGCTCCAGCCCCGGGTCGGTGACCAGGGTGACCGGGTGGCCGTACACCATTCCGGCCAGAGCCAGCCCCAGGCCCAGGGTGCCGCTCGTCGACTCGATGATCCGTCCGCCGGGCCGCAGGTCACCACGGGCCCGGGCCCGCTCCACCATGTGCAGGCCCGGACGGTCCTTGATACCTCCGGGGTTGAACCCTTCAAGCTTCGCCCAGAAGCCACGCCCGGCCGGGGCCAGCGGCTCCGACACCCGCAGCAGCGGGGTGTTGCCCACCAGCCCGGACAGGGCCGACTGGCCCGAGTTGACCGCGGCCTTGGTCAATGACTGCATGTCTGTGTTGTCACTCTCGCTCGATGAATGCACGGTGAGGGTTCATCTCGCGCGCCACGTCGACAGGACGGACCGTGGGTCCGCGTTCAGAGCAGGGGCGCGCGGCAGCCGACGGGGTCGGTTCGGCTGCGAGCGAGTGGTCTAGATCCGCCACCGCGACGTGCGGACAAGCGCCGCGCGGCCGGTGCGTGCGCTGCGACGTCTGCGAGATTCATGCCGTACGAGGGGTCTTCCCAGCACCACGGACACGGCGATGAGTACGACCACGGCCATCGCGCCGAGGGGAAGATCCTCCACCGACTGGGTCCCGGTACGGACGATCATGTCCGCCGCACAGTCCTCGGCCTGGTGAGGGCCGTGGGGCTCATGAGGCTCCCCGCCCGCGGCCATCGCCGACGAGACGGCGGGGACGGACACCGGCCCGTGCGTCTCCTCGGACAGGCCGTGGATGACGGCGCACAGCATGAGCGCCATCAGCAGGGCGCCGCGGACCGCCGAGACGAGTCGGCGCCGCCTTGATGAGCCGCATGGGGCCCATGGGGCGTGCGTAGGCATACGGGAATGTGTCGGCACAGGTCCTCCGCGCTGCTGCCACGTCTCCGACGAGTACGGAGCAAGGCACAGGCAAGGGTGGGGGCAGGACGGCATCGACGAACGTGACGACCCATCATGAGCACGGGACACGACGCTCGTCGCGCGGCATCAGCCGAACCGGTGACGATCGGCAGGCCGGTTGGGGGACGCCGTACTTCTAGACCTGCTGCACCACGGAGGCTGCTCTGAGCGCCGCGGGTGAGGCACCGTCCCCGGGCCTACCAGAGACAGGCGCTCGCCCGATCGAGGCGTCGTCGGCACTGGTCGATTCGCGAACCGACGCTGCGAAGCAGGGCGATGCCGGACCAGGGCCCTGCTGAGGCTGCCCGGATACGCACTGCTCGCCAGGATGTGACGGGTCATGACCGCCGTGGTGATCGTCCGGTTCCGCGGCGAACAGCGGCGCAGGCCCGACGGCTGGATGGCGAACGTCATCGCCCGAGAAAGCCGCGGGTGCCGCCGCGCTGGCGAAGAGGTGTCCTTTGACACTCTCGACATGCACGCCGTGTGTCACGAGGATCCCGAACAGAAGCACGGCCAAGGCCAGCACGCGCGGCAGCGGACCCACACCGGAGCGGGTCCTCGCTGTGCGCCAGGGCGACCAAGCCGTAACCATGCCGTGATCCTAGTGGCTCCTCGGCAGTGCTCGACCACCACTCCCGAAACACCGGATCAACTCGTCAGGTGAATGGCTGGTTTGCTGCGGCGAGTGTGCAGGCCACCCCAAGGGTGCCCACTCAGAGCGCCGGGCGCGGTCCGGCACCGGAGTCCGGTGCCGGACCGGGGGCCTCAGTGTGCGTGCCCGGCCTCTTCCTCCTCGGCGGGCTTGGTCTGCGAGGGCTGCTCGGGCTCGTCGCCCACGCCGCCCGCGTGCACCGTGAAGGCCGCCGTGCGCACCTCGCCTGCGTGCCGGAAGTCCAGGAACAGGCGGTACGGGCCGGCGCTGGGCGCCGTAGCCGTGAAGGAGATCTCAGGGCCGGGCCGGGTCTTACCGTCGCCGGGCTCGCCGTTCGGGTGGACGTGGAGGTAGGCGAGATCACCGGAGCGCAGGGCGACCAGGTGGCCGTAGGCACCCAGGTACGGCTGAAGGTCACGGACCGGCGTGCCCTCCTTGGTCACCGTCAGCGTCAGTTCACCGGCCTTGCCGGGGGTCAGGTCGCCGTCGAGCTTCACCTCGTAACCGTCGATCGTCGCGGTGGTGTTGTGCTCGGGCAGCTCGGCGGGCTCGTACGTGCCGGACGCCGCGAGGTCCGCGCCGAGGGTGAGCGCCTCGCCGCCCTTCGGCTTGAAGTCGGCGAAGACGCGGTAGCCGCCGGCCTTGGGCAGGTTCACGGGGGCGGACCAGGTGCCGTCGGCGGCCCGTGCGGGGTGCAGATGGCGGTAGACGGTCAGGTCGCGCGAGGCGAGGATCAGGTGCAGTTCCTTGTCGTGCTCGCGCTGGTACGCGGTGACATTGCGGCCGGTCCCGTCCTGTACGACAGCGAAGCGCAGCTCGCTCTTCTTGCCGGCCTCGATGCGCGGGGTCTTCAAGTCGAGCGTGTAGCCGTTCCTGGAGATCTCCAGGCCTCCCGGCGGTGCCGCCTCGTGCCCTCCTCCCTTCGCCTCGTGGTGCCCGGGCGCCTTTTCTTCGCCGTGCCCGGCGGCGTGCCCTTCAGATCCATTGTGGGTGCCGCTCTCCGGCTCGGGCGAGATCGCGTCGACCGCTCCGCCCACGCCGTAGGCGGCGCCGAAGGTCGTGGCGAGCGCGGCGGCGAAGACGGTGATCCGCAGTCCGGTATTCATGGCCAGCTCCTCATCCCATGGGCCGCTGGGCGTGCGACCGACACAGCTCAAAATACCCCTAGGGGGTATAAAGTCAAGCCGGACCACCCCTTGCGACCGCATACCCACCAGGGGTATACATGGAGCCGTTGCAAATACCCCCGAGGGGTATAAGTCGCTAGCTGTGGAGGATCCCATGTCGAACTGCTGCACCCCCAACGGAAGCTGCCACACCACCGCGGAGATCAAGACCACGTACAAGGTCGACGGCATCGGCAGTGCCCACTGCCAGGGCGTCGTCGCCCATGCGGTGGGCGGCCTGGACGAGGTCACCGCGGTCGACATCGAGATCGGCACCGGCCTGGTCACGGTGACGACCGCGGCCGAGCCCGACGAGGCGCTCGACGCGCTGATCGCCAAGACCGTCGACGAGGCCGGCTACGACTTCGCCGGCCGCGTGGCCGCCTGAACGACCCATGAGCCGGGCGGGGGCCGCACATCCTCGCGGCCCCCGTTCTCCCTGTCCTCTTTCGCACATCGCGTCCGTGAGCTCCGAGGAGCAGACATGACCACCACCACGCCCGGCGCCGCCGAGGTCGAACTCGCCATCGGCGGCATGACCTGCGCCTCGTGCGCCGCCCGGATCGAGAAGAAGCTCAACCGCCTGGACGGGGTCGAGGCCACCGTCAACTACGCCACCGAGAAGGCCAAGGTCACCTACCGCGAGGACGTCGCCGTCTCGGACCTGATAGCTGCGGTCGAGGCCACCGGCTACACCGCGCACCAGCCCGAGCCGGTACGCACCGACCCAGAAGCCGACAGCGGCCCCGCACAGGACGAGAGCGACGAACTGCGGCCCCTGCGGCAGCGGTTGACCGCCGCGGTCGCACTCGCCATCCCCGTGATCGCGATGGCCATGATTCCGGCGCTCCAGTTCGAGTACTGGCAGTGGCTCTCGCTCACGCTGGCGGCACCTGTGGTGACGTACGCCGCCTGGCCCTTCCACAAGGCCGCATGGACCAACGCCAAGCACGGCGCCGCCACCATGGACACACTGATCTCGGTCGGCACGTCGGCGGCGTTCCTGTGGTCGCTGTGGGCGCTGTTCTTCGGCACGGCCGGAACGCCCGGCATGACCCACCCCTTCGAGCTCACCATCGCCCGCACCGACGGCGCCGGGAACATCTACCTCGAGGCCGCGGCCGGTGTCACCGCCTTCATCCTGGCCGGCCGGTACTTCGAGGCCCGGTCGAAGCGGAAGGCGGGAGCGGCGCTGAAGGCCCTGCTGGAGCTGGGCGCCAAGGAAGTCACCGTCCTGCGTGACGGACGCGAAGAACTCATCCCCGTCGGTGATCTGAAGGTCGGCGACCGGTTCCTGGTCCGGCCGGGCGAGAAGATCGCCACCGACGGCGTGGTCGTCGAGGGCTCGTCCGCCGTCGACGCCTCCATGCTCACCGGCGAGTCCGTGCCGGTCGAGGTCGGCACCGGAGACGCCGTCACCGGCGCCACACTCAACGCCGGTGGCCGCCTCGTGGTCGAAGCCACCCGCGTCGGCGCCGACACCCAGCTCGCCCGCATGGCCAAGCTGGTGGAGGACGCGCAGAACGGCAAGGCCGCCGCCCAGCGGCTCGCCGACAAGATCTCCGCGGTCTTCGTCCCGGTCGTGATCGCCCTGGCGCTCGGCACTCTGGGCTTCTGGCTCGGCAACGGCGCGGGGCTGACCGCCGCCTTCACCGCAGCCGTCGCCGTCCTGATCATCGCCTGCCCGTGCGCCCTGGGCCTGGCCACGCCGACCGCACTCATGGTCGGCACCGGGCGCGGCGCCCAACTCGGCATCCTCATCAAGGGCCCGGAGGTCCTGGAGACGACGCGCAAGGTCGACACCATCGTCCTGGACAAGACCGGCACCGTCACCACCGGCAAGATGACCCTGCTCGCCGTGCACACCGCCGACGGCACCGACGAGGACGACGTCCTGCGTCTCGCCGGCGCCCTGGAGCACTCCTCCGAGCACCCCATCGCCCAGGCCGTCGCCTCCGGCGCCGCCGCACGCGTCGGCACGCTCCCCACTCCGGAGGACTTCGCGAACATCGCCGGACTCGGCGTCCAAGGCATCGTCGAGGGCCACGCGGTCCTGGTCGGACGCGAGAAGCTGCTCGCCGAATGGGCCATGTCCCTGCCGGAGGAGCTGCAGCGCGCCAAGGCCGAGGCCGAGGCGGCAGGTCGTACCGCCATCGCGGTCGCCTGGGACGGCGAGGCCCGCGCGGTCCTGGAGGTCGCCGACGCCGTCAAGGAGACCAGCCCGGAGGCCATCAAGCGCCTGCGCGCCCTCGGCCTGACCCCGATCCTGCTGACCGGCGACAACACGGCGGTCGCCGAAGCGGTCGCCGCGGAGGTGGGCATCGCCTCCGAGCACGTGATCGCCGAGGTCATGCCGCAGGACAAGGTCGACGCCGTCAAGCGCCTGCAGAGCCAGGGCCGTTCGGTCGCCATGGTCGGCGACGGCGTCAACGACGCCGCCGCACTCGCCCAGGCCGACCTGGGTCTCGCGATGGGAACGGGCACGGACGCCGCGATCGAGGCGGGCGACCTGACGCTGGTGCGGGGTGACCTGAGGGTCGCGGCGGACGCCATCCGCCTCTCCCGCAAGACGCTGGGCACCATCCGATCCAACCTCTTCTGGGCCTTCGCCTACAACGTCGCCGCCCTGCCGCTCGCCGCCGCCGGCCTGCTCAACCCGATGATCGCTGGCGCCGCGATGGCCTTCTCCTCGGTCTTCGTGGTCGGCAACAGCCTCCGACTGCGCGGCTTCCAGCCCACCGACCGCTGAACCGCCGACGAGGAACGGGAGACCACCGTGCCCGGACACCACGCCCAACGGGACGACATAGTCCGACGGCTGCGCCGGATCGAGGGCCAGGTGCGAGGACTGCAGCGCATGGTCGAAGAGGACGCCTACTGCATCAACGTCCTCACCCAGGTCGCCGCAACCAACGCCGCGCTCCAGTCCTGCGCCCTGGCCCTGCTGGAGGAGCACCTCAACGGCTGCGTCACAGAGGCGATCGTGGAGGGCGGCGAGCAAGCCCAGGCAAAGGTCAGTGAAGCATCCCAGGCGATAGCCCGGCTCGTACGGGCCTGACCACCGAACTTCCGGGCCCGAGCGGATCATTCCGCTCGGGCCCGGTTCGCTGTTTCATCGCCCTTGTGGATTCCGTGGGGGTCGGTCACCAGCCGGCCCGGGCCCGATGGCCGGCCGAATCCACGTGCGGGTAACGACCATGAGGTGCGACAGAACGGGGATGCTCGTAAGCCCGACTACTACGAAGTGCGACAGAACGGGGATGCTCGCCGGGCTGGACAACTTCACCATCGGGACGACTCAACGCCTCGTCAACCAGCTGGTCAATGCTGAGCTTCGACAGCGAACCACGGCGTTCACGAAGCCCGTTGAATCGCTTGCCGAGCAGGCCGTGCTGCGCGCCCCCAGTGACGAGGAGCTGCGAAGAACCGGCCTCCGACGCGGTGAGGTGACGGTACAGCTCATGTTCGACCCGCCAGAGCATGTGCGCCTGCCGATCAACGACGATGAGATCGTGGACAGGGCACTTGCCATCAAGCCGCTGTCGGGTGCGAGGTGACCATGCTCACCTACGACACTGGCCAGGCGACCTGCGCCCGCGTCGCGGGCCTGCGCCCTGAAGCTCAGCATGCCGTTGGGCGACGAGCCGGAACAGCAGACGACCGACAAGAGGAAGCCCCCGTCCGGTGAACGAGGGGTTCAGGTACCAGCCGGCCGTAGGGGTGGACAGGCGGAATCGACAGCGGCTCGGCTCAACCACGGCCTGCTTGAGAACGGACGGGCGTCCGGCTTGAGCACAAAGGGCCGTCCGGCACCGGTTGCCCGGTGCCGGACGGCCCTTCGACGGTTCTCTTTCCCTGCTTGTCCTGGTGAAATGCGGCGTCGCGGCAATTGCTCCACCTGCGCACCAGGCGCGGACACCGCATTTCAGACGCCGGCCCGCTCGCCCTGTGCCGTCGAAGTGGCGTCGGTCTGCGGGGCGGCCGCCGCCTGGTCGCTCCGCATCACCAGCAGGGTGATGAGTCCGCCGGCTGCGGCGATCACTGCGGCCCAGACGAAGGCCGCACTGAACCCGTCCGTCAGCGCGGGCAGGTTGCCCAGCTGACCCGCGCCCTGCGACGTGGCCACCGCGGTCAGCGCCGCGAGACCCAGCGCCGACCCCACCTGGTAGGTGGTGTTGACGATGCCGGACGCCAGACCGGCCTGCTCCTGCGGCGCCCCGGACATCGCGGCCATCATCGCCGGGATGTAGGCGAGCGACATGCCGAGCGCCGCGACCAGCGAGGCGGGCAGGACGTCGACCACGAAGGTGCCCGTGGGCCCGACAGCGGACAGCCACAGCAGCCCTGCCGCGAGAACCAGCAGACCGCCGCCGATCATCGGCTTGGCGCCGAACTTTGCCATCAGCCTGGCCGTGATCGCCGTCATGAAGATCATCAGCAGGCCGGTCATCGGCAACAGGGCGGCGCCGGACGCGAAGGCCCCGTAGCCGAGGACCTGCTGGAGGTACAGGTTGAGGAAGTACCACATGGGGATCCACGCGGCACCGAGCAGGGTCATCGCCAGATTGGCCGAGCCGAGCCGCGGGACACGCCAGATGCCGAGCGGCATCAGCGGCTCGCGCACGGTCTTCTGGATCACGAAGAAGAGCACGAGCAGCGCGGCGGCACCGGTCAGCTGGAGCACGGTGCCGGTGGAGGCCCAGCCGACCTCCGGCGCCCGGACGATGGCGAAGACGGCGAGCGCCAGGCCTGCCGTGACCGCGGCGGCTCCGAGCACGTCGACGGCACCGCGGCGACTGCCGACGGCGGGCAGCAGCTTGGTGGCCGCCAGGGTGGCGACGCCGATCGGGACGTAGATGATGAAGATCCACGGCCAGCTCAGCCACTCGGTGAACACACCGCCGAGGAAGACACCGGCTGTACCTCCCGCGGGTGCGGCTGCGCCGTAGAGCGCCATGGCCTTGCCGAGCTCCTTCGGGTCGTGTGCGAAGAGCATCATCAGCAGGGTCATGGCCGAGGGAGCGATCAGCGCACCGCCCACGCCCTGGACGGCACGGCCGAGGACCTCCACCCACGCGGTCTGCGCGGCGGCCGCGACGATCGAGCCGGCGATCAGTACGACCCAGCCGGTGTTGAAGACCTTGCGCGCTCCCAGCAGGTCGGAGAGGCGTCCGCCGAGCAGGAGCAGTCCGCCGAAAGCGATGACGTAGGCGTTGAAGACCCACTGCAGCTCGCCCTGCGAGAAGCCCAGGTCCTTCTGCATCTCGGGGAGCGCCACCCCGATGATGGACGTGTCCATGATCACCATGAACTGGGCGGCGGCGAGCACTACCAGCGCCCACCAACGCCTGGGATTGATGGCTGACATTGGTTCCATCCCCTTCCATACATACCCCCTGGGGGTATCTGACGGCTGCACGGTAACATACCCATGGGGGGTATGTAAGAGGGTGGAGACAGGGACATCCGGCTACGACCGCGAGCCCCCTCTGGTTCCTCGCTCGCACCTACGGCCCACCTACGGCCGGATCGGGCGCTGCCCAGAACGCCCTCAGCGGCGCGCGCAGGAGCGTCGAGGGCGCCACCTTCAAAACGCCGCTCCAGCTCACGGCGCAGCCACGAACACCGGCGGCGTCGAGAACAGCCGGTTGTAAGGGACTCAGCCACCCCTCAGCCGGCCGGGTCTTTGCAGTGCCGATCGATCAGGGATTCATTCATGTGCGCAGCGGCCGCTGCCGCGCATGCTTTCGATCAGCGGTGATTCCGGCCGTGCTCGCGCATTCCGGTGGCGAGCACTCCCACCGCGAAGACCAGGACGAGGATGAAGGTGGCGATACCGAGGACGTCCTGAAGTCCACTGGCCAGGCCGCTGTAGCCCACGTCGACGCCGAAGATCACAGAGCACACGCCCGCGACAAGGGCCGTCCAGCCAAGCCAGCCAGGGATCCGGCGACTGACGAGAATCGCAGCCCCGAAGAGCGCAAGGGTCAGCCCGAGCATGATCCGGAAGTAGCTCTGGAACCCCCATTCCAGCCAGCGGACCGTCTCGGCGTTGGCGAAGCGGATCTCCTTCTCTGTGCCCGACGCGCTGACCCACGAGTCGACGGCCTGCTTCAGCCCCACACCATCCAGCCCCTGCAGCACAGCCCAGATCGCAGCAGTCGCGACAGCTGCTGCCGCCCCGAGCTGCGCGACCAGGAAAGGCCCGCCCGCCCCGCGCAGCACGCGGTACAGCACGAGCAGGCCGCTCAGCGTCACCAGGACCCCGATGAACTGGCCGAGATGAACGGCGACCCAGCTGCTGCTCTCCGCGTACTCGGTGAAGATCGCGGGGTGGTCGTCTTCCTCCCCTGAAGGATGCAGTGCCGCGGTCAGAATGACATTGAGAAGGAAACCCCCGAGCATGAGTCCGCCGGCGATCGTCAGCCCGCGTCGCCGGAAGTCAGCTGTGTCCGCCCCTTCGGCACCCCGCGCATCCGGACTCATGAACGGTCCCCAGTCCTCTCGATGTCACCGACCGACGTACGTGAGGATCACCAGATGCAGTCGCTGTCCCACGACACGCGGGCCCACTTCACCCGAATGAGGCTGATCGCGGCCGATCGCGCCAGTGCCGCGGCAGCTCAGCTCGGGAGGAGCTGCACACCCCGTGAGACGGCCACGGTGCCGTCTCAGTGCTCGAGGTCGGCCAGCACGTCATCGAGTACCGTCTCCTCCTCGATGCGCACACCGAGTTCGGTGAGGGCCGCGGGCAGGTCCGGGTCCCACGCGGCGGTGGTCGGCGTGCCGGTCAGAGGCGGGGCCAGGGGGGTGGCGGCGACGGCGGCGCGGTAGTCGGCGGCCGTGTAGCGCCAGGGGTGCCAGGGGACGCGTCGCAGCAGGGCGGAGGCGATGCGCAGACCGCCCCAGTCGAAGTCGCCGTGATAGCGCAGCGTGGTTCCCCGGGCGTGCAGGTGGCGCAGCAGGGTGAGGGCGGCGGCCGAGGGCTGGCCCTGGAGGCAGACCAGCGGCGGGCAGGCGGCGCCCAGGGTGTCGGCCGCGGTGGCCAGGACGGCCGGGTTCTCGCAGACGCGGACGACAGGGGGTGCCGTGCGCGGCGGGTGCCGGGTGAGCTGCCGTAGCGTCAGGACCGCGGGTTCGCCCTCGTCAGCCGCCCAGTCGAGGGCGGGGGTGCCGCGCAGGCCCAGGGTCAGGACCGTGGCGGACAGGGCGTCCTTGAGGAGCCCGGCTGCGGCCCAGGCCTCGCGGCGCCACTCGGCTCCGCTGCCGTCCGGGAAGCCGGTCAGCGTGCGGACGCCGGACAGGACGAGGGTGGCGAGCGGGGTGCCGTCGTCGAGGGCGTGGGCGTCGCCGACCGTGGCGGCGGCGAAGGCGGGCAGGGAGACGGCCGGGTCCGCGGGCAGCCTGCGCAGGACCTCGGCGGTGTCGCCCAGCAGTCTGTTCGCCTGGTGCGGGGTGCGGGCGAGGCGGCGTACGAGGCCGTCGCGGCGCAACCGATCGGCCCAGTCGGCCAGTTGGGGCCGACTGGTGCGGATCAGGGTCTCAAGGGGTTCGTACGCGTCGCGCCAGGCCTGCTCCTCCCGCTCGCGGACGTCGGCGACCCGGGCGACGGGTCCGGTGAGGGCGGTGACGGCGGCGCCCAGGCCACCGGGGCTGACGCCGGAGCGGCGCAGGACGGCGTCCACCGCGTCGAGGCGCACGCTGAGCGAGCGTCCGGCGCCGGGGCCACGGCCCAGCAGCCGTTCGACGGCGGCGCGCTGCGCGGGGGTGGGGTCGGTCAGGGTGACCGGGTTGGTCAGGGGCTCCTCCCGTGCCATGCGGCGGCGTACGCGGTCGACCAGCCAGGCCAGATCAGGACCGCCGAGCAGGCGGACCAGGCGGTCGCGGTCGACGGGCGCCGGGGGCCGCCCGTCGTTCACGGCCACAGGGCGTCCTCGTGCTCCGAGGCGGAGGCGGTGGCCTGCGCCGGGAGGGACACGAGCGCATGGCCCGGTTCCGTACCCCGCATCCGTTCGGCCCCGTCCCATTCCCATCGGGTCACCAGGACCGCCGGAATCTCGTCGACGCGGGAGAGCTGGGCGATGGCGATGCCGGGAACCTGCGGGTAGCAGGCCCATTCGCGTTCGCTGGTCATCACCACGTCGAGGTCGAAGGCGTGCAGCAGGCCCAGGCACTTGGCGCGGGAGTCGTCGTCCACGCCGGCGAACGCCTCGTCCAGGGTGACCAGGCGCGGGGCGTGCGGGGCGGCCGTGGCGTAGTGCGAGGAGGCCGCCGCGAACAGCGGGACACTCACGGCCAGGACGCGTTCGCCGCCGGAGGCGGGCCCGGTGGCCGGGACCCACTTGCCGTGCTGGTGGCGTTCGATGCCGAACTCGTGCCAGGCGCGGTAGTCGAGGGCCGCGGTAAGCACCTCCAGCCAGCTGCCCGCGGTGTCGTCGGCCTGCCTGCGGGCGATCTCGGCCTGCAGGAACTCGCCGACCGCGGCCCGGTCCCCGGGCGTCCAGGCGTCGGCGGACTGGCGCAGCCGCTCGCGGGCCTGGGCGAGCCCGGCCGGGGCCTTGCGCGAGGGTCGCCAGACCAGGCGCAGCCTCATGCCGGTGGAGGTGGGCCGCTCCTCGAGCTCGTCGTTCATGGCCCGCACCTGACGCTCAGCGGCGCCGATCAGCTCCTGCAGGGTGCCGGCGACCTCGGTGAGGAGGTGCGTTTCGAGGACCTCGCGTTCGTGCGCGGACAGGATGCGGGTCAGCTCGGCGACTTCCGCGGCGAGGGCCTCGGCGAGCTCGGGGACGGCCCGCTGACGGCCCTGGTAGACGATCTCGACGACCATGCCCTCCTCGGCCATCCGGGCCGAGGCGCTGTGGCCGCCGCGGGAGAGGGCGTCCTGGAGCTTCTTGTACTCCTCGCTGAGCCGCTTCTGCACCCGCTCCCAGGCTCCGTCGGAATCGTCGGTGCCGGACAATTCGGCCTCGACGGAGCGGGCGAGGGCGACGGCCGGGGTGGCTGCCCACGGCCCGGCGTCGAGCGGGGGTACGGCGGCCTCGGGCAGGGCGACGGACAGCAGACCGGTGGCCGCGAACCGCTGGAGGGCGGCGATGGCCTCGGCGCGGGCCGCGGTCGCCTCACGGACGTCCACCTCCAGGCGTTCGGTGTGGCCCTGAGCGAGGTGGGCGCGCCGGTCGGCGGCCGTGTGGTCCTCGCGGGCCCGCCGCTGGCCGGCCTCGCAGGCCGCCAGCGCGTCGGCGGTCTCGGCGAGGCGCCGCTGAAGCTCCGCCACGGCGGTGCCGACGGTGGAGCGCAACGTGGCGTGGCGTGTGTCGGCGGCGGCGGCGAGCCGGGCCGAGTCCTCGCTGCGCAGGGACAGTTCGGCCACTCGGGCGCCGGCCCGCTCGGTCTCGGTCCGCTGGTCGGCCAGGGCGCGCGCCGCGTCGGCGCGCTCACGCAGTTCGGGCCACAGCGCGGCGAGGACGGCACCGTAGTCGGCCAAAGCCTGGCGGACGACGGCCAGGCCGCCCCGGTCCGCAGGAAGGTCGACCGCCGCCGCGGTCTCGGCGAGTTCGGTGGCGGCCTCGGCTTCCTGCCGGGACACGGCCGCCAGTTCGGCCGCGTGTCCGTCGCGGCGGGCACGGGCCCGGTGGGCGGCATCGGCAGCGGCGGCGGCGAGCGCGTGCGCGTGCCGCAGGGCCGCGTCGTCGGGAAGGGCGGCCAGCTCGGTATCGAGGGTGCTGCGGCGCCGGTCCACGTCGGCGCGCTCGGCGTCGAACCGGTCCATCTCGCCGGCCAAGGCACCGAGTTCGTCACGCAGGGCAGCGATCCGGGCCCGGCGCGCCTCCTCCCGCGCGCCCTCGCCGACGTACCCGGCCGCCGGTTTCGACCAGCTGCCGGTCAGCGCGCCGACGCCGAAACGGCCGTCGGCCGCCACCCAGGTGTCACCCGGGCCGCCGGAGCCGAGGCCCACGGCCGCCAGCAGGCGGGAGACGGTGTCCTCGCCCACTGCCAGGGCCCGGGCGTCGCCGTGGTCGACGGCCACGCGGAGCACGTCGGCGAGAGTCGGCCCGCTCAAGGGAGCACCCGGCGACAGCAGAACGTCGTGCCCGTCCGCGTGCACAGCGGTGCCGTCCGGATACACCCAGGCGTCCAGCAGACCCGAGGCCTCCAACGCGGCCTCCAGGCCCGCCCGTTCACCGGCCGGCACATGCTCGCGGAAGTCGACCAGCCGCCACAGCGGCGCCCCGGGCGCCTGGTCGCGGACGCCGGGCGTACGGGTGTGCGGTGCCGTGGGGCCGCGCTGGCCGCCCGCGTCCAGCTCGGCCAGTTCCCTCTCGGCCTCGGCGGACCGGGCCCGGAGCCCGGCGAGTTCCTGCCCGAGGGCCGCCGTCCGGTCGGCCAGCTGTGCCGCCCGTTCGCGATGGGTGTGAGCCGCGTATGCCCGTGCGGAGTATTGCCCCTGACAGTGCGTCACCCAGTCCTGGAGCTCGTCCAGCAGCCCGGCGGAGTCGGCGACGGCCAGTTCCCGGCAGGCGTCCAGATGCGCGCGGACGCGGGCCACGAGGTCCCGGCCCGCCTCGGCGGCCAGCCGCTCGGCCTCGGCCTGTCGCCCCACGGTGTGGCCGACCTCGGTCTCGGCCTCGTCCAGGCGGCGGACGGCGGCCCGCCGTTCGGCGGCGGCCTCGTCGGCGCGGGCCGCCAGCTCCTCCACGTGCTCGACGGTGCGGCGCCTGCGCGCCACGGACTCCTCGGCCGCACGCCGCAGTTGGCTCTCCGGTACGCCGTCGGTGCGCAGCTCGCCGTCGAGCCGGGCCGCGGCTGCCGCCTCCCGCTCGCGGGTGAGCGTGTCGGCGACCCGCTGCTCGGCCGCGTCGAGGCGTCGCCGCGCCGTCTCCAGACGGCCGAGCGCCCGGGTGTGCGCCTGGGCCGCCTCGTCCCGGTCGGCCTGGGCGCGGGCCAGCTCTCCGGCGGTGCGGCGGGCGTCGGCCGCCGCCTGCTCCAGCTCCCGGGCGCTGCGCATCTCGGGGCCCTCGCGCAGGGCCGCCTCCCGCGCCTTCAGACGGGTGGCGGTCTCCTCCAGCTCGGCGATCCGCTCGGCGGCCGCTGCCCGGTCCCGTTCGGCGTCCTCCCGCTGGGCACGGGCCTGGGCCAGGTCGCGGTGCAGTTGCTCGTAGCGGGCGTGCTCGCTGCGGGGCAGCCGGGACCGGCGCCGCGTCGCGACGCGGGCGTAACGGCGGTAGTGGTCCAGGAACGCGGAGGCGGCCCGCTCTGCCTCGGCGGCGGCCCGCAGCTCCTCCTTCTCCTCGTCCAGGGACCGGAACGCCTCGGCCACGTCCGCGACCACCGCCTGGTCCATCGGCGGCAGCGCCTCGGTCAGCGCCCGGGACAGCGCGGCCTCGTTGGGCCGTTTCGACAGCTGCGGCTGGCGCAACTGGATCAGCAGGTCGACCAGGGCGGCGTAGCGCCGCTCGCCGAGTCCGAACAGCGCCTCGTCGACCGCCCTGCGGTACGCCGTGGCCGTGTCGTACACCATCCCGCGTCCGGCGATCGAGTCCGCGAGCCGGTCCCGGGACAGCGCGGTGCCGGTGGCGTCCAGCAAGCTCAGCTCCTCGCCGATGCGCTGGTCGGTGACCGCGTACCAGTGACGGGCGATGCCCCGGCCCGCCACCGCCTTCAGCCCGCAGGCGAGCGTGCGGAAGCGGGCCTGCCCGGTGTCGACGTCGACGCGGCCGAACTCGATCCAGGTGTAGCCGAGCCGTTCGGGGTGCGGATGCTCCCCGCCGAGCAGCAGATTCCACTCCATGCGCTTGTTCGGGTCGGCGTCCGGCTCCACGCGGCGCGCGGACAGGTCACCGTCCAGCAGGAACGGGAGCGTGAGGGCGAGGACCTTGGACTTGCCGGTGCCGTTGTTGCCGCGCAGCAGCAGCCGTCCGTCGCGGAACCAGAACTCCTCGGTGTCGTAGTAGAAGAGGTCGACCAGGCCGATGCGCAGCGGTCGCCAGCGGCCGGGAGCGGGCTGGGGCAGGGCGGTCACGGCTGTGGTGCCTTTCGTCGAGAGGTGCGGGGACCGCGGACTCCCGGTTCCACGACGACGGTCTCGCCGACCGCGTACCGGGCGAGCGCGGGCAGCGGAGCCACGCCCTGGGGCGTGCGGGTGACCAGGGCGAGGGCGGTCAGCTTGACCAGAGCCTGCTCCACCAGCTCCCCTTCCGCGCCGGGCTGCTTGGCGCTCTTGGACCAGAACCCGCCGTGCTCGACGGCCAGTTCCCGCACCCGGCGCTCCAGCTCCTGAACGCTCACCTCGCAACCCGCCGCCGCGAGGTGCTCGGCGAGCAGGAGGGTGACGTGCCCATGGGTGCCCTGTTCGGGCATCCGTACGTCGGTGAGGTCGTCCTGGGGGTCGACCATGGCGATGCCCTCGGCGCGTACCTCCGCCACCAGGCCGGTCAGTTCGCTGACGCGGGCGGTGAGGAAGGCGCGCTGGCGGGTCAGGTAGGCGAGCTCCTCGTCGCTCAGCTCGTCGTAGTACAGCACCGGGTCGTCGAGGAGAAGGCGGGTGAGCTTCTGGCGGATCGCCCGGAACCGCAGCTCGTCGCTGTCCAGCGCGCTCTCCGCGGTGAGCCGGTCCAGCCGCTCCTCGAAGCCGTCGGCCGTGATCGTGGAGGGGCCGTGACGGGCGGCGAGCAGTCCGGCCAGGACGCGGCGTTGGACGTAGTAGAGCACATCGCCCGTCCCGCTGACGTAGGCGTCCTCGTCCCCGGCGACCCGCCGCAGCACGCCGTGGCGCAGCAGCAGCCGTACGACGGCGGCGAGGTCCAGTCGCTCGTCGCGCCGCTCCAGCGTGAACGCGACCCCTGCCGCGGCCAGTTGCGGGTCGGCGGCCTCCAGCACCACCTGTTCGGCGAGACGGCCGAGCGCGATCTGTGCCTCCCCGCGCTCCAGTACGGCGAGCGCCAGGCACAGCAGCACATAGCGGCGGCGGGTGAACGGCGCACCGGCGCGGGACGCCTCGCGGGCCGGGTGGGTGGCGTCGGCGAGGGTGCCAGGTGCCTTGCGCAACCGGGCGACCTCCGCGTCCACGCGCAGCGACCAGCCGGTGTTGCGCTCGAACCAGTCACGCAGCTCGCCGGCGTACTGCCTGACCAGGCGGTACGCGTCGGCGTCCGGGCCGTGCGCGAGCAGCAGCGGCTCCTTGAGCAGGGCGCGTGCGGCTTTCTGGAACTCGGCGGTGCGCCGGCCGTCCAGTACCTCACCCAGGGGTGTGGTCATCGCGCCTCCCGTGCGGGGCTGCCCGTGGTCAGATCGGTGATCTCGACGAGGTGGTCGGGGCCGCGGAACACCCCGCCCGGCGTGCGGATCTCGGCCGTCGAACCGTCCGTGAGCGCGGTGAGCCGGATCTCCATCGTGCCGTCGTTGCTGGTGGTGACGGTCGTCGTCATGCCGGGCCGCCAGGTGGCCAGGGCGTCGCCGAGCAGCCGCAGGAACAGGCCGAAGGCCATGGGATCGAGCTCTCGCAGCGCGGACAGCCGGGTGGTGCCGTCCGTCGCGAGCCGGGCGCGGGCGGCGGCGGTCTCCTCCGCCTGCTTGGCGGCGATCTCCGCCAGCTGCCGCCGCTGTTCGGAGCGGTCCTGCACCCTGCGGGGTTTGCCGCGCCGCTCGTAGCTGCCGGTGCGGCGCAGCTGCGGGCTGATCCGCAGCGGCTCGGCCTCGGCCCACGGAGTGGACGTGGCCACCGGGCGGGCCGCGCGGTCGGCGAGGGTGTCGGCGTCGACGGTGAGATGCCGGGCGGGGTACAGACCGAACGCGGCGCGCCACAGCCGGTGCCGCGCCTCGGCGTCGGGGGCCTCGGCGAACCAGCGGGCCAGCGTGCGGAAGTCCGCCGACCGGTCCGAACGCCCGGCTCGCCGCTCGTTCAACTGCCGTACGACGGCGAGGAGCTGCCCAATGGCCCCGAGGGCGCGACCGCGCAGCAGCCGGGCCTGGGCCTCGCGGCCGTCGGCGGACACGAACCAGGCGGACAGGCCCGCCCACTTCGCCGCCCACCGCGCGTACGCCCGCGCCTCGGCGCTCTCGGTCTCGTCCGGGGCGGCGTCGGCCGCCTCCCGCGCCGCCGCCAGCCGCAGCAGCACGCCGAGGCGTCCCTGCTCCTGCAGCTCGCCGATGAGCCGGGCGATCCGCCCGCCGAGGGTGATCAGGTCCTGGATGAACCGCTCCAGGTACTGGATCAGCCGGTCCTTGTAGGCGAGGAACACCTCGACCTCGACACCGTGCAGGTCGATGGTGCGCTGCAGCGACCCCATGAAGGCCCGCGCGTTCTCCGCCAGCGCCTCGAACCTGCTCGTCAGCGTGGACAGCGCCAGGTGGGCCTTGGCCGGATCCGGTTCGTCCTCGGCGGCGATCAGCAGCAGGGCGCGCAGCTGCGTGACGATGTCGTGCAGCGCCACCGCCTGCAGCGCGCCGCGCCGCCCCAGCGCCTCGTCGTACACGGACAGCGCCTGTTCTGCGGCCTCGCCGGCCTGGGTGAGCTGGTAGATGAAGCGTCTGCGGTAGAAGTCCTCGACCGCGGTGACCCGGGAGGTGTCCGGATCCGCCCGCAGATTGCCCCACCCGACGAGACTGTCCAGCGCCTTGACAACGGCGTCCGGGGCGGCGGGGCGGTGCTCCGACGGCAGCGCGGCGTGGACGTCCTCGGGCCGCAGATGCACCGCGAACCGCTCCTTTGCCGTCAGGAACGCCCTCATCACGTCGCGGTAGAGGGCGCTGTTGGGTGCGGTGAGGTGCGCGAAGGGCGCGTATGCGGGGTTGCCGGACGGCTCGGTACGTCCGGAGGACTCGGCGGGCTCGGTGCGGTCGGGCTCGGCGGGCTGCGGCGTCATCGTCCCGGCATTGTCCCTGAGGCAGGCGCCGCATTGAAACCACGGCCCGACCTTTACGGAGAGCGATCGGGGTCTCTGCGGGTCGTTACCGCCGCCACCGGAGAACCCCGATGTAGCAACATGGAGAACGCCCCAGATCCTCGCCGCGGCGGCACGCGGTGAGATCGTCACCGACGCATCTTCCGCCCACTGACCGGCCATCCGGCCTTTCGTCTTCTGCCCGACGATGTGAAGCGGCTCATCAGGCACGCGACCGCCAAGCAGGAGCACCGCACTGCGGGTCCCGTCCACCTGCCGGCCGCCGCTGCCGTGGAAGCGCGGGCACCGGGCCCGCGCTCCTTCACCTGATTCTGGCGAGGATGCCCCGGCGTTCACGCCGGAGAGGAATCGCCTGTCGTCATGGCGACGCGGAGCGTCGCCGCATCGCTCGCTTCGGGGCGCGCAGTGTCCTTGCTGCCGACGCCCGAGCAGGCGTCGGCCCTCGATGCGACCCTGCGCGCCTGCAACCGCGCCGCGACCTACGCCTCGCAGGTTGCCTTCGCCAAGAGCCTGAAGGACCGCAATAGTTTGCAGAAGGAGGTGTACACGGACCTGAAGGCGACGTTCGGGCTGTCGGCGCAGCCGGTGGTGCGGACGGTGAAAAAGGTCGTCGACGCCTACGCCACCCTCAAAGCCAACCTGCAGGCGGGGAACCTCGGCCCGCCCACCTCCAAGCGGCATCGCAAGGCGGTCAGTACGCCGATCGTCTTCCGGCCGAATGCGGCCCAGCCGTTCGACGACCGCTGCGTGTCCTGGCAGTACGATGCACGCACGGTGTCGATCTGGACGGTAGACGGGCGGTTGAAGGGCATCCGGTTCGACTCCTCGCCCGACCAGCTCAAGACGCTCGTGACCTACCGCAAGGGCGAGAGCGACCTCGTGCAGCGCGGTGGGAAAATGGTTCCTGATCGCCACCTGCGAGATCCCTGAGCCGGACGCGTATGAACCGGTGGACTGGATCGGAGTCGACCGGGGCATCGTGAACCTGGCCACCACCTCCGACGGCACCAACTACCAGGGCCGCCATCTGGGCCGTTACCGGCGCTTGCAGGCCCGAAAACGGGCTGAACTCCAGGCCAAGAACACCCGCTCGGCCACGCGCCGTCTCTCCCGCCGCGCACAGAGGGAGAAACGCCATGCCACGCATGTGAACCACCGGATCAGCAAGGAGATCGTGTCCGTCGCGCAACGCACCGGTCGCGGCATCGCCGTCGAGGCACTCGGCGGGATCCGGGATCGGGTACGGCTACGCCGCGACCAGCGGGGCACCCTCTCCTCCTGGCCCTTCCACCAGCTCGGCCAGCACCTCGCCTACAAAGCCAAGCAGGCAGGGGTGCCGTTTTTGGAGGTGGACGCGCGCCATACCTCGCAGCGCTGTCCGCGCTGCGGGCACACCGAGCGGGCCAACCGGTCCGACCGGGACCATTTCCACTGTCGCCGGTGCGGCCTCGCTGGGCCGGCCGATGTCGTCGCCGGGGTCAACGTGCGCGACCGCGCACGCTCGGCGTGGGTGTTTGTCACCGCACCCGCACCCTCCCCCTGACAGCTGCCAGGGGGAGGGTGGATGCGACCCGTGACCGTCCTGTCGTAGGGGACAGTCGGGAGCGCGACGAGGCGTGAACGGATCGGGCGTACAAGCTCGGCCGTTCACGGCCGAGAAGGTGACAGCCCGTACCGGTCGAGGATGCTCATCAGCTTGCGCCGGCGTTTCAGTTCTGCCCGCAGGCCGGCGAGATGGTCGCTGAACGCCTCCTGCGTCCCCAGCGCGCGATGGCACTCACGGGCGCCCAGCAGCAGTCGCGCCAGGTGCTCGTAGGCACGGTCGCCGGTCGGCTCCTTCAGCCGCTCGACCAGCCTCAGGTAGACCGCGAGCGCCTCGGCCGGGTGCGTCTCGCGCGACAGGTCGGCGAGGCGTTCCCACTGCCGGTCGTCGGCGAGGCCAGCGGCCTCGCACCAGGCCGCGTCCACATCACCGTCATCGAGCAGCGCGTCGATCAGCACGGGACCGCCATACCGGCCGCCGCGCTCACGGCGGGCGTCCTCCCTCAGGACCGCCAGCGCGGCCACACGCTCGGCCTCCCAGCACTGCGCCGCCTGAGCGGCAGAGCGCAGCTGCTGGTAGGCGGCCAGAGACCGCTCGGCATGGAACCGGTCCCGGCGCACTCCGGCCACGTCCGCCGACCGCCCCTCCTTCGCATAACGGGCACACACGTAGTCGACCAGACGGCCATCGATATACGTCTCGGCGGCACAGTCCCGAATTCCGCGCTCCGCCCACGTGAGCGCCTCGTCCGCGCGGCCCGCCGATTCGAGTTCCTCGGCGATGCGCAGGTGCGTGGCACCTGACGGGTCGAGGTCCTGCGCGTACAGGGCGACCAGCGCATCCACGTCGCCCTCCGCCTTGACCAGACGCTCCATCAGGTATCGCTCCGCCCACCCGGACGGCCTGCGCCGCCGCGCCTCGGCCGCCAGCTGCCGCAGGCGGGCAAGCCCGCTCGGTCCCAGCACCTCGGCGTAGTCGAGCGGGTCCAGATCCGTCACCCCGCTGCCGTTGTCGAGGACCTGGCCGACCAGCCACTCGGCCAGCCGCTCCGGATCGGGGCGCGCTGCTCCGCACGCCTCCCGATGGGCCTCGACCACCGTGTCAGCGGCCTGCCCGACCACCCCGTCGGAGTCGTCGATCTCCTCGTACGCCTCCCCCAGCACCCGGATCGCCTCCTCGGCCAGACCGACCGCCTGCGCCGCCTGCCCGCCGGCGGTCAGGGCGCCCAGAGCGGCCGCCGCCTCTGCCACCTGCTGCGCATACCCAGGGGCATCGGCGTACTCGACGTACCCGTACCGGGCAAAAGGCCGCGGATCGATCAGCGCCAGGATCCGCTCCCGGACGGTACCGAGGTCGGAACGAGCAGCGGCGGCCCGCAGCTCCAGGCGCCGTCGCAGCCCGCGGTCCTCGGCGATCTGCTCCCGCACCAGCGCCAGGAGTTCGTCCCGGGTCAGCGCCGTGAGCCACGCCTCCAGGCCGGAGGCCCGTGCCCGTGCGGCGGCCCGCTGACGCGGGATCGTCCTCGCCCGCCGGAGCACGGTCAGCCCCACCGCCACACAGTGCTTACAGAAGTTGCCCTCCTGGCCGTACGGGCAGTCACACCACCCCGAGAGCCCGTCGTCCCCGCCCAGGGTGAGCTCCACCTCGTAGACATCCGTACCCTGCACCACGGCCGTGACCGAGCCGTCCCCCACCTCCAGCCCGCTCACCGCGTCCAGATACCCCAGCCCCCGCTCGAAGGACCGAGCCCCGGCCAGCGCCCGCAGTTCGTCCTCGCCGAACCCCACGACTTTCCGTGCCACACCGGTATTCAACCGCGGATCGGCAGCTCTCGGAGGCCCGACGGCCCCCGCCGTCCACGCGCACGCGCCCGCATGCGGGGGCGGCCACCATCGACTAACGACGTGGTGTACGACAGGAAGGCGTGCTGGCGTCCCGCGACCACGCGGCTGCCCGAGGCCGTGTCCCGTGGGATAGGTAGGTTTTGGCACCGTCTAACTCAGGGGATGCTTGATGCCTGACCGCCGCAGAGTTCTGTTCGTGACCGATCTCGCCTACCAAGCCCGGGGGCGGCGCTACTGCGACGAGGACATCTTCCTGACCTCCCGACTGCGCAACGACTTCGACATCGCCCTGTGCCACCCGCTGGATGCCGCCGCGCTGATGGATGCCTTCGACGTGGTGGTGGTCCGTAACAGCGGGCCCGTGCTGCATTACCAGAAGGAGTACGACGCCTTCCGGAAGAAGGCCACGGCCCGCGGCACCCGGATCTACAATCCGCTGTCCGGCCGAGGCGACATGGCCGGCAAGCAGTACCTGCTGGACCTGACCACTGCCGGATACCCGGTCATCCTCACCATCGACCGGCCCGAGAACCTGCACCTGCTGCCCGAGGTCGGCCAGTACGCGGTCAAGCCGAAAGCGGGCGCGGACTCCATCGGCCTGGCCTTCGTGCCCCGAGAGCAGCTGGGCGACCTCGCCTACGGCGACATCCTGGTCCAGCCGCGCATCGACTTCCGCTACGAGGTGTCCTTCTACTACGTCGACGACGCCTTCCAGTACGCCCTTCACGCCCCCGACCCCGAGCGGCGCTGGGTCCTTGAGCCCTACGAGCCCACCGACGCCGACCTGGCCTTCGCCCGGCGCTTCATCAACTGGAACACCCTCGACCACGGCATCCAGCGCGTGGACGCGTGCCGCACCCGGGAAGGCGAGCTGCTCCTCGTTGAGCTGGAGGACCTCAACCCGTACCTGTCCCTGGACCTGGTCTCCGGCCGGACCCGTGACTCCTTCGTGGCGAGCATGACGGCATCCCTCCACCGTTTCCTGGACGCCCAGCCCCGCAACTGAGGCGGCATACGGGCCCTGAAGAGTGCTTCGCTCAAGCTGCGGTGGCATGCGCTCAAGGTTCGATGTCAGAGAAGTGCCTGGCCGGAACGCAGAGTGAGCCGTACGAGTTGGGGAGATTGTGACGTCTGCCCTGGCCCGTACGGCTCTCTCGCATCGTATCTGCACTGGCATCTCTCGGCGTCGACTCGGTGCGTTCATCGCGGAGTTGGCGCCGGGATGGACGGCGCGGGAGAACTCGCGGCTGCGGGAACGCCGAGGTCACGAGCGTCTGCGGGCCGAAGGCGGCGGGCCAGACCATCAACTGGTCTTCACCGATCGGGTGATCGCGACCCTGGTGATCCTGCGATTCCAGCTCCCGCACGCCGTCCTGGCCCTCTCTACGGAGCCGACCGCTCCACCGTCACCCGGACCGTCCACGAGATCCGCCGCCCGCTGCTGGCGGCCCGTGGTTTCGCGGTGCCCGGCGAGGCCGGAGTACGCCTGCACACGCTGGCCGATGTCTTCGCCTACGCCGCCACGCGGGGTGTTGAACTGCGCCTGGACGGCACCGAGGTGCGGGTGCGGCGCCCGAAGGCGGGCAGACCGGGACGGCGCGCGTTCGTCTCCGGCAAAATGCGGCAGAACACCAAGAAGACCACCGTCATCACCGACGAACGGGGCCGCACGTTGTGGGCGGGTGCGATCCGCCCTGGCCGGATGCATGATCAGACGGCGGTGAAGACCGAGGGCATCGAGGACCTCTTCGAGCAGTACCCGTCAAAGCCAAGGTCGATGCCGGATACCGGGGCCTGGCCACACGGTTTCCCGACCAGTCCAGGCCCCGCCGAAGAAGCCCGGCAAGGACACGCGGCCCGGGGAGATCGCGACGCGGGAAGACGCGCGCAAGCAGCAGTCCTCCGAGCGGATCTGCGTCGAGCACGCCAACGCCGAGCACAAGCAGTGGCGCCCGCTCCAGCGGTATGTCGGACGCCGCGAGTACTACGACGAGATCCACCTGGCGATCGCCGGCCTGGTCTCCGACCGCACCGCCGAGCGGTGATCAACCACCAGCCAACCCGCCAGGCCAGCACGACCCGACCTCAGTCGTGCACGTCGCCGTTATAGAGGGTGGCGGAGCGCATGCGTACCGCCCAGGACGCTCCGGCCCAGGCACCCAGCAGGCTGCCGGCCAGCCCGAGGTCAGAGGCCGACAGACGTGATCCTGCCTCCGGAGATCAGGCTCGTGCGTCTCGCTGCTGCACTTCCTTGAGGACTCCGGCCACCGTCGCGAAGTCATTGTCCACGTGGAGGACGGTGTGCCCATGGTGTACAGCTGTCGCACACACCAACAGGTCGATCGCTCCCGCCGCCCGATGCTGGCCCCTCTGGGTCAGTTTGTACTGGGCGGTGTCGACCCACCGCCAGGCGTTCTTCGGAACCGGGGAGAGCAGACAGAGCGCGTCCAGTTCCTCGGCCATCTCATCTCGATGAGACGGGCTGGTCGCCGAGTAGAGGAATTCGGCACGTGTCGGCTCGCAGAGGTGGAACACCCCGGCGGCGATGTGTCCCTCCCAGGGGCGCAGCGCACCTGGGGTACGGAACAGATGCCACAGAGCCGAGGCGTCCACCAGATACGTGATCACTCGAAGGCCTCGCGCCGCGCACGCTTCTCGGCTTCATGCGCCGCTGCGGCCTGCTCGAACTCGCCGCGCTCACCTCGCGCGGCCAGCTTCTCCGCGGCCTCGAGCCTCTTGATCCGCGCCACGTAGTCCCGAAGCGCCGCGTTGACGGTCTCCTTCTTCGTCGTGGCACCCATGAGCCGCATGGCCTCGGCCAGCGCCTCGTCATCGAGATCAATCTGAGTGACGGACACCGGGGACACCTCCAACATACGCAATGTATGCATCCAAGATACATCGCCAACATGCATACGACCACCGATCACAAAAGACCGCTCAAGGGAGGCGCGCAGGATGCCGAGGCGTTTCCGTTCGGACTGCTTCCCGACGCAGGACGGATCAGCGGGGCCTGCTGCACCCCGACACGAATCACCCCATGGGACCTATGACCGACTTGACCGTAATCGGCGTTTCGAATCTGTCCTGCCGATCATGAAAACACGTATCGAGAAGCTCTACGAGCGTCCTTCAGCTCGGTGCCCATCTCGCATAGTTGCTGGTCAGATCGATTCTTCTCGCATAGCGAGTGGTGGGGCGGGTGGGACTCGAACCCACGGCCGACGGATTATGAGTCCGCTGCTCTAACCGGCTGAGCTACCGCCCCATAGCGGCGTGTCGCGTACATGTGTGCGCGCCGTCTGCCGCAGCATAGCCGCTCATACGATCTCCTGCTTCGGATGGTCGGCTCTGCCACGGCCTTCGTGGCCATGAGGACTGCGCTGCGCCGCGCGCGGTTCCCGGGACACGGGGACGGACATGAAAAAGGACCCCTGCGGGGTCCTCGTTCAGCATGCTCCCCCGACTGGACTCGAACCAGTAACCTGCCGGTTAACAGCCGGCTGCTCTGCCAATTGAGCTACGGAGGACCGAGCTCCCCCGACTGGACTCGAACCAGTAACCTGCCGGTTAACAGCCGGCTGCTCTGCCAATTGAGCTACGGAGGAATGCCTCGTTGCATCGAACGCACCTACCTGGGTATTCGCCAGGGGGCGCGCGCTCGCTGCGACACATACATTAGCGCAAGCAGGGGGGTGCTCCGCCAATCGGTACTCCCCGGCGCCGACGCCGTACCGGAGACCTACGCAAGGGAAGGGTGGCCGCCATGCGTTACCGGCTCACGTTCGTCGCCGGACTCGCTCTGGGTTACGTGCTGGGCACACGCGCCGGGCGCGAGCGCTACGAGCAGCTGATGAAGTCAGCCCGGCAGATCGCGCAGAACCCAGCCGTCCGCAACACCGCGGAGACAGCGGCGCAGCAGGGCCGCGAGTTCGCGGGCAAGGCGTACCACGTGGTCAGCGACAAGGTCGGGGACCGGGTGCCCGACTCGGTGGCCCAGCGGGTGCGGACCCTGCGGGAACGCGCCGCGCACGGCGGCGGTGAGGACGACTGGGGCACCAGCAACACCTAGACGCCGTCGACATTCCGGTATCGAGGGCCCTGGGACCGTGGTCCCGGGGCCTCGGTGCGTTCGCGCGCGGCGCGCTCACCCCTGGAGGTGCGGCAGAATTTTGACCATGGGGATAGTCGCCGGGTTGGACAGTTCGCCCGATTTCACTCGCATCGTCGTCTGCGACACGGACACGGGGGCCGTGCTGAGGCAGGGGTATGCGCCGCATCCGGTGGAGAGCCCCGACGGAGGCCGGCCCTCCGACGTCGATCCGCAGGCCTGGTTGCTGTCCCTCGGTGAAGCCGCCGGCGGCGGGCTGCTGGAGGGGGTGCAGGCGATCGGCGTGTCCGCGCAGCAGAACGCGGTCGTGCCGCTGGACGCGCAGGGGGGCACCGTGCGGCCGGCGATGGTCGGCGGCGACAAGCGCACCCAGGTCGCGGCGGCCGATCTGATCGACGCGCTGGGCGGGCGTGAGGCGTGGGCGCAGGCGGTGGGGTGTGTGCCGCAGGTCGCCCAGCCGGTGACCAAGCTGCGCTGGCTGGCCAGGACCGAGCCGGACAACGCCCGGCGTACGGCCGTCCTGATGCAGGCGCACGACTGGCTGGTGTGGCAGTTGCTCGGGCGGCCGGTCAGGAGGACGACGGATCGCGGCGGGGCGTCGGGCACCGGGTACTGGTCGGCGGCGACCGGCGCCTACCGGTCCGACCTGGTCGAGCTGGCGCTCGGGCACCCGGCCATGGTGCCGGAGGTGATCGGCCCCGCGGACGCGGCCGGGACGACGCCGGAGGGGCTGCTGATCTCCGCCGGGACCGGGGAGACGATGGCGGCGGCGTTCGGGCTGGGCATCGGGCTGGGCGACGCGGTGGTGTCGCTGGGCGCGTCCGGGTCCGTGATGGCCGTACACCCCGAGGCGCTGGTCGACGGGTCCGGGATGATCACCGCGCTCGCCGACGCGACGGGCATGCACCTGCCGGTCGTGACCACCCTGAACGCGGTACGGACGCTGCGCGGGGCCGCCGAGCTGCTCGGGCTGCCGGATCTGGAGAGCCTGTCGGATCTGGCGATGAAGTCGACGCCGGGGGCGCACGGGCTGGTGCTGCTGCCCTATCTGGAGGGTGAGCGGACCCCGCATCTGCCGCATACGGCGGGGACCCTGGCGGGGCTGCGGCGTGAGTCGATGAAGCCGGAGCATCTGGCGCGGGCCGCGTTCGAGGGCATGCTGTGCGGCCTCGCGGACGCGCTCGACGTGCTGCGCGGCCGGGGTGTGGAGGTGCGGCGGATCTTCCTGCTGGGGCCGGCCGCCGAGCTGCCCGCCGTGCAGGCGGCGGCGCCCTCGCTGTTCGGGACGCAGGTCGTCGTGCCGCAGCCCGCGGACTACGCGGCGATCGGTGCGGCCCGGCAGGCGGCCTGGGCGCTCGGGGTGTCGCAGGGGACGCTGGACCCGCGCAACCCGCCGGCCTGGCAGGGTGCGGCGGCGCAGGTGCTGGAGCCGGGCGAGGATCTGGCGGTGGGTCAGGCGGTGCGGCAGCAGTTCGTGTCGGTGCGGGAGCAGACCCATCCAGGGGCGTTTCGGGTATAACGCCGTACCCGGAAGGCCGTAGAAGCACCGCTGTCGGCTTAATCGGTTGAGGTAACACCGGTGGAGTGTTCGACGATAGGGGCCAAGGGCAACCAGTCGCCCCCTCTCCGACCCTCGCCGACCCCACCGACTCCGAGAGAAGCAGCGTGCTCATACGACTCCTGCGGACCCACCTCAGGCCCTACCGAAAACCCATCGCCCTGCTCGTGCTGCTGCAGTTCGTGCAGACCTGCGCCACGCTCTACCTGCCCACGCTGAACGCGGACATCATCGACAAGGGTGTCGTCGAGGGTGACACCGGTTACATCCTCGCCTTCGGCGCCCTGATGATCGGCGTCTCGCTGGCGCAGGTGGTGTGCAACATCGGTGCCGTGTACTACGGCGCCAAGACCGCCTCGGCGCTGGGCCGGGACGTGCGGGCCGCCGTGTTCGACCGGGTGCAGTCGTTCTCCGCGCGTGAGGTCGGTCACTTCGGCGCGCCCTCGCTGATCACCCGTACGACGAACGACGTCCAGCAGGTGCAGATGCTGGCCCTGATGACGTTCACGCTGATGGTGTCGGCGCCCATCATGTGCGTGGGCGGGATCGTGATGGCGCTCGGCCTGGACGTGCCGCTGTCCGGGGTGCTGGTCGCGGTGGTGCCGGTGCTGGGCATCTGCGTGACGCTGATCGTGCGGCGGCTGCGGCCGCTGTTCCGGACCATGCAGGAGCGGCTGGACACGGTGAACCGGGTGCTGCGGGAGCAGATCACCGGCAACCGGGTCATCCGCGCCTTCGTCCGGGAGGAGTACGAGCAGCAGCGGTTCCGGAAGGCCAACGCCGACCTGACCGACGTGGCGATGGGCACCGGGAATCTGCTCGCGCTGATGTTCCCGGTGGTCATGACGGTGGTGAACCTGTCGTCGATCGCGGTGGTGTGGTTCGGTGCGCACCGCATCGACAGCGGCGGGATGCAGATCGGCGACCTGACGGCCTTTCTCGCCTATCTCATGCAGATCGTCATGTCCGTGATGATGGCCACCTTCATGTTCATGATGGTGCCGCGCGCGGAGGTGTGCGCCGAGCGCATCCAGGAGGTGCTGGACACGTCGTCGAGCGTGGTTCCGCCGACGGCCCCCGTGCGCGAGCTGCGCCGGCACGGGCATCTGGAGATCCGTGGCGCCGGATTCCGTTACCCGGGTGCCGAGGAGCCGGTGCTGAAGGCCATCGATCTCGTGGCCCGGCCCGGTGAGACGACCGCCGTGATCGGCTCGACGGGCAGCGGCAAGTCCACGCTGCTGGGGCTGGTCCCCCGGCTGTTCGACGCGACCGACGGGGAGGTGCTCGTCGACGGGGTGGACGTACGGACCATCGACCCGCGGCTGCTGGCGAGGACGGTCGGGCTGGTGCCGCAGAAGCCGTATCTGTTCGCGGGGACGGTGGCGACCAATCTGCGGTACGGCAATCCGGGCGCGACCGACGAGGAGCTGTGGCACGCGCTGGAGGTGGCGCAGGCCAAGGAGTTCGTGTCGCGGCTCGAAGGCGGGCTCGACGCGCCGATCGCGCAGGGCGGGACGAACGTCTCCGGTGGTCAGCGGCAGCGGCTGGCCATCGCCCGCACGCTGGTGCAGCGGCCGGAGATCTACCTCTTCGACGACTCCTTCTCCGCGCTCGACTACGCCACGGACGCGGCCCTGCGTGCCGCCCTGTCGCGGGAGACCGCCGAGGCGACCGTCGTGATCGTCGCCCAGCGGGTGGCGACCATCCGGGACGCCGACCGGATCGTGGTCCTGGACGAGGGCCGGGTCGTCGGCACCGGCCGGCACCACGAGCTGATGGCGGACAACGAGACCTACCGGGAGATCGTGCTCTCCCAGCTGACGGAAGCGGAGGCCGCCTGATGGCCGGGCCGATGGGGCGGATGATGGCCGGGGGCGGCCCCGATCAGCGCTCGATGGACTTCAAGGGGTCGGGCAAACGACTGGTCGCCCGGTTCCGGCCGGAGCGGCTGACCATCTACGGGCTGCTGTTCTGCGTGGTCCTGAGCGTCGCGCTCAACGTCGTCGGGCCGAAGATCCTCGGCCGGGCCACCGACCTGGTCTTCGCGGGGCTCGTCGGGCGGGAGATGCCGGACGGGGCGAGCAAGGAACAGGTCCTGGACTCCATGCGGCAGCGCGGCGAGGGTGATGTCGCCGACATGCTCCGCGGTACGGACTTCACGCCCGGCAAGGGCATCGACTTCACCGCCGTCGGGAACGTCCTGCTGCTGGCGCTCGCCGTGTTCGCGGTCGCCGGGCTGCTGATGGCGGTGGCCACACGCCTGGTGAACCGGGCCGTGAACCGGACCATGTACCGGATGCGCGAGGACGTGCAGACGAAGCTGTCGCGGCTGCCGCTGTCGTACTTCGACAAGCGGCAGCGCGGTGAGGTCCTCTCGCGCGCGACCAACGACATCGACAACATCGGGCAGACGCTCCAGCAGTCGATGGGCCAGCTCATCAACTCGGTGCTGACCATCATCGGCGTGCTCGCCATGATGTTCTACGTCTCCTGGATCCTGGCGCTGGTGGCGCTGGTGACCGTGCCGCTGTCGTTCGTCGTCGCCACACGCGTCGGCAAGCTGTCGCAGCCGCACTTCGTGCAGCAGTGGCGGACGACCGGCAAGCTCAACGCGCACATCGAGGAGATGTACACCGGGCACGCGCTGGTGAAGGTGTTCGGGCGGCAGGAGGAGTCGGCCCGTCAGTTCGCCGAGGAGAACGACGCGCTGTACGAGGCCGGGTTCAAGGCGCAGTTCAACAGCGGCGTCATGCAGCCGCTGATGTTCTTCGTGTCGAACATCAACTATGTGCTGGTGGCGGTCGTGGGCGGTCTGCGGGTCGCGTCCGGTTCCCTGTCCATCGGTGACGTGCAGGCCTTCATCCAGTACTCGCGGCAGTTCTCGATGCCGCTGACGCAGGTGGCGTCGATGGCGAACCTCGTGCAGTCCGGGGTCGCCTCGGCCGAGCGGGTCTTCGAGCTGCTGGACGCGGAGGAGCAGGAGGCGGATCCCGTGCCGGGGGTGCGGCCGGAGCAGTTGCGCGGGCGGGTGGCGCTGGAGCACGTGTCGTTCCGGTACGACCCCGACAAGCCGCTCATCGAGGACCTGTCGCTGACGGTGGAGCCGGGCCAGACGGTCGCGATCGTCGGGCCGACGGGCGCGGGCAAGACGACCCTCGTCAATCTGCTCATGCGGTTCTACGAGGTCACCGGCGGGCGCACCACCCTCGACGGTGTCGACATCGCGCGCATGTCCCGCGACGAACTGCGCGCCGGAATCGGCATGGTGTTGCAGGACACCTGGCTGTTCGGCGGCACGATCGCCGAGAACATCGCGTACGGGGCCGCGCGGGAGGTCACCCGCGGGGAGATCGAGGAGGCGGCGCGGGCCGCGCACGCGGACCGGTTCATCCGGACGCTGCCCGACGGGTACGACACGGTGATCGACGACGAGGGCACGGGGGTCAGCGCGGGTGAGAAGCAGCTCATCACCATCGCGCGGGCGTTCCTGTCCGACCCGGTGATCCTGGTGCTGGACGAGGCGACGAGCTCCGTCGACACCCGCACCGAGGTGCTGATCCAGAAGGCGATGGCCAAACTCGCGCACGGGCGTACGGCGTTCGTCATCGCGCACCGGCTGTCGACGATCCGGGACGCGGACACGATCCTGGTGATGGAGAACGGGGCGATCGTCGAACAGGGCGCGCACGAGGAGCTGCTGGCGGCCGACGGGGCGTACGCGCGGCTGTACAAGGCGCAGTTCGCGCAGGCGGTCGCGGAGGTCGACTAGGTCTGCGGGGGCCGCCGGCCGGCGGCCCCCTTCCGTCCGGGCAGCCGTCAGTCCAGGTAGCCGCGCAACTGGTCGGCGAACGCGTGGTCCCTCAGCTTGTTCAGGGTCTTCGACTCGATCTGCCGTATGCGTTCGCGGGTGACGCCGAAGATGCGGCCGATCTCCTCCAGCGTGCGGGGGCGGCCGTCCACCAGGCCGTAGCGGAGCTGGACCACCTTGCGCTCCCGCTCCCCCAGCGTCGACAGGACCGCCTCCAGGTGCTCCTTGAGCAGGAGGAACGCGGCCGACTCGACCGGGCTCGCCGCGTCGCCGTCCTCGATCAGGTCGCCGAGGGCGACGTCGTCCTCCTCGCCCACCGGGGCGTGCAGCGACACCGGCTCCTGGGCCAGCCGCAGGACCTCGCTGACCCGTTCCGGCGGCAGGTCCAGATGGGCGGCGACCTCCTCGGACGTCGGCTCGTGTCCGCGTTCCTGCAGCATGCGGCGCTGGACGCGGACGACGCGGTTGATGAGTTCGACGACGTGCACGGGGACGCGGATGGTGCGGGCCTGGTCGGCCAGGGCGCGGGACATGGCCTGGCGGATCCACCAGGTCGCGTACGTCGAGAACTTGTAGCCGCGGGCGTAGTCGAACTTCTCCACGGCCCGGATGAGGCCGAGGTTGCCCTCCTGGACGAGGTCGAGCATGGTCAGCCCGCGGCCGACGTACCGCTTCGCCACGGACACCACCAGCCGCAGGTTCGCCTCGATCAGGCGGCGCTTGGCCATCCGGCCCATGACGACGAGCCGGTCCAGGTCGAGGGCGAGTTCGCTGTCCAGGTCGGGGGTGTTGAGGAGCTTCTCCTCGGCGAACAGGCCGGCCTCGACGCGGCGGGCGAGTTCGACCTCCTCCGCCGCGGTGAGCAGCGGGATACGGCCGATCTCGCGCAGGTACTGGCGGAACAGGTCCGAGGAGGGGCCGCCGGTCTCGGCGCGGGCGGGCGGCGCCTCGACGGGGTCGGCGGGCTCGGTGACCTCCAGCGCCTCGGCCGCGGGTTCGCCGGCCTCGGGCGGGTCGACGGGCTCCGTCTCGGGGTGGTGCACGACACGGCTCTGCGCGGGAACCGCGACGAGAACGTCGGTCTCCGCGTCCTGCTCCGTGGCGTCCGTACTGATGTCTGTCTGAACGAGGGTCTGGGTCTGCACGGGGGCGACCTCCAGGATGATCGCTGCAGAGGTGTACGGCAGCGGTACTTCGGGGGCGGAGTCGGCGGCCTCGCCGCTGTCCGTCCCGTACGCGATGAGCGGAACCGCGGGGGTCTGGGACCCGTCGGGGACGGATCGGCCGCGCTCCGAGGACTCAGGCACCGGAACCCAGTGTGGGGTAAGACACATCACCGCCACGAGGGGCGTGCGATGACTTTTTGCGTCCGGTCCGTGACCGGGCGATTACCCTCGCCGGACGAGTGCGCAGCCCTCCGGGGGTGAAACAGGTTGAACGGCGAACCTCGGGAGATCAGAGCGCGGCGGCGCCGTGCTCCCGCAACGCCTGGTCGTACTGCTGGAGAACCCACAGCTCGTTCTGTACGGCGGCCAGCTGGGCCGGGTCGCCGTTCGGGCCGAGGCGGGTGAGCTGGCTCTGGATGTCGCGGACGCGGCGCTCGACGGCACGGCGGCGGACGGTGACCAACTGGTCGCCCGCGTAGGCCTCGTCGACCTCCCGGCGCAGCATGATCGCCTCGACCGCGAGCTCGGTGACCATGGCGCGGACCGCGTCGTCGGGGGCGGCCTCGCGGACCCGGACCAGGTACTCCTGCGGGTCCTGCACGCCGTACTCCGCGCCGCCCGCGTCCAGGATGGCCTGGCGTACGGCCGCGTAGGGCGGGGCGGTGAACTCGTCGACGCCGTACGCGTCGAAGGCCGGAGAGACCAACTCCGGGCGTTGCAGGGCGAGTTTGAGCAGCTCGCGCTCGGTGGCGTAGACGGGGTTGCGCAGGTTGAGCGCCGGGCCGCGGGCGGCTGCCTGGGCGGGGGCGGCGTACTGCTGGGAGCCGTGTCGGTGCTGGGCCGGGGCGGGGCCCTTGCCGCCGCGGTCGCGGGCCCAACGGGCCAGCTGCGCCACCCGCTTGACCACGAACTGCGTGTCGAGGATGCCGAGCATGCCGGCGAGCTCGACGGCGACCTCGTGCTGGGCGCCGCTGTTCTTGATGCGGGCGACGATCGGGGCGGCCTCGTCGAGGGCGGCGGCCCGGCCGGCCGGGGTGTCGAGGTCGTAGCGGCTCACGATCTGGCGGAGCGCGAACTCGAAGAGGGGGGTGCGCGGTTCGACCAGGTCGGCGACCGCCTCGTCGCCCTTGGCCAGGCGCAGCTCGCAGGGGTCCATGCCGTCGGGGGCGATGGCGATGTACGTCTCGGCGGCGAACTTCTGGTCGTCCTCGAAGGCGCGCAGGGCCGCCTTCTGGCCGGCGGCGTCCCCGTCGAAGGTGAAGATGACGCGCGCCGAGCCGTTGTCCATCAGCAGGCGGCGCAGGATCTTGATGTGGTCGCCGCCGAAGGCCGTGCCGCAGGTGGCGATGGCCGTGGTCACCCCGGCGAGGTGGCAGGCCATGACGTCCGTGTAGCCCTCGACCACCACCGCGCGGGACGTCTTCGCGATCTCCTTCTTCGCCAGGTCGATGCCGTACAGGACCTGGGACTTCCGGTAGATCGCCGTGTCGGGGGTGTTGAGGTACTTGGGGCCGTTGTCCGCCTCGTACAGCTTGCGGGCGCCGAAGCCGACGACGTCGCCGCCGATGTCGCGGATCGGCCACATCAGGCGGCCCCGGAAGCGGTCGATGGGGCCGCGGCGGCCCTCCTGGGCGAGGCCCGAGAGGAGCAGCTCCTTGTCGCTGAAGCCCTTGCCGCGCAGATAGCGGGTGAGGTGGTCCCAGCCCTGGGGGCTGTAGCCGACGCCGAAGTGGACGGCGGCGGCCTGGTCGAAGCCGCGCTCGGCGAGGAAGACACGGCCGGTCTCGGCCTCGGGGCTGGTGGCGAGCTGCTCCGCGTACCACTCGGCGGCGATCTTGTGGGCCTCGACCAGGCGGATGCGTTCGCCGCGCTGGTGGGCGGGGTTGTACCCGCCCTCCTCGTAGCGCAGGGTGATGCCCGCCTGGGCGGCGAGGCGCTCGACCGCCTCCGAGAAGGAGAGGTGGTCGATCTTCATCACGAACGTGATGGTGTCGCCGCCCTCCTGGCAGCCGAAGCAGTGGAAGAGACCCTTGCTGGGGCTGACCTGGAAGGACGGTGACTTCTCGTCGTGGAACGGACAGAGGCCCTTGAGGTTGCCGCCGCCCGCGTTGCGTAGCTGGAGGTACTCGGACACCACGGCGTCGATCGGGACCGCGTCCCGTACCGCCTTCACGTCCTCGTCGTTGATCCGTCCTGCCACGCGTGAATTCTACGGGGGCGGACTGACAGCGGTGACGGTCAGGGAACCAGGCTGTCCAGCGGAACGTGCGGGTCTGCCAGTGCCTCCGTGTTCACGTGTGCCCTCGACCGGATCAGCTGCTGGATGGGGTCTGTGACGTCCCACACGTTCACGTTCATCCCGGCCAGCACACGTCCCTCCTTCACCCAGAACGCGATGAACTCCCGCTTCCCGGCGTCCCCGCGGATCACCACGTGGTCGTAGGTTCCCGGGGGCGCCGAGCCGGAGTACTCCATGCCGAGGTCGTACTGGTCGGTGAAGAAATAGGGCAGGCGGTCGTATGTCACCTCGTGGCCGAGCATGGCGCGGGCCGCCGCCGGGCCGCCGTGCAGCGCGTTGGCCCAGTGCTCCACCCGGAAGCGGGCCTCGAAGAGGGCGTGCGGGAAGGAGACGATGTCGCCGGCCGCGTAGATGTCGGGGTCGGAGGTGCGCAGCCGCTCGTCGACGACGACACCGCCGCCGTACGCGGGGCCGGCGATCTCCAGGCCCGCCGACTCCGCCAGGGCGGTGCGGGGCGCGGCGCCGATGGCGGCCAGGACGGCGTGCGCGGGGTGCTCCTCGCCGTCGTCCGTGCGGGCCGCGAGGACCATGCCGTCCTGCCCGACGATCTCGGTGAGCCGCGCGCCGAAGTGGAAGCGGACGCCGTGTTCGCGGTGCAGCTCGGCGAAGAGCTGGCCGAGTTCGGGGCCGAGGACCGAGTGCAGCGGGGTCGGTCCCCGGTGGACCACGGTGACCTCCGCGCCGTACTCGCGGGCCGCCGCCGCGACCTCCAGGCCGATCCAGCCGGCGCCGGCGATCACCAGGTGGCCGTTGTCGCGGCCGAGGGTGGTCAGGACCTGCTTGAGGCGTTCGGCGTGGGCGAGCCGGCGCAGGTGGTGGACGCCCGCGAGGCCGGTGCCGGGGATGTCCAGGCGGCGGGGTTCGGAGCCGGTCGCCAACAGCAGCTTGTCGTAGCGGACCACGGTGCCGTCCTCGCCGAAGCGGACCGTCTTCGCGGCGCGGTCGATCGCGTCGACGGTCTGGCCGAGGTGGAGTTCGATGTCGTGCTGCGCGTACCAGGCGGGCTCGTGCACGAAGACGCTGTCGCGTTCCTCCTTGCCGAGCAGGTAGCCCTTGGACAGCGGCGGACGCTCGTAGGGGTGGTCGCGCTCGTCGCAGATCAGTATCACGCGGCCGGTGAAGCCCTCCGCCCGGAGCGTCTCGGCCGCCTTCGCGCCGGCCAGGCCGCCTCCGACGATGACGAATGTCTGATCCGCGTCGACCACTTGTTGCCTCCTCGTCAGGGTGCCGCCACTTGCGAGCGTCCCGCACGGAGCGTGATGCGGGAAGAGGGAGTGGCCCGATCAGGCCACGGAGGGTCACATTCGGGCGCGCATCTGTCCTACGGGTCTCACCAGTCTCATCCGTGCCCCGTCAGACGGGCGTGAAGCGAACGGGCCGAGGTGTCGGTGAGGGAGGCGATCTGGTCGACGATCACCCGCTTGCGGGCTCGGTCGTCGCCGGCCCGGTCGAACAGGGCGCGGAACTGCGGGTCCAGGCCGTCCGGGGCGCGGGCGGTGAGCGCCTCGGCGAGTTCCATCACCACGATCCGCTGGTCGGCGCGCAGCCGCTCCTGCTCGGCGCGCTGCATGACGTACAGGTCGGCGACCGCCTTGAGGACCGCGCACTCCATGCGGGTCTCGCGCGGGACGACGAGTTCGGCCGTGTACCGGGTGAGCCGCCCGCCGCCGTACTCCGCACGCGTGGCGCCCTCGGCGGCCATGCAGAAGCGGCCGATGAGCTGGCTGGTGGCGTCCTTCAGACGGGCCTGGGCGACGGCCGTGCCGTCGTAGCCGTGCGGCCACCACTCCTGGGCGAGGAGGCGGTCGAGGGCCTCGGCGAGTTCGGCCGGGTCGGTGTCGGCGGGGACGTACCGTCCGAGGGCGACCTGGAACACCGCCTGGCGTTCCGGTTCGGCGTACAGGCAGCCGGGGTCGATGTGACCGGCGTGCAGGCCGTCCTCCACGTCGTGCACCGAGTAGGCCACGTCGTCGGACCAGTCCATGACCTGCGCCTCGAAGCACGTGCGCGTGCCGGGGGCCTCCTTGCGGACCCAGTCGAAGACCGGACGGTCGTCCTCGTACACGCCGAACTTCGGGGAGGCAGGGTCGGTCGGGTGGGCGCCACGCGGCCAGGGGTACTTGGTGGCGGCGTCCAGGACGGCGCGGGTGAGGTTGAGGCCGACGGAGCCTTCGGCGGTGAAGCGCTTGGGCTCGATGCGGGTGAGGAGCCTCAGCGACTGGGCGTTGCCCTCGAAACCGCCGCAGTCCTGCGCGAACTCGTTGAGGGCCTGTTCGCCGTTGTGGCCGAAGGGGGGGTGGCCGAGGTCGTGGGAGAGGCAGGCGGCTTCCACCAGGTCGGGGTCGCAGCCGAGGGCTGCGCCCAGCTCCCGGCCGACCTGGGCGCATTCGAGGGAGTGGGTGAGGCGGGTGCGGGGGCTGGCGTCCCAGGCCGGGCCCATGGTGCCGGGCGTCACCACTTGGGTTTTACCGGCGAGTCTTCTGAGCGCGGCGGAGTGCAGGACGCGGGCGCGGTCGCGTTGGAAGGCGGTGCGGCCGGGGCGTTTGTCGGGTTCCGGGGCCCAGCGGTCGACTGACGTCGGGTCGTAGGCGGTGGGGGGTGTCGGGGTGCCTGCCATGTGTCGACAGTAAGGGCAGGGCGGTTGCTGTGCGCCCAACCGTCTGCCGGGGTCTGTGTTCGGGCGTGTGCGGGTGGCCCGTGGCTGGTCTCGGGCGGGTGCGGGTGGCCCGCGGCTGGTCGCGCCACGCGGCGGAGCCGCGCATTTGATACAGCCCCGCGCCCCTCGAGGGCGTGCTCCCACTCAGGGCATGCCCCCACCGCCTGCCCTCAGGCCGAAGCCAGCGTCCCCAGGCTCGTGACCGTCAGCGGGGTCGCCAGTGCCTGGTCGTAGCGGTGCAGTACCAGGCGGGCCATCGCCGGGTGGGTGCCCAGTGGGGCCGCGGCGATCCAGGGGGCCGCCTCGGCGCACTCCGTGGCGAAGCGGCCCGGGGCCGTGAAGTACGAGGCGATGGCGATGCGGTGGCGGCCTCGGGCGATCAGGGTGCGTACGGCGGTCTGGACCGTCGGGGTCGCGGCGGAGGCGTAGGCCGGGACCACGGGGACGCCGAGACGGTCGGCGAGGAGCTGGGCCGTACGGCCGGTGTCGATCTTCGACTCGGGGTCGCGGGAGCCGGCGGCGGCGAGGACGACACCGCTCACGCGGCGCGTGTCCTCGTCCGTGCGGGCGGGCCAGCCGGCCTCGACGAGGCGGGCGTGCAGGGCGTCCACGAGGAGGGGGTGCGGGCCGAGGGGGGTGGCCACGCGCGTGCGTGCCCGGGACTCGGCGGCCATCTCGGGGATGTCCTGCTTGACGTGGTAGCCGCGGCTGAGCAGCAGCGGGACGAGGACGGCGTCCGTGTCCGCGAGGGCGGCGAGGGTGTCGGGGAGCAGGGGCTCGTTCAGCTCGATGTGCCCGAGGTGCACGGGCAGGCCGGGGCGCAGCTCGCGGACCTGGTCGAGGAGCGCGCGCACGGTGCTCAGCGCGCGCGGGTCGCGGCTGCCGTGGGCGACGACGACGAGGGCGGGCGGCCCCGGGCGGCGTCGGCCGCCCAGCGGCGAGACAACGCTGAGCTGGCTGGCGAGCTGGCTGCTGATCCGGTTCATGAGGTACGCCGTACTGTCGAGGTGGTCGCGAGGAGCGTCCGACGTGCTCGTGTCACTCGTCTTACTCGTCGCCGTCATGAACCGATGGTGGCGGCGGGACGTTGCCGCCCCGTTGCGCGGGAATGACGGGTTTTTTCCGGGGGTTCACGGTGGGGTTTCAGGGGTGTGTGAGGTGGTGTGACCTGCGGTTTCGTTCCGGGGAGTGAAGCTGGTCACATGTCGTGCGCCGAACCGGAGGGCCCGGCGGGACGTCCCTGACTGTCGAGAGCCGACCGGGGAGGGACCTGTCCGATGCGCCGCCCGAGACTGAGCAGACCGCACGTTCCACGCACGCGTGCCGGGCAGCGGCGGCTGGTGCAGGCCGTGATGGCCGTGTGTGTGCTGGCGCTGCTGCCGGCGACCTGGCTGTACGTCGTGACGGGCGACCGGCTGCGGACGACGGCCGACGTGCCGCGCACCGATGTGGCGGTGGTCTTCGGTGCGGGGCTGTGGGCCGGGGAGCCGTCGCCGTACCTGGCGCACCGGCTGGACGCGGCGGCGCGGCTGTACCGGGAGGGCCGTGTCGAGGTGGTCCTCGTCACCGGCGACAACAGCCGTGCGGAGTACGACGAGCCGGACGCGATGCGCGCCTACCTGACCCGGCACGGCGTCCCGGACGGGCGGATCGTCAGCGACTACGCCGGCTTCGACACCTGGGACTCCTGCGTCCGCGCGAAGAAGATCTTCGGGGTGGACCGGGCGGTCCTCATCAGCCAGGGCTTCCACATCCGGCGGGCGGTGGCCCTGTGCGAGGCGGCGGGTGTCGCGTCGTACGGGGTGGGCGTCGACGCCCGGCACGACGCCACCTGGTACTACGGGGGCGCCCGGGAGATCTTCGCGGCGGGCAAGGCCGCGTTCGACGCGGTGTTCCGGCCCGATCCCCGGTTCCTCGGGCCCGAGGAACCGGGGGTGGAGCGGGCGCTGGAGGCCACCGGGTGATCGGGGGCGTGGCCGAGGCGCCCGCGTCCCTCACGCCGGACGAGCGGCGGCGGGGAGATCCCCGTCCCGGCCGCGTAACAGGGAACCGTCGCGCACGTAACACGGCCGAAGCACGCTGAACGGCATGCAGCAGACCTCCGTGACGCCCACGCACTGCCCGTACTGCGCCCTGCAGTGCGGGATGAATCTGACGCCCGCGGCCGACGGGACCGTCGAGGTGAGCGAGCGCGTGGACTTCCCGGTGAACCGGGGCGCGCTGTGCGGCAAGGGCCGTACGGCGCCGGCGGTGCTCTCCTCCGGGGTGCGGCTCACCTCCCCGCTGGTGCGTTCAGGGGACGGCACGCTGGTGCCCGCCTCCTGGGACGAGGCACTGGACCGGATCGCCGAGGGCCTGTCGCGCACGCGCGCGGAACACGGCCCGGACGCGGTCGGGGTGTTCGGCGGGGGCGGGCTGACGAACGAGAAGGCGTACTCGCTCGGGAAGTTCGCGCGGATCGTGCTGGGCACCTCGCAGATCGACTACAACGGCCGGTTCTGCATGTCGTCGGCGGCTGCGGCGGGTATGAAGGCGTTCGGTCTCGACCGCGGGCTGCCGTTCCCGCTGGAGGACATCCCGAAGACCGGGTGCGTGATCCTGGTCGGGTCGAACCTGGCGGAGACCATGCCTCCGTCGCTGCGTTTCCTGACCGAGCTGAAGAAGAACGGCGGCACGCTGGTCGTCATCGACCCGCGCCGCACCAGGACCGCCGAGCAGGCCGACCTGCACCTGGCGCCCCGCCCCGGCACCGACCTGGCCCTCGCGCTCGGCCTGCTGCACCTGGTGATCGCCGAGGGCAGGACGGACGAGGCGTACATCCAGGAGCGCACGGTCGGCTGGGAGGACGCCCGGGCGGCGGCGATGGCGCACTGGCCGGAGTACGTGGAGCGGATCACGGGGGTGTCCGTTCCCCAACTCCGGGAAACCGTACGGATGTTCTGCGAGCCGGAGCACGCCATGGTGCTCACCGCGCGCGGCCCCGAGCAGCAGTCCAAGGGCACCGACACCGTCGGCGCGTGGATCAACCTCTGCCTGGCGACCGGCCGGGCGGGCCGCCCGCTGTCCGGGTACGGCTGCCTGACCGGGCAGGGCAACGGGCAGGGCGGGCGCGAACACGGCCAGAAGGCCGACCAGTTGCCCGGCTACCGCAAGCTGACGGACCCTCAGGCGCGTCGGCACGTGGCCGAGGTGTGGGGCGTGGACCCGGACAGCCTGCCGGGCCCGGGCCGCAGCGCGTACGAGCTGCTGGACGCGCTGGGCACGGACATCAGGTCGCTGCTGCTGATGGGCTCCAACCCGGTGGTGTCGGCGCCGCGGGCCGCGCACATCGAGGAGCGGTTCAGGTCGCTGGACTTCCTGGCGGTCTGCGATGTCGTGCTGTCGGAGACGGCGGCCCTCGCGGATGTCGTCCTGCCGGTCACGCAGTGGGCGGAGGAGACCGGCACGACGACCAACCTGGAGGGCAGGGTGCTGCTGCGCCGTCAGGCGATCACGCCCCCGGCGGGCGTCCGCAGCGATCTGCACGTCCTGCACGAGCTGGCCGCCCGGCTCGGGGTGGAAAAGGGCTTCCCCACCGACCCCGAGGAGGTCTTCGAGGAGTTGCGCCGGGCGAGCGCGGGCGGGCCCGCGGACTACTCCGGGATCACGTACCGCAGGCTCGCGGAGGAGAACGGGGTGTTCTGGCCGTGTCCGGCGCCCGCGCCCTCGGACGACTCCGAGGACGCCGCGCTGGACGTCCTGCCCGACGATCCGGCCCAGGACGACGAGCCCGTCGGCGTCCATCCGGGTTCGCCCCGCCTCTTCCTGGACCGTTTCGCCACCGAGGACGGGCGGGCCAGGTTCGTCACCGTCTCGCACCGGGCGATCGCCGAGGAGCCGGACGACGAGTACCCCGTCCTGCTGACCACCGGGCGGGTCGTGGCCCAGTACCAGTCCGGCGCCCAGACCCGGCGCGTGGACGAGCTGAACGCCGCCGCGCCCGGTCCCTTCGTGGAACTGCACCCGCGGCTGGCGGCGCGGCTCGGCGCGGCCGAGGGCGATCCGGTGGCCGTCGTGTCCCGGCGGGGCCGGGCGGTCGCCCCGGCCCGCATCACCACCGCCATTCGCCCGGACACCGTCTTCATGCCCTTCCACTGGCCGGGCGAGGGCCGCGCCAACACCCTCACCAACCCCGCGCTCGACCCGACCTCGCGCATGCCGGAGTTCAAGGCGTGCGCGGTGCGGGTGGAGGCGGTGAAGCCGTAGCCCCCGCGCAGGACCACCACCACAGCCGCACCCCCGTTCGTACGGACCCGTCAGAGCCGCCGGGCCCGTGCGGGCGGGGGTGCACTCGTGCGCCGCTCGCGCATGCCGAGCGCCTCGACGCCGTCGGCGTCCAGCAGGGCGACGGCCTCGCGGACGATCGCCGCCGGCTGAGGGAGGGCTGCTCGGGCTCGCGCGCCGGCGCGCCCGCAGCCCGAGCTCGTTGCTCCGCGGGGCCGTTGTCAGTGGCGGGTGCAGGACTGCCCGGCATGATCGAACCGGATCCGCACCGCAACCGGCTGGAGCAGGTGGCGCGGGAGGCGGGCGGCGACTGACCCCGTCACCACGGGGGGTCAGCGCACGTTCACCGCGCTCCAGGCCGCCGCCACCGCGCGGTACTGCGTGCTGCCCGCTCCGTACAGGTCCTTCGCCGCGTTCAGGGTCGCCGTCCGCGCCGCCGCGTAGGTCGTCGAGGACGTCATGTAGACCGTCAGGGCGCGGTACCAGATCCTGCCCAGTGCGGCCCGGCCGATCCCGGTGACCGTCGAGCCGTCGCACGTGGGCGAGTGGTAGGTGACGCCGTTCAGGGTCTTCGTGCCGCTGCCCTCGGCGAGCAGATAGGCGAAGTGGTTCGCGACGCCCGAGGAGTAGTGGACGTCCAGGGTGCCGACCGTCGGGCTCCAGCAGTCCGCCGACCTGCCGTCCCTGGACGGCTTGTCCATGAACCGCAGCGCGGCCTTGCCGAAGCCGGGGCGGACGATCTTCTCGCCGATCAGGTAGTCGCCCGCGTCCCGCGCGTTGTTCGCGTGGAACTCCACCAGCGTGCCGAAGATGTCCGACGTCGCCTCGTTCAGGCCGCCGGACTCTCCCGAGTAGGTCAGGGCCGCCGTCTTCGACGTCACGCCGTGGGACATCTCGTGGCCGGCCACGTCCAGCGACACCAGCGGCCCGAACTGCTTGCCGTCACCGTCGCCGTAGGTCATGCAGAAGCAACTGTCGTCCCAGAACGCGTTGTTGTAGTTCGTGCCGTAGTGCACGCGGCTGTAGGAGCCCTTGCCGTCGCCCGCGATGCCGTGGCGGCCGTGGACGTCCTTGAAGTAGTCCCAGGTGACGTCGGTGCCGTACTGCGCGTCCACGGCGACCGTGGCGCGGTCGGTGGTCGTGCCCGTGCCCCAGTGGTTGTCCGCGTCCGTGAAGACCGTCGCCGGGGCGCGGTTCACGCAGACGCTCAGGACGCACAGGTCCGTCCGGTTCGCCGCGTCGCCCGTGTAGGTGCCGCCGCGCGTCGGGTCCTTGAGCCGGTACGCCGATCCGGCCGGTGTCGTCTCCAGCGGGACCGTGCCGCCGTAGAGCGACCTGCCGTCGCCCGACGCCGTCTCGATGCTGTCCCAGGCGTCGATCCGCTCGCCGGTCACGGCGTCCGTCAGCAGCGTGCGGGCGACCGGGTTGCCGAGCGAGTCCTGGGCCACCGCGTCGGTGCGCCAGGCCAGCCTCGGGGGGCCGTGCAGGGCGTCGACGACCAGCCGGGGCTTGGCCGTCAGCCTTCTGAGCGGCTCGCCGGGGTGCGCGGCCCGCAGCGCGTTCGCGGCCAGGTCGGCGGCCTTCCGCGCCGACAGCTCCGGGGTCACGGTGGTGAGCGAGATCGGGCTCCGCGTCGCGCGGTTCGCGCCCCGGTACGTGCCGTCCGGGGCCAGGTGGAGTACGAAGTCGCCGCCGAGGACGGGGAGTCGGCGGTAGGTGCGGTCGTAGCGGACATGGTGGGTGCCGTCCCGGTCGACGACGACGTCCCTGACCGTCGTCTCCTGCGCCGCGGTGAGGCCCAGGGCGGTGGCCCGGTCGGCGAGGACCGACGCCGCGTTGTCGACCGCTTCGGACCGGCCGGGTCTGTCGGTCGCGCCGGAGGAGGGAGCGAGTGCGGTGGCGAGCAGGGCGGTGGTGGTGGCGGCCAGGGTGTACAGCCGTATCCGGCTCATCGGTCTCCTTGAACTCGGCGCGCTGAGGGTGACCAAGATTCAAGGTGGCGCGGACATGCCATGACCAGGGCGGATACGTGCAGGTGTGTGAGGGGAGAGAATCGTTTCTGTGAGGCCCTCTTCCCAACTGCCCTTCTTCGTCTACGGCACCCTCCGCCCCGGCGAGGTCAACCACGACCTCTTCCTGCGCGGCCGCACCCGCTCCGAGGAGCCGGGACGGCTCCTGGGCGCGGTGCTGTACGACGGGCCCGGCTACCCGTACGCCGTCGAGGAGCCGGGCGGGACGGTGAGCGGGGAGCTGGTCACCGCCCTGCCGGAGGCGTACGGCGCGCTGCTGGCCGAGCTGGACCGGCTGGAGGAGTACGCGCCGGCGTCGCCGCGGAACCTCTACGAACGCGTCGAGCGGGAGGTGCTCCGTGACGCCGACGGCACGCCCGTGCGGGCCTGGGTGTACATCGCCGCGCCCGCCGTCGCCGCCCGGCTGCGCTCCCGGGGGAAGCCGATCGAGGGCGGGGACTGGCGGGCGCGGCGGTGAGGCAGGCAGCCTCCTGATACGGCCGGTGCAGGCAGCCTCCTGATACGGCCGGTCAGCCCGCGTACGGCCGCCTCTCCCGGGCCTCCCGCAACGCCCACCCCCACCAGGCGAGTTGATCCAGCATGGCCTTGGCCGCCGCGTCCGGGCCCGAGGGGTCCTTCAGGCGGCCGGCGTCGTCGAAGGACGCGCCGGCGTTGTGGAAGGAGACGGTGTCGCGGATCGTCACGGCGTGGAGCTCGGCGAAGACCTGCCGGAGGTGTTCGGCGGCGCGCAGACCGCCCGCGAGGCCGCCGTAGGAGACGAGGGCGACGGGTTTGGCGCGCCACTCGGTGAAGTGCCAGTCGATGAGGTTCTTCAGGCCTGCCGGGAAGGAGTGGTTGTACTCGGGGGTGAGGACGACGAAGGCGTCCGCGCGGGCCAGCTTCGGGCTGACCTCGGCGAGCGCGGCGGCGGCCTCGGGGGTCCGGTCGAAGGACGTGGGCAGGTCGGCCTCGGCGACGTCCACGACGTCGGGCACCAGGTCCTCGCGGCCCCGGATGCGGTCGAGGAGCCAGTCGGCGACGACGGGGCCGAAGCGGCCGTGGCGGTTGCTGCCGACGACGACGGTCACATGGAGGGCATCGGTTGCTGTCTTCATGCGGCACAGCCTCGTATCTCAACTTAAGTTGAGGTCAAGCCCCGCCGCGCCGGTCCCGGTCACCCGTTCACACGCGTGCCCCGACCCTTTTCCGGGGCAGGCCCGCCGTACGCCGCTGACCTGCTGAAACGACATCACGAAGACCCCGGCCCCACCCTCGCCCGGCACCCGTCCACCCCCTTTCTGACCCTCCTTCAGGAAGCGCGCTCGCCGTGCTGCCCCTTACCTCGGAAGGACAGGGGCAACGACCGACAGCTCGACAGCTCGACAGCTCGAAGGAGCACCGATGCGACGTACCGTCCGGCTGCTGACCGGTACCGCGCTGACCGTCGCCACCGCGGGTCTCCTCGCCGCACCCGCGTACGCGTCCGGATCCGGCACCGGCGGCCTGGAGGTGCACCCGTCCTCCGTCATCCCGGGCGAGCGGGTCACGGTGAACACGGCGGCCTGCGGCGACGGGGGCACGGCGGCGGGTGACGCCAGCGCGGTGGGGGCCGGTTCCTTCACGCTGGCGCCGGGCGCCCGCGAGCAGGACGTGGTCGGGGAGTTCAGGGTGCCGCCGGGCGCCCAGCCGGGGACGTACGAGATCGTCGCGACCTGCGGCGAGGGCGGCCTGCGGGTGACGGGCGACCTGGTGGTCACGCTGACGGCACCGCGCGAGCAGGTGCTCCCGAAAGGAAGCGTGAAGACGGGGGTCGGCGGCGCACTGGGCCCCGATCCCGTGCAGACCGCGGCCGGTGTGGCGGCCCTCGCCGTCGCCGCCGCGGGCGGTACCTGGCTCCTGCATCGCCGGGCGAGAGGCGACGGGATCTGACGGACACCCTCCGCTGTCCGTCCGCCGGTACCGCACGTCCCCTCCCCCTCCGGGTCCGAAGCCCCTCGCGGCCCGGAGGGGGGGTACGGGGGGTCAGCTCAGGATCCAGGAGAGGGTGGAGAGGGTGCTGTCATGCGCAGGGTCGGCAACGCCGCGATAGCGGCCGTCACCGCGGCAGCCCTGTGTTCGGGTACGTGGCTCGTGCTGGACGGTGCCGGGACGCACGCCCCGCCGCAGCCCTCCGCCGCCCAGGCGCGCTCGGAGCAGGACGGCCGGCGGCCCGCCGCACCCGCGCTGCCGCCGTCCCCGCCGGACCGCATCCGCATCCCCGCGATCCGCGTGAACGCGCCCCTGACGGGCCTCGGGCTGACCGCGACCGGCAGCCTCGACGTCCCGCCCGCCGACCGGAAGAACCTCGCCGGCTGGTACGAGGCCGGCACCACCCCCGGCGAGACGGGCACCGCCATCGTCGCCGGCCACGTCGACAACGCCGACGGGCCCGCCGTCTTCTACGCCCTCGGCGCCCTGAAGAAGGGCAGCACCGTCGAGGTGGACCGGCGGGACGGCAGCGTCGCCGTGTTCACCGTCGACGCCGTCGAGGTGTACGACGCGAAGGACTTCCCCGACGAGAAGGTGTACGGGGCGGCCCGGCGGCCCGAGCTGCGGGTCATCACCTGCGGCGGCGGCTACTCACGCGCCACGGGCTACCAGGGCAACGTCGTCGTCTTCGCGCACCTGACCGGCAGCCGCTGAGCCCGCTCCCGCCCCGGGGTACGCGCCCCCCAGGATGTTCTCCCGCCCCCACGCGCCGAGCGGGCCCAGCGCCTCGTTGAGGGAGACGCCCCGGGGCGTCAGCGAGTACTCCACGCGGGGCGGCACCTCGTCGTACGCCTCGCGGTGCACGATGCCGTCGGCCTCCAGCTCGCGCAGCTGCGCGGCGAGCACCTTCTCCGTGACCCCGGGCAGCTCCCGGCGCAGCTCGCCGAAGCGGCACGGCCGCTCGTTCAGCGCCCAGAGGATCAGCACCTTCCACTTGCCGCCGATCACGTCCATCGCCGCGTCGATCCCGCACACGTACGCCCCCGGCCGCCGTACCGTCGCCATGCCCGACACCCTCCCCTGTCCTTGGCCTGGATGCTTTCCCGGGAGTAACCACCCACTCGGAAGTACGTACTTGAGCAGGCCGTTCTCCTGCGGCGAGTCTGATCGCCATGACCGACAACGCCGTTTCCCCCAGCTCTGTTTCCCGCAGCTCTGTTTCCCGCACCGCCTCCCGCACCCCCGTCACCCTGCTCGGCACCGGCGCCATGGGCACCGCGCTCGCCCGCGCGTGGCTCGCCGCCGGGCACCCGGTGACCGTCTGGAACCGCACCCCCCGCCGCGCCGAGGCCCTCGTCGCCGAAGGCGCCACGATCGCCCGGTCCGCCGCGGAGGCGGTGGCCGCGAACCGGCTCGTGGTCGCCTGCCTGCTCGACGACGCCTCCGTGGGAGAGACCCTGGAGGGAGCCGACCTGACCGGGCGGGACCTGGTGAACCTCACCACCGGCACGCCCGGCCAGGGCCGTGCCCGTGCCGCCTGGGCCGAGGCGCGCGGTGCCCGTTTCCTGGACGGCGGGATCATGGCCGTACCGCCGATGGTCGGGGTTCCGGAGGCCGGGGGCTACGTCTTCTACAGCGGCTCCGCCGCCCTCTTCGAGGAGCACCGGGACACCCTCGCCGTCCCGGTCGGCACCCGCTACGTCGGCACCGACCCGGGCTTCGCCGCGCTGCACGACGTGGCGCTGCTGAGCGCGATGAGCGGCCTGTTCGCGGGCGTGTCACACGCCTTCGCGCTGATCCGCCGGGAGGACATCGCCCCGAAGGACTTCGCGCCCCTGCTCGTGTCCTGGCTCACCGCGATGGCCCCGGCCGTGCACCAGACCGCCGAGCACCTGGAGAGCGGCGACTACACCAAGGACGTCGTCTCCAACCTCGAGATGCAGGTCGCGGGCAACGCCACGCTGCTGCGGACGGCCGAGGAGCAGGGCGTCAGCGCGGAGCTGATCAGGCCGTACCTGGACCTGATGGCGCGCCGGCTCGCCGACGGGCACGGCGACGAGGACGGCACGGGGGTGATCGACCTGCTCGTCCGTGCGGCACGCTAGGCGAGCCACTGCTCGTACGCCAGGTTCGCCACCAGCGCGAAGACGACCGTCAGCAGCACGATCCGCACGAAGCCGCTGCCCTTCTTCAGGGCCGTACGGGCGCCCAGCGTGCCGCCCGCCAGGTTGAACTACGGCCATCAGCGCGGCGAGCTGCCACAGCACCGCGCCCTGCCAGGCGAACGTGGCGAGGGCGCCCGCGATGGGGGTCCGCCCTGCTCGAGCGAAGCCGAGAGCTTGGGGGAAACAACAGGATCACGAAGGCCGCGACCCCGAGCAGCACCACCATGATCACCGGCTTGAGGACCTCCGTGCTCATCCCCGCCGCGACAAGGCCCCGGCGGACGATCCGGCCAGGGCGGCCAGCCCGATCCGTACGGCCGTCCCGACGTCCACCGGGGCCTTGCGGGCGTACTCCCCCACTGCCCAAAGGGCGTGGGAGGTGCCCCCATCCGCCGCGCCGGTCGTGCCGACGATGGCGGCCGCCTTGTTGGTGCCGAGCGCGTGCGCGGCCGGGGTGCCGGCGGGCCGGTCGTAGACGATGCCACCTGCACGGAAACCCTGTGCGGTCACCGCACGGCCCGGCCTCGCCCCACCCCGCCTCACAGCACGCCCCCGCCCCGCCCTCCGAACCCTCACACCCACCCCCCGCCCCCGCTGAGGGCAGCGTTCCTCGCGGGAAACAGAGGTGATGCTGCCGGGTAACACCGGCACCGCACGCTCAAGTGCATGACCTCGAATAAGCGTGTGGTGGTGATCGGCACCGGCCTCGCGGGCGTACGTCTCGCCCGGCGGCTCGGTGAGCTCGGCACGCCCGTGACGCTGATCGGCGAGGAGGAGCACCGCCCGTACAACCGGGTGCTGCTCGCCGAAGTGCTGGCCGGACGTTACAGCCCCGAGGTGATCGCCCTGCCGGCGCCCGCGGAGCTGACCCGCGGGCGGGTCACCGGCATCGACCGCGCTCAGCGCACGGTGCGCTGCGCGGACGGCTCGGTGATCGCGTACGACACGCTGGTCCTGGCCACCGGCTCCAACCCGGTGCTGCCGCCGCTGCGCGGCCTGTTCACCGAGAACCACGAACTGCCCGAGGGCGTGCACGCCTTCCGCACCATGGACGACTGCCTGGGCCTGTCCAAGGCGGTCCGGCCGGGGGCGAAGGCGGTCGTCATCGGCGGCGGGCTCCTCGGGGTCTCGGCGGCCCGGGCGCTCGCGATGCGCGGCGCGCAGGTCGTCCTCGCCCAGCAGGCCGAGCGGCTGATGGAGCGCCAGCTCGACCCGGCCGCCTCCAAGCTCGTCCGGCGGCACCTGGTCGACCTGGGCGTCGAGGTCCACACCGAGTGCCGCGTGCGGGACGTGCGCTGCGTCGGCGGCGCGGTCCGCTCGGTGGAGATGGCCGACGGGTACGCCCTCGACGCCGACCTCGTGGTCCTGGCCTGCGGCGTCCACCCCCGGGTGGGCCTCGCGCAGACCGCGGGACTGGAGGTCCGCAAGGGCATCGTCGTCGACGACGAGCTCCGTACCTCCGACCCGCACATCCACGCCATCGGCGACTGCGCGCAGCACGACGGCACGGTGTACGGGCTCGCCACCCCGGCGCTCGAACAGGCCGACGCGCTCGCCGAGTTGCTGGCCGGTGACGGCACCGCCCGCTACACCGGCACCCGTTCCCTGACCCGGCTCACGCTGGCCGGGCAGAGCGCCTTCGACCTCGCCGCGTTCGGTGAGACGGAGGCGCGCCCGGGCGACGACGTCGTCCAGCTCACCGACGCCACCCGCGGCACCTACCGCAAGGTCGTCGTCCGCGACGACCGCCTGGTCGGCGGGGTCCTCGTCGGCGAACTCGGCACGGTCGGCGCGCTCGCCCGCGCCTGGGAGGGAGCAGAGCCGCTCCCCGACAACGGCCCCCTGCTCCACCTGCTCACCAACGATGGAGGCTCCTGATGACCGCCACTGGGGCGACCCCCACGATCGTGCTCGTCGGCCATGGCATGGTCGGCCAGCGCTTCCTCGAAGCGCTCGCCGAGCGCGGCCTGACCGCCACGCACCGCGTGGTCGTGCTGTGCGAGGAGCCGCGTCCGGCGTACGACCGTGTCCAGCTCACCTCGTACTTCTCGGGCAAGACGCCCGAGGACCTCTCCATGACGGACATGGAGTTCATCAAGGACCACGGCATCGAGCTGTACGTCGGTGACCCGGCCGAGTCCATCGACCGGGAGGCCCGCAAGGTCACCGCCCGCTCGGGTCTCGTCGTCGACTACGACGTGCTCGTGCTGGCCACCGGCTCCTACCCGTTCGTGCCGCCGGTGCCGAACAAGGACGCCACCGGCTGCTTCGTCTACCGCACCATCGAGGACCTCCTCGCGATCGAGGAGTACGCGAAGACCAGGGCGTCGACGGGAGCCGTCGTCGGCGGCGGTCTGCTCGGTCTGGAGGCGGCCGGTGCGCTCAAGGGCCTGGGTGTCGAGACGCACATCGTGGAGTTCGCGCCGCGTCTGATGCCGGTGCAGGTCGACGAGGGCGGCGGTGCCGCGCTGCTGCGCACCATCGAGGACATGGGCCTGACGGTCCACTGCGGCACGGGCACGCAGGAGATCGTGGTCGGCGAGGACGGCTCGGTCACCGGCATGAAGCTGTCCGACGGCTCGACCATCGCCACCGACATGGTGATCTTCTCGGCCGGTGTCCGCCCCCGCGACCAGCTGGCCCGCGACTGCGGCCTGACGGTCGGCGAGCGCGGCGGCATCAGCGTCGACGAGCAGTGCCGTACGGTCACCGACCCGCACGTGTTCGCGATCGGCGAGTGCGCGCTGGCCGCCGACGGCCGGGTGTACGGCCTGGTGGCGCCGGGTTACGAGCAGGCCGAGACGGCGGCGGCGACGATCGCCGCCGACGAGGAGGCCGCCTTCACCGGTGCCGACCTGTCCACCAAGCTGAAACTGCTCGGCGTGGACGTCGCCTCCTTCGGCGACGCGCACGGCACCACCGAGGACTGCCTGGACGTCGTCTACTCCGACTCCCGCGCGGGCCTGTACAAGAAGCTGGTCATCGGCCGCGACGGCACGCTGCTCGGCGGCATCCTGGTCGGTGACGCGGAGGCGTACGGCACGCTGCGGGCCTTCACCGGCTCGGTCCCGCCGGTCTCCCCCGAGTCCCTGGTGCTGCCGGCCGGTGCCGGGGAGTCCGCCCAGCTCGGCCCGTCCGCGCTGCCGGACGACGCGATCATCTGCTCCTGCCACAACGTCAGCAAGGGCACGATCCGCGGCGCGGTCACCGACCACCAGTGCACCACGGTGCCCGAGGTCAAGAAGTGCACCAAGGCCGGCACCGGCTGCGGCTCCTGCGTCAAGGTCCTCGGCCAGCTCGTCAACGCCGAGCTGGAGGCCAGCGGCATCGAGGTCGACAAGGGCCTGTGCGGCTGCTTCTCGCAGACCCGCGAGGAGCTGTACGAGATCGTCCTCGCCCTGCGCATCAACTCCTACCAGGACCTGCTGGACCGCTACGGCCGCGAGGAGGCCCGGAGCGGCGACGGCTGCGAGATCTGCAAGCCGACGGTCGGCTCGATCATCGCCTCCCTCGCCCCGACGATCGGCGCGAGCGGCTACGTCCTGGACGGCGAGCAGGCGGCCCTGCAGGACACCAACGACCACTTCCTGGCCAACCTGCAGAAGAACGGCTCGTACTCGGTCGTGCCGCGCATCCCCGGCGGTGAGATCGCCCCGGAGAAGCTGATCGTGATCGGCGAGATCGCCCGCGACTTCGGCCTCTACACGAAGATCACCGGCGGCCAGCGGATCGACATGTTCGGCGCCCGCGTCGAGCAACTGCCGCTGATCTGGGCCCGGTTGGTGGACGCCGGTTTCGAGTCCGGCCACGCGTACGGCAAGGCGCTGCGCACCGTGAAGTCCTGCGTCGGCCAGACCTGGTGCCGCTACGGCGTCCAGGACTCCGTCCGCATGGCGATCGACCTGGAGCTGCGCTACCGGGGCCTGCGCTCCCCGCACAAGCTGAAGTCGGCCGTCTCCGGCTGCCAGCGCGAGTGCGCCGAGGCCCAGTCGAAGGACTTCGGCGTGATCGCCACCGCCAACGGCTGGAACCTGTACGTCGGCGGCAACGGCGGCGCGACCCCGCGCCACGCGGACCTGCTCGCGCAGGACCTGAGCGACGACGAGCTGATCCGCCTGATCGACCGGTTCCTGATGTTCTACATCCGCACCGCCGACCGCCTGGAGCGCACCTCGACCTGGCTGGAACGGATCCCGGGCGGCCTGGACCACGTACGGGACGTCGTGGTGCACGACTCGCTCGGCATCTGCGAGGAACTGGAGCAGCTGATGGCGGCCCATGTCGCCCACTACCGCGACGAGTGGGCCGAGACCATCAACGACCCCGAGAAGCTCGCCCGGTTCGTGTCCTTCGTGAACGCGCCGGACACCCCGGACCCGGTCGTCGCCTTCGTCCCCGAGCGGGACCAGATGAAGCCCGACCTGCCGCTGCTGACCATCGGCATGCGGCCGACCGAATCCAAGGAAGCCGCCCTGGAAGGAAGCGCCCAGCGATGACCCTGGCACCCGAGACCACCGACCTGAAGGTCCGACTGCGGCTGGACGACGGAGAGGACGCCTGGTTCACGGTCTGCGACCTGAGCGTGCTGTTCCCCGGCCGCGGGGTGGCGGCACTGCTGCCGGACGGCCGCCAGGTGGCCCTCTTCCGCGACCGGAACGGCCAGCTGTACGCCATCGACAACCGCGACCCGTTCACCGGCGCGGCGGTCCTCTCCCGCGGTCTGACCGGCAGCCACCGGGGCCGCCCGTTCGTGGCCTCCCCGCTGCTGAAGCAGCGCTTCGACCTGGAGTCGGGGCAGTGCCTGGACGACGAGGCCGTGCGGGTGGCGACGTACGAGGTGCGGACCTCCTAGCCTCGCGGGATCACTGCTTGACCGATCGTTCCAGAAAAGCCTAGGCTGCGGCACGTGGCCAGGACCAAGGAGTTCGATCCGGACGCCGCGCTCCAGGCAGCTCTCGAGCTGTTCTGGCAGCGCGGCTACGAGGCGACGTCGATGGCCGACCTCGTCGAGCACCTCGGCATCGGACGCGCCAGCCTCTACGCGACCTTCGGCAGCAAGCACGAGCTGTACCTGAAGGCGCTGGACCGCTATCAGCAGGCGCGACTCCCGGAGGTGCTGCGGGAGCTGTCCCAGCCGGGACCCGCGCTGCCGGCCGTACGAGCGGTCGTACGACGGTTCGCCGCCGAGGCGGCGGCCGAGACGAGCCGTCTGAACGGCTGCTTCGTCACCAACACGGCGGCCGAGCTGGCCCCGCACGACCCCTCCGCCGCGCGGTACGTCGAGCGCAACTGGGACCAGCTGGAGACCATGCTGCACTCGGCCCTCGTCCGCGCATGCGCCCAGGGCGAGCTGTCCGCCGGCCGCGATCCGCTCACCCTGGCCCGCATGCTGCTGGTGCTGCTGCAGGGCCTGCGCGTGGTCGGCAAGGCGTCCTCGGACCCGGCCCGGGTCCGGGACGCCGCGGAACAGGCACTGGCGCTGCTCGACTGAGACACCCCTCGCCGAGGGGTGTTTTTCACAACCACATTATTTTTTCACACCCACATACTGAACCGATCGGTCAAGAAAAGGGGAGATCATGACCACCACCACCGCACGCGCCCGCTTCACCGACCGCACCGTCCTCGTCACCGGCGCGGGCTCCGGCATCGGGCGGGCCGTCGCCCTCGCGTTCGCCGCCGAGGGAGCGAACGTCGTCGTCGCCGGGCGCCGGCGCGAGCCGCTGGACGAGACCGTCGCACTCATCGAGGAGCGGGGCGGCAAGGCGCTCGCCGTGACCGCGGACGTCTCGCGGGCGGAGGACGCCGACGCGCTGGTCCGTGCGGCGGTGGACCGCTTCGGCGCGCTCGACGTGGCGGTCAACAACGCGGGCGTCTTCCGGGGCGGGCAGCCCCTGGCCGACCTTCCGCGGGCCGACTGGCACACGCAGCTGGACATCAACGTCACCGGCGTGTTCCACGCCCTGCAGGCGGAGATCCGCCGCATGCGGACCCAGCCGTCCGGCGGCGCGATCGTCAACGTCTCCTCCACCTTCGGGGCGCACACCAGCCCGGCCGGCGCCGCCGCGTACGCCGCCACCAAGGCCGCCGTGACCGCCCTCAGCCGGGGCGCCGCCCGGGACCACATCGGCGACGGCGTCCGCATCAACGTGGTCAGCCCCGGCGCCACCGACACCCCCATGTCCCTCGGCCCGGGCGAGACGGAGGCCGAGCGGGCGGAGCGCATGAGGACCACGGTCCCGCTCGGCCGGATCTCCACGGTGGACGAGGTGGCGGCCGCCGTGCTGTACCTGGCCTCGGACGACGCCGCGTCGGTCGTCGGGGCCGACCTGGTGGTGGACGGCGGCTCCACCGCCTGAGAGCTGTCGAGTTCCTGTCGAGTTCGCCGAGCCGCGCGCCGCTCACCGAGGTGTTCGAGTTACATCGGGTCGTACCCCCACCCGTCACGGAGGTCCGACCCATGACTCCGAACCATCCCCAGCCCTCCCGGCGCACCCTCCTCGGCGGTGCCGCCGCGGCCGCCCTCGCGGTCGCGGCCGGCACCGGCACGGCGCAGGCCGCCCCCGTGCAGGCCACCTGGCCGACCGAGTTCCCGCTGCCGGACGGCTGGCTCCCCGAGGGCATCACCATCGGCAGCAAGCCGTACGCCTACCTGGGCTCCCGCGCCAACGGCGCCATCTACCGCACCGACCTGCGCACCGGCCGGGGCAAGGTGATCCACGAGGGCGCCACCGGCCTGGCGTCCATCGGCCTGAAGATCGACCACGACGGCCTGCTGTACGTCGCCGGCGGAGGCGGCGGCACCGCCCGGCTCGTCGACGCGCGCACCGGCAAGCTCCTCGCCACCCACCAACTCACCGCCACGGGCCACTTCATCAACGACGTCGTCCTGCTCGGCGACCGCGCCTGGTTCACCGACTCGCGCGACGCGGTGCTGTACGGCGTACCGCGCGGCCGGGGCGGAAAGGTCCGCGCCCTGCCGCTCACCGGCGACTGGACGCAGCTGCCGGACGTCATCAACGCCAACGGCATCGTCGGCACGCCCGACGGCCGCGGCCTGATCGTCGTCAAGAGCACCCCGGGCGAGCTGTACCACGTGAGCCTCCGGACCGGGCACGCCACGAAGATCGCCCTGGTCGGTGCAGACAGTGTCGTCAACGGCGACGGGCTCGTCCGCGTCGGCCGCACCCTGTACGTCGTGCAGAACCGGCTGAACAAGGTCACCGTGTTCGACCTCGACGCCAAGATCACCACCGCCACTTTGCGGGGCACGCTCACCGACCCCCGCTTCGACGTCCCCGCCACGGCCGCCCGCTTCGGCGACCGCCTCTACCTCGTCAACGCCCGCTTCACCAGCCCGCAGACGCCGGAGACGACGTTCAACGCGGTGGCGGTGCCGCTGTGACGCTCACCCCTTTCGCCCTGGTGGTCCGCCCGCCGTCGGCGCGGCCGCCGGGCGACGGGCACGGGCCGGGTCCCGGCCGACCGGGACGGCTCAGGCGGGAGGCACCGGCGTTGTCCGCCTGAGCACCCCCGGAGCACTCACAGTCACAGCTCTCGGGTACGCCGCCCGGCGGCCATGCGGCGTCCACGGCCCGTCAACCCTGCTCCTCTAGCGTCCCGTCCCGCCACCCCAACGCACGACCCCGCCGCCGACCGGCGGCGGGGCGGTCACGGCACCTCTTGGAGCGAGAGTGGAACGTCGTACCTTCCTGCGTGCGGCCGCCGTCGGCGGCTCCTCCGCCGTGTTCGGCGGCACCCTGTGGCGCGGCGCCGCGTACGCCGCGCCCGCCCAGCCCGGCACGAGCCCCTACGGCCCGCTGGGCGCGCCGGACGCGAACGGCATCAGACTCCCGTCCGGCTTCACCAGCCGGGTGATCGCCCGGTCCGGCCAGCGGGTCGGGAGCACGTCGTACACCTGGCACAACGCCCCCGACGGCGGCGCCTGTTACGCCGACGGCACGGGCTGGATCTACGTCTCGAACTCGGAGATCAACCCGGGCGGCGGCGCGAGCGCGGTCACGTTCGACTCGACCGGCGCGATCATCGGCGCGTACCGCATCCTGTCCAACACCCGCACCAACTGCGCGGGCGGCAAGACCCCGTGGAACACCTGGCTGTCCTGCGAGGAGGTCGACCGCGGCTACGTCTACGAGACCGACCCGTGGGGCACGAAGGCCGCGGTCCGCCGCGACGCGATGGGCCGCTTCAAACACGAGGCGGCGGCCGCCGACCCGGTCCGCCGGGTCATCTACATGACCGAGGACGTCACCGACGGCTGCTTCTACCGCTTCCGCCCGACGACGTGGGGCGACCTGTCCTCCGGCACCCTGGAGGTGATGGTGGCGGGCAGCGGCACGAGCGGCCCGGTGTCCTGGTCCCGCGTCCCCGACCCCACCGGCGCGACGGCCACCCGCGACCAGGTCTCCGGCGCCAAGCGCTTCAACGGCGGCGAGGGCTGCTACTACGCCGACGACACCTGCTGGTTCACGACGAAGGGCGACAACCGGGTCTGGCAGTACAACGCGGCAGCCCAAACCCTCGAACTCGCCTACGACGACTCCCTGGTGACCTCCGGCACGGCCCCTCTCACCGGCGTCGACAACGTCACCGGCTCCTCCTCCGGCGACCTCTTCGTCGCCGAGGACGGCGGCACCATGGAGATCTGCGTCATCACCCCCGACGACATCGTGGCCCCCTTCCTCCGCATCGACGGCCAGTCCGGCTCGGAGATCACGGGCCCGGCCTTCTCCCCGGACGGCACCCGGCTGTACTTCTCGAGCCAGCGCGGCACGACCGGCAGTTCGTCGGGCGGGATCACGTACGAGGTGCGGGGTCCGTTCCGGGTGTAGCCGCACCCAGGCCCCCCTCCACACAACCATCACGAATTGGTCACCTGACTGTCACCCGTAGCCCCTCGGCCGTACGGTCATCCCCTCACGCACCACCTGTGGGGGGATGACATGACCAACCCGTACATCGCACCGCCCATGCCGCAGCCCGCCCGCCCGGCGCCCCGATGGGCCCGGAAGCGCTATGTGCTGCCCGCGCTGGGCCTGGCCCTCTTCATCGGCGTGGCCATAGGCGCCGGCGGCGACAGCACCACGACGACGGACGCCAAGCCCACGGCCGCCAAACCCCGGCCGACGGTCACGGTGACGGCGACCGCGACCGCGACGGAGACGGCGGATCCGGAACCGGCCCCCACGGTGACCGCCACGAAAACCGTCGAGGTCACGAAAACGGTCACCCAACAACCCGCGGCGGGCAACGACACCGGCAACGACGACTCGGGTGCCGAGTACGTCTACTACGCCAACTGCAGCGAGGTCCGCGCCGCCGGCGCCGCCCCCATCCGGCGCGGTGAACCCGGCTACGCCTCCCACCTGGACCGCGACAACGACGGGGTGGCCTGCGACACCTGACGTGATCACGCAGGTGACCATCCGCGCGTCCGGCCGTTCCTCCGGTTGGGCAGTCGGCACCCGGCTGCCCGGCCGACGGAAGGAACGCCATCGTGGACACGACCGTCCCCGGACCCGCAGTGCTGCCGCGCGCGGAGTGGGTCAAGACGCTGCCGCAGACCATCGTCGCGTCCTGCGTACTGCTCCATGACCCCGAGGACCGGATCCTGCTGCTGCGCTACGCCGAGGGCCGGCCCGGCGCGGGGACCTGGGGCCTGCCGGGCGGCATGGTCGACCACGGAGAGGACCCTCTCCGTGCCGCGCGCCGGGAGCTGTCCGAGGAGACCGGCATCGTCCTCGACCACCTTCGGTTCCTCGGCTACGACCACCGGGCCGACGTGAAGGGAACGGGCCCGGTGATCGACTTCTACTTCTACGGCGGCGTCCTCCCGGCCGGGCAGACCATCAGGCGCAGCTTCGAGCACGACGGGGACGGCTGGTTCGGACTGGCCGAGTTGGGGGCGACTCCTCTTACGGGACGCCTGTCGGCCCTCGCCGCGCTGCACGGCGCCGCGCGGTCCGGGGCCGTCGTGTGCCTGCGGGAAGGGAAACCCCTGTGACGGCGGTCCGGTGAGTCGGTGGACATGCCACCGGCCGCTGATCGGCCCTCGCCCCGGAACGGCGCGCCGGGGAGACTGGGGATCCTGTGATGCCGTCCTTGAAGGAGCTGTGATGCAGGTAGCCGTGGTCACCTTCGACGGGTTCAACGAGCTCGACAGCTTCATCGCTTCCGCGTTGATCAACCGGTGCCGCAAGGACGGTTTGGAAGCCTTCATCACGACACCGACGCCGGTGGTCACCTCCATGAACGGCGTCGAGGTGACCGGGCAGCGCCCGATGGAGTTCGTGACCGAAGCCGACGTCGTGCTGATCGGCAGCGGAGTGAGGACGCGAGACGTGGTCGCCGACGACCGGCTGATCTCCCGGCTGCCGCTCGACCCTTCGCGACAGCTGATCGGTGCGCAGTGCTCCGGCGTGCTGGTGCTCGCCCGGCTCGGCTTGCTGGATGGCATGCCGGTCTGCACGGACATGAAGAGCCGGCCCTTCGTGGAGGCCTGCGACGTCACCGTGCTGGACGCGCCGTTCCACGCGGAGGGGAACATCGCTACGGCGGGCGGTTGCCTGGCGTCCCAGTACCTCGCCACCTGGGTGATCAGCCGAACGCTCGGGGAGGACGCCGCGCGCGACGTCATCGACTACGTGGCTCCGGTCGGCGAGAATCAGGCGACTGTCGAGCGCGCGATGCGTGCCGTCCACGCGGGCGGGGCCGCACTGCGCTGACGCCCCGCGACCCACTGGAAGCGGAGCCCATGCCCGCCGCTCGGGCCGGGACCGGCGCGCCCCTCACACCCTGCCCGGGTCGAGGACAGCCGGGGCCTGGGCGGCGAGTTCCCTGAGGGGTTCACCGCTCAGCCGGCACACCGTCCACTCGTCCAGGAGCTCCACGCCGAGCGACTTGTAGAAGTCGATCGTCGGCTCGTTCCAGGCCAGGACCCACCACTCGAAGCGCTCGTAGCCGTTCTGCCGGCAGACCGCGGCCAGGGAGGCGAGCAGAGCCTTGCCGTGTCCTCCGCCTCGGGCGTGCGGCCGTACGTAGAGGTCCTCCAGGTGCATGCCGCGCGTGCCGGTCCAGGTCGAGAAACGGGGGAACCACAGGGCGTAGCCCACGGCCTTGCCCGTCTCGTCGTCCTCGGCGATCAGTGCGAACGCGGCGGGATGTTCTCCGAACAGCGCCTCGCGGAGCTGCTCCCCGGTCGCTCGGGCCTGGTCAACAGCCCGTTCGTACTCGGCGAGTTCACGGATCATCGCGCGGATCTCCGCGATGTCGTCGACACTGGCGGCCCGGATCATGCCGGAGATCATCGGCCACCGTGCCGAGCCGTGTCCATCCCATTCCGCGCCTTCTCAGCGGCGTGCACCCGACCGTGGGCCGGCCGCCGGGCGGCCTCGACGGATGATCCGCGGAAGTCATCCGAGCCGCGGGTGTGCCGAGAAAAGCCTTGTGGGGCATCGACAAGCCTGGCGATGCTGCCCCGATGATGACTTCCGTCGTTGCGTTCGTCGGTGCGGCCTTCCTGATCGCCATGGTGCCAGGGCCGAGCACGGTCGTGATCCTGCGCCGAGCGGTGGTGAACGGCCGCAGGACCGGCATGGCCACGGTCCTGGGCAATGAGTGCGGGGTGCTGCTGTGGGGCCTCGCCGCGGCCTTCGGTCTCTCGGCCCTGCTGCTGGCCTCACAGGTCGCCTACGACGTCATCCGGATCGCCGGCGCCGCGGTGCTGGTGTGGATGGGAGCGCGGGCCTTGTGGCAGGCGAGGCGAGCCGGCCGGCCGGCCGGACGAGGGACCAGCGGAAACAGCCGCGGTGTCGCTTCGGCGGGCGTACTGGCAGGGCCTGGTCACCAACTTCGCCAATCCGAAGGCCGGTGTGTTCGCCGTTTCCTTCCTGCCGCAGTTCGTTCCGCAGGGAGCCCCTGTTCTTCCGACGCTGCTCGCCCTGTCGGTGATCTGGGCCGTGGTCGACCTGATCTGGTACCTGCCGATGGTCTGGCTGGCAGGACGCGTGGGAGGAGCGCTTCAGCGGCAGTCCGTCCGGCGCCGGATGGAACAGGTCTCCGGGGCGGTCCTGGTCGGACTGGGGGTGCGTCTGGCTACCGAGTCCTAGAAACCGTTGTCAGCGCGGCCGGGTAACCGGCCCGGCTTTCCTGGGCCGTAGTGGGAGGCGGAGAGGCCGGGCGCCGCTGTTGTCGGCTTCCGCCGGTCACGCGCCGAGCGCGTCCACGAGGGGGTCGCCGAGGCCGGCCACCCAGTCCTCCCGCCGCCCCGGTCGCGGCTCCTGCCGGACCTGACGGAGGCGAAGCGCCGGCACCCGGCCGCGCGTCGCCGACGCGGCGGCCACGCACTCGTGCAGCGGCTCGGCCGTCACCCGCGGCTCCCCGATCCGGATCCGGGCCAGCGCCTGGTCCGTCGTGACGATCGCCCGCTGCATCTGCTCACGCGCGACGGAGTCGAGGCCGCCGAGCGCGGACGCGCCTCTCGCCGCCCAGGCGACACCCGGGCAGGCCGCGCTCCGGCGCCTGGGGGAGCCACTGCGCTTCCCGCCCCGTGCGATCCGGTCAGGCCGTGGGCGCGTCCAGCGTCGGCTTCCGCTTCACGTCGGTCACCTCCACGCCCTCCGTCTCCGGAGCCCCGAACGCTTCGACGATCACCCCGCTGCTGGTGCCGGTGACCTCCAAAGCCAAGTGGCTGCCTATCATGCGCAGGTCGAGCCTCGCCCGGGGCGCGCCCGCGTGGTTCGCAATCCGGTGAATCCGCGACACCGGGTAGTCCAGACCCGTGAGCTTCCTGTGCATCGCCTGGTAGCTGGTCGTCTTCGTGTTCTCGAACGCCTCGCTGACGCGCCTCGCGTGCTCGCTGCCGCTGCACTTCTCGATGCCGGTCAGCGGCACCTCCTTGACCGGCTTGGGCGCGGTGGAGGCAGGGGACGGCTTCTTCGACGGCGCGGGATCATCCAGGGGAAGCGGTATGTCTCCCTCGGCGTTCGGAACACCCGGCGGGGTCTCGCCCGGCCCGTACCTCGGTGTGTGCTCGCCCTCCCAGCCCGGCAGGTCCTCGGGTCTGGGCACGCCACCGCTGCCGTCGGGGGCGTCCGGGGCGCAGCTCTGCGTGAGGATGCGCTGCATCAGCTCGAGGAACCGCGACTCCGGATCGTCGCCGGGCTCAGCACCAGGCGGGGTTGCCGCCGAGAGGGCGCTTCCCGCGGGCTCCTGACCGGTCGTGGCGTTCTCAGTGCCGCAGCCGGACAGGACCATGCAGCCGAGCACGGCCACGAGAACAGGCTTCGGGAGGGAGATCGATCGCATGCGCGCATCCTGGAGCACGCCGCAGCCGCGCACATGAGTACCCGTACTCAGCGAAGGGACGGCACCCCCGCACAGGTGCCGCCCCTCTTCTTGCCCACCGGAGCCGTCGCCGCGTCGGTGAGGGTCCAGGTGGCCGACAACAGCTCCGGAGTCCCTTACCGGTGGTCGCTGCCCTCCGCCTGCACCGCGGCCCGGCCCGCCTCCAGCCGCGCCACCGGGATCCGGAACGGCGAGCAGGAGACGTAGTCCAGCCCCACCTCGTGGAAGAAGTGGACCGACTCCGGGTCACCGCCGTGCTCGCCGCACACGCCGAGCTTCAGGTCGGGGCGGGTGGCGCGGCCGGCCTCGGCGGCGGACCGCACCAGCGAGCCCACGCCGTCCTTGTCGATGGTCTCGAAGGGCGACACACCGAAGATGCCCTTCTCCAGGTACGCCGTGAAGAAGCTCGCCTCCACGTCGTCCCGGCTGAAGCCCCACACCGTCTGGGTCAGGTCGTTCGTGCCGAAGGAGAAGAACTCCGCGGCCTCGGCGATCTGACCGGCGGTCAGCGCGGCGCGCGGCAGCTCGATCATCGTGCCGATCGACAGCTTCAGGGACGTCCCCGTGGCCGCCTCGACCTCGGCGATGACCTTGTCGGCCTCCTCGCGGACGATCTCCAGCTCCTGGACCGTACCGACGAGCGGGATCATGATCTCGGCGCGCGGGTCGCCCTTCGCGGACTTCCGCTCGGCCGCGGCCTCGGCGATCGCCCGGACCTGCATCGTGAACAGGCCGGGGATGACCAGGCCCAGCCGCACACCCCGCAGACCCAGCATCGGGTTCTGCTCGTGCAGGCGGTGCACCGCCTGGAGCAGGCGCAGCTCGTTCTCGTGCGGCTCCTGGCGGGACTCCGCGAGGGCGACACGGACCGACAGCTCGGTGATGTCGGGCAGGAACTCGTGCAGCGGCGGGTCCAGGAGACGGATCGTCACCGGCAGGCCGTCCATCGCCTCGAAGAGTTCGACGAAGTCCTGCTTCTGCAGCGGGAGGAGTCCCTTCAGGGACTCCTCGCGTTCCGCCTCCGTGTCCGCCAGGATCAGGCGTTCCACCAGCTCGCGGCGGTCGCCGAGGAACATGTGCTCCGTACGGCACAGGCCGATGCCCTGCGCCCCGAAGCGGCGGGCGCGCAGCGCGTCCTCGGCGTTGTCCGCGTTGGCGCGCACCCGCAGCCGGCGCTTGCGGTCCGCGAAGGACATCATCCGGTGCACCGCCTCGACCAGCTCGTCGGCGTCGTCGGCGCCCGGGTGCATCCGGCCCTCGAAGTACTCGACGACCGGGGAGGGGACCACCGGGACCTCACCCAGGTAGACCTTGCCCGTGGAGCCGTCGATGGAGATGACGTCGCCCTCCTCGACGACGTGGCCGCCCGGCACCGTCATCCGGCGGCGCTTGGTGTCGACCTCCAGCTCCTCCGCGCCGCAGACGCAGGTCTTGCCCATGCCGCGCGCCACCACGGCCGCGTGCGAGGTCTTGCCACCGCGCGAGGTCAGGATGCCCTCGGCCGCGATCATGCCGTCCAGGTCGTCGGGGTTCGTCTCGCGGCGGATCAAGATGACCTTCTCGCCCGAGCGCGACCACTTCACCGCCGTGTACGAGTCGAAGACCGCCTTGCCGACGGCCGCACCCGGCGAGGCCGCGATGCCCCGGCCCACCTGCTCGACCTTCGCGTGCTCGTCGAAGCGCGGGAACATCAGCTGCGCGAGCTGGGCGCCCGTCACGCGCTGGAGCGCCTCCGCCTCGTCGATGAGGCCCTGGTCCACCAGCTGCGTGGCGATCCGGAAGGCGGCGCCGGCGGTGCGCTTGCCGACGCGCGTCTGGAGCATCCACAGCTGGCCGCGCTCGATGGTGAACTCGATGTCGCAGAGATCCTTGTAGTGGTTCTCCAGGGTCTCCATGATCTGCATCAGCTGGTCGTACGACTTCTTGTCGATGCGCTCCAGGTCGGCGAGCGGGACGGTGTTGCGGATGCCCGCGACCACGTCCTCGCCCTGCGCGTTCTGCAGGTAGTCGCCGTAGACGCCCTGGTGGCCACTCGCGGGGTCCCTGGTGAACGCGACGCCCGTGCCGGAGTCGGGGCCCAGGTTGCCGAAGACCATGGAGCAGACGTTGACGGCCGTGCCCAGGTCGTGCGGGATGCGCTCCTGGCGGCGGTAGAGCTTGGCGCGGTCGCCGTTCCAGGAGTCGAAGACCGCGCGGATGGCGAGGTCCATCTGCTCGCGCGGGTCCTGCGGGAAGTCCCGGCCGGTCTCCTTCTTGACGATCTTCTTGAAGGTGCTGACCAGCTTCTTCAGGTCGGCGGCCGCCAGCTCCGTGTCGACCGTGACCTTCTTGGCCACCTTCGCCTTCTCCAGCGCGTCCTCGAAGAGGTCGCCGTCGACGCCGAGGACGGTCTTGCCGAACATCTGGATGAGGCGGCGGTAGGAGTCCCACGCGAAGCGCTCGTCGCCGGCCTGCGCGGCCAGGCCCTGCACGGACTTGTCGGACAGGCCGATGTTGAGGACGGTGTCCATCATGCCCGGCATGGAGAACTTGGCGCCGGAGCGGACGGAGACCAGCAGAGGGTTGTCGGCCTGGCCGAGCTTCTTGCCCATGCGGGCCTCGAGCGCCTCGAGGTGCGCACTCACCTCGTCACGCAGTGCCGCCGGCTCCTCGCCGCTCTCCAGGTAGACCTTGCAGGCCTCCGTGGTGATGGTGAAGCCGGGCGGGACCGGAAGGCCCAGGTTCGTCATCTCGGCGAGGTTCGCACCCTTCCCGCCGAGGAGGTCCTTGAGGTCCTTGTTGCCCTCGGTGAAGTCGTAAACGAACTTCACGCCCTCAACGCTCTTACCGTGCTCAGCTACCTGGGGATCTTTGTTTTCCGACACGGGTCTCGACTCCTCGAGGACGCGGTGGCTGCCCTGACGGCGAGGAACATACCCAGATCAAAGGCGTCTGGGTACGTCCACTCGCGCGTCATGTGCCTGTAACCACTCGTCCGCCAGCGGATCGAAAGTCAAGGCTTGGCAAGCGGTCACGGCCGAGTGTTTTCACTTCTTGAACGCGCCAACCTCCGTAGCCCTTCGAAAACGCTCATATGAGCAGCTATCAGCACGAGTGATTTCGCTCGATGAACGATCAAAGGGTGGCACTCAGTGCCACCCTTTGGAGAAGTGCAGTCGCCCAAGATCCGCTCATGTGAGCGCGACCCTTATCAAGGGTGGCGAGAATCACGCTGCCACAGCCGACCGGATTTCACCATGCGGACGCCTCCTGAAACGGAAACACGGCCGTCACACCCCCAGCGCCCGCAACCGCTCCTCCACCCGCTCCGGCGCGTACAGGTACTCCACGACCAGCGCACCGGCCCCCACCAGCCCGGCCCGCTCCCCGAGCCGCGAGGTCACGACCTCCAGATGAGCGGTGGAGCGGGGCAGCGCCCGCTGGTACAGCAGTTCCCGTACGCCCGTGAGGAACGGTGTTCCGGCCAGATCCCCGGCGATCATCAGCACCCCGGGGTTGAGCAGCGTGACGACGGTCGCCAGGACGTCCCCGACATGGCGCCCCGCCTCCCGCGCGAGTCCGACCGCCTCCGGATGTCCGGCCGCCAGCAGGTCCCGTACGTCCGAACCGGAGGCCGCCGGCACCCCGGTCTCCGCCAGCCGCCGCGCCACGGCGCCGCCGCTCGCCACGGCGGCCAGGCAGCCGTACGACCCGCACCGGCACAGCGCCTGGGCGCCCTCCGGCACCCGGATGTGCCCGATGTCCCCGGCGCCCCCGTCGATGCCCCGGTAGACCGAGCCGTCGACCACCACCCCCGCACCGATACCGGTGGAGACCTTGACCAGCACGAACGCCGAGCAGTCCGGGTACGCCGTGCGCTGTTCGCCGTACGCCATGAGGTTGGCGTCGTTGTCGACGAGCACCGGCACCGGGGCGGCACCCGTGTGCTCGGTGAAGGCGCGGGCCAGGCGGCTCCGTATGTCGTAGCCGTCCCAGCCGGGCATGATCGGCGGCTGCACGACCCGGCCGGTCTCGCTGTCGACGGGGCCGGGCACGGCCAGACCGATGCCGCAGACCTCGTCCGCCCGGTGTCCGGCCTTCTCCAGCAGCTCCGCGAACCAGCGGCCCAACTCGCCGAGTACGGCGTCCGGGCCGTCCTCGATGACCAGCGTGCCCGAGTGTTCGGCGAGGATCTCGCCGGTGAGGGTCAGGACGGCGGCGCGGGCGTGCCGGGTGTCGAGGTCGGCGGCGAGGACGACGGCGTGTTCGTCGTCGAACTCCAGGGTGATGGAGGGCCGGCCGCCCAGCGGCGAGTCCACCGGCCCTCCGGCGCCCTCGCGCAGCCAGCCCGCGCGGAAGAGGCGGTCGAGGCGCTGGCCGACCGTGGCGCGGGACAGTCCCGTCACCTGCTGGAGGGCACCCCGGGTCGTGGCACGGCCGCTGCGCACCAGTTCGAGCAGATCGCCGGCGCTCGCCTGGCTCCCGCCCTTTCCGGTCCTCCCTGGCCGTCCGGTCATGCACACCCCCTTGTGTTTCCCAACCCGCATTACATATTGGGTTTTGCGTGTTAAATAGACGTAACCCTACGGTAGCCATGACCGAACCGGTCGGCCGGACGTCTTTCGGGGAGCCCCGAGTGGATCGCAGTGCCCAGCTCACAGCCCGTCCCGCGCAGCGAGAGTTCGTATACGACCCGCCCACCGCCGCGTCGTCCCTGCACCTCAGGGCCGCCCGGGTCCTCGAGGACAACTGGACGGGCACGTCCACCGTCCCCTCGCGCGGGCTGTATCCGCACCAGTGGTCCTGGGACTCGGCGTTCATCGCGATCGGCCTGAGGCACGTGTCGCCGTTACGGGCACAGACGGAGCTGGAGACGCTGCTGGACGCCCAGTGGGCCGACGGGCGGGTCCCGCACATCGTCTTCAACTCCTCCGTCCCGCTCGAGGCGTACTTCCCGAGCCCCGACTTCTGGCGCTCCTCCACCGCGGGGCAGGCCGCGGGCGCCCCGCGCACCGTACAGACGTCCGGGATCGTGCAGCCACCGGTGCACGCGCTGGCCGCGTGGCTGGTGCACGAGGCCGACCCGGGGCTGTCGCGGGCGCGCGGCTTCCTCGCCCGGGTGTATCCGCGGCTGGCGGCCTGGCACCGGTATCTGCTGCACCGGCGTGACCTGGGCGGCGGCGGGCTGGTGTCCGTCGTGCACCCCTGGGAACAGGGTATGGACAACAGCCCCTGCTGGGACCGGCCGCTGTCGCGCGTCGCTCCCGCCCCGGCCCGCTCCTTCCGCCGCGCCGACCTGGACCACGGCGCCCCCGAGGACCGGCCGACGGACCTGGACTACGGGCGGTACGTGCGGCTGGCGGCGGACTACCGGGACCGGGGCTATGCCGACGGGCCGAGCGACTTCGCCGTGGAGGACCCGGCGTTCAACGCCCTGCTCATCGCCTCCGAGCACGCCCTGGCCCGCATCGCGCACGAACTGGGCGCGGCCGGCTCGGCCCGGCACGCCCGCGCGCAGCGCCTGACGGCGGCGCTGGTCGACCGGCTGTGGGACCCGGCGGCGGGGATGTTCCTGTGCCGGGACGTGCGCGGCGGGGAGCTCATTCCCGAGCGCGGCGTCTCCGGGCTCGTTCCCCTGCTGCTGCCGACGCTGCCGCGCGACATCGCCGCCACGCTCGTGAGAACCGTGTGCGGACCGCACTTCGGGCTCGGCGGGACGACCCGCCTGGTCCCGAGCTACGACCTGCTCGGCGAGGCCTTCGACCCGCACCGCTACTGGCGGGGCCCGGCCTGGTTCAACACGAGCTGGCTGCTGGAGCGGGGCCTCAGGCAGCACGGCGAGCACGGCCGGGCCGCCGCCCTGCGCAAGGCCGTCCTGCGGATCGCCGACACCTCCGACTTCGCGGAGTACGTCGACCCGTACACCGGCGAGGCCTGCGGCGCGACCGGCTTCGGCTGGACCGCCGCGCTCACGCTCGACCTGCTGCACGCCCGGCCCGGCTGGGACCGGAACGCCGTCAAGGTACTCAAGGGAGGGGACCGGGGATGACGGACCGGCATCATCTGCTCGTGCACGGCGGGACGTTCGCCGCCGTCGGCGACCGCGGGGACATCAGCGGCGTACGGGGCGTCAGCGCCCCGGACGGGTTGTTCGTACGCGACGCCCGGCACCTGAGCCGCTGGCAGCTCACCGTCGACGGCGCCGTGCCCGAGACCCTGGCCCCGGTGGCCGACGGGGACACCGCGCGCTGCGTCCTCGTGCCGCGCGGCGGCCGCCAGGAGCCGCCCGCGTACACGCTCTTCCGCGAACAGGCCGTCGGCGACGGCTCGTTCGTCGAGTCGCTGCGGGTGACCAGCAACCGCCCGGTGCCGACGACGGTCCGCCTCGCCGTCACGGCCGACGCCGACTTCACCGACCAGTTCGAGCTGCGCTCCGACCACCGCACGTACCTGAAGGTCGGCGCCGTCCGCTCCCGCCAGGTCCTCGACCACGGCGTGGAGTTCACCTACCAGCGCGGCGAGTGGCGGTCGTGTACGACCGTGACGGCCGAGCCCGCCCCGGACGCCGTCGAGGAGACCGGCACCGGGGCCCGCCGCCTCGTATGGACCCTGGAACTGGAACCCCACGGCAGGGCGGAGCTGGTCCTGCGGGTCATGGCCCGCCCGCACGGCGAGAAACGGGCCCTGCGGGTACCGCGCGACCCGGCCGCCGTCAACGCGCAACTCCTCGCGAGGGAGGGCGAGTTCGTCGAGGGCGTCGCCTTCCCGACGGGCTGGCCGGAGCTGGCCGCGGCCTGCGCCCGGGGCCTGGCCGACCTCGCCGCGCTCCAGGTCCCGGCCACCGGACCGGACGGCGAGGAACTGCGCGTCCCGGCCGCCGGAGCCCCCTGGTTCCTCACCCTGCTGGGCAGGGACGCCCTGCTCACGTCCCTGTTCTCGCTCCCCTACCGCCCCCGGCTGGCCGCCGCCACCCTCCCCGCGCTCGCCGCCACGCAGGCGACGGAGACCGGCGCCGACGCGGTCGCCCAGCCCGGCAAGATCGTGCACGAGGTACGGCACGGGGAGCTGGCGCACTTCGGCCAGGTGCCGTACGGCCGCTACTACGGCTCGGTCGATGCCACCCCGCTGTTCCTCGTCCTGCTCGGCGCGTACGTCGAGCAGACCGGCGACGCGGCGCCGGCCCGCCGGCTGGAGCCGCACGCCCGCGCGGCGATCGGCTGGATGCTGGACCACGGCGGACTGACCTCGCGCGGCTACCTCGTCTACCGCGCCGACCAGGGCGGCCTCGCCAACCAGAACTGGAAGGACTCCCCCGGCGCGATCTGCTCGGCCGATGGCACCCGCCCGCACGGGCCGGTCATGGCGGCGGGCGCCCAGGGCTACGCGTACGACGCGCTGCGCCGCACGGCCTGGCTGGCCCGCGCGGTGTGGCAGGACGAGACGTACGCCGCCCTGCTGGAACAGGCGGCGGGCGACCTGCGCGACCGCTTCCAGCGGGACTTCTGGATGCCGGAGCACTCCTTCCCGGCCCTCGCGCTCGACGGCAACGGCAAGCAGGTCGACGCACTGGCCTCCGACGCCGGGCACCTGCTGTGGTCCGGCCTGCTGGACAAGGAGTACGGCGAGCTGGTCGGCCGGCGCCTGCTGGAGCCGGACTTCTTCTCGGGCTGGGGCGTACGGACGCTGGCGGCCGGCCAGCCGGCGTACCACCCGCTGTCGTACCACCGCGGTTCGGTCTGGCCGCACGACAACGCGCTGATCACGCTGGGCCTGGCCCGCTACGGTCTGCACGACGAGGCCCGCACGGTCGCCCACGGCCTGGTGGACGCGGCGACCGCGACCGGCCACCGCCTCCCCGAGGTCCTCGCGGGCTACGGCCGCGACACCCACCCCGAGCCGGTGCCCTACCCGCACGCGTGCGTACGCGAATCCCGGTCGGCCTCCGCCCCGTTGGCACTGCTCACGGCGGTCGGGGGCGCATGAGGGAACGGTCGGCGTGACGTTTGCCGGGTGTTTGCCGAGCGCCGGCCCGGCAAGCTGAACACACCTCGCCGACCAGCCGTACGGAACTACGGCGGACCCGATCCCCCATGCCGGGTCCGCCACTCAACGGGTTTCGTACGGAAGGACCTTCGGGTGCCTGTCTTCACGCGCTTTCGTCAGCCGCCCGAGACGGCCGAGGACGCTCCTGGGGACGACAGCCCTCCCGAGGCGCCCGGGGACGACAGCCCTCCCGAGACCCCTGAGGACGACAGCCCTCGCTCGGAGGCCGCCCGCCCTTCCCTCGCGTCCCGCCTCGCCCACTGGCGCACCTGGCGCACCCGGCACCCCGTCGCCGCCCGTGCCCTGTCCTCGACCGTCACCGCCCTGGCCGCCGTCCTCGTCCTCGGTGCCCTGCTGCTCCCGAACCAGCTCTTCGCGCTGCGGCCGAACAGGTTCACGCGCATCCCGGCGGAGGCGATCATCGGTGCCGTCGTGCTGCTCGGACTGCCGCGCCGGCCCCGGCTGGTGGCGGCGGTGCTGTACGGGGTCGGCCTCGGTGCGCTGACGCTCGTGAACCTCCTCGACATGGGCTTCAACGAGTACCTCGGCCGGGGCTTCAACGCCGCCCTCGACTGGGGCCTGCTCGACGACGCCCTGTCGTACGTCGCGGACACCCTGGGCGGGACCGTCGCGACCGCCGCCGCCGTCGGTGCCGTCGTCCTCGTGCTGCTCCTGATGGTGCTCATGGCCCTGGCGACCGTCCGGCTCGGCAACCTGCTGGCCCGGCACCGGTCCCGGGCGACCCAGGGCGCGCTGATCGCCGGCACCGTCTGGATCACCTGCTCCGCCCTGGGCCTGCAGTTCCTCGGCATGCCCATCGCCTCCGACCGCGCCGCCGGGGCCCTGAAGGTCCACGCGAAGCGGACAGTCGACTCGCTGCGGGACGAGGCGGCGTTCGCCAAGGAGGCGAAGGCGGACAGCTTCGGCGCCACACCCGGCGACCAGCTCGTCCCCGACCTGCGCGGCAAGGACGTGATCTTCACGTTCATCGAGAGCTACGGCCGCAGCGCCGTCGAGGACCCGATCATGGCACCGGGCGTGAACAGGACGCTCGACACCGGCACCAAGGCCCTGGCCGAGGCGGGCTTCCACGCCCGGAGCGGCTGGCTGACCTCGGCGACGTTCGGCGGCAGCAGCTGGCTCGGCCACTCCACGTTCATGTCGGGCCTGTGGCTCGACAACCAGCGCCGCTACCGCACCGTCACCGCGGGCGACCACCTCACCCTCACCAAGGCGTTCCGGAAGACCGGCGCCTGGGACACGGTCGGCGTCATGCCCGGCGTGCAGAAGGGCTGGCCGGAGGCGAAGTGGTACGGCCTCGACCGGATGTACGACGCCTTCGACCTGGGCTACCGGGGACCGAAGTTCAGCTGGTCGACCATGCCCGACCAGTACGCGCTGGAGGCCTTCCAGCGCCAGGTGCACGGCAGGAAGCGCGACAGGCCGCTGATGTCGTTCGTCATCCTGACCTCCAGCCACCAGCCCTGGGCACCGATCCCGAAGCTGGTCGACTGGGACGAACTCGGCGACGGCTCGGTCTTCGACACCGTCCAGAAGGCGGGCGAGAAGGCCGAGGACGTCATCACCGACACCACCAGGTCCCGGCAGGAGTACGGCAGGTCCATCGAGTACTCGGTCACCAGCCTCACCCAGTGGCTGGAGCGCTACGGCACCGACGACACCGTCCTGGTCTTCCTCGGCGACCACCAGCCCATCGCCCGGGTCAGCGGCAACAACGCCAGCCGGGACGTGCCGGTCTCGATCGTCGCCAAGGACCCGAAGGTCCTGGACAAGATCGCCGACTGGAACTGGACGACCGGACTGAAGCCCGCCAAGGACGCCCCGGTATGGCGGATGGACTCCTTCCGCGACCGCTTCCTGAAGGCCTACGGCTCCACCCCGCACACCTCGGGCGGCTGATCAGCCCCCCGAGGTGTCCAGCTCGGCGTCCTCGCCGACCCCGGCGCAGTCGTACGGGTCCTTCAGCCAGCCGTCCGGCAGCACCACCCGGTTGTTGCCGGACGTACGGCCCCGGGGCCCGTCGGCACCGGCCGGCCAGGGCTGGTCGAGGTCCAGCTCGTCCAGCCCGGCCCGCAGTTCCTCCAGCGAGGAGGTGATCGCGAGCTTCTTGCGCATCTCGGAGCCGACCGCGAAGCCCTTCAGGTACCAGGCCACGTGCTTGCGGAAGTCGATGACACCGCGCGACTCGTCCCCGATCCACTCGCCGAGCAGCGTGGCATGGCGGACCATGACGTCGGCGACCTCACGGAGCGTCGGCCGCGCACTGCATCCATCAGTGCCTCCGGCACGGGCCTCGGTACGCCCCTCGAAGGCCGCCACCAGGTCCGAGAACAGCCACGGCCGCCCCAGGCACCCGCGCCCGACCACCACCCCGTCGCAGCCGGTCTCCCGCACCATCCGCAGCGCGTCCTGGGCCGACCAGATGTCGCCGTTGCCGAGCACCGGGATCTCCGGCACGTGCTCCTTGAGCCGCGCGATGGCGTCCCAGTCGGCCGTACCCCCGTAGTGCTGGGCGGCCGTGCGGCCGTGCAGCGCGATGGCGGTGACGCCCTCCTCGACGGCGATCCGCCCCGCATCCAGATACGTGAGGTGGTCGTCGTCGATGCCCTTGCGCATCTTCATCGTCACCGGCAGGTCCCCGGCCCCGCTCACGGCCTCGCGCAGGATCGCCCGCAGCAGGTTCCGCTTGTACGGCAGGGCCGAGCCGCCGCCCTTGCGGGTCACCTTCGGGACCGGGCAGCCGAAGTTCAGGTCGATGTGGTCGGCGAGGTCCTCCTCCGCGATCATGCGGACGGCCTTGCCGACGGTCACCGGGTCGACGCCGTACAGCTGGATGGAGCGGGGCCGCTCGCTCGGGTCGAAGGTGACCAGCTGCATGGTCTTCTCATTGCGCTCGACCAGCGCCCGAGTGGTGATCATCTCGCTGACGAACAGGCCCTTGCCGCCGCTGAACTCCCGGCACAACGTGCGGAAGGGCGCGTTGGTGATCCCGGCCATGGGGGCCAGGACGACGGGCGGCTGGACGGTGTGCGGACCGATCTGCAGGGGCGTGGACATTCCTCCATTGTGCAGCGCGATGAGGCGACCCAATTCATTAGTTAGCCGCACTATCGAAGTCGGCGTACGATGATGCCCATGCCCGAGCTCACCCCTCGCCGACGCATGCTGGTGCTCGCGATCTGCTGCATGAGTCTGCTGATCGTGAGCCTGGACAACACGGTCCTGAACGTCGCCCTGCCGTCGATGCAGCGGGAGCTGCGCGCGAGCACGTCGGGCCTGCAGTGGACGATCGACGCGTACACGCTGGTACTGGCCTCGCTGCTGATGCTCGCCGGCTCCACGGCCGACCGGATCGGCCGCAAGCGGGTCTTCATGGCGGGCCTGGTCGTCTTCACCGTCGGCTCGCTGCTGTGCTCCCTGGCACCCGACCTCGACCTGCTGATCGTCTTCCGGATGGTGCAGGCGGTGGGCGGCTCGATGCTGAACCCGGTCGCCATGTCGATCATCACCAACACCTTCACCGACCCGCGTGAGCGGGCCCGCGCGATCGGCGCGTGGGGCGCGGTCGTCGGCATCTCGATGGCCGCCGGGCCGCTGGTCGGCGGCCTCCTGGTCGAGTCGGTCGGCTGGCGCGCGATCTTCTGGATCAACCTGCCGGTGGGCCTGGCCGCCCTGCTGCTCACCCTGCGCTTCGTGCCCGAGTCCCGCGCCGGCAAGGCCCGCCGCCCCGACCCGGTCGGGCAGCTCCTGGTGATCGCTCTGTTCGGCTCCCTGACGTACGCGATCATCGAGGCCCCGCACGCGGCCCTCACGGCGGTCGCCCCGTTCGCCGCGCTCGCGCCGGCCGCGCTGTTCGGCCTGCTCTGGTACGAACCCCGCCGCACGGAGCCGCTGATCGACCTGCGGTTCTTCCGCTCGGCGCCGTTCAGCGGGGCGACGGTGATCGCGATCAGCGCGTTCGCGTCCCTGGGCGGCTTCCTCTTCCTGTCGACCCTGTACCTGCAGAACGTCCGGGGCCTGGACGCCCTGGACGCGGGCCTGTGGATGCTCCCGATGGCGGTCCCGACCTTCCTGTGCGCCCCGCTGTCCGGCCGTCTGGTCGGCAGTCGCGGCCCGCGCCTGTCCCTGGTGGTCGCGGGCTGCGCGATGACGGCGAGCGCGCTCCTCTTCGCCGCCTTCGACGCCGAGACGTCCGACGTCATCCTCTTCCTCGGCTACGCCCTCTTCGGCATCGGCTTCGGCTTCGTCAACGCCCCCATCACCAACACGGCCGTCTCCGGCATGCCCCGCGCCCAGGCCGGCGTCGCCGCCGCCGTCGCCTCCACCAGCCGGCAGCTCGGCCAGACCCTGGGCGTCGCGGTGGTCGGGGCGGTGCTGGCGGCGGGCGTGGGGGCCTCCTCGTACCGGGACACCTTCGTGCCGGCCGCCCGCCCCGGCTGGTGGATCCTCGTCGCCTGCGGTCTCGCGGTCCTGGTCCTCGGCGCGGTGACCAGTGGCCGCTGGGCCCGGCGCACCGCCGAGCGCACGGCGGATCGGCTGGCGGCGGACGAGGTACGGGAAGCCGCGGGAGCCGGCGCGTAACAACGGTGAGAGCCCGGCCGGACAACGGTGAGAGCCCGGCCGGGAAACCAGCCATTGACAATAGGCAGGTATTTACCTGCACAATAGAGCGTGAGCTTCGAACCGGAAGCGATGGACCTGACCTTCAAGGCACTGGCCGACCCCACCCGACGACTCCTGCTCGACCGCCTGCGCGAGCGGGGCGGCCAGACGCTGCGCGAGCTGTGCGAACACCTGGACATGGCACGCCAGTCGGCGACCCAGCACCTCGACCTGCTCGTGCGGGCCAACCTCGTGACCGTCGTACGGCGTGGCCGGGAACGGCTGCACTATCTCAACCCCGTGCCGATCCACGAGATCGAGGAGCGCTGGATCTCCCGGTTCGACCGACCCCGCCTGCAAGCGATCAGCGCCATCCGGAACCAGGCAGAGGAGTACGCCATGACCAGCGCGACCAGCCCCGTACCGACCTACGTCTACGTCACCTACATCCGCGCCACCGCCGAGCAGGTGTGGCAGGCCCTGACGGACGCGGACCTCACGGCCCGCTACTGGGGGCACGCCAACGTGTCCGACTGGCAGGAGGGCTCGCCCTGGGAGCACCGGCGCGTCGACGGATCGGACGCCGTCGACGTCGCCGGGGTGGTGGTCAAGGCCGAACCCCCGACGCGCCTGGTCATCACCTTCGAGGACTCCATCGGCTCGATGCGGGACCCGTCGGTCGTCACCTTCCTCGTCGAACCGCACGAGGACATCGTCCGCCTCACCGTGACCCACGAGAACCTGCCCAACCAGGAGATGCTCCAGGGGATCTCGCAGGGCTGGCCGGCCGTGCTGGCGAACCTCAAGTCGCTGCTGGAGACCGGTGAGGTCCTCCCGCAGGCGCCCTGGGAAATGTCCGGCACCCACGCCTGACCACCGCGGAAAGAGAAGCAGCCATGCTGGACACGACCCCGCTCCGCAACGCCTACGACGCCCTGCTGGAGGCCGCCGCCACCGTGGCCGACGCGGGCGACCCGGGCCCCGCCCCGCCGCCCGGCGAGTGGAACGCCGACCAGATCCTGGCGCACGTCGCCCTGGTCACCGCCACCACCCTGGAGGCCGCCTCCCGCATCGCGGCCGGGGCGAACGCGACGTACGACAACCGCACGGCGCTCGACACCTGGACCATCGACCGCGTCATCGCGCTCACCGGCGGCACCGCGGGCCTGCGGGACCGCGTCCGCCGCCAGGGCGAAGCCCTCTGCGCACTCGGCGGCCCGGCCCTCAGCGACACACCGGTCCCGACGCTGCTCCTGTCCAACGGCACGGTCCTGGCCGACGGACTCGTGCCGCTGCGGGACCTCCTCACCGGCCTCGCCGAAGTCGAACTGCCCGCCCACGCCAGGCAGTTGCTGGCACTGCCCTGACATCTCCCTGCCCCCCCACGGATCGAGCGACCGGCCCACCACCCACCCACAACCGATCGTTGGGGAACTAGGGTCCCTGCGTGGACCTCAACGCCGTACGCACCTTCGTCGCCGTCGCGGACGCCGGCCAGTTCCAGAAGGCCGCCGTCGACCTGTCCCTGACCCAGCAGGCCGTCTCCAAGCGCGTCGCCGCCCTGGAGAAGGACCTCGGGGTACGGCTGCTGACCCGCACGCCGCGCGGCGCGGAGCTCACCATCGACGGGCAGGCGTTCCTGCCGCACGCCCGGGCCCTGCTCCAGGCCGAGGAGCGGGCGGCCGCCGCCGTACGCCCCGGCAGCCGCGCCCTGCGCGTCGACGTGGTCGGACGACGGGCCTCGGTGGCCGGTCTGCTGCGCGACTTCCACCACGCCCATCCCGGGATCGCCCTCGACGTCGTGACCCTCCCCGGCTCGCAGGAGGCCATCGCCGCCGTCCGTGACGGAACGATCGACACCACCTTCCGCGCCGTCACCATGCCCGGGCAGCGGATCCCCGACGGCATCGAGATCACCCCGGTGCACGACGAGCCGCTCTACTTGTTCACCGGCCCCACCCACGAGTTCGCCACCGCCGCCGCGGTCACCCCGGCCCAGCTGGCCGGCCACCGCATCTGGATGCCGGGCAACGTCCCCGGCACGGAGTGGACCGCGTACTACGAGGCACTGGCCGCCGACTTCGGGCTGACCATCGAGTCGACCGGCCCCAACTTCGGGGTCGAGGCCCTCATCGACACGATCGCGGCCTCCTCGACCCTGGCGACGTTCCTCGGCACACAGACCCCCCTGGTCTGGCCCGCCGGCTACGACCTGCGGCTCATCCCGCTGCGCGACCCGACCCCGGTCTACCCGCACTCCCTGCTCTGGCGCGCCGACCACCCGCACCCGGCCCTCACCGCGCTCCGCCGGCACCTCACCTCCGTACGCTCCGGCCCCCCGGGCGGCGAGGTCTGGACACCGGCGTGGGCCCACCGCACCACGCGGCGGCGGTGAACGTCAGGGCACGGCTTGGTCAACTCCGCGCCGGGACCGCCCGTTGATGTTGGTCGTGCTGCACACTCCTTGTCGTCCCCGTCCGCGGATGCCCGGAGGTGCCATGCCGCAGAGCAGGCAGGTCGACACGAGCAAGGTGAGCCGCTGGGACCAGCACGGCCGGGAGCACGTCGTGCGGGTGCAGCGCACGGGCGTGCAGCGCACGATCAGGTGCGACACGTGCGGCTGGCGGCGCGGAGCCCAGTTCCTGCCGTGGCTGAAGGCGGAGGAACACCTGGCCGAGGCGCACCAGGCGACGGTGGACCCGACGGCGGCGTGAGCGGCGGCAGCCGTCGCGGGCGTTCAGCCCCGCAGCCCCCGCAGCAGCAGCTCCACGACCGCCGCGAAGTCGGCCTCGACGCCCGGCTCCTCCCACTCCCGGGCGTAGCCCGGGTCGTGGAAGCGGCCCGTGGCCTGGAAGAGGGCGCGGGCCGTGGTCGCGGGGTCGGCCGGGGGCGCGAAGGCACCGGACGCGACGCCCGCCTCCACGATCCGCGTCAACTGCCCGGTCAGGTCGTCGATGTGCGCGCCGACCGCCTCGCCGTTCTCACCGACCAGGACCATGTACGTGGCGAACAGCTCCGGGTCCTGGCCCGCCTTGCGGCGCTTGGCGGCGAACAGGGCCGTCAGCCAGTCCCGCAGCCGGGCCTCCGGATCGCGGTCCTCGGCGACGATGCCGGACAGTTCCTCGGAGGTCCGGTCCAGCCACCGCTTGGTCACCGCCTCGCGCAGCGCCGCCTTCGTACGGAAGTGCCGGTAGACACTGCCGTGGCTGACGCCGAGCGCGCGGGCCACGTCCACCACGGTCGCCTTGGCCGGTCCATGGCGGCGCAGCACCTCCTCGGTCGCTTCGAGGATGCGCTCGGCGGTCAGGGTCTCGGTGGTCGGTGCCATGTACTAGACCGTACCCGGAGCGACGATCACCGTTCGCTGTCGAGCATCGCCATCTGCGCGGCCGCGTAGCGCTCGCCCGCCGCCGCGTCCGCGGGCACGGCCTGCTCGATCGCCGCCAGGTCGGCCGCCTCCAGCGTCACCTCCAGCGCGCCCAGGGACTCCGCGAGCCGGTCCCGGCGCCGGGCGCCGACCAGCGGCACGATGTCCTCCCCGCGGGAGAGCACCCAGGCGATGGCGATCTGCGCGACGGTCACGCCCTTCTCCTCGGCGATCTTCCGGAGCGCCTCCACGAGGTCGAGGTTGCGCTGGAGGTTGTCGCCCTGGAAGCGGGGCGAGTGGGCCCGGAAGTCGTTCGCGGCGAGCTGCCGGTCGCGAGTGAAGTGGCCGGAGATCAGGCCGCGGGAGAGCACACCGTACGCCGTGATGCCGATGCCCAGTTCGCGGACGGTCGGCAGGATCTCGGCCTCGATACCGCGGGTGACGAGGGCGTACTCGATCTGCAGGTCCGTGATCGGGGCGGTGGCCGCGGCCCGCCGTATCGTCTCGGCGCCGACCTCGCTCAGACCGATGTGGCGGACGTAGCCCTGCTCGACGAGCTCGGCGATCGCGCCGACCGTCTCCTCGATGGGGACGTCCGGGTCGAGGCGGGCGGGCCGGTAGATGTCGATGTGGTCGACGCCGAGGCGCTGGAGTGTGTAGGCGGCGAAGTTCTTCACGGCGGCCGGGCGGGCGTCGTGGCCGATCCAGGAGCCGTCCGGGCCGCGCAGCGCGCCGAACTTCACGCTGATCAGCGCCTGGTCGCGCCGGGAAGCCGGAGCGGTGCGCAGGGCCTCGCCGATCAGCAGCTCGTTGTGCCCCATGCCGTAGAAGTCGCCGGTGTCGAGCAGGGTCACGCCCGCTTCCAGGGCGGCGTGGATGGTCGCGACGGATTCGGCCCGGTCCGCGTCGCCGTACAGCGCGGACATGCCCATGCAGCCGAGGCCGAGGGCGGAGACACGGGGGCCGGTGGTTCCGAGGGGTCGGGTCTGCGTCGTCATGACCCCACGATGGCATGACAGCTGACAGATTTCAATATCTGTCAGCTGTCATGTGCCAGCTTCGCCCCGAGCGCCACGAAGGACCCGGCGAAGCTTCGCCGCAGCCACGCCATCACACGCGGACGTGAGGTGACATGGCTGCGCACGGAGGCCGCGAGGATGCCGTACCCGGCGAAGACCAGGAAGGTCACCGCCATGAAGACGCCGCTCAGCGCCAGCATCCGAACCACCGAGTGCGGCTCGCCCGGGCTCACGAACTGCGGCAGGAACGCGAAGAAGAAGATCGTCAGCTTCGGGTTGAGGAGATTGATCAGAACGCCCCGAACGATCACCCGGCCAGCCGAGGCCGGAGCGGCCTCGCCCCGGTCCACCGCGATCGCCTCCCGGTCCCTGAGCATGGCCCAGGCCATGTAGAGGAGGTAGGCGACACCGGCGTACTTGAGGATCTGGAAGGCGGTGGCGCTGGCGTGCAGCAGCGCGGCGACGCCGGTGATCGTGGCCAGCATGTGCGGGACGATGCCGAGGGTGCAGCCGAACGCGGCGACGACGCTCGCGCGGCGGCCCCGGGACAGCCCGGCCGCGAGGGTGTAGACGACCCCGGTGCCGGGTGTGGCGACCACGACGAGGGTGGTCAGCAGGAACGCGATACTCATGACCGCCACCCTGGTAAAGCGACGGCCCTCGACACAGGTCCACAGCGGAACCCGTATCGAGGGCCAATACGCGGGCGGTGAAGCCCTGGCAGCCGGAAGCCCTAGCAGCCGATCAGACGGCCGGCGAGGTACCCCTCGATCTGGTCGAGCGACACGCGCTCCTGCTTCATGGAGTCACGCTCGCGCACCGTCACCGCGTTGTCGTCCAGCGTGTCGAAGTCGACGGTCACGCAGTACGGCGTACCGATCTCGTCCTGGCGGCGGTAGCGGCGGCCGATGGCGCCGGCGTCGTCGAACTCGATGTTCCAGTGCTGGCGCAGGGTCTGGGCCAGGCCCTTGGCCTTCGGGGACAGCTCCGGGTTCCGGGACAGCGGCAGCACCGCGACCTTCACCGGGGCCAGGCGGTGGTCCAGGCGCAGCACGGTCCGCTTCTCCATCTTGCCCTTGGCGTTGGGCGCCTCGTCCTCGACGTACGCGTCGAGGAGGAAGGCGAGCATCGCCCGGCCGACACCGGCCGCGGGCTCGATGACGTACGGCGTCCAGCGCTCGCCGGCCTCCTGGTCGAAGTAGGAGAGGTCCTGGCCGGAGGCCTTGGAGTGGGCCGTGAGGTCGTAGTCGGTGCGGTTGGCGACACCCTCCAGCTCGCCCCACTCGTTGCCGCCGAAGTTGAAGCGGTACTCGATGTCGGCGGTGCGCTTGGAGTAGTGGGAGAGCTTCTCCTTCGGGTGCTCGTACCAGCGCATGTTCTCCTCACGCAGGCCGAGGCCCGTGTACCAGTTCCAGCGCTGCTCCATCCAGTACTCGTGCCACTTCTCGTCCTCGCCCGGCTTGACGAAGAACTCCATCTCCATCTGCTCGAACTCGCGGGTGCGGAAGATGAAGTTGCCCGGCGTGATCTCGTTGCGGAACGACTTGCCCATCTGGGCGATGCCGAACGGCGGCTTGCGGCGCGAGGTGGTCTGCACCTGGGCGAAGTTGGTGAAGATACCCTGTGCGGTCTCGGGGCGCAGGTAGGCGACGGAGCCGGAGTCCTGCGTGGGGCCGAGGTGGGTGGACAGCAGACCCGAGAACTGCTTGGGCTCGGTGAACTGGCCCTTGTTGCCGCAGTTGGGGCAGTTGACGTCCGCGAGGCCGTTCTCCGGCAGGCGGCCGTGCTTGGCCTCGTAGGCCTCCTCCAGGTGGTCCGCGCGGAACCGCTTGTGGCAGGAGGTGCACTCGGTCAGCGGGTCCGTGAAGGTGGCGACGTGGCCGGAGGCGACCCAGACCTCGGGGGCCAGGATCACGGACGAGTCGATCCCGACGACGTCCTCGCGCGACGTCACCATGTAGCGCCACCACTGGCGCTTGAGGTTCTCCTTGAGCTCGACACCCAAGGGGCCGTAGTCCCAGGCGGCGCGCTGACCGCCGTAGATCTCACTACAGGGGAATACGAAGCCACGGCGCTTGCTCAGGCTGACGATGGTGTCGATCTTGTCGGCGGCCACGGTGCTCTCTTCATTACGACGACGGGCGACGAAGCGAGACGCTTCCAGCGAATGCTTCAGGTTACCGGCGGGGATGGCCCCTCAACCAAATCGGTGCCGCCTCAGGGCCGCTCAGACGCTTTGTTGACAACGGTTTCCACATTTGTTGAAAATGAGTGTCATGAACGTACGACGACGCCTCATACCCGCGGCTGCGGTGACCGCGGCCACCGCACTCGGCCTCGGCACCCTCTCCGCATGCTCCAGCGACAGCACGGCAGCGGGCAACGCGGGCAACTCGGACAAGTTCGACGTCGTCGCGTCGTTCTACCCGATGGCCTTCCTCGCCGAGCAGATCGGCGGCGACCACGTGAAGGTCTCCAGCCTCACCGAGCCCGGCCAGGAGCCGCACGACCTGGAGATCAGCACCCAGCAGCGGGCGCAGCTCGAGGAGGCCGACGCGGCGCTCTACCTCAAGGGCCTGCAGCCCTCCGTCGACGAGGCCGTCACCCAGTCCGGGATCAAGACGAAGATCGACGCGGCGACCCTCACGAAGCTGGAGGACCTCGGCACCGAGGACGGCCACGACCACGGCGGCGAAGAAGCGCACGCCGAGGAGAGCCACGCCGAGGAGAGCCACGCGGAGGAGGGCCACGCGGAGGAGGAGGAGCACGCCCTCGACCCGCACGTCTGGCTGGACCCGGTGAAGTACGCCGAGGTCGCCCAGGGCGTGGGCAAGGCCTTCGAGAAGGCGGACCCGGACAACGCGGCCGACTACAAGAAGAACACCGAGGACCTGGTCAAGAAGCTGACCGACCTCGACACCAAGTTCGAGGACGGCCTGAAGAACACCAAGACCAAGGTCTTCTTCACCAACCACGCCGCCTTCGGCTACCTCGCCCACCGCTACGGCCTCACCCAGGAGGCCATCTCCGGTCTGGACCCGGAGAGCGAGCCGAGCGCGGCCCGCGTCAAGGAGCTCCAGCAGGAGGCCAAGGCGGACGGCGTGACCACCGTGTTCTACGAGACACTGGTCTCCGACAAGACCGCGAAGACCCTCGCCAAGGACGCGGGCCTGAAGACGGACGTCCTCGACCCGCTCGAGGGCATCACGGACAAGTCCAAGGGCGACGACTACTTCCAGGTCATGGAAGCCAACCTCAAGGCCCTGCAGACGGCCCTGGGAGCCAAGTGATCAACCATCGGAGGGCGGCATGACCGAGCCCGTCATATCCCTGCGCGGCGTCCGCGCGGAGCTGGGCTCGCGCCCCGTCCTGCGCGGCATCGACCTCACCGTGACCCGCGGTGAGGTCGTCGCGCTGCTCGGCGCGAACGGTTCCGGCAAGTCGACGGCCGTGCGGACCGTCATCGGCCAGGTGCCGGTCAGCGCCGGCGAGATCGAGCTGTTCGGCGCACCTCGCCGGCGATTCCGGGACTGGTGGCGCGTGGGCTACGTCCCGCAGCGCACCACGGCCGCGGGCGGCGTACCCGCCACCGTGACCGAGGTCGTCTCCGCCGGCCGCCTGTCGCGCACCCGCTTCGGCGTCTTCCGCAAGGCCGACCGCGAGGCCGTACGACGCTCTCTCGACCTGGTCGGCATGGCGGACCGGGCCAAGGACTCCGTCAACGCGCTGTCCGGCGGCCAGCACCAGCGCGTCCTCATCGCGCGCGCCCTGGCCCCCGAACCCGAACTGCTGATCATGGACGAGCCGATGGCGGGCGTCGACCTGGCCAGCCAGGAGGTGCTGGCGCGGACCCTGGAAGAGCAGGTGTCCCGGGGCACGACCGTCCTGCTGGTCCTGCACGAACTGGGCCCCCTGGAGCCCCTGATCGACCGGGCGGTCGTCCTGCGCGACGGCTGCGTCGTGCACGACGGCCCGCCGCCCAAGGCCGTCGGCCAGCACGCGCTGCCCGGCCACGACCACGTACACCCGCACGCACCGGCGGGCGCCGAACCGATCCGCACGGGACTGCTGAGCTGATGGACTTCCTCGACTACGCCTTCATGCAGCGGGCGCTGCTCGCCGCCGTCCTGGTCGGCATCACGGCCCCCGCCGTCGGCATCTACCTCGTGCAGCGCCGCCAGGCCCTGATGGGCGACGGCATCGGCCACGTGGCGATGACGGGCGTCGGCCTCGGCTTCCTGCTGTCCTGGTCCCCGGTGTGGATGGCGACGCTGGTCTCCGTCCTCGGCGCGGTCCTCATGGAGCTGATCCGCTGGTACGGCAAGACCCGCGGCGACATCGCCCTCGCGATGCTCTTCTACGGCGGCATGGCCGGCGGCGTGATGTTCATCAACCTCGCGCCGACGGGCTCCAACGCGAACCTGACGTCGTACCTGTTCGGCTCCCTGTCGACGGTCTCCCAGTCGGACGTCACGGCGATCTGCGTCCTGGCGGCCTTTGTCGTGTTGGTCACCCTCGGCCTGCGCCGTCAACTGTTCGCGGTCAGCCAGGACGAGGAGTTCGCGCGGGTGACGGGCCTGCCGGTGCGCGTTCTGAACCTGCTGACGGCGATCACGGCGGCCGTGACGGTGACGGTCGCCATGCGGGTCGTGGGCCTGCTGCTGGTCTCGGCGCTGATGGTGGTCCCCGTGGCGGCGGCCCAGCAGCTCACCCGCAGCTTCGCCGCCACGTTCGCGATCGCCGTCGCCATCGGCGTGAGCGTGACGATCGGCGGCACGGTCACGTCGTACTACCAGGACGTCCCGCCGGGAGCGACGATCGTGCTGCTGACCATCGGGGCGTTCGTCGTGCTGACGGTGCTGGCGGCTCCGCTGGCCCGGCACCGCGCCCGCGCGGCGGCCGTCGCACAGCCCGGCGCGGACCCCGCGGAGTGCGCGATTCCGGCCACTCGGAAGACCACCGACGAGGTCGGCGTCTGACCGCGCCCATCCCGGGCTGGCACAATGGCCCGGGCAAGGCAGACGTGAGGAGGCAACCGGTGACCACCGCTGGACCGTCCGTGAAGGGCCGCGCCACCCGGCAGCGCGCCGCCGTGGCGGCGGCCCTCGAAGAGGTCGACGAGTTCCGCAGCGCGCAGGAACTCCACGACATGCTCAAGCACAAGGGCGACTCGGTCGGGCTCACCACGGTCTACCGCACCCTGCAGTCCCTCGCCGACGCCGGCGAGGTCGACGTGCTGCGCACCGCCGACGGCGAGTCCGTCTACCGCCGCTGCTCCACCGGCGACCATCACCACCACCTGGTCTGCCGCAGCTGCGGCAAGGCCGTCGAGGTCGAGGGCCCGGCCGTGGAGAAGTGGGCGGAGGCCATCGCCGCCGAGCACGGCTACGTCAACGTGGCCCACACGGTGGAGATCTTCGGCACGTGCGCGGAGTGCGCGGCGAAGGCGTAACCGTTCCGGGGGGGCGCGCGGCGCCCCCCGGGCTCCGACCTCCCCTACTGCTGCTTGCCCTCCATGGCCAACAGCTCCTCGTTGGGAATGGCCCCGCCGAACCGCCGGTCCCGCGAGGCGAACTCCACACACGCCCGCCACAGGTCACGCCGGTCGAAGTCCGGCCACAGCACGTCCTGGAACACCATCTCGGCGTAGGCGCTCTGCCACAACAGGTAGTTCGACGTACGCTGCTCGCCGCTCGGCCGCAGGAACAGGTCCACGTCCGGCATGTCCGGGTAGTAGAGGTACTTCGCGAAGGTCTTCTCCGTGACCTTCGACGGGTCGAGCCTGCCCGCCCTCACGTCCTCCGCCAGGGCCTTGGCCGCGTCCGCGATCTCCGCACGGCCGCCGTAGTTCATGCAGAAGTACAGCGTCAGCCGGTCGTTGTCCTTGGTCTGCTCCTGCGCGATCTGGAGCTCCTTGGCCACGGAACGCCACAGCTTCGGCATCCGCCCCACCCAGCGCACCCGCACCCCGAGCTCGTCCAGCTGGTCCCTGGACTTCCGGATGAAGTCACGGTTGAAGTTCATCAGGAAGCGCACCTCGTCCGGCGACCGCTTCCAGTTCTCGGTGGAGAAGGCGTACAGCGAGATCGCGCCGACGCCCATCTCGATCCCGCCCTGCAGCACGTCCAGCACGCGCTCGGCGCCGACCTTGTGCCCCTCGGTGCGCGGCAGCCCGCGCTCCTTGGCCCACCGCCCGTTGCCGTCCATGACGATGGCCACATGGTTGGGGACCAGCTCACCGGGGAGCTTCGGGGGCCGCGCGCCGGACGGGTGCGGCTCCGGCGTCCTGTACTCCCGGCGCTGACGCCCCAGGATCCCGCGTACGGCCATGTCTTTCTCGTCTCCTCGGTTCTTTCCGCTTCTCTGCTTCTCTGCTTCTGCTACTTCTCTACGTACCGCAGGGAGCGCAGCCCGCGCTCCAGATGCCAGTGCAGGTACGCGGACACCAGCCCGCTCCCCTCCCGGACGTACCGCGGCTCGCACGCGTCCGCGGTCTCCCAGTCTCCCGTAAGCAGCGCGCCGAGGAGTTCCAGAGCCTGCGGCGAGGGTACGACGCTGCCGGGCACCCGGCAGTCCGCGCAGACGCTGCCGCCCGACGCCACCGAGAAGAACCGGTTCGGCCCGGGCATGCCGCACTTCGCGCAGTCGCTGAAGCTGGGCGCGTACCCGTTGACGGCCAGCGACCGCAGCAGGAAGGCGTCGAGGACGAGGTGCGGGGCGTGCTCGCCCCGGGCGAGCGTCCGCAGCGCGCCCACGAGCAGCAGGTACTGCTGCACCGCCGGCTCCCCCTCGTGATCGGTGAACCGCTCCGCCGTCTCCAGCATGGCCGTCCCGGCGGTGTACCGCGCGTAGTCGGTCACGATCCCGCCGCCGTACGGAGCGATCGTCTCGCTCTGCGTGCACAGCGGCAGCCCGCGCCCGACCAGCTCGCTGCCCTTCGCGAAGAACTGCACGTCGACATGCGAGAAGGGTTCGAGGCGCGCACCGAACTTCGACTTCGTCCTGCGCACGCCTCGGGCCACCGCCCGTACCCGGCCGTGACCGCGCGTGAGCAGCGTGATGATCCGGTCCGCCTCACCCAGCTTCTGGGTGCGCAGCACGATGCCGTCGTCGCGGAACAGACTCATGGAGTCATTCTCGCCTACGCGCTCGGCTGCCGGGCACGTACGTCAAGGGACCTCCCCGCGGCTGCGTGCGTTGGCGTACGCCGTCGCCGCGCGCAGCCGCTCGGCGGGGGTCGCGTTCCGGACGGCACGGGGATCAACGTCCCACTCCTTGCCGCCCCCGTACGGTCTCAGCTGTACGTAGGGCCCCTCGTGTCCCATGACGATGCCGACCCGACCCGTTCGGGTGTCCACGACGTACGCACCCACCGGCGGCTTCATCGGAGCACCGCCGCGAGCCGCCGGGCGGTGTCGACGGAACACCGGCCCAATTCGATGAGCGGACAGGGCGCCTCCCGCGCAAGACTCACCGGATCCAGCCCCAGTGACGGCAGGGTAATTCCCGCCTTGGCGAGTTCCGTCCGCAATTCTTTCACTGCTTCCTCCGCTTCTTCGACGCAGGGCGCCGCGTGCTGTGCCTTCACCGTGCTCCCCTCTCTTTTTCATTTTCACTCCTCGCATCTCCACAGTGACGCTCCGCCTCTACACTCAGGAAGGGTCTGTGCCCTACAAGTGCAGGGCAGCGCAAGGGGGTTCGGCGATGGCCAACGGTTCGCGGCAGGCGGCCTGGGAGTTCTTCGGCGCGGAGCTGAAGCGGCACAGGGAGGATGCGGGGCTCACGCAGGTGGAGTTGGGGGCGCGGGTGTTTGTCTCCGGCGGCTATATCGGCCAATTCGAACAGGCCATTCGGAAGCCGCAGTTGGATGTCGCGAAGCGGATTGATGAGGTACTGCAAACCGACGGTATTTTCGAGCGGCTGTGCAGGAAACTCATTGATGATAAGAGGTATGCGGATTACTTCGCGGAGGTCGTGGAGCTGGAGAGGCTGGCGACGAAGATCTGCGACTGGGAGCCGTCCGTCATCCCGGGTCTGCTGCAAACAGCGGCCTACACGAGGGCCCTCGTCCTGGCGACACACCCGTTCGCGGCTGACGAGTTCATCGACGACCGGGTCGCGGCCCGCATGGAGCGGTCCGACATCCTCAAGGACGCTACAAGGCCGGAGTATTGGGCCATCGTGCACGAAACGGTGCTCCGCATCCCCGTAGGCGGACCGAAGGTCGCGGCTGAGGCACTGGAGCACATGGCCAAGATGGCCCGCGAGCGCAAGGTGGTGTTGCAAGTACTCCCCTTCTCAGCGGGGGCACCCGCCAACAACGGCTCACTACGGCTCATGGAGTTCGAGGACGCGCCCCCAACCGCCTACACGGAGACCTCGTTTTCGGGAAGCCTCCTGGACGACCCGTCAGTGGTGAAGCGAGCCAACCGAGCCTACGATCTGCTCAGGGGCGCCGCTCTGTCGCCGGAGGCGTCCCTCGCCCTGATCCAATCGGCGGCTGAGGACTTCAGACGATGCGCGAGTACGACCTGAGCAATGCCCGCTGGCGCAAGAGCACGTACAGCAACGGCGATGGCGGAAACTGCGTCGAGGTCGCCGACGGAGTCCCCGGCGTTGTCCCCGTGCGGGACAGCAAGGTCACGGACGGGCCGGTTGTGCTGATCGGGGCTGCCGCCTGGGCCGCGTTCACACGGACCGCGAAGGCGGGCATCCTCTAGGTCCAAGCCGGGGTTCCTCAGGGCTGGTGCCCGAGTTGCGCGATGGGACGGGCGGGCGAAGAGTGGTTTATGTATCGCCTGCCCCGCCGGGTCATGGATCTCTCTGACCGTGGCCGTCGTGGTCCGCAAGGCTTCCAGTCCGCAAGGGCGCATCCGCACACCGCACAGCGCACCTGGAACCATCATGCCCAAAAACACCCCTCGGCGATTCCCCCTTGCCACCGGCGCAGCCTGTCTGGCGGCGGCGCTCGCGCTGCCGACAGGGGTGGCCAGTGCCGTGACGGCCCCCCAAGACCTCGCGCCCGGCGCGGCGGCACCGGCCCAGCCCACTCCGACGCCCCCCGACCCGGAAACCACCGTGCCGGAGGACACACCGACCGACGAGACCACCGCACCGGAGGACACACCCACCGACGAGACCACCGCACCGGAGGACACACCCACCGACGAGACCACCGCACCGGAGGACACACCGACCGACGAGACCACCGCACCGGAGGACACACCCACCGACGAGGACACCACGCCGGAGGACACACCCACCGACGAGGACACCACGCCCGAGGACACACCGACCGAGACCGGCGAAGCGACGCCTCTGCCCACGCCCACCACGCCCGAAGAGGCGCAGGAGGAGGTGGCGAAGCTCAGGGAGGATCCGGACACGCCCGACGAGGTGAAGGGCGATCTGAACGAGCTGGCCACCGTGATGAACGAGGCCCAGAACAAGCCGGCGCCGGTCAGGGAAGCGGCCGTCGACATCAGTGTGTCGGTCATCGTCGCGGTGGACGCGATGAAGAGCCCGAGGACGTCCCCGGCGGACAAGGCGGCGCTCTCCGACTGCGTCAAGGAGCTGACGGCCTCGGTCAAGGTGATCGTGGACGTGCGGGTGTCGGTGACGGTACGGCAGGCACTCGTGCAGGTCTCGGTCACCGTGCGGGTCACCGTGCGGGCACTCCAGCGCCCGGACGTTCCGCCGAAGACGAAGACCGCGGTCAGGGGAGCCGTGCGGGAGCAGACCGCCGCGCTGAAGGTCATCCGGAGCCCGGGCACGTCGCAGGCGAAGAAGAAGCAGCTCGCGAACGTCACGAAGCCGATCGAGATCGTGTCGAGGATCGTCATCAACGTGAGGACGTCGACGAGCGTCAAGAACCAGGCGCAGCAGGTGCTGGTCCAGCTGACCGCGGTGGTGAAGACGGTCCGGGAGACGGACAAGCAGCCGTCCGCGAAGTGGAGGGCGTGCGACAAGGCGCTCAGGGACCTGAACGCCTCGACGGCCACGACGATCCCGCAGCCGTGCGAGGGCAACCTGCGGAGCTGAGCGGGCGCCGACGAACGAGCCGTCCCCGTCCGACCCGGTCGGGCGGGGCGGCCGACCTGAGGGCGGCCCTGGGGCAAACCCCCGGGAGAACAGGGCCGTTGCCCGGATGTGGCGGTTGCGCGAGATCCGCGAGGCTCTTCCGCATGAAGCAGCGCACACGAGCCCAGCAGAGCCGCCGCAACACCGCCTACGTCACCTTCGTCGCCGCGTCGGCCGCCTTGGCCGGCCTTGCCACGCCGTTAACCGCCTCGGGGTCGACGCCCTCGTCCCCTACCGCTCCCGCCCAGTCCCTCAACTGGACGAAGTGCGACAGTACGGGCGGCTCCACCGCCCCTGACCCCCGCCAGCAGTGCGCCACCCTCGAGGTCCCCCTCGACTACGCCGACCCCACCGGGCCCGAGATCAGTCTGGCCCTCTCCCGTATCCCGAGTGAGAAGCCCGAGGCCCGCCGCGGGGCGCTGTTCCTCATCCCCGGTGGCCCCGGCGGCTCCAGCCTCAACGCTCCCTCCGGGAAGGGGCAGAAGCTGCCCCAGGGAGTACGGGACGCCTATGACCTGATCGGGTTCGCGCCCCGTGGGATGGCGCCCTCCACCTCCGTCACCTGCGGCCTGGAACACGGCGACCTCGCCGTCTCCAAGCTGCGGCCCTGGCCCGCCACCGACGGCTCCATCGCGGAGAACATGGCCACCGCCCGCCGCATGTCGGACGCCTGCGCCCGCACCGGCGGTGAGCTGATGAAGCACATCAGCAGTGCCACGAACGCCCGCGACCTCGACCGCATCCAGGCGGCGCTCGGCGAGCGCAAGATCTCCGCGTGGGGCGTCTCGTACGGCACGTACGTCGGCGCCCTCTACAGCCAGCTGTTCCCGCACCGCACCGACCGCATCGTGCTGGACAGCAACGACAACCCGGACCCGACCCGGGTGCAGCGCGCCTGGCTCGCGGCCTTCGAGGTCGGGGTCGAGGACAACTTCCCCGAGTTCGCCACGTGGGCGTCCCGGCCCGGCGAGTACCGCCTGGCCCGTACGGCCGCCGAGGTGCGGCCGCTGTTCCTGCGGCTCGCCGCCCGCCTCGACCGCGAGCCGATCCCCTGGCCCGGCGCCAACCCGGCGGAACTGAACGGCAACGTGCTGCGCCAGACCATGCTGGACGCCCTCTACGACCCCGACCGCTATCCGGCGCTGGCCCAGCTCGTTTTGGCCGCCCGGAAGGGCGGTGATCTGCCCGCTCCGCCCGAGCCCCTGCCGCAGGACTCCGTAGCGGTCGGCTCCGCGACCATCTGCAACGACCTCGCCTGGCCCGCCTCGGCCGCCGCCTACGAGAAGGACGCCGCCGAGAGCCGGGTCAAGTACCCGCTCACCGCCGGTATGCCCCGCAACGCCCTGGTGTGCGCCGCCTGGCCGTACACGCCGAAGGAGGCGCCGGTGCGGATCACCGACCGCGGGCCGTCCAACATCCTGCTCATCCAGAACGAGCGGGACGTGGCCACCCCGCTCAGCGGCGCCCTCAAGCTCCGCGAGGCCCTCGGCCGGCGTGCCGTCATGGTCACGGTGAACTCCACCGGCCACGGCGCCTACCTCGCCAACGGCAACGTGTGCGGCGACGGCACGGCCTCCCGCTTCCTGGCCACCGGGGAGCGGCCCCACGCGGACACCTACTGCCGCTAGGCCCTACCGCAACCAAAGGCATGAGCTCCCGCGTCGATCACCGGAGAGATCGTTGACGCAGTCCGGACGAAGGAGAGCAAGATCTTAAGCGCCCGCACGTCACCCGAGTCCCCGACAGCCGAGTCCCCGATACCGGCGTCCCCGACGCCCACGTCCCCGATGACCCGCCGTACGCTGCTCGCCGCCGCCGGCACCGCCACGGCCGCGGCCCTGCTGACGGCGACGCCCGCCCGCGCGTCGGACGACGTCACCGCCCGCCTGCGCGCACTGGAGCAGGAACACGGCGCCCGGCTGGGCGTCTTCGCGCACAACTTCCGTACCAAGAGCACCGTGCGGCACCGTGCCGACGAGCTCTTCCCGATCTGTTCGCTGTTCAAGACCCTGGCTGCCGCCGCCGTCCTGCGCGACCTGGACCGGCGCGGGGAGGTTTTGTCCCGCCGGATCCACTACACGGAGGCGGACCTGCCGAAGGAGGGCTCCGACAAGACCAGGGAGCGCCTGGCCGAGGGCATGACGATCGCCGAGCTGTGCGACGTGACGATCCGTTACAGCGACAACGGCGCGGGCAACCTGCTCCTGCGCGAGCTGGGCGGCCCGACCGCGATCACCCGCTTCGCCCGCTCGCTCGGCGACCCGGTGACCCGCCTGGACCGCTGGGAGACGGAGCTGAACTCGGCCGAACCGTGGCGGATCACGGACACCACCAGCCCGCGCGCGATCGGCCGTACGTACGCCCGTCTGGTCTTCGGCGACGCGCTCAACCGCCGGGACCGCGACCTCCTCACGCACTGGCTGCTGCACAACACGACCAGCGGCAACCGGCTGCGGGCCGGGCTGCCGCCGACGTGGACGGTCGCCGACAAGACGGGCGGCGGCTCGTACGGCACCAACAACAACGTCGGCATCGCCTGGACGCAGGACGGCACCCCGCTGGTCCTGGCGATCCAGTCGACGAAGCCGGACCAGGCCGCCCCGTGGGACCACCCGCTCATCGAGAAGACGGCGGCCCTGCTGGCGGACGCCCTCACGTAACGCACGTCCCGGGTGGGGGCGTCGCGCCGGGGACGGCGCCCCCACGCCCGGGATTCGCGCGTGCCATTGGCCCGACCTTTGGCATATACGCCATTCGTGCGTGTTCCCTTGACCGCCCCCACCGCCCCTCCTATGGTCGCGCTGACCGACCGGACGTAGGACGTCGTATCTCCCTCTCGTCTCCCGCCCCCGCCTGTACGAGACGGGCTCCTCACCCTTGGAGGAACCGTGCGCGACGTGACCCCCGAGGTGCCGGCGCCGCATCGCCGGACGTTCCTGAAGTACACCGGCGCGCTGGGTGCGGCCGGCGCCGTCTCGGCGTCGCTGTCGGCCTGCGGCGGGCCCGAGTCGACGAACGACACCGGCGGCGGGGGCGGCCGGAACCGGACGCTGACGGCGGTCATCGGCTACGGCAACGACGGCAGTTGGGACCCCACCCAGACCGCGTCCGCGTTCTCCATGGCCGCCAACCACCACATCTACGAGGGCCTGCTCGACACCGACCCGATCTCCCGCGAGCCGTACGCCGCGCTCGCGACCGAGGTGCCGAAGGACCCGGACAGCACGTCGTGGCGGTTCACGCTGCGGGAGGGCGCCACGTTCCACGACGGCAGGCCCGTCACCGCCGACGACGTCGTCTTCGTCTTCGACCGGATCCTCGACCCGGACACCCAGACCCTCGCCAAGGGCTTCTTCGCGAGCTGGCTGAAGGAAGTCCGCAGGGTCGACCGGCGGACTGTCGAGCTGGTGCTGAAGTTCCCCTTCCCGGACGGGCTTTCCCGGCTCACCCTCGCCAAGGTCATGCCGAAGCACGTCTTCTCCCGGCCCGGCGCCTGGAACGACGCGATCAAGGGCCTGGCGGTCGGCTCGGGCCCGTACCGGCAGACCGCGCACCACCCGAAGTCGAACACCACCTTCGAGGCGTTCGCCGACTACAACGGCCCCCGCCCGCCCGCCTTCCAGCGGATGAACTGGCTGACGATCGTGGACGCGGCGCCCCGCGTCGCGAAGATCTCCGGTGCCGGCGCGGGCGCGCAGATCGCCGACAACATCCCGTACGCCAACATCGGCCAGTTGGAGAGCGGCGGGCTGACCGTCGCGGGCGGCGCCGGGATGAACAACCTGTTCCTGATGTTCAACACCAGGCACAAGCCGTTCGACGACGTGCGGGTGCGGCAGGCGCTGCGCTACGCCATCGACACCGAGAAGATGGTGGAGGTGGCGCTCAAGGGCCATGGGAAGCCGTCGACGTCCTTCCTCGACGAGAGCAACCCCAGCCACCGGCGGGCGAAGACCGTCTACGACCACGATCCCGACAGGGCGAAGGCCCTGCTGAAGGAGGCCGGGGTCAGCGGGCTGAAGGTCGACATCCTCTCCGTGAACGTGAGTTGGATCGTCGACTGTCTGCCGACCATCAAGTCCTCCTGGGACGCGATCGGCGTCCGCACGACACTGACGCCGCAGGAGACCACGGCCGTCTTCACGAAGATGGACCAGAAGCAGGACTACCAGGTCGTCGCCGCCGCCTCGAACCCCAACCAGTTCGGTGTCGACGCCGACCTGATCATGCGTTACAACCACGGGCCCGGGAACCTGTGGATGCAGTACACGCGCTGGGCGGACCACCCGGTCGCCAAGCGGCTCTTCCGGGACATGGACGCCGCGACCCGGGAACCGGACCCGCAGCGCAAGAAGGCGATGATCCAGGACTACATCGACGTCGTCGCCGAGCAGGCCGTGCTCTACCCGGTCGTCCACAACGAGCTGATGACGGCCTGGGACCCGGAACAGCTCACCGGGATAAGGGCGCAGCCGTATCCCGGCATCAACCTCCTCCAGGCCAAGTGGGCCTGAGGAGCCGACCCGTGATCGCCGTCCTGCGCATCCTGGCCCGCCGTGTCGCCCTGCTCGTCCCGCTGATGCTCGGCATCGTGCTGTTCGTGTTCCTGGTGATGCGGTTCTCGGACGTCGACCCGGCGTCCGCGTTCTTCCAGGGCGCCAATCCGACGCCGCGGCAGCTGCACGACTTCCGCGAGGAGCACGGCCTGCTCGACCCGCTCCCGGTGCGCTACGTCCACTTCGTCGCCGACCTGCTCCACGGCGACCTGGGCACCAGCGCGCTGACCCGGGCGCCGGTGATCGACCAGGTCACCACCGCCCTGCCGCTCACCCTCCAGCTCACCTTCCTGGGCCTGGGCATCGCGGTGGTGCTGTCCCTCGTCGGTGGTGTGACGGCCGCGATCCACCGGGACCGGCTGCCCGACCAGATCATCCGGGTCGTCTCCCTGACCGGGGTCGCCGCGCCCGGCTTCTGGTTGGCACTGCTGATGATCCAGTACCTGGCGGTCGACCTGGGCTGGTTCCCGACCGGCGGCTACATCAACCCGGCGGACTCCTTCACCGGCTGGCTGAAGACGATGACGCTCCCGGCGTTCGCTCTCTCCCTGCCGGTGGCGGCGCAGCTGACGCGGATCGTGCGGACGGCGGTGGTGGAGGAGCTGGACAAGGACTACGTGCGCACGGCGATCGGCAGCGGGCTGCCGCCGCGGGTGGTGGTGGGGCGCAACGTCCTCCGGAACGCCCTGATCAATCCGCTGACCGTGCTGGGCCTGCGGGTCGGCTATCTCCTCGGCGGCGCCGTCGTCATCGAGACGATCTTCTCCCTGCCCGGCATGGGCAAGCTGATGATCGACGCCGTGAAGAACGGCGACCCGGCCGTCGTGCAGGGGGTCGTGCTGACGACCGCGGCCGGTTTCGTCGTGGTGAACCTCGTCATCGACGTCCTCTACCTGCTGGTCAACCCGCGACTGAGGGATGCGGCCCCATGATCCTCACGCGCAGGAGCCTCGCCGAGGCGCTGTCCCGCCCCGGCGTCCGGCTGCGCGGCCGGCGCCGGCTGCCGCCGCTGTCGAAGGCCGCCGTCGGCTTCCTGACGGTTGTCGCCCTTCTGGCGCTGTTCGCGCCGCTGCTCGCCCCGCACGACCCGCTCGACCAGCAGCCGCCCGTCGACCGCACCGGGCATCCGTCCGCCGAGCACTGGATGGGCCAGGACAGTCTGGGCCGGGACATCCTCAGCCGGCTGATGTACGGGGCGCGCTGGTCCCTGGCGATCGGCCTGGGCGCCACCGGGCTCGCCCTGGTCGCCGGAGCGCTGCTCGGGGCGATCGCGGCGACCTCCCGCAAGGCGGTCGACGAGACGCTGATGCGGCTGCTGGACATCGTCATGGCCTTCCCGGGCATCGCGCTCGCCGCCGTGCTGATCGCCGTGTTCGGCGGCGGCATCACGGTGCTGATCTGCGCGATCGCGTTCCTGTTCACGCCGCCGGTGGCACGGGTCGTCCGGGCGAACGTCCTCGACCAGTACGGCGAGGACTACGTGACGGCGGAGCGGGTGATCGGCGCCCGCACGCCCCACATCGTCCTCAAGCACGTGGCGGTCAACTGCGCCGCTCCGGTGCTGGTGTTCTGCACGGTCCAGGTCGCCGAGGCGATCGTGTTCGAGGCGTCGCTGTCCTTCATCGGCGCGGGCGTCCGGCCGCCCGACCCGTCGTGGGGCAGTGTCATCGCGGACGGCAAGAACATGGTGCTGACCGGCGGCTGGTGGGCGACCGTCTTCCCCGGCCTGCTGATGCTGGTCACGGTCCTGTCGCTGAACATCCTCTCCGAGGGCGTCTCCGACGCGTGGGCGGCACCGGCGGGCCGGGAGGTCGACGTGCGCGAGGACCGCCTGGAGGCACCGGAGCCCGGCAGCGGCGAGGTCGTACCGCTGCCCGGCCTGGCGGAGGCGGCTCAGCGGTTGCGGGCGCGGGCCCGCACCGTCCCCCGCGACGGGCAGCCGGTGCTCGCCGTCGAGAACCTCGCCCTCGGCTTCGACCACCGCCACCGGGGCGTCGACATCGTCGACGGCATCAGCTTCGAGGTGTACCCGGGTGAAGTGCTCGGCCTGGTGGGCGAGTCGGGCTGCGGCAAGTCCCTGACCGCGCTCGCCGTGATGGGCCTGGCCCCGAAGGGGGCCCGGGTGCGCGGCCAGGTCCGTTTCCAGCAGCGGGACCTGCTGGCCGAACCCGTGCGGGTACGGCGCCGGCTGCTCGGCCACGAGATGGCGATGATCTACCAGGACGCGCTGTCGTCGCTGAACCCCGCCATGACGGTCCGCGCGCAGCTCAAGCAGGTCGTACGGCGCGGCGGCAGGCGTACGCCCCATGAGCTGCTGACGATGGTCGGCCTGGACCCCGAGCGCATCCTGCGCAGCTACCCGCACGAGCTGTCCGGCGGGCAGCGGCAGCGCGTCCTGATCGCCATGGCGCTGTCCCGCGAGCCGAAGCTGATCGTCGCCGACGAGCCGACGACCGCCCTGGACGTCACCGTGCAGGCGCAGATCATGGAACTGCTCCTCGGGCTGCGGGAGGAGCTGGGCTTCGCGCTGATCCTCGTCTCGCACGACCTGGCGCTGGTCGCGGACGTCACCGACCGGGTGGCGGTGATGTACGGCGGGCAGATCGTGGAGACGGGCGTGACCGCCGACCTGGTGGAGGCGCCCGCCCACCACTACACGCGCGGGCTGCTCGGCAGCGTGCTGTCGCTGGAGTCGGGGCAGGAGCGCATGACGCAGATCAGGGGCGTCGTCCCCTCCCCCGCCGACTTCCCGGCGGGCTGCCGCTTCGCCGACCGGTGTTGGCTGGCGAGCGAGATCTGCCGGACGACGACCCCCGACCTGGTGGGCACCCCTGCGCACACGGCGGCCTGCCACCACCCGGCCATAGAGCTCGCCACCACGGAGGTGGTCCAGTGACCGGTGGACCGGTGAGCGGTGGCCCAGCGAGCGGTGGTCCGGTGAGCGCGCTGGTGGCGCTGTCCGACGTGCATGTCGTCCACCGGGCCCGCACCGGCGGCCTGTTCACCCGGGAGAAGGTGTACGCCCTGACCGGCGCCGACCTCGCGATCGCGCCCGGCGAGACGGTGGGCGTGGTCGGCGAGTCCGGCTGCGGGAAGTCGACGCTGGCGAAGGTGCTGGTGGGGGTGGAACGGCCGACGTCCGGAACGGTGAAGTTCCGGGGCCGCGACCTGTGGACGATGCCGCCCGCCGAACGCCGCAGGACCGTCGGCGCCGGCATCGGCCTGATCTTCCAGGACCCGTCCACGGCCCTGAACCGGCGCCTGACCGTCCGCCGGATCCTGCGGGACCCGCTGGACGTGCACGACCGGGGCACGAACACCCGACGCGAGGATCGCGTACGGGAGTTGATGTCCCTGGTGGGCCTCCCCCGCGCCCTCGCCGACGCGCTGCCCGGCCAGCTGTCCGGCGGCCAGCGCCAGCGCGTCGCGATCGCCCGCGCGCTGGCCCTCGAGCCCGCCTTGGTGGTCGCCGACGAGCCGACGAGCGCCCTGGACGTGTCCGTACGGGCCCAGATCCTCAACCTCCTCCTGGACCTGAAGGAACGCCTGGGCCTGGCCCTCGTGTTCGTCTCGCACGACATCCAGACGGTACGGCGGATGAGCGACCGCGTGATCACCATGTACCTGGGCCGGATCGTCGAGGAGACCCCCGCCGACCGGGTCACGGACCGGGCCCGCCACCCGTACACCCGGGCCCTGTTCTCCGCCACGCCGGGCCTGCTGGACCCGATCGAACCGATCCCGCTGACCGGGCCCGTGCCGTCGGCGACCCGCCCGCCGAGCGGCTGCCCGTTCCGTACCCGCTGCTGGAAGGCGGACGGCGGCTGCGCGGAACTGATGCCGGACTTCTCGGACGCGTCGGCCCCCGGACACCGCTACCGCTGCCACCATCCTGTGCGGGAGGACGAGTCGACCCGCGACCTCGTGCACCAGAGCAACCCGTTGGAGCCTTCATGACGTTTCCCGCCCCGCTCACCGGTGTCGTCCCGCCCGTCTGCACGCCCCTGACACCGGACCGCGAGGTGGACGTTCCCTCGCTGCTCAGGCTCGTCGACCATCTGGTGGCGGGCGGGGTGCACGGGCTGTTCGTGCTGGGCTCGACGTCGGAGGCCGCGTATCTGACGGACCGGCAGCGCAGGCTGGTCGTGGAGTCGGTGACGGCCCACGTGGGCGGTCGGCTCCCGGTGCTGGCAGGCGCGATCGACATGTCGACACCCCGGGTCCTGGACCACGTACGCGACGTCACGGAGGCGGGCGCCGACGCCGTCGTCGTCACCGTCCCGTTCTACGCCCGTACCCACCCGGCGGAGATCGCCCGCCACTACCGGCTGATCGCCGCCGCCTCCCCCGTCCCGGTCCTCGCCTACGACATCCCGTCCGCCGTGCACACCAAACTGCCGGCCGAGGTCGTGCTGGAGCTGGCCGCCGACGGGGTCGTCGCCGGGCTGAAGGACTCCAGCGGCGACCTGGGCGGTTTCCGCGCGGTCGTGTCCGGTGCCCGGGCCCACCCCGGCATCACCGGCTTCAGCGTGCTGACCGGCTCCGAGCTGATCGTCGACGCGGCGCTCGCGGTGGGTGCCGACGGGGCGGTGCCCGGCCTGGCCAACGTCGATCCGCACGGCTACGTCCGCCTCGACGGCCTGTGCCGCTCCGGCGACCGGGAGCGGTCCCGCGCCGAACAGGAGCGCCTGTGTGCCCTGTTCGGCATGGTCCGCGTCGGGGACCCCGCCCGGATGGGCCCGGGCTCCTCGGCCATCGGCGCCTTCAAGGCGGCCCTGCATCTGCGGGGTGTCATCGACTGCCCGGCGACGGCCGAGCCGCAGGTGCCGTTGTCGACGGACGAGGTGGAGCGGGTGGCGAAGTTCCTCGCCGGGGCGGGGCTTCTCTAGGGCCCGTCCGGCGGACAGCCCCTAGGCGCCGGGTCCCCCGGGCGTCACCAGCCCCGACTCGTACGCGACGATGACCAGTTGGGCCCGGTCCCGCGCCCCGAGCTTCCCCATGATCCGGCTGACATGGGTCTTGGCGGTCAGCGGGCTGAGCCCCAGCGCCTCGCCGATCTCGGTGTTGTTCAGGCCGCGCGCGACGAGCGTGAGGACCTCCCGCTCCCGGCCGGACAGGCACTCGGGCCCGCCGGTCACCGGGGCCGTCGACGGGCTGCGCAGGAACCGTTCGATCAGCCGTGCCGTCGGCCCGGGCGAGAGCAGGGCGTCCCCGGCCGCCACCGTACGGATGGCGTCGAGGAGTTCGGCCGGTTTCGTGTCCTTGACCAGGAAGCCGGAGGCGCCGGCGCGCAGCGCCTCCACGATGTTCTCGTCGGTGTCGTAGGTGGTCAGCACGAGGACCTTCACCCCGGCCAGGTCCTCGTCGGCGGCGATGAGCCGGGTCGCCTCGATACCGTCCAGGTCGGGCATGCGGATGTCCATGACGACGAGGTCGGCGCGCTCGGAGCGGGCCAGCTCCACGGCCTGGCGGCCGGTCGCCGCCTGGCCCACGACCGCCATGTCGCGGGCCGACTCGACGAGCATCGCGAAGGCCTCCCGGACGAGGGTCTGGTCGTCCGCGAGCAGCACGCGGATCATCGGCTTCCCTCCCGGTCGGTTCCGATCGGCAGTACGGCGTGCACTGCGAAGCCCCCCTCGGGGCGGGGGCCGGCGTCGAGTGTGCCACCCACGCTGCGGGCCCGCTCCCGCATGCCGACGAGCCCGAAGCCGGGGGTGGTGCCGGGCGTCGGTCCGGTGCCGTCGTCGGTGACCGACAGGTGCAGGGCGCCGTCCCGCTCGTCCACCTCGACGCGGACGGCCGGTGCGGGCCCGGCGTGCCGTACCGCGTTGGTCAGCGCCTCCTGCACGATCCGGTAGGCGGCGGCACCGACGGCGGGCGGCACCTCACCGGCCCGTACCGACAGCTCCGCCCTCGCGCCCGCGACCCGGGCGTCCTGAGCCAGGTCGGCCAGGCCGTGCAGGCCGGGCAGCGGGCCGCGGGCCTCGGACACGCCGTTCTCCCGCAGCACCTCCAGCGTCGTACGCAGTTCGCCGCGGGCGCTGCGGCAGGTGTCGGCGATGTCGTCGAGGGCCTGGGCGACGGCGGCGCGGTCGAGCCGCTCGGGGTCGGCGTTCAGCACGTGCGCGGCGACGGAGGTCCGCACGCCGATGAGGGTGATGCTGTGCGCGAGCAGGTCGTGCAGGTCGCGGGCGATGCGGAGGCGTTCCTCGGCGACCCGCCGCCGCGCCTCTTCCTCGCGGGTGCGTTCGGCGCGTTCGGCGCGCTCCACGATGGCGGCGACGTACTGGCGGTAGAAGCGGACGTCGATGCCGCAGAAGAGCACGGCGATGACCCAGCCGGAGATCCGCAGGAGCTCCAGGGTCCCCCCGGGGTTGGTGAGGGCGTTGATGGTCAGTGTCACGCCGAGGACGCCGGCGCCGGTGAGCAGCGTACGGCGCACCGTGCCGGTCACCGCGACCGTGTAGAGCACCACCACGGTCACGGGGATGGGCGCGGCGTGGTTGTTGTCGAGGGCGTGGTACGGAGCGATCACGGCCACCATCGCCACCAGCACGAGCAGCGGGCGGCGGCGCCGCCACACGATCGGCACGTGCGCGACGAGCAGCAGCGCCCAGCCGAGCGCGTCGGGGCGGCGGCCCTTGTCGGCGATCAGGGCCAGACAGACGGCCGACACCGCGAGCGCGGCGGCGAGCAGCGCGTCGTTGCGGGTGCCGTGCGGGGCGGTTTCGGGGTCGCGGTTGATCGCCGCCATGATCCGCTCGCCCAGGCGGGGCCGTGTCGCCGTCGTGGTCTCCTGCACGGGGTTCATCCTCCGGGAGGAAGGCGCCCCTCCGGGAGGGAGGGGCGTCCACGCGTCAGGCACCGACGGGTTCCCGCTCACGGTCCGGGACCGGCTCCGGGGCCTTGGAGAGCCGCCCGGGCCACCACATCCGCCGTCGCAGGGCGACGCTCGCGCTGGTGACGAGATAGGTCCGGACGAGGAAGGTGTCCAGCAGCACCCCGACCGCGATGACGAAGCCCAGCTCGACGAGCACCACCAGCCCCATGGTGGTCAGCACGGCGAAGGTCGCGGCCAGCACGAGCCCGGCGGAGGCGATGACCCCGCCGGTGGTCCTGAGTGCCGTCAGCGCGGCGGTCACCGGGTCCACGCTGTGTTCTCTGTCGCTCCGCCTCCGGGGCGCCTCAGCCGGTGTCGAGGAGCCGACCGTGCTCAGCCCTTCGGGCCTCCGCGCGCTCGTCCCCTCGACACCGGCGCGCCCCTCCGGCTCCGCTAGGCGCAGCGACTCCTCCCGCATGCGGTGCATGAGGAAGATGCCGTAGTCGACGCCGAGGGCGACCAGGAACACGAAGGACAGCAGCCCCAGCCCCGGGTCCGTGCCCTCGAAGCCGAACAGCGGTCCGAACACCAGTCCGCCGATGCCGAGCGCCGCGCCCCACACGGCGACCACGGCGGCCGTGAGGATCAGCGGGGCGACCAGCGAGCGCAGCAGGGCGATCAGGATGAGCAGGACCGAGACGAGGACGATCGGCACGACGACGAGCGTGTCGCGGGCGTTGGTGTCCTCCAGGTCGATCTGCTGGGCGCTGGGCCCGCCGACGTAGGAGCCGTCGAGCCGGTCCCGCAGTTCCTCGATGGTCCGGGTCTCCGCCGCCGACTCGGGCGCGGCCTCGGCGATCACGGAGATCTCCGTCCAGCCGTTCCCGGTCCGGCCCTTCTGGGCGCTGTCGACGCCCCGCGTCTCACGGATCGTGGCCAGCGCGGCGTCGGCCCGGCCGGCCGGGGTGATCACGTCGATGGGCTGGCTGGAGCGCTCGGGGTAGGCCTTCGCCAGCGTCTGCATCGCGGCCACCGACTCGGGCTTGTCGACGAAGGAGTCCTCCTGCTTGAGCGTGCCGGGCAGGTTCAGGGCGCCGAGCGCGAGGGCCCCGAGCAGCACGGCACCTCCGGCGAGGACGGTCAGCGGGCGCCGCCCGGCGGAGCTGCCCATCGCCGCGAACAGTGACCGGCGCGTCTTGGGGGTGCTGCCGTACGCGGGGACGAGCGGCCAGAACACCCGGCGGCCCAGCAGCACGAGCAGGGCCGGAAGCAGGGTCAGCATGGCGACGAGGGCGCACAGCACGCCGACGGTGCCGAGCGGGCCCATGCCCCGGTTGGAGTTGAGGTCGGCGGCGAGCAGGCACAGCAGCCCGGCGGCGACGGTCCCGGAGGAGGCGAGCACGGCGGGCCCGCAGCCGCGCAGCGCGGCCACCATGGCGTCGTACGGGCGTTCGATCCTGCGGAGTTCCTCCCGGTAGCGGGAGACGAGCAGCAGCGCGTAGTCCGTCCCGGCGCCGAAGACGAGGATGGTCATGATGCCCGCGCTCTGTCCCGACACCGAGGTGCCGAAGGCCTGGTTGAGGCCGTAGGCGACGCCCATGGACAGGTAGTCGGCGATGCCCGCGACGGCGAGCGGCACGAGCCACAGCACCGGGCTGCGGTAGATGAGGATCAGCAGGACGGCGACGACCGCGACGGTGGTGTAGAGCAGGGGCCCGCCGAGCGAGTTGTACACCTTCGCGGCGTCGGTGATCAGCGCGCTGGGCCCGCCGACCTGCACGCTCAGCCCGTCCGCGCCGCGCGCGACCTCGCGGACGTCGTCGACGAAGGCGTCCCGTTTGTCCTCGTCGGCGCCGGGCTCGTTGCTGGTGACCGGGTACATGAGCGTGGTGCCGTCCTTCGACGGGACGCCCCGCGGTGTCCCGGTCAGCGCATGCTCTGCGGCGATCCGCGCGACCTGCTGCCCCGCCGCCCTCTTGTCATCGGCGGTCAGCCCGCCGTCGCGGTGGTACACGATCACCAACTCGGTGGTCTCGCCGCCCGGCAGCTGGTCCTGGATCTTCGCGACCTGGGTGGAGTCGGCGCTCGCGGGCAGATAGTCGGTGACCCGGTCGCGCTGCACGTCGCCGAGTCGCGCGGCGAACGGCGAGGCGATCGCCAGCACGCCGATCCACAGCGCGAGCACCGCCCAGGGCACGGCTCGTCGCCGGGTACGTGTGGCCCTCTCGGCTCTGGTCCTGTTTCCGGCCCCCATGAAACGGGCCTCCCTCCGGCACGGATGTCTGGATGCGGTCTCCAGACTCCCGGCGCGCGGGGGCCGATTCGTCGGGCGCGAGGGCGAGTCGGGGGGTACTGCCCAGGGCGGCCGGAGTGCCGGACTACTCCCCGGGGAGTAACGCGGGACCTACGACGGCGTCCGCGCCGCCGCCAGCAGCCGGGTCACGTCGTCGGAGCAGATGGTGAGGGCGGCGCCCACCGTGGCGAGGACGTCCCGCTCGGCGGGGGTGTACGGCCCGTCGGCCAGGGCGATACGGGCGCCCTGCAGCAGGATCGATTCGCGGCCGGCCGGGGCGAGGTGCGGGGCCAGCGGGTCCAGCGCCTCGTGGAGCTCTATGGCCAGCCCGGCACCGCAGGGTTCCCCGGTGATCCGGCCGGTGTCCGCCGCCAGCGCCTCCACGAGGGCGGCCAGCTGCTCCTCGGTGCAGTCGTCGAAGCCGGCCGCGCGCACCGCGCAGACGGCCGCCTCCAGGGCCGTACGGGAGCCGGCGCCGCCCGCGGCGAGCACCGCGAGGGCGACGGTGTGCACGGCGTCGCGGAGCATCGCGGAGAAGCGGGTGGTGGTCGGATGGTCCAGGACGTCGGTGCCGAAGTGGCGGCGGCAGGCCGCGCACTCGACGACCGGCCCGGTCTCGCCGCGCGGCAGCACCGGCACGCCGAGCAGGGTGAAGCGGCGCCGGCCGGTCAGCCGCTGGTAGTTGCGGTCGCCGCCGCAGCCGGGGCAGAAGAACTCCCCGTCGCCGACGGCCGTCCACGCGGTACGGGTGCCCAGGATGCGGGCAAGCCTGGCGGCACGGCCGTTTCCTCCCCGTCCTGGCAGCACGTCGCACCTCCGTAACGCCGCGCGGCAACGTCGCCGCGCTGGCGTGATGTTAGCCACATCCATGAGGTCGAGTCAGTACCCCGGAGGAGACCTTTCCGTGACCTCCACAGCAATTGGCCGGTATATGACGGGGCTCCGTCCGCCGGACAACGGCGGACGGAGCCCTCATATCGCCGATCGGGCCGGTCAGCGGGTCGCGCGGTTGACGGCGGACACGACGGCCTTCAGCGAGGCGCGCGTGGTGTTCGCGTCGATTCCGATTCCCCACAGGACCTTGTCGTCGATGGCGACCTCGATGTAGGAGGCGGCCTGCGCGGAGGCGCCCTCGCTCATCGTGTGCTCCTGGTAGTCCAGCAGGCGGGCGTCGATGCCGATGCCCTGCAGCGCGTGGAAGAACGCCGAGATCGGGCCGTTGCCGGTGCCGACCAGGGTGGTCTCCACGCCGTCGACCGTGGCCTCGACGGTGAGGGTGTCCACGCCGTCCTTGTCGGTGGTCGACTGGCCGTTCTTGAGCTGGATACGGCCCCAGGGATTGTCCGGATTCGGCAGGTACTCGTCCTGGAAGATCGCCCAGATGTCCTTCGGCGTGACCTCGCCGCCCTCGGCGTCCGTCTTCGCCTGGATGATCTTGGAGAACTCGATCTGCATCCGGCGCGGCAGCTCCAGCTTGTGGTCGTTCTTCAGGACGTAGGCGATACCGCCCTTGCCGGACTGCGAATTGACCCGGATGACCGCCTCGTACGAACGCCCCACGTCCTTGGGGTCGATGGGCAGGTACGGCACCGCCCACTCGATGTCATCGACGGTGACGCCCTTGGCCTTGGCGTCGGCCTCCATGGCGTCGAAGCCCTTCTTGATGGCGTCCTGGTGGGAGCCGGAGAAGGACGTGTAGACCAGGTCGCCCACGTACGGGTGGCGCGGGTGGACCTCCATCTGGTTGCAGTACTCCCACGTACGACGGATCTCGTCGATGTCGGAGAAGTCGATCTGCGGGTCGACGCCCTGGGAGAACAGGTTCATGCCCAGCGTGACCAGGTCGACGTTGCCGGTGCGCTCACCCTGCCCGAACAGGCAGCCCTCGACGCGGTCGGCGCCGGCCATCAGCGCCAGCTCGGCGGCGGCGACGGCCGTACCGCGGTCGTTGTGCGGGTGCACGGACAGGCAGACGTACTCGCGGCGGGACAGGTTGCGGCCCATCCACTCGAAGCGGTCGGCGTGCGTGGACGGCGTGGAACGCTCAACGGTGGCGGGCAGGTTGAGGATGATCTCGCGGTCCGGGCCGGGCTGCCAGACGTCCATGACGCCCTCGCAGACCTCCAGCGCGAAGTCCAGCTCGGTGTCGGTGAAGATCTCCGGGCTGTACTGGTAGCCGAACTCGGTCTCGTCGCCCAGCAGCTTCTCGGCGTACTCCATCACCAGGCGTGTGCCGTCGACGGCGATCTGCTTGATGTCGTCCTTGGAGCCGCGGAAGACAACCCGGCGGAAGACCGGGGCGGTGGCGTTGTACAGGTGGACGGTGGCACGGTGGGCGCCGCGCAGGGACTCCACCGTCCGCTCGATCAGGTCCTCGCGGGCCTGGGTGAGGACGGAGATCGTCACGTCCTCGGGGATGGCACCGGGCTTCTCGATGATGGAGCGTACGAAGTCGTAGTCGGTCTGGCCGGAGGCCGGGAAGCCGACCTCGATCTCCTTGTAGCCCATCTTGACCAGCAGGTCGAACATCGCGCGCTTGCGGGCGGGCGACATCGGGTCGATCAGGGCCTGGTTGCCGTCACGCAGGTCGGTGGAGAGCCAGCGGGGGGCGACGGTGATCCGGTTGTCCGGCCAGGTGCGGTCGGGGATGTCGACCTGCTCGTAGCGGCCGTACTTGTGGATCGGCATGGAACTGGGCTGCTGGCGGTTCGCCATGATGCTTCGGGCTCCTCAGGGGGTCCGGAAGGACGGCCGACGACGCAACGCCAAAGCTCCGCGGGGAGGGAGTCGGCCTTGTCTACAGGCCCTCGCCGCGGCAGCTAAGGAGAAGCAGCCCGAAACGCATGATGCGCAGCATGCTAGCCGAGCTCTTCCGGATGCGCGGGTCCGTATCAGTATGCGGGACCCGCTGAACAATCGGGACAAAAAGTGCCCAGTACCACACTGCTTCCCGGTGGGTAGGCCCGTAGCGCCGCATTCACCGATCATGGTTGCGGATGGTGACAGCGGCGTGACGCAGTGCAAAGGTGCCGGCATGAGGCTGCACCACGGGGGCTTCGAGCCCGTCTTCTGCACCATCGTTCCGCCCCATGTCCTCGACAGGCTGGCCCAGGCCGAGGACCCCGCGCTCGCCCGCCCCGCCCGCCGGACCCTGGAGCGCGACGCCTTCGAGCGCACCCACCGCCGCCTGACCACGGTCCTGGGCGCCCCGGCCGCCGCACCGCCCGCCCCGGCCGAGTCCGGCAAGCCGCACCGGACGATCTTCGACGCCCGGCACGGCACCGACCTGCCCGGCCGCAAGGTGCGCGGCGAGGGCGACGCGCCCGGCAAGGACGCCACCGTCAACCGCGCCTACGCGGGCCTCGGCGCCACCTTCGAGCTGTTCCTGAAGGCGTTCGAACGGGACTCGATCGACGGCGGCGGGCTGCCGCTGGACGCGACGGTCCACTACGACCGCGACTACAACAACGCGTTCTGGAACGGCGAGCAGATGGTCTTCGGCGACGGGGACGGCGAGATCTTCCTCGACTTCACCATCCCCATCGACGTCATCGGCCACGAACTCGCCCACGGCGTCACCCAGTACACGGCCAACCTCACCTACTTCGGCCAGCCCGGCGCGCTCAACGAGTCCCTGTCGGACGTCTTCGGCTCCCTGATCAAGCAGTTCACGCTCGGCCAGACCGCGACCGAGGCGGACTGGCTGATCGGCGCGGGCCTGCTCGCCCCGCGCGTGACCGGCAAGGCGCTGCGCTCCATGAAGGCGCCGGGCACGGCGTACGACGACGACGTCCTCGGCACGGACCCGCAGCCCGCGACCATGGACGACTTCGTCCGCACCGGCCGTGACAACGGCGGCGTCCACATCAACTCCGGCATCCCCAACCACGCCTTCTACCTGGCCGCCACGGCCCTCGGCGGCCACGCCTGGGAGCGGGCCGGGCAGATCTGGTACGACGTGCTGACCGGGGGCGAGCTGAAGCAGCAGGCCCTCTTCGCCGACTTCGCCACGCTCACCGTGAAGGCCGCCCGCGCGCGCTACGGCGACGGTGAGGAGCTGGAGGCCGTCACGAAGGCCTGGGAGCGGGTCGGCGTGCGCACTCTGTAGTTCCGTACTAGACAGGGACCATGCGTATTCAGGTGAGGCGCACGGGCGGATTCGCGGGCATCGAGCGGTACGCCGAGGTGGACACCTCGGGCCGGCCCGACGCACCCGAGTGGCACACCCTGGCCGAGCGGGCGGTCGCCGCCGGCCGGGGCACGCCGCCGATCGGGGTGCCGGACGGCTTCAGCTACCAGATCACGGTGGACGGCAGGACGGTGTACGCCTCCGACCCGCGGCTGACGGACGAGCAGCGGACACTCATCTCGCGGGTGCTGAAGGAGGGGGCGTAACTCCGGTTTCCCCCCGGGGCGTTGACTTCAGTTACCGCCGGTACGGATGATCCGCGCATGACGACTGAGGCAGGCAACCCGATCCCCCGGTTCCCGGACGGCTTCCTGTGGGGCGTGTCGACCTCCGCACACCAGATCGAGGGCGCGGCCGACCAGCGCGAACCGTCTGTCTGGGACGTCTTCACCGCCGAACCGGGGCGGGTGAAGGACGGCTCGACGGCGGCGGTCTCCTGCGACCACTACCACCGCTACCGCGAGGACGTGACCCTCCTGACCGACCTGGGTGTGGGCGCGTACCGCTTCTCCCTCTCCTGGCCGCGGGTCCGGTCCGGCGACCTCGACTTCTACGACCGCCTGGTGGACGAGGTGTGCGGGGCGGGCGTACGGCCGGTGCCGACCCTGTTCCACTGGGACCTGCCGGCCGGGCTCGACTGGCTGGAACGGGACACGGCGGCGCGGTTCGCCGACCATGTGTCGGCCGTCGTCGAGCGCCTGGGCGACCGCGTGACCACGTGGATCACCCTCAACGAGCCCGCCGAGCACACCCTGCTGGGCCACGCCCTGGGCACCCACGCCCCCGGCAGGCAACTCCTGTTCGACGCCCTCCCGGTCGCCCACCACCAGCTCCTGGCCCACGGCCTGGCCGTACGGGCGCTGCGCGCCGGCGGCGCCACCGACATCGGGATCGCCAACTCGCACGGACCGACGTGGCCGGCGTCCGGGGAGCAGGCGGATCTGGAAGCGGCGGAGTTCTACGACGTACTGCTGAACCGGCTGTTCTCCGACCCGCTGCTGCTCGGTGCATACCCGCCCGGGCTCGGCGAGTTGATGCCGGGCGACGTGGAGTCCGACCTGAAGGTCATCGCCGAGCCACTGGACTGGTACGGCATCAACTACTACGCGCCGACCCGGGTGGGCGCCCCGCAAGGCACGGAGATCGAGTTCGGCGGGGTGACGATGCCCGCCGAACTCCCCTTTTCCGTCCGGGAGATCGAGGGCCGGCCGGTGACCGACTTCGGCTGGCCGGTGGTGCCGGAGGGCCTGACGGAGCTGCTGACGGGATTCCAGCAGACGTACGGCGACCGGCTCCCGCCGGTCGTCATCACCGAGAACGGCTGCTCCTACCAGGGCGTCGACGACCAGGAGCGGATCGCCTTCCTCGACGGCCACATCCGCGCCCTGCACCGGGCGATCGAGGCGGGCGTGGACGTCCGCGGGTACTTCGTGTGGTCGCTGCTGGACAACTTCGAGTGGGCGGAGGGGTACGCGCAGCGGTTCGGCCTCGTGCATGTGGACTTCGAGACGCTGGTCAGGACCCCGAAGGCCTCCTATCGCTGGTTCCGGGAGGTGCTGCGGGCGCAGCGCCGGTCCTAGAGCGCCCCGGCGTCCCGCGCCGCCCACACGGTCGGATACAGCGGCCGGTAGCCGAGGTCCCGGCGGATCCGCTCGGTGGACATGATCCCGAACCAGGGATCGGGGTCGGTGCGGGTGTAGAGCTCGGCGGGCACCTCCACGCCGTTGAGATGGTGGAGGTCGACGGCCGTGACCGGGGCGTCGTCGGCGATGTTGTAGACGCGGCCGACGGCACCGGGGGCGTACAGCAGGCGCAACAGCCCCTGGGCCACATCGGCGTGATGGGCCATCTGCAGCCGCTGGGCCGCCGCCCAGTGCGCGGCCCACCTCAGGGACTGGGCGAGGTGCGGGTCACCCTCGCCGTAGACGAAGGGGAGGCGGCCGACACGCACCTCGATGCCCTCCAGGGCGAGCAGCTCCCGCTCGGCCGCCGCCTTGGACTCCGCGTAGGCGCCCCACATCTCGCCGCCGGGCCGGATTTCGTCGTCCTCGACCAGCGGGCGGCCCCGCCCGGTGCCGTACACGATGCCCGTGCTGACGTGCACGAAGCGCCGCACGCCGGCGGCCAGGGAGGCACGGCCCAGCGCCACGGCGGCGTCCCGGTTGACCGCCCACGCCTCCTCGTCGGGCACCCCGCGGAAGGACGCCGCGACGTTCACGACCGCGTCCGCGCCGGCCACCGCCTTGCCGAGCGCCTCGGCGTCCCTGAGGTCGCCGACCACGACCTCCGCTCCCAGCTCCGCGAATCGCTCCGCGCGCGCCGCGTCACGCACCAGGACCCGTACCTCCTCGCCCGGCCGCCGCCGCGCCAGCAGCCTCGGCACGAAGCGCCGGCCGACCTGTCCCGTCGTGCCCGTCACCAGTGTCAGCATGATCTGCTCCTCTCGACTCCGCTGCCACCACCCTCCGGCGGCCGGGAGCCCGGCGGGAGAGACCCGTCGATCAGGGGACCGGGAGTCCCTGGCTAACCCGGGCGGCCTGCCGCAGCCTGGAGGGGTGAACCGAGCCGAACTCGCCGACTTCCTCCGCCGCAGCCGTGCCCGCCTGGAGCCGTCCGACGTGGGCCTGGCCGCGGGCGCCCGCCGCCGCACCCCTGGCCTGCGCCGGGAGGAGGTGGCGGCGCTGGCCGGCATGTCGGTCGACTACTACACGCGTCTGGAGCAGTCGCGCGGCCCCCGGCCGTCCCGGCAGATGCTCACCGCCCTGGCCCGGGCCCTGCGCCTGACGGACGACGAACGGGACCACCTGTTCCACCTGACCGGTGAGGAACCCCCGCGCCGCGCGACACCATCCGGCCATGTCCGCCCCGGTCTGCTGCTGGTCCTGGACCGGCTGCACGACACACCGGCGCAGGTGGTGACCGACTGGGGCGAGGTGCTGGCACAGAACGCGATGGCCAGGGCACTCGTCGGCGACGTGATGTCCCGCCCGCCGGGCCGGCGCAACCTGACCCGCCTGTTCTTCCTGGATCCGGCCGCCCAGGAGCTGTTCCCGCCCGAGGACCGGCCGGAGCACGCGCGCGGGCAGGTGGCGAGTCTGCGCGCGGTGACCGCCGCCCGCCCGGGCGACCCGGAACCGGCCGCTCTGGTCGCCGAACTACGGTCGCGGAGCGAGGAGTTCGCCCGCCTGTGGGAGGAACACGAGGTGTCCCTGCGGCGCCGGAACACCAAGCGCTTCCAGCACCCCGTGGTCGGCCTGCTGGAGCTGGACTGTGAGGTGCTGCTCAGCCACGAGCACCACCAGTTGCTGATCATCCACACGGCCCGCCCCGGCACGGAGGCCCACGAGCGGCTGCACCTGCTGCGCGTGGTGGGCCTGCAGGACCTGACCCCGCAGCGGACGGCCGGCTAGCCGGCCGAAAGGCTGGAAGAGCGAAAAGCTGGACGACCGAAAGGCTGGACGACCGAAAGGCTCAGAAGACCGAAAGGCTAGAACCCGAGCCGCCGCAGCTGCTTCGGGTCGCGTTGCCAGTCCTTCGCGACCTTCACGTGCAGATCCAGGAAGACCGGCGTCCCCAGCAGCGCCTCGATCTGCTTGCGGGACTTGATGCCGACCTCCTTCAGGCGCTTGCCCTTCGGCCCGATGATGATGCCCTTCTGGCTGGGGCGCTCGATGAAGAGGTTCGCGTGGATGTCCAGCAGCGGCTTGTCGGCGGGGCGGTCCTCGCGCGGGAGCATCTCCTCGACGACCACGGCGATCGAGTGGGGCAGCTCGTCGCGGACGCCCTCCAGGGCCGCCTCCCGGATCAGTTCCGCCACCATCACCTGCTCGGGCTCGTCCGTCAGGTCGCCCTCGGGATACAGCGCCGGGCCCTCGGGCAGCAGCGGGATCAGCAGGTCCGCCAGCAGGTCCACCTGCTTGTTCGCGGTCGCCGACACCGGCACGATCTCCGCCCAGGTGATGCCCAGCTCCTTGCCCAGCTGGTCGACCGCGATGAGCTGCTCGGCCAGCGCCTTGGAGTCGACGAGGTCGGTCTTGGTGACGATCGCGACCTTCGGGGTCTTCCTGATCCCGGCGAGCTCCTTGGCGATGAACCGGTCACCCGGGCCGATCTTCTGGTCAGCGGGCAGGCAGAACCCGATGACGTCCACCTCGGCCCACGTCGTGCGGACCACGTCGTTCAGCCGCTCGCCCAGCAGCGTGCGCGGCTTGTGCAGGCCCGGGGTGTCGACGAGGATCAGCTGCGCCTCCGGCCGGTGCACGATGCCGCGCACCGTGTGCCGCGTCGTCTGCGGCCGGTTCGAGGTGATCGCCACCTTCTGCCCGACCAGAGCGTTCGTGAGGGTGGACTTGCCCGCGTTGGGCCGCCCGACGAAGCAGGCGAAACCGGCCCGGTGCAAGGCCTCGGCCGGTTGCTCGGATGACTGGGTACGAACGCTCATGCCGCCCATTCTCCCTGATCCCCGGAGCCCCACCGCACCACTGGGCGTAACGTACGGGGTCGGCTCACCCCGTCCCCAGCGCGCGGAAGGTCAACACCCGGCATGAAGCTCATCACCGCCATCGTCAAGCCGTACCGCCTCGACGAGGTCAAGACCGCCCTGCAGGAGCTCGGTGTGCACGGCCTGACCGTGACCGAGGCCAGCGGCTACGGCCGGCAGCGCGGCCACACCGAGGTGTACCGGGGCGCCGAGTACCAGGTCGACCTGGTGCCCAAGGTCCGTATCGAGGTCGTGGTGGGGGACGCGGACGCCGACGCCGTCATCGACACAATCGTGAAGGCCGCGCAGACCGGCAAGATCGGCGACGGCAAGGTGTGGGCGCTGCCCGTCGACACGGTCGTACGGGTCCGGACGGGAGAACGCGGCCCCGACGCGCTGTGAGCGCGGGGGCCGCGTCCGCGCGGCTCAGTCGAACACGAACGGGCCCGGCGACTGCGGCCCGGTCGCCGTGCACGTGATGGTGATCCCGAACACGGTCATCCGCAGCGAGCCGCCGAAGGCCTCCAGGCTGTCGCCGGAGGCCACGGTGCCGCTGAGCGGGCCGACCTGGACGGGGGCGCCGGCGGCCATCGCCGGGTTCTCCGTGCCGGTGAAGACGGTGGTGCCGCCGCCCGCCTTCACCAGGGTGAGCGTCGACGCGATGGAGTCCTCCGCGAGCGCGATGGGCGCGGTGATCGCGGAGGTGTTGACGGTGACGGTGGCGGAGGTGCCGTTCTGCGTCGCCGTGAGCGTGGCCTGTCCGCCGCCGAAGGTGCCGCAGTCGGCGGTGATCGTCGCCGTCTGGGGGGTGACGGCGACGGCGGTGGGCGCGAGGGTGAGGCCGGTGGCCGCGAGGGCCCCGGCCACCAGTGCCGCACCTGCTCCGATTCGCTTGCCTCTCATGGGATTTCGTTCCCTTTCCGTGGGGGGAGCGCTCGGCAGGCGGATGCGGTCACGCTGCGCGAGCACTGGAACTGACGGCCCGTCATGACTGTCGGTTCCATTGATGCGTGAGAGGCGGACGACGGCAAGGTTGAAAACTGGCCGATCGCCGCTCGGCCGGCACCGTCAGCCGGCCGGCACCGTCTCCCGGACCGTCCCGTCCGGTCCGGCCACCAGCACCGGCGTCCCCGCCCCGCCCAGATCCCGTACGGCCGCCAGATCCTCCGCCGACGCCGAGTCGGCCTCCGTGACCACGGCCGCCGCCTCCAGCGACTTCGCGCCCGAGGCCACCGCCATCGCCACCGCCGTCTGCAGGGCACTGAGCTTCAGGGAGTCGAGGGCGACGGTCCCCGCCACATACGTACGGCCGGTCTCGTCCCGTACGGCGGCCCCCTCGGGCACACCGTTGCGGGCCCGCGCGGAACGGGCCAGGGTGACGATCTTGCGGTCCTCGGGGTCGAGCGCGCTGGTGTCGGTCATGATCCGAGCATACGTAGCCCCGCGGGGACCGCCTCAGGGGCGGTCGAGGCGGAGCCGGTCGGCTCGCGGCAGTCCGGCGACGACCAGGTCGTAGGAGTCCTCGACGAGGTCCCGGACCAGGCGGTCCGGGAGGCCGCCGTCGACGGTGACGGTGTTCCAGTGGCGCTTGTTCATGTGATAGCCGGGGATGACCAGGTCCGGGTACTCGGCGCGCAGCCGGATCGCGTCCTCCGGGTCGCACTTGAGGTTGACCGTGAGCGGGCGCGCGTCGAGGTTGGTCAGGGCGAACATCTTGCCCAGCACCTTGAACACCGAGATCTCCGGGCTGAACGGGAAGTCCTCCACCGCCGCGTTGAACGACAGGCAGAGCGCGCGCAGCTGCTTGGGGGTCACTCCGGCTTCTCCTCCTCCGGGGGATCCGCCGGGCCCGCCGGCTCCACCAGCACGGTCACGATCTTGTTCCGGCGGCCGGCGGCGGCCTCGGCGGTCAGGCGCAGCTCCCGGCCGTCCGGCAGCTCCACCGCGGACGACGCCCCGGCGATGGGCACGCGGCCCAGCGCCTTGGCCAGCAGGCCGCCGACCGTCTCCACGTCCTCGTCGTCGAAGGACTCCAGGCCGTACAGCTCGCCCAGGTCGCTGATGTCCAGGCGGGCGGTGACCCGGTAGCGGTCCTCGCCCAGCTCCTCCACGGGCGGCAGCTCGCGGTCGTACTCGTCGGTGATCTCGCCGACGATCTCCTCGAGGATGTCCTCGATGGTGACGATGCCGGCTGTGCCGCCGTACTCGTCGATGACGACGGCCACGTGGTTGCGTTCCTTCTGCATCTCGCGCAGCAGGTCGCCGGCGTTCTTGGTGTCGGGCACGAAGAAGGCGGGGCGCATCGCCGTGGACACCAGCTCGTTCTCCGCGTCGCGGCTGATGTGCGTCTTGCGGGCCAGGTCCTTCAGGTACACGATCCCGACGATGTCGTCCTCGCTCTCGCCGGTCACCGGGATACGGGAGAAACCGGAGCGCAGCGCGAGGGTGAGGGCCTGGCGGATGGTCTTGTACCGCTCGATGACCACCAGGTCGGTGCGCGGCACCATGACCTCGCGGACGAGGGTGTCGCCCAGCTCGAAGACGGAGTGCACCATGCGGCGCTCCTCGTCCTCGATCAGGGACTCGGCCTCGGCGAGGTCGACCAGCGCGCGCAGCTCCGCCTCGGAGGCGAACGGGCCGCGTGGGAAGCCCTTGCCGGGGGTGAGCGCGTTACCGATGAGGATCAGCAGGGACGGGACCGGGCCCATGATCCGCGCCAGCGGCACCAGGATGTACGCCGCCGCCGTCGCCGTGTTCAGCGGGTGCTGTCGGCCGATGGTGCGCGGCGAGACACCGACGGCCACGTACGACACGAGGACCATGACCGCGATCGCGATCAGCAAGGCCTCGGCGGTGCTGGCGAACTCCTCCAGACAGGCGTACGTGACGATCGCCGCGGCGGCCATCTCGCAGGCGACGCGGACCAGCAGCGCCACGTTGAGGTAGCGGGTCGGGTCGGCGGCGACCTGCGCGAGTTTGGCGCTGCCGCGCCGCCCGGAGCGGATGGCCTCCTCGGCGCGGTAGCTGGAGACACGCGCGATGCCCGCCTCCGCGCAGGCGGCGAGCCAGGCGACCACGACCAGGGCGATCGCGCCGAGGACGAGCTGCGGACTCATGGGCGGCCTACGAGACCGTCGGCGCCGGGGACGGGCCGGTCAGGCCCCGCTCCGCGCGCCAGCCGTCCACGATGGCGGCCTGCAGGCCGAACATCTCGGCCTTCTCGTCCGGCTCCTCGTGGTCGTAGCCGAGCAGGTGCAGCACGCCATGGACGGTGAGCAGCTGCAGCTCCTCGTCCATGGTGTGCTGCGTAGGCGCTTCCGCACCCTGCTTGGCGGCGACCTCGGGGCACAGCACGATGTCGCCGAGCAGGCCCTGCGGCGGCTCGTCGTCGTCCTTCGACGGCGGACGCAGCTCGTCCATCGGGAACGACATGACGTCCGTCGGCCCGGGCAGGTCCATCCACTGGATGTGGAGCTGCTCCATGGCGGCGGCGTCCACGATGATCACCGAGAGCTCGGAGAGCGGGTGGATGCGCATCCGCGCGAGCGCGTAGCGGGCGATGTCGAGGATCGCCTGCTCGTCGACCTCGGTGCCGGACTCGTTGTTGACGTCGATCGACATGCTGGTGCTCGGTCTACTTCCCCTTGTGCCCGGACTTGCCGCGGTTGCCCTTGTGGGCGCCGTTCTGGGTGCCGTGCTTGCTGTCGTACTTCTCGTACGCGTCGACGATACGGCCCACCAGCTTGTGCCGTACGACGTCGTGGGACGACAGCCGCGAGAAGTGGACGTCCTCCACGCCCTCCAGGATCTCCTGGACCTGCCGCAGGCCGGACTTCTGGCCGTCGGGGAGGTCGACCTGCGTCACGTCACCCGTGATCACGATCTTCGAGTCGAAGCCGAGGCGGGTGAGGAACATCTTCATCTGCTCGGGGCTCGTGTTCTGGGCCTCGTCCAGGATGATGAAGGCGTCGTTGAGCGTGTTGTGCGTCAGCAGGTAGTCCTGCGTGACGTACAGCGAGTCCTCGGCCGCCACCTGGATGCAGACGGTCTCCTCCCTGCCCGCGGGCTCGATGCTGTCGATGAACCGCATCGGGCGTCCGCCGCCTCCGGCCGCGTGGTACTTGTCGCGCTTGCGGGCCAGGCGGAAGGGCTCGACGCCTTCGGGGAGACGGATGTCGATGATGTGGGCGTCGTAGCGGTGACCGACCTCACGACCCTTCGCCACGCCCGGCTTGCGCCCCGCCGCGATGCGCCGACGGGCGTATGCCACGCCGCCCAGCGACCGGACGAGCGAGATGACGTCGTCGCGCAGCATGATCGACGTCGTCGTGTACTGGATGCGGCAGGTGCGGTCCTTCTGCACGACCGGGCCACCATCGGAATCGAGCAGCCCCTGCAGGACGGCCAGCCGCACCTCGGCCGAGTTGTACAGATAGTCGTCCGGGATGAACTCGGTGTGGGACCGGGTACGCAGCAGGTCGAGTTCGCGGAGCACCCGGGTGACCGGATTCTCCAGAGTCACGACATCGCCGGGGGACTTGGTCCTGTCGAGCACGTGGTCGGGACCACCCCGATGCCGCAGCGTGACGCCCGGCAGCCCGGCTTCCAGCGCCGCGGCCAGCTCGGGGTCCTCCGTCGAGAAGGACGGCGTCGTCGAACCGGTGAGGCAGCCGTCGCCGAGCAGGAGGCCCAGGGCATACGGGTCCATCGGCACCTCGCGCTCCGGGAAGCACACCGGCGCCGTGAGCATCGGCAGCTCGTATCGGCGATAGTGCCCCGCCCGCAGGTTGCCGATCATCTCTTGGGTCTCCAGGACCCGCCACGGCTTGTTGCGCCGCTTGTCGTCTCGCGTCCTGACCGTCCACAGGTGCTCGCCGCAGCACAGCGTCCAGGAGCCGTCCTGGGCTGTGACGCGGTAGATGTCCCTCTCGCCCTGGGGATAGACACCGAGGACCGGGGTCGGCTCACCGTTCGAGCCGATGACCAGGTCACCGACCTGGAGGTCGCCGATGGGACGCCAGCCGTCCGGCGTGAGGACGTTCGTGAAGATCGGCTGGCTACGTCCACGCATATACGCCAGCGGCGCCACCTCGATAGTCCCCGCCGCCATCAACCGCGGAATCGAGTCCGGGTCGAGCATGTCGTGCAGCGCGTCGTAGAGCGGGCGCAGGTACGGGTCGATCTTCTCGTACAGCGTGCCGGGCAGGAAGCCGAGGCGTTCGCCCGCCTCGACCGCGGGTCGGGTCAGGATGATGCGGTTGACCTGCTTGGACTGCAGGGCCTGCACCGCCTTGGCCATCGCCAGGTACGTCTTGCCGGTGCCGGCGGGGCCGATGCCGAAGACGATCGTGTGCTTGTCGATCGCGTCCACGTAGCGCTTCTGGTTGAGCGTCTTGGGGCGGATCGTGCGGCCGCGCGAGGACAGGATGTTCTGCGTGAGCACCTGGGCCGGGGTCTCCAGGCCGTCGCTCTCCCCGTTCTCGCTCGCCTTCAGCATGGCGATCGAGCGTTCCACCGCGTCCTCCGTCATCGGTTGCCCGGTGCGGAGCACGAGCATCATCTCGTCGAACACGCGCGAAACGAGGGCGACTTCCGCCGGGTCGCCGACCGCGCTGATCTCATTGCCCCGGACATGGATGTCGGCCCCCGGGAAGGCCTTCTCGATCACGCGCAGGAGGGCGTCTCCGGAACCCAGCACGGTCACCATGGGGTGCTGGGCGGGGACGGTGAACTGCACTCTCGCCTGCCCCTGCGCGGGGGTGTGAGCTGTCGGTGTCTGAGTCATGGGCCGGCGCTGAAGGCCTGCGGTTCCTCCTCTTCACGGCCGCGTAGCTGAGGGCGGCCTCGCGATTCAAGGGTACGACGGGGGGCTGACAACGCCGTAGGGCTTTTCGGTGCCGGGGTTGTGTGTTCGGTACAGCCACCCCGCGCGGGCCGGGGCCGACCCGCGTCGGTCACGCCGACCTGCGGAACCCGATCGTCGGCACCGCCCGCCGCAGCGGCCACGGCCGTACCAGCTCGTCCGGCACCAGGTCCGCCAGGAACGCGTACCGCCGCAGGGCCGCCGGATCCTGCCCGTCGACCGACTGCACCTCGCGCCACCAGGCGGCGATCTCCGACCAGCCCGGGGCGGACAGGGAGCCGCCGAACTCCTGGACGGACAGCGCGGCGGTCAGCCCGGCGAAGGCGAGCCGGTCGGCCAGCGGCCAGCCCGCGAGGGTGCCGGTGACGAAGCCGGCGACGAAGACGTCCCCGGCGCCGGTCGGGTCGAGGGCCTCCACGGCGATGGCGGGGACGGAGGCCGTCTCCCCCGTACGGCGGTCCACGGCGTACGCCCCTTCCGCGCCCAGGGTGACCACCGCGAGCGGTACGTGCTCGGCGAGGGCGTGCGCGGCGGCGCGGGGGCACTTCGCGCCCGTGTAGCGCATGGCCTCCTCCGCGTTCGGCAGGAACGCCTCGCAGTACTTCAGGTCGGGCAGCCCCGCCAGGTCCCACGCGCCGGTGTCGTCCCAGCCGACGTCACCGAAGACGCGGGCGCCCTTGCTCGCGGCCTGGGCGACCCAGGGGGCGCTCCTGCCGGGCGTGAGGGAGGCGATGGCGGCACGCGCGCGTGGCGGGCAGTCGGGGGCGGGTTCCTCCGGGGGCGGCTCGTGGCCGTGGGAGACCATCGTGCGCTCCCCCTCGTAGGCCATCGAGACGGTCACCGGGGAGTGCCAGCCGGGTACGGTGCGCGACGGGGAGAGGTCGATGCCCTCGCCCTGCTCCAGGGCGTTCCAGCAGTAGTCGCCGTAGTGGTCGTCGCCGAAGGCCGCCGCGAGGGACGTCCTCAGGCCGAGGCGGGCCAGGGCGGTGGCCATGTTGGCGACGCCGCCGGGGCTCGACCCCATCCCGCGCGCCCAGGACTCCGTGCCGCGCACCGGGGCGGAGTCGAGGCCGGTGAAGATGATGTCGAGGAAGACCGTGCCGGTGAGGTAGACGTCCCAGGGCGGGTCGTGCGGCGTGCGCAGCGCGGCGAGAGGGTCGACCTGGGCCTGGCGGTGCGATCCCTCTGAGGTGGACGCGAAGGACGCGGTGGACGCGATCACGATGCGCTCCCTGACGTGGTGCCGATCTGGCCAGTGTGCACCACACCACTGACAACGCGACGGCGATCACGCGGGGACCACCGGCCGGGGCTACCAGCGGGGCATCGCGGGCGTGACCCAGCCGGGGTCGGCGATCCGCATCGCGGCCGCGTCGTCCCGGTCCCGCAGCGACCCGTCGTCGTCCAGCCACCGCCGGTGCAGCGCGGCCAGCCGGTCGCGGTCGAGGTCCACGCCGAGGCCGGGGGCGTCGGAGACGGTGACCCTGCCGCCGTCGAAGGTGAGGCGTGCGGTGAGGACGTCCTCCGCCTGCCACGGGTAGTGGGAGTCGCAGGCGTGGTGGAGGTTCGGGACGGTGGACGCCACGTGGGTCATCGCGGCCAGGCTGATCCCCAGGTGGGTGTTGGAGTGCATGGACACCCCGACGCCGAAGGTGCGGCAGATCGCGGCGAGCTGCTGGGTGTTGCGCAGCCCGCCCCAGTAGTGGTGGTCGGAGAGGACCACCTGGACGGCGTCGCGGGTGAACGCCTCTTTGATCTCGGCGAAGGTCGTCACGCACATGTTGGTGGCGAGCGGCACGCGCGTGCGTGCGGCGACCTCGGCCATGGCCGGGGTGCCGAGCGCCGGGTCCTCCAGGTACTCCAGGACGTCCCCGAGTTCCTCAGCCACCTTCACCGACGTCTCCACGGACCAGGCCCCGTTGGGGTCCAGCCGCAGCGGATGCCCCGGGAACGCCTCCGCCAGGGCCCGTACGGCGGCGATCTCCTCGTCGGGCGGGAAGACACCGCCCTTGAGTTTGAAGGAGGTGAAGCCGTACCGCTGGGTGAACCTGCGTGCCTGCTCCACGACCCCCGCCGGGTCGAGTGCGGCACCCCAGTCGTCCTGCTCGGCGCGGACGCCCTCGGGATGGCCGGCCCACTTGTAGAAGAGGTAGGCGCTGTACTCGACGCTGTCGCGCACCTTGCCGCCGAGCAGCGCGTGCACGGACAGGCCGAGCGCCTTGCCGAGGGCGTCCAGGCAGGCCACCTCGAAGGCGGAGAGGACGGACAGCCGCAGCTTGTCGGCGGTCTGCACCCCGCGCAGTCCGCCGACGTCGACGGCGTCCTCGACCCGGGAGGTGTCCACGGCGACCTCGTCGGCGACCGTGAACAGGCCGTTCACATCGCTGACCTGGCGACCCCTCAGCTGTTCGGCGAAGGGGCGGGCCAGCTCCAGGTACTTGGTGTCGCCGTACGTCTCCCCGACACCCGTGATCCCGTCGGCCGTGACGATCTCGACGATCAGCCGGGGGGTGTACGGCTGGTGGACGCCCTGTGTGTTCAGCAGCGGCGGGTCGGCGACCAGGATCGGTGTCAGCCGTACGTCGGTGATGGTCAGGTCGCGCGTCACAGGGCGGCTCCCATGAGGTCGAGTCCGGTGGCGAGGAGGCTCTTGGGCCGGCCAGGGGCTTTCCGGTCCTCCTCTCACCATGGCATCTCCCCACGCAGACGCCATCCACGTATGAGAATGGAGACTAGATACGCGAACAGACACCGTCAATGGCCGACGGATCCGTGCACTGGCGTTGGCGCGCTCGTCTACCCGGTCACCCCAGCCTCAAACGCGCGCGTGCGCCACATCACACCCACTCGCCTCGATCAGCCCGCCCCCCGCTTGATACAAATTGCCCGCGCGTTCCTGTCCGTCGACGGTCGTCGCCCAATCCCCCTTTCGAGCCGCTTCTTTCGCATGCCCTGGGAACGCCCGTGTTCGCCCCCCGCACCACCCCCTGGCCCGTCGTCGCCCTCTTCACGGCCGGGTACCTCGCTCCGTATCTGCTGCCGACCACGGTCGGCCGGCTGGACGCCGGACTTCCGCTCTCCCCGACTCAGGCGGGAGCCGTCGGAAGTGCGCTGCTGCTGAGTTCGGCGGCGGCCGGGTTCCTGCTGGCGTCCCGGGTCGAGCGGGTCGGGGCGCGGACGCTCGCCCGGACCGGGCTCGCGCTGGCCGTGCTCGGCTACGGAGGTGCCGCGCTCACCAGCGCCGTCTGGGCCGTCGTCCTCGGCGCGGTCGTCGGCGGCTTCGGGTCGGGTACGGCCACCACGGTCGCCGCCACCCAGATCGCCGCCATGGGGGCGCCCTCTGCTCGAGCGAAGTCGAGAGCTGGGGGAATGGATCCGCATCGGGCCTCCACGCTCGGGCTGCTCAGCGTCTCCGCCCTCGCGGGCGTCCTGTATCTGACGATTCCGCATCTCGGTCCGGGCCACGGTCTCCCGCCGGCCGCGATCGCGCTGACCGCGCTCGCCGTGTGGCCCCTGACCGGGCGGCTCCCCGCCGGTACGGCCTCCCCGCGCGCCCGGCACGACAAGGCCCGGCTGCCGCACCGACGTTCGGGCCTGGTCCTCGCCGCCGCCATGCTGTGCTGGTCGCTGGCCCAGAACTCGCTGTGGGGGGTGAGCGGCCGGATCGGGCTCACGCAGGCGCACCTGAGCGAGGCCACCGTCGGTGCCGTCTTCGCCGTCGCGCTGGGCGCCGGGCTCATGGGCGTCATCGGGGCGGGCGCGCTCGGGGCGCGGCTGGGGCGGGCGCTGCCCATCGGGGCCGGGACCGTGCTCATCGCCGGCTGCATCGCGGCCAGTGCCTCCGCGACCGGCCTGGCGAGCTTCGCGGCCGGTGAGATCGCCTGGAACGCGCTCTACCCCGTGGTGCTGTCGTACCTCATCGGGCTCGCCGCCTCGCTCGATCGGCGCGGGCGCTGGGCGGTGCTCGTCGGGTCGGCGTCCTCGCTGGGGACGGCCGCCGGACCGCTCACGGGCAGTGTGCTGTCCGCGCAGGCCGGGTTCCCGGTCATGGGGCTGGTCCTCGGTGCCGGGCTGCTGGTCGTCGCCGTGCCGATGACGGCCGTCGCCCTGCACACCGGCGGGCGCCCGCTGCTGCCCGGCGCGGTCCGCCGCCGGGGCGGCACCCCGGCGGCCGTGGTCGCCGCCGCCACGGGCACGCCCACCGGCACGGTCCCCGAGGTCGGCGCCCCGGAACAGCCGGTGGTCGAGATCCCCGTGGACGGCCCGGCCGTCCCCGCCCAGCGTGCCTACGACACGGCGGCGGCCACGCGGGCGCCAGGGGCCGGCTGACGGTTACGTGAACTCGTACGCCTCCACCTCGGCGAGGTACCGGGCCCGCCGCTCCTCGTCGTGCTCCAGGAAGGAGGCGAGGAAGGAGTTGCGGGCCAGCTCGCGCAGCCGGTCCGGTCCGAGCCCGAGGGTGTCCCGTACGGCGTCGAAGTTGTCGCCGGCGTAGCCGCCGAAGTAGGCCGGGTCGTCGGAGTTGACCGTGCACAGCAGGCCGGCGTCCAGCATGGCGGGCAGGGGATGGTCGGCGAGGGTGTCGACCGTGCGCAGCCGGACGTTGGACAGGGGGCACAGGGTGAGCGGCACGCGCTCGCGCACCAGCCGTTCCACCAGCGCCGGGTTTTCCATGCAGCGCAGGCCGTGGTCGACGCGCTCGACGCCGAGGACGTCCAGGGCCTCGGTGATGTACTCCGGCGGGCCCTCCTCGCCCGCGTGCGCCACCCGCCTCAGGCCCAGGGCGGCGGCCGCCTCGTACACCTCTCGGAACTTCACCGGCGGGTGCCCGACCTCGGCCGAGTCGAGGCCGACGCCGGTGATCCGGTCCAGGTACGGCCTGGCGGCGTCCAGCGTCGCCAGGGCCGACTCGGCGGAGTCGTCGCGCAGGAAGCACAGGATCAGCTGGGTGGAGACACCGTGGTTGGCCTCGCTGTGCTCCAGCGCGCGCCACAGCCCCTCGACGACCGTGCCCAGCTCCAGCCCGCGCTTGGTGTGCGCCTGCGGGTCGAAGAAGATCTCCGCGTGCCGCACGCCCTGCGCGGCGGCGCGGGCGAGGTAGGCGTTGGCGAGGTCCTCGAAGTCCCGCTCGGTGCGCAGGACGGCCATGAGCTCGTAGTACAGGTTCAGGAAGGACTGCAGATCCTCGAACCGGTAGGCCTCGCGGAGCTCGTCCGTGTCGGCGTACGGCAGCGTGACACCGTTGCGGGCCGCGAGCTCGAAGGCCAGCTCGGGCTCCAGGGTGCCTTCGATGTGAAGGTGCAGTTCGGCTTTCGGGAGGGGCATCAAATCATCGTACGGCGGTTTCACCGACGCTTCGGAAGCGGCACCCTCAGCAGATCGTGCGCCACGGTCAGCTCCCCCTCGTACCCGGCGGCCCGCGCCTGCCGCTCGAACTCGTCGGGTCCGGTGTAGCGCTGGCTGAAGTGGGTCAGGACGAGATGCCGTACGCCGGTCTCGCGTGCCACGCGTGCGGCCTGACCGGCCGTCAGGTGTCCGTGCTCGACGGCGAGTCGCTCGTCCTCGTCGAGGAAGGTGGACTCGATGACGAGCAGGTCGCAGCCCTCGGCGAGCGCGTACACGCCGTCGCACAGCCGGGTGTCCATGACGAACGCGAACCGCTGCCCGCGGCGCACCTCGCTGACGGCTTCGAGCGGCACTCCGTCCAGGGAGCCCTCGCGCTGGATGCGGCCGACGTCCGGGCCCTTGATGCCGTGCGCGGCGAGCCGGTCGGGCAGCATGCGGCGGCCGTCGGGCTCGATGAGGCGGTAGCCGTACGACTCGACGGGGTGCGACAGCTTCCGGGCCTGAAGCGTGTAGGCCGGGGTCACGGCGAGGACGCCGTCCGAGGCGACCGGGGCCTGGGTGAGGTCGACGGTCTCGCGGTAGGCGGTGGCGTACCGCAGGCGGTCGAAGAAGCGCTGGCCGGAGCGCGGGTAGTGGGCGGTGATCTCGTGCGGCACCTGGTCGAGGTTGATGCGCTGGATCACTCCGGCCAGTCCGAGGCAGTGGTCGCCGTGGAAGTGGGTGATACAGATCCGGTTCAGGTCGTGCGCGGCGACGCCGGCCCGCACCATCTGGCGCTGCGTGCCCTCGCCGGGGTCGAACAGGATGCCCTCGCCGTCCCAGCGCAGCAGGTAGCCGTTGTGGTTGCGGTGCCGGGTGGGGACCTGGCTGGCGGTGCCGAGGACCACCAGTTCACGTACGGACAAGGCGGCTTACCCCGGGGGCCACTGGAGGCCGCGCCCGCCCAGCACGTGGGCGTGCGCGTGCCAGACGGTCTGGCCGGCGCCGCTGCCCGTGTTGAAGACGATGCGGTAGCTCTCCAGCTTTTCCTCGTCGGCGATCGCCTGCGTCTCGCGCAGCACGTCCGCGGCGAGTTCCGGTGCGGCGGCGGCGAGCGCGGCGGCGTCCCTGTGGTGCGCCTTGGGGATCACCAGGACGTGGGTGGGTGCCTGGGGGTTGATGTCCCGGAACGCGACGGTGGTGTCCGTCTCGCGGACGATCGTCGCCGGGATCGTACCCGCGACGATCTTGCAGAACAGGCAGTCGTCCTGGGGTTCCCCTGCCATGGTCCCTCCGGGGGTCGGGCGGAGCTTTACGGTGGGCATCGTATCGTCGCCGGCTGCGCGTCATCCGTGGCCGGTCGCGCCTACGCGGCGGAGCCGTCTGTCGATACGGCCCCGCGCCCCTCAGGCGGGCAAACTGGGCGGCACCTTTGCCGGTGCCCCCTCCAGCGTCTCCAAGACGATCCTGATCGCCTCGTCCAGCTGGACGTCACGCCCGGCCGCATGGTCCTGCGGCCGCTGCACCACCTCCACGTCCGGGTCCACCCCGTGGTTCTCCACGCCCCACTCGTAGCCCTCCAGCCAGAACGCGTACTTCGGCTGTGTGATGAGCGTGCCGTCGACCAGGCGGTAGCGGCTGTCGATGCCGATGACGCCGCCCCAGGTGCGGGTGCCCACCACCGGCCCCAGCCCGAGTGCCTTGATCGCCGCGTTGACGATGTCGCCGTCGGAGCCGGAGAACTCGTTGGCGACGACCACGACCGGCCCGCGGGGCGCGTCCTGCGGGTAGCTCTCGGGCCGCATGCCGCGCGGCACGTCCCAGCCGACGATCCGCCGTGCCAGTTTCTCCACGACCAGCTGGGAGGTGTGTCCGCCGCGGTTCTCGCGGACGTCGACGACGAGGCCCTCCCGGACGACCTCGACGCGCAGGTCGCGGTGGATCTGGGCCCAGCCGGGCGCCTGCATGTCGGGGACGTGCAGATACCCGAGCCGGCCGCCGGACTTCTCGTGGACGTAGGCCCGCCGGTCGGCGACCCAGGCGTGGTAGCGCAGCGGCTCCTCGTCGGCGACGGGCACGACGACGGCGTGCCGCGGCTCGCCGCCGCCGGACGGGGAGACGGTCAGTTCCACCGGTTTGCCCGCCGTGCCGACCAGGAGCGGCGCGGGGCCGGTCACCGGGTCGACCGGCTGTCCGGCGACCGCGACGATCGCGTCGCCGGGGCGCACCGCGACACCGGGTGCGGCGAGCGGGGAGCGGGCCTGAGGGTCGGAGGTCTCCGACGGGAGGATGCGGTCGACGCGCCAACTGCCGTCCTCGTGGCGGGAGATGTCCGCGCCGAGCAGGCCCTGCCGGGCACCGCCGCCGTGGCCGCCGCGCGGCATGACGTACGCGTGCGAGGTGCCGAGTTCGCCCTGCACCTCCCACAGCAGGTCGACCAGGTCGTCGTGGGTGGCGACGCGCTCCAGCACCGGCCGGTAGCGGTCCAGGACGCCGTCCCAGTCGACGCCGTTCATGTCGGGCCGCCAGAAGTGGTCCCGCATGATGCGGCCGGTCTCCTCGTACATCTGCCGCCACTCGGCCGCCGGGTCGCAGAACTGGCGGACCCGGCCGAGGTCGACGGTGATGTTGGTGTCGCTGTCGTCGTCGTTCGAGGCGCGCCGGTCGCTGGGGACGACCTTGAGCCGGCCGTCGGTCCACAGCAGGACCCGTTTGCCGTCGCCGCTGACCTCGAAGTGGTCGGCGTCGGCGGCCAGGTGCTCGATGCGCTGCTGGGCGAGGTCGTAGCGCTCCAGCTCGGTCTTGGGGTCCGGGTCGTCGGGCGTGGCCCGGGAGGCGCCGAGGACGCCGGTCACCGGGTGGCGCAGCCACAGCACGCCGTCCTTGGCGGCGCGCAGGTTGGAGTAGCGGGCGGCCTCGACCGGGAAGGGCACGATGCGGTCGGCGAGGCCTTCGAGGTCGATGCGGGTGGTGGGGATGCCCTCGCTGTCGGGCGTCTCCTCCCGGTCGGGGGTCTCGAAGGGGCGGCCGTGCCGCTGCGGGCCGAACGGCGACGGGGTCGTCGCGGCCAGCGTGATGAGGTGCGGGCGGGCGCCCTCGACGAAGGCGAGGTCGAAGACGTGCTCGTCGTAGACCGGGTCGAAGGAGCGGGTGGACAGGAACGCCAGGTGTTTGCCGTCGAGGGTGAAGGCCGGGGCGTAGTCCTGGAAGCGCAGCGGGGTCGCCTCGGTGACCGACAGGTCGGTGGTGTTGGCGAGCTTCAGCTGGGACAGGGGGCGCGGGCCCGGGTGGGACCAGGCGAGCCAGGCGGAGTCGGGCGAGAACACCAGCCCCGACACGTCGCCGTCCTCACTGCGGTCGACCTCCCGTACCTCGCCGGTCTCGCGTTCGACCAGCAGCAGGCGCCCGTCGTGGGAGGCCACGGCGGCCCGGCTGCCGTCGGGTGCCATGGCGAGCTCCAGGACCCGGCCGAGCTGCCCGGCGGCGAGCCGGCGCGGGGTCGCGCCGGGCGTGAGGCCGGTGGCGGGCGCGAACTCCAGGGCGTCGTCGCCCTCGGCGTCCGTCACCCACACCACCCACTCCTCGCCGTCCGCGCGGAAGGTGCGCGGCAGCCGGGCCCGTACGCCGGGCTGCGCGGCCAGCGCGCGGGCCGGGCCGGAGCGGTGGGTCACCCAGTGCACGGAGCCGCGTACGCAGACGGCACTGCCCCGCGCGGTGTGGTCGGGGGAGGCCGACCCGAACCAGCGGGAGGCGTTCACCGGGAACGGCTGGAGGTCGACGCGCTGCCCGCCGAGCCGGACGTCGAGCCGCCGCGGCTCGGCCCCGTCCAGGTCGTCCAGCAGCCACAGTTCACCGGCCGAGGAGTAGACGACACGGGTGCCGTCGGTCGCCGCGTGCCGGGCGTAGAAGCCGTCGAGGGGTGTGTGCCGCCGCAGTTCGGAGCCGTCGGCGAGGGAGGAGTACAGCGCGCCGGTGCCCTCGTGGTCGGAGAGGAAGGCGATCCGGTCTCCGACCCAGCAGGGGTACTCGATGTTCCCGTCCAGCTCCTCGTGCAGCCGTACGAACTCGCCCTCGCCCTCCCGGTCGATCCACAGCTTGCCCGCCGTACCGCCCCGGTAGCGCTTCCACCAGGCCGCCTCGCGGCCCATCGGCGCGGACAGCAGCACGGTGTGCGGCCCGTACGCGATGTCGCCGACGGGCCCGTAGGGCAGGGTGGTGGCCGGGCCGCCGTCGAGCGGGACGGCACGCGCCCAGGAGCGGCGCAGGCTGGCCTGGCCGTGGGTGGTGATGGCGAGCACCTGCCCGTCGGGGGTCCAGCCGCGCACCTGGGTCCTCGCACTGCCCCAGTGGGTGAGGCGCTTGGCGGGGCCGCCGTCGACCGGGGCGATGTGCACCTCGGGGGCGCCGTCACGGGTGGAGGTCCAGGCGACGGTGGTGCCGTCGGGCGAGATGCGCGGCTGGGTCACCGGCACGTTGTCGGCGCTGACCCGCCAGGCCCGCCCGCCGTCGAGGGGCGCGAGCCACACGTCGTCCTCGGCGGTGAAGGCGACCAACTCGCCGTGCACGTGCGGGAACCGGAGATACGCAGGCGTTGCGGACTGTGTCACCCGATCACCCTACGCACGGGCGGCGTCCGGTGGACAGGGTTTGGATCACTTGCCGGGCGCCCGGCCCGCACGTCACTTGCCCTCGACGGGTCGGCACGTGGGGTACTGCTCGCACCAGACGGTCGTCGTGACGGTCACGGTGACGGTGGGTCCGGGCCGCCCGTACGTCGGGTCGCTGCCGACGGGCGGCGGGCTGGTGGCGTCGCAGTCGCCGAGCCCCTTCACGTCGAACCACACCTTGCCGTCCACCTTCGCGGTGATGTGGCCGCGCACACAGGCGCCGTCCACCGCGTGGGTGACCTCGCCGTCGACGGTGATCTCCTTGCCGTCGTCGGTCTCCCCCTGGCAGTCGACGGTGGCGACGGTGTCCTCGCTCGCCGACGGCGCCGAGGCCGAGGAGTCGCCGTCGTCGCCGAAGGAGGCGGTGCAGCTGAGCCACCGCACGCCCGCCTTCTGCCGGTTGAGTTCCCGCGTCACGGTCTCGTCGGTCGTGTACGCCACGGACGCGGAGCTCAACTCGCCCGGCTCGCACGCGACGGCCCCGCCCACGGCGACGACCACGAGCCCCGCCACGGCCGCCACCCTGGTCCCACGCGATCCCTGTCGTCGATGCCAAATCCGCCTCAACGCCCCCATGGAGGGCAGCCTGCCACCGAAGCGGGCGGCGCGGTAGACCGCATACGGCCACTCCCGGCCCACCCCCGTCACAATCGGGAGGACCTCAACCCGATTGCCCCGGAGGAGGGTTGACGCCCTCGCCGTCCCCGCGGATCCGCTCCCGCAGGACCAGCCGGATCCTTCCGGCGCCGCGCCCCCGGCCGACCCCGGGGAGATTCCGGCCGGGCCGCCCGACCCGGCGGCGGGACCGCCCCGGCCGACGCACCGGCGCCGGGTGCGGATGCTCGTCGACGTGGTGGACCACCCCGACGAAGTCACCTATGTCACCGCGCTGTTCGAGGAGCGCGGCTGGTCCGTCCGCCCCGCCGGGCCCGACGACGACGCGGCCTCGCCGACCGGGCGCCGGGCCACGCTCGTCGTCGAGGTCCGGCTGCACGGGGCGCGCTTCGGCGCCGTCCGCACGGCGGTCGCGGAGGTGGAACGCCTGGCTCTCCAGGCCGAGCTGGGCGCCTGGGTGCGGGACGCGGCGCTGGTCGAGCACGAACGGCCGCCCCGGACGACGTATCAGCTGCACCGGGCGGTGCCGTCGGCCGGCCGGATCCGGCGGGCCGTCGCCCGGGTGTGGACCTGGCTCGGCGCAGCGGACGAGCAGCGGGCCGTGACCGTGCCGGCCGGGCCCGGATCGCGGCAGGCGGCCCAGGAGGAGCTGGCGGCGCGCACGCTGGGCGGCCGGGCCTTCGACTCCACGCGGCACGGGCTGCGGGTGCCGGGCCACTCGGACGCCGGCCCGCCGCACGCCGAGACCCCGCACGGGCGCCGGGTCCACCTGGCCTGGCTGGCCGGGGGCGCGGCGGGCATCGTGCTCGCGGTCGTCTGCGGCATGGGGGTGGTGTGGGCGGACGGGTGGTGGAAGGTGCTGCCGGCGGTGCTCGGCACGGCGGGTGCGCTGCCGCTGGGCCGGATGGCCAAGGAGACCCGGGAGCGCGGCCGGCCGGCGCAGTGGGCGGCGGGCCTCGCGGGCACCACGGCGCTGGCCGGCTTCGGCGCGCTGGTCGGCCGGGACACCGAGCCCCGGGTGCTGGGGGCCGGCCTGGTGCTGCTGGCCGGGGTCGCGTTCACCGGTACCGGGGTGGTCCTGGCGGTGCGCCGGACGTTCTTCACACGGCACGCCGCCTGGCTGGTGCCGCTGTCGGTGCCGGTGGTGTGGTCGATGGTGAGCTGGGTCGGCAGGCAGATGCACGCGGCGTACCTCGACCGGTTCGACATCCGGCCGGAGGCGGTGCCGACCCCGGCGCTCGGCACGTACACGGCCGCCGCGCAGCCGATGGCGCTGGCGCTGGGCAGCGTGCTGTTCTTCGTGGCGATCGCGGGCTGGCTGCGCCACTTCCACGTGGGCCGCGACCGCGCCAACCGTCTCTTCGCCATCGCCCTGGTGACGCTGCTGTCCTTCGTCTACGTCGTGACCTCCATCACCCTGGGCACCCGGCAGGCGGTCGGCGCGGCCGGGCGGGCCGCCGAGCACGCCGCCGAGCGGAACGCCGAACCACCGAGCTACCACGGCCTGTGGGGCCGGTTCGTCTGCGTCCGCCCCTTGTCCGAGCGGATCCCGGTCGAGTACGGCCCGGTCACCACCGGCCACCCGGTCGTGACCTTCGGCGCCTCCGGCGACTGGATGTGGCTCTGGGACCCGGCCCGGCCGGGCGGCCCGGTCCCGGAGTCGTTCGCCCTGCGCCGCGAGGACGTGGCCCTGCTGCCCGCGGAGAACCCGGTGCCGAAACGCTGCCCCGCGGCCTGAGCACCCCGCTCAGCCGCGCAGCAGCAGCCACTCCTGGAGTTCCACCAGGTTGCCCTCCGGGTCCTTGAGATGGGCGACGCGCATGCGGTCGGTCATGAGGGCCGGGTCGTGGAGGAGGGTGGCGCCCCGGGCGGTGATCTCCGCGCAGTAGGCGTCCAGGTCGTCGACGCGGAGCACCACCAACGAGCGGTGCCCGGTCGCCGTGTCACCCAGTTCGTCCAGGACCTCCGCCATCATCGCCCGGTCCTGCAGGACGATGCCCGCCGAGCCGGTGGCGGGGCTGAGGTTCTCGTACGGGCCGTCCGCCGCGCCCGACTGCGGCCTGAGGCCGAGGACCTCGGCGTAGAAGCGGTAGCAGGCGGGGAAGTCGGTGACGAGCAGCCGTACCTGTGCGAGTTCCACGGGTGCCTCCGGTGGTCAGGACCAGCGGCCGGTACGGGCCAGCAGCACGGCCGCCGCCGCCGTCCCGGCGGTCGACGTGCGCAGCACGCTGCGCCCCAGCCGGTACGCCTGCGCACCCGATGTCTCGAAGAGCGCCAACTCCTCGGGTGAGACGCCGCCTTCGGGGCCGACGACCAGCACGATCTGACCGGAGGAGGGCAGTTCCGCGGTGGCCAGCGGTGCGTCACCGCTCTCGTGCAGGACGGCGGCGAAGTCCGCGTCGGCGAGAAGTGAGGCAACCTGTCTGGTCGTCGCCGCGTCCGCGACGTCCGGGAACCGCACCCGGCGGGACTGCTTGCCCGCCTCGCGGGCCGTCGCCCGCCATTTGGCGAGGGACTTCAGCCCTCGCTCGCCCTTCCACTGCGTGATGCAGCGCGCCGCCGCCCACGGCACGATCGCGTCGACGCCGACCTCGGTCATCGTCTCGACGGCGAGCTCACCGCGGTCGCCCTTGGGCAGAGCCTGGACGACGGTGATACGGGGGGACTCCGGCGGTTCCTCGGACACCGCCGGCAGGTGGACGACCAGCCGGTCCTTGCCCTCGGTGCCGACCACCTCGCACTCGGCCCAGCGCCCGGCGCCGTCCGTCAGCACCACGGTCTCCCCCGGCTGCAGCCGCTTCACGGACACCGCGTGACGCCCCTCGGGCCCGTCCAGGACGTAGCGCCCCGCATCGTCCGCCCGGAAGTGCTCGACCACGAACACCGGCGCGGTCATCGGCCCGCACCTCCCGCCGGGAATCCCGACAACGCTGTCCTGGCGACGGCGAGTTCACCCGCCAGCACCTCCACGAGCTGCCCGGCGGGCATCTCCCGCGCCATCCGGTGGCCCTGCCCGGCCCACAGCGCCATGCCCTGCGCGTCGCCCGCCTTGGCGGCGGCCTTGCGCAGCGGCGAGGTCAGGTGGTGGATCTCCGGGTAGGCGGCGGGCGCGTACGGGCCGTGCTCGCGCATGAAACGGTTGACCAGGCCGCGGGCCGGGCGGCCGGAGAAGGCGCGGGTCAGCTCCGTCCGGACGAACAGGGGGTTGGTCAGCGCCTGCTTGTGCAGGGCGTTGGCACCGGACTCGGGGGTGGCGAGGAACGCCGTGCCCAGCTGGGCGGCGCTCGCGCCCGCCGCGAGGACCGCGGCGATCTGGCTGCCGCGCATCAGGCCGCCGGCGGCGACGATCGGGATGCCGACGGCCTCCCGGACCTGCGCGAGGAGCGACAGCAGGCCGAGCCCGGAGCCGTCCGTCTCCGGGATGTCCCGGTGCGTGCCCTGGTGGCCGCCCGCCTCGACGCCCTGTGCGATCACCGCGTCCGCGCCCGCCCGCTCCACGGCCCGGGCCTCCTCCGCGGTGGTCGCGGTGACGAGGATGAAGGTGCCGACGCGGTGCAGGGAGTCGACGACCTCACGGCTCGGCACGCCGAAGTGGAACGACACCACCGGCACGGGGTTGTCGAGGAGGACGGCGAGCTTGGCGTCGTAGCCGTCGTCGCGGCCGCTGTCGCGATCGCCGAGCTCGGTCTCGTACCAGGCGGCCTCTCCGGCCAGCTGGTGGGCGTAGACGTCGACGGCGGCCGGGTCGGCGTACTCCGGCTGCGGCATGAACAGATTCACGCCGAAGGGCCTGCTGGTGAGGCTCCGCAGCTGCTTGATCTCCTGGTACATCCCGTCGGCGGTCTTGTAGCCGGCGGCGAGGAACCCGAGCCCGCCCGCCTCGGACACGGCGGCGGCGAGCTGCGGCACGGAGACGCCGCCCGCCATGGGGGCCTGCACGATCGGATGCGGGAAGAGATCGGTCAGTGCGGAGGACATGACCGCATGTTGTCACGTCCTCCGAACCAATCCGAATCCGGCCTTCCAACTGGCATAGACCAGAAGCACGTCCGCAGATCAGAGCCTGATCGGCGGCTCGCGTCAGCGCCTGACCGGCGGGGCGTGTCAGCGCCCGTTGAAGGCGTCCTTCAACCGGGAGAACAGCCCTTGCTGACCCGGCTGACTGTGCCTGCCCGGGGGCCGACCCCCGGACCCCCGGCCGCCTCACCGCTCACGTCAGCGCCCGTTGAAAGCGTCCTTCAACCGGGAGAACAGCCCTTGCTGACCCGGCTGGAACTGCCCCTGCGGGCGCTCCTCGCCGCGCAGTTTGGCCAGCTCCCGCAGCAGGCGTTCCTGCTCGGGGTCGAGCTTGGTGGGGGTCGTGACCTCGACGTGGACGATGAGGTCGCCGCGCCCGCCACCCCGCAGGTGCGTCACCCCGCGCCCGTGCAGCGGGATCGACTGCCCGGACTGCGTGCCGGGGCGGATGTCGACCTCCTCCAGGCCGTCCAGCGTCTCCAGCGGCACCTTCGTACCGAGGGCCGCCGCCGTCATCGGGATCGTCACCGTGCAGTGCAGGTCGTCGCCGCGCCGCTGGAACGTCGGGTGCGGCAGCTCGTGGATCTCGACGTACAGGTCACCGGCCGGACCGCCGCCCGGGCCGACCTCGCCCTCACCGGCGAGCTGGATCCGCGTGCCGTTGTCGACACCGGCCGGGATCTTGACGGTGAGCGTACGGCGGGACCGTACGCGCCCGTCACCGGCGCACTCCGGGCACGGTGTGGGCACCACGGTTCCGAAGCCCTGGCACTGCGGGCAGGGACGCGAGGTCATGACCTGGCCCAGGAAGGACCGGGTGACCTGGGAGACCTCACCGCGGCCCCGGCACATGTCACAGGTCTGGGCGGAGGTGCCCGGCGCCGCGCCCTCACCGCTGCAGGTGGTGCAGACGATCGCCGTGTCGACCTGGAGGTCCTTCGTCGTGCCGAAGGCGGCCTCGTCGAGTTCGACCTCGATGCGGATCATCGCGTCCTGGCCGCGGCGGGTGCGCGAGCGCGGACCGCGCTGCGACGCCGTGCCGAAGAACGCGTCCATGATGTCGGAGAAGTTCCCGAAGCCGCCGGCCCCGAAGCCGCCCGCGCCGGCACCGCCGGACTGCGAGAGCGGGTCGCCGCCGAGGTCGTAGACCTGCTTCTTCTGCGGGTCCGACAGCACCTCGTAGGCGGCGTTGATCTCCTTGAACCGCTCCTGGGTCTTCGGATCGGGGTTGACGTCCGGGTGCAGCTCGCGCGCGAGCCGCCGGAAGGCCTTCTTGATCTCTTCCTGCGACGCGTCGCGGCGCACGCCGAGTACGGCGTAGTAGTCCGTGGCCACTACGACTCCGCCAGGATCTGTCCGACGTACCGTGCCACTGCGCGTACCGCTCCCATCGTTCCCGGGTAGTCCATGCGGGTCGGTCCGACCACGCCGAGCTTGGCGACAGCCTCGCCGCCCGAACCGTAGCCGACCGACACGACGGACGTGGAGTTGAGTCCTTCGTGGGCGTTCTCGTGACCGATACGGACGGTCACGCCCGGATCCTTGGCCTCGCCGAGCAGCTTGAGAAGCACGACCTGCTCCTCCAGCGCCTCCAGCACCGGCCGGATCGTGAGGGGGAAGTCGTGTGCGAAGCGGGTCAGATTGGCGGTGCCGCCGATCATCAGCCGCTCCTCGTTCTCCTCGACGAGTGTCTCCAGCAGGGTGGAGAGCACCGTCGAGACCGTGCCGCGGTCGTCGGCCTCGAAGGCCTCCGGCAGGTCCTCCACCAGGCTCGGCACGTCCGTGAAGCGACGTCCCGCGACCCGGCTGTTGAGCCGCGCGCGCAGATCCGCCAGCGACGTCTCACCGAAGGGCGCCGGGCAGTCGACGACGCGCTGCTCGACCCGCCCGGTGTCCGTGATCAGCACGAGCATCACGCGTGCGGGCGCGAGGGAGAGCAGCTCCACGTGCCGCACGGTCGACCGGGTCAGCGACGGGTACTGCACGACGGCGACCTGCCGCGTCAGCTGCGCGAGCAGCCGCACGGTCCGCGCCACCACGTCGTCGAGGTCGACGGCGCCCTCGAGGAAGTTCTGGATCGCCCGCCGCTCGGGCGGGGACATGGGCTTGACGCCCGCGAGCTTGTCGACGAAGAGCCGGTAGCCCTTGTCGGTGGGGATGCGCCCGGCGCTGGTGTGCGGCTGGGCGATGTACCCCTCCTCCTCCAGGGCCGCCATGTCGTTGCGGACGGTGGCGGGGGAGACGCCGAGGTTGTGCCGCTCGGTGAGCGCCTTGGAGCCGACGGGCTCCTCGGTGCCGACGTAGTCCTGGACGATGGCGCGCAGCACCTGAAGCCTGCGTTCACTAAGCATCCGCGCACACCTCCAGAAGTCGTCCGCCTGGTGTCGTACCTGACACCGCCTGCTGCCGCCTGGCACTCGGCGCGTGGGAGTGCCAGCCTTCCCCGGCCCAGTGTACGGCGGTGGGGTACACCGTGGGCAAGGTCGGTCCTGCGGCGACGCCCCGCGGACCGTCTCCCCCGCTAGCGTCGCCGTATGAGGGTGACTTGGGAAGAGTTGGGATGGGAGCGGGTCGCGGCCGGGGTGGGGCGGTGCCGGCTGCCGGTGTGGGACTGCACGGTGGGGCTGGTCGTCGGCGCGGGCGCGGTGCTGATGGTCGACGCGGGGTCCAGCCTGGCGGAGGGCGCGCGGTTGCGCGCGCAGGCGCAGCAACTCGCCGGCCACCGTGTGACGCATCTCGCGCTGACCCACCCGCACTTCGACCACGTCCTCGGCTCGGCGGCGTTCGCGGGCACGGAGATGTTCGGGGCGGTGGGCGTGGACGGGGTGTTCACGCGCGTACGTGACCGCGAGGAGCTGCGGGGGGACGCGGTGGCCCACGGTCTGGACGCCCGGCTGGCCGAGGAGGCCGTCGACGCCCTCGTCGGCCCCCGCCATCTGGTCTCCGGCGAGTGGACCCTCGACCTGGGCGCGGGCCGCCAGGTCCTGCTGGCGAACGTGGGCCCGGGGCACACGGCGTACGACCTGGCCGTCCTGGTGCCGGGCGACCCGGAGGTGGTGTTCTGCGGCGACCTGGTCGAGGAGTCCGGCGAGCCCCAGGCCGGCCCCGACGCGGTGCCGTCGCACTGGCCGGCGGCCCTGGACCGGCTGCTGGCCCTGGGCGGCGAGGACGCGCTGTACGTGCCCGGTCACGGAGCGGTGGTGGACGCGGCGTTCGTGCGGGCGCAGCGGGACACCCTCGCGGCACGATTCGGCGTGTCGCCGTGATCGTGCCGGGGCTTCTCCTATCGTCATCCGAATGCGCCAGTACTCTCCGGACCTGACCCCGCCGTGGAAGAAGCCGAAGCCCGTCCCCGAGGTACCGGCCGAGCCGGGCCTGGTGGTGGAGGAGGCGGGTACGGGGTTCTGCGGCGCGGTGATCCGCTGCGAGGCGGGCACGGTGACCCTGGAGGACCGCTTCGGCAAGCACCGGGTGTTCCCCATGGAGCCGCGCGGGTTCCTGCTGGAGGGCAGGGTGGTGACGCTCGTACGGCCGTCGTCCGGGCCGGTACGGCCCACGCGCACCGCTTCCGGCTCGGTGGCGGTCCCGGGCGCACGCGCGCGCGTGGCCCGCGCCGGGCGCATCTACGTCGAGGGGCGGCACGACGCCGAGCTGGTGGAGAAGGTGTGGGGCGACGACCTGCGCATCGAGGGCGTGGTCGTGGAGTACCTGGAGGGCGTGGACGACCTGCCGTCGATCGTCGCCGACTTCGCGCCGGGTCCGGATGCGCGGTTGGGTGTCCTGGTGGACCACCTGGTCCCGGGCACGAAGGAATGGCGCATCGCCGAGTCGGTGACGAGCGAGCACGCGCTGGTGGTGGGCCACCCCTTCATCGACATCTGGGAGGCGGTCAAGCCGTCGTCCCTGGGGATCGAGGCGTGGCCGCGGGTGCCGCGCGGGCAGGACTGGAAGACCGGGGTGTGCCGGGCACTGGGGTGGCCGGAGAACACGGGGGCGGCCTGGCAGCGGATTCTCGGGCGGGTGCGGTCCTACAAGGACCTGGAGCCGGCGCTGCTGGGCAGGGTCGAGGAACTGATCGACTTCGTGACGGCGCCGTAGCGTCGACTGCGTGACGGCGCCGTGGCGTCGTCAGTCCACCAGGTCCCTGACCACCGCGTCCGCCAGCAACCGCCCCCGCAGGGTGAGCACCGCCCGCCCCTCCTCGTACGGAGCCCGCTGCAGAAGCCCGTCCGACAGCGCCCGCCGGGAAGCGGCAAGCCCCTCCTCCCGCAGCAGCGACAGCGGCACCCCCTCCCGCAGCCGCAGTTCCAGCAGGACCCGCTCCACCCGCCGGTCCTCGTCCGACAGGATCTCCCGCCCCGCCCCGGGCGATCGCCCCGCGGCCAGCGCCGCCGCGTACGCGCCCGGGTGCTTCACGTTCCACCAGCGCACCCCGCCGACGTGGCTGTGCGCCCCGGGCCCGGCGCCCCACCAGTCGGCGCCCCGCCAGTACAGCTCGTTGTGCAGGCAGCGCCCGGCCTCGGACGTGGCCCAGTTCGACACCTCGTACCACTCGAAACCGGCCGCCGACAGCATCTCCTCGGCGATCAGGTAGCGGTCCGCGTGGACGTCGTCGTCCGTCGTCGGGATCTCGCCCCGGCGGATACGACGGGCCAGCTGCGTGCCCTCCTCGACGATCAGCGCGTACGCGGAGACGTGGTCGGGCCCGGCGCCGAGGGCGGCTTCCAGCGAGGCCCGCCAGTCGTCGTCGCTCTCCCCCGGTGTGCCGTAGATCAGGTCCAGGTTCACATGCTCGAAGCCCGCCGCCCGGGCCTCGGCCACGCATGCCTCCGGGCGCCCCGGCGTGTGCGTGCGGTCCAGCACCTTCAGGACATGCTGCCTGGCGCTCTGCATGCCGAAGGAGATCCGGTTGAAGCCGCCCTCGCGCAGGGCCGCCAGATACGCCGGGTCGACCGACTCCGGGTTCGCCTCCGTCGTCACCTCCGCGCCCGCCGCCAGGCCGAACTCGTCGCGGATCGCGTGCAGCATCCGTACGAGGTCACCGGCCGCGAGCAGCGTCGGCGTACCGCCGCCGACGAACACCGTGCGGACCGGACGCGGGTCGTCACCCAGCACCTTGCGGGCCAGGCGGATCTCGTCGGTCAGTGTCTCGGCGTAGTTCTCGCGGGAGGCGAGCACGCCGCCGGTGCCGCGCAGCTCGGTCGCGGTGTAGGTGTTGAAGTCGCAGTAGCCGCAGCGGGTCGCGCAGTAGGGGACGTGCAGGTAGAACCCGAGGGGGCGCTCGGCGGCCCCGGCGAGCGCGTGCCCGGGCAGCGCGCCGTCGGCGGGGACGGGCTCGCCGTCGGGGAGTGCGGAAGGCATGCGTTCCATTGTCCCGCACGACGGTCGGTGCCCGCTCCGGCGTCCCGTACGGCTGCCCCCGCTCCGGTGCCCCGACGACGGTGCGTGCCCGCTCCGGCGTCCCGTACGGGGGTGCGTGCCCGCTCCGCGTCCCGTACGAGGGTCGTGCCCGCACCGGCACCCCCACGACAACGCCCGCCCGCACCGGCGACCCGCACGGCAGTGCCCGACCGCTCCGGCGCCCGGCAGCCGGGCCTGCCCCTGCTCCGCTACTCCGCCACTCCGCTACTCCGCCTGCAGCACCAGCAGTGCCAGGTCGTCCGCCGGTGGCCGTGCGCCGAACTCGTGTACGAGCCGCTTGATCCGCTCGGCTATCGGCTCCGCGTCCAGCCCCGCGCACCCCGCCAGTGCCGCCGCGAGCCCGTCCCCGTCGTCGAACTGGCGTGAGCCGCTGCGTCGCTCGGTCACGCCGTCGGTGACGCACAGCAGCGTGTCGCCGGACCGCAGCTCGAAGGTCTCGCTGGTGTACGTCGCGTCCTCGATGACACCGAGGAGGGTCTGCGGCTGCGCCACCGTACGGACCGTGCCGTCGGGGCCGAGGAGCAGGGGCAGCGGGTGGCCGGCGGAGGCGAGGGTGCAGCGGACGCCGCCGTCGAAGGGGACCAGCTCGCCGTACAGCAGGGACAGGAAGCGGGTCTGGGGGCCGTCGCCGGGGACGGCCGGGCGGGCCCCGGCGGCCACCAGCGCGCGGGCGGCGGCGTCGGCGGCCTCCGTGGCGTCGTCGAGGAGCAGCTGGTTGAGGCGGTCGAGGACGTCGGCGACCCGGTAGCCCTCACGGGCCAGCAGCCGCAGCCAGGGCCGGGCCAGCCCGATGACGACCGCGGCCTCGGGCCCCTTGCCCTGGACGTCGCCGACGGCGAAGCACCAGCGGCCGTCGCCGGCCGGGAAGACGTCGTAGAAGTCGCCGCTCGGTCCGCCCTTGTCGCACGGTTCGTAGACGAGGGCGCTGCGCACCCCGGGGATCTGGGCGACGGCGCCGGGCAGCAGCCCGCGCTGGAGTACGGCGCTGATGGTGGCCTGCCGGGCGTACTGGCGGGCGGCGCCGATGGCGAGCGCGACCCGGCGGCCGAGGTCCTCGACGAGCCCGGTGATCTCGTCGGGGAAGCGGGGGATCCCGGCCCGCCCGATGACCAGCGTGCCCAGCGGCCGCCCGCCGGCGACGAGCCGGTACGCGAGCGCCGCGCCGGGCCCGCCGAGCGCCTCGCCGGGCCACGGGTAGGCCGCGGGGCCGGACCGCAGCAGGTCGGACGGCTGCGGCGGATCCTTCTCCAGGGCCCGGCGCAGTTCCTCGACGCGGTTCTCGCTGCCGTGCCAGACACGGGCCAGGCGGGGCCCGCCCACGGGCGCGCCCCGGCTCCAGTCGCCGTGCCCGGAGGCCTCGTCCTCCAGCCACACCGCGCACCAGTCGGCCAGCCGCGGCACGAGCAGCTGTCCGGTCAGGGCGGCGACCAGGTCCTCGTCGAGCTGCCCGGCGAGCAGGTCCGAGGCCTCGGCGAGGAAGGACAGCGCGCCGCGGCCCAGCCAGAAGCCGTCGCGCGGGTAGGGCTCCGCCGGGTCCCGTGGGTCACGCCCGTCCCACGGCGGCTCGGGCGCCAGGATCTCGGCGAACCTCAGGCCGCGCGCCAGGGCGTGCTCCTCGGCGTACGCCTCGATCCGCTCCCCTGCCGTGCGCCCCTGCGCGGGCAGCCGCGCCCACACCGTCTTGGTGCCCGTGCGGTAGGTGATGCCCCAGGCCTCGGAGAGCGCGGCGACGAGCCGCAGGCCGCGGCCGTACTCCGGGGTGTCGTACGGCGGTTCGGGTTCGCTGCCGCGCGGGGCGCGCGAGGGATGGTGGTCGGAGACCTCGACGACGAGCGCCCCGGTGTCCTCCTCCAGTCGGCAGGAGAGCTCGACGTCGGTGCCGGCGTGCACGACGGCGTTGGTGACGAGTTCGCTGACGACGACCGTGGCGTCGTCGGCGAGGCGGTCGGTGAGGTGTGCGGTGCCGGGCAGGCCGAGTTCGGCCCATTCGGCGAGCGCCGCGCGCACCAGGGCGCGGGCGGAGCCGGGTGCGAGGGGGCTGCCGGCCAGGGTCGCGTGCGCCCGCGTGAGCTCCTGCGCGCCCTCCCGGCCGGGGTCGTCCTGCGCAGGCTCCCGCATCGGTGCCTGAGAAGCATGCTCAGGTTCCTCAGATGCGTGCTCAGGTTCCTCAGAAGCGTGCTCAGGCGCCTCGTTGGCAAGGGATGCGGTCTCCCGTTGCGTCGGAATGGCCCCCATGGACGGCTCCCCGGGCAGTTCGTACGAATACGCCTCAGTCGATGCCGACAGGGTGACAGACCGACCACGCCCATAAGCGCCGAGTTACCGAAGTGGGCCGTCATGAGTGAGAACAGTGCTACGCATGTGCTCGAAAATGGGCGGAAAGACGGTCATATTCGAGCATCCGACCCCCTGCTCGCCGCGATGACCGCCGCACGCGACGGCGACTTCGCGAAGGTGCCGGAGACCGGCCAGGGGATCGCGGCGGACCTCATCGCGGTGAACGCGGCAGTTGCGCGGCGACCTACGGCGGCTCGGCCGCGCCGTGAACATGATGGTCGACCAGCTCTCGCGGTTCACGGGCGAGGTGACCCGCGTCGCGCGCGAGGTCGGCACCGAAAGGCGGCTCGGCGGGCGCGCGAAGAGGCAGGCTTTTCGCGCAGTTGACGGGACGTGACCGAGGAGGCACGGCCGTCATGAACGCCGCGGGCGAGGCGGAACGCCTGCGCGCGGAGGTCCGGGACCTACGGCGGCTCGTTGACAGGGAGCCGGGAACCTGACCCTTCAGGAGCGCGGGGAACTGCGCGACCAGCCACAACGAAGCCGCGGCCGCCACGCAGTCCCCCCGCCACCCTCTACGCCTCGCGAGTCCCCTCGTACATCTCATCGATCAGATGCTTGTACTCCCGCTCCACAACAGGCCGCTTCAGCTTCAGACTCGGCGTGATCTCCCCGTGCTCCACATCGAGATCCCTCGGCAGCAACCGGAACTTCTTGATCGTCTGCCACCGCTGCAACCCGGCGTTGAGCTGCTGCACGTACCCGTCGACCATCTGCACCGTCTGCGGCGCCGCGACGATCTCCGCGTACGACTTCCCCTCCAGCCCGTTCTCCTGCGCCCACTGCGTGATGGCGGCCTCGTCGAGCGCGATGAGCGCGGTGCAGTAGTTCCGGTCGGCCCCGTGCACCAGGATGTTGGACACGTACGGGCACACCGCCTTGAACTGGCCCTCCACCTCGGCCGGCGCGATGTACTTGCCACCCGACGTCTTGATGAGGTCCTTCTTGCGGTCGGTGATCCGCAGGTACCCGTCCGGGGACAGCTCACCGATGTCACCGGTGTGGAACCAGCCGTCCGGCTCCAGGACTTCCGCGGTCTTCTCGGGCAGCTTGTGGTAGCCCTCCATGATGCCCGGACCGCGCAGCAGGATCTCGCCGTCGTCCGCGATGCGCACCTCCGTGCCGGGCAGCGGCTTGCCGACCGTGCCGGTGCGGTAGGCCTCGCCCGGGTTGACGAAGGAGGCCGCGGAGGACTCGGTCAGGCCGTAGCCCTCCAGGATGTGGATACCGGCGCCGGAGAAGAAGTAGCCGATGTCGGGCGCGAGGGCGGCCGAGCCGGAGACGCAGGCGCGCAGGTTGCCGCCGAAGGCCTCGCGGATCTTGGCGTACACGAGCGCGTCGGCGACCTTGTGCTTGGCGGACAGGCCGAAGGGGGCGCTCGCGGTGCCCGTGCGGCGGAAGTTGTCCTGGGTGACCTTGGCGTACTCGCGGGCGACCCCGGCCGCCCACTGGAAGATCTTGTGCTTGGCGCCGCCACCGGCCTTCGCCTTGGCCGCGACCCCGTTGTAGACCTTCTCGAAGATGCGCGGCACGGCCGCCATGTACGTGGGCTGTACGACCGGCAGGTTCTCGATGATCTTGTCGACCCGGCCGTCGACCGCGGTGACGTGCCCGACCTCGATCTGCCCGGAGGTCAGCACCTTGCCGAAGACGTGCGCGAGCGGCAGCCACAGGTACTGCACGTCTTCGCTGCTGATCAGCCCGGTCGCGGCGATCGCCTTCGCCATGTACGCCCAGTTGTCGTGCGGGAGGCGCACGCCCTTGGGGCGGCCGGTGGTGCCGGACGTGTAGATGAGGGTGGCCAGCTGGTCCTTGGTGAGGGCCGCGACCCGCTCCCTGACCAGGCCGGGGTCCTTCTCCAGGCGCGCCGCGCCGCGCTTCTCCAGCTCGTCGAGGGTGAGGATCCAGTCGGCGGTCTCGACACCGGCCGGGTCGATGACCACGACGTGGGTGAGGTCGGGCAGCTCGGCCCGCTTCTCCTTCGCCTTGGCCAGCTGCTCGGCGTTCTCCGCGATGAGCACCCTGCTCTCGGAGTCGGAGAGGATGTACGCCGACTCCTCGGCGTTGGTCTGCGGGTAGACGGTGGTGGCCGCGCCCGCGCACATGATGCCGAGGTCGGCGAGGATCCACTCGATCCGGGTGGCCGAGGCGAGCGCGACGCGCTGCTCCGGCTGCACGCCCAGCTCGATCAGGCCGGCCGCGATCGCGTAGACCCGATCGGCGGCCTGCGCCCAGCTCAGCGACTTCCAGTCGTCCGGGCCCTGGCCGGAGGCCGGGGGGACGGGATAGCGGTAGGCCTCGGCGTCCGGCGTGGCCGCCACGCGCTCCAGGAAGAGGGCCGCCACGGACGGCGGACGGTTCTCGATCAGTTGCTGTGTGTCGCTCACGACATCCTCCGGGGCCCGCGACAGTGCGGCTGGCTCAGTGCGGCTGGGTTCACTCTCGCGCCGTTGTTTAACTCGCGAGTAACTATCGAGCAGGGATCAGAGTAAAGGCCGACCGGCCGGTGCGTAAGACTCCGTGCCCTGTCACTTCCTACAGACACATACCCCGCGAACGCGCAGGGGCCCGCCGCACTTCGTACGACAGGCCCCACTTGGGTCCGGTTTGCCCGGTGACCCGCGGTGATCGGTGATGCCCCGTGGTGACCGGGCGACTACTTCTTGGCCTTGCCCGACCCCGCGCTCTCGTCGCTCGACAGGACGGCGATGAAGGCCTCCTGCGGAACCTCCACGGAACCCACCATCTTCATCCGCTTCTTGCCTTCCTTCTGCTTCTCCAGCAGCTTCCGCTTACGGGAGATGTCACCGCCGTAGCACTTGGCGAGGACGTCCTTGCGGATGGCGCGGATGGTCTCCCGGGCGATGACCCGGGAGCCGATGGCCGCCTGGACGGGCACCTCGAAGGCCTGTCGCGGGATCAGCTCCTTCAGCTTGGCGACCAAACGCACGCCGTACGCGTACGCCTGGTCCCGGTGCGTGATCGCCGAGAAGGCGTCCACCTTGTCGCCGTGCAGCAGGATGTCCACCTTGACGAGCTGCGCGGTCTGCTCACCGGTGGGCTCGTAGTCGAGGGAGGCATAGCCGCGGGTCTTGGACTTCAGCTGGTCGAAGAAGTCGAAGACGATCTCGGCGAGCGGGAGCGTGTAGCGGATCTCGACGCGGTCCTCGGAGAGGTAGTCCATGCCGAGCATGACGCCGCGCCGGTTCTGGCACAGCTCCATGATCGAGCCGATGAACTCGGAGGGCGCGAGGATGGTGGCCCGTACGACCGGCTCGTACACCTCCGCGATCTTCCCCTCCGGGAACTCGCTCGGGTTGGTGACGATGTGCTCGCTGCCGTCCTCCATGATCACGCGGTAGACCACGTTGGGCGCGGTGGCGATCAGGTCGAGCCCGAACTCGCGCTCCAGCCGCTCGCGGATCACGTCGAGGTGCAGCAGACCCAGGAAGCCGACGCGGAAACCGAAGCCGAGGGCGGCGGAGGTCTCCGGCTCGTAGACGAGAGCGGCGTCGTTGAGCTGGAGCTTGTCGAGGGCCTCGCGCAGCTCGGGGTAGTCCGACCCGTCCAGCGGATACAGGCCGGAGAAGACCATCGGCTTGGGGTCCTTGTAACCGCCGAGCGGTTCCGTGGCGCCCTTGTGCTGGCTGGTGACGGTGTCACCGACCTTCGACTGGCGGACGTCCTTCACACCCGTGATCAGATAGCCCACCTCACCGACGCCGAGGCCGTCGGCGGGCAGCATCTCCGGCGAGTTGGTGCCGATCTCCAGCAGCTCGTGCGTGGCGTTCGTGGACATCATCCGGATGCGCTCACGCTTGTTGAGCTGCCCGTCGATGACACGGACGTACGTCACGACACCGCGGTAGGAGTCGTAGACGGAGTCGAAGATCATGGCGCGCGCCGGGGCGTCCTGGACGCCGACCGGCGCGGGGACCTCGGCGACGACCCGGTCGAGCAGCGCCTCGACGCCCAGGCCCGTCTTCGCGGAGACCTTGAGCACGTCGTCGGGCTCACACCCGACCAGGTTCGCGAGCTCCTCGGCGAACTTCTCGGGCTGCGCGGCCGGCAGGTCGATCTTGTTCAGGACGGGGATGATCGTGAGGTCGTTCTCCATCGCCAGGTACAGGTTGGCGAGGGTCTGCGCCTCGATGCCCTGGGCGGCGTCGACCAGGAGGATGGTCCCCTCGCAGGCGGCGAGCGACCGCGAGACCTCGTAGGTGAAGTCGACGTGCCCCGGGGTGTCGATCATGTTGAGGATGTGCGTGTTGCTCTTGTCGTGGGTCGGAGCCCACGGCAGACGCACCGCCTGGGACTTGATCGTGATGCCGCGCTCGCGCTCGATGTCCATGCGGTCGAGGTACTGAGCGCGCATCTGCCGCTGCTCGACCACACCGGTCAGCTGGAGCATCCGGTCGGCGAGCGTGGACTTGCCGTGGTCGATGTGCGCGATGATGCAGAAGTTGCGGATCAGAGCCGGGTCGGTACGGCTCGGCTCGGGCACATGGCTAGGGATCGCGGGCACGCAGGGTCCTGATTCTTGAGGCGTCCGCAGTGTCTGCGGTCTCGGGTCGGATCGATACGTAGGTTCCATGGTCCCACGGGTCGGGGTCCTGGATGGGTTTGGGCTGTGGAGAGACCCGCTGGTAGCCTGAGTGGCTGTGTCTCATGCCCTCTCGCAGGAGGCACGTCTTCAAGAAATCACCGGTACGGGACCCGTGCGGCCCCGTGCCAGAACCTGTAGAGGCTCATTCGTGGCGAACATCAAGTCCCAGATCAAGCGGATCAAGACCAACGAGAAGGCCCGGCTGCGCAACAAGGCCGTCAAGTCCTCCCTGAAAACCGCGATCCGCAAGGCCCGTGAGGCTGCTGCCGCGGGTGACGTCGAGAAGGCCACCGTGCTGCAGCGCGAAGCCGCGCGTCAGCTCGACAAGGCCGTCTCCAAGGGCGTCATCCACAAGAACCAGGCCGCCAACAAGAAGTCGGCGCTGGCTCAGAAGGTCGCCGCTCTCAAGGGCTGAACCCCTTATCTGGTCTGACCGGATCCCCTGTGGATCCAGCCGCCGGAAGGAACCAGAGCGGGCCCTCTCTCATCCGCTCCCGACCGGCACCCCGAGTTCGTCCGCGGCCTGCGTTCGCCACGCGGGGACGGACTCACCGGCTTGAACCGAAGGCCCCGCCTTCCGCTCTTCCCCAGGGCGGTGGGCGGGGCCTTCGGCTTAACGAGGGGCCTTCGGCTTGGCGAGGGGCCAAGCGTCACGACCAGAAGTCGTTGGCCTTCTCAATGTCCTCGACGCATTCGTCGAGATCGGTCATCTTGTCCCCGACGATCCGGAAGACGATGCCTCCGTTCTCCTCGATGCGCTTGCCCTGCCGCTCGGCCGTGAAGCGGTGTACCGCCACCGCGTGTCCCCGGCCGTCGACCAGGACGTTGCGCAGTTCGACGGCGAAGGTCCCGTTGGTCTCCTCGAAGAGCCGCCGGTACATGTCGATGACCGCGTCCTGCCCCTTGAAGTCACCCGACAGGATGTGAGTCCCGGGCACATGATGGGTGGCATCCGCTGCCAGCAGACTGCGAACGGTGTCCATGTCCCCACGGGAGAAGGCTTCGTAGCCCTTGCGGACGAGTGCTGCGTGCGGGTGTTCAGCCATGGCATTCGCCACCTTTCTGCCACTTTGGCGATGCGCCGCTGATATTCCCGATTGTCCTCTTGGGCGGCCCTTGTCACCTCTTGGCCGACCGTGTCGGGGGACGGGTGGCACTGGCGGGGGCCGAGGGGCAGCAGCCCTAAGTGAGGCCATGTACGGCTCCGCCGAGCGACCCGATTCGAGCGGGGCGGTGCCCCTCGGGGATGGACGGGTAGGGGCAGCAGGGGCGAAATCCATCAGGTCGGCCCGGGCCCGAAGAGGCCGTCTCGGGCTGAGTCCGCTCATGACGCCGCCCCCAGCCGCCCCTCCGCCGCCATTAGGCGCCGCGTCCCCTGGACCGCGCCGCCCGCGCGATCGTCACGACCGCCTTCTCGAGTGCGTACTCGGGATCATCCCCGCCGCCCTTCACCCCCGCATCCGCCTCGGCCACCGCCCGCAACGCCACCGCCACCCCGTCCGGGGTCCACCCCCGCATCTGCTGCCGCACCCGGTCGATCTTCCACGGCGGCATCCCCAGCTCCCGCGCGAGATCGGCCGGCCGGCCCCCCCGCGCGGACGACAGCTTCCCGATCGCCCGCACCCCCTGCGCGAGCGCACTGGTGATCATCACGGGGGCCACCCCGGTCGCCAGCGACCAGCGCAGCGCCTCCAGCGCCTCCGCCGCCCGCCCCTCGACCGCCCGGTCGGCGACCGTGAAGCTCGACGCCTCGGCCCGCCCGGTGTAGTACCGCCCGACGACGGCCTCGTCGATGGTCCCCTCGACGTCGGCGGTCAACTGGGACACGGCGGACGCCAGCTCCCGCAGATCGCTCCCGATGGCATCCACGAGCGCCTGGCACGCCTCGGGCGTGGCCGATCTCCCGGCCGCCCGGAACTCGCCCCGCACGAACGCCAGCCGGTCCGCCAGCTTCGTCATCTTCGGGCACGCCACCTCCCGGGCGCCCGCCTTGCGCGCCGCGTCGAGCAGCCCCTTCCCCTTGGCCCCGCCCGCGTGCAGCAGCACGAGCGTGATCTCCTCGGCGGGCGCCCCGAGATACGCCTTCACGTCCTTGAGCGTGTCGGCCGAGAGGTCCTGCGCATTGCGTACGACCACGACCTTGCGCTCCGCGAAGAGCGACGGGCTGGTCAGCTCGGCGAGCGTGCCGGGCTGCACCTGGTCCGGGGTCAGGTCACGGACGTCCGTGTCGGCGTCGGCGGCCTTCGCGGCGGCCACCACCTCCTGCACGGCACGGTCGAGCAGCAGCTCCTCCTGGCCCACGGCAAGCGTCACCGGGGCGAGAGGATCGTCATTCGCAGTGTTCCTGGCCATCGCGACAAGCATCCCACGCACCACTGACAACGGGTTTCGCGAGCGCCTCACCCCCCGTGGGCGCCGGGGCTACGGCTCTTCCCGCCACCCGTCCCACTCCCCCGCGAACTCGTCCAGCTGCCCCGCATCGAGCCGCCCCTCCTCGTCACGCAGCACGACCAGCCACTGCGCGTCCTCGGCATCGTCCTCACCGGCCAGGGCATCCCGCACCAGCTGCGGCTCCTCGACCACCCCGAACCGCTCCCCGAGCGCCTCGGCGACCTCTTCCGCGGCATCGCGGTCGGGCAGCACCAGCACGTGTCTCACATCGCTCACGAAGCCATTGTCCAGGTCAGGCCCTCGGCACGATCTGCACGTCCAGGTCGACCTCGATGCTCGGCCCCACTACCGCGATACCGCGCGCCAGCATCGTCTGCCAGCTCACCGTGAAGTCGTCGCGGTGCAGCTCGGTCGTGGCCCGGCAGGCCGCCCGTACCTCGCCCTCCATGCCGTTGCCCAGCCCGAGGTACTCCGTGTCGAGCGTGACCGTACGCGTCACCCCGTGCAGGGACAGCACCCCGGTGACGGCCCACCGGCTGCCGCCCTTGTACACGAACCGGTCGCCGTAGAACTCGAGCGTCGGGAAGCGCGCGACGTCCAGGAAGTCCGCCGACCGCAGATGGTCGTCGCGCATCTTCATGTTCGTGTCGATGGACGCCGCGTCGATCACCACGCGCAGGGCCGACCGTTCGACCGGCTCGGCGATCCGCACCACACCGGCGAAGGAGTTGAACCGCCCGTGGATCCGGGCCAGCCCGATGTGCCGCGCGGTGAAGCCGATGGAGGAGTGCGCCGGCTCGATCTCCCAGTCGCCGGGCGCGGGCAGCTCCGGAGGCCGGGCCACCTGAAGGGTCACGTCCCCGAGCGAGGCGAGCGTGTCCTCGGCCACCCTCGTGGCCGCCCGGTACGGCGTGTAACCCTCGGCCGACACCGCGAGCCGGTACTCCCCCGCGGGCAACGTCGCCACGAACGACCCGTAGGGGTCCACTCCCCCGGTGACCACCGTGCGCCCCATGGTGTCGCTGACCGCGAACTCCGCATGCGTCACCGGCTCGTTGACCAGATCGAGCACCCGGCAGGCCAGCATCCCGGCACTCGGCGGTGTCTGTACCGCCGCCAGCGGGCTCGTCCGGTGCACCCGGTTGGTCCGGCTTCCCAGCCAGCGGCGATCATCTACGACACCCTCTGTGCGCCTCGCCCTACCCGTTACCGAAGAGGCATTCGATCACTGCTGAGGCTTTCGAGGAAACACAGGACCGCATCATGGGAATCCAGCACATGTGCCGGTACTACGCACGAGTAGCGTCTTGTGCCCCGAATTAGCCGCTCCGGTCAGGGTTTCGGCCAGAGGTTTGATCACGGTTTCGCACAGTCGGTACGCTGCCGAGCTCCACACCGAACCGGTCCCGGTACACCGCGAGCACCTCCTCGTCCGTGCCCAGCTGGCGCCCCTCCCGCGTCCCGTCGGCAGCCGTCACCGTCAGTCGCCGGCCGCTGAGCGTGATCCTCCCTCTGTCCTCCGTTACCCGTGAGCAGACCAGTGACCGCGTGAAATGCGACACCGGCGAGGTGCTGTGCCACCACGCACCGGCCACGAAGTCGCCGAGCACCCGCGGCCGCGTTTCGAGGCGGTACTCGGATCTGCCGTTGCGGATCACGTCCAGATCCGCCGCCTCGACCGTGTCGTGCCCACCCCGCACCCCGGCCGCGTCCGGCCCCGCCTCGACGATCCGGAAGGTACCGCCCGGGTCCGCCTGCTCGCCCCGTTCCCCGAACGCCAGCGGGAAGTGACTGTGCGCCCCGAAGCCCACATCGGCCAGCCAGTCACCCCCGTCCACCGTCCGCACCCGCAGCGCGAGATGGTCGTACGGGATCCCGAGCCGCCCCTCGTCGCCGTACACCCGCGCCGCGAGCAGCGTGACGTCGTAGCCCAGCGCGGTGAGCAACGCGGCGAAGGCGCCGTTGAGTTCGTAGCAGAACCCGCCCCGCCGTGCGCCCACCACCTTGTCCAGCAGCCGCTTCTCGTCCAGGGCGATCTCCTCGCCGAGGTGGATGGAGAGGTTCTCGAACGGCACCCTCTGCAGATGGCGCAGGTGCAGCTCGCGCAGCACGTCGACGGTGGGCCACGCCGGGTGCTCGGCTCCCAGACGGAGCAGATAGGCATCAACCTGTGCGGAATCCATGCCCTCAGTCTCGCGCCACCCGCAGCTCCCCGCCCCCTCCGACGACCGCCAGAGCCCCGTCCCGGTCCGTCCGCAGCACGGTCGCGCCCCCGGAGCGCAGCGCCGCGACCGTGCTCGGCGCCGGGTGACCGTACGGGTTGTCCGCTCCGCAGGAGATCAACGCCAGCCGCGGCGCCACCCGGCGTATCAGGTCCGGGTCCTGGTAGGCCGACCCGTGGTGGGCGACCTTGAGCACGTCCACGTCCTCCAGCTCCGCGGCCGCGGGTGACCTCGCCAGCGCCTGCTGCGAGGGGGGTTCGAGGTCGCCGAGCAGCAGCAGGCGCAGCCCGCCCGACCGGACGAGCATGCTGACGCTGGCGTCGTTCGGCCCCTCGGGCTCGTGCGCCGGGTGCGGCAGCGCCGCTCTGCCGCTCGTGCCGGGCGGAGAGCTCGCGGGAGGCCACACCACCTGCCAGGACAGCTCCCCGGTGCGCCGCTCCTCCCCGGCGACGGCCCGCGTCACCGGAACGCGCCGAGCGGCCGCCTCCCTCCGTACGAACTCGGCCTGGTCAGCGGGCTCCTCGAAACCGGTCGTCTCGATCGCGCCCACCGCCCGTCCGCGCAGCACACCGGGCAGACCCGCCACGTGGTCGGCGTGGAAGTGGGTCAGCACGACGAGCGGGATCCGGGTGATACCGAGCGAGCGCAGGCAGTGGTCGACGAGCGCCGGATCGGGTCCCGTGTCCACCACCACCCCCGTTCCCTCGCCCGCCGCGAGCACCATCGCGTCGCCCTGCCCCACGTCGCACATCACGAGCCGCCAGCCGGGCGGCGGCCAGCCCGTGATCACCCGGGTCAGCGGCGCCGGCCGCACCACCACCAACACCAGCAGCACCGCGCAGACGGCACACCACCAGGGATGCCTCAGCAGCCGCCCGACGAGCAGCACGACCACCGTGACGGCGGCGAGCAGTGCCGCACCCGTCCAGCTGCCCGGCCAGTCCACTCCCCCGCCGGGCAGCGACGCCCCGGTCCGGGCGACCCCCGCGATCCACTCGGCGGGCCAGGTCGCGCACCAGGCGAGGGCCTTGGCGACCGGCATCGCCACCGGCGCGATGGCCAGCGCCGCGAAGCCCAGCACCGTGGCCGGCGCGACCGCGAACTCCGCGAGCAGATTGCACGGCACCGCCACCAGACTCACCCGCGCCGACAGCACCGCGACGACCGGGGCGCACAGGGCCTGCGCGGCAGCCGCGGCGGCCAGCGCTTCGGCCGGTCGCGGCGGCACTCCGCGCCGCCGCAGCCCGTCGCTCCAGCGGGGCGCGAGCGTGAGCAGGGCTCCGGTGGCCACGACGGAGAGCAGGAATCCGTAGCTCCGGGCCAGCCACGGGTCGTACAGCACCAGCAGCAGGACGGCAGTCGCCAGCGCCGGGATCAGTGACCTGCGGCGGCCGGTCGCCAGTGCGAGGAGCGCGACGGCCCCGCAGGCCGCGGCCCGCAGCACGCTCGGGTCCGGTCTGCACACGACGACGAACCCGAGTGTGAGCGCGCCCCCGAGCACAGCCGTCGTACGCAGGGAGATTCCGAGGCGGGGTGCCAGGCCCCGCCGCTCGAAGCGCTGCGCCAGGCCGGGCGGGCCGAGGAGCAACGCGAGGAGGATGGTGAAGTTGGCACCGGAAACGGCAAGGGTGTGCGCGAGGTCGGTCTCCTTGAAGGCCTCGTCCAGCTCCGGAGTGATCCGTGAGGTGTCTCCCACGACCAGCCCGGGCAGCAGCGCCCGGGCGTCCGCGGGCAGTCCGTCGGTCGCCTCCCGCAGCCCGGCGCGTAACCGGCCCGCGAACCGCTGTGGTCCGGACGGCTCCTCCACCACCTCCGGCTCGGCCTGATCCCGGACCCGCAGCACGGCCGCTACCCGGTCCCCGCCCACCAGGGCGGGCGCCAACCGTGCGCTGACGCGCAGCCGCGTGGAGGGCAGCAGCCCCAGCCACGGCGACCGCTCAGTCCGCTCCCCGGACACCCGGGCACCGGCCGACGCGCCCTCACCAGGCGACCGGGAGCCGCCCGACGAGCCCTCGCCGAGCACCCGAGCACCGCCCGACGAGCCCTCGCCGAGCACCCGAGCACCGCCCGACGAGCCCTCGCCGAATGCCCGAGCACCGCTCGGCGAGCCCTCGGCGGCTCGGCCGACCGAGCCCGCGTCGACGATCATCAGCACCGGCGCCCGCGTCGCCACGGCCCTGCCGTCCGTCTCCTCGACCCGCCGCACCTCGGCGTTGATCAGCACGGCGGTCGGTGCCACGTGGTCGCCTCTGACTCTGGGCCGGGTCAGCCGGGGATCGGAGGTGACCTCGACCTCCGCGGTCACCGCCGCGTACTGCCGTGCCAGCACCGGCACGGGTCCCCGGCGCAGATCGGCCCCGTGCAGTCCGGCCGTGCAGGCGGCCGCGGCGACGCAGAGCAGGACGGCGGCACCCGAGACGCGCGGCCACGCGCGTGCGCGGGCCCACCCCTGCCGGTATGCCGGTTGCCCGCGTGCGTAGGCCCGCCCCTCCCGGTTTGCCGGTTGCGCGCCTGCGTGAGCCCGCCCCTGTCCGTGTGCCGGTCGCGGCACTGGACGGCCCGGTCGGGATGCCGGCCGGCCTCGCGCTCGGTGACGCCGCACCGACAGGAGCAGACCGGCTGCCGCCAGGCACACCACCGCAACTCCTGCGATCCAGCCGGGCGAGGCGTCCAGCATCAACGCCGCCGTCGCCCAGGCGGCCAACGCGGGCGGCACGAGCCGGAGATCCGTCGGCCCTTCCTGTCGCGGACGCGCAACCCCGAGCCGCTTCCCCGGGGTGGCGTGAATGGGTCGCCGCACGGCCGTCCTGTGGTCGTTGAGCACGGCCGGCGGACCGGAGCCGGCCCGTCGGCCACGAGGCGTCGCCCGCTCCGGGGGAGCCGCCCGCCCTGGCGCAGTCACCCGCTCCGGCGCTGTCGCCCGCCCCGGCGCATCGAGTCCCCGCCTCATGGCCGGACCAGGTTCCGCAGGTCGGCGAAGCGACGGTCACCGATGCCGTTGACTTCGCGCAGCTCGTCCACCGAGCGGAAGCCGCCGTGCTGCGTGCGGTAGTCGATGATGTGCTGGGCCAGCACGGGGCCGACGCCCGGCAAGGTGTCGAGCTGGTCGACCGTGGCCGTGTTGAGGGAGATCGGAGCAGCGGGCCCCGCTCCAGCGACCGCGCCGGCTGTTCCTCCGGCAGCCGTGCCGCCCGCGCCGGTTCCGGTGACGGGAGCCGGGCCTCCTACGATCACCTGTTCGCCGTCCACGAGGAAGCGGGCGCGGTTGAGGCCGTCGGTGTCCGTGCCGGGACGCACCCCACCCGCGGCGCGCAGCGCGTCCGCGACACGCGAACCGGCCGGCAGGCGGTGAATCCCCGGATCACGGACCTTGCCGCTGACGTCCACCACGATCTCCGGCCCGGCCGTGCCCGTTGCCTTCACCGCCCCGTCCGCAGCGCCCGGCCCGCTGTCCTTCTCCTCGCCCTGCCCGCTTGCCCCCGGCTCCGTGTACGGCGGCGCCGCGCGCACCACCTCGGGCGGCCGCACCGGCTGCGTCCGACCGGTCCAGAAGTGCTGCACGGCGAACGCCGCGGCGACGACGAGCACCACCGTCAGGGCGAGCACGCTCCGCCGTTCCAGACCGCACCTCGCCTGCAGCCACACCGGCATCCGTTCCCGCAGCGCGAGCCCGACGCGCTCCCTCTCCCAACCCCTCGGCTCCGTATCCCCGAGCTCGTCCACCGCCCGGCCGGCAACCCGGACAGCCGGTGCACCGGGATCCCCGGGGACACCGACAGCCGACACCGCCGAGTCCGCGGCAACACCGACGGGCAGCAGGCCCAGGTCCCCAACCACGTCAGCAGCCCGCACCCGAGGATTCAGGGAAGCGCCCACAGGCGGCACATCCCGGTCCTCGACATCGGCCACCCGCACCCGAGGATCCAGGGAAACACCGACAGGCGGCACATCCAGACCCCCAGCATCGGCAAGCCGCACCCGCGGATCCAAGGCAGCCACGTCCACAGGCCGCACACTGAGATCCCCAGTCGCATCACTCCCCGACCGGCCCGACGTCTCCCCCGATGTGCCCCCTCCACGCGGTCCGGCATCAGACGGCGGCGGCCCCGCCCCTGGCTCCCGCCACTCCTCGACGTGTTCAGCCCCCTCGGCACGCTCGCCGAAGAGCATCTCCGCACGCCGCCGGAGTTCTTCCGCCGACGCCTGACGTTGCCGTGCCCGGCCTCGGACATGAGGCGGGCGACGGTGGCGAACACGGCCGTCGGACGCGGGCGCACGGCCCGGGCCGCTCGTTGCAGTCGCTGTGCGTGAACGTGATCGAAGTGCCATGCGACGAGGATCGGCCAGGTCACCACGTTCGCGATGATCTTGGTCAATTCCCGGGGATTACCGCCCGGTTGTGGATAACTCCGCCACCCACACGAGTGATCTCGGCTCGCCGAAGAGCCGTCACCGCGACGAAACCACAACGCCCAGCAACCCGGGCCCCGTATGCGCCCCGATCACCGCCCCGACCTCGCTGACGTGCAGGTCGGCCAGTCCGGACACCCGCGCCCGCAACCGGTCCGCGAGGGCCGACGCCCGGTCGGGGGCGGCGAGATGGTGGACGGCGATGTCGACCTGGGCGCTGCCCGCCCGGTCGGCCGCGATCTCCTCGAGGCGGGCGATCGCCTTCGACGCCGTGCGGACCTTCTCCAGCGGTTCGATGCGGCCACCGGCCAGCTGCAGCAGCGGTTTCACGGCGAGCGCCGAGCCGAGGAGCGCCTGCGCGGCGCCGATACGCCCGCCGCGGCGCAGGTAGTCGAGGGTGTCGACGTAGAAGTAGGCGGAGGTGCCCGCGGCCCGCTTCTCCGCGGCCGTGACCGCCTCGTCCACCGTGCCGCCGGCCTCCGCCGCCTCCGCCGCGGCGAGCGCGCAGAAGCCGAGCGCCATCGCGATCATGCCGGTGTCCACCACCCGTACCGGCACCGGCGCCTGGCGTGCCGCGACGACTGCCGCGTCGTACGTGCCCGAGAGCTCGGCGGAGAGGTGGAGCGAGACGATGCCGGTGGCGCCGGACTCGGCGACCTTGCGGTAGGTCTCCGCGAAGAGTTCGGGGCTGGGCCGGGAGGTGGTCACCGGGCGCCGCTTCTGCAAAGCCTGGGCCAGGGAACGGGTCGAGATCTCGGTGCCCTCTTCCAGTGCGCGGTCGCCGAGGACCACGGTCAGGGGCACCGCCGTGATGCCGTGGCGCTCCATCGTCCGGGCCGGCAGGTAGGCCGTTGAATCGGTGACGATCGCGACATGGCGGGACATGAGCTGGAGGTTACCTGGCGTAGCGCCGCCGCGGCAGTCCGGGCCCGCACCGCAACGACACGTGCGACCGGATCAAGTGGTGCTCTCGGGGCGGGGCTTCTTCTGCCAGGAGTACGTGGGCCGGGGGCCCGGGGGGTTGATGGCGGGCCGCGTCGGCTCCTCGGCCGTGCTCGGGCGCGAGGTCTCCGGCCAGGTCTGCCCGGCCGTCGGGCTGTCGGTGGCCGGAGCCTCCGGCCACGGAGGCGGAGGGGGCCCCTCCTGCCCGAGTGGAGCCGAGCGCCTGGGGGACGACTGCGACTCGGGCTCGGTCCAGTGCCGCAGCGCCCCGGCTTCCATGTCGATCTGGGCGCTGAGGGTGTCGAGGTCGTCGTCCGCGAAGCGGTGGGCACGGTCGCGGGCCGCCCAGCGCAGGGAGTCCGCCGACCGTGTGATGCGCTCCGTGCGCTCCCGCAGGTCGGGCAGCCGCGCGGCGAGCGCGGTGCGGTCCGGTTCGGACTCCAGGCGCCTGAGGTCGGCGTCCAGTTCGTGGCCGTGCGCGCTGAGCCGCTCGAAGAGGCCGAGGGACTCCTTGAGGGACTCGTCCTCGGCCACGCCCGCGTGCAGCGCGTCCTGCGTGGCCCGCATCGACGTGCGCAGCTTCAGCCGCAGTTGGGCGATCTCGCCCGCCGGGCCGGGCTGGGCGAAGGACTTGGCCCGCAGGGTGTGGTCCTCGACCGTGCGGCGGGCCTGGGTGATGGTGTGGTCCACGCGGCGCTTGGCGGCACCGACCACCTTCACCGTGGCGTAGGCGCCGAGCACGATGAAGAGCACGAAAAGCAGGGCGAAGACTGCGAACACTGCTTCCACGAGCTCCTCCTCCGTCTACGCGGCACACGCCGCGCCGCTCTTCAACGGTAAACGCAACGGGCAGGTCCGGAGTTCCAGAAGGACCCCGAACCTGCCCGTAGGGGACTACCCCGAGCCGGGGACGCCGCCCTGCACCGGCGCTCACGCCGGGACGATGTTCACCAGCTTCGGCGCCCGCACGATCACCTTGCGGATCCCGGCCCCGCCCAGCGCGGCCACGACCTTCTCGTCGGCCAGCGCGACCTTCTCCAGCTCGTCCTCGGAGATGGTTGGGGAGACCTCCAGCCGCGCCTTGACCTTGCCCCTGACCTGCACGACGCAGGTCACGGTCTCGTCCACGACGTAGGCCGGGTCGGCCACCGGGAAGTCCTGGTGGACGACGGAGTCGGTGTGGCCCAGCCTGCGCCACAGCTCCTCGGCGATGTGCGGGGCCAGCGGCGCGATCAGCAGCACCAGCGCCTCGGCGACCGACCGCGGCACCGGACGGCCCGCCTTGGTCAGGTGGTTGTTCAGCTCGGTGACCTTGGCGATGGCGGTGTTGAACCGCAGGCCCTCCAGGTCACCGCGCACACCGTCGATCGCCTTGTGCAGGGCGCGCAGCGTCTCCTCGTCGGGCTCGGCGTCGACCACGGTGACCTCACCGGTCGCCTCGTCGACGACGTTGCGCCACAGCCGCTGCAGCAGCCGGAACTGGCCGACCACCGCGCGCGTGTCCCACGGCCGCGACACGTCCAGCGGGCCCATCGCCATCTCGTACAGGCGCAGCGTGTCGGCCCCGTACTCGGCGCAGATCTCGTCCGGAGTGACGGCGTTCTTCAGGGACTTGCCCATCTTGCCCAGCAGGCGGGTGACCTTCTCGCCCTGGTAGTAGTACGCGCCGTCGCGCTCCTCCACCTCGGCGGCCGGCACCGCGATGCCACGGCTGTCGCGGTAGACGTAGGCCTGGATCATGCCCTGGTTGAACAGCTTGTGGAACGGCTCGGCCGAGGAGACGTGCCCCAGGTCGTGCAGGACCTTGGACCAGAAGCGCGCGTACAGCAGGTGCAGCACGGCGTGCTCGGCGCCGCCGACGTACAGGTCGACGCCGCCGTGCGGCTGGCCCTCGCGCGGGCCCATCCAGTACTGCTCGGTCTCCGGGTCGACCAGCTTCTCGCTGTTGTGCGGGTCCAGGTAGCGCAGCTCGTACCAGCAGGAACCGGCCCAGTTGGGCATGGTGTTGGTCTCGCGGCGGTACTTCTTCGGTCCGTCACCCAGGTCCAGGGTGACGTTGACCCACTCCTCGTTGCGCGACAGCGGCGTCTCGGGCTCGGTGTCGGCGTCGTCCGGGTCGAAGGTGCGCGGCGAGTAGTCCTCGACCTCCGGCAGCTCCAGCGGCAGCATCGACTCGGGCAGGGCGTGGGCGACGCCCTCCTCGTCGTAGACGATCGGGAAGGGCTCGCCCCAGTAGCGCTGGCGGCTGAACAGCCAGTCCCGCAGCCGGTAGTTGACGGTGCCCTCGCCGATGCCCTTGTCCTGCAGCCACTCGGTGATGCGCGCCTTGCCCTCGACGACGCCCAGGCCGTCCAGGCTGATCTCGTCGTTCGACGAGTTCATGATCTTCGCGTCGTACGAGTCGAAGGCGTCGTCCCACGTCGCCGGGTCGGTGCCGCGGCCGTCGGTCGGCTCGACCACGCAGTGGATGGGCAGCTCGAAGGCGCGCGCGAAGGCGAAGTCGCGGCTGTCGTGCGCCGGGACGGCCATGATCGCGCCGGTGCCGTAGCCCATCAGCACGTAGTCGGCGATGAAGACCGGGATCTTCTCGCCGTTGACCGGGTTGGTCGCGTACGCGCCCGTGAAGACACCGGTCTTGTCCTTGGCCTCGGCCTGCCGCTCGACGTCGGACTTGGCGGCGGCCTGCGCGCGGTAGGCGGCGACGGCCTCGGCCGGGGTGGCGTGGCCGCCGGTCCACACCTGGTGGGTGCCCTCGGGCCAGGCGGCCGGGGTGAACTTCTCGACCAGCGGGTGCTCGGGGGCCAGCACCATGTAGGTCGCACCGAACAGGGTGTCCGGGCGGGTGGTGAAGACGGTGATGCGCTCGCCGTCGATCGGGAAGTCGACGCGGGCGCCCTCGGAGCGGCCGATCCAGTTGCGCTGCTGCAGCTTGATGGCCTCGGGCCAGTCCAGCTCCTCCAGGTCCTCCAGCAGCCGCTCGGCGTAGGCGGTGATGCGCATGTTCCACTGGCGCAGCTTGGCCTTGAAGACCGGGAAGTTGCCGCGCTCGGAGCGGCCGTCGGCGGTGACCTCCTCGTTGGCCAGCACGGTGCCCAGGCCGGGGCACCAGTTGACCGGCGCGTCGGAGGCGTAGGCCAGGCGGTACTCACCCAGGACATCGGCCTGCTCGGCGGCGCTCAGTTCGCCCCACGCGCGCGTGCGGCCGTCGGCGCTCGGTACGGGACGCTCACCGGACTCGAACTGGGCGATCAGCTCGGAGATCGGGCGGGCCTTGCGGGCCTCCTCGTCGTACCAGGAGTTGAAGATCTGCAGGAAGATCCACTGGGTCCACTTGTAGTAGTCCGGGTCGATCGTGGCGAACGACCGGCGCTTGTCGTGGCCCAGGCCCAGCCGGCGCAGCTGGACCTTCATGTTCTCGATGTTGGCCTCGGTGGACACGCGCGGGTGCGTGCCGGTCTGCACGGCGTACTGCTCGGCGGGCAGGCCGAAGGCGTCGAAGCCCAGGGTGTGCAGGACGTTGTGGCCGGTCATCCGCTGGAAGCGCGCGAAGACGTCCGTGGCGATGTAGCCCAGGGGGTGGCCGACGTGCAGGCCCGCACCGGAGGGGTACGGGAACATGTCCATGATGAACTTCTTGGGCTTGGCGACCGTCTCCGGGTCGCCCGCCAGGTCGCCGCTCGGGTTCGGTGCCTCGTAGGTGCCCTCGGCGTCCCAGAAGTCCTGCCAGCGTGCCTCGATCTCGGCTGCCATGGCGGCCGTGTAGCGGTGCGGCGCGGCCGCCTCGGCGGCGGCAGCGGGGTTCGTCTCGCTCATGATCCTCAAAGCTCCATCGATCGTCTCTGCCAGCGGCTGTGACATGCAAGAAACGAAAAATCCCCTCGCACAGGAGGGGACGCCGCGCCGATTCCGACCACTCGATGCGACCGGTGGCCGGGACTGATCAGCGCGGCCCGCTAAGCAGAAGGCGTACGGCACGCATGGCATCAGGGTACCGCAGTGCCGGAGCGTACTGCGACGGGCTTCCGGGGCGCCCCGCACAACTGAACGGCACCGCACTCCGCGCCGTACGTGGGGGGTGAACCGCAGAAAAACCTGAACAAGGTTCAAAGGTTACTTCGCGTAACAGCCCCTATGGGGCGCCACAACAACCACATTGTCCTTTGATAACAGCGCAATAACTCAAACCTCCTACCCCTCGGTATGGCGCCGCTTAAAGTGCGGCAGCGGGACCGCTTTCCCGAACCGCTCGGAGTTGCCCCCATGAACCCTCGCCGCAGTAACAGCTCGCTCCCCCGACCGGCCCGGCCGGCCTCGGGGGCGGCGACGGCTGCCGTTCTGCTGGTCACACCCGTCCTCGCGATGGCGGGAGGTGTGTCGTGACGACGGACAACAGCACGATGGACGACTCTCTCGCGGAGTTCCTCAACTTCGGCGTGGGCGTCCTGTCACTGGTCTGCCTCACCTGCTCGGTGATCTGGGGACTCGTCGCCCAGGACCGGATCCTCCTCAACACCCGCCAGCGGATCCTGGCGCAGGCGGTGCACCGGACGACCGCGGCCGCCTCGATCGTCTTCCTGCTGGTGCACATCGGGGTCAAGCTCGCGCTGGATCACACCAGCTGGATCGCCGCCGTGATCCCCTTCGGTCTCTTCCTCACGGACGACGAGACCGTCACGGGCAGGGCGTTCCTCATCGGCCTCGGCACCGTGGCCAGCCTGCTCATGATCTTCGTGGGCGTCACCGGCGTCCTGCGCAACCGCTTCGCGTCCCCGGCGCCCGTCGCCGCCCGCTGGCGCGCCATGCACATGCTGGCCTACCCGGCCTGGTGCGCGGCGCTCATCCACGGCCTCTACGCGGGTCGCGCGGCGAAGCCGGTCTTCGTGATCCTGTACGGCCTGTCCGTGGCCGGGGTCATGGCGGCCCTCGCACTGCGCGCGGCGCCCCGCCCCGTCAAGCGCAAGATCACCGACAGGATCACCGCGCTCCTGGGAGCCGAGGGCCAGTCGGCCCGCGAGAAGCTGGACGCGAGCCGGGCCCGAGCCGCCGAGTCCGCCCTGCCGGGCTACGAGAGCGAGCGCGCCTCTCAGCCCCGTACGACGCCCTCCGGGCCGCTGTACGAGACGGCCGGGCGCCCCGCCGCCCAGGAGCCCGTCAACGGCTTCGCGGCCGCCTACCGGGCCGTCTCGGCGCCCCCACGCCCACAGCAGCAGCCCTTCGTGGCCGACCAGACCGCCCTCATGGACCTGCCGCTGGACATGCAGCCCACGGAGACCGTCCCGCGCATGGACGGCACCGGGCCGATCCCGCGCGTCGACAGCGGCGGCAGCACCTCTGGCAGCTGGCCGGTCCCGTCCCCGCCGCCGGTCGGCGAGGCGCCCCCGTCGGCGTACGACCCGCTCAACGACACCGGATACACCATCCCGGTCTACGACAATTCCGGCGCCTCCGGCTACGGCTCGAGTGATGTGTACGACACCGGTGAGGCGAACGCCGTCTTCGGTACGTACAACCCGAGTGACACGTACAACAACAGCGGTCCCGCCACTGAAACACTGCCCGGTGCCTCCTACGACTTCGACGCACCGGGTTCGGGCGAACCTTGGAACACGCCTTCCGGAGGCTTTAAGTGAACGAGGCCCTGCCCGACGTCCCCGAAGTCCGCGTGGTCGGCCTTCCTCAGCTCACGTCGGGCTTCGACCTTGTCGACAGACTTGACCTGCCCATGCACCTGAAGGTGCACGGGCCGCTCGAACCGATGGGCGGCGAACAGCTCGCGCAGCTCGCCGAGCGCATCAATCTCAGGGGCCGCGGCGGCGCGGGCTTCCCCTTCCACAAGAAGCTGCGCTCGGTCGCCGAGTCCGCGATCAAGCGCGGCATCCGGCCGGTCGTCGTCGTCAACGGCAGCGAGGACGAACCGGCCTGCCGCAAGGACACGGTGCTGATCAACCGTGCCCCGCACCTCGTCCTGGACGGCGCGCTGCTGTGCGCGGAGGCGCTGGGTGCCCGCACGCTCGTGGTGGGGGTCACCCGCGAGTCCACACAGCGCTCCATGGAGGCGGCACTCGCCGAACGCGGCCTCAGTAACGGACGCCGATCAGCGCTACGCGCGCGCGTGCAGCGCAACCCGGTGCGGATGGTCTCCGGCGCCGCCGCGTCGCTGATCCGCTCCATCGACGGCGGCCCCGCCATCCCGCCGGGCCGCAAGATCAGCGCCTCACAGAGCGGCGTCGGCGGCGCACCGACCCTGCTGTCGAACGCGGAGACCTTCGCCCAGCTGGCCATCGCCGCCCGCATCGGCCCGGAGCGCTACGGCAACACCGGCCTGTACGACGAGCCGGGCACCGTCATGCTCACGGTCTCCGGCGCGGTCGCCCGCCCGATGGTGATCGAGGTGCCCACGGGCGTGCCGCTGCGTTACGTCCTCCAGCTCGCCGGCGCGCCACCGGTGCCGCAGGGCGTGCTGACGGGTGGTTACCACGGCAAGTGGATCGACGCGGCGACGGTCAACGAGGCGATCGTCTCCCGCAACTCCCTGGACGCCGTGGGTGGTTCGCTGGGCGCCGGCGCCATCCTGCCGATCAGTCAGGAGACCTGCCCGCTGGGCGAGTCGCTGCGCGTGGCGCAGTGGCTGGCGGAGGAGAGCGCGGGCCAGTGCGGTCCCTGCTACCTCGGCCTGCCGGCCGCCGCGCGCGGCATGGAGGACATCCTCAACGGCGGCGGTCCGGCCGCCCTGGAGGCGCTCAAGCAGGTCGCCAAGAACGTGAAGCGGCGCGGTGCCTGCTCGCACCCGGACGGCTCCGCGATGTTCCTGGAGTCGACCATCAAGGCGTTCACGGACGACCTGGCCGCCCATGTCCTCGGAAACGGCTGCGGAAGGCCCGTACAGGGCGTTCTCCCGCTCTTCGCGGACGGCAGGGTCCCCACGGGCATCCCGGGCGGCGGACAGGCCGAGGAGACCGGCCCCAGCCGCCAGAAGATCTTCGTCGACTGGACGCTGTGCCGGGGCCACGGCCTGTGCGCGGACATCCTCCCCGAGGTCTTCCAGCTCGGCGCCGACGGCTTCCCGACCGTGGCGCAGGCCTCGGTGCCGCGCTACGCCGAGGCCAAGGCTCTACGCGCGGTGCGCCGCTGCCCGGCACTGGCCCTGCGCATCGAGGAGGACACGCGCGGCCAGGCGCCCTCCCGCAACCTCCCGGTCCTCTCCCAGGGCCGCGGACGCCGCGCGCTGGGACGCTGAGCACACGAACGGCGGGCCACCCCTCGGGGTGGCCCGCCGTTTCCGTTGCCGCACGTCGGCATCTCCGCCATACGCCGAAGGCGGACCATCCGTCGGGATGGTCCGCCTTCGAGTTCTGTGGAGCTAAGGAGAATTGAACTCCTGACCTCTTGCATGCCATGCAAGCGCTCTACCAACTGAGCTATAGCCCCTGGTGGCCACGCGGTGGATCCGCGTATCGACCTCGTCGCCCGGTTTCCCTGGCGGCGACGCCAACTTTACACGGTCCACGGGGCCCAACACCAAATCGTTTCCGTTCCGTCCGGATTCGACCCTGATGTCGGCCCCCGGTGTCCCGTTCAGGCCGTGACGAACGAGTAGAACCGCTTGAGGGTGCAGTGCTCCTCCAGGAGCCGGCCGTAGATCGGCTCGCCCTCCAGTTCGCGGTACGTCTCGATCGGGTCGCCCTTTATGATCAGCGCCCGCGCGCACTCCTCGCACCAGTACTGGTAGTCGGGATTGATCGGCTCCATGTCACGGACGATCGGGGTCCCGCTGCCGCACCAGTCGCACTTCCGCCTGTGTGCACCCATCGATCAGCTCCAGCTGTGGCCGCAGGCCGTGCACACGTAGGAGATCCCGCCGTTGTCGCCGAGAACCTGGGCGACGAACGCGGAACCGCAGGAAGGGCAGCTGAGGCGAGTGGACGTCTCCTGTGTCAACGATGCTCCGAGGAGGTGATCGACCTCCTCGCGGATGCTCGCAGGCATCGCAACTCCCTCCCGTAGGGCCGCGCCCCCTTCCGGCCGTTTGATTCTGCCACGGCTGGACCAATACGGTCAGCGACGCCCCAGTACCAGTCCGGACACGGCACCCGCCGCAGCCGTCCCGGCCAGCGCGAACATACACGCTGTCAGCGCCTCCGCAGAGGTATACGCCTCCAGGGTCCCAAGTGACTCAAGCCGGTTCAGGAACAGTGTGCCGAACGCCGCGACTCCGATCAGCTGACCGAGCTGGGTGACCGTCGCGAGCAGTCCGCCGGCGTCCGCCGCGTCCTCGGGCCGTACGGTCGCCAGCGCCCGGGTGAGCGTCGGGCTGAAGGCGAGCGCGAGCCCCGTCCCGACGCCGGCGTACGCGGCGAACACCAGGGCGCCGCCCTCGTCGCCGCCGTCCAGCACGAGGCCGACCCCGGCCACGGACAGCGCGGTGAGCGCGAATCCGGCCGGGATCAGCGCCCGCTGCCAGGACGCGGGCCAGTTTCGCCAGGTCAGTCCGACGACGCCGAAGACGACCGCCGTCGGCGCGAAGGTGAGCCCGGCGCGCAGCGCGCTGTAGCCGAGCCCGCCCTGGACGTGCAGGGTGAGCGCGAACAGGAAGCCGCCGTTGACGGCCATGACCGCGAGGATGCGGAAGACGGCGAGCCCGACGCCGGGGTGGCGCAGCACGCGGGGCGCGATCAGCGGGGCGCCGCCGCGCCGCGCCAGCCGCGCCTCGTACGCGCAGAACAGGGCGAACACGACCACGGCCGAGCCCAGCGACAGCCAGGTCCACAGCGGCCAGTCCTCCTCCTGCCCGAGCACCAGCGGCACGGTGAGCAGGGACACGGCAGCGCCGAGCAGCACCAGGCCCGGCAGGTCGAGGCCGCGCGCCCGCTCGGGCGCCGCCGCGCCACCCCGTGGCAGGACGCGCCTGCCGAGGAGCAGCAGGGCGATGCCGACGGGCACGTTCACGAGGAACACCGGCCGCCAGCCGGTGCCGAACAGGTCGGCGCTGACCAGGATTCCGCCGAGCACCTGCCCGGCCGCGGCGCCGACGGCGAGGACCGCCGAGTACGCGCCGAGCGCCTTCGCCCGCGCCTCGCCGGTGAAGGCGCGCTGGATGAGGCTGAGGACCTGCGGGATCATCAGGGCCGAGCCGGCGCCCTGCACCAGCCGGAACACGATGAGTTCGGCGGCGCCCTGCGCCAGGCCGCAGGCGAGCGAGGCGGCCGTGAAGAGCGCGAGCCCGGCCAGATGGACCCGGCCGTGGCCGAACCGGTCGCCGAGCCGGGCACCGGTGATCAGCAGCACCGAGTACGTGATGGCGTATCCGGCGACGACCAGCTGCAAGTCGGCGCCGGAGGCGTTCAGTTCGGTGCCGATGGTGGGGGCCGCGACGTTCACGATGAACACGTCGAGCAGCGCCATGAACTGGGCCGCGAGCAGGACCGGGAGCAGCGCCCGGGGCCGATTGTCAGTGCCGGGGTCTTTACTGTTCACAGGACTTGGCACGGGTGCGGGACCCGGCCCTGTTCGGGGTGTTGTCGTCATGCCGTCGAGCCTGGCGACAGCCCGGTACGGGTAGTGAGTGCCCGCTGATGCTGGTACTGACAGCACCTGGCAGGGACGAGTCGGGCGTCGACGATGGGGGATGTGACGATGAGGACGACACAGCGCCGCCGGCCCGAGCTGGCCGCGTTTCTGCGCAGCAGGCGCGCCCGGGTGACACCGGCCGACGTGGGCATGCCACCGGGACTGCGGCGCCGCACACCGGGGCTGCGACGGGAGGAGGTCGCCCAGCTCTCGGGCGTGGGCGTCACCTGGTACACGTGGCTGGAGCAGGGCCGGCCGATCAACGCCTCCCCGCAGGTCCTGGACGCCGTGGCGCGCACCCTGCGGCTCGACGCGCCGGAGCGGGAGCATCTGTACCACTTGGCGGAGGTGCCGTACACGCCGGCTCCGGAGCCCTCGGCGCAGAGCGTGGGCCCGGAGATCCGGGGCATCCTCGACGCCCTCGACCCGCGTCCGGCGGTGGTCTACAACGCGCGCTACGACATCCTCGCCACCAACGGCGCCTACCGGGACGTGTTCTCCTTCTCGGGGCGGACGCGCTTCGACGGGGCGCCCAACGCGCTGTGGACGCTGTTCACGGAACCGGAGGAGGACTGCCCGCTGGTGTTCCGGGACGAGGAGCTGCCGTTGATGGTGGCGACCCTGCGCGCCGCGTACGGCCGGCATGCCGGGGAGCGTCTCTGGGAGGACTTCATACGCAGGCTGTCGGCGGCGAGCCCGCTGTTCGCGCGGCTGTGGGAGAGCGGGGACGTGGCTCGGCCCGGGCGGCGGGTGAAGGTCTTCCGGCACGCGGAGGCGGGCGAGCTGCGGATGACGTCGGTGTCCCTGTCGATCAACGGGATGCCGGAGTGCCGGATCGTCGTCTACTCGCCGGACGACGCGGAGACGGAGCGGCGGGCGGCTCGGCTGCACGAAAAATCCCGCTCCCTGCAGGGAGCGGGATTCTGATCAACTGATCCTTGACAACTCAAGAGTGTCGATCGAGTGGAGCTAAGGAGAATTGAACTCCTGACCTCCTGCATGCCATGCAGGCGCTCTACCAACTGAGCTATAGCCCCTGGTGCCACGCGGCGGAGCCGCATGGTGTTTCGCCCCGCTCGGCGGGGCGAACAAGAAGAACTTTAGCCTGCGACCTGCCGGAAAGTGAAATCCGGGTCCCGGGCCCGGCTGCACCGGCCGAAGGCCGGCCCCGGGTGCCTCAGTCGTCGTCGCCGAGCACCGGCTCCGGCAGTGTGCCGGCGTTGTGCTCGAGGAGGCGCCAGCCGCGGGCGCCTTCGCCGAGGACGGACCAGCAGCAGTTGGTGAGCCCGCCCAGGCTCTCCCAGTTGTGGGGATCCAGGCCGAGGAGGCGGCCGATGGTGGTGCGGATCGTGCCGCCGTGGCTGACCACGACGAGCGTGCCGTTGTCGGGGAGCTTCTCGGCGTGCCGGAGCACGACGGGGGCGGCGCGGTCGGCGACCTCGGTCTCGAGTTCGCCGCCGCCGCGGCGCACCGGCTCACCGCGCTTCCACGCGGCGTACTCCTCGCCGTGCCGGGCGATGATCTCCTCGTGCGTCAGCCCCTGCCAGACGCCCGCGTAGGTCTCGCGCAGGCCCTCGTCGAGGGTCACGTCCAGGCCGGTGAGCGCGGCGAGCTCGGCGGCCGTGTTCGCGGCCCGCTTCAGGTCGGAGGCGATGATCGCGTCCGGCTTGAGGGCGACGAGCAGCCGGGCGGCGCGGCGGGCCTGGGCGACGCCGGTCTCGGTGAGCTCGACGTCCGTGGTGCCCTGGAAGCGCCGCTCCACGTTCCACGCGGTCTGGCCGTGCCGCCACAGGATGATGCGGCGGCCGCGGCCCGGCTTGCCGGCGGTCACCTCACCGGTGGCGCTCACCGCCACTCACCGCCCAGCTCCGCCGCCTCCTCGGCCGCCTGCAGCTTGGCGTGCTCCTCGGCCTTGCCGCGGGTCGCCCGGGCGTCGGCGGGCAGCTCGATCTCGGGGCAGTCCTTCCACAGCCGCTCCAGGGCGTAGAAGACGCGCTCCTCGCTGTGCTGCACGTGGACGACGATGTCGACGTAGTCGAGCAGGACCCAGCGGGCCTCGCGGTCGCCCTCGCGGCGCACCGGCTTGGCGCCGAGTTCCTTCAGGAGCCGCTCCTCGATCTCGTCGACGATCGACTTGACCTGGCGGTCGTTGGGCGCGGAGGCGAGCAGGAAGGCGTCCGTGATGGACAGCACATCACTGACGTCGTAGGCGACGACGTCGTGCGCGAGCTTGTCGGCGGCCGCCTGGGCGGCGGTGTTGATGAGCTCAAGAGAGCGGTCGGTTGCGGTCACTACACGGCTTTCGGTCGGCGGTCTCTTGTCATCAAGGGTCTCACGGACCGCCGTGAGCACCCCACATGATTGTCGGAGCAGGCGCGCGGGGCCGTGCCACCGGCGGTGACACGGCCCCGGACGCGGCAGCGAGGGACGGCTCGCATCCGCTGCGGAAGCGGTGCGGGCTACGACGACGGCTCGTAGTCCTGGCCGAGGACCACCGAGACGTTCGCGTTCCCGGACACCTTGCCCTTGGTGACGGAGCTGGTGGGCAGGCCCAGGGTCTTGGCGACCTCCGTGGCGTTCTCCTTGTCGGCGGCGTCGGAGTAGGTGACCTTGGACGTCGCCTGGGAGGCGGAGGCCGTACCGCCCTCCAGGAAGGTGAAGCCGCCGTTGAGGAGCACGACGCGGGCCTTCTCCGTGTTGTCCTTCACACCGCTGGCGTTCTGCACGGAGACGCTGACGGCGGCGTCCTTGTCGGGGCTCTTCGCGGTGCCGCCGAGGACGTCCTCGACCACGCTCGCACTGGCCTGCGCGCTGAGCGTGCCGTCGGTCTGGACGGGCAGCAGGGCCGTCTTGTAGTCGCCGCCCTTGGCGAGGTCGGCGAGCCGGGCCAGGAAGGTGGCGAGGTCCTTGTCGGTCAGGGGCGGTTCGATGATCTGGCCCAGTGTCTGGATCGTGGTGGTCGCGCCGGCCGGGTCGGAGGTCATCTTGCGCAGCACGCCCTGCATGACCTGCCCGAACCGCTCCAGCTGGGCGTTCTGGGCCTCGCCGGAGGCGCGGTAGGTGGCGTAGGCGACGGCCATCTTGCCGCTGAGGGTCTGGTCCTGCCCCTTGCTGACCAGGGGGGCCTCGCCCTTCTTCTCGGCGGCCGGGTCGGGCACGTCGGTGTTGGTGTCGATGTCGATGGTGCCGACGAGGTCGACGAGGTTCTGCAGGTAGGGGGTGTCCAGCCGCCAGGTGCCCTCGATGTCGGTGCCCAGGGCCGTGTCCAGGGCCTGGCGGGTGCCGTCGGAGCCGTCGTCCTCGACCGACTTGGCCAGTGTCGTCGTGGTGCCGTCGTCGCTGGTGAGCGCGAGGGAGTTGGGCAGCAGGACGGTCGTGCCCTGCTTGGTGGTGGTGTTGTCGACGAGCAGCGCCGTGGAGGTGCCGCCCTTCTTGGTGTCGTGCAGGTGGACGACGATCACATCGCGCTTCTGGGCGCCGGCCGGCGTCGCGGTGTCGGTCTTGGAGCCGGAGGAGGACAGGCCGGGCAGCTTCCCGGCGTACCAGAGGTAGCCGACGCCACCGGCCGCGACCAGGGCCAGGACGACGACCAGGGCGATCACACGCGCGCGTGCGCGGCGCCGGGCCTCCTCGCGGCGCTCGGTGCGGTTCTCGGTGAACTTCAGCCAGTCGATGACGTCCTCGGAGTCGTCATCGGGCTCCTCGACGAAGGCGAACTGCTCGGTGTGGTACTCCCGTTCGCCCTCGGCCCGGGCGGTGGTCTCCTCCCCGTCCGCCGGACCGGCCTGCTGCGGGATGTAGGCGGTCTGCTCGGCGACCCGGGGCTGCGGGCCGCCGGCCGCGGCCTGGCCGGCCTGGCCGTACGGGTCGTACGGCGTCGCGGTCCCGGTGCCTCCGGCGCCACCGTGTCCCCCGCTGCCGTAGGGGTCGTAGGAGGGGGCGGGAGCCTGCCGGCCGGTGTCATAGGAGCCGTACGGGGGCGCGGGCTGCTGCTGTCCCGTGGCGTACAGGTCGTAGCCGTAGCCCTGCTGCTGCCCGTGCTGCTGCGTGTACGGGTCGTACGTCTGCTGCCCGGTCTGCTGGGCGGGGACCTGGCGGTAGACGGGCCGGCCGTACTCGTCGTAGCCGACGAGCTCGTACGGGTCACCCCCATAGCCCGGCTGGTCGGCGCCGTACCCCGCGTCGTATCGGTCGTTCACCGGTGCCCCTCTCGGCTCACTCGCCGCGGTACAGCTGGCGCTTGTCGATGTAACGCACGACTCCGTCCGGCACCAGATACCAGATGGGGTCGCCCTTGGCGACTCTCGCACGGCAGTCGGTGGAGGAGATGGCGAGCGCGGGGACCTCGACGAGGGAGACGCCGCCCTCCGGCAGCCCGGGGTCGTTGAGGTGGTGGCCGGGCCGGGTGACCCCGATGAAGTGCGCGAGGGAGAACAGCTCCTCGCTGTCCCGCCAGGTGAGGATCTGGGCGAGGGCGTCGGCGCCGGTGATGAAGAACAGGTCCGTGTCCGGGTTGAGCGCGCGCAGGTCGCGCAGGGTGTCCACGGTGTAGGTGGGGCCGCCGCGGTCGATGTCGATGCGGCTCACGGAGAACTGGGGGTTCTCGGCGGTCGCGATGACCGTCATCAGGTAGCGGTCCTCGGCCGGGGAGACCTTGCGGTGGGTCTTCTGCCACGGCTGGCCGGTCGGGACGAAGACCACCTCGTCGAGGTGGAAGGCCGCGGCGACCTCACTGGCCGCCACGAGGTGCCCGTGGTGGATCGGGTCGAAGGTGCCGCCCATGACGCCGAGGCGGCGCTTGCCCGATGCCGAGGGGCCGCTTCCGGAGTCGGCGGCACGGCGGGGTGCCGTGCGGCGCTCGCCGCTCACCGCGTCCTGTGCCGTGTCGTTCGGCGTGTCGTTCGCCGGACCGGTAGGCATGTCCTGCTCTCCCATGCGTGCAGACCCTACCGGCCCGGCCTGAGGGCCACGGCGTCCCCCGAGCTCTCGGCTTCGCTCGAGCAGGGAGGTGCCCCCATGATCCCCCCGGGGCGTCCCGCGCAGGGGCGCTCCGCGGGCTCAGCGGTCGCGGTTGAAGCGGGTGGTGATCCACAGCAGGAGCAGCAGGATGAACAGCGCGGCGCCGCCGGTGAGGTAGGGGCTGATGCTCTCGTGGTTGCCGCTGTGCTCCTGGCCCTCGGCAGCGAGGGTGACCAACTGGGCAGCGGTGCTGTGGAAGCTCATCTTCGGCAGGACCTATCACGTGTGGGCGGGATAAAGACGTCGGCTCATCGTAAGCGGGGTGCCCGACGACGATCACGCCGACTCCGCCCTTACGGCACACGGAGCCGCCACCGGGTCCGGCGGCGCGCGGACCCGGCGGGGGAACCTTCCCGGTGCCTCAGTCGTCCTTTTGTCTGTAACCGCGCAGCAGGAACCACGCGGTCAGCACACAGCCCACGACCATCACGATCAGGACGACCCGGAGCAGATTCCCGGCCCCTTGCTGCTCCGCGGCGCTCGCGGCCTCGGTGAGCCAGGCGGCTGGGGGGTTGCGCTCCATGACGCGGTCTCCTTCGCTGTACTGCCCGTCCACGGTATCTCCGCCTAGGCTGGGCTCTGCCTCGGGGACGCAAAGGGCCGCACAAGGGTCCGCAAAGGTCCATCCACACGCACATGGGGGAAGACATGTCCGACGGCCATGAGCACAACGGGCACGAGCACGTGCCGAGCAGGCAGCGCAGGCGCTTCCCCGGAATCTCCTCGCGTGCGTACGAGCATCCGGCCGACCGCTCCGCCCTGGTGGCGCTGCGCAGGCTGAGCGGCTTCGACACGGTGTTCAAGGCCCTCAGCGGCCTGTTGCCGGAGCGCAGTCTCAGGTTGCTGTTCCTGTCCGACTCGGTCCGCGTCTCGGACCAGCAGTTCGCGCATCTGAACGACATGCTGCGGGACGCCTGCTACATCCTGGACCTGGAGAAGGTCCCGCCGATGTACGTCAACCAGGACCCGCAGCCGAACGCGATGTGCATCGGCCTGGACGAGCCGATCATCGTCGTCACCACGGGGCTCGTCGAGCTGCTCGACGAGGAGGAGATGCGGGCGGTCATCGGCCACGAGGTGGGGCACGCGCTGTCCGGGCACTCGGTCTACCGCACGATCCTGCTGTTCCTGACCAGCCTGGCCGTCCGGGTGGCGTGGATCCCGCTCGGCAACTTCGCGATCATGGCGATCGTGACCGCGCTGCGGGAGTGGTTCCGCAAGTCGGAGCTGTCCGCGGACCGTGCGGGACTGCTGGTGGGCCAGGATCTGCAGGCTTCCATGCGGGGCCTGATGAAGATCGCGGGCGGCAACCACCTGCACGAGATGAACGTGGACGCGTTCCTGGCGCAGGCCGAGGAGTACGAGGCCGGGGGCGACCTGCGGGACTCCGTCCTGAAGATCATGAACGTGCTGCCCCGTACCCACCCCTTCACCGCCGTGCGGGCAGCCGAGCTGAAGAAGTGGGCCGAGTCCCGGGACTACCAGCGGCTCATGGACGGCCACTACCCGCGGCGGGACGAGGACAAGGACACCTCGGTGCGGGACTCCTTCCGGGAGTCCGCGTCGAGCTACGCCAGCAACGTGAAGGGCTCCAAGGACCCGCTGATGAAGCTCGTCAGCGACATCGCCGGCGGCGCCGGGGACCTGGGCGACCGGGTGCGCCGCGGCTTCGGCGGCTTCACGGCTTCCGCCCCGAAGCCTCCTCAAGGCCCGGAGAGCCCGGGCCCCTCGGACACCCCGGACGACCGTCCACCGCGCGACGAGGGCTGAGACACCGGCGCCGCGCGTCCAGGGCGGGCCCCGAGACCCGCAGGACCACCGGGCCCGCTCCTGCGTATCCGACCCGCCGCTCGGTGGCCAGGGCGGCCCCCAGAGGCCCAGGCCGAAGGGCCCGCTACGCACCCGGGCCCGGCGTTCTGCCCTACCTGCGCACGGCCACGCCCCGGCACGGCTCACCCACACCCCACAGCCACGCCCTGGCAGGCACCCGCTCACCTCTCACAGCCCCGGCAGGGGCCCGCCCACACCTCACGGCCACGCCTCGGCAAGCACCCGCTCGCCCCTCCCTCCCAGCACCCGGCAGGGGCCCGCTACACCCTCGGCTGTGCGCTCGTCGCCAGTGAGCCGCACAGGGCCGTGGCGCTGCCCGTGGCGTACGGGTCCGTGCCGGCGGGGCCGCCCTCCTTGGCCGTCTGGCCGGCGAGCAGCGGGCGCAGGTGGTTCGTGGAGTCCTCGGCGCAGGACAGCGGGCCGGCCTGGACGTAGGAGACGACGAGCTGGGCCTGGTGGAGGCGCAGGTCGTCGCGGTCGAAGCGGAAGTGCAGCTCGCGCCGGACGGTGAAGAGGGAGGCCTCGGCCTTGTCACCCGAGCCGGGCGGCCGCAGCGCGTAGACGAAGGTGTGGTCCGCGGTGACCTCGAGGGTGGACGAGTCGGCCTCGGCGGCCTGCAGGGTGCCCTGGACCCGGATCTTCCGGTCGGCCAGCTCGGCGCGGGAGGGGTCGATGCGCACGAGCCATCCCGTGGGCGCGTGCCGGCCGTCCGCGGTGGGGCGCGTGAAGCTCTGGTCGAACTGGTCGAGTTGGTCGGGGTCGAGGAGCACGCGCGCGGAGCGGACCTGCCCGCCGGTGACCGCGTCCGGGTCGAGCGCGGACCGGACGATGTAGTCCTTGGCGGTGGTCAGGGCGGTCACGACCTGGCTGTCCGAGAAGTGCGCGGTGCGCCGGGAGGCGGGCAGCGGTATGCCCTCCGCACCGACCCGGAACTGTGCGGCGGGACTGCGCGCGTACAGTTGTTCGACGTCGGCAGTGCCGGGCACCTTGCCCTGGGGGGCGAGCGGGATCACGGTCATCCGCAGGGGCTCGGCGGGTTTCTGGGCGGCGGGGGTCTGGTACGGGTGCCGTACGCCCATGTAGATCGCCGTGCCGAAGGCGAGGGCGATCAGCACGACCAGGATCAGCGCCTGCCGGGACAGGCCGCGGCGCAGGGGCGGGCGGCGGCGTACGGCGGGTGCGTGGTCGGCGATGCGCTCCTGGGCGGAGTACTCCTGCAGGCGGGCAGCACGGACGAACGATTCGTCGAAGACGACGGACCGGTACTCGTCCTCTCCACCTCCTGGGACTCCCTCGGGTGTCCCCTCAGGCGGGTCTCCAGGCCCTCCCATATCTTCAGAGTAGGTCGCCGGGAGGCCAGGTAAACGCCCTGCTACACGACAAGTTCTGACAGGTTCTCAACAGGATCGCCCGGGTATCGCCGACGGGTCCGCCGGGCTCCGTTCAGGGGCTGGGGGGAAGCACCGAGACGGCCGGCTGGGAGTAGTCGGCGGACGCGGAGGGGGTCGCCGTGCCGCCCTGTTCCAGGCCGGTCGAGGCGGGCGGCGGAACCTGGTCCTCGCGACTGGAGGAGGCGCCCCGGTAGACGGCCGTGAAGGCCAGCGCGACCATGCCGATGCCCATCACGAGGGCCAGTATCCAGGCGACGGGTCGGTGCCAGCGGACCTGCTTGCCGTACGGCCCGGTGGCGCCGTAGCGGTCCTCCAGGACGTCGGGGTCGTCCAGGTCGTCGAAGTCGGGGTCATGGCCGAAATCGCCGCGCTCGTCGGAGCCGTACCCGTCGTCGTAGCGCTCGCCTCTGGCGTGGGCCCGGCGTGCCTCGGCCTCGGAGGCCTCCGCTCTCGCCTGCGCGGCGGCCAGGAGGCGTTCCACGGCGGTCGGCTCGTGCACCACGGCCGCGCGTACGAAGGCCTCGTCGAAGACCACGGAGGCGAACTCTTCGTCCGACACCCCGCGGTCGTGGTCGTCGTCGGGCTCCCAGCCGTCAGGGAACGGCGTGCCCCCCACGTCCTCCGGCACGGATCCAGAGTAGACCTGGGGGATCAATTTGGGCAGACGGTATGGAAATTCATCCGGCTGGTGAGACGGCTTTCACGCGGTTCCGTACGGCGCGCGCGCCGCCCACGGGCGCCTGCCGCCCGCGCCTCAGCGCCGTACGTGCCCGTCCCCGGTCACGATGTACTTCGTGCTGGTCAGCTCGGGCAGACCCATGGGTCCGCGGGCGTGCAGCTTCTGCGTGGAGATGCCGATCTCCGCTCCGAAGCCGAACTGGCCGCCGTCGGTGAAACGGGTGGAGGCGTTCACCGCGACCGTGGTGGAGTCCACCAACTGGGTGAAGCGGCGGGCGGCCTGCTGGGAGGTGGTGACGATGGCCTCCGTGTGGCCGGAGGTCCACAGCCGGATGTGCTCCACGGCCTTGTCCAGCGAATCCACCACCGCCGCGGCGATGTCGTACGACAGGTACTCGGTCTCCCAGTCCTCGGTCGTCGCCTCCACGACGGTCGCCTTGGAGTCCTTGGCGTACGCCATCACACGCTCGTCGGCGTGCACGGTCACTCCGGCGTCCGCGAGGGCGTCCAGGGCGCGGGGCAGGAACTCGGGGGCGATGTCCTGGTGGACCAGCAGGGTCTCGGCGGCGTTGCAGACGCCGACCCGCTGGGCCTTGGAGTTGATCAGGATCTCGACGGCCATGTCGAGGTCGGCCGCCGCGTCGACGTAGACGTGGCAGTTGCCGGTGCCGGTCTCGATGACCGGGACGGTGGACTCCTGGACGACGGTGTTGATCAGGGAGGCGCCGCCGCGCGGGATCAGCACGTCGACCAGGCCCCGGGCGCGCATCAGCTCACGCACACTGTCCCGGCTCTCGCCGGGGACCATCTGCACCGCGTCGGCGGGCAGGCCCGCCCCGCCCACCGCGTCCCGCAGGACGCGCACGAGCGCGGTGTTCGACTGGTACGCCGAGGACGAGCCGCGCAGCAGCACCGCGTTGCCGGACTTCAGGCACAGCGCGGCGGCGTCGACGGTCACGTTGGGCCGGCCCTCGTAGATGATCCCGACGACGCCGAGCGGCACGCGGACCTGGCGCAGGTCGATGCCGTTGGGCAGCGTGGAGCCGCGTACGACCTCGCCGACCGGGTCGGGCAGCGCGGCCACGTCGCGCACGTCGGAGGCGATGGCGCGCACCCGCTCCGGGGTGAGCGTGAGCCGGTCGATCATGCCCTCGCTGGTGCCGGCCTCCCGGGCCTTGGCCACGTCCTTGGCGTTGGCCTCGACGATCTCGCTCGTACGAACCTCCAGGGCGTCCGCGATGGCGAGCAGCGCGTCGTCCTTCTCGGCCCGCGGCAGCGGAGCGAGGGTCGCTGCGGCGGCCTTGGCGCGGTAGGCGGCCTGGGTGACCGGGGACATCGAGTCGTACGGCGAAAGCGTGGTCATGAGGGAAGGGTAGTGCGCCCGCGAGGCCAGTTCACCGGCCGTTCCACACCCCGAGACAGGATGAAGCGTCCCAAACCCCGCGAGGAGGTCGGCAAGCCCCGAGCGGGGATCAAAAGGGGTGGACTCCGACCGGCGACGCCGGTGGCGGCCCGTAGCCCTCGGCGATGCGCTGGTGGTAGGTCGCACGGTCGATGACCTCCAGGCCGACGATCTCCCAGGGCGGCAGCCCCGCGGTCTGCCGGTGCTCGCCCCACAGGCGCAGGGCGACGGCGGCCGCGTCGTGCAGGTCGCGGGCCTCCTCCCAGTACCGGATCTCCGCGTGGTCGCCCGCGTATCTGCTGGTCAGCAGAAAGGGGTGGTCGTGGGCGAGCTGTTCCAGGGCGCGCCGGACCTCTTCCAGCGGGGCTTCCCGGCCGGAGACGCTGAGGGTGACGTGCCACAGACGCGGGATGTCCTCCGGCTCCTCGCCCGGGAACCGGTCCCCCGCCGCGACGCTCGTCAGGGCGCGCTCCTCGCCGGCCGCCCGGGAACCGGCACCACCGCGGGACGCCGTCGTCCCTGGGCGCACTCGTCTCACGACGGCCTCCTTTACACAGCGGTGCTCGTGCGGATTGGGTCCCTGAGACAAAGTTGAGCAGCCCGCAAGGGATCGCGTGGCGGTTTTGCGGAACGTCCACCACCGGGGTCGGACGTTTCGGCCCATTGCGGGCTCCCCGTACGGGCCTCTCCGGATCTCCCGTACTGATCCCTCCGGACTCCGCACGGATGCCTCCGGGACTCCCCACGACTCCCCGCAGGCATCCGCCACGGCCCCCGAACGGATCCGCCACGGACCTCCCTACGGATGCCCGCCGGACTCGCGCGCCACGGACCTCTGCACGAATCCCCTCCGGACCCCCGCACACATCCGCCACGGCCCCCACACGGATCCACCACGGACCTCCATACGGGCCCCCGCGGCCCCCGCAGAACCCCCTCCGGCCCCCGCACGGCCCCCGAACGGAGCCCCTCCAGACCACCGCACGGATCCCCCACGCCCGGACGGATCCCCCACGGACCCGCCTACGGATGCAGAAGCACCAGGTCGTCCCTGTGCACGACCTCGCGTTCGTACGCCGGCCCGAGCTCGCGGGCGAGTTCCCGGGTCGAGCGGCCGATCAGCCGGGGGATCTCCTTGGCGTCGAAGTTGACGAGCCCGCGGGCCACCGCGTGCCCCTCGGTGTCCCGCAGTTCGACCGGGTCGCCCGCGCTGAACTCGCCCTCGACGGCGGCGATCCCGGCCGGCAGCAGCGACTTGCGGCGCTCCACGACCGCCCGTACGGCACCGTCGTCCAGCGTCAGCGACCCCTGCGGGGTGGACGCGTGCTGCAGCCACAGCAGCCGGTCGGCGGAGCGCCTGCCGGTGGGGTGGAAGTAGGTGCCGGTGTCCTGGCCGGTCAGCGCGTCGGCCGCGTGGATCGCGCTGGTCAGCACCACGGGGATGCCGGCGGCGGCCGCGATCCGGGCGGCCTCGACCTTGGTGACCATGCCGCCGGTGCCGACGCCGGCCTTGCCGGTGCTGCCGATGTCCACACCGGCCAGATCCGAAGGCGCCCGTACCTCCGCGATCCGCGACGTACCCGGCTTGCTGGGGTCTCCGTCGTAGACGCCGTCCACGTCGGAGAGCAGCACCAGCAGGTCGGCGCGGACGAGGTGGGCGACGAGGGCGGCGAGGCGGTCGTTGTCGCCGAAGCGGATCTCGTCCGTGGCCACGGTGTCGTTCTCGTTGACGACCGGGAAGGCGCCCATCGCGAGGAGCTTGTCGAGGGTGCGGGAGGCGTTGCGGTGGTGGGATCGGCGGCTCATGTCGTCGCTCGTCAGCAGCACTTGGCCGACGCGGACGCCGTAGCGGGCGAAGGAGGCGGTGTAGCGGGCGACGAGCAGCCCCTGGCCGACGCTGGCTGCGGCCTGCTGGCGGGCCAGGTCCTTGGGGCGGCGGCGCAGGCCCAGCGGGGCGAGGCCGGCGGCGATGGCGCCGGAGGAGACCAGGACGATCTCCTTCTCCCCGCCGCTGCGGACCTTGGCGAGGACGTCGACGAGCGCGTCGACCCGGTCGGCGTCCAGACCGCCCGACGCGGTGGTCAGCGAGGAGGACCCGACCTTGACGACGATCCTGCGGGCTTCGCTCACAGCCTGCCTTGCCCCTGCCACCTGTGCTCTTTCCCCTCGCGCGCGTCCGCTTCCCTGTCCGGCAATCTACGCGAAGTGGATCGGGAGGCGCGCATCGGTCCAGCCTCCGGACAGGGTCCGGCAGGCGCGCTGCGTAACTGTTCGTCCCTCTTTGCTCACGTGCCGCTTACGGCAAAAAGGTTGCGTTGGTTGCCTATAGAAATCAAAGACCTCGCAAACATATCTTTAACGTTGTGCCACACAACGTTCGCAGCGTAAAGCGGATCCTCCTCCGCTCGGGGAAGAGCCCCTACGACGTCGTGCCCGTGGAGGACGCCCTCCACCGTGACGTGATCGCCACCAACTCCGGCAACCTCATCTTCAGCGACGCCGCGCACAAGATTCTGGAGACACCGCACACCGAGGTGGTCTCGAACGGCATACGGACGGACGTGGCCGCGGCGGGCCGGATCAACGAGGAGTACGACGCCTTCGTCGTCCCGCTCGCCAACGCCTTCCGGCCGTCGTTCGAACCGCAGCTGAAACGGCTGACGCGGCTGATCAGGAAGCTGAAGATCCCGGTGGTCGTCCTCGGTGTCGGCGCGCAGGCCGGGGTGAGCTACAACCCGGCGCGGCTGAAGCCGATGGAGCCCGCCGTGCGCGACTTCGTCTCGGCGGTGCTCGACCGGAGCGCCTCGATCGGGGTGCGGGGCGAGTTCACCGAGAAGTACCTGAACGACCTGGGCTTCCGGGACGTGGAGATCATCGGCTGTCCGTCGCTGTTCCTGTACGGCAAGGAACTCGCCGTACAGAAGCGGCACTCGGAGCTGACGGCCGACTCCCGGATCGCGGTCAACGGCTCGCACAACGCGGTGCAGAAGCAGGGCCTGGACCGGATCATCCGGCAGACCCACGCCCGCTACCCGCACCTGCGTTTCGTCGGCCAGAACCTCAGTGACGCACGGCAGTTGCACTGGCGGGACCTGTCCGACCCGAACGGGCGGGTGACGGCGATGCCGACACATCCCGACCACCCGATGTACCGGGAGGACAAGGTCCGCGTCTACATCGACCCGGTCACCTGGATCGACGATCTGCGCGCCTTCGACTTCTCCTTCGGCTCCCGTATCCACGGCAACATCGCGGCGCTGCTCGCCGGTACGCCCGCGACCGTGCTGTGCGGCGACTCGCGCACGCTGGAGCTGTGCCGCTACTTCGACATCCCGCACCGGCGGATCGACAAACTGCCCGAGGACATCGACCCGGCACGGCTGTACGAGGAGGCCGACTTCTCGGCGCTGACGGGCAATCACCAGGCGCGCTTCGAGCGGTTCACGGCGTTCCTGGACCGCAACGGGCTGGAGAACACCTTCACGCACGGCGACGGCGGGGCGGCCTTCGAGGCGCGGATGCGGTCGCTGTCCTTCCCGCCCGGCATCCGCCCCTGGAACGACACCGATCTGGCCTCGCTCACCTCGCGGTTCGGCTGGCTGCACAGCCGTGTCACCGAACTGTCCACGGACAACGACCGGTTGAAGCGGGAGCTGGCCCGGGCCAAGGCCGGCGCCAAGGGCACCGGGAGCACGCCCGTGACGAGCTCGGTGTACCGCCGGGCGCGGCGCGTGGTGGGCCGCCCGCTGCGGCGGGCGCTGCAGGCGGGGCGGCAGTAGGGAGCCCATAACATCCGGCGGTCACTCCAGGGCCGGAAGGACACGCGCGTGTCGTCCGGAGGTCGGTACGCGTTAACCCGGGCGCCCGTCCCGCGACGAACCTGGAGTGACCGCAGTGCCCGTACCCCTGCCCCGGCGACGGCAGCCGACCACTCGCCGCCCGGCCCCCGACCCACAGCACACGCCCGCCCCCGCCGGCCGGTCCCTACGGCTCCCCCGGCGGCCGGCCGCCGCCAAGGCGCTCGTCACGGTTCTGCTGGCCGCCGCCTACGGCGCGCAGGCCGTGGCGGCGCTGCTGCCGCACGTGCCGCTGCTGCTCGCCGCGACCGCCGCGTCGCTGGCCGCCGAGGGCGTCCTGTACCGGTGGCAGCGCGGCATGCTGTCACTGTTCGCGAAGTCGCACGCCGACCTCACCGTGCGGCATGTGCTGCGGGACCTGCTGCTGGTCGTGGGGCTGCTGCGGCTCGGCGAGCAGGAGCGGGAATCGGTGTACGCCCCGCTGGTCGCCGCTCTGCTCGTCTTCTACGCGCTGCACTGCGCGATCCAGGCGGTCTCGGTGCTGGTGCGCCACACCCGGACGCTGCCGGTGGTGACCCGGAACATCGACGCCTCGGCGCTGCGGCTGTCCCCGGCCCCGCCCGTGCTGCTGCGCCGCCCGGGCCACCGGCTGCTCGCCTTCGGCCTGCCCGCGACGGCCGGGCTGCTCGCCACGGCGGTGACCGACGCACCGCTGTACGGCGCCCTGGGCCTCGCCGTGTCCCTCGGCCTGGCGCTGGCGGGCCTGGGCGTGCTGCTGCTCCGGCTGCTGCCCGGCCGCCGTCCGGCCGGTGAGCAGGAGGTGCTGGAGTGGTTCGACGGGTGGTTGGCGGCGTACCGGCCGACGGTCGGGCTGTACTTCTCCGGCGGTGCGTCCTCCGCGTACCAGGCGAACATGTGGCTGGAACCGCTCGCCGAGCTCGACGGGAAACCGGTCATCATCCTGCGCGAACGCTTCATGGTGCAGAAGATCGCCGCGACCGACGTCCCGATCGTCTGCCTGCCGAAGGTGTCCACGCTGATGCGCCTGGAGCACTCCACGCTCCAGGTCCTCATCCACCCGTCGAACTCCGGCAAGACCTCGCAGGTGCTGCGCCTCCCCACGATCAAGCACACCTTCGTCAACCACGGCGAGAGCGACAAGCTGTCGTCCTGCAACCCGTACGCGAAGGCGTACGACGAGGTGTGGGTGGCCGGTCCGGCGGCGCGGGAGCGGTACGCGCTGGCCGACGTGGGCATCGAGGACAAGGACGTGGTGGAGATCGGCCGCCCGCAACTGGACGCCGTAGAGCCGTACGCGGGCCCGCCCGCCGGGCCGTTCACCACGGTGCTGTACGCGCCGACCTGGGAGGGCTGGGACGGCAACCCCGGCAACACGTCGGTGATCGAGGCCGGGGAGAACCTCGTACGGGCGCTGCTCGCGGACCCGGGTGTGCGGCTGCTGTACAAGCCGCATCCGCTGACGGGGTCGGTGGATCCGCGGGCGGGCGCGGCAGACCTGCGCATCCGGGAGCTGATCCGCGCGGCGAACCGGGAGCGGGTGGGAGCGCGGCCCGCTGCCGACGGCGGTGAACTGGCCCGGCGCACCGCGGAGTTGGACCGCCTCACCACGGCCGTGTTCCGTTCCGGGGCCGACCAGGTCGAGCGAATGCTGGTGCAGTCCGCGCCGGAGCCGGGGCGGGCGGAGGCGGTGGCGCGGGCCACGGCCGCCTGGGAGGAGGCGTACTGGGCCTCGCTGCCCGAGGGGGAGCACCAGGTCGTCACGGACGCCCGGCCCGCGCTGTACTCCTGCTTCAACCAGGCGGACCTGCTGATCAGTGACGTGTCGAGCGTCATCAGTGACTTCCTGGCCAGCGGGAAGCCGTACGCGGTGGCGAACACCAGCGGGCTGCCGGAGGACGCGTTCCGCCAGGCCTGCCCGACGGTGGCGGCGGCGACCGTGCTGACGCCGGACGCGGCGGGGGTGCCGGAGCTCCTGGAGACGGTCCGGCACCCGGAGAGGGACGAACTGGCGTCGGCACGCGCCGCGTTGAAGCTCCGCCTGCTGGGCCCGGCCGAGCCGCCGTCCCAGGAGCGCTTCAACGCGGCCGTCCAGGCCCTGTGCACGGCGGCCCGGGAGCACCGGTCCCGGATGACGCAGCGCCTGGCGGCGGAGCTTCCGGGGCAGCGGCGGGCGGCCGGTGAGGAGCGCGTGACCGCGCGGGAGGCCGAGGCGGCGCGGTAGTCCACCACTCCCCCCAGGAGGCCACCCGGAGCGGCGCTGCGCCCCGGGGCGGCGTCCACACTCCCGCGTCGACGCCCCGAAGCCCGTGTCGCCCCGCGGGGCGTATGGCTCAGGCCGCCGCAGCCGTCCCGCCCGGCCTGGCCCGCTTCGGAGAGGTCAGCATCCGGCGGGCCTTGCGGGTCGCGCGGCGCAGGAAGGAGTCGAGACTGCCCTCGCGGTAGCCGGGGAAGGCGCGGGCCTCGCGGGGCTCGGCGAGGTAGACGGAGTCGGGGATGCCCGCCGCGCGGTCGCGGAAGTGCGGGTAGACCAGGTAGAGGCGGCGGCCCTTCTTCTCCAGGAGGGCCGGGGCCTGCTTCTTGGCCCGGACGAACTCCACGACGTCGAGCAGGAGGTCGGGGCGCTGCTCGGCGACCAGGTGCAGTCGGAGGCGTTCGTGGACCTTGAGGCGGTGGGCGACGCCCTCGGTCCAGTAGGCGTCCATCAGGGGCTTCGCCAGGTCGAACTTGTGGCGCCGTATCTCCTCGCTGTCCTTGAGGTACTTGGGGCCGAACTGCGGGAGCAGCGTGACGAGGAAGGGGCGGACCATGAGCTGGTCGCGTCGGCCGCCGGCGGGCACCTGCTCGGCTATCAGGTTCATCAGGGCGCGCGCGGAGTCGAAGCGCAGGGTGTAACTGCCGCTCTTGGTCACGTGCTTGCCGTCGTCGCGGCCGACCAGGTAGTAGCAGGTGTAGTCCGAGATCACCGACACGCCGTTCGCGCGCAGGTACGCCTCCATGGTGAACAGCGCGTCCTCGCCGGTGAACAGCGACTCGTCGAACCGCATGCCGTGGCGGGTCAGCAGGTCGCGACGGAACAGTTTCTGCGCGCTGAGCGTGAACTTGATGTTGGAGGAGAAGACGTCGGTGCGCTCCAGCGTCCTGCCCCACATCGACTTAGGCGCGGTGCGGTTGACGCCCTCCACCTTGCCGAGGACGACGTCCGTGCCGGCGCGGTCGGCCATGGCGACCATCCGCTCCAGTGCTTCGGGCCCCAGCCGGTCGTCGGCGTCGAGGAAGAACACGTACCGCCCGGCCGCCTTGCCCAGGCCGACGTTGCGCGGGCCGCTGGGGCCGCCGGAGTTCTCCTGCCGGATCACCGTGACGGGCATGGGCGCGCGGTCGGCGAACTCCTCCAGGTACTCCCCCGTGCCGTCCGTCGAGCCGTCGTCGACGGCGATGACCTCGATGCGCTCCGGGCCGATGGTCTGTGCCTCGACGGAGGCGAGGCACTCGACCAGATACGGCATCGCTTCGTACGCCCCGATGATCACACTGACATCAGGCTGCGTCACGTTTCCCCCTTGTCAACGGGCTATTTCCCCGTATCGCCTCATTCGCTACCTAGAAGACGGGTGACCCCGGCAAGCGGTTGCCTCAAACCCTTGTTGTGGTGACTCACCTCACATGGTGAACCGACAGGAAGCACCGTAGGCGTCCTCGGTAAGAGCACCCATGGATACGGGTGAGGGCGGGGAAAGGGCTCGGCCCCGAGGGACATTCCTCGGGGCCGAGCCCTGTGTGAGGGCGCGGGGCTGGTCAGCCGGCGCCGACGCCGTCCGTGTCGCCGGCCGACGACACCCGCTGCCCGGGCACGGCGTTGGCCAGTTCCGCCTCGGCGCCGCCGGCCGCGGTGCGGCTCGCCTGGCCGACGTTGCGGGCCTCGGCCTTCAGGGCGAGGTTGGCGACGGCGGTGTTGAACTGGTCGATGGACTTGGGCTCGTCCGGGCCCAGCAGGTACTGCTTGAGCTCCTTGCGGTCCTCCGCCAGCGGGTCGGACGCGGGGTCGCGGACCGCGCCGAGCAGCTCGCCCAGCTCGACCGCGCTGTTGGACAGGATCACCGCGGCGCGCACCGCCGTGTTCTGCCGCTTGAACTCCTCGACGCCGAGCTCGGCGGAGTCGGTGACCGCGTACGGCTTGCCGCTCGCGATGAAGTCGGAGACCACGCTGGAGATGTCGGAGACCATCGCGTCGGAGACGTTGAAGCAGTCGTACAGACGCGGCTCGGCGCCGGTGATGACCCGGTGCTCCCAGGCGGGGAAGGAACCCCAGTAGGCGGTGTTCCACTCGGCGCGCAGCCGGGCGATCTCCTGGTGCTTGTGGACGTCGACGATGCCGTCGCGGGTGGCCTCGGCCTCGTCGCCCTTGTCGGAGCCGGCGCCCACCAGCTGGGCGATCCGGGCCTCGATACGCGCCATCTCGGCCCTGGCCTGCGCCTGGGCGGCGGCATCGGCGGTGAAGCGCGGGTCGGCGGCACGCTCGGCGGCGGCCTTCTCGACCAGGGCCGTGATCCGCTGGTGGGCGTCCTTGGCGTCCTTGCTGCGGGTGCCGGTGAAGGGGTGCGGCTTGTACAGGACGCGGACCGGCGGGTCGGCCGTGACCAGGCGGCGGACGATGTTCTCTCCGGCCAGCAGGATCGAGGTGTTGCCCGGGTTGTCGTCCCAGCCCTCCCAGGTCGGCGCGTACAGGACCGTGGGGATACGTCCCTCGGGCACGCCCTGCCAGGTCTGGATCGGGGCCAGCTGCGGGCGGCCGACCTCGACGATGTCCTCGTCGCGGACACCGACGTCGGCGATGGCGTAGCGGTCGCGGCCCGCGCGGCCGGCGGTCCACACCTCGTCGTACACCTTGCTGAACGGGTTGACGCTGGCGAGCTTGTCGCTGTCGCCGTGGCCGATGAAGACGTGCTTCATGGTGGGCACGCGCAGCATGTGGATGTTCTTGCCGACGTTCGCCGCGTACAGCGCGACCCGCACCGTGGACAGGTCCATGTTCATCAGGTGCACCCCTCCGGGCACGCAGATGACGGGGACCGTGGTGGGCGCCAGGTTGGCCAGGATGACCCGCTCGCGCAGGATGATCAGCGGCTTGGAGTCCAGCTGCTCCATGGTCTCCAGCCACATGTTGACCTGGTAGGCGGAGTCCTTGGAGCCGGAGAAGTACAGCACGGTCTCCGGCCGGTACTCGCGCAGCCAGTCGTCGACGGCGGCCAGGACCGCCTCGGCCTTCGGCGGGGTCTTCCGGCCGCGCACGTACGGCATGAGCGCGAGGACGTAGCCGGTGCTCAGGCCGAGGGTGATGCCGATGCCGAGGAACCCGAAAGCGGCCGAGTCCAGAGCGGCGGAGACCAGGATGCCGACGACCGCCGCGAGGTCGAGGTGGAGCATCTTCTCGGCGGAGCGGTGCAGCAGCCGGCGCGGCGGGGCGTCCGGGATGCGGATGCGCGACTTGAGATCCACGTTGCGGGTGGCGACCGGCATCCGGCGGCGGTTGCGGATCAGGGTGACCAGCGCGCCGTGCGGGGCCTGCAGGCCGTAGAAGGCGATGAAGCAGGCGATCGCCCCGTAGTAGATCAGGTTGTCCGCGAGGGACAGCCGGGCCAGCAGCAGGATCAGCAGCAGCTGCCGGATCAGGAAGCGGATCGACAGGCCGGCCCGCACCTTGCTGAGGCGGTTGATCAGGTAACTGCCCTTGCGGTGCAGATAGTGGTCCGCCAGGTACGTCACGGCGGCCGCGGCCGCGAAGGCGGGGACGCTCGGGACGAGCGCGGCCAGCATGAGGACGGGGAAGCCCGCCATCATGAAGACCGCCGCGGCCAGCTCGGCCGCGCTGCCCACCCGGGCGACGCGAATAGCGGTGGATATCACGGAGAACCTGCTCTGGGAGGGGGAGTGCCGGTTTTGTTCAGAAATGCGGCTGGTCTGTGAAATTTGCTGTGAAATTTACGAGACTACGGATTCAGGCCCCCGCGAACACCCTCTTAACGCCTGGACGTTAACGGGTGCCCGCAGAGGCCTGAATTACGGGAGTCTATATACCGTCAATTATTACACGCCGTCCTGACGGTCCAGTACCGAGGCCAGCGCCTGCTCGAAGCCGGACGCCCGGGCCGCGCCCGCCGTCGGGTCCTGCTGGCGGACGTCGATGACGTGGCCGGTCAGCTCCGACAGCAGCACGTCCAGCGAGGTGCGGGCCACGGCCTCGGAGGACAGCAGGGTGCCCGCGGGCTCCTGGCCGAAGGCCTTGGTGCGCATCGGGGTGGCGGTGCGCTCCGGGTTGATGCAGTTGACGCGGATGCCGTCACCGGCCCACTCGTCGGACAGCGCCTGGGTGAGGTTCACCATCGCGGCCTTGGTCGAGGAGTACAGGCTGTACTCGGCACGCCCGCGGGTGTAGCTGCTGGAGGTGTACAGCAGCAGCTGGCCCTTGGTCTCGGCCAGGTACTTGTACGAGGAGCGCGCGATCTGCACCGGGGCCAGGTAGTTGACCTTCAGCGCCTCCTCGATGGTGGCGTTGTCGGTCTCGGCGAGCTTGCCTATGCGCAGCACACCGGCGGTGTTGACGACGTAGTCGATGCGCCCGGTCTCGGCGTACGCCTTGGACAGGGCGTCGTCGACCTCCTCCGGGTTCTCGACGTGCGTGCCGGTGGTGGAGCGGCCCAGCGCGTACACCGTGGCACCGTAGGACTCGGCGAGTTCGGCGATGTCCTTGCCGATGCCGTAGGAGCCGCCGAAGACGACCAGGGTCTTGCCGGTCAGCAGCTCGCGGTAGGCCTCCTCGCCCTTCTGCTCGGGCGCGGCGGTGGAGGCGAGCTGGAACAGCTTGTCGGCGATGAAGACGTCGACGGGCTGGGTGACCTTCATGTTGTACTCGTCGCCCGCGACGACGTGGATCGGCACGTCCGGCAGGTACTTGAGTACGACGGAGCAGTCGTCGGTGGCCTGGAAGTTGGGGTCGCCCGCGGCGACCTCGTAGGCCCGGCGGATCGTGGACAGCTTGAAGGCCTGCGGGGTCTGGCCGCGGCGCAGGCGGGAGCGGTCCGGGATCTCGGTGATGAACTCGCCGTCCTCGCCGTGCGTGCGCGTGACGATGATGGTGTCCGCGGACGGGATGGCGACGTCCACGGCCTGGTAGCGCTCCAGCGCGGCGACGCAGTCGTCGATGACGCGCTGCGACAGCAGGGGGCGCACGGCGTCGTGGAAGAGGACGTTGGGGTCCTCGCCCTCGGCCAGGCCTTCGCCGAGGGCGGCGATGGCGCGCTCGGTGGTCTCGTTGCGGGTGGAACCACCCTCGATGATCCGCGAAACCTTCTTGAATCCGGCTTTCGCGACAATCTTCTCGACATCGGGCACATAACCCGGCGCCATCAGCACGATGATGTCGTCGATCGAGTCGGCCTTCTCGAAGGTGGTCAGGGTGTGCTCGATGACTGCCTTGCCGGCGATCTTCAGCAGTTGCTTGGGGATCGACAGACCCACGCGCTGACCGGTACCGCCGGCCAGGATCACTGCGGTGGTACGGGGCTTGGCTATGTGCTGGGACACAGGTGACCTACCTTGGGGCGACAGGGAACTTCGAAATGGTCCCACTTGTGGTTACCGCAGTGCAAGGTGAGCGACCTCCGCCGCATATGTGCGCGCAACCTGTCATTCACCTTGAACTCCTGGTGACGGTCAAACGGTTCCGCGGACGCCCCAGCAATTGCTGTGAGTAACTCCACAGGAGTTCGGCATTGCGCTGCGTGACGCCGAGTCGGCTCAGCGCCGCCGCAGCCGCTTCAGGAAGCGTGGCCGAGGACCTTCACGAGTTCCTTGGACGATGTCTGGTGCACGGTACGCCCTTTGACGGAGCCGGCCGCCGCGGCGAGTGCCCCGTACTGCGCCCGCGCGGCCACGTCGGGCGCGAGCAGGGGCTCACCGCCCGTCGGTGCGGCGGGCTTCGGCTGCGGCGGACAGCAGTGCCTGATCGCCGAGTACGCGGGCACCCGGCGCGCCGATCCGGTCGGCCGTCCCGGCGCCCATCGCCGCAGCGGCCTCGACGGCCCACTCGGGAGTGCCGATCTTCACGTCCTGGGGCGCGGGACTGCACGTGTTCTTCATATGCAGGACCGCGCCGTTGCGAACGGACCCGAATACAGCGCGTCCGGCGGTCCATTGCCGCGGAATTCCTTATTAAGATTCCGCAGCATTTCGGTCTCGGCGAGGGTAAGGGAACGATTCGCCGTGTCCGGAACCGGCCGCAGGACTTTGCCGGGCGGCCGAGGAGCGCGGGACGTGTACGCGGTCGCCGCCCAACTCCCGGACGTGGTCTCCGACAGTCCGTCTCCATGGTGAAGGGACGGCACGAGGGGTTCCTGAGGCCGAGCTGAGAGGAGCCCGGGACGGTGATGAGTCCCGGGCTCCTGCTCGGGTCACGCGAGCTCGACGCCGGGCTTGCCCGCCTCCACCCGCAGCCGGGCCAGCGTGCTGGGCGTGGCCTTCGGCTGCCGCACCGTGTCCACGATCCGCACCTGCGCGTCGATGCCGTCGCGGCGGACGTCGAGGAGGTGGTAGCCGCGGTGGGCGTCGAGGAGCTTCCAGTGCGGGTTGTCCGGCATCCGCGGGTCCCACTCGCGGCGGAAGGCCGCCTGGTCCTGGTCACCGTTGCTGGAGATGGACGTACCGACGAACTCGGCGCCGACGACGGCGGAGCCCGGGTCGGCGAAGTCCTCCTTCAGGTCGCTGATCATCGTCAGGTGCCGGTCGCCGGTGAGTACCACCGGGTTGCGGACGGACGTGAACTCCTTGAGGAACTGGTTGCGTTCGGCCTGGTAGCCGTCCCAGGCGTCGTAGAACCAGAGCTTGCCCTCGCCGACCTTCAGATCCGTCTCGGCCATCATGATCTGGGAGGCGATCAGGTTCCAGCGGGCGGGTGAGTCGTGCAGCCCGTTCAGCAGCCACTGCTTCTGCCGCGCGCCGAGCATGGTGAGCTTCGGGTCCTGGGCGCCTTCCTGGCTGGTGGCCTGGTCGCTGCGGTACTGCCGGGTGTCCAGGACGTTGAGCCGGGCGAGGCGGCCGAACTCCAGGCGGCGGTACATCCGGATGTGCGGCCCGTTCGGGATCGCCGTCGCCCGGACCGGCATGTGCTCGTAGTACGCCTGGTAGGCCGCGGTCAGCCGGGCCACGAACGCGTCGTGCGGCTGCTTGTCGGGGTCCTGCGGGATCTCGCCGGCGAAGTCGTTGTCGACCTCGTGGTCGTCGAAGGTGACCACGAAGGGCGCGTTCGCGTGCATCGCGGCGAGGTCCGGGTCGGTGCGGTACTGGGCGTACCGGTTGCGGTACTGGACCAGGCTGAACGGCTCTCCGGTGCCCTCGTGGCGGCGCAGGGCCGTCGCCGAGGGGGTGGACTCGTAGATGTAGTCGCCGACGAACAGGACGATGTCCGGGTCCTGGTCGAGCATGTCGGCGTACGGCGTGAAGTAGCCGTGCTGCCAGTTCTGGCAGGAGGCGAGCGCGACGCGCAGGGTGCCGCCGGAGCTGAACGGGTGGGGCGCGGTGCGGGTGCGGCCGGTGGGCGAGAGCTGCCCGTCGGTGCGGAAGCGGTACCAGTACGTACGGTCCGCGCGCAGACCGCGAACGTCCACGTGAACGCTGTGCCCGTACTCGGGCCGGGCCTGGGCGGTGCCCCGGCGGACGACCCGCTTGAACCGGGCGTCCTCGGCGACCTGCCACTCCACCGGCACCACACGGTCGGGCATGCCGCCGCCGTTGAGGGGGTCGGGAGCGAGCCGGGTCCACAGCACGACACCGTCCGGCAGCGGATCGCCGGAAGCGACACCGAGGCTGAACACGCCGTCGGGCAGCGGGGTTTCGGCCGCGCGGGCGGCGGCCGGCAGCCACAGCTGCGCGGAGGCCGCGGCGCCGAGCACGGCGGCACCGGCGGTCAGAAAGCGGCGTCGGTCGGGCGATACGGCCCCGTTCTCTCCGGTCATCGGCGAACTCCCCTGCCTCGCTGGCCTCTTGTGGACACTGCGAAGCTCGCCGTCCGGGCGGTCCGTCCGCTGAACACCGAGGTTCGCATGCATGACAAATAAGCAGACAACAGGAGACCCGTTGCGGCACGGCAACAACACGACAAACGTGATCTGGCCGCAACGGGTCCTACGGAGTGTCAGCTTCCGGACAGCAAGGGGGTGTTCGGTACGAGAATCCGATACCGGAACAGGGGTTCGCCCCGACGGTGCCGAGGACGGTGTTGCCGAAGGCCGTCGTGCGGTTCGCTGTCACGACGGTCGTGGGGGTGGGTGCCCCGGAGCGACAGGGGCCGGAAACGGCAGGAGCCCCGGACCTTTCGGCCCGGGGCTCCTGTCGGGGGACGGCGGTCAGCGCACCGCCGACCGCGATGAGCAAGGCTGGTTGCCCTGCGGTGTGCCTCAGAACGGCTCGAAGTCGTCGAACTCCTGCTGCGCCTCGTCCCGTTCGGCCTGCCGGTCACGCCGCCGCTGCGCGGCCGGCCGTACGCCCTCCAGCCGGTGGTCCTCACCCCGTCGCCCGAGCATCTCGGCCCCGGCCATGACGGACGGCTCCCAGTCGAAGACGACCGCGTTCTCCTCGGGGCCGATGGCGACACCGTCGCCCGCCCGGGCTCCGGCCTTCATCAGCTCCTCTTCCACACCGAGCCGGTTGAGCCGGTCCGCGAGGTATCCGACGGCCTCGTCGTTGTTGAAGTCGGTCTGCCGCACCCAGCGCTCGGGCTTCTCGCCGCGCACCCGGAACAGCGGCTCGCCGCCGGACTCCTCGCGCGTCACGGTGAAGCCCGCGTCGTCGACGGCCTTGGGCCGGATGACGATCCGCGTGGCCTCCTCCTTCGGCTTGGCGGCCCGCGCCTTCGCCACCAGGTCGGCCAGCGCGTACGACAGCTCCTTGAGCCCGATGTGCGCCACCGCCGACACCTCGAAGACGCGGTATCCGCGAGCCTCCAGATCCGGCCGCACCATCTCGGCGAGCTCCCGGCCGTCGGGCACGTCGACCTTGTTCAGGACGACGATCCGCGGACGGTTGTCCAGCCCGCCGTACTGCCGCAGCTCCTCCTCGATGACGTCGAGGTCGGACACCGGGTCACGGTCGGACTCCAGCGTCGCGGTGTCCAGCACGTGCACGAGCACACTGCACCGCTCCACGTGCCGCAGGAACTCCAGCCCCAGCCCCTTGCCCTGGCTGGCGCCCGGGATCAGCCCGGGCACGTCGGCGATGGTGTACACGGTCGAGCCGGCCGTCACCACGCCCAGGTTCGGCACCAGCGTCGTGAACGGATAGTCGGCGATCTTCGGCTTCGCCGCGCTCAGCACCGAGATGAGAGAGGACTTGCCGGCGCTCGGGTAGCCCACCAGCGCCACATCGGCGACGGTCTTCAGCTCGAGCACGATCTCCCGCACGTCACCCGGCTCGCCGAGCAGCGCGAACCCGGGCGCCTTGCGCCGCGCGGAGGCCAGCGCCGCGTTGCCGAGCCCGCCCCGGCCGCCCTGCGCGGCGATGTACGACGTGCCGTGCCCGACCAGGTCGGCCAGCACGTTGCCCGCCCTGTCGAGCACGACGGTGCCGTCCGGCACGGGCAGCACCAGGTCCTGCCCGTCCTTGCCGGAGCGGTTGCCGCCCTCGCCGGGCTTGCCGTTGGTGGCCTTGCGGTGCGGGGAGTGGTGGTAGTCGAGGAGCGTCGTGACGGACTGGTCGACGGTGAGGATCACGTCCCCGCCTCGCCCGCCGTTGCCGCCGTCGGGACCGCCCAGCGGCTTGAACTTCTCACGGTGGACGGAGGCACAGCCGTGGCCTCCGTTACCCGCGGCGACATGCAGCTCGACGCGGTCCACGAAGGTGGTCATGGTTCAGTGCCTCCAGTGGGAACAGGATGTCTCTGTGTCTTTTCACTAACACGCGAAAGGCGGACCCGCTTCCCGTTACGGGAAGTGAGGTCCGCCTCGCGAAACGTTCGGTCGAGCCGTGAATCAGTCGAGCCGTGAATCAGGGGGTTCGGGCGACTCAGGCGACCGGGACGATGTTCACGACCTTGCGGCCACGGCTGGTGCCGAACTGCACCGCACCGGCCTGCAGCGCGAACAGCGTGTCGTCGCCGCCACGGCCGACGCCGGCGCCCGGGTGGAAGTGGGTGCCACGCTGACGGACCAGGATCTCACCCGCGTTGACGACCTGACCGCCGAAGCGCTTCACGCCGAGCCGCTGGGCGTTCGAGTCGCGGCCGTTCCGGGTGGACGATGCGCCCTTCTTGTGTGCCATCTCTCCTCAGTCCCTTACTTCGCAGCCGTGGGGATCTCAGTGACCTTGATCGCCGTGTACTGCTGGCGGTGGCCCTGACGACGGCGGTAGCCGGTCTTGTTCTTGTAGCGAAGGATGTCGATCTTCGCGCCCTTGTGGTGGTCCACGACCTCGGCCTGGACCTTGATGCCGGCCAGCACCCACGGGTCGCTGGTCACGGAGTCGCCGTCAACGACGAGCAGGGTCGAGAGCTCGACCGTGTCGCCAACCTTGGCAGTGGAAATCTTGTCAACCTCAACGATGTCGCCGACAGCAACCTTGTGCTGGCGACCACCGCTGCGCACGATGGCGTACACGCGGAACTCACTCTCTCGCTCGGGAAACGGCACCCCCGCAGGCCAGCCGCCCGACAAGCGGACGGCCTCTCCTGAGCGCCCGGCGCTCGGGAGGATGAGGTTTACGGGGATGTGGCGCGTCAGGGGACACGCCGACCGACGGTCAAGGTTACGGGCCCGCGGCCGAAGGGGTCAAACCGGGCCGGGTCCCGCAGGTGTGCGACCGGTCACGCCGGCCGCGGTCCGGGGCGTACGCGGATGTCCGCGCACGCCCCGGCGGGTGTCAGCCCTCGTCCGTGGCGGTCGTGACGGAGGACACCGTCTGCTGCGCCGCCGCGGTCTTCTTGGACGTCGACTTCTTGGCGGCCGTCTTGGTGGTCTTCGCCGCCTTCTTGGCCGTCGTCTTCTTCGCGGCCGTCTTCTTCGCCGCGGTCTTCTTGGTGGCGGCCTTCTTCGCCGTGGCCTTCTTGGCCGTCTTACGGGCCGCGGTCTTCTTGGCCGGAGCCGTGTCCTCGGCGCCCTCGGCGGGTGCCTCGGCGGCCTCCTCCGGCTGAGCGACCGGAGCGGCGGCCTCCGCGGCCTTCTCCCCGGCCTGTTCCTCGGCCTTGTCCGTGGCCGTGTCCGCCGCCTTGTCCACCTCCGTCGATGCCGACGGGACGACCACGACGGCCGCCTCCTCGGATGCGGTGGGCGCGGTGGGCTTGCGCACGGCGCGGCGGCGCGGCCTCGCCGGGGCGGCGCTCGCGGCGGGTGCCTCGGACGCCTCGGCCTGCGGGGCCGGGGCCTCCTCGGTCTGCGGCTCGGACGGCGTGGCAGCGGTCTCGGGGACCGTCACCACGGCCGCCTCGGCCCCCGCCGGGGAACCGGCCGGAGCGGTCACCTTGCGGGTCGCCCGACGCCGGGTACGGCCCTTGGGCGCGGCCTCCCCGGCCGGAGCGGCCTCGGCCGGGGCAGGGGCCTCGACGACCGGGTCCTCGACGGCCACCGGCTCGGCGTGTGCCTCGGCGGCCGGCTCCGGCTGCACCGGACGCGCGACCTCCTCCTCGGCGGTCACGTCCTGTGCGGTCGGCACGGCGGCCCTGGTCTCCTCGGCCTTCGGCTCGGCGGACTTCGCCGCCTCGCTCCTCGGCGCGCCCGCCGGAGCCGACGCCCGCCGGCTCGCCCGGCGCCGCGTACGCCCGCGGGTGGCCGCGGCCTCCGCCTCGGCGGCGCTGCTGTACAGCTCCTCGTCCGGCGCGAAGGCCGGCTCGGGCAGCGCGACCGGCTCGGCCACCTCGGCGGCGAGCTCGGCCTCCGCCTCCTGCTCGGGCGTCTCGGCGGTCGCCACGGCGGCCACCGCCTCCTGCTCGGCGGCTCCGGCACGCGCACGCTTCTTGCGCTTGGCGCCGCCACCGGTGGCGGCGGCCTGGTCCATGTGGACGATGACACCGCGGCCGTTGCAGTGGACGCAGGTCTCGGAGAACGACTCCAGCAGCCCCTGGCCGACCCGCTTGCGGGTCATCTGCACGAGCCCCAGCGAGGTCACCTCGGCGACCTGGTGCTTCGTACGGTCCCGGCCCAGGCACTCCAGCAGGCGCCGCAGCACCAGGTCCCGGTTGGACTCCAGCACCATGTCGATGAAGTCGATGACGATGATGCCGCCGAGGTCGCGCAGCCGCAGCTGGCGCACGATCTCCTCGGCCGCCTCCAGGTTGTTCCTGGTGACGGTCTCCTCGAGGTTGCCGCCCTGGCCGGTGAACTTGCCGGTGTTGACGTCGATGACGACCATCGCCTCGGTCCGGTCGATCACCAGCGAACCGCCGCTGGGCAGCCAGACCTTGCGGTCGAGGGCCTTGGCGAGCTGCTCGTCGATCCGGTACGTGGCGAAGACGTCGACCTCGCTCGTCCACTTCTGCAGCCGGTCGGCCAGGTCGGGCGCGACGTGCGAGACGTACCCGTGGATGGTCTGCCACGCGTCGTCGCCGCTGACGATGACCTTGGAGAAGTCCTCGTTGAAGATGTCGCGCACGACCCGGACGGTCATGTCCGGCTCGCCGTACAGCAGCGTCGGCGCGTTGCCGTTCTTGGCCTTCTTCTGGATGTCCTCCCACTGCGCCTGCAGCCGCTCGACGTCCCGGCGCAGCTCGTCCTCGCTCGCGCCCTCGGCGGCGGTGCGCACGATGACGCCCGCGTCCTCGGGGACGATCTTCTTGAGGATGGTCTTCAGCCGGGACCGCTCGGTGTCGGGCAGCTTGCGGCTGATGCCGGTCATCGAGCCCTCGGGCACGTACACGAGGTAGCGGCCCGGGAGGGAGACCTGGCTGGTGAGGCGGGCGCCCTTGTGCCCGATCGGGTCCTTGGTGACCTGGACCAGGACCGACTGGCCCGACTTCAGGGCGGACTCGATACGGCGCGGGCCGTTGGCCATGCCCAGCGCCTCGAAGTTGACCTCACCGGCGTAGAGCACGGCGTTGCGGCCCTTGCCGATGTCGATGAAGGCGGCCTCCATCGAGGGCAGCACGTTCTGCACCTTGCCGAGGTAGACGTTGCCGACGTACGAGACCGCCTGCTCCTTGTTGACGTAGTGCTCGACGAGCACGCCGTCCTCCAGGACGCCGATCTGCGTACGGTCGCCGTTCTGCCGGACGACCATCACGCGCTCGACGGCCTCGCGCCGGGCGAGGAACTCGGCCTCGGTGATGATCGGAACACGGCGGCGGCCCTGCTCGCGGCCTTCCCGGCGGCGCTGCTTCTTGGCCTCCAGACGGGTGGAGCCCTTGATGGACTGCACCTCGTCGGACGGCTCGGACTGCTTGCGGGGCTCGCGGACCTTGACGACGGTGCGCTCGGGGTCGTCGGCGGCGGGCTCGGCGTCGACGGCCGTTTCGCCGGCGCGGCGCCGACGGCGGCGACGGCGACGGGTGCTGGTGGAGCCCGTACCGCCGTCCGACTCCTCGCGGCCCTCGGCCGACTCCGCGGCCTCGTCGCTGTCCTCCGCGTCGTCCTCGATCTGCTCGGCGGTGTCCTCGGCGTCCTGGGCGGCCTGCTCGGCGGCGAGCCGCTCGGCCTCGGCGTCCGTGGTCTCACCGGCCTCGCTGTCGCTGTCGGCGGACTCGCCGCGGCGACGGCGACGGCCACCACGGCGACGGCGCCGGCGCGACCCGGTCCCCTCGGTCTCCTCCTGCTCGTCGCCGACGTGGTCCTCGGCCGACTCCTCGGCCGATTCCTCGTCCTCCTCCGCCTCGTCCTCGGCGGAGGTCCGGGCGGACGTCTCGGCGGCCTGGGCCTCGGGCTCATCGCCGTAACCGGAACCGCGGCGCCGACGGCGGCGACGCCCCGCGGTGGGCTGCTCCTCCGGGAACTCCTCGGTCCCCGCGGTCTCCTCGGGCTCCTCGACCTCGGCGGCCTCGGCGGCCGCTTCGGCGGCGGCCCGCTCCGGCGTCTGGAACTTCGGCTCGGTGAACACGGGCGGCTGAAACACCGCCACGGCGGGCCGCGCCGGCCGCTGCGGCACCTCCGGCTCGGCGACCGGCGCAGCGGCGGGCTGCGCGGGCTCGGCGAATCCGGTGGCGGCCCGGCGCACGGCCCGGCGGCGCGCACGGCGCGGAGCGGCTTCCTCTCCGGCCTGCGCGGCTCCCGCCTCGGCGGCGGGAGCGGCCTCGGCGGGGGTCTGGGGCGCGGGAGTCTCAGTCGTGGGGGTGTCGGTCACGGGGATGTTCGCCTCCTCGGCGGACGAGGAGGACGCGGCGGCCTCGGCGGACGCCGCGGTGGTGCCGGTGCCGGACTCGGCACGCCGCGCGGGCTCACCAACGTCGGCGCCCTCGGCCGCCTCCGCAGCCGCAGGCGTCCCGGCGGGCGCGGAGGCACGTCGCGAGGCCCGGCGACGCGTCCGACGCGGAGCGGCCTCCCCACCGGCCTCGGCGGACGCCACCGGCTCCGCCGCCTCGGCGGCCACCACCGGCTCGGGCACCTCGCCACTCCCGGCGACGGACGACGCCTCGGCCGACTCGGCCGGTGCAGGGGTTCCAGCGGGCGCGGACACGCGACGCGTCGCCCGGCGACGGGCCGGACGCGGAGCTGCCTCCTCACCGGCCTCCGCAGACGCCACCGGCTCCCCCGCCTCGGCGGCCACCACCGGCTCGGGCACCTCACCACTCCCGGCGACGGACGACGCCTCGGCCGACTCGGCCGGTGCAGGGGTTCCAGCGGGCGCGGACACGCGACGCGTCGCCCGGCGACGGGCCCGACGCGGAGCGGCCTCCTCACCGGCCTCCGCGGACATCTCGGCACTCTCGGCGCTCTCGGCGCTCTGGGCGCTATCGGCACCCTCGCCGCTCTGGGCACTCGCTGCACCCATGACACTGGCGGCACTCACGGCACTCGCGGCGACGCCCGGTGCCTCACCAGCCTCGGCGTTCTCCACCGCAGCCGGCGCCGCGGCGGACTCGGCCTCCGCCGAGGCCCCGGTCGGCGAGGCCACGCTGCGCGTGGCACGACGCCGGGAACGCCGAGGAGCTGCGCTCTCGGAAGTCTCCGCAGGCGAGGAGACCTCGGCCTGCTCCTCGGCCTGCTCCTCCGCTTCCGCGGCGACCAGGGCAGCAGAAGCAGCCGCGGTCACCGGCACGACGGTCTCGGCCACCTCCGCCGACGCCGGGGACCCGGCGGGCGCGGACGCGCGGCGGACGACCCGACGGCGCCGACGGCCGGCGGACGCGGCCTCGTCGGTCTCGGCGGCGGCTACGGCGTCCTGGGCCGCCTCAATCTCCCCCGTCACCTCAGTCACGTCTGTCACGTCGGTCTCGGCGATCGCGTCGACGGACTGCGCGGGCGGTAGGGCCGGGGCCACGGTCTCGACCGGGGCGTCGGAGGTGGTGGTGGCGGGCGGCCCCGCCGGGCGGGATGCGGCACGGCGCCTTCGGCGCGGCGGCAGGGTGTCGCTGGGGGTGTTCAGTTCGGAACCCTCGGTGGGTTCGATCGGCTCGAGCATGCGGGCATTTCTCCCGTCAGGCTCCCGGGCGCCGCACCTGGTCCGGCGATGCCGGTGACGTCCGCGGCTCGCGCGGTGCGCGGTTGCCGCCGTCCGGGGCGCGGGCGCCGCACGGGAGCTCTCTGTGTCCTGTCTCGCCGGTTCCGTACGCCGAATGCGTACGGCCTGGCGAAAGTCTTCTGGTCGGTGCGCTGCCCGACCCAGGTGGCTCCCGAGTTCGAGGGCGGCGCTTCGACGTCCGTCCCTACGCGGAACCTTCCTTACGCCGGCGCCGTCGCGGCGGCAGTGGCGCCGGCCGTGTGTGGCTCGGTCGCTGCTGCCTCGCGGTCGGGCGCGAGCGGGTCGGTCACCGTGCCGGTCTCTTCATCGAACAGCCCCTGCGCCAGCCTGGTCACCGCTGCGGGGACCGGCGGCGCCAGGTCGGCCACGGCGCTGAGACCGGACAGGACGTCGTCGGGTCGTACGGCAGGCGTCACGTGCCGAACAACCAGCCGCAGTATCGCACAGGGCTGGTCGGTCGGCCTATCAGCCTGCGAACCGAGCGTTTCTGTTCTGTCGAGGCTTTCCAGGCTCGCGACGGCGGACCGGGCGTCGAAGGTGCGGACGCCGTTCTTGGTGAGGCGCTGCACTTCGACGGTCTCGGCCGCGTTGAAGGCCTCCACCGCGCGCCGGGCCTCGGCGGGGTCCACGCCGTCCAGCCGCAGCTCCCACACGGAGGCCGTCAGCCGGTCGGCGAGCCCCGAGGTCCGGGCCTCGACCGCCTCGATGACGTCGAGCCCGGCGGGCAGCGACTCGTCGAGGAGGACGCGCAGCTGCTCCGGGTCACGCGGCTCGGTGAGCGCGATCTCCAGGTACTCCGCCTCACTGCCCGTGCCGGTGGGTGCGGCATTGGCGTACGACACCTTCGGGTGCGGCGTGAACCCCGCCGAGTAGGCCATCGGCACCTCGGCACGGCGCAACGCACGCTCGAAGGCGCGCTGGAAGTCACGGTGGCTGGTGAACCGGAGGCGGCCGCGCTTGGTGTAGCGCAGTCGGATGCGCTGCACCGCGGGTGCGGGCGGCGGGCCTTCGGGCTGTCGCTTGCCCAGTGTCGTTCAGTCCTTCGTGAGAGCGGTCGTACTGCTACCAAGAGTACGTGCCTCTCGGCCCGAAGGTTCCCGGCGGGCCACCGGCTGCGGCTGCCGCGGCTCCCCGAACAGCATGCGCCGGAAGTCGGCACGGGCCTGCCGTACGGATTCCCGGGCGGAGGCGAGGGCCTGCCGGGTGGCCCGTCCCACACTCCGCCCGGCCTCGGCGGCGGGTCGCAGCACGGCATCCCTGATGACATGCCCGACAGGCGTCAGCACGCTCCGGTACGCCCACCGCACCGGCTCCACGAAGATCCACCGGAAGAGGGTGGCGAGGAACCGCCCGACGGCGAGCGAGATACGCCCGGCGACCCGCCACGCGTGCCCGAGGGCGTCCCAGATCTCCCGCCCGACGACGGCGAGGACACGTCCGACGGGCGCGAGAACCCAGCGCCACACGGCGAGCGCGGGCAGCACGAACAGGATCCGGGCGATCCAGTACAGCGCCACACCGATCCCGGTGACGATCACGCTCCCGAGCCAGACCAGCCCCTTCGCGCACCACACGATCGCCCGCCCGACCGGTGCGAGAACCCACGTGTACAACCACACCGCGGGCACGACGACGAGATACCGCACCAGCCACGCCACGGCCGTGTACACACCGATCCCGATGGCGGCGAGCACGGCGCCGAGCCCCCTGAGGACCCACATCACCGCATGCCCGACGGGCGTCAGCACACGCGCGTACACCCACGCCAGCCCGGCCCCGATCCCCCGCCCGACCCACGCGAGCGCGCCCCAGACGCCCCGCCCGACCCACGCGAGGCCGTGCCCGAGGGGCGTGAGCACGTGCCGGTGGAACCACACGAGCGGGACGACGACGAGCACGTTCCCCAGCCAGGCCAGCGCCTTGCCGACGGGTACGACGACGTACCGCCACAGCCCGAGGAACGGCCACACGAAGACGGCCCGACCGAGCCACAGCAGCGCCCGCCCCAACGGCCTGAGCACCGCGTCGTTCAGAAGCCGTCCGCCGACGACCAGCGCGTCCCACACCATCCGCACCGGCACGACCAGCACGAGCACGACGATCCGCACGGGAACACGGATGGCGACGGCCAGACACCCTTCGGGCGACGAGGACTGCTTCGCGGCGGGCACGGACCGCTCGGGCGACTCAGGCCGCGCGATGTCCTCGGCGGGCGGCTTCTCCAGATTCATACCGACGTAGACGCCTCAGCGGCCCGTCCGGATCCAGTACCGCAATGTTCGCCCCGCTCGACGCCGGTGGTGCATCCGGGCACCGTTCTGACGGCCCCGCTGGTCGGTCTGCTCACCGGCCTGCTCGCCGGGCTCTGTCCGTCCTGGCGTGCCAGCAGGGTGCAGCCAGCCGAGGCGCTGCGACGCTGACGCCCGCCCTCACGGTACGCAGATGAGACCAGTGGCGTTACTCCACTTCGATGCCGTAGTCCTGAACGAGCTGCTCCAAGCCTCCCGTGTAGCCCTTCCCGCCCAGCACGAAGTCCCAGTCCCCGCTGGGCCTGCGCCGGAAGGAGCCGAGCACCAACGCGGTCTCTCGGGCACGACCGTCGGAGACCTCAAGCCGCCCGAGCTCGGTCATCGTCGGGTCCAGCAGCCGGATGCAGGCATCGGTGAACCCGGACAGGTCGGCCTCCGGGTTGACCTCCGGATCAACAGCCGCCACCAGCACGAACCGGTCAGCCCCCGCCGGCAGCCCATCGAAGGAAACACGAATCGCTGCCTTGTCCGGCGCCGCTGCCGGCACTGCTCGTACGGAGCCGTCCGGGGTCTGCGGGTTGTTGAAGAAGACGAAGTGGTCTTCGCTGAGGACTCGGTTGCCACGGCAGACGAGCGCGCATACGTCCAACGCGACGTCGCCGGACCATGTCATGCCCAGCACGTTGTAGTCATCGGCCGGAGTACCAGGACCAGACGGCGCCTGCTGCGCTGGGGCCGCTCGTCCTCCCTCCGCCAGGCGTCCACGAAGCCCATGCCGGTGCAGCAGGTCGACGAGCTCGCTGCCCGAGATGAGCTCCAAGGGCTTGCCGCGAGCGAAGGTGTGCGAGCCCGGGCCGAAACCCGACGTGGTCACCAGGACGCCCTTGTTGGCGCCTACGTCCTGGACCGTGCCGTACAGATCGCGCACCGCCGTCGGCGGCACGGTGCTGCGGTAGCGCTTCACCTGGACGACGATTTTCCCCCCTCTGATGGGAGTCGGGTCCAGCGCGTCGACATCCACGCCACCGTCGTTCGAGCGCTGAGTCGTCACGGCCTGCATCCCCATGGCACGGAACAGATCGGCGACGAGGGACTCGAAGGCGATCGGATCCATGTCATACAGGTCCGGCTCTTCGTCACCGCCATGGGTGGCCACACGACTTCCGACGTCCTGGGGCTGCGTCGGCTCAGGGGCCAGTAGCCAAGCGCCCAGAATTCGCTACGAGTCGGCTCGCCTTGCCAGCACACTGGAAGGCATGGATGGACTGTACGTGGTGAGGCATGAGCCGACCTGGCGCGAGGAGCCGGAGCCTGAGCCGGACAACGAGTACGACAACGACACGGACCACAAGACCATGTACGCCCTCTTCGGGCTGGCCATCTACAAGGCCAACTGCCTTGAGCACTCGTTGGTCAACACCCTCGCGCTCACCAAGATCACCACGGCGAGGGAGCAGGGGGAACAGCTCATCCGCGACCCTTGGGCTCAAGGCTTCAAGGACATGATGGGCAAGCTCATCAAACGCGTCGAGCCGTACACCAGCGCCTACCCAGAGGTCGTCGACGACCTCACCCGAAGCCTGAAACGGCGTAACGACCTGGTTCACAACTCCTGGCGCGAGCGCATCCAAGAAATGGTCAGCGAGGCTGGCCGGACCAAGCTGTGCAGGGACCTGAAAGCGGACTGTCGACTTCTCACGCAGACAGATGAACGCTTCAGCGAGAGGGTCTTGGACCCCCTCATGGAGAGCATGGGCATCACGGCCGAGGCCGTTGAAGCCCAGTATGCGAAGGAACGCCGAGAGGCGATGGCGCGCTATGAGACCGAGGCGTTCACGGCCGAGTGAGACACGGCCTGACGTATGCGCCAGCGAACGATGACGTGCGACTCCACTCCGGCCAACAACACCATGGAGCACCAGCTCGCGATCGGCACAGCGGGTGACCGCTGAAGATCGTCTCAATAACCAAGGTTTGTGAGACGCGAGACAGCGCGCCCCCACGGGGAGACGCAGCTCTGTTCAAAACCCGTCTCGAAAACCCTACCTCGGAAGCGCCTGAGACAGGCGCACAGCAGTTCAGACAGGCCCTCGGTTCTACACCGGGGGCCGTTGTCGTACAAGGACGTACAACGCTGTCTGACGGCTGCAACGATGCTGGCCTCTGCCCGAACCACGGGGAAAGCCGACAGGGGCCAGCACGGGGGCGCATGTCGCTCGCGCTGCGCCCCTTCCAGTGCACCTCTGGTCTGTGGTGCTTGCCGTCCCTCAGTGCCCCGGGGGTCTGTCTTGCTCGGCCCGCACGACCATGGCGAACGACGTACAGACCCGCCGGAATCCACGGTGGTTACTCAGGCCGGTGTGACTCATGCACTCGACATCGACCGCCGCACTGTCCGTCGACGGCTCCGCCTTCCACTTGCAGTGCAGGCACTCCGCCTCGAAGGTCACGTCCGTGTCCGGATGCTGCGTGATCCGGTGCGTCACGAACCGCAGGACCGCGCGCGACATCACTCGGCCCCGTGGTCTTCCCGGAGGTGCGTGCGGAGCACGACGTTCGCGTCCGTCGCCTTCGAGTAGTCGCCGACTGATCGGGCGTTGGCTCGGGTCACGGCGACGCCGAGGCACTGCCGACATCCCGCGACAGGGTTCGGGTCTCCCTCCGGAAGGGTCAGGTTCACTGGCCCTGCCATCGTCGTCTTGGGCGTGCTCATCCGTGCGACCTCCCGACTGTTCGCCTGCCGAAGGATGATCCCCCGGGGAGCGCACGGGATGGCGCTTCAGTCGCGTAGTCGACTGAAGTCATGCACGGCAAGCGGCGGACCACTCGGCGAGCCGTGCCCGAAGGTCTTCGCCGAAGAGGGCGTGTTCCTCGTACCCGGCGAACTCCTTCAGGTACGCCTGAACGTCTCGGCCGTCGCGGAGTACGAGACTTCCCGCCGTCGTCTCGATGGTGACCAACGCGGCATCGTAGATGGTGAACGTACTCAGAGGGGTTCGGGGAGTCGGTGTCCCTACGGGGATCACGCCGATCTGGACGTTCGGGAGGTAGGACAGGGACGCCAGCCGGTCCATCTGCTCGGCCAGTGCCAGTGGGGAGACGACCGGCCACCGAACCGCCTGCTCGGTCAGAACGAACGTGAACCGCTTCGAGGCGTCATAGAGAACGGCTTGCCGCCCCAGCTTCCCCGCCAGTGCCTTGCTAGTGTCGGCCGTCGAGTGAGCCAGGCTCGCCCGTACGTACTCCGGGGTTGCGAGCAGGCCGGTAACCATCGAGAGCAGGAAGTAGCGCAGGTGCGTAGACGACGCTTCGAGCGACTTCAGCTCAGCCTGCCTCGTACCCAGCCCCTTGCGGCGAAGCTCTCGGAGGTTCCGCCACTCGGTGTTCGCCATCCTGGCAAGGGCGGAGACCTCGACGACCAGTTCCGGCGGAGCTTCCAGCGCTCGCAAGATCTGCTCGACGTCGACCAGGGACGGCCGTGTCCGGCCGTTCTCGATGCGAGACACCTTCGACTGGGACATGTTGCAGCGCGCTGCGAGCCGGTCCCCTGAGAGGCCGGCTTGCTTGCGCAAGTCCCGAAGCAGAGAGGCGAGTTCGGTGCCAGACTCGCCAAGCTGCTCAGCTTCGAACGTCACTCCGTCACGCGCTCCGCGTACTCCGGGAAGGGAACCGACTCGGCAACGGCGATGCGCTGCCACTCGATGAAAGGCGCAGGGTCACCCTCGTACAGCTCCCGGCTGATCTGCGTGCCGTCGCCCTCGTAGTGCATCAGGACGACCGTCGAGCGGTCGAACATCCAGAAGTCCCCGACTTCCGACAACGGGTTCTCTCGCTCGGTCACGTCAAGGATGCGGATGTCCTCCCCAGCGAGCACGTGCGGGGCGTAATACCGGGAGAACTCGAAGCGCAGGTACTCGGAGAGCGGTCGAGTCAGGACGTGCACTCGCCCCTTGCTCTTACCCTCGCCGCGCAACCGCTTCAGGTCTTCCGTGTACGCGGACGAGTAGGCGTGCGGGTCGACGCGCTTGCCTGCCCGGAAGGCTTCGAGCTCTTCCGCCTCCTGCGGCACGAGGTACTGGGGCAGGGTCTCCAGCCGCCACGCTTCCGACTGGAAGCCCCGGAGCATCGCCCGCCACTCGTCACCATCCAAGAGCACGAACGGCCTCCCGAAGAACGCTCTCGGGGATCTCCACGAGCCCTTCCCCCTGCGGGGGAGTGAAGGCGTCGGACACGTCGCCCTGAACCACGATGGAGCCGGAAGCGGTGCGGTAGACGTTCGGGCAGTCATCCTCTCCACACGTGCCGTTGCCGTTGCCAGTCAGCCGAGTCAGTTCTTCGCGTGCCATGCGGAACCCCCTTGACTTGTCGGCCCGGGCGGGCCGCCTGAGAGGACCGTACGGGGGCCGCCCGCGGCCGTCCATGCACAGACGTGACTCATGCACGTTGTCGCATAAACAGGACCCCAGGAGCGCCGAGAGGCGCCCGGACCTGATCGTCCGAACGCCTCTCAACGCCTACACCCACTCGACCGCCGAGACGATGCCCGGGTCCCGCCGAGGGGTGGGGAGCGGCGTGCGCCGCTGGTGGCGGGGAGCCTGCTCGCGCTCCTTCGCTCCGAGGCCACGGAGGGCTTCGATGCGGTCCGCCTCGGGTACGCCGGCAAGCGCCTCAGCCATCCGCTGGATGGCATCGCCGCTGGTCACGGCTACTTCTTGACCGTGAGCGGGAGCAGTTTCTTGCCGGTGGGGCCGATTTGTATGGCCGTGTCCATCTGCGGGCACACCCCGCAGTCGAAGCACGGCGTCCACCGGCAGTCCTCGACCTCCGTCTCGTCGAGGGCGTCCTGCCAGTCCTCCCAGAGCCAGTCCTTGTCCAGCCCCGAGTCCAGGTGGTCCCAGGGCAGGACCTCCTCGTAGGTGCGCTCGCGGGTGGTGTACCAGTCGACGTCCACGCCGTACGGCTCCAGCGCCTTTTCCGCGCAGGCCATCCAGCGGTCGTACGAGAAGTGCTCGCGCCAGCCGTCGAATCGGCCGCCGTCCTCGTAGACGGCCCGGATGACCGCGCCGATGCGGCGGTCGCCGCGGGAGAGGAGGCCCTCGACGATGCCGGGCTTGCCGTCGTGGTAGCGGAAGCCGATCGAGCGGCCGTACTTCTTGTCGCCGCGGATCTTGTCGCGCAGCTTGGCCAGGCGGGCGTCCGTCTCCTCGGCGGAGAGCTGCGGGGCCCACTGGAAGGGGGTGTGCGGCTTGGGGACGAAGCCGCCGATCGAGACCGTGCAGCGGATGTCGTTGGAGCCGGAGACCTCGCGGCCCTTCTGGATCACGCGGGTCGCCATGTCGGCGATCTGGAGGACGTCGTCGTCGGTCTCCGTGGGCAGGCCGCACATGAAGTAGAGCTTCACCTGGCGCCAGCCGTTGCCGTAGGCCGTCGCCACGGTCCTGATCAGGTCCTCTTCCGAGACCATCTTGTTGATGACCTTGCGGATGCGTTCCGAGCCGCCCTCCGGGGCGAACGTGAGGCCTGACCTCCGCCCATTCCTCGTCAGCTCGTTCGCCAGGTCGATGTTGAAGGCGTCCACGCGGGTGGAGGGGAGCGACAGGCCGATCTTGTCGTCCTCGTAGCGGTCGGCGAGGCCCTTGGCGATGTCGCCGATCTCGCTGTGGTCCGCGGACGACAGCGACAGCAGGCCGACCTCCTCGAAACCCGTCGCCTTCAGGCCCTGCTCGACCATGTCGCCGATGCCGGTGATGGAGCGCTCGCGCACCGGGCGCGTGATCATGCCGGCCTGGCAGAAGCGGCAGCCGCGGGTGCAGCCGCGGAAGATCTCCACCGACATGCGCTCGTGGACCGTCTCCGCGAGCGGGACCAGGGGCTGCTTGGGGTACGGCCACTCGTCGAGGTCCATGACCGTGTGCTTGGACACGCGCCACGGGACGCCCGACCGGTTCGGGACGACACGGGCGATACGGCCGTCCGGCAGGTACTCGACGTCGTAGAAGCCGGGGACGTACACCCCGCCCGTCTTCGCCAGGCGCAGCAGCAGCTCCTCGCGGCCGCCGGGGCGGCCCTCCGCCTTCCAGGCGCGGATGATCGCGGTGATCTCCAGGACCGCCTGCTCGCCGTCACCGATCACCGCACAGTCGATGAAGTCGGCGATCGGCTCGGGGTTGAACGCGGCGTGCCCGCCGGCCATGACGATCGGGTCGTCCAGCGTCCGGTCCTTGGCCTCCAGCGGGATGCCGGCCAGGTCCAGGGCCGTGAGCATGTTGGTGTAGCCGAGCTCGGTGGAGAAGCTCAGGCCGAGCACGTCGAAGGCGCGGACCGGCCGGTGGCTGTCCACCGTGAACTGCGGGACGCCGTGCTCCCGCATCAGGGCCTCCAGGTCCGGCCACACGCTGTAGGTGCGCTCGGCGAGGACGCCCTGCTGCTCGTTCAGCACCTCGTAGAGGATCATGACGCCCTGGTTGGGCAGCCCGACCTCGTACGCGTCGGGGTACATGAGCGCCCAGCGGACGTCGCAGGAGTCCCAGTCCTTGACCGTGGAGTTGAGCTCTCCGCCGACGTACTGGATCGGCTTCTGCACATGCGGGAGCAGTGCTTCGAGCTGCGGGAAGACAGACTCAGCGGCTTCGGCAGGCATCTCGCGGAACCTTTGTGTGCTGACAGGGGTGACCATTTAGCCTAACGCGGCCGGAGAGGTCCCCCGCACGCCTCAGAGCGCGGTCCCGTCCGTGATCGCCTGCCAGGCCGCGGGCAGCCGCCTCTCCACCTCCGCCGCGTGCCGTTCCTCACGCCCGTACAGGACGCCGTACGTGAAGGCGCTCTCCCCCGCCGCGTGCGCCTGGTGGGCCAGGTCGCGCAGGGCCTCGCGGGTCATCACGCTGTCCTGGTGGTCGCCCAGGAGGCCTTGGAGGGACTTCATCGACTTCACCAGGCCGGCCGCCGGATACCCGAGGACGCCCACGGCGGCCTCCGCCGAGTAGCGCGTCCGCTTGGCCTTCTTGCGGGCCTCGTGCAGGGTGAGGTCCCGCTCGCCGCCCGGCGGCTGCTCGAGGGCCTGCTCGACGAGCGCGGCCACCTGCCCGAAGTCCTTCCGTACGGCCTTGGCGATCACCTTCTCCGGTCTGCCCGCGGCGGCCTTCAGCAGCGGCGGCTCGGCGATCAGGGCGTCGAGCGTGTTCAGCAGCGCCAGGTACCGCCTGCCGTCGAGTACGGCGATCAGGCGGCGCCGGGAGCCGCCGCGCCGGGCGTGCGACCAGGTGCGCAGGCGGGTGCGGACGGGGCCGGTGAGGAGGTGGCGCGGGAGTGCGTCCAGGGCTGCCGTCAACCGTTCGGTCAGCACCTCCTGGTCGCGATCGACGCCCAACTCCCCTGCCAGCCACTTCAGTTCCTCGTCGATCGGGTCGGTCACGGCCCGGTCGAGGACCCTGTCGAAGGAGCGGAAGGCGCTGCGCAGCCGCCGGGTGGCGACCCGCATGCGGTGCACCGAGTCGTATTCGTCCCGCCGCACGGCCGGGTCGAGCTCGACGATCGCGTCCCGCTGGGCGCGGACGTACGCCAGGACGTGGTCGCCCGCGGTGACGGGACCGGCCAGGGCCTTCGCCGGGCTTTCCCGCCGCTTCTCCGGCTTCTCTTTCCTGCCCGAAGGGGCCTTCCCCGGGGCCTTCCGCGAGCGGGCCTTCCCCGAAGGGGCGGTCTCCGCCAGCGCCCGCGCCAGCTTGGACGCCGACGCGGACGGCCGTACGCCCGCCTTGCGCAGCCGCTTCTCGACCTTGTCGAGGAAGGCCGGATCACCGCCGTCGGCGAGTTCCACCTCGATCTCGGTCCACTGCGCCTCGCCGCCGTCGCCGGTGAGCCGGTCGGCGCGTACGGCGTCCACGCTGACCTCGGCGAGCAGCCCGCCGTCGGCGTCGACGAGGTGGCGTACGTCGCGGTCGGAGCGCAGCCGGACCACGGGCAGCAGCTCGGCGTCGCGGACGCGGGAGCGGACCAGCCCGGCGAGGGCGCGGGGGACGGTGTCGGACAGCGGGGCGTGGATCTCGTCCCGGACGCCGGGGGCGACGGGGAACTTCAGGTGCCAGCCCGCGTCGGAGCCGCCGGTGCGGCGGCGCAGGGTGATGGCGGAGGCGGCGAGGCGTTGGTCGGCGGTGTCGTAGTAGGTGGCGTCGAGGTGGGCGACGCCCTTGTCGAGGACGGTCGCGACCCCGGCGACGCCGGTCAGGTCGGGCAGGCCGCTGTCCTCGGACTCGTACTTCCGCTCTATCTCGCGCTTGGTGTCCGCCATGGACGGAATCTAGTCCGCGCGGGGGTGGGGCGGCAGTGGTCCGCCCCACTCGCTCAGGCGGACATCGGCCGCTGCACCCGGATCGACTGCAACAGGCCCACCGCTATCCACACCGCGAACATCGACGAGCCGCCGTACGACACGAACGGCAGCGGCAGGCCGGTGACCGGCATGATGCCCAGCGTCATGCCGATGTTCTCGAAGGTCTGGAAGGCGAACCAGGCGACGATGCCCGCGGCGACGATCGTGCCGTACAGGTCGGTCGTCTCCCGGGCGATCCGGCAGGCCCGCCACAGCACGATGCCGATCAGCACGATGATCAGGCCGCCGCCGACGAAGCCGAGCTCCTCCCCCGCCACCGTGAAGACGAAGTCCGTCTGCTGCTCGGGCACGAACTGGCCGGTGGTCTGCGAGCCGTGGAAGAGCCCGGCACCGGTCAGGCCCCCGGAGCCGATGGCGATACGGGCCTGGTTGGTGTTGTAGCCGACGCCCGCGGGGTCGAGCTCGGGGTTGGCGAAGGCGGCGAAGCGGTTGATCTGGTACTCGTCGAGCACGCCGAGCTGCCAGACGGTGATCGAGCCGATCAGGCCCGCGCCGATCAGGCCGAACACCCATCGGTTGGACGCCCCGGAGGCGAGCAGTACGCCGAGGACGATGACCACCATGACCATGACCGAGCCGAGGTCGGGCATGAGCATCACGATCAGCATGGGCACGACGGCCAGGCCGAGGGCCTGCACGACGGTGCGGTGGTCGGGGTACTGCTTGTCGCCCGCGTCGACCCGGGCCGCCAGCAGCATCGCCATGCCCAGGATGATCGTGACCTTCACGAACTCCGAGGGCTGGAGCGAGAAGCCGCCTCCGATCTGGATCCACGAGTGGGCGCCGTTGATGGTGGAGCCGAGCGGGGTGAGCACCAGCAGGATCAGGAAGACCGAGACGCCGTACAGGATCGGCACGGCCGTGCGCAGGGTGCGGTGGCCGAGCCAGATCGTGCCGGCCATCAGGGCGAACCCGATGCCGGTGTTCAGCAGGTGGCGGACCAGGAAGAAGTACGGGTCGCCCTGGTTGAGCTCGGTGCGGTTGCGGGTCGCCGAGAAGACGAGGAGCGAGCCCAGCAGCGACAGGGCCGTCGCCGACAGCAGTATCGGCCAGTCGAGCCGGCGGGCCACCGAGTCGCGGGCGAGGATCCGCGTCCAGCCGGACCGCTCGGGCCCGTACCCGGAGACCTGGAAGCTGTTCACGCCGCCGGTCATGTCGCCGACCTCCGGCTCGGCCGCCCGCGCCGCCGCCTGCGGGTGTCACGGTTCTCCGGCGACGGCGGCGGTGCCGTCGCGGGCTGCGTCGGGTCGGTCAGGGCGTTCTCGTCCTTCTCGGTGGCCCGCTGGTCCTTGGCCGGGTCCTTGGGGATCTTCGGGGCGGCGATGGTGCCGTCCGTCCTGACCTTCGGCAGGGCCTTCTGAGGGGTGGGCAGCAGCGCCTTCTTCTTGTCGATCTCGCCGTCCGGGGAGACGCCGTACAGCGCGTTGTAGATGTTGCGGACGGCCGGACCCGAGGCGCCGGAGCCGGTACCGCCCTGGGAGATCGTCATGACGACCGTGTAGTCCTTGGTGTACGTGGCGAACCACGAGGTCGTCTGCTTGCCGTAGACCTCGGCGGTACCCGTCTTGGCGTGCATCGGGATCTTGTCCTGCGGCCAGCCGCCGAACCGCCAGGCGGCCGTACCGCGGGTGGCGACTCCCGCGAGGGCTTCGTGTATCTCGTCACGGGTCTTCTGCGTCATCGGCAGCTTGCCGTGCGACTTGGGCTTGATCGGCGTGACGTGCTTGCCGTCGGCGCTGATGACCGCCTTGCCGACGGTGGGGGTGTAGAGAGTGCCGCCGTTGGAGATGGCCGCGTAGATGGTGGCCATCTGGATGGGTGTGACGAGGGTGTCGCCCTGGCCGATGGAGTAGTTGACGGAGTCACCGGCGCGCAGGCGGTTGCCTTCGAGGCAGTTCTCGTAGGCGATGCGCTGGGCGTAGTCGCCGTCCTTCTTGCCGGTCTTGCACCAGGCGTCCTTGTTGGCCTTCCAGTAGTCCAGCTTCCACTGGCGGTCGGGGACGCGGCCGGTGACCTCGTTGGGCAGGTCGATGCCGGTCTCCTTGCCGAGGCCGAACTGGTGGGCGGTCTTGTAGAACCAGTCGTTGGGGTTCTTCTTCGGCTTGGTGCCGCCGTCGCGCTTCCACTCCTCGTGGGCGAGCCGGTAGAAGACGGTGTCGCAGGAGACCTCCAGGGCGCGGCCGAGGCTGATCGGGCCGTGGTTCTGCGACTCGAAGTTCTTGAAGACCTGGCCGCCGATGGAGTAGCTGCTGGAGCAGTTGTAGGGACCGTTGAACGAGTAGCCGGCGTTGACGGCGGCGGCCGTCGGGATCACCTTGAAGATGGAGCCCGGTGCCGACTGGCCCTGGATCGCGCGGTTGAGCAGCGGGTAGTTGGACTTCTTGCCGGTGAGCTTGGCGTAGTCCTTGGCGGAGATGCCGCCGACCCAGGCGTTCGGGTCGTACGTCGGGTTGGACGCCATGGCGACGACCCGTCCGGTCTTGGCCTCCATGACGACGACGGCACCGGAGTCGGCCTTGTAGTTGGTGCCGGTGTTCCGGTCGTGCTCCTTGCGGGCGGTCTTCATCGCCTCGTTCAGCTCGTACTCGGCGACCCGCTGGACGCGCGCGTCGATGCTGGTGACGAGATTGTCGCCGGGCTGGGCGGGGTCGGCCTCCGCCTGGCCGATGACACGGCCGAGGTTGTCGACCTCGTAGCGGGTGACGCCGGCCTTGCCGCGCAGCTCCTTGTCGTACTCGCGCTCCAGGCCGGAGCGGCCGACCTGGTCGGAGCGCAGGTACGGCGAGTCGGTGTCCTGGGCCTTCTGCAGCTCCTCGTCGGTGACGGGCGAGAGGTAGCCGAGGACCTGCGCGGTGTTGGCCTGGGCGGGGCTCGGGTAGCGGCGTACCGCCTGGGGCTCGGCGGTGATGCCGGGGAAGTCCTCGGCGCGCTCACGGATCTGCAGAGCCTGCTTGGGGGTGGCCTCGTCGGTGATGGGGATCGGCTGGTACGGCGAGCCGTTCCAGCACGGCTGGGGCGTCTTGGCGTCGCACAGCCGGACCTTCTCCATGACCTCCTTGGGCGTCATGCCCAGCACGCCGGCCAGCTTGGTCAGGACGGCTTTGCCGTCGTCCTTCATCTTCAGCAGGTCGGTGCGGGAGGCGGACACCACCAGCCGGGTCTCGTTGTCGGCGAGCGGCACCCCGCGCGCGTCCAGGATCGAGCCGCGTACGGCGGGCTGGACGACCTGCTGGACGTGGTTGCCGGAGGCCTCCTTGGCGTAGGCCTCGCCCTCGCGGATCTGCAGGTACCACAGGCGTCCGCCGAGGGTGCCGAGGAGGGAGAGGACGAGGACCTGGATGACGACGAGCCGGATCTGGACCCGTGGACTGCGCCCGGTCTCAGGGATGTTGGTCACTGCGGCTGCCTCCCCCTCTCAGTGCGCGTGCGAGTGTGTGGGTACGAAGAGTGTCGAGCGCGTGTGTCCATGAGACGCATGCGGGTGTACGCGCGATGCGTGCGTGCGTACGTCTGATGGGTGCGTGCGTACGAGTGCTGCGTGCGTGCGTACGAGTGATGAACGGCGGGCCCGCCCGGCAGGGTTCCGCCCGGCCTCACCCGTTCCGGTGAACTTCCCTGCCGTCACAGCCGCTTGACCCCCTTGATGCGCCCCGCGCGGGCCATCCGCGCCCGGGCCGCCTTCACCCGCAGCCCGCCCCGCTGTCCGCCGATCCTGAGGCCCGTGCCGCTGGAGAGCCAGCCGGAGGAGATGTCGGTGGTCTTGGCGGAGGTGGTTTCGGCGAGCGGATCGTTCTCGGCGCGCCGGGCCAGGGCCATCACCCCGGGGACGACGAACGGGGCGAGCAGCAGGTCGTACAGGGCGGCCGTGAACAGCAGGCTGCCCAGGCCCACATGGCGGGCGGCGGTGTCGCCGACGAGAGCGCCGACCCCGGCGTACAGCAGGGTGGAGCCGATGGCGGCGGCGACGACCACGACCATGGGGCCGGTGGCCGACTTGAGCTGGCCGGTCTCGGGTTTGACGAGGCCGGCGAGGTAGCCGATGACGCACAGCACCAGCGCGTAGCGTCCGGCCGCGTGGTCGGCGGGCGGCGCCAGGTCGGCGAGCAGTCCGGCGCCGAAGCCGATGAGGGCGCCGCCGACGTGCCCGTAGACCAGGGCGAGGCCGAGGACGGTGAGCAGCAGTATGTCGGGTACGGCGCCCGGGAGGTGGAGGCGGGCGAGGACGCTCACCTGAATCACCAGGGCGACGACGACCAGGGTCGAGGAGAGCAGGATCCGGTTGAGGCGCATGGGGTGACAGCTCCTACTGCTCTTGCTGGGTCTGGCCGTCGGCGGACGCCTGACCGTCGCCAGGCACCTGGGCGTCTTCGGCGCCCGGCGTCACGGTGACCGTCACGGTCGGCCTGGGGGTCGGCTTGGGCTTGGCCGGAAGCACCGTGTCGCGTGGGTCCTTCTTGGGGGCCTGGACGACGACGCCGACGATGTCGAGCTTGGTGAAGCTGACGTACGGCGTGACGTACAGAGTGCGGGTCAGGTCGCCGCCGGAGGGGTCGACACGGGAGACGACGCCGACCGGCACACCGGGCACGAACGGCCGGTCCGCCTGCGAGCCGAAGGTGACGAGCCGGTCGCCCTTCTTCACCTCGGCCTTTCCGTTGAGGAGTTCGACGCGCAGCGGGCGGTCACCCTGCCCGGAGGCGAAGCCGAGTTCGTCGCTGCCCTCCATCCGGGTGCCGACGGTGAAGTCGGGGTCGCTGGCGAGCAGCACGGTCGCGGTGTTGGGCCCGACGGTCGTCACCCGCCCGACCAGCCCGTCCCCGTTGAGGACGGTCATGTCGCGCTTGATGCCGTCGTTGACGCCGACGTCGATGGTGATGGTCCAGGAGAAGCCCTGTGCGGCCCCTATGGCGATGACCTCGGCGCCCTTGATGCCGTACTGGCCCTGGCCGGCGATCTTCAGGATCTTGTCGAGCTGCTTGAGGCGGCTGCGGCTGCGGTCGTCGCTGCCGAGCCGGGCCTTCAGGGCCGCGTTCTCCTTCTCCAGCCGGGCGAGCCGGTCGTGCCGCTCGCCGGAGTCGCGGATCGCGGCGACCGCGTTGCCGATCGGGTCGACCGCGGTGGACACCCCGTTCTCGATCGGACCGAAGACCGTGGCCGCGGCCCGCCGGGCACCGTCGACCGGTGAGTCCTCCCCGCCACGAATGTCCACCGTGATCAGCGCGAAAGCGATGGCGATCAGCAGCACCAGGAGCAGCCGGCTCTCTCGTGTGTCCCTCACGTGCGGCGGCCGTGCCTTCCTCGTCGAGAACGGGTATGAGGTGTCGGGTTGTTCAGGTGTTGTGGCCGAACTCGTCCCTTTGCGAAGAGCCCGTTGTCGGGGACCTCGTTATGGGTGAGCTCGTTACGGATGAGCCCGTTGTGGATGAGCCCGTTATGGATGAGCCCGTTATGGGAGTTCGTTATGGGTGAGCTTATGCCTCGATATCAACGATCCGCCGTACGAGCGGAGATCGTCCCGTACGGCGGAATCGAAGAGTTGCGTCATCTGCGCGGCTGGGCGTCCAGCACCTGCTGCAGTGCCTCGAACTCCTCGACGCACTTGCCGGAGCCCAGCGCCACGCTGTCCAGCGGGTCCTCGGCGATGTGGATCGGCATACCGGTCTCGCGGCGCAGCCGCTCGTCCAGCCCGCGCAGCAGTGCTCCGCCGCCGGTCAGAACGATTCCCCGGTCCATGATGTCGCCGGACAGCTCCGGCGGACACTTGTCGAGGGTCGTCTTGACGGCGTCGACGATGGCGTTGACGGGCTCCTCGATCGCCTTGCGCACTTCGGCGGCGGAGATGACGACGGTCTTCGGCAGCCCGGAGACCAGGTCCCGGCCGCGGATTTCGGTGTGCTCGTCGGTGTCGAGGTCGTACGCCGAACCAATCGTGATCTTGATCTGTTCGGCCGTCCGCTCACCCAGCAGGAGGGAGTACTCCTTCTTGATGTGCTGGATGATCGCGTTGTCCAGTTCGTCGCCGGCGACGCGGATGGACTGGGCGGTGACGATGCCGCCGAGGGAGATGACCGCGACCTCCGTGGTGCCGCCGCCGATGTCGACCACCATGTTGCCCGTGGCCTCGTGGACCGGCAGGCCGGAGCCGATGGCCGCGGCCATGGGCTCCTCGATGATGTGCACCTGGCGGGCGCCGGCCTGGGACGACGCCTCGATGACGGCGCGGCGCTCGACGCCGGTGATGCCCGAGGGCACACAGACGACGACCCGCGGACGAGCCAGATAGCGCCGCTTGTGGATCTTCAGGATGAAGTAGCGGAGCATCCGCTCGGTGATCTCGAAGTCGGCGATGACGCCGTCCTTCAGCGGACGCACGGCAACGATGTTGCCGGGCGTGCGCCCGATCATCTTCTTCGCTTCGGCGCCGACCGCGAGGATGCCACCGGTGTTGGTGTTGATCGCGACGACGGACGGCTCGTTGAGTACGATCCCGCGACCCCTGACGTACACCAGCGTGTTGGCGGTCCCGAGGTCGACAGCCATGTCACGGCCGATGAACGACATTGAGTTCCCCATCAGGATTCGTCTGGCCTTCCCAGGAGCTTTTGAGGGCTTTTCAGGTCGGCGTGGTGGGTGCTGTGACGTGAAGGCTTCCATCGTAGACGCGCCTTCGCGAACACTGCGGGAGGGTCTCCGCCATTGTCAGCAGATGCAGGGCGGGTTCGCTTCTGGAGACGAGCGTTCGGGGACCATCGTTCCCTCGATCGCCACGCATATGCCAGAAAGCCCGGGGGCGGTGGCCCGGCCCCCGGACTTCCGTCGCCGCACGCGCGTCAGGCGCGGCCGGGGAAGAAGATCTTCACCTCGCGCTCGGCGGACTCCTCGGAGTCGGAGGCGTGGATCAGGTTCTCGCGGACGATGACGCCGTAGTCGCCGCGGATCGAACCGGGCGGCGCGGCGATCGGGTCGGTCGGGCCGGCCAGCTGGCGCAGGCCCTCGATGACCCGCTCACCCTCGACGATCATCGCCACGACCGGGCCGGAGGCCATGAACTCCACCAGCGGCTCGTAGAAGGGCTTGCCCTTGTGCTCGCCGTAGTGCTGTTCCAGCGTGTCCTGGTCCAGGGTGCGCAGCTCCAGCGCGGTGATCTGCCAGCCGGCCTTGCGCTCGATACGGCTGATGATCTCGCCGGTCAGGCCACGACGGACGGCGTCGGGCTTGAGGAGGACGAGGGTGCGCTGGGTCACGGCGGGGCTCCTTGGAATCAAAGGATGTGCGGGAGGATGAGGTTACAAGGTCGTGCTCACGCAGCGTCAGGTTGGTCGGCCTGGGCAGCGAATCTGGCCTTGGCCTCGTCCACCTTCCGCCCGTAGTGCACCGACGCCCACCACAGCGCGGCGAAGATCGCCCCCAGGAAGAACATGAGCGGGACGAAGACGCCGGAGGCGACGAGGGCGATCTGCAGGGCCCAGCCGAGGGCGACTCCGCCGGGCCGGGTGACGAGCCCGCACAGCACCAGGCACAGGAACATCGCGACGCCGCACACCGTCCACACCGTGCTGACGGACAGGTCCGGGTCCTTCATCGCGACGAGCCCGGCGAAGCCGATGATGAAGACCTCGCCGATCAGGGTCGAGGAGCAGAGCGTACGCATCTTTGAGAACTCAGCCCTTTCCCAGGAGCAGTCGGGCCTCGCCGACGGTGATGACGGAGCCGGTGACGAGCACACCGCCGCCCGCGAACTCGCCCTCCTCCTCGGCGAGCGTGATCGCGGCCTCCAGCGCGTCCGGCAGCCGGGGCTCGACCTGGACGCGCTCCTCGCCGAACACCTCGACGGCGATCGCGGCCAGCGCGTCGGCGTCCATCGCGCGGTGGCTGGAGTTCTGGGTCACGACGACCTCGGCGAAGATCGGTTCGAAGGCCTCCAGCAGCCCCCGTACGTTCTTGTCGCCGCTCGCGCCGACGACCCCGATGAGTCGGCTGAACTGGAAGGCCTCCCCGATCGCCTCGGCGGCGGCCCGGGCGCCCGCCGGGTTGTGGGCGGCGTCCAGCACCACGGTCGGCGAGCGCCGTACGACCTCCAGCCGCCCCGGGGAGGCGACGGACGCGAACGCCTTGCGCACGGTGTCCGCGTCGAGCGTCTCGGCCCGCTGGGCGCCCACGCCGAAGAAGGCCTCGACGGCGGCGAGCGCGACGGCGGCGTTGTGCGCCTGGTGGGCGCCGTGCAGGGGGATGTAGATGTCGGTGTATTCACCACCGAGCCCGCGCAGCGTCAGCAGCTGCCCGCCGACGGCGACCTGCCGTGAGACGACTCCGAACTCCAGCCCCTCTCGGGCGAGGGTCGCGTCGACCTCCACGGCCTTCTTCAGCAGCACCTGCGCCGCGTCGACGGGCTGCTGGGCCATGATCACGGTCGCGTCCTGCTTGATGATCCCGGCCTTCTCGGTCGCGATCTCGCCGGGCGTGGCGCCGAGCCGGTCGGTGTGGTCCAGGTCGATGGGCGTGACGACGGCGACGGTCCCGTCGATCACGTTGGTGGCGTCCCAGCTGCCGCCCATGCCCACTTCCACGACGGCGACGTCCACGGGCGCGTCGGCGAACGCGGCGTACGCCATGCCGGTGAGCACCTCGAAGAAGGACAGCCGGAACTCCTGCTGGGAGTCGACCATCTCCACGTACGGCTTGATGTCCTGGTACGTCTCGACGAACCGCTCGGCGGAGATGGGGGCGCCGTCGAGGCTGATCCGCTCGGTGACGGACTGCACGTGCGGCGAGGTGTACCGCCCGGTCCGCAGGTCGAAGGCGCCGAGCAGCGCCTCGATCATGCGGGCGGTGGAGGTCTTGCCGTTGGTCCCGGTGATGTGGATGGAGGGATACGACCGCTGCGGCTCGCCGAGGACGTCCATCAGCGCGGCGATCCGGCTGACGGAGGGCTCCAGCTTGGTCTCGCCCCAGCGGGTCGCGAGCTCCGCCTCGACCTCCCGCAGGGCCGCGTCCACCTCCGGGTCCTCGGGCCGCGCGGGCACGTCGGCCTGCGGTGGTCCGCCCTGCGTGCGCAGGGTACGGCTGCCGGCCTCGATCACCGCGAGATCGGGGTCGCGGTTGGTCTCCTCCGCGATGATCTCTTCGAAGGGGTCGAGGGGGTCGGGCTGGGCGTCGTCACCGTTCGGGGGGAGCTCACTCACGGGGCCAGTCTAAGGCGGCGCCCGTCGAGGGGGGTCGCTGGTCTCGTTCGGCGGCTGCGGGTTCGTCCGTGGTTGCTCGCGCACGCGGCGGAGCCGCATATCGATACAGCCCCGCGCCCCCTGCGGGCAGGGAAAGGCCCCCGGCGCTCGGCAGCTCCGGGGGCCCTCACCCCGTACGCACCCTTACGCCTGGGGCAGCTTCTCCAGCTGGGCCTGGATGCGGGCGATGTCCTCCTCCGCCTTGGCCAGGCGCGTCCGGATCTTCTCCTTGACCTGCTCCGGCGCCTTGGCGAGGAACGCCTCGTTGCCCAGCTTGGCCGTGGCCTGTGCCTTCTCCTTCTCGGCGGCGGCGAGGTCCTTGGCCAGGCGCTTGCGCTCCGCGGCCACGTCGATCGCGCCGGAGAGGTCGAGCGCGACCTCCACGCCCGCCGCCGGCAGGGTCGCCGTGGCGGTGAAGGCCTCGCCCTCCGGCTGCAGGCGCAGCAGCTGGCGGATGGCGGGCTCGTGCGGGGCCAGTGCCGTGCCCTCCAGGGCCAGCCGGGCCGGGACCCGCTGCCCGGGCTGCAGGCCCTGGTCCGCGCGGAAGCGGCGGACCTCGGTGATCAGCGACTGCAGGGTCTCGATCTCCCGCTCGGCGTCCGCGTCACGGAAGCCGCCGTCCGTGGGCCACTCGGCGATGACGACGGACTCGCCGCCGGTCAGCGTGGTCCACAGCGTCTCCGTCACGAACGGCATGACCGGGTGCAGCAGACGCAGGGTGACGTCGAGGACCTCGCCGAGGACCCGCTTGCTGACCTCGGCCGCCTCGCCGCCCGCGGCGAACGTCGTCTTGGACAGCTCGACGTACCAGTCGAAGACCTCGTCCCAGGCGAAGTGGAACAGGGAGTCGGACAGCTTCGCGAACTGGTAGTCCTCGTAGTACGCGTCGACCTCGGCGACCACTGAGTTCAGCCGGGAGAGGATCCAGCGGTCCGTGGACGACATCTTCGCCGGGTCCGGCAGCGGGCCGGCCACCGTGGCGCCGTTCATCAGCGCGAAGCGCGTCGCGTTCCACACCTTGTTGGCGAAGTTGCGGGAGCCCTGCACCCAGTCCTCGCCGATCGGGACGTCGACGCCCGGGTTGGCGCCGCGCGCGAGCGTGAAGCGCAGCGCGTCGGAGCCGTACTTGTCCATCCAGTCCAGCGGGTCGACGACGTTCCCGAAGGACTTGGACATCTTCTTGCCGTTCTGGTCACGGACCATGCCGTGCAGGGCGATGGTGTGGAACGGCGGGGTGCCGTCCATGGCGTACAGGCCGAACATCATCATCCGGGCGACCCAGAAGAAGAGGATGTCGTAGCCGGTGACCAGGACGGAGTTCGGATAGAACTTCTGCAGGCTCTCGGTCCGCTCGGGCCAGCCCAGCGTGGAGAACGGCCACAGGCCGGAGGAGAACCAGGTGTCCAGGACGTCGGAGTCCTGGTACCAGCCCTCGCCGCTCGGCGGCTCCTCGTCCGGACCGACGCAGACGACCTCGCCGTTCGGGCCGTACCAGACCGGGATGCGGTGGCCCCACCACAGCTGGCGCGAGATGCACCAGTCGTGGAGGTTGTCGACCCAGTCGAAGTACCGCTTCTCCATCTCCTGCGGGTGGATCTTGACCTTGCCCTCGCGGACGGCGTCACCGGCGGCCTTCGCCAGTGGGCCGACCTTGACCCACCACTGCATGGACAGGCGGGGCTCGATGGTGGTCTTGCAGCGCGAGCAGTGGCCGACCGAGTGGACGTACGGCCGCTTCTCGGCGACGATCCGGCCCTCGGCGCGCAGCGCGGCGACGATGGCGGAGCGGGCCTCGAGCCGGTCCAGACCCTGGAAGGGGCCATGGGCGGTGATGACCGCGTGCTCGTCCATGATCGTGAGCGCCGGGAGGTCGTGGCGCTGGCCGATCTCGAAGTCGTTCGGGTCGTGGGCGGGGGTGACCTTGACGGCACCCGTCCCGAACTCGGGGTCGACGTGCTCGTCGGCGACGACCGGGATGCGGCGGCCGGTCAGCGGCAGCTCGATCTCCGTGCCGACGAGGTGGCGGTACCGCTCGTCCTCCGGGTGGACGGCGACGGCGGTGTCGCCGAGCATCGTCTCGGCGCGGGTGGTGGCGACGACGATGGACGTGTCGCCCTCGCCGTAGCGGATGGAGACGAGCTCGCCGTCGTCGTCCTGGTACTCCACCTCGATGTCGGAGATGGCGGTCAGACAGCGCGGGCACCAGTTGATGATGCGCTCGGCGCGGTAGATCAGCTCGTCGTCGTAGAGCCGCTTGAAGATGGTCTGGACGGCCTCGGACAGGCCCTCGTCCATGGTGAAGCGCTCACGTGACCAGGCGACGCCGTCACCGAGCCGCTTCATCTGCCCGGAGATCTGCCCGCCGGACTCGGCCTTCCACTGCCAGACCCGCTCGACGAACGCCTCACGGCCCAGGTCGTGGCGGGACTTGCCCTCCTTGCCGAGCTCCCGCTCGACGACGTTCTGCGTGGCGATACCGGCGTGGTCCATGCCGGGCTGCCACAGCGTCTCGTAACCCTGCATGCGCTTGCGGCGCGTCAGGGCGTCGATGAGGGTGTGCTCGAAGGCGTGCCCCAGGTGGAGCGAGCCGGTGACGTTCGGCGGCGGGATGACGATGGTGTATGGGGGCTTGTCGCTCTTCTCGTCCGCCTCGAAGTAGCCCCGCTCTACCCAGCGCTCGTACAGCTTCCCCTCTACCTCGGCCGGCGTGTACTGGGTCGGCAGTTCGGTCGTGGGCGCTGATTGCGGCTGCTGAGTGTTCTCGGTCACGGGGGTCAGTTTAGAGGTGTCACGACCGAGTCCCGAAACGCGATTCCTTTGTAACGGTGGGGCCCCCGATGCCATGCACACGCCGTGTCTGCGCCAGGATGGCTGAAACACATAAGCATCTGGAGGGGAACCCAGAACATGAGCTACAACCAGCCGGGCCCGTACGGCGGGCAGCCCCAGCAGCCCGGACCGTACGGCCAGCCGGGACCGTACGGCCAGCCGCCGCAGGCTCCCCAGCCCGGCTACGGCTACCCCCAGCAGGCTCCGCCCGCCCAGCCCGGTTACGGCTACCCGCAGCAGCCCCCGCAGGGTGTTCCGCCCCAGGCCCCTTACGGACAGCAGCCGCCCTACGGCCAGCAGCCGCCCTACGGCCAGGCCCCGTACGGCGTGCCGCAGCCGCCGGCGCCGGGTGGTGGCAAGAAGAAGGCCGGCCTGATCATCGGGGCCGTCGCCGTCGTCGCGGCGATCGCTGTGGGCGCGTACTTCGTGATCGGCGGGGGCGGCGGGGCGGGCGGCCTTGAGGACGACGGCGCACACAAGCTGACGACGCCGGCGACCGTGCTCAGCGAGTACAAGCGGGTCGGCGAGGGCAACCAGTCCAGTGACTCCGAGACCGCCGAGGACATGGCCAAGAGCGGCGTCAAGGACGGCACGGCCGTCGTCGGCCAGTGGTCGACCGCCGACTTCAGCGACTACGACCCGTCGGACCCCTCCACGATTCCCGACCGCTCCGAGCTGCTGACCGCCAAGGGCGTCACGATGGTGGGTGGTTACGGGAAGATCGACGACCCGCAGGCCGTTCTGGACAAGTTCTTCGCCTCCATTCAGAAGGAGGCCAAGGAGAGCTCCACCAGCAACACCGGCGGCATGCAGAACGCGGAACTGGTCGGCGAACCCGAGGAGGTCGAGATCGACGGCGCGGTCGCCAAGTGCCAGTCGACCAAGAGCACCAACGCGCTGACCAAGAAGCAGTCGACCGACTGGTTCTGCGCCTGGGCCGACTACAGCACGGTCGCCATGGTCTCGCCCGGTGACAACGCCGGCACGGGCGTGCCCAAGGACACCACGGTCGACATCACCACCAAGCTCCGCGAGGAGATCCGGGTCAAGGCCTGACGCCGCACACCCTCAACGACGAAAGGGCCCCGGTCAGTTGACCGGGGCCCCTGCCGTATGTCCGGGGGTTACGCCGTCTTCTGCTCGCCCGGCCCCCGTCCCCGCGCATCCCGCGGGATCAGCGTCGGGTTGACGTTCGACAGGACGACGTCCGCCGTGATGACGACGCGGGCCACGTCCTTGCGGGACGGAACCTCGTACATCACGCCCTGGAGGACCTCTTCCATGATGGCCCTGAGACCCCGCGCGCCGGTCTGGCGGAGGATGGCCTGGTCGGCGATGGCCTCCAGGGCCTCGCGCTCGAAGTCCAGCTCCACGCCGTCGAGCTCGAAGAGGCGCTGGTACTGCTTGACGAGCGCGTTGCGCGGCTCGACGAGGATCTGCAGCAGGGCCTCGCGGTCGAGGTTGTGGACCGAGGTGATGACCGGGAGGCGGCCGATGAACTCGGGGATCATGCCGAACTTGACCAGGTCCTCCGGCATGACTTCCTGGAACTGGTCCTTGGACTCCATCTCGCGCTTGGAGCGGATCTGCGCGCCGAAGCCGATGCCCTTCGCACCGGCCCGGGCCTCGATGATCTTCTCCAGTCCGGCGAAGGCACCGCCCACGATGAACAGCACGTTCGTCGTGTCGATCTGGATGAACTCCTGGTGCGGGTGCTTGCGGCCGCCCTGCGGCGGGACCGAGGCCGTGGTGCCCTCGAGGATCTTGAGCAGGGCCTGCTGGACGCCCTCGCCCGACACATCGCGCGTGATGGAAGGGTTTTCGCTCTTCCGCGCGACCTTGTCGATCTCGTCGATGTAGATGATCCCGGTTTCGGCCTTCTTGACGTCGTAGTCCGCCGCCTGGATCAGCTTCAGCAGGATGTTCTCGACGTCCTCACCGACGTAGCCCGCCTCCGTGAGCGCCGTGGCGTCGGCGATGGCGAACGGCACGTTCAGCATGCGCGCGAGGGTCTGCGCGAGGAGGGTCTTGCCGGAGCCCGTGGGGCCCAGCAGCAGGATGTTGGACTTCGCCAACTCGATGGCGTCGTCGCGGCCTTGGGCACCGCCGTTCTCACCGGCCTGGACCCGTTTGTAGTGGTTGTACACCGCGACGGACAGGGCCTTCTTGGCGGCCTCCTGGCCGACCACGTACCCCTCGAGGAACTCGTAGATCTCGCGGGGCTTCGGGAGTTCCTCCCAGCGGACCTCGCTGGTCTCCGCGAGTTCTTCCTCGATGATCTCGTTGCAGAGATCGATGCACTCGTCGCAGATGTACACACCGGGCCCTGCGATGAGCTTCTTGACCTGCTTCTGGCTCTTTCCGCAGAACGAGCACTTGAGCAGATCGCCGCCGTCACCGATGCGTGCCACGGTGTGCTTCCCCTTCGCCTGGGAGACGCCTGGACGTCGAAGTCCAGCGGCTCCTGGTGCTGCCTTATGTCCGACGGTACCTTGCCGGGCCCCCCGTTCGGGCCCCCCTTGGCACGGTTCGCTTTGACGTGAACCGCGCCAAACCATGCCAAGGGGCGGCAGACGATACAGCCTGCTGGATCAACGCAGTGTGGCGTTGTCCATCTTGCGGGTGGTGATGATCTGGTCGATCAGGCCGTACTGGAGCGCGTCCTCAGCGGTGAGGATCTTGTCGCGCTCGATGTCCTCGCGGATCTTGTCGATCGGCTGCGTGGAGTGCTTGGCCAGCATCTCCTCCAACTGCGTACGCATCCGGAGGATCTCGTTCGCGGCGATCTCCAGGTCGGAGACCTGGCCGCGGCCGGTCTCGCTGTACGGCTGATGGATCAGCACGCGGGCGTTGGGCAGCGCCATGCGCTTGCCGGGCGTGCCGGCGGCCAGCAGGACGGCCGCGGCGGAGGCCGCCTGGCCCATGCAGACCGTCTGGATGTCCGGCTTCACGTACTGCATCGTGTCGTAGATCGCCGTGAGCGCCGTGAAAGAGCCACCGGGGCTGTTGATGTAGACCGAGATGTCCCGGTCGGGGTCCATCGACTCCAGGCACAGCAGCTGCGCCATGACGTCGTTGGCGGAGGCGTCGTCGATCTGGACGCCGAGGAAGATCACGCGCTCCTCGAAGAGCTTCGCGTACGGGTCGTACTCGCGGATGCCCTGGGAGGTGCGCTCGACGAAGCGCGGGATGACGTAGCGGGACTCGGCCGCGGGGCCGGTGTACTCGGCACGCGTGCGGTCGTGGATGCCGCTGCCGGGGAATTCGTTCACGGTGTCTCCTGAAAAGGGCTGAGGCGGTCGGCTGGGGCTGTCTGGGGTCGCTGGGCCCTGACGGGGCTCGCAGGGCCCCACGGGGCCGCTGAGGCCCCGTGGGGGGCCTCTCAGGCCCCGGTGCCGCCGCCGCCCGGCATGCCGGCGGCCGTGGCGATCACGTCGTCGATGAGGCCGTACTCCTTGGCCTCCTGGGCGTCGAACCAGCGGTCGCGGTCCGAGTCGCGGGTGATCTGCTCGACCGTCTGTCCGGTGTGCAGGGCCGTGAGCTCGGCCATGCGCTTCTTGGTGTGCAGCAGCCGCTCGGCGTGGATCTTGATGTCCGAGGCCGAGCCGGCCAGGCCGGCGGACGGCTGGTGGATCAGGATCTCGGCGTTCGGCAGCGCGAAACGCTTGCCGGGGGTGCCGGCGCTGAGCAGGAACTGGCCCATCGAGGCAGCCAGACCCATGGCGATCGTCACCACGTCGTTCTTGATGTACTGCATGGTGTCGTAGATCGCCATGCCGGCCGTGATCGAACCGCCAGGGCTGTTGATGTACAGGTAAATGTCCTTGTCCGGATCGGAGGCAAGGAGCAGAAGCTGCGCGGTGATCTTGTTCGCGATGTCGTCGTCGACCGGCTGGCCGAGGAAGATGATCCGCTCGTTGAGCAGCCGGTTGTAGACCTGGTCGCCGAGGCCACCACCGATGGAGGGCTCGCCGGCGGCGGAGGGCATCAGATTCGTCACGTATCCACCTGCTCGTCTTACGACGGCGCCGGGCCGTCTCACGTGTTCTGCGTATTCATGGACCCTAACGCGGGGGTCCCTTCGGGGAATCCCGTAGCGGGGGGTGTTCGCCGGGGGCGTAGCGCCGTGGAGAAACGACGACGGGCCCCGGGACACGATGTTCCCGGGGCCCGTCGTACCTGCGTCACGAGGTGCCGTGAGGATCAGGCCTCGGGCTTGTCCTCGGCGGCCTCGGCGGCCTCGCCTTCGGTGGCCTCGGCGTCGGAGGCCTCGGCGGCGGCCTCGGTCTCCTCTTCCTCGTCATCCAGGTCGATGATCTCGCCGTTGGTGTCCTTGACCGTGGCCTTCTCGACCACGACGGCCAGGGCCTTGCCGCGGGCGACCTCGCCGACCAGGAGCGGCACCTGGCCACCCTCGACGACGGCCTGGGCGAACTGGTCGGGGGACATGCCGGAGGAGGCCGCGCGCCGCATGAGGTGCTCGGTGAGCTCCTCCTGGTTGACGTTGAGCTTCTCCTGCTTGACCAGCTCGTCGAGGACGAACTGCGTCTTGATGCCCTTGACCGCGGCCTCGCGGGTCTCGGCCTCGAACTCCTCGGCGGTCTTGCCCTGGATCTCCAGGTACTTGTCGAGGGTGAGGCCCATCTGGCCGAGCTGGTGGTGCTCGAGGTTGTGCTTACGGGTGTTGATCTCGTCCTCGAGCAGCTTCTCGGGGACCGGGACCTCGACCAGCTCCAGCAGCTTCTCCAGGACGCGCTCCTGGGCCTGCGTGGCCTGGTCGTACTGCTTCATGCTCTCCAGGCGCTTGCGGCTGTCGGCCTTCAGCTCCTCGAGGGTGTCGAACTCGGAGGCGAGCTGCGCGAACTCGTCGTCCAGCTCGGGCAGTTCCCGCTTGGCGACCTGGGTGACCTTGACGGTGACCTCGGCCTCCTTGCCGGCCGCCGAGCCGCCCTTGAGCTCGGAGGTGAAGGTGGCCTCCTCGCCGGCCGACAGCCCCTTCACGGCGTCGTCGATGCCGTCCAGCAGCTCACCCGAGCCGATGGTGTAGGAGACGCCGTTCGCGACGCCGTCCTCGAGGACCTCGCCGTCGACCTTGGCCTCCAGGTCGATGGTGACGACGTCGCCGTCCTCGGCGGCGCGCTCGACCGGGGTCGTCGAGGCGAAGCGCTCGCGGAGCTGCTCGACCGACTTCTCGACGTCCTCGTCGGTGACCTCGACGGCGTCGACCTCGACCTCGATGCCGGAGTAGTCCGGGATCTCGATGGCCGGCCGGACGTCGACCTCGGCGGTGAAGTTCAGCGTCTCGCCGTCCTTCAGCTCCGTGATGTCGACCTCGGGCTGGCCCAGCGGGCTCAGCTCGGCCTCGTTGACCGCCTCGGTGTAGAACTTCGGGAGCGCGTCGTTGACGGCCTCCTCCAGCACGGCGCCGCGGCCGAACCGCTGGTCGATGACACGGGCCGGGACCTTGCCCTTGCGGAAGCCCTTCACCGTGACCTGCTGGTTGATCTTCTTGTACGCCGCGTCGAGGCTGTCCTTGAGCTCCTCGAAGGGCACCTCGACAGTGAGCCGAACCCGGGTCGGGTTCAGGGTCTCCACGGCGCTCTTCACGGTTCGGTCTCCTTGTGGCTGACTTCTTGGTTTCTGCCGGAGCCAGACAGGTCCGGCGGATTTCGCCGCCCGGAGGGCTTCAGAGGACTTCAGACCTGAGACACACGGGCGTGCAGCTTGCATAGTAACGGCAGCGGCTACACCGCCCAAAAGGCGATCACCCGAGGTGATCAGGCGGCGATCACCCCAGGTGATCCGGTGGCTGGTCGGGGTGGCGGGATTTGAACCCACGGCCTTCCGCTCCCAAAGCGGACGCGCTACCAAGCTGCGCCACACCCCGTCTGGTGCGACACGTAGGGTACATGCCGCCGGGCCCTGGAACCGCCGCATTTCCCGGGCGCCGGTGCGGGCGGGAACAAGGTGTGCGGTGAAGGGGGACTACCCGCTACGATGCCTTCTGTGCCGCGGTCGGCTGACCTGCGGCGCGTTGTGTGCGGGCGTAGCTCAATGGTAGAGCCCCAGTCTTCCAAACTGGCTACGCGGGTTCGATTCCCGTCGCCCGCTCTGCGCTGGTCGTCGGGCCCGGTTCTGCGGAACCGGGCCCGACGTGTTTCGCCGGTGTTCCCGGTTCTCGGACCGGGTGTGCCCGGTTCCGGTGGCCGGGGCGAGCTGCGAGGCGCTGGATGGCCGGGGCGAGCTGCGAGGCGCTGGTGCGGGCGGTGCTCTCCTTGTCCACGCCGGTCGCGCAGATCAGGTAGGCGTGCCGGGCCGCGGCGGACCTCGCCGTTCTCGGCGTCGAGCAGGGCGTACTGCTCGCACTGGCCGCCGCAGAGCGTGACCACGCCTTCGGGGACGGCTGCGGCCGGGCCGTGCTCGCTGTGCGGGTGCGCTCGCCATGTCGCCGTCGCCGGTCTCCGTCTGCCAGAGCACCTTGCCGGTGTCGGCGGCCGGGGCCTCGATCGTGTAGCGGGTCGGCAGGCCGCCCTCCGCCCTCTCCCGCTCGTCGGCCCCGTCGGCGAAGACGCGGTCGCCGGCGGTTCCGATGATCGTGCCCTCGTGGCCGTAGGACGCGTCGGGCGTGGCGTCGACGGGCCGCGACCAGGTGGTGCGGCCGTCGGCGAGGTCGAAGCGGGTGGCCATGATGTCGGCGTCGGCACATATGAGGGGCGTGCCGACGGCGGCGCGGCGCCACAAGGAGCCGTCGGAGCTCAGGGCTCCGTCGGGCCTTCCGCGGCCTTCGCCTTGGCGGCCCAGGGCTGCCAGCCCTCAGGGAGGTCACCCGGGGCAGAGGTGGCCGCGGGTGCGGGGTCGTCGTCCCTGTCGCGGAGAAGGGCGACGGAGGTGGCCGTCGTGGCGAGGAGGACGGCCGCGGCGGCCACGGCGACGAGATACCGGCGGCCGCGCGGCCGGGCGGGCCCTGGCTGGGCGCCGTCGTGCCAGGGGGGCGGGGGCTGTTCTTCGCGGTCCGCTCCCCGGCTCGGACCACGGGCCCCCGGGCTCCGGGGACGGCTCGGGCAGGCGGCCGTCGCACAGCAGGCGCAGGAATCGTCCGGGGTGGGGCGGGACTTGGGGTGCTTTCCAGGCAGACGCGGATGAAGCGAATGAAAGGGAGCAGTTCGTCCGGGACTCCGGAGAGTTGCGGCTCGCCCTGACGCGGGAGCCGTCCTCGGCGGGCATCACGTTGGCCGGTTTCAGGTCCCGGTGGACCACGCCCGCGCGGTGGATGTCGCGCAGGGCCTCGGCGAGGCCGGCGGCCAGTTCGCGCGGCCCGGGGGGCAGGGGGCCGTGCTCGCGGATGCGGGTGCCGAGGTCCTGGCCCGGGATGCAGAGCGTGGCCGTCCAGGGGCGATGGGGGTACCTCCCACGCCCTTAAGGCAGTGGGGGAGCGTCGGCGTCCGCGTCCACGACGGGAGCGGTGAAGGCGCCGCTGACCTGGCGGGCGGCGGCCACCTCGCGGCGGAACACGGGTGCGGAACTCGTCGTCGTCGGCGTACTGGCCGTGCACGACCTTCACCGCGAGGCGGCGGCCCGGCGCCACGGGGACACCTCCCGCTCCAGCGAAGCCGAGAGCGAGGGAGGGCCGGGTACGTTCCCCCCGCTTCCTGCCCCCGGTGACCGCCGACCGGGCGTAACGGCTCGACCGTACGGCTAGAACTGAATCGAATTGATGGTTTCCGCTATGGAGTTGAGGAACCGCTGGATGTCGTCGGCCATGCCGGTCGAGGCCAGGAAGAAGCCGAAGAGCACCGCGACGATCGCGGGACCTGCCTTGAGGGAGCCCCCTCGCATCAGCACTATCAGGATGATCGCCAACAGCAGCACCACAGACAGTGAAATGGCCACAACTGATCACACCCTCGGTCGGTCCGCTCTCCCGGCCCGGGGATGCAACCCCGCGCACCCCCGCCAGGACCATCGTGCCACCAACCAGGCCGCCCTATGCGGCGGGTGACAGTTCGTCCGGAACACCACGGTCGGGCGCGCGCGTGCGCCCGCGTGCGCAGCTGCCAACGGCCTTGCTCCGCACAGTAATTCGACAGGGCACCCGCACAGGGAATTGGGTCGGATCGTTTCCGTCTCCACACAACGCGTTCGCAGCTAATTCGAATTGCCGCCACAGACATCCCAACGACTCCGGAGACAAGCCCGCGAAGGAGCATGAAGCAGACATTCCACCGGAGTCGGCTGCTGGTCTTATGGGTGGTTTAGTCCGGATGAATCATGACAAGCGAGGCGCATATGATGTGCACAATCACCTTTCGGCAATGTGTTGATCGTCACGTCCACAACACTGTCAACTGCCCGTAATCCGGGGTACTCGCAGCGATTAACCAGGAATGACGTCGAGCGTTTTACGGATTGCCGCATACGACGCTAGGGTGCCTCAGATGTTCCACGCTGCCTCGTCCCCCGCAAGCGCAGCGAGGTCCCGGATGTTCTCCCCCAGTTCCTGGTGGGAGGGCCTGTGACGAACTCGCTGCGACCGTACGGCCACCGCAGGGCGCCACTTCCCCCGGCACAGTCGCCGGCGGACGGAGTGCCGAGCCCGCGCTCGCCGCAAAGCCCGCAGAACAAGCAGAACGGCAAGCAGCGCGACGCGTTCTTCGACAACGCGAAGTACCTGGCGATCGTGCTGGTGGCCATGGGCCACGCCTGGGAGCCGCTCAAGGGCGACAGCCGGATCCTCGAGGCCGCCTACCAGGTCGTGTACGCGTTCCACATGCCGGCGTTCATCATCATCTCCGGCTACTTCTCGCGCAGCTTCGACATGCGCCCCGACCGGCTCAAGCGCCTGATCACCGGCGTGGCCGTGCCGTACATCGTCTTCGAAACCGCCTATCCGCTCTTCAAGCGCGTCATCGACAACGACCCGCACCAGGAGATCAGCCTCCTCGACCCCTGGTACCTGACCTGGTTCCTGTGCGCGCTGTTCATCTGGCGGCTGACGACCCCGATCTGGAAGCTGGTGCGCCACCCGCTGCCGCTCGCGCTCGGCCTCGCCATGGTGGCGTCCGCCGCGCCCGAGATCGGCGACGACCTGGATCTGCAGCGGGTGCTCCAGTTCCTGCCGTTCTTCGTGCTGGGCCTGTCGATGAAGCCCGAGCACTTCCAGATGGTGCGCCGGCGTTCGGTGCGGATCCTTTCGGTGCCGGTGTTCGCCGTCGCGCTGGCCTTCAGCTGGTGGGCGGTGCCGCACATGAACACCGCGTGGTTCTACCACCGCGACTCCGCGCAGGAGCTCGGCGCGCCCTGGTGGACCGGCCCGGTCATGGTCCTCGCCCTGTTCGGCTGCTCGCTGCTGCTGACCGCCTGCTTCTTCGCCTGGGTGCCGCGCCGCCACATGTGGTTCACCGCCCTCGGCGCGGGCACGCTGTACGGCTACCTGCTGCACGGCTTCCTGGTGAAGGCCGGTGACTACCAGGGCTGGTTCGAGCCCACGTGGCTGCACCGCCCGCTCGGCGAGATCTTCGTGACCGTCCTCGCGGCCGCCGCCGTGACGCTGCTGTGCACCAAGCCCGTCCAGCGGGTCTTCCGGTTCGCGATGGAGCCGAAGATGGAGTGGGCGTTCAAGCGGGACGCGGCCGAGCTGGCCCGGGAGCGGGAGCAGCGCGAGAAGGCCGGGAAGCGCGAGAGCGCGGCGCGCGAGAAGGTCGACGCCTAGACACCGCTAGACACCGCTCAGGTTTTCAGCCGCTCAGACCGAGAAGTGCGCGCATCCGTGCGTACTTCTCGGTCAGTCGTGTCCGGGTGGCCTCGTCGAGCACCGCGAGGCGCGCCGGGTCGGCGTTGTGCGCCAGGTCCGCCTCCTTCACCAGCAGCGCGCCGGGCGTGGCGAGGATGCGAGCGGCGTACGCCTCGGGTGGCTCCCCGGCCCGCTTGGTGACCGCCCGCACGATGTCCTTCGTACGGCGGCTCAGTGCCGCCTCGCGCAGCCAGCGCTCGGAGAGGGCGTCGTCCTCGACCGCGTCGTGCAGCCAGGCCGCCGCGATCTGCTCCTCGTCGCCGCCGCGGGCCCGGACGCCCTCGGCCACGGCCCGCAGGTGCTCGGCGTACGGCCGTCCCGCCTTGTCGGTCTGGCCGGCGTGCACGGCGCGGGCGGTGGCCTCGACCTCGGCCAGGGTCAGCGGGGTTCGGGATGTCTCGGTCACTCCCCCAGTGTCTCCCCTGTCCTCGCGCGCAGTGCCGCGCGGGCCGGGAGGGTGGCCCCGGCCAGGCCGAGTACGAGGATCGCGCCGACGAACGAGCCGTACACCAGCGGGGGTATGTACGGCCCCCGGCCCGTCAGCCCGTTCATCATCGGGACGAGCGTGGCCAGCGCGATCGCCGTGCCGAGGACGACGCCGGCAGCGGCGACCAGGAGGGCCTCCCAGCGGATCATGCGCAGCACCTGGCGGCGGGTGGAGCCGAGCAGGCGGAGCGTGCCGAGCTCGCCGCGGCGGTCCAGGACCGTCATCACCAGCGTGTTGACGGCGGCGACGGCCGCGAAGCCGCCCAGGACGGCCGCCATGACCGTGTTCGCCCAGGCGTTGAGCTTGCGGTCCAGGTTCTGCTCGGTGGCGTGGTCGGCGCGGTCCTGGACCGTGCCGAGCGCCTTGAGGGGGTCCGGTGTGCCGCCCTTGACCCACAGTTCGGTGGCGAAGGCGGAGCTGACGTGGGCGGCCAGGTCGGCGCGGTTCAGGGTGACCTGGGACAGCCCCATGCCGCGGCCGTACGTCGCCACGACCAGCGGGGTCGCCCTCGTGCCGTCGGGGAGGTAGAGGGGGACGCGGTCGCCGACGTCGATGTCCGCGTTGCCGGCGAGCGAGGCGTCGAGGGCGACCTCGCCGGGTTTCAGGGTGAGCCGCCCGCGCTCGACGTCCAGGTCCTGTACGGCGGTCAGGGCGCGGGCGGATCCCGTGACGCCCTGCGCGGAGGCCGACTCCAGCACCCCTCCCGGGGCCGGGACGAGGACCTCGGTCTTCAGTAGACCGACGGCGGCGGTGACGTCGGGGCTGTGCTCGGCCCGTCGTACGGCGTCCGGGGCCAGGCCCTGGTCGGCGGTGACGATGTGGTCGGCGGTGATGCCGGCCCGCTGCTGGTCCCGGGTGGCCCTCTCCTCGCTGGTGTGCAGGAAGACCAGCACGGAGGAGAAGGCCATGGCGAGCACGATCGGGGTGATCGCGGAGGCCAGACGGCGGGCGTTGCTGCGGGAGTTGGCGGCGGCGAGCGCTGCCGGGGCGCCGGCACCCCGCAGCGGAAGCCCGAACAGGGCGGCGCAGGCGCTGGCGACCAGGGGGCCGAGCAGCGCGACGGCCAGCATGAACAGCATGACCACGCCGAGCGCCGCGTTGGCCGCGTCCTCCCCGGTCAGCGAGGCGGCGAGGCCCGCGCACACGAAGCCGCCGACCGCGGCGGCCACGCCCAGCGGCGTACGGATCCAGCCCGGGCGCAGGCGCTCCACGGACGCCTCGCTGAGCGCCTGGCCCGGCTTGATGCGTGAACTGCGGTGCGCGGCCAGGTATCCGGCGAGCAGGGCGGTGACCAGGACGGTGCCGACCGTGGACAGGAGCGGGATCCAGGACACGGCCAGGTCGACCGGCTGCGGGATCGCGCCCTTGTCCTTCAGTTGCCCGAACCACCAGGCGGCCAGGGCCAGTCCGGGCAGGCAGCCGACGGCGCCCGCGAGCGGGGCGACCAGCAGTGCCTCGGCGGCGATGGTGCGGCGGACCTGGCGCGGGGTGGTGCCGACGGCGCGCAGCAGGGCGAACTCGCGGGCGCGGCGGCCCACGGCGAGGGCGACGGTGCCGGAGGCGGTGCAGACGGCGACGAATGTGGCGACGCCGCCGAACGAGCCGCCGATTCCGGTGAGGACCTCCTGGGCTTCGGCTAGAGCGCGGTTCTCCACGCCGCCGCGGTCGTCGCCGGTGTGGACCTCGGCCTCGTCGCCCAGGGCTCGGGCGACTTGGGACGTGAGGCTTTCGGTGCTGACGCCGGGCTTCGGGAGGACGGCGATGGCGTCGATGCGGCCGGGGTGGCCGGAGAGACGGACGGCCTCGTCGTCCGCGAACCAGACGGTGTTCGCTGCGGTGGACGGGCCGTGCGTCGTGCCGGAGACGCGGTAGGTGCGGGGGCCGTCTGGGGTGGTGAGAGTGATCCGGTCGCCGACGGTGCCGTGACCGGTGACCACCTCGCCGGGGTGCGGGGCGCGGCCGGAGGTGAGGCGTTCGCCGGTGAAGGCGGTGGAGCCCCAGCCGTGGGCGGTGAGGGTGCCCCGCGGGCCGTGCACCGGGAAGGTGACGTCGGCGACCGCCGTGCGTGCTCCGGGCGCCGAGGCGGCCTTCGCCACCAGGGAGTCGTCGAGGCGGGCCCGGTCCGGGACCGGTTCGCTCGCGTCGGTCTTCCCGGCGCGCTGGTCGGCGGCGGCCACGACGGGGGCGTGCGCGTAGCGCTGCGGCGGGACCTTGGCGCGCAGGCCCGTCTCCAGGAGGATGCCGCAGGCCGACACGATCGCCGCGGCCAGCATCAGCGCGACGAAGGTCCCGGCGAAGGCGGCGGGCCGGAAACGGATGGCGGCGCGGGCGAGGCCGTTGGGGACGAACATCAGGCCGCCGCCCCCACAGAGGACCGGGGTGTGGTCAGGGACGTCATACGGGCGGCGATGCGGTCGGCGGGGGCGTGGTCGAGGTGGTCGACGATCGTGCCGTCGGCCAGGAACAGCACGCGGTCCGCCCAGGCGGCGGCCGAGGGGTCGTGGGTGACCATGACGACGGTGGCGCCGTGGACGTCGATGGACTGCCGGAGCAGGGTGAGGATCTCGGCGGCCGTGGTCGTGTCCAGGGCGCCCGTCGGCTCGTCGGCGAAGACGACGTCGGGGCGGGTGACGAGGGCCCGGGCGATCGCGACGCGCTGCTGCTGGCCGCCGGAGAGGTGGCCGGGCCGGCGGCGGGCCTTGTCGGCGAGGCCGACCTGGGTCAGCACGTCCGCGACGCGGTGGCGGTCGGGGCGGTGGCCGGCCAGGCGCATCGGCAGGGCGACGTTCTGCTCGACCGTGAGGGACGGCAGGAGGTTGAAGGCCTGGAAGACGAAGCCGATGCGGGTGCGGCGCAGGGCGGTGAGCTTGTTCTCGCTCATGCCCGTGATCTCCGTGCCGCCGAGGCGGACCGTGCCGGCCGTGGGACGGTCGAGGCCGGCGGCGCACTGCAGGAACGTGGACTTGCCGGAGCCGGAGGGGCCCATGACGGCCGTGAAGCTGCGGTGGGGCAGGGTGAGGTCTATGCCGCGCAGGGCCTGGACGGCGGTGGAGCCGCGGCCGTAGCGCTTGCGGAGGGCGTGCAGTTCTACGGCCCAGTCGCCTGCCATGGTTTGTCCTTCCGAGTCCGCGTAGTTCGCCGGTGCGCGTTCGTCGTCGATCGCCGGTGCGCGTTCGCCGTCGATCGCCGGTGCGCGTTCGCCGTCGTTCGCCGGTGAGCGTTCGTCGTCGATCGCCGGTGCGCGTTCGCCGCTGGTGATGCTTCGAACGTACGGATCCGGAGCGGGGGCGGGCCATGAGGGCGACCGCACAGTCGCACTGGGGAAAACCCCACCGTGGGCGTGCGGGATACCCGGTGGTCGTGCGGGATACCCGGTGGCGCGGCCGATGTCAGCGGTGCGCGCGGTGGGAGTCGTCAGCGGGCCGCTGCCGCTGTCGGGCCCTCTCGGCAGATCAGCAGGAGCGCCCGGTCGTCGTTGACGTCCTTGGCGACCGCCTCGATGAGGTGCCAGGCGGCTCCGTGGAAGCCGCCTGCGACGTAGCGGTCGGCTTCGCCGGTGAGGCGGTCGATGCCCTCGACGATGTCGCGGTCGGAGGTTTCCACCAGGCCGTCCGTGAACAGCATCAGCACGTCGCCCGGGCGCAGTGAGCCCTTCACGGGGTCGAACTGGGCGCCGTCGTAGACGCCGAGGAGCGGCCCTTCCGCCGCCTTCTCCTCCCAGCGGCCGCTGCCCGCGCTGAGCTGGAGGCCCGGCGGGTGTCCCGCGGAGTAGAGCTCGTAGTCGCCGGAGTCCAGGTCCAGGACCAGGTGGATGGAGGTCGCGAAGCCCTCCTCCCAGTCCTGTCGCAGGAGATAGCCGTTGGCGGCGGGCAGGAAGGCGTGGGGCGGGAGCGAGCCCAGGAGGCCGCCGAACGCGCCGGACAGGAGCAGGGCGCGTGAACCCGCGTCCATTCCCTTGCCCGAGACGTCCGTGAGGACGACCTCCAGGGTGCGGCCTCCGTTCGTCCTGGCCGCCACCACGAAGTCGCCGGAGAAGGACTGGCCGCCCGCCGGGCGCAGGGCCATCTCCCGGTGCCAGCCGTCCGGCAGCTTGGGCAACTTGCTCTGCACCCGGATGCGTTCGCGCAGGTCGAACAGCATGGTGCCGCCGCGCCGCCAGGGCACGCCGACCCGGCTGCGGAACTGGGCGAGCAGCAGACCGAAGAAGCCGCAGGCGGCAACGACCAGCACGACACCCGGGGTGACTCGGGACGGGCCCTCCGTGTACGGGCCCAGCCGCACCGACTCCACGATGAGGGCCGTGGCCGCCGCCGCGTACAGGCCGAGCAGGCTCGCCGGGCGCAGCAGCAGGCCGCCCGCGACGATCGGCAGGACCAGCGCGGCCGGTGAGAACCACACCGAGTTGGCGAGCGTCGCGGTCGCGATCAGCGGGATCATCAGCAGCAGGCCGGCCAGCGCGACCCAGTCCGAGCCGTCACCACGGAAGTAGTCGACGGCGGCCCGGCGCATGCCGACGCGGGCCCGGTGCCACTGTTTCTTCAACCGGGCCGTGAACGTCTCGGCTTCCGCACGCCGCTCTCGTCCTGCTGCCATTAGTTCGGGACCCTATCCATCCGACCAGCCGCATGGCACGGGAGGTCCCACTTGTCCCCCGTCCGAGGGCCGACTTCACAGTGAACGGCACAGAGAGCCGCCGCGCCGCCGCCCGGGAGAAATTCCCTCGCTCGTCCCGCATCGCCTTGATAGGCATGGCCCATGGGCACTGACTCCACGGACACTGGACTTGCGACCGACCTGCGGGTGCTGCGGCAGGACGAATGGGACACGTGGTACGACACCCTGATCCGCGCTTTCGGCGGCATCCCGGAGTCGGCCGAGGAACGCGAGATGTGGGACTCACTGACCGAGTTCGACCGGTCTCTGGGTGCCTGGGACGGGGCCGACTGCGTGGGGACGGCGGGGGCGTTCACGTTCCGGCTGACCGTGCCCGGCGGCGCCTCGGTGCCGGCCGCGGGCGTCACCATGGTCAGCGTGGCCGCCACGCACCGGCGGCGCGGGGTCCTGACGTCCATGATGCGGCGGCAGTTGGACGACGTGCGTTCCTGGGGCGAGCCGCTCGCCGTGCTGACGGCCTCCGAGCCGGCGATCTACGGCCGGTTCGGGTACGGGGCCGCCGCCTTCCAGCTCAACGCGGAGATCGACACGAGCCGGGTGCGGTTGTCGGTGCCGGACGGTACCGACGACGTACGGCTGCGGTACGCGGCGCCCGCCGACGTCCTCGACGCCTGCGAGGCGGTGTACGCGCGGCTGGTGCCGCTGCGGCCGGGGATGCTGGAGCGGCGGCCCGGGTGGGAGCGGGTGGCGCTGCTCGACCCGGAGAGCGGGCGGGACGGGGCGTCGCCGTTGCAGTGCGTCGTCGCCGAGCGGGGCGGTGAGACGGTCGGGTACGCGCGGTTCCGGGTGAAGCTGGGCTGGGGTGTCACCGGGCACGACGGCACGGTCGTTCTGAAGGATCTGGCGGCGGTGGATGCGGCGGCGGACGCGGCGCTGTGGCGGTTCCTGTGGGGGATCGACCTGACGACGACGCTGGTGGTGCGGGGGCGGCCGGTCGACGACGCCTGGCAGTACCAGGTGTCCGACATTCGGCGGTGCCGGACGCGGGTGCGGGACGAGTTGTACGTACGGCTGGTGGATGTCGGGGCCGCGCTGGAGGCGCGGACGTATCAGGCGCCGGTGGATGTGGTGTTCGAGGTGGAGGACTCCTTCTGTCCCTGGAACGTGGGGCGTTGGCGGCTGACCGGGGACGCGAAGGGGGCGTCCTGCGTGCGGACGTCTGACGCGGCGGATCTTGCGTTGTCCGTACGGGAGTTGGGGGCGGCGTATCTCGGGGGTGTGAGTCTGGTGGCGTTGGGGGCTGCCGGGCGGGTGCGGGAGGTGCGGGGGGGCGCGTTGGCCGAGGCGGCGGTGGGGTTCGGGGGTGGGGTGGCGCCGTGGTTGCCGCATGGGTTTTGAGAGGTCCCTTTGAGGGGTCCCTTTGAGGGTCCCTTTGGGGGGGAGCGGCTGCAGGGCTTCTGATGGCGGGGCAGTGTCAGGTTGTAGGCCTGTGATGGCAGGTCAATTTTTCTGGCAGGTGGGGCACCAGAAGAGGTTGCGGGCGGCGAGATCGGCGGTGCGGATCTCGCCGCCACAGATGTGGCAGGGCTGGTTGGCCCTGCGGTAGACGTACACCTCGCCGCCGTGGTCGTCGACGCGGGGCGGGCGGGCCATCACCTCCGGGGTGTGTTCCGGGCGGACGGTGTCGATGCGGTTGTTGCGGACGCCCTCGTGCATCAGCTCGACGAGGTCGGTCCAGATGGCGTGCCACTCGATGGGGGTGATGTCCCTGCCCGGGCGGTACGGGTCGATGCGGTGCCGGAAGAGGACCTCGGCGCGGTAGACGTTGCCCACGCCCGCGATGACCTTCTGGTCCATGAGCAGGGCGGCGATCGTCGTACGGCTGCGGGAGATGCGCCGGTACGCGGCGTCCGGGTCGGCGTCCGGGCGGAGGGGGTCGGGGCCCAGGCGGTCGTGTATCGCCTGCTTCTCGGGGTCCGTGATCAGGGCGCAGGTGGTGGGGCCGCGCAGGTCGACGTACGACGTGTCGTTGGCGAGGCGGAGGCGGACGGTGTCCGTGGGGGCAGGGGCGGGGGCCGGGCCGAAGGTGACCTTGCCGAAGAGGCCGAGGTGGATGTGGATCCAGGAGGCGGCGAAGCCGAGGAAGAGGTGTTTGCCGTGGGCGTCGGCGGTGTGGAGGGGGGTGCGGTCCAGGAGGGCTGCGGCGTCGGTGAACTTGCCCTGGGGGCTGGTGACGTGGACGGGTTTGCCGTTGGCGAAGGCGACGGTGTAGTCCTTGGCCAGGCGGTGGATCGTGTGCCCTTCTGGCACGGTGTGCCCCTTCTTGTTACGTGCTTCTTTGCCCACCCGCCCGCCCGACACGGTCGGCCAGGAGGCCGGCCTTGCTCCGGGGCTCCGCCCCGGGACCCCGGGATTTGCCCACCCACCGCCCGGCACAATCGGCCAGGAAGTAGAAGGCTCTCCGGGGCTCCGCCCCGGAACCCCGGCGGGGACTCCGCCCCCTGCACCCCCAGACGCTTGCCCACCTGTCCGCCCGACACGGTCGGCCAAGAGGCCGGCCTTGCTCCGGGGCTCCGCCCCGGGACCCCGGCGGGGACTCCGCCCCCTGCACCCCCGGACGCTTACCCACCTACCCACCCGACGCAGTCGGCCAAGAAGCAGAGGATGTCCGCGGCTCCGCCCCCGGGCCCCGACGGGGGCTCCGCCCCCTGCACCCCAGGGCTTGCCCCCACCCGACACAGCCCGATACGGCCGCCCCGCCCAGGCAGCACCGACCCCGCTGGTCAGCGACCCTGCATGGCTATGGCTATGGCTATGGCTACGGCTGCGGGTGGTGTGCCGGGATCGGCGGGAGCTCTCCGGTCGTTTCGTACGTCGCGAGCATGTCGATGCGGCGGATGTGACGGTCGTCACCCGAGAAGGGCGTGTTGAGGAACGTCTCCACGAACTTGGTCGCCTCGTCCAGCGTGTGCATGCGCGCACCCACCGCGACCACGTTCGCGTCGTTGTGCTGGCGGCCGAGGGCCGCCGTCTCCTCGCTCCAGGCCAGGGCCGCACGGACGCCCTTCACCTTGTTCGCGGCGATCTGCTCGCCGTTGCCGGAGCCGCCGATCACGATGCCGAGGGCGTCGGGGTCCGCGGCCGTCCGCTCCGCGGCGCGGAGGCAGAAGGGCGGGTAGTCGTCCTGGGCGTCGTAGATGTGCGGGCCGCAGTCGACGGGGTCGTGGCCCGCCGCTTTCAGCCATTCGACGAGGTGGTTCTTGAGTTCGTAGCCGGCATGGTCCGAGCCGAGGTACACGCGCATGGGACGAGTGTGACACGGCTGTTTCGGGGCAGCAGCCCGGGGTGCCGATCCTGAAAAGCGTGAGCAACACTCAAGAACCTCAGGGAAACCTCAAGTAACAATACGGATTCAAAGGTTCCCGAATTCCGACACCTCCGATTCACTGGACCGGCTCGTACATCGCTCGTACACCGCTCGTACGGGATCCAGTGCAACCGGCGCAAAGGAAATCCGTCCCATGACTTCGCAGCCGACCCTGACGAAGGCCGGAAGCGGCCACGGAGACCCCGGAGAACCCGGTTCCGGTCTCCAGGCAGGCCTCAAGAACCGCCATCTGTCGATGATCGCCATTGGTGGTGTCATCGGAGCCGGGCTGTTCGTCGGTTCCAGTTCCGGTATCGCCACCGCCGGTCCCGGCATCCTCCTGTCGTACGCGCTCGTCGGCACGCTCGTGGTGCTGGTGATGCGGATGCTCGGGGAGATGTCGGCCGCCAATCCGACCTCCGGGTCGTTCTCCGCGCACGCCGACCGTGCGCTCGGGCCCTGGGCCGGTTTCACCATCGGCTGGCTCTACTGGTTCTTCTGGGTGGTGGTGCTGGCGGTGGAGGCCACCGCGGGAGCCGTGATCCTCGAGGGGTGGATCCCCGCCGTACCCCAGTGGGCGTGGGCGCTCATCGTGATGGTGGTGCTGACCGCGACGAACCTCGTGTCCGTCGGGTCCTACGGCGAGTTCGAGTTCTGGTTCGCCGGGATCAAGGTCGTCGCCATCGCCGCCTTCATCGTGATCGGCGGGCTGGCGGTCTTCGGGCTGCTGCCGGGTGTGGACAGTGACCAGGCCGGGCTGAGCAACCTCACCGAGCACGGCGGCTTCCTGCCCCACGGGCCCGGGGCCATCCTCACCGGTGTACTGCTCGTCGTCTTCTCCTTCATGGGCAGCGAGATCGCCACGCTGGCGGCCGGCGAGTCGGAGAACCCGCAGCAGGCCGTGACCAAGGCGACCAACAGCATCATCTGGCGAGTCGCCGTCTTCTACCTCGGCTCCATCTTCGTCGTCGTGTCCCTGCTGCCGTGGGACAGCAAGTCCATCACCGACAACGGCTCCTACGTCGCCGCGCTGGACTCCCTCGGCATCGCGCACGCCGGTCAGATCATGAACTTCATCGTGCTGACGTCCGTGCTGTCCTGCCTCAACTCCGGGCTCTACACCGCCTCCCGCATGGCCTTCTCGCTCGGCGAGCGCGGGGACGCCCCGAAGGCGTTCGCACGGACGACCGGCAAGGGTGTGCCGCGTACGGCGATCATCGCCTCGGTCGTGTTCGGCTTCGTCGCCGTGTTCTTCAACTACAAGTTCCCGGACTCCGTCTTCCTGTTCCTGGTGAACTCCAGTGGTGCCGTGGCCCTGTTCGTCTGGCTCGTCATCTGCTTCTCGCAGCTGCGCATGCGGAAGATCATCAAGGCGGAGGCGCCGGAGAAGCTCGTCGTGAAGATGTGGCTGTACCCGTATCTGACCTGGGCTACGGCCGCGCTGATCGTGTTCGTGCTCGGCTACATGCTGACCGACACCGAGCACGACGGGCGCCGGACCGTGCTGCTGTCGCTGCTGGTCGCGGCGGTCGTGCTGGCCATCGCCTTCGTGAAGGAGAAGGTCGGTGGGCGTCGGGCCGCCGCGGGTGCTGCGGCGGGTGCTGCCGCAGGTGGCGCCGACGGTGGTGCCGGGGACCAGGACAAGGTCTCGGACGAGGTCTCGACCGGCTGAGTTCCGCGGTTCCGCGGTTCTGCGGTTCGGTGGTTCCGCGGTTCGGTGGTTCGTGGGGCCTGCGGTGCTTGGGTGCACCGCAGGCCCTCTTTCGTGACCAGGGACCGGCAAGCACCTGTGCCGTTCGGCACCGCCCGATAACCTGACGGCACCTGTCAGGTTATCGGGCCAGGATCCACGGCATGACCGCGAAGAGCCATTCCACTGACCTGCTCGCCCTGCGCCCCGGCGACCCCGGCTACGACGACGAACTCAGCGGATTCCAGACCGGGTTCGCCCAGCGCCCCGAACTCGTCGTCGCCGCGGCCTCGGCCGGCGACGTGGTCGCCGCCGTACGCCATGCGGCCACCGGGAACCTGCCGATCGGCGTGCAGGCCACCGGGCACGGGACGCCCGGCCCCTCGCAGGGCGGTGTGCTCGTCACGACGAGGCGTATGGACCGGGTGACCGTCGATCCCGTCGCCCGCACCGCCCGCGTCCAGGCGGGCGTGCGCTGGGGCCAGGTGATCGCCGCCGCGGAGCCGTACGGGCTGGCGCCGCTGAACGGGTCGGCGCCGGGTGTCGGTGCCGTGTCGTACACGCTGGGCGGCGGACTCGGCCTCCTCGCCCGGGAGTTCGGGTACGCGGCCGACCACGTGCGCTCGCTGGACGTCGTCACCGCGGACGCGCGGACGCGCCACGTCACCCGGGAATCCGAACCCGACCTGTACTGGGCCCTGCTCGGCGGCGGGCCCGCCTTCGGCATCGTCACCGAGCTGGAGATCGGTCTCGTGCCGGTGCGGACGCTGTACGGCGGTTCACTCGTCTTCGACGGCCGCGTGGTCGACCCGGCGGTCGTGCTGCGAGCGTACGAGGAGTGGACGCGGACCGTGCCCGACACGGTGACGTCGTCCTTCGCCGCCGTCTTCTCTCCGGATGACCCGGGGCTGCCCCCGCATCTGCGCGGCCGGTACGAGATCTCCGTACGCGTCGCCTGCACGGGCTCCGACGGTGACCGGCTCGTCGCCCCGCTGCGCGGCATCGGGCCGGTGCTCACCGACTCGCTGCGGGAGATGCCGTACGCCGAGAGCCACACCATCCACAGTGACCCGGACGTTCCGCACGCCTACTACGGGGAGGGCGTGGTGCTCGGCGAGCTGGACGTCCCGGCGGCCGTCGAGCTGCTCGGCCGGACCGGGCCGGACGCCGGTGCCCTGTGCGTCGTCGGGGTACGGCACCTGGGCGGGGCGCTGACGAAGTCCGCGCCGAACGCGGTGCCGTACCGGAACGGGCGGTTTCTGCTCACCCTGTTGACCGTGGGCGGGCGAGAGCGGGCCCGCGCCCTGCTGGACCCGGCCTTCGCGCTGATGGAGGCCTCGGCACTGGGGCGTTCGCTCAACTTCGCCTTCGGCGCGGGGGATCGTACGGAAGGGCTGTACGACTCCGTGACGCGCGAGAGGCTCGCCGGGCTGAAGGAGCGCTTCGACCCGGCGAACCTCTTCCGCGGGAACCACCTTCGCTGAACCGTTGGTTCAGCGCTTGCCGACGAGCTTCCAGGCGGTGGGCAGCGCGCCCATCGCCAGGGCGGCCTTGAGGGCGTCGCCGATCAGGAACGGGGTGAGGCCGGCCGCGATCGCGGCGGTGGCGGACATGCCGGTGGCGAGGGCCAGGTAGGGCACGCCGACGGCGTAGATGACCGCCTCGCCCAGCAGCATCGCGCCGGCCATGCGGAGCATCGACCGGTCGGCGCCGCGGCGGGCCAGGGCGCCGACGACGGTGGCGGCGAGGATCATGCCGAGGACGTAGCCGAGGGAGGGGGCGGTGACGCCGGAGGCCCCGCCCGCGAACCACTGCACGCCGGCCATCCCGGCCAGGGCGTACAGCGCGAGGGAGAGGAAACCGCGGCCCGCGCCGAGGGCCGTGCCGACGAGCAGCGCGGCGAAGGTCTGGCCGGTCACCGGCACCGGGGAGCCCGGCACGGGCACGGAGATCTGCGCGGCGAGGCCGGTGAGCACGGCACCGCCGAGCACGAGCGCGACGTCCCGGACTCGGGAGGCCGGGAGGAGGTCGGCGAGGACCTGGCCGGTGCGGGCGGGGGCGGCGGCGACGGTGCTCATGGGGACTCCGCGGAGGTGAGGACAGTTCGGGACAGGGTGACGCTAACCCAGGGCGTTCGGCCCGATCACCGTCGCTGCCCGACAAAGGCGGGATCGGCGGCTTGGTTGACTCCGGACAAAGGTTGTGGGTTACACCTGGTACGGCGTGATACGGGTCACTGAGGTGAGGACGTCTGGGTCACGCGGGGCCGGGCAGGCGGGGCTGTAGGGTTCCGCCAAGCCGGGGTCGGTGAGCGGTCCCGTACGCTTCGTGTTCCTCGTGTCCGCATGCTGAACAGCCCGCCCGCCGGACCGGGTCGGCTGCCCAGACTGTGGGCGTTTTTGCCCATCTCACGCCTTGGACGAACCGCGCCCATGCCCAGCACCACCACCGAGACGCCGCCCGGCACGGACGGCGCCTCCCTCTCCCACGGCCTGAAGCAGCGCCATCTGTCGATGATCGCCCTCGGCGGGGTGATCGGCGCCGGTCTGTTCGTCGGATCCGGCGCGGGCATCGCCGCCGCCGGGCCGTCGATCGTGCTCGCCTACACCCTCTCCGGCCTCCTCGTGATGCTGGTGATGCGGATGCTGGGCGAGATGTCGGCCGCGTATCCGTCGTCGGGTTCGTTCTCCGCGCACGCCGAGCGCGCGATCGGGCCGTGGGCGGGCTTCACCGCGGGCTGGTCGTTCTGGGTGCTGCTGTGCACGGCGGTCGGGCTGGAGGGCATCGGCGCCGCGAAGATCGTCAGCGGCTGGCTGCCGGGCACGCCCGAGTGGGCGTGGGTGGCGCTGTTCATGGTCGCCTTCTGCGGCACGAACCTGGCCGCTGTGAAGAACTTCGGCGAGTTCGAGTTCTGGTTCGCCGCGCTCAAGGTCGGCGCGATCACGCTGTTCCTGGTGCTCGGCGGGCTGGCGATCGCCGGAGTCCTGCCCGGCACGGACTCCCCGGGCCTGAGCAACCTCACCGGCGAGGGAGGCCTGCTCCCCAACGGCGGCGAGGGCCTGGTCATCGGCCTGCTCGCGTCCGTGTTCGCCTACGGCGGCCTGGAGACGGTCACCATCGCGGCGGCCGAGTCGGAGAACCCGGTCAAGGGCGTGGCGAGCGCCGTGCGGACGGCGATGTGGCGCATCGCGGTGTTCTACATCGGCTCGATGGCGGTCATCGTCACCCTCGTCCCGTGGGACTCCAAGGAGGTCGTCGAGAAGGGCCCGTACGTCGCCGCCCTCGACGAGCTCGGCATCCCGGGCGCCGGCCAGCTGATGAACGTCGTCGTGCTGGTGGCGCTGCTGTCGGCGATGAACGCCAACATCTACGGCGCCTCGCGCATCGCGTACTCGCTGGTGGAGCGCGGGCAGGGCCCGAGGGCGCTGGGCCGGGTCTCGGGCGGGGTGCCCCGGATCGCCGTCCTCGCCTCCTCCGTCTTCGGCTTCCTGTGCGTGCTGCTGAGCTACTGGCGGCCGAACGACGTCTTCTCCTGGCTGCTGAACATGATCGGCGCGGTGATCCTGGTCGTCTGGGCCTTCATCGCCGTCTCGCAGCAGCGGCTGCGCCGCCGGCTGGAGCGGGAGGCGCCGGAGAGGCTGGCCGTACGGATGTGGGCGTTCCCGTGGCTGACGTGGGTCGCGCTCGCGGGCATGGCCGGGATCTTCGTGCTGATGGCCCGGGAGCCGGACACGCGCGTGCAGTTGTACTCGACGGGCGGGATGACGCTGTTCCTGGCGGTGGTCGGGTACGCCTGGCAGAAGGCGCGCGCCAGGAGCTGACCCTCCGTCGCCTTTTGAGAGGCCCCCGTGTGACACACGCGGGGGCCTTTTTGCGTGCCCTGGGCACCCGTTCCCACCCTCCTGCTGCTAGCGTGCAGTTGCAAGCTCTTTGCAATAAGAGGTTCGGAGGGGACCCGCCATGCCCGTCTACACACTGCCTGACCTGCCGTACGACTACTCCGCACTCGCCCCCGTGATCAGCCCCGAGATCATCGAGCTGCACCACGACAAGCACCACGCGGCCTATGTGAAGGGCGCCAACGACACGCTGGAGCAGCTGGCCGAGGCGCGGGACAAGGAGCAGTGGGGCTCGATCAACGGCCTGGAGAAGAACCTGGCCTTCCACCTCTCCGGGCACATCCTGCACTCGATCTACTGGCAGAACATGACCGGCCCGAAGGACGGCGGCGGCGAGCCGCTGGAGCAGGACGGTGTGGGTGAGCTGGCGCATGCGATCGCCGAGTCCTTCGGGTCGTTCGCGGCCTTCAAGGCGCAGCTGTCCAAGGCCGCCGCGACGACGCAGGGCTCGGGCTGGGGCGTGCTGGCGTACGAGCCGCTCAGCGGGCGGCTGATCGTCGAGCAGGTCTACGACCACCAGGGCAACGTCGGCCAGGGCGCGACCCCGATCCTGGTGTTCGACGCCTGGGAGCACGCCTTCTACCTGCAGTACCGCAACCAGAAGGTGGACTTCATCGAGGCCATGTGGCAGGTCGTCAACTGGCAGGACGTGGCGCGGCGTTACGAGGCCGCGAAGTCCCGCGCGGACGTGCTGCTGCTCGCCCCCTGAAGCACCGGTGAACGTCCTGCCTCGTGATCGTCTTCTCACCCTTCACGCGGGCAGGCGGATGGAAAGGGGAAGCCCCCGCGAGGACGGGACTCGCGGGGGCTTCCTCCGTGCACGGCGCCGTTACGGCTTGCGGCCCAGGCCGCCGTGCTGGCCGATCGGCTCGGTGGGCGCGCCGGGCTCCGGGCGCCACAGGGGCACCGACACCACACCCGGTTCCACCAGCTCCAGGCCTTCGAAGTAGGCCTCGATCTGCTCCACCGGGCGCAGGAAGTACGGGACCGCGCCGGTCTCGTTGTAGGCGTCCTGGGCCTGCTCGTAGGCCGGGTCGGTGCCGCGCGAGCCCTCGTTGAGCGACAGGTAGCTGCCGGAGGGCAGGCCGGCCAGCAGACGGCGGACGAGGTCGCGGGCCCGGTCGTGGTCGGCGACGTGGCCCAGGATGCCGCTGAGGATCAGGGCGGTGGGCCGGCCGAGGTCGAGCGTCCTGGCCGCCGCCTGAAGGATCCGCTCGGGCTCGTCGAGGCTGAGGTCCTCGTACGCCGTCGCGCCCTCGGGGGTGGAGGTGAGCAGGGCACGGGCGTGGGCGAGGACCAGCGGGTCGTTGTCGACGTAGACGATCCGCGACTCGGGGGCGAGGCGCTGGGCGACCTCGTGGGTGTTGTCGACGGTCGGCAGACCGGTGCCCACGTCCAGGAACTGCCGTACGCCCGCCTCCCGCACCAGGTACCGGATGCTGCGCCCGAGGAAGGCGCGGCTGCTGCGGGCGATGGTGACGATGCCCGGGAAGACGGCGGTGTAGGCGTCGCCGGCCGCCTCGTCCACCGGGTAGTTGTCCTTGCCGCCCAGCCAGTAGTTCCAGATCCGGGCCGAGTGCGGCACCGACGTGTCGATCTGCGTCATGGGCCCATGGTGCTACGGCGCATCCGGCTCGCACGGCACATTGAGTGAGAGAAGTGCGGCGGAACCGTCGCTGTTCATGCGGAGTTCGCTGATCGCCGCGTTGCGCAGCCGCGGGAACACTCTGCGGTACTCCCGCGCCGGGATCGACAGCAGCGTGCACAGCACCAGCCGCAGCAGGGTGTTGTGGGCGACCACGAGGACCCGCTCACCGGGGTGTGCGGCGGCGATGCGGCGCAGGGCGGCACTCCCGCGGGCGGCCGCGGCGCGGGGGTCCTCGGCGCCGGGGAAGGGGTGGGCGACGGGATCGGCGCGGAAGGCCGCGGCCCGTTCGGGGTCCTCGGCCGCGAACTCGGCGAGCGTCCGGCCCTCCACCACCCCGAAGTCGCACTCGCGCAGGCCGGGCTCGCGACGGGCCGTCAGCCCCAGGGCGCGGCAAGCCGGTTCGGCGGTGGCGATCGCGCGGGACAGCGGGGACGTCCAGACGGCGTCGACGGGGTGGGCGGCGGCCCAGCGGCCCAGCGCCTCGGCCTGGGCGCGGCCGGTGTCGGTGAGGGCGATGTCGCTGACCCCGGCGTAACGGTTCTCGGCGTGCCAGACGGTCTGCCCGTGCCGGGCCAGCAGGAGGGTCGTGCTCATGACTGCGCGGTGTCCAGGTCGAGGCGGGTACGGGCGTGTGCCGCGACCGGGGCGGGCAGCCAGCCGCGCGCCTCCAGTGCGTCGACGAGCCGAGCGTACGGCTCGGTGAAGCGGGCCGTGCGGTCGGGGCGGGGGGTGAGGACCGTGCGGATACGGACCATGCGGTCGGTGATGTCGGCGAGGGTGGGGGCGGTGGTGGCTGGGCTCCGGCGCGTCGCGGCGACGCCGTACGCCGCCAGCGCGGCCATCCCCAGCGCCGGTTCGGTCTGCTCGGGGATGCGGGCGGGGCGGCCCAGGATGTCGGTGCGCAGCTGGTTCCAGTACGGGCTGCGGGCGGCGCCGCCGGTGAAGGCGAGCGGGCCGTCGAGGGGGGCGCCGAGGTGGTGCAGGTAGTCCAGGCACAGGCGCTCCGCGAGGCCGACGCCCTGGAGGAGGGCGGCCCACCGGTCGGCGTCGTTCGCGGGTTCGCCGAGGAGGAGGGGCGTGGCGCCGGGGGCGAGGAAGGGGAACCGCTCCCCCGGTGACACCAGCGGGTAGGCGACCGCTCCGGACGGCTCGTGAGCGGCGGCCCGCGCGTCCATGGCGGCGGGGTCGGCCTCGGGGAAGGCCGCCGTCAGCGCCCCGGCGCCCACGCTGGACGCCCCGCCCGGCAGCCAGGTGCCGTCCGGGGCGCGGTGGTTGTAGACGACGCCGGTGACGTCCCCGACGGGTGCTCGGGCGGCGCCCTTGAGGACGAGGGTGGTGCCGAGCACCGAGTTCCAGGAGCCGGGCCGCAGGGCGCCCGAGGCGATCTGGGCCGCGCAGCCGTCGGTCATCCCGGCGATCACCGGTGTGCCGGCGGGGATGCCGGTGGCGTCGGCGGCGGCAGGGCGGACCTCGCCGAGCCGGGTGCCGGGGCGTACGACGTCCGGCAACAGGCCGTCAGCAAGACCCAGTTCGGCGAGGGCCGCCTCGGGCCAGGCGTCGCGCCGGAGGTCGTAGCCGGTCTTGAGGGCGTGGCTGGAGTCGGCGGGGGGCGGTTCGCCGGTGAGGCGGGCGACGACCAGGTCGGGCTGGTGGGCGAGGCGGAAGCCGGGGCCGTACTCCGCGGCCAGCCACAACGCCTTCGGCAGCGCCCAGGTGTCCTGCACCGCGAGCCCCGCCTCGCGCGCCCGGGCCGCCTCCCCGGCCGCGCGGGCGTCGTCGTACATCAGCGCGGGGCTCACCGGGCGGCCCGAGCCGTCCGTCAGCAGGACGGTCCCGGACGTCCCGCACACCGCGAGCCCGCCGATCCGTACGCCGCCGGTGACCCGGCCGAGCGCGGACCGCGACGCGGTGCACACCGCCTCCCACCACTGCCGCGGGTCCTGTTCGTGCCGCACGCCGTCCCGGCGGCCCGTCAGCGGGGCGGAGCCGCTGCCGAGGGCCGTGCCGTCGGCGGTGACGACCAGCACGCGGACGCTCTGCGTGCCGAGGTCGATGCCCAGCCATGCCTCACGGTCGTCCGGCATCCGGACCTCCCCTGTGTCGCGCACGGGCCTGTTAACTTCTCACTCTGCATTGAGATTTTCCCGTGCGCGAGGGATTGACGGCCAACTTCCGCCGTTCCACCCTCTGTTGACGAGTCGACTCGACGTGTTAACCCAGACCGGTCTGGACCCACGGAGGTCACGGATGGACACGCACGTGCACGACCGCCGGCGCTTCCTCGCCCTGACCGCCGCGGCAGCCGCCGCCCCGTTCCTCACGGCCTGCGGCGCCGGATTCGGCGGGGACGACGGCAAGGGCGACGGCTCGGCCGCCGACGACGTCACCGGCTCCTTCGACTGGAAGCGGGAGAAGGGCACGACCGTCAAGGCGCTGCTGAACAAGCACCCGTACACGGACGCCCTCCTCGCCGACCTGAAGTCCTTCACCGAGCAGACCGGCATCGAGGTCGAGTACGACGTCTTCCCCGAGGACAACTACTTCGACAAGCTCACCGTGGACCTGTCCAGCGGGCGGGCCTCCTACGACGTCTTCATGCTCGGCGCGTACATGGTCTGGCAGTACGGCCCGCCGGGCTGGCTGGAGGACCTCGGGCCCTGGATGCGCAACTCCTCGGCCACCGGCGACGAGTGGGACCAGGCCGACTTCTTCCCGAACCTGCTGCAGGCCGACCAGTGGTCCCTGAAGGCGGGCGCGCCGCTCGGTCAGGGCGGCCAGTACGCGCTGCCGTGGGGCTGGGAGACGAACGTCGTCGCCTACAACACCGAGGTGTTCGCAAGACTCGGGCTGAAACCCGCCGAGACCTTCGACGAGCTGCGCGAACTCGCCGGGACCATCAAGCGGAAGGCGCCGGGCGCCGGCTACGACGGCATGTACGGGATCGCCGTACGGGGCTCCAGGAGCTGGGCCACCATCCACCCCGGCTTCATGACCATGTACGCCCGCAACGGTCTCAAGGACTTCACCGTCGAGGGCGGCAGGCTCACCCCCGCCATGAACAGCCCCGAGGCCGTCGCGTTCACCGAGGACTGGGCGGGCATGGTCAAGCAGGGCGGGCCGCCGTCGTGGACGTCGTACACCTGGTACCAGTGCTCGAGCGACCTGGGCGCGAAGAAGGCCGGGATGCTGTTCGACGCGGACACGGCCGCCTACTTCCAGGCCGTGAAGGGGGCCAGCCCCGCGTCCGGGAAGATCGCCTTCCACCCGGGCCCGAAGGGGCCGGACGGGTCCCTGGCGACCAACATGTGGATCTGGTCGCTCGGCATGAACGCGAAGAGCAAGAAGAAGAGCGCCAGTTGGCTGTTCCTGCAGTGGGCGACCGGCAAGGAGCATCTGCGGAAGAGCGCGGTCACGCACCACCACATCGACCCGGTGCGCAGGTCGGTCGCCGAGGACGGTGCCTACAAGGACAAGATGAGGCACCTGCCGGGCTTCATCGAGACCTTCGAGACGGTCGTCGACCAGACGAAGATCCAGTTCACCCCGCAGGCGGAGTTCTTCGACGCCACCACCAGCTGGGCCGCGGCCCTCCAGGAGATCTACGGCGGCAAGAGCGCGGAGTCGGTCCTCGACGGGCTGGCGGACGGCCTCGCCGGCAAGGTGGGCTAACCGTGCGGCTCGCACTGCGCCCGTACGTCCTGATCGTCCCGGCCCTGCTGCTGACGTGCGGGATCCTCTATCCCTTCGGGCTCGGGCTGTACTACACGCTGTTCGACTTCTCGGCGAGCAAACCGCAGCCGGACATGGTGCGGTTCGAGAACTACCAGACCGTCTTCACGCAGGAGGCGTTCTGGAACTCGGCCTGGGTGACCGTGCTGTACGCGGTCGGAGCCGCCGCCGTCGAGACCGTGCTGGGCGTGGCCGTCGCCCTGCTGCTGCACCGGTCGAGCCTCGTCGGACGGATCCTGGAGAAGATCCTGATCCTGCCGTTGATGATCGCCCCGGTGATCGCGGCGATCATGTGGAAGCTGATGCTCCAGCCGTCGGTGGGGGTCGTCAACCACCTGCTGAGACCCTTCGGGCTCGGTGACGTGCAGTGGACGGACACGCCGACCGGCGCGCTGTTGTCGTCCATCGCCGTCGACGTGTGGGTCTACACGCCGTTCGTGGCGATCCTGGCCCTGGCCGGGCTGCGGTCGCTGCCCACGTCGCCCTTCGAGGCGGCGGCGGTGGACGGGGCGGGCTGGTGGTACACGTTCCGGCGGCTGACGCTGCCGATGCTGTGGCCGTACGTCCTCGTCGCGGTGATCTTCCGGTTCATGGACTCGCTGAAGGTCTTCGACATCATCTACGCCCTCACCGAGGGCGGGCCCGGCGACTCCACCGTCGTCCTCCAGATCCGGGCCTACCTGGAGGCGATCCGCTTCCAGCGCTACTCCTTCGGGATCAGCTACACGATCGTGCTGTGGGCCGTGGTGTACCTCGCCGCGATGGTGCTGGTGCGGCACCTGGGCCGGATCCAGCGGCGGGCCGCGGAGGTGGTCAAGTGACCGGTGGGAAACGCCTGGTGGGGTGGCTGGCGGATGCCGCGCTCATCCTCTACTTCGTCTTCGCCCTGTTCCCGATCGCCTGGATGGTGATCCTGTCGCTGAAGCCCGCGAACCAGCTCTTCAGCACGTACTTCTCCTTCTCCCCCACCCTCGACGGCTACCGGACGGTCCTCGGCGACAGCGAGGGCATCCCGTTCGTGCGGTTCTTCGTCAACAGCCTGGTGGTGTCGGTGGGGGCGGTGGCGCTGTCGCTCGTGGTCGGGCTGCCGGCGGCGTACGCCTCGGCGCGGTGGCGGTTCAAGGGCTCCGAGAACCTGATGTTCACGCTGCTGTCGTTCCGCTTCGCGCCCGAACTCACCGTGATCATCCCACTGTTCGTGCTGTACCAGAAGCTGGGGCTGTTCGACACGTACGTCGGCATGGTGTGGGTGCTGCAACTGGTCACGCTGCCGCTGGTCGTGTGGATCATGCGGTCGTACTTCGCGGACCTCACCCCCGAGCTGGAGCAGGCGGCCCTGCTGGACGGCTACACGCGCAAGCAGGCGTTCTTCAAAGTCGCCCTGCCCCTGGTCAAGCCCGGCATCGCGGCCGTGTCGCTGCTGGCGTTCATCTTCGCCTGGAACAACTTCGTCTTCCCGCTGATCCTCACCTCCAACGAGGCCCAGACGGTGACGGTGGGCGCGCTGTCCTTCCTCGGCGGGGACCGGCCCAAGTACAACCTGACGGCCGCCGCCGCGCTCGTGTCCGTCGTACCGCCGCTGCTGCTCGCGCTGACGATCCAGCGGTATCTGGTGCGGGGGCTGTCGTTCGGGGCGGTCAAGTCGTGATCGGGCTGCGGGGGATACGGAAGACGTACGGGAAGACGGTGGCCCTCGACGGGCTCGACCTGGAGGTGGCCGAGGGCGAGTTCTTCTGCCTGCTCGGCCCGTCCGGTGCCGGCAAGACGACGACCCTCAAGACCGTCGCCGGGCTGGAACCGCCCGACTCCGGCACGGTCGAGCTGGACGGCGAGGACATGACCGGCGTCGAACCGTACGACCGGGGTGTGGCGATGTGCTTCGAGAGCTATGCCCTCTATCCGCACCGGTCGGCGTACGACAACCTCGCCTCGCCGCTGCGCTCGCCCCGCCACCGTCTGCCCGCCACCGAGGCCCGGCAGCGGATCGGCGCGGTGGCCGAACTCCTCGGCATCAGCGGCCTGTTGGACCGGCCGGTGGGTCAGCTGTCCAACGGTCAGCGGCAGCGCGTCGCCCTCGGCCGGGTGCTGGTCCGGCCCGCCCGCGCCTTTCTCCTCGACGAGCCCCTCTCCCACCTGGACGCCAAGCTGCGCCAGCAGATGCGGGCCGAGTTGAAGGCGATCGGGGCGGTGCAGCGCACGACCACCCTGTACGTCACCCACGACTCCGTGGAGGCGCTGGCGCTCGGCGACCGGATCGGGGTCATCCGGGACGGCCGGATCGTGCAGACGGGCACGCGGGAGGAGATCTGGTACCGGCCGTACGACACGGAGGTCGCGCGGGCCTTCGGACGGCCGCGGATCAATCTGCTGCCGGGGACCGTCACCGACGGCGGCGGGTTCCGGTCGGCGGACGGGACGGTGGAGCTGCCGATCGGGGCGGAGGCGTCCCCGGGCACGGAGGTGTTGATCGGCGTACGTCCCCGGGACATCTCCCTCACCGGCCCGGGACACGAGCTCACCGGCACCGTCTATGTCACCGAGGTCCTCGGCCGTTCCGTCGAGGTCACCGTGCGGCTCGGCGCGCAGCACGTGTCGCTGGTCGCGCCGCGGGCCGACGCGGCGCGTCTGCGTCCCGACGATCCGGTCCGGCTGACGGTCCGGCCTGAGAACCTGCTGCTGTTCGAGGCCGACCGGCCAAAGCGCCCAGGACGACGGATCGAGAAGAGCCCGCGATGAGCAGCAGTGGTGCACAGCAGGGACCCGCGGCCCGGCAGGCCGCCATGGCCGAGCAGGTGCTGGCCGACGGTTCGGCGACGGCGGCCGAGCTCGCCGAGCGGTTCGGGGTGAGCCTGATGACCATCCACCGGGACCTCGACGAGCTCGAACGGCAGGGGATCGTACGGAAGTTCCGGGGTGGGGTGACCGCGCAGCCGTCCGGGGTGTTCGAGTCGAACGTGCAGTACCGGCTGAAGACCATGCGCAGGGAGAAGGCCGCCGTCGCCGAGCAGGCGCTCAGGCTGATAGAGCCCGGCATGGCGATCATGCTGGACGACTCGACGTCCACCCTGGAGATAGCCCGCGGGCTCCGGCTCGGCGAGATCACCCCGCTCACGGTCGTCACCAACTTCCTGGAGGCGATCAACCTGCTGGCGGACCAGCGGGGCATCCATCTGATGGCGCTAGGCGGCGACTACGACCCGTTGCACTCCTCCTTCCTGGGGGTGTCCTGCGTGGAGGCGATCGAGCAGCTGCGAGTGGACGTCTGCTTCGCGTCGACGTCGGCCTTGCACGGGGGTTACGCGTACCACCAGGAACAGCACATCGTGTCCGTGAAGCGGGCGATGCTCGACTCGGCCGCGCGGAACATCCTGCTGATCGACCACACCAAGCTCGGCCGGGTCGCCCTGCACCGGGTCGTCCCGCTGTCCCGCTTCGACCTGCTCCTGGTGGACGACGGGGCGTCGGCGGAGGCGCTGCGGGACCTGGACGAGCACAAGGTGCGTTACGAGGTGTGCGCGACCAGCGGCGGCACGTGACCACGGAGGGCGGCGATGACGGCACTGGAGTTACGAGACCTGCGCAAGTCCTACCGGTCGCGGGGGCGTCCGGCGGTGGACGCGGTACGCGGCCTCGACCTGAGTCTGGAGTCCGGGGAACTGCTGGGGCTGCTCGGTCCCTCGGGGTGCGGCAAGTCGACGACCCTGCGGATGATCGCCGGGCTGGAGACGGTGACCGCCGGGGACATCCTGGTCGGCGGGGCGTCGGTGGTGGAGCGGCCGGCACAGCGGCGGAACGTCGGGGTCGCCTTCGAGAACTACGCGCTGTATCCACCGCTGACGGTGGCGGAGAACCTGGCGTTCGGGCTGAAGGCCCGCAGGAGGGCGGCCCGCGGGGACGTCGACCGCAAGGTGACGGAGATCGCCGAGCGGGTCGGCCTCACCGACCTCCTCGACGCCCGCCCGGCCGGCCTGTCCAGCGGGCAGAAACAGCGCGTCTCCCTCGCCCGTGCCCTGATCCGCGAACCGGACGTCCTCCTGCTCGACGAACCCCTCTCCCACCTGGACGCGGCCCAGCGCGACACCACCCGCCGCGAACTCAAACGCATCCAGAAGGACCTGGGCCACACGACGATCCTGGTCACGCACGACCAGGAGGAGGCCCTCTCGCTCGCCGACCGGATCGCCGTGATGAAGGACGGCGTCATCCAGCAGCTCGGCACCCCGTACGAGATCTACGACAGCCCGGCCAACGTCTTCGTCGCGGACTTCGTCGGCGAGCCCGCGATCAACCAGCTGCCGGGGATCGTCACCGGTGACGGCCACGCCCGCCTCTCGGGCTCCGTGCGGGTCGCGCTGCCGGTGCCGGTGACGGAGGGGCGCGAGGTGGTGGTCGGGATCCGCCCGGAGGATCTCCGGCTCGCGTCCGACGGCCTGCCCGCCCGGGTCGTCGCCCACGAGCCCCTCCTGGAGGCGGGCATCGCGACCCTGGCCCTCGACGGCGTGGCACGGCACCTGGTCGTCCTCACCGACCCGGAGGTACGCCTCGCCCCCGACGAGCGCGTGCACGTCGCCGCCGACACCCACCACACCCATGTCTTCGACGCCGAGACGGGAGACTCCCTGCGATGACCGACCAGCTGAGTGTCGTGGCCGCCGGTGACCACTTCGTCCTGCCGTCGCTGATCGCGCGGGCGGTCGGCGACGAGCTGCGTGAACAGGCCGTCGACGTAAGGGAACTGACCCTCGGCTGGCCCCTGGAGCCGTTCGGCCCGGTGGCCGAGGTGCAGGAGGCCAGTGACGCCGAGGACGAGCTGATCGAGGCGCTGGCCGGGGCGCAGGTCCTGGTCACGCAGATGGGCCCGGTCACCGAACGGGTCCTGGCCGCCTGCCCCGACCTGCGCCTGGTCGTGGTGTGCCGAGGCGGCCCGGTCAACGTCAACCTGGACGCCGCCAAGAACCGTGACGTACGCGTGTGCTTCGCGCCGGGCCGCAATGCCGCCGCCACCGCCGAGTTCACCCTCGGCCTGATGCTGGCGGCCCTGCGTCGCATCCCCCAGGCCCACGACCTGCTGGCCCGGCAGGGGAGTTGGGAGGGGGCGGCGTACTACACGTACGAGCACAGCGGCCTGGAGCTGGAGGACCTGCCCGTCGGGCTGGTCGGCTACGGGGCGGTCGGCAGCAGGGTCGCGCGCGTGCTGTGCGCCTTCGGTGCGCGGGTGATGGTGTACGACCCGTACGTGCACGGCGACATCCACGGGCTGCGCGTGGCCTCGCTGGAGGAGCTGCTGCGCCGCTCCCTCGCCATCACCCTGCACGCCCGCCTCACCCCCGAGACCCGCGGCCTGATCGGCGCCCGCGAGCTGGCCCTGCTGCCGCGCGGCGCGGTCGTGGTGAACGCGGCACGCGGCCCGCTGCTGGACGAGGAGGCGCTGTGCGACGCGCTGGAGAGCGGGCAGGTGTCGGCGGCGGCGCTCGACACGTACGCGCGAGAGCCGGTCCCGGCGGGGTCACGTCTGTTCGGGTTCGCCGACCGGGTGGTGCTCACCCCGCATCTGGGCGGGGCGTCGCGCGCGGTGGCCGAGAAGGCGGCGCGGATCGCCGCGGCGGAGGTGGGGCGCTGGGTGCGCGGGGAGCGGCTGGCCCACTGCCTGACGTGACGACCGGGAGGAGCTGGCATGTACGTCGGTATCGACGTGGGCACGTCCATGGTGAAGGCCGCCGCCTTCGACGGCTCGGGCCGTGAACTGGCCGTCGCGGCGCGCCCGGTGGGCCTCACCCTGCACGACGGGTTCGTCGAGCAGGACATGGAGAAGGTGTACGCGGCGGTCGTCGCCGTGCTGGAGGAGCTGACCTCGCGGGTGCCGGAGCCGGTGGAGCTGGCCGGGCTGACCGGGCAGGGCGACGGGGTGTGGCTGGTCGACGCGCAGGGGCGGCCGGTGCGGCCGGCGGCCTCCTGGATGGACGGGCGGGCGCACGAACTGGTCGACCGGTGGCTGGCGGACGGCACCTTCGAGACGGTGTTCCGGCGGACGGGGAGCGCGCTGTTCCCGGGGTGTCCGGGGCCGCTGCTGGCGTGGCTGGACAGCCACGAACCGAAGGCGCTGGATGCCGCGAAGGCCGCCCTGTACTGCAAGGACATGGTGTTCCAGCGGCTGACGGGGGCGGGTCCGACGACGGATGTGTCGGACGCGTCGATGCCGTTCCTCGACCCGCGCACGCGGACGTACGACAACCGGGTCGTCGAGCTGCTGGGGCTGGCCCACCGGCGTGGCCTCCTCGCTCCCGTCAGCGATCCGCTCGCGACGGCCCGGACGCGCGGCGAGGGACTGCCGGCCGGGACGCGGATCGCGAACGGGCCGTACGATCTGCCGGCCTGCGCGCTGGGAGCGGGGGTGACGTCCCCCGGGGACGGGCTCCTCATCGTCGGCACCTGTCTGGCCAGCCTGGTCGCGACGACCGATCTCGACCTGACCGGCGAACCGGCCGGCTTGTACATCAGCACCGACCGCCCCGGGCACTGGCTGCGCGCGATGCCCGCGATGGTGGGTACGGCGGCGCTGGACTGGGTGCTGTCGACGACGGGCGTCCACCACGAGGAGGTCGACGGGCTGCTGGCCGGCACCCCGCCGGGGGCGCACGGGGTGCGGGTGCTGCCGTACTTCGCGCCCTCGGGCGAGCGGGCGCCCTTCGTCGAACCACGTCTGCGGGCCGAACTGGCCGGCGTCTCGCTGGAGTCGACCCGCGCCGATCTGGTCCGGGCGACCTGCGAGGGCATCGGCTACGCGGCCCGGCACTGCCTGGAGGCGGCGGGGCTCACCGGGACGCTGGCCGTCTGCGGCGGCGGTACCCGCAGCCCGGCCTGGATGCGGCTGCTCGCCGACGTCCTCGGGCGGCCGCTCAGGGTCGTCGAGGGCGAGGTGGGCGCGCGGGGCGCGGTGCTCGCGGCGGCCGAGCGCCACGGGGTGGCGCTGGACGCTCAGGCGTGGGCGCGGCCGACGACGGTCGTCGAGCCGGACGGCGCGCGGGCGGCGTACTACGCGAAGGGGTACGAGGAGCACGTGGACCGACTGGCCCAGGCGCGGGAACGGGCGCGGCGCTGACCCCGGGCCGCGGCGCCCCGCGCCCTTCACCTCACGGCCATCCGCACGTCGCCCCGCACGCCCACCATCGGACGCCGACCGCCCGACCGCAGAAGGGGATGCGCATGACCGCCCAGCACCCGAGACGCCGATCCGTCCTGTTCGCGGCCGCTGCCACGTCGGCGGCCGCGGTCGTGCCCGCGACGAACGCGGCGGCCGCGACGACCACGACCACGACCACGACCACCACGACGACCGCCGAGGCGGCCGGCGGGCCGCGTCGCCCGCTCGTCATCGGCCACCGTGGCGCGGCCGGCTGGCGCCCCGAACACACGGCGGCCTCCTACACGTACGCCGTGCAGACCGGCGCCGACTGGATCGAACCGGACCTGGTGCCGACGAAGGACCATGTGCTGGTGGTCCGGCACGAGAACGAGATCTCGCAGACGACGGACGTGGCCGCACACCCGGAGTTCGCGGACCGCCGCACGACGAAGACGGTGGACGGACGGTCGGTGACGGGCTGGTTCACCGAGGACTTCACGCTGGCGGAGCTGAAGACGCTGCGGGCGGTGGAACGTCTGCCGCAGGTCCGCAACCGCAACACCGTGTTCGACGGCCGCGAGGAGGTGCTCACCTTCCAGGAGGTGGTCGACCTCGCGCGCAGGCTGTCGAAGGCGTACGGCCGGACGATCGCCGTCTTCCCGGAGACCAAGCACCCGACGTACTTCCGGTCGATCGGCCTGGCGTTGGAGCCGAAGCTGGCGGCCGCGATCCGGCGCAACCGGCTGGGCCCGCGCGAGTGCGTCGTGCAGTCCTTCGAGCCGACGAGCCTGAAGCGGATCGCGGCCGAGCGGCTGGGCGTGCCGCTGTGGCAGGCGCTGGGCACCACGGGTGGGCCGTACGACCTGGTGTCCTCCGGGGATCCGACGACGTACAAGGACATGATGACCCCGGCGGGGCTGGCGCGGATCGCCGCGTACGCGCACTGGATCGGCCCGGACAAGTCGTCGCTCCTCGGCACCTCCCTCCTCGCGGACGCTCACGCGGCCAGCCTGCGGGTGGGCCCGTACACCTTCCGCGCGGAGAACCAGTTCCTGCCGGCGGACTTCCGGCGCGGTACCGGAGCGACCGATTTCGGGGACGCGTTCGCGGAGTACGCGCTGTACTACGAGCTGGGAGTCGACGCGGTCGTGACCGACTTCCCGGACCTGGCGGTGCTGGCCAGGCGGTGATGGCCAGGAGGGCTGATGTTTTTCCGGGACAAGAACTGCCGGACCTGTCGCAGCATGCAGGTGTTCAGGAAGCTCGACGACAGCGAGAGGGCGGCGGTCAAGGAGAAACATCCCTACACCCATGACCTGTGGCGCTGCACGGCCGTCGGCTGCCGGTGGTACCAGCCCTGGGACAAGCAGAGCGACGGCGGCCTTCTTCCGGAGGAGCTCCGGATTCCGGCCGCCGCCGCTAAGTGACCCCTACAGGTTGCTGAAGTCCGGGCCCTTGGTGCGCGTGCGCTTGATCTCGTAGAAGCCGGGGACCGAGGCCACGGCGAGGGCGCCGTCCCAGAGGCGGACGGCCTCCTCGCCCTTGGGGGCCGGCGTGACGACCGGGCCGAAGAACGCGATCTGCTCGCCGTCGGGGCCGGGCACGGCGATGACCGGGGTGCCGACCTCCTGGCCGACCTTCTCGATGCCCTCCTTGTGGGAGGCGCGCAGCTCGGCCTCGAACTCGAAGTCCTCCTGCTCGGCGTAGTCGATGAGGCCGGCGGGCAGACCGGCGTCCGCCAGCGCGCCGGCGATCGCCTCCAGGGTCGGACCCTCGCCGTTGTTGTGGAAGCGGGTGCCGAGCGCGGTGTAGAGCGGGCCGAGGACCTCGGCGCCGTGCTTCTGCCAGGCCGCCGTCACCACGCGCACCGGCTGCCACGCCGTGGTGGCGAGCATCTCCCGGTACTCCTCGGGCAGCTCGTCGATCTTGTCCTCGTTCAGCACGGCCAGGCTCATGATGTGCCAGCGGACCTCTATGTCCCGCAGCTTCTCCACCTCCAGCACCCACCGGGACGTCATCCACGCCCAGGGGCACAGCGGGTCGAACCAGAAGTCGACGGGGGTCTTGCCGGACGCGGTCGCGCTCTCGGACATGCTTCTCCTCGGGAATCGGGTATCGGACACCGAAAAACGGCCAGGGCGGTCTCGGCCAGGGCGGTCTTTGAACTCGCAACATCCCCCGCGCCCGTCCCATTCCCGGCTGCCCCGTGTCAAAAGCGCGTGGCAGGATCGGTCCTGTTCAGCCGTCCGTCCACGACATTCGCACGACATTCGAGGGAGTGCCGCCCGTGCCCGGTGAGAATCTGTCCCGCGACGAGGCCCGGGAGCGGGCCGCCCTGCTGTCCGTCGACGGGTACGAGGTGTCCCTCGACCTGCGGTCCGCGGTCGGCGGGCAGGAAGGCGACGAGCCGCGCACCTTCCGCTCGGTCACCACGATCCGGTTCCGCTGCAACGAGCCCGGCGCGAGCAGCTTCGCGGACCTGATCGCGCCGAGTGTTACGGCCGTCACGCTCAACGGCCGGGATCTGGACCCCGGCCAGGTCTTCGACGGCTCCCGGATCCTGCTGGAGGACCTGGCCGCCGACAACGAGCTGATCGTCGACGCCCGGTGCGCCTACTCCCGCACCGGCGAGGGCCTGCACCGCTTCGTCGACCCGGAGGACGGCGAGGTCTACCTCTACACGCAGTACGAGCCGGCCGACTCCCGCCGTGTCTTCGCGAACTTCGAGCAGCCGGACCTCAAGGCCCCGTTCCGCTTCGAGGTGCGGGCGCCCGAGGGCTGGACGGTGTGGAGCAACGGCGTGGGCGCACGCGCCGACGGGGTGTGGCGGTTCGCGGAGACCAAGCCGATCTCGACGTACATCACGTGCGTGGTGGCGGGCCCGTACCACTACGTCACGGACACCTACGAACGGGTCTTCCCGGACGGCACGCGGCTGGAGATCCCCCTCGGCGCCCTGTGCCGCAAGGGCCTCGCGCCGCACTTCGACCCCGAGGACGTCTTCCTGGTCACCAAGCAGGGCCTGGACTTCTTCCACGACCACTTCGACTACCCGTACCCCTTCGGCAAGTACGACCAGGCGTTCGTGCCCGAGTACAACCTGGGCGCGATGGAGAACCCGGGGCTGGTGACGTTCCGGGAGGAGTTCATCTTCCGGGGCAAGGTGACGCGGGCCTCGTACGAGGGCCGGGCCAACGTGATCCTGCACGAGATGGCGCACATGTGGTTCGGCGACCTGGTCACCATGGAGTGGTGGGACGACCTGTGGCTGAAGGAGTCCTTCGCCGACTTCATGGGCGCCTTCTCGCTGGTCGGCGCGACCCGCTTCAAGGACGGCTGGATCACCTTCGCCAACCGCCGCAAGGCGTGGGCGTACCGGGCCGACCAGCTGCCGTCCACACACCCGATCACCGCGGACATCCGCGACCTGCAGGACGCCAAGCTGAACTTCGACGGCATCACCTACGCCAAGGGCGCCTCCGTGCTGAAGCAGCTGGTGGCGTACGTCGGCCAGGACGCCTTCCTGGAGGGCGCCCGGCGCTACTTCAAGCGGCACGCGTACGGCAACACGCGCCTGGGCGACCTGCTGTCGGTGCTGGAGGAGACCAGCGGGCGGGACATGGGGGCGTGGGCGCGGTCCTGGCTCCAGACGGCGGGCCTCAACTCGCTGACGCCGCAGGTGCTGCTGGACGCGGAGGGGCGTGTCGATGAGCTCGCCGTTCTCCAGGAAGCCGCTGCAGTTGCCCCGGCGGACCACCCGGAGCTGCGGCCGCACCGGGTGGCGGTGGGCCTGTACCGGCGGGGCGCCGCAGGGGCGCTGGAGCGGTACGCGCGCGCCGAGGTGGACGTCGACGGTGCGCGGACGGTCGTAGCGGAACTGGCCGGTGCGGACGCGCCCGAGCTGGTGCTGGTCAACGACGACGACCTGACGTACTGCAAGACCCGCTTCGACGCCACGTCGCTGGAGACGCTGCGTGCGTCTCTCGGCGAGGTCACCGATCCCCTCGCCCGCGCCCTGTGCTGGTCGGCGCTGTGGAACATGACGCGGGACGCGCTGCTGCCGGCGCGGGACTTCGTGGACCTGGTGCTGCGGTTCGCGGGGCGCGAGTCGGACATCGGGGTGCTGCAGATGCTGCACGCCTGGGCGAACTCGGCGCTGGTGCACTACGTGGCGCCCCAGTGGCGGGAGACGGGCGGGCGGCTGCTGGCGGAGGGTGCGCGGCGGGAGCTGCGGGCCGCCGAGCCGGGCAGCGAACAGCAGCTGGCGTGGGCGCGGTTCTTCGCGACGGTGGCGTCGGCGCCCGCCGACCTGGAGCTGCTGCGGGGGCTGCTGGACGGCACGGCGAAGATCGACGGGCTGGAGGTGGACCAGGAGCTGCGCTGGGCGTTCCTGGAGCCGCTGGCCGCGCACGGGGTCGCGGACGAGGCCGTGCTCGCCGCCGAACTGGCCCGGGACGACACCGCGTCCGGCAAGCGCCACCAGGTCCGCTGCCTGGCCGCCCGCCCCTCGGAGGCCGTCAAGGCGCAGGCGTGGGCGCAGGTCGTGGAGTCCGACCAGCTGTCCAACGCGCTGGTCGAGGCGACGATCGCGGGCTTCACACAGGCCTCGCAGCGGGAGCTGCTCGCGCCGTACGCGCCGAAGTACTTCGCGGCGATCGAGCGGGTGTGGACCGAGCGGTCGATCCAGATCGGCATGGACGTGGTGCGGGGCCTGTTCCCCTCGCTCCAGGACTCCCCGGAGACGCTGGACGCGACGGACGCCTGGCTGGCCGCCCACGAGGACGCGGCGCCGGCGCTGCGCCGTCTGGTCCTGGAGGCCCGGGACGACCTCGCACGGGCGCTGCGCGGACAGGCGTGCGACCTGTCCGCCGCGGCCGCGGCCCGCTGACCAGCAGCTTTGGCCTGAGCTTGGGTCGTCGGTGACCGTTACGAAATTCAGGCAATGAGGCCGTAACCCCTGGCCCGCACCAGAACGGACCAGGGGTTTTCGGCAACCGAACACGCGTCCTTTAGTGCTGGCTTGTCCTTGTTTGTCGACAGGCGTGTAACAGGGGTTAAGGGACGGGCCGGGCGCGGGAAATTCGGGGCCATGAACCACAACACCCCGCTCTTCCCCGGCCCCCTCCACCACCTGGCCGACGGCCGGCGCCGGGTCATGACGGTCGCGCAGCTGCGCTCGCACGGCATGACGACCGCAGAGACGAACGAGCAGTGCCGCCCCGGCGGCCCCTGGCAGCAACTCCTCCCGGGCGTCGTCCTGTTCCACCCCGGCCCGCCGACCAGCGAGGAGCGGCTGCACGCAGTGCTGCTGTACGCGGCGCGGGAGCGGGGCACCGGGGTTCCGGCCCAGCCCGGCGCGGACGGGGCGCCCGGCCCCGGCTACGCGGACGTGATGATCACCGGGCTGGCCGCACTGACCCTGCACGGTTTCGCCTCCGCTCCCCCGCTGCCGTCCCTGGACACCATCGACGTCCTGGTCCCGCGGCTGCGCCGGCTGCGCTCGACGGGCTGCGCGCGCATCGTGCGCACCGCGGCACTGCCCGCCCCGGAGCAGGTCACCGGCCTGCCGGTGGCCCCGGTTCCGCGCGCGCTCGCCGACGCGGTGGCGGGGCTCGAGGACGCGGGCGCGGTGCACCGGCTGATGACGGAGGCAGTGCGCGGCGGCCACTGCGAACCGTCGGCCGTCGTGAGGGAGTTGACCCAGGCACGGCTGCTGAGCCGGCCGCACGTGGTGGACGCGGTGGACCTGCTGCTGGCCGAGGGCCGGGCGATCTCGGAGGAGCGGCTGTACCTGATGGTGCGCGAGTACGGCCTGCCCGACCCGGTCTGGAACGTCGACCTGCGCCTGCCCGGCGGGCCGTACCTCGGCGGCCTGGACGCCTACTGGCCGGACCAGGCGGTGGCGGTGGAGCTGGACACCCGGGCACCCCGTCCGGGCCTCAGGCAGGAGGAGGACGCCCTGTGGTCGGAATACGCCCGCAAGCGCGAGCACTTGGAACGCCTCGGCATCACGGTCGTCCACATCACCCCGAAGAAGCTCCGTGACGCGATGGAACAGCAGGCCACGGTGGTCCGTACGGCCCTGATGGCGTCCGGCGACCGCGACCCGGCCGCGCATGTCGTGGTGCTGCCCCGGTGATGACGGACCGGTTCGGCATCAGGAGGGGAGAGGAGGAGCCGCCGGGGTCGCCCGGCGGCCCCTCCTCGTGCGGGAACGGTGATGCCCCGTGGGGCGGTTGAGCCTGTTTCAGCCCTTCTTCAGCACCAGCTCCGTGTTGCGGTCCTCCGGGTCGCCGGCCAGGTCCTGGCGGGCTCCGGGGGCGTTGAGGGACAGCTCGCGGTAGAGGGCCGCGAGGCCGGTCTGGGAGAGGTCGGTGAAGTCCGTGCGGTGCGGGGCCGAGGACTCGACGAGGGTGGTGAAGAGCGACAGCGTGCCGTCCTTGTTGTCGGCCAGCTCGATGACGCGGGCGAGCTGAGGGTAGTCGACGTGGGAGGCGGTGGAGATCTCCCAGAAGGAGCGGCCGCCGGACCCGGCGTGCGGGGTGATGACGTTGCGGTGGATGTGGCCGTTGATCCAGGCCAGCACGTTGCGGTTCCGGCCGAGCAGGTTGAGGACCTCCTGGCCGTTGTGGCGGCGCTCGCCCGGGCGGGCCGGGTCCGGCCGGGTGTTCCGCATCGTCTTGCTGGTGTGGTGGCTGAAGACGATGGCGTAGGAGTCCTTGTTCTGCCGCAGCGTCCGCTCCAGCCACTTCAGCTGGGCCGTGCCGATGGAGCCCTCGTAGTGGCCGCCCGGGTCGGTGGTGTCGAGGCTGATGCCGATGACGTCGTCGGCGATGCGGAAGGCGTAGTACTGGGTACCCGCGTCGAGGTTGGCACTGGAGTAGCCGTGGCCGACCGGGCCGAGGCCCCGGTGGGCCGGGTCCAGGTGGGCCTTGAGGTAGTCGGCGGGGGTGAAGGGGGCGCGCTGCTCGTCGGGCGTGACCGAGCGCATGGCGCGGGCGTGGGCCTTGAGGAAGCCGGCGTACTGGACGCCCCTGGGGTCCTTGGCGTTCTTGATGGCGTCCTGGAGCTTCTTCGCCTCGGCCGCGGGCAGGCTCATCAGCTTCTTCCCGCCGATGGCGAGTTCGGTGAGGTAGGAGTCGCCGTGCGAGGCGTAGCAGCCGAGCGGCATGGAGTCGTGGTTGCCGACGGTCGAGTACCAGGGCAGGTTGAGGCCGGGGCTGCGCACCTCGCGGATGGCCGCCTTCAGGAAGCCGTCCAGGTGCGGGAAGCCGAGCTGCTTGTCGGCGTCGCGCACGGCCGCGTCGGGCTGCCAGTACAGCTTCAGGCCGCTGTTCTGGACGCCCTCGTACTGGCGGGGGTCCCCGGTGTTGGGGGTGATCCGGCCGCCGCTCATGACCGTCAGGAACCACTCCAGCTCGGACTTGGCGTTGTTGTCCGTGTTGTCGCCGGTGGTCATGGCGAAGTGCAGCGGGGCACCGGTGACGGGGGCGCCCCGCAGCGCGTTGATCCGCTCCACGAGCGCGATCGCGCCCTGCACGGTCAGCGCCTCGTGCGGCCGCCAGGCGCGCACGTCGGTCGAGCGCAGGTACTCCAGGCGCAGCGGGTGCTGGGCGTCGATGAGGTGCAGGTCGGTGAGCTGTACGAACGCGGCGAGCGCGGTACGGCGGCCGGCGCGGCCGGACTTGGGCGCGGCCAGCTCGCCGCGCACCACCCGCTTCCAGCCGGGGCCGGCGCCGAGGCGGCGGTAGCCGGAGCTGCCGCGCGCGGCGGCGACGGAGGCGAGGGTGGTGCCCCTGGTGTACGGGGCGAGCGGCGCGGCCGGTGCCTGCCGCGAGGAGGCGAGCACGGACCCGTGCACCTCGGAGGCGGCGGTGCCGGTGGCGGCCTGGCTGTCGCTGGGCCGCAGGACGTAGCCGACGCCCGCGGACAGGGCGACCGCTCCGGTGGCGGCGAGGACGGAACGACGGTGGATCCCCAGTGCGGAACCGGCGACTGAGCGTGTGCGCGACATGCGCTTCTCTCCCCGAGTGCGAACGCGTCGGCAGTGGTCGCGGGGCGTTCGACTCGCGAACATCCCGCTCGTACTGGATCGTTGGCACCGGGGATGACCTGCGCGTAAACGTGGCGGCAACGCGCAGCGCCGATCACCGTACGTGGATCTTGGACTACCCAGCGCGTCGACGGCCGCTCCCGGGACGGCCGGGAAGCGGTCACTCCGCGTTCATTTTCCCGGGTACAGGACCTGTTCCGGACGGCTTCCGGACCTACTCCTCGACGGCTGTCGGACGCCCGGCCGCGGGCCGTTCCCGCCACAGCCGCAGGGCGATGTCGACCAGCCGTACGCGGACCAGGCCGGGTACCGCGTCGAGGTCCTGCCAGGCGGCCAGGTCGGTGGAGCCCCCGACCTCGTTGCGGAGTTCGCCGCCGACGACCCGGCCCTCGTAGACGAGCCGGACGCCGTGATGGTCGACGGTACGCCGGGGGAAGCGGCCGGGGAACGTCCGGTGGGACGAGTCCACGCCGAGCAGCCCGGTGACCTCGATGCGGTACCCGGTCTCCTCCTCCACCTCCCGCCGCACGGTGTCGTAGGGATCCTCGCCGTGCTCCGTGCCGCCGCCCGGCAGCACCCACTCGGGGGTGCCGTCGGGCGCCGGTGACCGGGCCAGCAGGCTCTGTCCGTCCCGTACGCACACGGCGTAGGCCGCCACCCTCAACTTCCTCCGCACACCGGGACGTTAACCGGCCGGGTCCGGATTGGCAGGTGAGTATTCGGGCGCGGACCAGCGCAGCGGCACCGCGCCCGGCGTGTCGAGGACCTCCGTGACGGTGAAGCGGACCCGGCGCCCCCCGTCGGCGGCGAACCGTGTGCGCGCCTCGCCGGTGAGCTGGAGGGCCCTGCCCGTCGTCCAGTCTAGGAACAGCAGGCCCGCGCGGGGGTCCGCCGCCAGGTTGCCGAGGGTGAGGAACATGGCGTTGCCCGGGTAGTCGCGCCAGCTCAGCTCGCGGGGTGAGTCGACGCGTACGAAGCCGGGGTTGCCGCCGCGGTGGCTGGCGTCGGCGCCGCCGTCGCGCACGGTGGCGATGAAGAAGGTGTCGGCCGCCGCGACGAACCCGGCCTGCTCCGCGACCAGTTCCGTACCGCGCCGCGGCGGGCCGGGCGTCCGGTCGACGGTCTCGTACGACTGTCTCTTCTGCAGGTACTTGGGACAGTTGGAGAACACCTGGCCGGCCTCGACCGCGAAGCCCCGGGCCGTGGGCCGGAACCGGCCGTTGAGGCGCATGCGGCGGCGGGTGCGGGGGTCGAGAGCGATGGTGCCCACGGGGGTGCCCTCGGTGGTGAAGGCCGTGGCGAGCGGGTCGGCCGGCCGTACGCCGCCCGCCACTGACATCTGCCGGGGGCCGGTGGCCCGGACGAAGCCGGGCGTGCCGGTGAGCGGGGAGGCCCACACCCGGCCCGTCGCCGGGTCGGCGGCGCCGAGGACCAGCAGCGGCTGGAGCTCCAAGAAGGCCGCGGCCACCGGTTTGATGCCCTGGCCGATGGACCGGCCGACGTGGTCGGCGGCCGCGCGGACGCCGACCCGGTCCTGCACCGCCCGCGAGCCACTGTGGTACACGCTCATGTCTAGAAGAACCCGCAGGTCGGAGCCGACTCACTGGGCGCGGACGCGCCTTGTGCTCCGCTCGGCACCGAGATCTCCAGCCGTGTGCCGTCGGGGTCGTGGAAGAAGATGCCGCCGGAGGCCGCGCCCTCGTGGTGGGCGACCACACCGTCGTACGCGAAGTCGACGCCGTACGCGCGCAGGGCCGACTCGTACTCCCTGACCTGCTCGATCGAGTCGGCTTCGAGTGCGAGGTGGTGCAGCCCCGCACGGTCGGCGGCGTACGGCCGCTCCGCCTGCTGCCAGAGCGTGAGCACCAGGCGGCTGCCGTCGCCGAGGAACGCGTACCGCCTGCCCTCCTCCTTGCCCTCGCCGATCAGGGCGAAGCCGAGGACGTCCCGGTAGAAGGCGAGTGAGCGGTCGAGGTCGGTGACGTTGAGGCCGATGTGGCCGGTGCGCAAGGTCATTGAAGTTCCCTTTGATCTCAATTTGATCTAACCGTTGTCATGCACGTTAGCGGTTAGACGACCAGGCCGTCAACCGGTGACGTACTCTTTACTGGTTAGACCGGAAGGGAGCCCTCATGTCCGCCGCGCACGATCCGCGTCCGCTCACCGGCGAACCCCTCGCCCTCGACCTGCTCAACACGCGGTGGATGCAGGAGGGTGCCGTGCGGGATCTGCTCGCCGACACCGACGGGCTGGCGGTGTGGCTGGCCGCGAACGGGCTCGACGGCCGTTTCGCCGCCGACGCGACGACCCTGCGGCACACCCTTCAGGCGCGGGACGCCCTGCTGAAGGCCGTGGACGGGTCCCTGGAGGACGGCGCGGGGCCCGTCGACGCCGTCCTCGCGCACGGGCGGATCCGCGCCACGCTCACCGCCGAAGGGCCCGGCGAGCGGGCCGAGTTCGGGGACGACACCTGGGGACCCGCCTGGCTGGCCGCCCGCAACTACCTGGAGCTGCTGGCCACCGCGCCCGACCGGATCCGCGGCTGCGCCCACGAGGCGTGCATCCTGCACTTCTTCGACACCTCACGGAACGGCACCCGCCGCTGGTGCTCCATGGCGGCCTGCGGAAACCGCGCGAAGGCGTCCCGCCACTACGCACGGACCAAGGACGCCTGACGGGGGCTTCACCCCGGGTGTGGCGGTCATGGGCGACTTGTCGCCTTCGGGGCCCATCTCCCCAAAGGGGATAGCGGGTTTTCCCCATACATCCATTGCGATTGGGTCAACACTCCCCAAACAATCGCCCCTTGGGTAAAGCTGAGCGGTCGTCCGGGACCTCGTTCCGGACCGTCGCGGCCAGGACCGATCGGACCCGGTCGCTCACCGCTCGTTCCTTTACTCCAAGGGATGCCGATGACCCTCACCCCCCAGCGCGACCCGATACCGGGCACGAGACGCGTGGCGCGCATCGCCGTGGCCGCCGGTCTCGTCGCCGCGCTCTGCGCGGCCGGGCCGATACCCGTGGCCTTCGCCGCCGACGACCCGTCCGCCACCGCCCCGGCCGACCGGGACGTCAAGTCCGCGCACGACAAGCTCGGTTCCGACGACGCGGACCTGCTCGCCGAGGCCAAGGCCGACGGCGACAAGAACGTCACGATGATGATCGCCACCGCGCCCGGGAAGACCGAACAGGTCGCCGAGCAGTTGGACGCGGTCGACGGCGGCCTGGTCGGCAAGACCGTCGACAAGCTCGGCTACGTCCGGGCCACCGTCCCCACCGCGCGGGCGGACAAGGCCATCGCGGCGGCCCAGAAGCTCTCCTCCGTCCAGGGGATCGACCTCAAGCAGGAGATCAAACTGGACGACCCGACCCCGGACGCCACGGGAGCCAAGGGCACCCAGGACTCCTCGGCGGCCGGTGCGGGGTATGCGGCACCCGGGAAGACCACACCGGCCGCGAACCCGTACAACCCGTCCTTCGAGACCGGCGCCGTCTCCTTCGTGGCGGACCACCCCACGTACGACGGGCGTGGCGTGACCATCGGCATCCTGGACTCCGGCGTCGACATCGCGCACCCCGCCCTGCAGAAGACCACCACCGGCGAGCGCAAGATCACCGACTGGGTGACGGCCACCGACCCGGTGGCCGACCGGGACGGCACGTGGCTGCAGATGACCACCGCGGTGACCGGCCCGGTGTTCACCGCCGGGGGCAGGACGTGGCAGGCGCCCGAGGGCTCGTTCAAGTTCCGGACGTTCGCCGAGTCGGCGACCCGGGGCGGCGACATGGCCGGCGACCTGAACCGCGACGGCGACACCACCGACGTGTGGGGTGTGCTGTACGACCCGGCCACCGGCACGGCCCGCGTCGACCTCGACGCCGACGGCGACTTCACCGACAACGAGGCGATGAAGCCGTACAAGGACGGCTTCCAGATCGGCTACTTCGGCACGGACAACCCGGACACGCCGATCGCCGAGCGGATCCCCTTCGTCGTCGAGATCCGCAAGGACGTCCCCTACAACGCGGCCGGCGACAAGGCGGACTACGTCAGCATCGGCGTCATCACGGGCCGGCACGGCACCCACGTGGCCGGTATCGCCGCCGCCAACGGCCTGTTCGGCGGGAAGATGAACGGCGCCGCCCCCGGCGCCAAGCTCGTCTCGTCCCGCGCCTGCACGTGGAGCGGCGGCTGCACCAACATCGCGCTCACCGAGGGCATGATCGACCTCGTCACCAGGCGCGGCGTCGACATCGTCAACATGTCGATCGGCGGCCTGCCGCCGCTGAACGACGGCAACAACGCCCGCGCCCGCCTCTACACGCGGCTCATCGACGAGTACGGCGTCCAGCTGGTGATCTCCGCGGGCAACTCGGGCCCCGGCACGAACACCATCGGCGACCCCTCGCTCGCCGACAAGGTCATCTCCGTCGGCGCCTCCGTCTCCAGGGAGACCTGGGCCGCCAACTACGGCTCCGTCGTGGAGAAGAAGTACGCGATGATGCCGTTCTCCTCGCGCGGCCCCCGCGAGGACGGCGGCTTCGCCCCGACCCTCTCGGCCCCGGGCGCGGCCGTCAACACCATCCAGACCTGGGCGCCCGGCGCGCCGGTCGCCGAGGCGGGCTACACGCTGCCGCCCGGCTACGGCATGCTCCAGGGCACCTCGATGGCCTCCCCGCAGGCCGCCGGCGCGAGCGCGCTGCTGCTGTCGGCCGCCGAGCAGCGGAAGATCGACCTGTCCCCGCTGACCCTGCGCACCGCGCTGACTAGCACCGCCCGTCAGATCAAGGGCGTGCAGGCGCATGAGCAGGGCGCCGGCCTGATCCGGATCGTGCAGGCCTGGGACGCCATCAAGGACCGCGCCACCGCGCACGCCTACACGGTGAAGGCCCCGGTCGACACCGCGATGGAACAGCACCTGGCCACCCCGGGCTTCGGCACCGGCCTCTACGACCGCGAGGGCGGCCTGAAGGCCGGTCAGAAGAAGACGTACGAAGTGACTGTCACCCGTACCAGCGGACCCGACCGCCCGCTGCGGCACGAGCTGGACTGGAAGAACAACGACGGCACCTTCCGTCTCCTCGGCGACGACGAGGTCGTGCTGCCGCTGAACCAGCCGGTCACCGTCAAGGTCCAGGCCCGGGCGCGGACCGCGGGCGTGCACAGCGCCATCCTGGAGGCCGACGACGAGCGCACCGAGGGCGTCGACAAGCAGATCCTCACCACGGTCGTCGCCGCGCACGAGCTGGCGAAGCCGTCGTACTCCTTCTCCGCCTCCTCCTCGGTGCAGCGCAACAGCAGCACCTCGTACTTCGTCACGGTGCCCGAGGGCGCCAAGACCCTGGAGGTCGCCCTCGGCGGTCTGAAGGACCAGAGCCAGACGCGCTTCATCTCCCTGCACCCGTTCGGTGTCCCGGTCGAGGACAGCGCGACGATCTACTGCTACGCGAACTACTCCTCGCCGTCGAGCCCCAACACCTGCCGTCCCGACCTGCGGACCTACACCGATCCGCAGCCGGGCGTCTGGGAGATCGAGGTCGAGTCGCGGCGCACCTCGCCCCACCTCGACAACCCGTTCACGCTGGACGTGTCGGTGCTCGGCGCCGCCTTCGACCCGGCGGTGACCACCGTCCCCGAGGCGAAGACCGGCACCCCGGTCGCCGCCGACTGGACCGTGACCAACGGCTTCGCGGCCCTCGAGGGCAAGCTGGAGGGCGGCTCGCTGGGCTCGGCCGCGCTCGGCACGCCGACCATCGGCCACCAGGCCGTCCGCACCACGACGGTCGAGGTGCCCGCGGGCGCGGAGCGGCTGGACGTCTCCATCGGCAAGGTCTCCGACCAGGGCGCCGACCTCGACCTGACGGTCCTCAAGGACGGGGTGACGGTCGGCCAGTCCGCCGACGGCGACTCGGAGGAGTCGGTCAGCCTGACCAAGCCCGCCGCCGGCACCTACACGATCCGGGTCGACGGCTACGACGTGCCGTCCGGTTCGACGACGTACGCCTACAAGGACGTCTACTTCACCTCCGCCCTGGGCTCGGTGAACGTCGACTCCGGCGCCACGGTGTCGCTGGCGAGCGGTGCCTCCGCGAAGGTCTCCGCCGAGGTCCTGGTCAAGGCGGCCGGTCCGGCGGGCCGGCAGTTCTTCGGTGAGGTCCGGCTGGTCAACGCCCGCGGCAGCGCCGCCGGCCTGGGCACGGTCGTCATCGAGAAGGTCACCGGCTGACGGCCGGCCTCCGGCCGACGGCTGCCCTGCCGTGAACACGGAACGGGGCGGGTGCTCCCCTGTGACACCCGCCCCGTTCCCGTCCCCGCACCCCCGTGCGCGCGGGGACACCTCCCGGCGTACGTCGCTCACTGTCGGCCGGACAGCGCGCGACGCTCGAGCCCGGAGAAGAAGCGGAACATCCTGTTCGCCTCCCGGCGCCTTTGACACTAGGCCCGCCGGGCACGTCGGGGAGCCCCCGTCACCTGGCACACGGGGGCCATGGCCGGGGGCTGCCAGCGAAGCAATCCCTCCGGTTCCGTACGGAAGTTCGGGTACCGTCGGCCCACCTGACCCGACCAGTCGCCGACCTTGCCAGGGGGAACCGACCGTGCTGGAGACCATCGGCATCGACGGGCCGACCCACGACGTCTACCGGGCCCTGCTGCTGCACCCGTCCTGGACCTTGGAGGACATCGCCCGGGAGACCGGCCTCAGCTCCGCCGAGGTGCGCTCGGCACTCGACCGGCTCACCCAGCTGTCCCTGCTGCACGAGGCAGCCGACCACCAGTTCGTTCCCGTCAGCCCCGATGTCGTCCTCGCCCCGCTGCTGCTGCGCAAGGAGGCCGAACTCGACGAGCAGCGCGCCCGGCTGACCCAGGAACGGGCCGCGCTGGCCGCCCTCACCTCCGAGTACGCGACCCACGCCACGGGCCTCGGCGACAGCGGGGTGGAGCGGCTGGAAGGCGTCGACGCGGTGCGCGTGCGGCTGATGGAGCTGGCGCACCGCGCCGAAACCGAGGTGTGCACGTTCGTGCCCGGCGGGGCGCTCAGCGCCGCGGCGCTCGAGGCGGGCAGGCCGCTGGACGAACAGAACCTCGCGCGCGGGGTGCGGATGCGGACCGTCTACCTGGACAGCGTCCGCAACGACTCCGCGACCGTCGAGTACGCCACATGGCTCGCCTCCGTCGGCGGCGAGACGCGGACCGTGCCCACGCTGCCCATGCGGATGATCCTGTGCGACCACACGGCGGCCGTGATCCCCATCGACGCCGACGACAGCAGGAAGGGCGCCCTGCTGATCCGCTACCCCAGCATGGTGCGGGCGCTGGAGGAGCTCTTCGACCTGGTGTGGGAGAGCGCGCGACCGCTCGGCACGGCGCCGCGGGACGCCCCCGAGGACGCGCCGACCGACCGGGAGACGGCCCTGCTCAAGATGCTGGCGGCGGGTCTGACCGACGAGGGCATCGCCCGAAAGATGGGGGTCTCCCTGCGCACGGTCCGCCGCAACACGGCGGATCTGCAACGGCGCCTCGGGGTGCAGAGCCGGTTCCAGGCGGGCGCGGAGGCCGTACGGCGCGGCTGGCTGTGACCCCGGGCACGCACCGGCCGACTCCTGCGCCGGGCCGGGTGCGCTGGCCGCTCCTTGCCATGACCGGGGGCTGACAGGCGTCAGGCGTCGGCGCGGGGCTCGTCGCGTGCCTAGGGTCGGGCGGGTGTACGCAGTCAAGGTCGTTCTCCTGCCCTCACCCGAACCCGCCGTCCCCGACGGCCCCGGCCCGCCGGCCGGCATGCCCGGTGACCGGCAGCTCGACGCGATCGCCCACTGCACCCGGACCGCACCGCAGCCGGGCATCGCCCACGTGTCGATGGCCCGGTGGGGTTCGCGTCTGGTGGGTATGACCTTCGTCGAGGCCGCGACCCTGGACGACGCCCTGACCCGGGCCCGGGGCGGCTGGAACCGGTGGCTGAGCCTGCCGGGCCTGCTGCCCGGCTGGGTGCTCGGAGAGTGCGAGCCCGACCGGTATCTGAGCGGCCGCCGGCCCGTGCGGCCCCCCGACGCGTGGCTGGCATGACGGTGCCATGTCCCCCTGAGGCCACCGGGAACTGCTGACACCGGCAGGCGCAGTCCGCATGATCGTGCTCGGCGCACGCTTGCCGACCAGCGACGAAGGAAGACAGAGGCGCAGGATGACACACATCACGGGGCGAGCCCTCCGGACGGCCATCGGCACCGCGGCAGCCATCGCCGCGCTGGCACTGCCCCTGGTACTCGGGACCACCCATGCCCCGGACCCGGACGGCGCTCCCGTCGTACGGGCCGCGCAGGCGGCGGCCACCGGCACCGAACCGGACGAACCCGGCGAGCCCGGGCTTCCCAAGCCGACGCAGCCCGGCGACGACAAGGGCAGCTGGGTGTGGGACAAGGAGAAGCCGTAGGGGCAATTGCGGCTTAGGGACCGCAGAGGCTGTAGAAGCTTTGGAGGCAGCGGAGGCTGTGGAGGCTTTACGGCCGGGCTGAGAACGAGGGGCGGGGTGCCTGGGGGACACCCCGCCCCTTTCGCTCACTCAGCCGGGCGTGGCCACCCCTACTCGCAGCTCAGCTCCCTCGCCTTCGGCAGTTCCCGCAGGATCCACGCCCGTTCGCGGGCGATGTCCTTCTGCGTGACGAACAGGGCGTCGGGCAGGGCTCCGCCCCGGGGCAGGCCGACGAGGGCCTTGTCCCCCTCATGGAGCCGGGGATGGACGCCCTCCTCCCGCACGAAGGTGACCTCGTCCGTGCCCTTCACCGGCTTCTCCGGCTGGTAGGAACGGCTCACCTCGAGGGTGACCCGGTCCTGGACGCCCCCCGGCAGCGGCTCCACCGCGACGACGGTGCCCTCGGCGACGACCCGGGCACAGACGAGGTAGCGAGCACTGCCGAAGCCGCCGCCGTAAGCCTCCTCGGCACTCGTGTCCGCACTGCTGCCACTCGCCGTGTCGTGGGTCCCGCTCCCCGCCTGAACGACGAGCCACCCCAACCCGACGACCATGCCGGCGGCCGCAGCCGCGGCGAGAGCACCGACGACGACGGCCAACGGCCGACGGGACCGCCGGGGCGCCCGCGCGGGCACAGACCTCACCGGCGAGCGGGGACCCGTGTCGTCCTCGGCACCGGGCTCGGCCATGGGCGTGACGGGTGCAGCGGAGGCCGTCCGGGGCTCGGCGTCGGCCGTAGGAGAGAACGTCATCGACGAAGCAGCGGCCGCCGCCCCGAGCTCTACCTCGGAACCGGACCCATCCCCCGGCGCCGAAGCAGAGGCCGCCCGCACCACGGCCTCAGACGGGGATACCGGCCGCACCGGCGAAACAGGGCCCACCCCAGCCTCAGCCTCGGACCCGAGCCCAGACACCTCCGGCGCGGCAGAGCCCGCCCCCAGCTCAGCCTCGGACGCGGACACCGGCCTCACCGGCGAAGCGGAGGCCGTCCCGGGCCCCGCCTCGGGCCTGGGGCGCGTCGCGGCCTCCGGCTGCGTGGCCGTGCCTCGTCCCGCACAGGCCGCGTCCCCCGCCTCGGCCCCGGCGTCCGCCGCCGCCTCGCCGCCGCGCGCCAGTGTCTCCCCGATCAGCGTCAGCTGTTCCCTCAGCACGGCGACGTCGGCGGCTGCCGCCCGGTGTGCGGTCACGAAGTCCGGGTCCCGCAGGGCCTCCTCCGGCACCGGATCGTCGGTGAGCGCCGCCATCAGCGCGTCCATGCCGTCGTACACGGCTCCGTCGTACGTGACGCCGTCGTGCCCGGCATCGCGCCGGTCGTCCCTGTCGTCCTTGCGGGCGGTCACGTCACACCACCTCGTCCTCGTGCAGGCGGGCGCGCAGGGCCCGTACCGCCGTGTGCAGCCAGCTCTTGACCGTGCCCTCCGGGACGCCGAGCTGCTCGGCGATCGAGCGCACCGGCAGGTCCGCGAAGAAGCGCAGGACGAGCACCTGACGCTGGGCGTCGGGCAGCTCGTCCAGGCCCTGGGCGACGGCGAGGGAGAGCAGGCGGGTGTCCTCTCCGGAGGAGGCGTGCTCCGGCTGCCGCAGGGACGCCAGCCGCTCCCCGAGCCGCTCCTGGCGGCGCTTGGCCCGGTGCCAGTCCATGGCGAGGTTGGAGGCGACGACCGCCGCCCACGCCGAGACGTCCCGCGGCGCCTCCTGCCCGCGCGCGGCACGCTCCAGCAGCCGCAGGCGGACCTGCTGCACCCCGTCCAGCAGGTCCGCCTGCGGTACCCCGCCCAGTGCGAGCACCGCCCGCACCCGGCGTTCCTGGGCCGCGTCCAGCGGATCGTCGCCCGTACCGGCGTACCCCCCGCGGCCGCGCCGGGTCCTTCCCCGCAGCACAAGCCACCCCCTCACCGTGTTTCTCCTACGACGCCGCGACGGGGCGATACGTTCGGAGCGTTCGGACGGATTTCCGGCGGACACGGAGGCGTACGTCACACCCTCGTATGCCAGGGACGGCACCGGGCAGGCGAGCTTGCGGTGCGGGGCGCCCGGCGGATGAATTTCTCCAGCTCAGCGGGGTGGACGCCGGATGTCCGCAACCGCCGGCCGAGCCGGGCCGTCCCATTCCCCGGGCACCCCGCCCAAAAAAGTGGACAGGCGGGCCGTGGTCGGCCGCATCATGGAAAAGCCTCGGTCAAGCCATACAGACACAAACGAGACAGGGAGTCGCTGTGAGGGTCGGAATCGTCGGAGCCACCGGACAGGTCGGCACGGTCATGCGCAGGATCCTCACGGAGCGGAACTTCCCGGTCGACGAGCTGCGCCTGTTCGCCTCGGCCCGCTCCGCGGGGACGGTGCTGGACGGCGTGACCGTGGAGGACGCGTCCACCGCCGACTACACCGGCCTGGACATCGTGCTGTTCTCCGCGGGCGGCGCCACCTCCAAGGCGCTGGCCGAGAAGGTCGCCTCCCAGGGCGCGGTCGTGATCGACAACTCCTCCGCCTGGCGCAGGCACCCGGAGGTCCCCCTCGTCGTCTCCGAGGTGAACCCGCACGCGATCGCGAACCGCCCCAAGGGCATCATCGCCAACCCGAACTGCACGACGATGGCCGCGATGCCGGTCCTGAAGCCGCTGCACGCGGAGGCGGGCCTGGAGGCCCTGGTCGTCGCCACCTACCAGGCGGTGTCCGGCTCCGGCCTCGCGGGCGTCGCCGAGCTGCACGGCCAGGTGCAGAAGGTGGTCGCCGACGCCGACAAGCTCACCCACGACGGAGATGCGGTCGACTTCCCCGAGCCCGGTGTCTACAAGCGCCCCATCGCCTTCAACGTGCTGCCCTTCGCGGGCAACCTCGTCGACGACGGCCTGAACGAGACCGACGAGGAGCAGAAGCTCCGCAACGAGTCCCGCAAGATCCTGGAGATCCCCGAGCTGAAGGTCTCCGGCACCTGCGTGCGCGTCCCGGTCTTCTCCGGCCACTCCCTCCAGGTCAACGCCCGCTTCGCCCGCCCGATCACCCCCGAGCGCGCGACGGAGCTGCTGAAGGACGCCCCGGGCGTGGAGCTGTCCGACATCCCCACCCCGCTCCAGGCGGCCGGCAAGGACCCGTCGTACGTCGGCCGCATCCGCCGCGACGAGACGGTGGACAACGGCCTGGCGCTGTTCGTCTCCAACGACAACCTCCGCAAGGGCGCCGCGCTGAACGCGGTGCAGATCGCGGAACTGGTGGCGGCGGAGCTGCGCGGCTAGGACCTGCGCACCTCGTAGAGGAAACACCCGTACTCGACGGCCCGGACGTGGACGAGCGCCACGGCCGGGTCGTCGAACGCGTTCAGGAGACCTGTCTCGAACGCTTCGGGTCCCTCCACCAGCTCCCCGCCCAGGATGTGCCCCTCGGCCGAGTAACGGCGCAGGACGCGGTGGCTGTTGGTGAAGGGGAGGGTCCTGCCCTGCGGCCCCGCGCACTCCTCGGCATGGATGAAGACGGGGCCCAGTTCGTCGTAGGGGCCCGGGTCGGCGCCCGTCTCGGCAGCCCAGCGGCGCAGGGCGGCGTAGGAGACGAGCGCGATGCGCTCACCCGGCGCGCTGTGACGCAGGCAGCAGCGCAGCGGGGTGCCGCCCTCCTCGCCGGTGACGGGGTCCATGGGGCGGCCGGCGTCGTCGGCGGTGCGCAGTTCCTTGAGGACCGGTGCCGGGATGGGGCGTGCGACGTACGTCGTCATGCACCTCAGGCTCGCGCCGGCCGGCCCGGGGCACCGGCGGAATCCGGACGTCGAGTTCCGCAGGGGTCGCTGTGACGGTCCCCCGGTAGAGGGTTTCCCCTCCCGTTCCCCACGGTCGGGCCCGGGCCACCCCAGATCGCCCCATGCGCATGGAAGGATGACCAGACCGACACATACGAGGTGTACCGAGGAGATGACCGCGTGCCTGGCACAAACCTGACTCGCGAAGAGGCGCAGCAGCGGGCGAAGCTGCTCACCGTTGACTCGTACGAGATCGATCTCGACCTCTCCGGCGCGCAAGAGGGCGGCACCTACCGGTCCGTGACCACGGTGCGCTTCGACGTCGCCGCCGAGAACGGTGCCGAGTCCTTCATCGACCTGGTGGCCCCGACCGTGCACGAGGTGACCCTCAACGGGGACTCCCTCGACCCCGCCGAGGTCTTCGAGGACTCCCGCATCGCCCTGCCCGGCCTGCTCAAGGGCCGCAACATCCTGCGGGTGGTCGCCGACTGCGCGTACACCAACACCGGCGAGGGCCTGCACCGGTTCGTCGACCCGGTCGACAACCAGGCCTACCTCTACACCCAGTTCGAGGTGCCGGACGCGCGCCGCGTGTTCGCGTCGTTCGAGCAGCCGGACCTGAAGGCCACCTTCCAGTTCACCGTGAGGGCGCCCGAGGGCTGGACGGTCATCTCCAACTCTCCGACGCCCGAACCGAAGGGAAACGTCTGGGAGTTCGAGCCGACGCCGCGCATCTCGACGTACATCACGGCCCTGATCGTCGGCCCGTACCACTCGGTGCACAGCGTGTACGAGAAGGACGGCCAGTCCGTCCCGCTCGGCATCTACTGCCGTCCCTCGCTCGCCGAGTACCTCGACTCGGACGCGATCTTCGAGGTGACCCGGCAGGGCTTCGAGTGGTTCCAGGAGAAGTTCGACTACGCGTACCCGTTCAAGAAGTACGACCAGCTGTTCGTACCGGAGTTCAACGCGGGCGCGATGGAGAACGCCGGTGCCGTGACCATCCGGGACCAGTACGTGTTCCGGTCGAAGGTGACCGACGCGGCGTACGAGGTGCGCGCGGAGACCATCCTGCACGAGCTGGCCCACATGTGGTTCGGCGACCTGGTCACCATGGAGTGGTGGAACGACCTGTGGCTGAACGAGTCGTTCGCCACCTACACCTCCATCGCCTGCCAGGCGGCGGCCCCCGGCTCGCGCTGGCCGCACTCGTGGACCACGTTCGCCAACTCGATGAAGACCTGGGCGTACCGGCAGGACCAGCTGCCCTCCACGCACCCGATCATGGCGGACATCCGCGACCTGGACGACGTGCTCGTCAACTTCGACGGCATCACGTACGCCAAGGGCGCCTCGGTGCTCAAGCAGCTCGTCGCCTACGTCGGCGAGGACGAGTTCTTCCGGGGCGTGCAGGCGTACTTCAAGCGCCACGCGTACGGCAACACGCGCCTGTCCGACCTGCTGGGCGCGCTGGAGGAGACTTCCGGGCGCGACCTGAAGACCTGGTCGAAGAAGTGGCTGGAGACGGCGGGGATCAACATCCTCCGCCCCGAGATCGAGACGGACGCCGACGGTGTCATCACGTCCTTCGCGATCCGGCAGGAGGCCCCGGCGCTCCCGGCCGGTGCGAAGGGCGAGCCGATCCTGCGCCCGCACCGGATCGCGGTGGGCCTCTACGAGCTGTCCGCTCCGGACACGGACACCGCCGGCGGCAAGCTGGTCCGCGACGAGCGCGTCGAGCTGGACGTCGACGGCGAACTGACCGCCGTACCGCAACTGGTCGGCAGGCGCCGCCCGGCCGTCGTCCTGCTCAACGACGACGACCTGTCGTACGCGAAGGTCCGCCTGGACGAGAAGTCGCTGGCCGTCGTCACGGAGCACCTGGGCGACTTCGAGGCCTCGCTGCCGCGCGCCCTGTGCTGGGCGTCGGCCTGGGACATGACCCGCGACGCCGAGCTCCCGGCCCGCGACTACCTCTCCCTGGTCCTGTCCGGCATCGCCAAGGAGTCCGACATCGGTGTCGTGCAGTCGCTGCACCGCCAGGTGAAGCTGGCGATCGACCTGTACGCCGACCCGGCCGCCCGCGGGGCGCTGCTGACCCGCTGGACGGACGCCACCCTGGCCCACCTGCGGGCCGCCGCACCGGGCAGCGACCACCAGCTGGCCTGGGCGCGGGCGTTCGCGGCGACGGCCCGCACGCCGGAGCAGCTGGACCTGCTGGAGGGCCTGCTGGACGGCTTGCAGACCATCGAGGGCCTGGTCGTCGACACGGAGCTGCGCTGGGCGTTCGTCCAGCGGCTCGCGGCGGTGGGCCGCTTCGACGAGACGGAGATCGCGGGCGAGTACGAGCGCGACAAGACGGCGGCGGGCGAACGCCACGCCGCCACGGCCCGCGCGGCCCGCCCCACCCCGGAGGCCAAGGCGGAGGCGTGGGCGTCGGTCATCGACTCCGACAAGCTCCCCAACGCCGTCCAGGAGGCGGTCATCTCCGGCTTCGTCCAGACCGACCAGCGCGAGCTGCTGGCGCCGTACGCGGACAAGTTCTTCGAAGTGGTCAAGGACATCTGGGAGTCCCGCTCCCACGAGATGGCCCAGCAGATCGCGGTCGGCCTGTACCCGTCGATCCAGGTCTCCCAGGAGACCCTGGACAAGACGGACGCCTGGCTGTCCTCCGCCGAGCCGAACGCGGCCCTGCGCCGGCTCGTCTCGGAGTCCCGGGCGGGCGTGGAGCGGGCACTGCGGGCGCAGCGGGCGGACGCGGCGGCTGGGGAGTAGCGCCGGTACGTCTGTCCGTACACGTCTGTCCGTACACGTCTGTCCGTGCGTCGACGGGGGCGCCCGGTGCTGTGTGCCGGGCGCCCCTTGGGCGTGTCCGGACGGGCTTCGCTGATCGGGTGACGGCTGGCGCCCTCACCGTCGCAGCGCCGGGCCTGTCAGGTCCATCGAATCCTTCCGCGGATTCCTTTCAGCGATGGTGAACGATTCCGGCTCCCGTCCGGCCCGGGATTCCCGTCCGGCCCGAGGCCCGATCTGGCCCGCCACCGTCGCCCCGAACGCCACCACCATGCCCGCCACCTGCACCGGCGTCAGCGCCTGCCCGAGTGCCGCCCAGCCGACCACGGCCGCGGTCAGCGGGGACAGCGGGCCGAGGAAGGTGACCTGCGTGGCGGTGAGCCGGCCGATACCGCGGAACCAGAGCCAGTACGCGACCGCCGTGCTGGCCAGGGCGAGGTACAGGTAGCCGCCGAGCGCCCGGCCGTCCAGCGCGGGCGGCGCGCCCTCGACGAGGAAGGCCAGCGGGGCGATGAGCAGTCCGCCGGCGGTCAGCTGCCAGCCGGTGAGCGCCAGCGGGCCGACCCCGTCGGGGCGCCCCCATCGCTTGGTGAGCACGGTGCCAGTGGACATGGACGCCGTGGAGGCGAGGGCCGCGAGCAGGCCGAGCGCGTCCAGCGCCCCCGCCGCCCTCAGGACGACGAGGCTCACGCCGAACGCGGCCACGACCCCGGTGAGCAGCGTGCGCGCCGTCGGCCGCTGCCCCAGCAGCAGCGCCGAGAGGCCGACCACGAACAGCGGCCCCACCGAGCCGACGACCGCCGCCAGGCCACCGGGCAGCCGGTACGCGGACAGGAACAGCAGCGGGAAGAAGGCGCCGATGTTCAGCGCGCCGAGTACGGCCGCCTTCCACCACCAGGCGCCACGCGGCAGCACCCGGGCGAGGGCCAGCAGGAGCAGCCCGGCGGGCAGGGCGCGCATGAGGCCGGTGAACAGGGGGCGGTCGGGCGGGAGGAACTCGGTGGTGACGGCGTACGTGGTGCCCCAGGAGATCGGGGCGAGGGCGGTGAGGACGGTGAGCGTGGCGCGGTTCGAGGTGGGGGGACGCATGGGCGCACCCTTCGAGTAGGTGAGTAGCAAGTAGCTTAACGCTAAGCAACTTTCCGTCAAGCAACTTTCTTGCGGGTGACCCGAAGGCGCCCGATACTCGGGCCCATGAGCGAACGCCCCGAGCAGCGCAAGGACCCCGTCGACGCGATCATCGACCAGTGGGCAGCGGTCCGGCCCGATCTCGACACCGCCGCCATGGAGATCTTCGGCCGCATCTACCGGATCTCACGCGCGATGGGCGACCGGATGGAGAAGGCGTACGCGAAGTACGGGATCTCCCGCGGCGAGTTCGACGTCCTGGCGACCCTGCGCCGCGCGGGCGAGCCCTACACGCTCTCCCCGCGCCAGCTCTCGGCCACCCTGATGCTCACCACCGGCGGCATGACCGGCCGCCTCGACAAACTCGAACGCGCCGGCCTGCTGCGCCGCTCCCCCGACCCACACGACCGCCGGGGGCTCCAGGTCACGCTCACGGAGCAGGGGCTGGACCTGATCGACGAGGCGGTCGGCGCGGGGCTGGCCGTACAGACCGAGGCGCTGTCCGCCCTCGGCGCCGAACAGGCCGGCCAACTGGCCGACCTGCTGCGGGAGTTGCTGTTCGCCACCGAGAGGTGAGTCAGGGCGGTCCTCACCCCACGTGGGCCGCGAGCGCCGCCTCGATCGCCCGTACGTCCGCGGAGTCCGCCGCCCACGCCACGTACCCGTCCGGCCGGACCAGCACGGTCGTACGACGGTCGCTCGCCCAGCGCTCGACGGCCAGCCGGTCCTTGCGCTCGCCGTCCGCCTCGCCCGCCATCTCGCACGCCCGCGGGGTGATCAGCACGAACCGGCCGCCGCGCAGGGCCTCGTGGAGGCGGCCGCCGCCGGCGAGGGCGATGTCGGGTGCGCGCAGGCCGGTGAAGCGGTGCGCGCCGCGGGGTGCGGCGTACCGGTAGCCGATGCCGGTGACCTGGCCGAGCGCCTTGCGCTGCGCCGGGCCGGCGGTGTCGAGGAAGGCGGCGAAGGCGGTGCGCAGGGCGCGCGTCCAGGGCCGCCTGGCCATGGCGGCGCGCACGATGCCGCCGCTGCTGAGCAGCACCGTCCTGCCGACGGGATGGCGTTCGGCCTGGTAGGTGTCCAGGAGGGCGTCGTCCGCGTGGCCCTTGAGGACGGCGGCCAGTTTCCAGCTGAGGTTGGCGGCGTCCTGCAGGCCGGTGTTCATGCCCTGGGCGCCGGCCGGGGTGTGGACGTGCGCGGCGTCCCCGGCGAGGAAGACGCGGCCGGCCCGGTAGGCGGGCGCCTGCCGTTCGTCGCTGTGGAAGCGGGACATCCAGCGCGGGTCGTGCATGCCGAAGTCACGGCCGAGGGCGCGCCGGGTGGTCTCCTTGATCTCGTCGAGGTCGAGGGGCGCGTCGTCGGGGAGTTCGCGGCCGCGGTCCCAGCAGATGACGCGGTGGTAGCCGTCGCCGAAGGGGACGACGAAGGCGAAGGCGTCGCCGACGGCGTCGAAGGTGAGCAGCTCCCCGGGCTCCTCGGTCACCCGGACGTCCGCGAGCATGACGGAGCGGATCACCGAGCGGCCCGGGAACGGCAGTCCGACCGCGTTCCGCACGGTGCTGCGCATCCCGTCGGCGCCGACGACATACGCCGCGCGCAGCGCCTCCGCGCCGCCGCCGGGGCCGCGGACCTGGACCGTCACGCCGTCCGCGTCCTGGGTCAGCCCGGTCACCTCGGTCTCGTACCGGAACTCCGCGCCGGCCTCGGACGCCCGCCGCTCCAGGACCTTCTCCACCTCGTACTGCGGCAGGACGAGGATGTGCCGGAAGCGGGAGGGGAGCACGGAGAGGTCCAGGCTGAGGCGGCCGTAGAGACGGAACCGGTCGAGCCGCCGACCCACCCGCTCCAGCTCGTCGGCCACGGCCCGGGCGTCGAACTGTTCCAGCGTGCGGGCGTGCAGGACGAAGGCGCGGGAGAGGTTGCTGATCTCGCGCGGGCGCTTCTCGACGACGGTGACGGGGACGCCGGCGGTGGCGAGGTCGCCGGCCAGGAGCAGACCGGTGGGGCCGGAGCCGACGACGATCACGGTGCGGGTGGTGCCGTTCATCAGGGCCTCCCTGGGGCCAACGTACGTGGGTCGACACTCGTGGACCAACAGCCGCTGCCAACACCTGTTTGCCAACGTCTGTTGACCAACGTAGGACGCCCCCGCAACGACGTCAACAGTTGTTGGCCCATAGGTGTTGGCCTACGCTCGTGGGCATGACCGAAAACGCGCCCGGCAGTGCGCCCGGCAGCAGACCCTCAGGGCCGTCCGCTCCCGCCCGCCGCTCCGACACCACCCGTGCCGCGATCCTCCACGCCGCCCGCGAGCGTTTCGCCGCCGACGGCTACGAGCGGGCCACCATCCGCGCCATCGCGAAGGACGCGCGGATCGACCCGTCGATGGTGATGCGCTACTTCGGCACCAAGGAGGGCCTGTTCGCGGCCGCCGTCGCCGTCGACCTGAAGCTGCCCGACCTGCGCGCGCTGCCCCGGGAGGAGGTGGGCGCCACCCTCGTGTCGCACTTCCTCGGCCTGTGGGAGGAGAACGAGGTGCTCACCGCGCTGCTCCGGGTCGGCGTCACCAACCAGGCCGGGGCCGAGCGCATGCAGGGCATCTTCCGGGACCAGCTGCTGGCGGTCACCCGCGAGGTGTGCCCGGATCCGGAGCAGGCCCCGGCGCGAACCGCGCTCATGGCCGCGCAGCTGCTGGGACTGGCGCTCGCCCGGTACGTGCTGCGCTTCTCACCGGCCGTGGCGCTGACCCGGCAGGAGATCGTGGCCTGGCTGGGCCCGACGGTGCAGCGCTACCTGACGGCGCCGCATCCGTGAGGGCCCGCCCGGGCAGACAAAAGGGCGCCGTCTCCGGCGTACGCACGTACGGCTGCGTGTGCGCGTACGTACGCCGGAGACGGCGCCCTCGGTCAGGTCTGCGGCGGACTCGAAGGGAGGCCCGTGTCAGGCCTTCGCGTCGGCCTTGGTCTTGATGTTGCGGCTGGTCACCCGGTGCTCCTCCTTGGAGCGGTCGAGGACCATGACGAGGCCCGCGATGACCACGAACAGCACGGTCGGGGCCACGACGAACAGACCCAGCGTCTCGATGACGCTCAGGCCCGGGCCGGGGTCGTCGCCGTCGTCGCGGGTCAGCGCGAGCGCGGGGGACGACATGAGCAGCATCATCAGCGTCGTACCGGCGGCCAGGGCGCCGGCGCGCAGGGCGTTCTTCTTGTCCACGGAGCCAAAAGTATCGAATGCCGGGAGGGGGCGCGCGGCCGGGGTGCCGTAGGAGAGCGCGGGGCGCCACCGGGCATCGGGCCGACACCGTGCACCGGGGCGTCACGGGGCACTCGGGGTGTCACCCGGTCGGTCTCGGGGCGCCACCCGGCACTCGGGCGCCATCGGACACCGGGCCGCCACCGAGCACCGGGCCGCCACCGAGCACCGGGCCGTCACGGGGCTCCCCTCTCCCGCAGGACGTCGATCAGTGCGTGCAGCCTCGGGGAGGCCGCGAGCTCCTCCAGCGTCATCGGGCGCCCCTGCGCGTCCGCGATCGGCAGTCGCCAGTTCGGGTACTGGTCCCAGGTGCCCGGCAGGTTCTGCGGGCGGCGGTCGCCGACGCCGTCCGGGAGCCAGACGCCCATCAGGCGGGCGGGGGTGCGCTGCAGGAAGCGGTGGACGGCCTGGATCTCGGCCTCCTCGGAGGAGGGGTCGGTGCCGCCGGTGCCCCGGAGCAGCCCGAGCCGGGTGAGCAGCGCCAGCCACTCGGCGGTGTCCGCCGCCGCCTCGGCCCGTTCCTCCGCCAGCGGGCGGGTCAGCAGGCCGAGGCTGTCGCGGAGGTCGACGTGTTCGCCGGTGAGGCGGGCGGCGGTGGGCGGCAGGTCGTGGGTGGTGGCGGTGGCCAGGCAGTCGGCGCGCCAGCGGTCGGGCGGCAGGGGCAGACGGTCGCCCTCCCAGTCCCGCTCGAACCACAGCACCGACGTGCCGAGCACCCCGCGCTCGCGCAGCGCCTCGCGCACCCCGGGTTCGACCGTGCCCAGGTCCTCGCCGATGACCAGCGCCCCGGCCCGGGAGGCCTCCAGCACGAGGACGGCGAGCATGGCCTCGGCGTCGTAGCGGACGTACGTGCCCTCCGTCGGCGGACGCCCCTCGGGCACCCACCACAGCCGGAACAGGCCCATGACGTGGTCGATGCGCAGGGCGCCGGCGTAGCGGAAGAGCGCGCGCAGGAGGTCGCGGAAGGGCGCGTAGCCGGACGCGGCCAGCCGGTCGGGGCGCCAGGGCGGCAGTCCCCAGTCCTGGCCGCGCGCGTTGAAGGCGTCGGGCGGGGCGCCCACCGACATCCCGGCGGCGAAGTGGTCCTGCTGCGCCCAGGCATCGGCGCCGCCGGGGTGCACGCCGACCGCGAGGTCGTGCACGATCCCGACCGGCATCCCGGCCTCGCGGGCGGCGCGCTGGGCGGCGGTGAGCTGGGCGTCGGTGAGCCAGGCGAGCCGCGACCAGAAGTCGACCCGGTCCAGCAGGCCGTTGCGGGCCCGGACGGTGTCGGCCGAGCGCGGATCGCGCAGGCCGGTCGGCCACCGGTGCCCATCGGAGCCGTGCACCTCGGCGAGCGCGCACCAGGTGGCGTGGTCCTCCAGGGCCTGCCCCTGCTCGGCGAGGAAGTCGCAGTAGGCGGCGCGCCTGCCGGGGCCGAGTGGCACCTGGAGCACCAGCTCCAGCGCCTCCCGCTTGAGCTCCCACACCGCGTCCCGGTCGATCAGGGCGCCCTTCTCCAGCACGGCCTCGCGCAGCCGGCCCGCTCTCTCCAGCAGCGTCCGCACGCGGTCGCGGTCCTCGACGTACGCGAACTCGGGGATCTCCTCGACGCGCAGATGGATCGGGTCGGGGAAGCGGCGGGAGGAGGGCCGGTACGGGGAGGGGTCGGTGGGGGCGCCCGGTACGGCCGCGTGCAGCGGGTTGACCTGGACGAACCCGGCGCCGAGCGCCCGCCCGGCCCAGCCGGCCAGTTCGCCGAGGTCACCGAGGTCGCCCATGCCCCAGGAGCGGCGGGAGAGCAGGGAGTACAGCTGGACGAGGAGCCCGTACGAGCGTCCGGTGGGTGTGGGCAGCCGGGGCGGGGCGACGACCAGGTGGGCCTCGGCGGTCCGGCCGTCCGGGGCGGTGGCGGTCAACCGGTGGACACCGGGCGGCAGTTGCTCGGCGGAGGCACGCGTCTCGCCCTGCTCGGTCTCGATGCGCAGTCCGGTGCCCCCGGGCAGCGCGGTCAGGGCGGCCGGCGTGCTCCCGCTCCAGCACACCACGGTCGGGGGCAGCAGCCGCTCGCTCAGCTCCCGCTCGCGGGCGGCGAGCGCGGCGCGGACCGCGCCGGGCGTGCTCGCGTCGACGCCGAGGGCGGCGAGGGTCAGAGTGACGGCCGTGGCCGAGGCCGCGACCGTACGGTCCGGGGACGGGCTGTAGGAGGTGGCCACGCCGTGCAGGACGGCGAGCCGGGACAGGTCCTCGGTGCAGGGCTCGGCCGGCCGGGGCGCGCTCATCTAGGGCCTCGTGAAGTCCGGGACGACGGCCGAGGGCTCGCTGGTGAGCGGGGCGGCGTCGGCGAGGGGCGGCTCACTGGTGAGGGGTTCGGCGTCGGGCAGGGGCGGTTCGCTGGTCAGCGGGGCCTCGGCGCAGGTGCGCTCCGCGCTGAAGACGCAGAAATGGGGGGTCTCGGGCTCGGCGGACATCTCCGCCCTGGGTTTGGACGGGGCCGGGAGCGGAAGGTGTGCCATGGCAGCCACGGGGGTCTCCTTGTCGAGTACGGCTTCGGTGGGGTTACCGCAGCCCTACCCAGCGGGCGCGACGACAGACGCCCCAGGACGGACATCGTGCCTTTGGTCACATTCTGCCCCCCTCCCCTCTCTCCAGATTCCGGCAAACCAGTCACTACGGCCACTCTCGTTGACACCTCCCCCGGGCGGATGGTGGGCTCGATCCCTCTGTCACAGGGCGGACAGGGGCGTCGACCATCAGGAGGGGGCCTGTGCAGCCACGGCGTGGGAAGAGGGCAGCCGCTCTCGCGTTCGCCGTCGTCGCCGGAACCCTGGGTGCCGCTCCCGCCGCGGTGGCGGCCCCGCCCGCCCCGGACCCGGTCACGGCCCTCACCGGCACGGCCGACAGCACCGGGGCCGACGCCTCCGTCTGGCCACGCCCGCACTCCCTGCGCGCGAACGGCGCCCCCGCCACGGTCACCGGCCAGGTGGCGCTGCTCACGGACCCGACAGCCGATCCGTACGCCGTCGATGCCCTGCGCGACCTGCTGCGACAGGCGGGCGCACGCCGGATCACCGGCGATCAGGAGTCCCCGGGCGCGCTGGTGGTGCGCGCCCGGACGCAGCAGCCGCACGGCGACACCCGGGGCGCCCTCCCCGCCGGCGGGTACCGGCTGACCGTCGGCCAGGGCACCGTCTCCCTCACCGGGGCCGACGCGGACGGCCTGTTCCACGCCGTCCAGACCTTGCGGCAACTCCTGCGCCCCGACGGGACGATCGCCGCCGTCGACATCCGCGACTGGCCCGGCACCGCCGTGCGCGGCATCACCGAGGGCTTCTACGGCACCCCGTGGACGCACGGGCAGCGGCTCGCGCAGCTGGACTTCATGGGCCGCACCAAGCAGAACCGGTACCTCTACGCCCCCGGCGACGACCTCTACCGGCAGGCCCGCTGGCAGGAGCCGTACCCGGCCGAGCGGCGCGCGGAGTTCCGGGAACTGGCCGAGCGGGCCCGCCGCAACCACGTCACGCTCGCCTGGGCGGTGGCGCCGGGCCAGGAGATGTGCTTCTCGTCGGAGGCCGACCTGCGGGCGCTGACCCGCAAGCTCGACGCGATGTGGGCGCTGGGCTTGCGCGCCTTCCAGCTCCAGTTCCAGGACGTCAGCTACAGCGAGTGGCACTGCGAAGCGGACGCCGACCGGTTCGGGTCCGGCCCCGAGGCGGCGGCGCGGGCCCAGGCGCGGGTGGCGAACGCGGTGGCCCGGCACCTGGCGGACCGTCACCCCGGTGCGGTCGCCCTGTCGTTGATGCCGACCGAGTACTACGAGAACGGCACGACCGAGTACCGGCGCGCGCTGGCCGCCGAACTGGACGAAGGTGTGCAGGTGGCGTGGACCGGGGTCGGGGTGGTCCCCCGGACCATCACCGGGCGCGAACTGGCCGAAGCGCGGGCCGTGTTCGGGCATCCGCTGGTCACCATGGACAACTACCCGGTCAACGACTACGCCCCCGGCCGGATCTTCCTCGGCCCCTACCAGGGCCGCGAACCGGCCGTCGCCACCGGCTCGGCCGCCCTGCTCGCCAACGCGATGCAGCAGGCGGAGGCGTCCCGCATCCCGCTGTTCACCGCCGCCGACTACGCCTGGAACCCGCGCGACTACCGCCCCCAGGAGTCCTGGCGGGCCGCGATCGCCGACCTGGCGGGCGGAAACCCCCGGCGCGAGGAGGCCCTGACCGCCCTCGCCGGGAACGACGCGTCCTCGGTGCTGGGCGGTGCGGAGTCGGCGTATCTGCGCCCGTTGATCGAGGCGTTCTGGCGTGCGCGCACCGCCGGGGACCGGAGTGCCGACCGGGGGCTGCGCGAGGCGTTCACGGTGCTGCGTGAGCTGCCGCAGCGGCTGAGGGGAACCGCCCTCGCCGCCGAAGTGGCCCCCTGGGCCGAGCAGTTGGCGCGCTACGGCGAGGCGGGCACGACGGCGCTCGACATGCTGCGCGCCCAGAGCGCCGGGGACACGACGGCGGCCTGGACGGCGTACCGGACGCTGGGGCGGCTGAGGGCGCGGCTGGAGCCGGGCCGGGTGACCGTCGGGCAGGGCGTGCTGGACCCGTTCCTGCGGCAGGCGCAGAAGGCGTACCAGGCGTGGGCGGGCATCGACCACGAGCCGCCCGGGAATCCCGGCGACACGGCCGGCACCCGCACCCTCCGCTTCCCGCACCCCCGCTCCCTGGCCGCCGTCACGGTCCTCACCGAGCCCGGCACCGGCGGGACCGTCGAGGTCCACGTGCCCGGCGCGGGCTGGCGGCGGGTGGGCGACCTGGCCGGGACGGGCGCCACCGAACTGCGCGCCGGAGAGCGCGTGGACGCCGTGCGCGTCACCGCCCGCGCCCCCGCCCGGGTCCGGCACGTGATCCCGTGGTTCGCGGACTCCCCCGCCACCTCCCTGACGGTGACCCGCGACCGCCCGGACGTCGAGATCGGCCGTACGGAGCGCCTGAAGGCCCGGATCGGCTCGCTGCGGCCCGCCGACGCCCGTGGGCGGCTCACCGTCGAAGCGCCCGAGGGCGTACAGGTCCGGGTCCCGCGCACCGCGCTGACGGTCCCGCGCGGCACGACGGTGGACGTCCCGGTCGAGGTGACCGTGGAGCCGGGGACGCCGATGCGGTCGTACGACGTCCGGCTCGCGTTCGGGGAGACGAGCCGCACCCTCACCGTCCGCGCCGTCCCGCGCACCGGCGGGCCCGACCTGGCACGCGGCGGCCGGGCGAGCTCCTCGGCCGACGAGACGCCCGACTTCCCGGCACCGGCGGCGATCGACGGCGACCCGGCGACGCGCTGGTCCTCCCCCGTCGACGACGGCGCCTGGTGGCAGGTCGAAGTGGCCCGGCCGGCGCGGCTGGGCAGGGTCGTGCTGAGCTGGCAGGACGCGTACCCGTCGGCATACCGCATCCAGGTCTCGGCGGACGGCCGCCGCTGGCGCACGGCGGCGGCGGTGCGCGACGGCCGGGGCGGGCGGGAGACCGTACGGATGGACGAACGGGACGTGCGGTACGTGCGCGTGCAGGGCGAGCAGCGGGCCACGCCGTACGGGTATTCGCTGTGGTCGGTGGAGGCGTACGCCGTCACCACCGAGTCCTGAGGGATCCGGCAGGCCCCGCGGATCGACAAACCCACAGATCCGACGGACCCACGAGGTTCTTTTTCTTCGATGCCACTATTCACTCAGTACATGTACTGAGTACATAATGATCGCCATGAGCACCCGCCACATCCTGCTGGGCCTGCTCGCCTCGGGTCCGAGCCACGGCTACGACCTCAAGCGACGCCACGACGAACGTTTCCCGCAGGCCCGTCCGCTGGCCTACGGGCAGGTCTACACGACCCTGCAGCGCCTGGTCCGGGACGGCCTCGCGGAGGTCGAGGGCACCGACTCCGACGGCGGGCCGGAGCGGACGATGTACCGCTCGACGGACGAGGGCGCCCGCGAGCTGTCCCGGTGGGCCGGGGAGATCGCCCCGCCCGCACCGTTCGTGACGAACGAGATCTTCGCCAAGGTCGTCGTCTCGATCCTGTCGGGCGGCGACCCGGCCACCTACCTGCGGGCCCAGCGCGCCGCCCACATGGAGCGGATGCGCGAACTCACGGCGGTCAAGTCCGCCAAGGGCTCGGATCTGGCGACCGTGCTCTCGGCGGACTTCGCCCTCAACCACCTCGACGCCGACCTCCGCTGGATGACGACCACGGCGGCCCGGCTCACCACCCTGACCGCGGAGGTCGACGCAGCATGAACAAACCAGTGCCGCTCCTGGCGGCCCGTGACCTCGCCAAGGCGCACGACCGGACCCAGGCCCTGCGCGGCGCCTCGGTCGACCTGCACCCCGGCGAGATCCTCGCCGTGACCGGCGCCAGCGGCAGCGGCAAGTCGACGCTGCTGCACTGCCTGGCCGGGATCGTCCGCCCGGACGCCGGCTCGGTGACGTACGGCGGTGAGCGGCTGGAGGAGCTGTCCGAGAAGCGGCTGAGCGAGCTGCGCCGCACCGAGTTCGGTGTGGTGTTCCAGTTCGGGCAGCTCATTCCCGAGCTGACGGCGCTCGACAACGTCGCCCTGCCGCTGATGCTGGGCGGCGCCACCCGCGCCGAGGCCCGCGCGCGGGCCGGGGAGTGGCTGGAGCGGTTCGGGGTGCGCGGGCAGGAGGAGCTGCGGCCGGGCGAGATGAGCGGCGGCCAGGCCCAGCGCGCCGCGCTGGCCCGGGCCCTGGTCACCGGTCCGAAGGTAGTCTTCGCGGACGAGCCGACGGGGGCGCTGGACTCGCTGGCGAGCGAGCAGGTGATGACCGCCCTGACGCACACGGCCCGCGAGTCGGGCACGGCGGTGCTGCTGATCACGCACGACGCCCAGGTGGCGGCGTACGCGGACCGGGAAGTGCAGCTGCGGGACGGCGCCGTGGTCCCGCTGGGGGTGACCGCGTGAAGCTCCTGACGTCCCGAATGTTCCCGAAGTCCCTCAGGTCCCTGCGGTCCGATCTGCGTCTGGCCTGGCAGCTCACCCGCGGGTCCGACCGCGGGGAGTGGTGGCGGATCACGCTCACGGCGACGGGCGCGGCGCTCGCGACCGGGTTCGCGCTCGCCGCCGTCACACTGGCCTCGGCGCGCGGCCGTCACCGCGTGTCCTTCGGCGCGGGCCTGCTGGACGAGGCTGGGACGCGCGCCGGGGTCATCGTCGGTCTGCTGCTCCTGCTGGTCCCGGTGCTCGGGTTCCTCGGGCAGTGCGCCCGTATCGGGGCCGTGCACCGCGACCGGCGGCTGGCGGGACTGCGGCTGGCCGGGGCGTCCCCCTGGCAGGTGCGGCGGATCGCCGCCATGGAGACCGGGCTGGCCTGTCTGCTCGGCTCGGCGGTCGCCACCGTCTTCTCGGTACTGCTCGTGCTGCGCCTGTGGGACCGGCCGACCGCCCTGACCTGGTCGGGCATCGCGCTGGTCGCCCTCGCGGTGCCGGTGCTGGGCGCGGCGACGGGCGCGTTGGCGCTGCGCCGGGTGGTGGCCTCGCCGCTCGGCTGGGTGCGCCGTGTCGGCCCACGTACGGGCCGGGGTCCGGCGCTGCTGTTCCTGGCGGGGGTGCTGCTGGTCGGGGCGGTGGCGGTGCTCGCGGTGACCACCACGTCCACGGGCTCGCCGGGCAGGCCCGACGGAAAGCCGCCGCTGGCGCTGTTCGGCCTGGTGCTGGTGGTCGCTGCGGGCGCCGTGTGGCTCGCGGGGGCCACGGCGAAGCTCACCGGGCGGCTGCTCGCGGCCCGGGCCCGGTCGGCGGCGACGCTGATCGCGGCGGAGCGGCTGCGCGACGACCCGTGGGCGGCGGCCCGTACGCACGCGGCGGTGCTGCTGGTGACGATCATCGGGACCGGCTTCACGGGCATCCGGCAGGTGCTCCTGGAGGTGCTGCACTCGGACAAGCACCTGGCCGAGAGCATCACCTACTACACCACCGGCCTCGACCTGACGGCCGCCGCCGTCGCGGTGGGCCTCGTCATCACCCTGTCCGGTCTCGCCGTCGGCACCGCCGAGTCGCTGGCCACCCGCCGCCGGGGTCTGGCCGCGCAGGCCGCCGCCGGGGTGCCGCGCGCGGTGCTCGGGCGGGCGCTGCTGCTGGAGACCGCACTGCCGCTGGCACCCGCGGTGCTGCTGGCCGGCGTCGGGGGCGCGGCGATCGGCATCTGGTACGCGGCGCTCGCCGACGGCGGCGGCTGGTCGACGCCCTGGGCGGCGCTCCTGGTGCCCGTGGTGATCTACGCCACCTGCCTGCTGGCCGCGGCCACCTCCCTGCCGCTGCTGCGCCGCTCGGTACGCCCGGCGGAGCTGCGGTACGCGTGAGCGCCGTAGGGGGTGAGCGCCGGATGACCGGTCGGCCCCGGGGAACGGAGGGGGTCCCCGGGGCCGGTTCACAGCCGTACGGGCCCGGATCCCGCCGTACGAGCACGTATCACGGCCGTACGGGCACGGTTCACGACCGTACGGGCAACACGAAGGCCCGGATCGTCGTCAGGCGGAGATGCCGTCGATCCGGGCCAGTGCGTCGTCCGCGCCGTACGGCTGCAAGTACGGCAGCCAGCGCGGGTCCCTATGGCCGGTCCCGATGATGCGCCAGGCCAGGCCGGTGGGCGGAGCCGGTTTGTGGCGCAGCCGCCAGCCCAGCTCGAAGAGGTGACGGTCGGCCTTCACGTGATTGCAGCGGCGGCACGAGGCCACCACGTTGTCCCAGACGTGCTTGCCCCCGCGGCTGCGCGGGATGACGTGGTCGACGCTGGTTGCGACGCCACCGCAGTACATACACCGGCCCCCGTCGCGGGCGAACAGGGCCCGGCGGGTCAGAGGAACGGGCCCCCGATAGGGAACCCGGACGAATCGCTTGAGCCGGACCACGCTGGGTGCGGGGACTGTAACGGTCGCGCTGTGCAGATAGGCGCCGGACTCCTCGAGGCATACGGCCTTGTTCTCGAGGACGAGGACGAGCGCGCGGCGGAGCGGTACGACACCGAGTGGCTCGTACGACGCGTTGAGGACCAGGACATGCGGCACGGATGCCTCCTTGTACGCCGGCGGCGCGTGGCTCGCGCCGGGACGATTCGTAGTCAGTCTCCCCTCATGCCTGGTGGAAGCGCCACCATGTCCCGGTAACGGGCTGGGAGTGTTTTCGACCACACCTGATTCATCCCCCGGATCATGGCCTGTTCAAGCCCAGGTGAGCATGGTCTCTCCTTCACACATCCGGCAGGGGCACACACAATGCCCCGTTAGTGTGGTGGTTCTGCCCGTCCGGTGACCATCCCGTGATCTCGACGGCCTTGACCGCCGCGCCGTGCGGGGCAGACCGCTGCACCTGGAGGTACCTGCCGTGTCCTTGTCCGCCGTCCTACCGGCCGCCGGTGCGTCGCCGTCGCCGTCTCCCTCGGAGACCCAGGCGCCGACCGTGCCCACGCTCCAGGACGCCCAGGAGAGCGCGACGAACGCCGCCGGATGGATCGAGCAGAACTGGTCGACCTGGCTCGCGATCGGCCTCCGGGTGCTGCTCATCCTGGTGATAGCGGCGGTGCTGAGAGTCGCGGTGCGGCGGGCCATCACCAAGCTGATCGACCGCATGAACCGCCCCGCCGACGCGACGGGCGGCACGGCGCTGGGCGGGCTGCTGGTCAACGCCGAGCGCCGCCGGCAGCGGGCTGCGGCCATCGGCTCGGTGCTGCGTTCGGTGGCGAGCTTCCTGATCATGGGCACGGCGGCGCTGATGGTGCTGGGCACGTTCCAGATCAACCTGGCCCCGCTGCTCGCCTCGGCCGGTGTCGCCGGTGTCGCGATCGGTTTCGGTGCCCGCAACCTGGTCACGGACTTCCTCTCGGGTGTCTTCATGATCCTGGAGGACCAGTACGGCGTCGGCGACACGATCGACGCGGGCGTCGCCTCCGGCGAGGTGATAGAGGTCGGTCTGCGGGTGACCAAGCTGCGCGGCGACAACGGCGAGATCTGGTACGTCCGCAACGGCGAGGTCAAGCGCATAGGCAACCTCTCCCAGGGCTGGGCGACGGCGGGCGTCGACGTCACGGTCCGCTCGGACGAGGACCTGGACAAGGTGAAGACCACCCTGGACGAGGTCGCCGAGAAGATGGGCAAGGAGGAGCCCTGGAACGAGCTCCTGTGGAGCCCGATCGAGGTCCTCGGCCTGGACTCCGTGCTCCTGGACTCGATGGTGGTGCGCCTGTCCGCCAAGACCATGCCGGGCAAGGCCCTGTCGGTCGAGCGCGAACTGCGCTGGCGCGTCAAGCGCGCGTTCGACGCGGCGGACATCCGGATCGTCGGCGGCGCGACCGCTCCCGCGCAGGAGGACCCGGCGCCGGACCCGACGGCGGCGGTCGCGCCCCCGTCGGCGTACGCGAACACGGCATCCCCGCAGGCCGCCGCGGCCTCCCCGCTCACCCCGCCCAGCACCGTCAAGTAGCGGAACCCGTACCTCCACCACCGGTTCCGTACCTCCACACCCCACCGGTCCGTACTTCCACACCCCCGCCGGCCCGGTGGGGGGCGGGGCTGCGCCGGGGGCTGTCCACCAGCCCCCGCCCCACCCGCGCAGGCCCTCGCAGGCATCACCCCTACGGGGGAACCGCACAGATTCCCGCGACGTGTTCCTGGGCAGAGGTGATGCGGCACGGGCGTCGATCCGATCAAGATGCGACCAAGGCCGGTGCGGATGTCAGTCCCGGCGGCGATACTTGCGGCGACGGATGACCATGGGGGAGGTCAGCAGTGACACAACCGCCGACGAGCAACGCAGCACCACCACAACCCGGCCACGGCACCGGCCTGCCCACACTGCCGGCCGTACCACCGCAGCCCACCAAAGGCAGCGGCTCCCTCACCCCACCCCCACCCGCCGCACCGCCGGAACCCCGCCGTACCGCCTTCGCCGAGGGCCTGGACCAGCTCCGCGCGGCGGCCACCACCGAACCCGGCCGCCTGCGCATCATCGGCGCCGTCCTCGCCCTCCTCGTCATCACCTTCGGCGCCGTCACCGCCTGGCAGATGACCGACCGCGCGGCCGCCGCCGACGACGTCCTCACCAGCAGCCAGCCCCTCAGCTCGGACGCCGCCGACATCTACCGCTCCCTCGCCGACGCCAACACCGCCGCCTCCAGCGGTTTCCTCGCCGGCGGCCAGGAGACCAAGGCCAGCCGCGACCGCTACGAGAGAGACATCCGCACGGCCGCCGCGAAACTCGTCAACGCGGCCGCCAACTCGGACCCCGACTCCCCCTCCGCGGCGACCATCGCCAAGCTCAACCGCCTGCTGCCCGAGTACAAGGGTCTGGTCGAACGCGCCCGCACCTACAACCGCCAGGGCTTCCCCGTCGGCGGCGCCTACCTGCGGTACGCGAACGACAAGATGCAGAACCAGATGCTCCCCGCGGCGGAGGACCTCTACAAGAAGGAGAACCAGCGCCTGCGCGCGGACTACGCGGACGCGACCCCCTACCCCTGGGCGGCCATCGCCCTCGGCGTCGTCGCGCTCGCCGCGCTCGCCTGGGCCCAGCACCGCAACTACCTGCGCACCAACCGCGTCCTGAACCACGGCCTGGTGGCCGCCACGGCCGCCGCCACCGTCGTCCTGCTCTGGCTGGTCGTCGGCCACAGCATCGCCCGCGCCGGCCTCAACGACTCCTACGACCACGGCGTCCGCTCGCTGAACGTCCTGCACGACGCCCGCATCGCCTCCCTCAAGGCCCGCGGCAACGAGAACCTGACCCTGGTGGCCCGCGGCGCGGAGACCACGAAGTCGGGCGGCGACCTCTACGACTCCTTCTTCGAGGAGGACATGGACGCGCTCGGCAAGGGCCTGGCCGCCGCCGGGAAACTCGCCGACGACAAGGCCGGCCAACAGCCGGTCACACAGGCCGTCGGCAACATGACGGAGTGGAAGAAGCGCCACGAGGCGGCCCGCGAGCAGGACGAGCGCGGCGACTACCAGGCGGCGCTGAACAGGGTGATCGGCGCCGAGGGCGCGACCGGCGAGTGCTTCGACAATGTCGACGACAACCTCCGCGTGGCACTCGCCCACGAGGAGAAGGAGTTCAAGCTGGCGGCCGGCGACGGCCGGGACGCGATGACCGGCCTGCCGGTGGGCGCCGCCGTCCTCGCGGTACTGGGCGCGGCCGGCGCGGTGCTCGGCATCGGCCGCAGGCTGTCGGAGTACCGGTGAACGGGGCGGAGAACAGGGCAGAGATCGGGTCAGAGGTGAAAGGGGGCGTGACGATGCGAGCGCGACGTCTGCGGGCCGGCCTGAAGGGCTGGGGCGGTGTGGGTGCGATGGCGGCCGTCTGCGCCCTGGCGCTGGCCTTCGCCCTGCTGCTGCCGCTGGCCGGATCACGCGACGACGGCGGCACGGCCACCACCGGCCAGGACGTCACCCCGGCCGGCCAGGCCAGGACCCAGGTCAAAGCCGAGGAGAACTGCACGGATCCCGAGCGGCAGACCCTGTCCCCGTCCTCCGCGGACGGCCCGGCCATCGAGGCGATCAAGAACCGCCAGGGCGAGAAGCGCAAGCTGGTCGTGGGCGTCGACCAGAACAGCTACCGCTGGGGCTACCGCAACCCCAACAGCGGCTCGTCCGGCGACCTGGAGGGCTTCGACATCGACCTGGTCCACCGGATCGCCGAGGACATCCTCGGCGACGCGGACGCGGTGCAGTTCAAGGCCATCCCCACCAACCAGCGCATCCAGGCGATCCAGGACGGCCGGGTCGACATGGTCGTCCGTACGATGACGATCAACTGCACGCGCCTGGCCGACGTCGCCTTCTCCGCCCCGTACTTCAGGACGGGCCAGCAGGTCCTGGCCCCCAAGTCCACCCCGATCACGGGCTACAACGAGACGCTGGCGGACAAGAAGATCTGCACGGCGGCGGGTTCGACGGCGTACACAAACCTGGAGGAGGGCAGGAAGAAGGGCGACCTGCCCGCCTCCGCCGACATCTCCACCACCGTGCCCAACCAGCTCGACTGCCTGGTGCGTCTGCAACTCGGCGAGGTCGACGCCGTGGTCACCGACGGCGCGCTCGCCGCGAGCCAGGCCGCGCAGGACCCGACGGTCCGGCTCAAGGGCGACCCGTTCACGACCGAGTACTACGGGGTGGCGATGAAGAAGGACGCGGACGATCTGGTACGCCGGGTGAACCAGATCCTGGTGGACTACCGCAGGGACACCGCGAACGGCTGGCAGGCGTCGTACGAGCGGTGGCTGTCGGCGACACTGGGCGACGACCCGGCGAAGTCGGCACCGCCGCCACCGCAGTACCTGCGCAAGAGCTGAACCGCGCAGGCGCTGACCGATCCAGCCGAACAAACCGATCCAGCCGAACCAGCCGAACCAGCCGAACCAGTTGAACAAACCGAACCATCCGTCGAAGCCGTCAATGAACTGAACGCAGCGAGAGGTGATCGATGGGCGACACGGGACCCACCGGGCCGGTGATGGACCGGGACGAGGTGGACCGTGCGCTGGCGCGGCTCGGCGCGGAGCACGAGGCGATCGAGACCTCGCTCCTCGCCCTGCAGGACCACGCGGGCCGCAGACTCCTCGAAGGCGCCGAGCTCACCGGCGTCACCAAGGAGCGCTGGACGGCCACGGAGGCGTCGATCACGCTGCTGTGGACGTACTTCGACGCGTACACGGACGCCCTGCGCACTGCCCGGGAGATCCGCGCCCGCCGCCGCTGGTCCAGCCGCGAGGACCTGGTGGAGCTGACGGAGCTGCTGCGCGGCGAGTCCGTCACCATCGCCGGATCCGCGACAGCGACCGCGACGGCAATCGCCAACGCCCCCACGCTGCACGGCGGTCCGAACAAACTCAGCGAACGCTACTCGCTCGCCACCCTCGTCGACCGGATGAACGAGCTGTACGCGACGAGCCTGGACGTGGTGGTCGCCGCGGACGCGGTCTGGTCGGCGCTGCCCGCCCGTATCGACTTACTGTCCGCCGAACTCCAGCGCACCCGCCGGCTCGCGCACTCGGTCGGGGTGCGCCCCGGTGAGCACCCGGCGGGCGACGACCTGGAGCGCATCACGCGCACGCTGACGAAGCTGCGCGAGGAGGTGGTCTCCGACCCGCTGGCATTCTGGGTGCCCGCCGAGGGCAGTTCGGCCCCGGGCGGCGGCAAGCCGGACACGACGGTGTACGACCGGGAGGCGCGCGCCCTGGAGGACGTACGCCGCGAGATCGACGCCGTACTGACGGTGCGTCAGGACGCCGAGAAGCGGATCGTCAGGCTGCGGGACGTGCTGTCCCGCGCGGACCGTACGCTCGCCGAGGCGCGCACCGCGCGCGGCGAGGTCCTCGCGAAGATCGCCGCGACGGAGGTGCCGGTCGTCAGCGGACCGCCGACCGCGCTGCAGGAGCAGCTGGCGACGGCCGCCGAGTACCGCAGACAGGCCCAGTGGCATCGCCTGTCCCCGCTCCTGGAGTCGCTGGAGCAGAAGGCGGAGGACGAATTGATGCGCGCCCGCGAGTCGTTGACCGCGGTCACCGCGCCCCTGGCGGTCCGCGCGGAGCTGCGCGGCCGCCTCGACGCGTACAAGGCGAAGGTCGCCCGGCACGGCCTCGCGGAGGACCCGCTGCTGGTCGAGCGGTACGAGAAGGCGCGCCGCATGCTGTGGAGCGCGCCCTGCGACCTGCGCGCCGCCGAACAGGCCGTGCTGCGCTACCAGCAGGCGGCGGCCGAACTGCTCGGCACCGCACCGCGGGTGCCCGGGCAGGGTGTGCCGGAGGACCGGAGGGGGCCCGGCGCATGAGCGACAAGGGGGAGGCAGCGTCATGAGTGAGGCACAGAACCCGGCGCCGAGCCAGGCGCAGCGCACCTGCCAGCGGCCGGGCTGCGGCGGGACGTACGAGGACGTCGGCGGCGGCGAGCTGTACTGCGACACCTGCGGTCTGGCCCCGGTCGTCGCGGCATCGGGGTCTCCCCTGCTCGAGCGCAGCCGAGAGCTTGGGGAAGGCATGGTCGGCTCGCCCCCGACCGGCATCACCGGCGGCGGCAAAGGCTCCCGGGGCTCCGGCGGCAGCGGCAGTTCCCGCGCCGGCAGCCGCGGTTCCTCGCGTACGTCGTCCCAGTCGTCGAAGTCGCGGCGCTCGGTGTCGGGACGGCTGTCGCGCTCGCTGTCGGGCAAGTCGACGGGCCGCTCGGTGTCGGTGCGCAGCTCCGGCTCCACCGCCGGTTCCTCGGCCCGGGGGCGCCTGGGCGCCGGGCTGGTCCAGGTCCCGCCGATCCCGCGCCCCGACCCGCGCGCGATGGTCCTGGAGAACCCCGAGGTGCCCGAGCGGAAGCGGTTCTGTTCGCGTTCGGACTGCGGGGCGCCGGTGGGCCGGGCGCGCGCCGGCCGCCCGGGACGCACGGAGGGCTTCTGCACCAAGTGCGGCCACCCGTACTCGTTCGTCCCGAAGCTGAAGGCCGGTGACGTGGTGCACGGCCAGTACGAGGTGGTCGGCTGCCTGGCGCACGGCGGCCTGGGCTGGATCTACCTCGCGGTCGACCGGGCGGTCTCCGACCGCTGGGTGGTGCTCAAGGGCCTGCTGGACACCGGCGACCAGGACGCGATGGCGGCGGCGATCTCCGAGCGGCGCTTCCTCGCGGAGATCGAGCACGCCAACATCGTGCGGATCTACAACTTCGTCGAGCACCTCGACCAGCGCACCGGCTCCCTCGACGGCTACATCGTCATGGAGTACGTCGGCGGCAAGTCCCTGAAGGAGATCGCCAACGCCCGCCGCACCCCCGACGGCAAGCGGGACCCGCTGCCGGTGGAGCAGGCGTGCGCGTACGGCATCGAGGCGCTGGAGGCGCTCAGCCACCTGCACAGCCGCAACCTGCTGTACTGCGACTTCAAGGTCGACAACGCGATCCAGACCGAGGACCAGCTCAAGCTGATCGACATGGGCGCGGTGCGCCGCATGGACGACGACGAGTCGGCCATCTACGGCACGGTCGGCTACCAGGCGCCCGAGGTCGCCGAGGTCGGCCCGTCGGTGGCGTCCGACCTGTACACGGTCGCCCGGACTCTCGCCGTCCTCACCTTCGACTTCCAGGGCTACACGACCGTCTACGCGGACTTGCTGCCCGACCCGGACAACATCGAGGTCTTCCGGCAGTACGAGTCGTTCTACCGCCTGCTGGTCCGCGCCACCGACCCCGACCCGGCCCGCCGGTTCGCCTCCGCGCAGGAGATGTCCGAGCAGCTCACGGGCGTGCTGCGGGAGGTCGTCTCCCTCCAGACGGGCCGCGCCCGGCCCGCGCTGTCCACGCTGTTCGGTCCTGAACTCAAGGTCACGGACGCGGAGTTGTTCCCGCGGCTGGACGGCGAGGTGTCGCGGCTGGGGGCGCGGGCGGTGCCGGCCAGGAGAAGGACCGCCGCATCCCCGGCCCCCGTCCCCCCGGCCCTCACCGGGGGCGCCGGGCTCGTCAAACCCGTCAACGCCCCCGCCGCCGCCCTCGCCCTGCCCGTCCCCCACGTCGACCCGTCGGACCCCAACGCGGGCTTTCTGGCGGGCCTGATGACCTCCGCCCCGGCCGAACTGATCGGCGCCCTCGCCGCCGCCCCGGCCCCGTCGATCGAGACGCGGCTGCGGCAGATCCGGGCCTGGCTGGAGACCGGCGACGCGACCGCCGCGCTGCGGGCCCTGGTGACGCTGGAAGAGGAGCGGCCCGACGACTGGCGGGTGGTCTGGTACCGGGGCGTGGCCGCGCTGGTGACCGGCGACCACGAGGGCGCCGCCCTCGCCTTCGACGCGATCTACGACGCCTTCCCCGGCGAGATCGCGCCCAAGCTGGCGCTCGGCCTGTGCGCGGAGGTGCTGGGGCAGTTCGACAACGCCGCCGAGTACTACCGGCTGGTGTGGTCGACCGACCCGAGCTATGTGAGCGCCGCGTTCGGCCTGGCCCGTGTGCAGCTCGCGACCGGCGACCGGCGGAGTGCCGTACGGACGCTGGAGTCGGTGCCGGAGTCGTCCATCCACTACACGGCCGCGCGCGTGGCCGCCGTACGGGCGCGCCTGAGGCAGCGTACGGCGACCGCCTCGGACGTGCCGTTCCTGGACGACCTGACCGCCGCGGCCGGGCAGGTGGAGGCGCTGGAGGCGTACGGTCTGGATCCGGCGCGCCGTGAGCAGTTGTCGGCCGAAGTCCTCGGCTGCGCGCTGGACTGGGTACTCTCCGGGGGCCAGGGTTCCGCCCCGCCCGGCTCCGGGGGACGGACGCTGCTCGGCAGCGGCCTGGACGAGCGGGGTCTGCGTTTCGGTCTGGAGCGTTCGTACCGCACGCTGGCCCGGCTCGCACGGGGCGGCGAGGAGAGGATCGACCTGGTGGAACGTGCCAACCGTTACCGCCCCCGGACGTGGGTGTAGTTGATGTCGCAGATGCCGCAGTTGTCCGCCTGCCCGAGCTGCGAGGAACCCCTCGAGTCGGGTGACCGTTTCTGCGGAGCGTGCGGATACGACCTGTCCGCCGTGCCCGCGCGGCCTCAGGACAACCCGACCGTCACCATGAACGGCTCGGTGCCGCCCCCGGGCGCTCCGGGCCGGGGGTACCCCGAGCCCCCCTCGGCGCCGCCCGCCGACGCGGCCTGGCCCACCGCCGGCCCGGACGGCTCCGGCGGACCGGCCCCGGTGCACCTGCCGACGGACCTGCCCGGCACGGACTCGGGCGGCTCCGCCCTGCCACCGCAGCCGCCGCAGGCGACACCCCCGGGCGTGCCCCACGCCCCGGCGCCGGGCACCGCCCTGCCGCCGCAGCCGGGCACCCCCGTGCCGCCGTACGCGGCCGTCCCCGTGCCGCCGCAGCCGGGCGTGCCGGTGTCCCCGCCCCCGGGCGCGCCGCAGCAGCCCCAGCCGTCGGTGTCCCCGCCCGTGCCCCCGCCCGCCGGTCCGCCACCAGTCCCCCCGGCCTCCGGCGTACGGTTCGACCGGCCTCCGCAGCCCGACGGCCACCTGTCCGACGCCCACGCGGCGCGGCCCGACGCGGGCCCCGCGCAGCCCGGCGCACATCCGAATCAACCCGAGGAGTATCCGCTCCAGGCCCCGGACCCGCGGGTGGCCGCCGAGCTCGCGGCGCAGGCCGCGGCGGGCGGCAAGGTGTGCGTCGCCTGCCGCGCCGGCCATGTGGACCACGACGGCTACTGCGAGAACTGCGGCCACGCCCAGCCGCGCGAACGGGACCACATGGAGCAGGAATCCGGCCCGGTCGCCGCGGTCAGCGACCGCGGCCTGCGCCACCACCGCAACGAGGACGCGTTCGCCATCGGCTGCACCGCGCTGCCCGACGGCTCCCCCGCCTCCGTGGCGATCGTCTGCGACGGCGTCTCCTCGGCGACCCGCCCGGACGACGCCTCGCTCGCGGCGTCGAAGGCGGCGAGCGAGTCACTGCTGGCCGCCCTGCCGCGCGGCACGCACCCCCAGCAGGCGATGCACGACGCGATCGTCGCCGCCTCACGCGCCGTCAACGCGCTGGCGAACGAACCGGCCACGGCCCGCGAGCACGCCCCGCACCAGAACGCCCCGGCCTGCACCCTGGTCGGCGCCGTGGTGACGAACGGCCTGCTGGTCGTCGGGTGGGTCGGCGACAGCCGCGCCTACTGGGTCCCGGTCGACCGCAGCGCGCCCCCGGCCCGGCTCACCGAGGACGACTCGTGGGCCGCGCAGATGGTGGCCGCGGGCCTGATGAGCGAGGCGGAGGCGTACGCCGACGACCGCGCCCACGCGATCACCGGCTGGCTCGGCGCGGACGCCTACGAACTGGAGCCGCACACCGCGTCCTTCAAGCCGGACCGGCCGGGCGTGGTGGTGGTGTGCACCGACGGACTGTGGAACTACGCCGAGGCGGCCGAGCAGATGGCCGAGGTCGTGCCGCTCGACGCCGCCACGCACCCGCTGCACAGCGCCCGGGTCCTGGTCGGCCACGCCCTGGACGGCGGGGGCCACGACAACGTAACAGTGGCCGTCGTGCCGTTCCCGGCCGTGCCCCAGGGGGCAGGATCGGCCTGAGGCCGCGTACGGGGACGCCTCAGCGGACCGGAGGGGACCGGTCCGCACACCGTCGTCGCCCCGCTCCGGTGGGGGCTTTCCAAGGGGGAGCGAAGCAGGCATGGCCAATTTCTCGAAGTCCAACGTGCCGCAGTTCTCGGTGGACGTGTACCAGAACGAGTACCTGCCGGAGGGCGGCCGCGAGGTCAACGCCATCGTCACGGTGACCGCGACCGGGGGCGGCACGATCGGGAGCGCGGTCGCGGCGCCCCACCTGTACGCGCCCGGCCAGGGCCCGTCCGCCGCCGTGGCGGTCATGGTCGACTGCTCCGGGTCGATGGACTACCCGCCGACCAAGATGCGCAACGCCCGGGACGCCACGGCCGCCGCGATCGACACCCTGCGCGACGGCGTGCACTTCGCGGTGATCGGCGGCACCCACGTCGCCAAGGAGGTCTACCCGGGCGGCGGGCGCCTCGCGGTCGCCGACGCCACCACCCGCGAGCAGGCCAAGCAGGCGCTGCGCAAGCTCAGCGCGGGCGGCGGTACGGCCATCGGCACCTGGCTCCGGCTGGCCGACCGTCTGCTGTCCTCCGCGGACGTCACCATCCGGCACGGCATCCTGCTCACCGACGGCCGCAACGAGCACGAGTCGCCCGAGGACCTCAAGGCGGCGCTCGACGCGTGCGCCGGGCGCTTCACGTGTGACGCGCGCGGCGTGGGCACCGACTGGGAAGTGAAAGAAGTCACAGGGATCGCCTCCGCTCTGCTCGGCAGCGCCGACATCGTCGCCGACCCGGCCGGACTGGCCGCCGACTTCACGCAGATGATGGAGACGGCGATGGGCAAGGAGGTCGCGGACGTCTCCCTGCGGCTGTGGACCCCGGTCGGCACGACGGTGAAGTTCGTCAAGCAGGTCGCGCCCACCGTCGAGGAGTTGACCGACCGGCGCACCGAGGCGGGCCCGCGCGCGGGCGACTACCCCCTGGGTTCCTGGGGGGACGAGTCCCGTGACTACCACGTCTGCGTCGAGGTGCCGGCCGCGAACATCGGGCAGGAGATGCTCGCCGCCCGGATCTCCCTCGTCATCCCGCAGCCCGACGGCAGCGTCCAGAACCTCGGCGCGCAGGGCCTGGTACGGGCCGTGTGGACGGACGACATGGCCGCCTCGACGTCGATCAACCCCCAAGTCGCCCACTACACCGGGCAGGCCGAACTGGCACAAGTCATCCAGCAAGGTCTCGATCTACGCAAAGCAGGAGACATCGACGGAGCAACGGCCAAACTGGGCCGGGCCGTTCAGCTCGCCAGTGCCTCCGGGAACGCGGATACTGCGAAACTGCTTGCGAAGGTGGTGGACGTGGTCGATGCCGCGACCGGTACTGTGCGACTGAAGGCGAAGGTCGAGGAGGCCGACGAGATGACGCTCGAGACCCGGTCCACCAAGACTGTTCGTGTGAAGAAGTGACGTAGAGAGGGAAGCGCCGACATGCCGACCTGCCCGAACGGACACCAGTCGGGTTCCGACGACTGGTGCGAGGTCTGCGGTCACCGCATGGCCGGTGCCGTGCCTCCGCCTCCGCCCCCGCCGCCCCCGCCGGGCGGCGGCTACGGCTTCCCGCCGCCCGGCGGCCCCGGTGGTCCCGGTGGGCCGGGTGGCCCCGGCGGCGGTCCCGGTGGCCAGCCCGGCGGGCGCCCGCACCTGTCCGCCGTACCGGACCCGCAGCCGGAGCTGTGCCCGCAGTGCCGTACGCCGCGTGAGGGCGGTGCGCCGTTCTGCGAGGAGTGCCGGTGGAACTTCCTGACCAACACGGCGACCTCGTACACGCCCGCCGCGCCGCGCCCGCCGGCGCCCGGCCCGGGCGTGCGCTTCCAGCAGCCGCCCGGCCCGGCTCCGTCCTACGGCGGCGGTGACTCGTACGAGTACCAGAGCTCCCGCCCCTCGCAGATGAACCGGCCGGCCGAGCCGATCCCGCCGGGCCCGCCCTTCGGCGGCGAGCCCTCGGGTCCCTCCGGCCCGCCCGGACCTCCCGGTCCGCCCGGCTTCGGTGGCCCCGGCCCCGGCGGACCCGGGGGCGGCCCGCAGGGGTACCAGCAGTCCGGCCCGCCGGCCCCGCCCGGATTCCCGCAGGAGACCCACCGGCCGCAGCCGGGTGGTCCGCCCTACGGCGGCGGTGACGACGACTGGGTGATCTCCCCGCCGTCGTCCACCCGCCACGGCGGCCCCGGTGGTCCTGGTCCTGGTCCTGGCGGTCCTGGCGGTCCTGGCGGCCCGGGTGGTCCGAACGGCCCGGGTCAGGGCGGCGGCTACGGCTATCCGCAGCCCGGCGCCACCCAGGCCCCGCCCGGCCCCGGCGGCTTCCCGCAGCAGCCTCAGCAGCCCCAGCAGCCGACGACCTGGACGGCGACGATCGGCCCGGACCGCGAGTACTTCATGGCGATGATGCAGCGCTCCGGCCCGGAGGCCGCAGGCCTGAACCTGCCCGCCTACTCGCCCGAGCAGCAGCGCACGCTCACCGGCAACCAGGTCACCATCGGCCGCCGCCGGCACTCCACCGGCGACACCCCCGACATCGACCTGTCGGTGCCGCCGGAGGACCCGGGCGTCTCGCACCAGCACGCGGTGCTGGTCCAGCAGCCGGACGGCAGCTGGGCGATCGTCGACCAGAACTCGACGAACGGCACGACGGTCAACGGCTCGGAGGAGCCGATCACGCCGTTCGTGCCGGTGCCGCTGCAGGACGGCGACCGGGTGCACGTGGGCGCCTGGACGACGATCACGATCCGCAGGGGCTGAGACTCAGGCCGGGAGGGGCCAGGCGTACGGCCCCTCCGGGTCGTCCAGCCACGCCCACTCGTGTGCACCGCTGACCGTGATGCCGTACCGCTCGCGCTGCGGCATGCCCTCGCGGTCCCACAGGGCGTACGCCTCCTGCGGGTCGAGGCTGCCGCGGGTCAGCGCGAGCAGGAACCGGAACGCGTCACTCTCCCTGGCCCGGTGCGGCACCCCGCCCAGCGCCGGCGCCTCCGGCCCGGGCCGGCCCGTGCCGCGCAGCGGGACGAAGTACGCGGGTGTGTGCAGCAAGCGCCCCTCGGCGTGCTCGGCGTCGCGCACCGCGAGCAGGACCAGGCCGGTGGCCAGCGGGGTGAGGATCCGGCCGCCGGGGCGGCACTGGGCAAGCCAGGCGCGCGGGATCGAGGGCAGGGCGCAGGTCGCGATGATCCGGTCGAAGGGCGCGCGCTCGGGCACACCGCGCGCGCCGTCGCCGGTGACGACGACCGGGTGGTATCCGGCGGCGGCCAGGTGCCGGCGGGCCGACTCGGTGATCTCCGGGTCGAGGTCGACGGTGGTGACCAGGTCGTCGTCACCGAGCCGGTGGGCGAGCAGGGCGGCGTTGTAGCCGGTGCCGGTGCCGATCTCCAGGACCCGGTTGCCGTCCTCCACGCCCAGCTCGGCCAGCATCGTCGCCATCAGGGACGGCTGGCTGCTGGAGGAGAGCAGCTCGCCGTCGCGCATCCGGGTCGCCAGCGGGGTGTCCTCGTACGCGCCGCGCAGCCACCGCTCGCGCGCCCGCGGGTCGGGGCTCTCGCCCCACCGGCGCTCGTAGCCGCCGACGGCGCCGACGTAGTAGTACGGCACGAACAGGTGCCGCGGCACCGCCGCGAACACCTCCCGCCACACCGGGTCGGCGGCCCAGGCGCCGCTCGCGTCGATCTCCCGCACCAGCGCGGCCCGCGCCGAGGCGGCGAGAGCCTCAAGATCCTTGTCGGTCGCTTGCCCGCCCATGCCTCCACGGTACGAGCGGTCGGCGCCGACGGGCCGGTGCCGTGCGGCCGGTGCCGGTGGTCCTAGGCCTTGAGTCCTGGTTCTCCGCGTCTGAGACCATGGACGACGTGAATGAGATTCGGCGCGGCACGCTTCAGGAGCAGACCTTCTACGAGCAGGTCGGCGGGGAGGAGACCTTCCGTCGGCTCGTCCACCGTTTCTACGAGGGAGTCGCCGAGGACCCGATCCTGCGGCCCATGTATCCCGAGGAGGACCTGGGCCCCGCCGAGGAGCGCCTGACGCTGTTCCTCATCCAGTACTGGGGCGGCCCGACGACGTACAGCGAGAACCGCGGCCACCCCCGGCTGCGGATGCGCCACGCCCCCTTCCCCGTCGACCGGGCGGCGCACGACGCCTGGCTGAAGCACATGCGGGTCGCCGTGGACGAGCTCGGCCTGTCCGAGGAGCACGAGCGGACGCTGTGGAACTACCTGACGTACGCGGCGGCCTCGATGGTGAACACTCCCGGCTGACGCCCTACTCCGGCGCGATCGGCGACGCGGCCCTGCGGGACGCGCGGGGGGCCGTCGGCACCGCCGTACGCACGAAGGCACGGGAGGCCTTCGACGGGCCGCCGGTCACCCTGGGCTCCCCGACCCGCTCGGGTCCCTACGGTCAGCTCTGCACGGTCAGTCTGTGCGGTCAACGCACGCTGAGGCCCAGCGCCCCGACTCCCGCGCGCCGTACCGCGATCGACCCGTACGGCGTACGCAGCCGGAGCCACGCGCCGGAGGAGAACAACCCGATCGCACCCGCGCCTTCTGGCCGCAGGAACCCGAGCGACTGCGCCGCGTGCACCGCCCGCACCGGCAGCGGGGTGTCGCCGACCGTGCGGGACCAGATCTCCCGCCCGATGCGGTCGAGTTCGGCCCTCGTATGCCGTTCCGGCGCCAACTCCTGCGTGCGGGACCGGAATTCGGCGACAGCGGCGGCGACGAGAGCCCTCAGCTCGTCCGGGCCCGGCAGCCCGGGCTCGGGCCGCCAGCCGCCGCGCGGCGGCAGCACCCCTGCCCACGGCGGCCCGGTCACCGCGGCCGGCACGACCGCCGTGGCGCCCTGCTCGTCCACCGACTCCAGCAGCTCACCGGCGGACACGGTCACGTCGAGCGTGGCATCGAGCCCGTTCTCGTACGGCTTCGCCAGCCGTACCGCGCGCACGGCCAGCACCTCGAAGGACGGCGGCCGCCCGAAGACGGCGAGCGCGGTGCCCGCCGCCTGCAGGCGCACCGCTGATCCACGGTCGTAGTGGAGCAGCCGGGAGAGGAAGGCGGCGAGGTCCGCTGCCTCCCCCTCGTCGGCGAGGTGGAGCACCGTCATGCGGCGACGGCCTCCCCCGCGTCGGAGTCGCGGTCGCCGTCGACGTCGTCGTCCATGTACTCCCGGAGGAACTCCCGCTCCTCCGCGGTGAGCCGGCGCGGCCGCTGCGCCTCGAAGTCGAACGGCACGATCACCGTGGAGGCCCGGACGTAGACCTGGTCCGGGTCCTTGACCTCGTAGGCGAGCGTGAACGACGCCGCCCTGATCTCCTTGACCCACAGCTCGATGTCCACCGGCGCGTGCCGGTGGACGAGCTGCCGCTTGTAGTCGATCTCGTGGCGCGCCACCACCGACCCCTGCTGGAAGTCCTTGTCCGGGCGGAACAGGAAGTCGATACGGGCTTCCTCCAGGTAGCGCAGGAACACCACGTTGTTGATGTGGCCGTACGCGTCCATGTCCGCCCAGCGCAACGGGCAGCGGTAAATGTGCCGCAAGATCAGCCCCGGGTCAGCTTCTTGTAGGTGGCGCGGTGCGGACGCGCGGCGTCCGGCCCGAGCCGCTCGATCTTGTTCTTCTCGTACGACTCGAAGTTGCCCTCGAACCAGAACCACTTCGACTCACCCTCGTAGGCGAGGATGTGCGTGGCGACACGGTCGAGGAACCACCGGTCGTGGGACACGACCACGGCACAGCCGGGGAACTCCAGCAGCGCGTTCTCGAGCGACGACAGCGTCTCGACATCGAGGTCGTTGGTCGGCTCGTCGAGGAGCAGCAGGTTGCCGCCCTGCTTCAGGGTCAGCGCCAGGTTCAGCCGGTTGCGCTCACCACCGGAGAGCACACCCGCCGGCTTCTGCTGGTCCGGGCCCTTGAAGCCGAACGCGGACACGTACGCCCGCGACGGCATCTCGACCTGTCCGACGTTGATGTAGTCGAGCCCGTCGGACACGACCTCCCACAGCGTCTTCTTCGGGTCGATGTTCTCGCGGCTCTGATCGACGTAGGCGATCTTGACGGTGTCGCCGACCTTGATGGTGCCGGAGTCGGGATCCTCCAGCCCCTGGATCATCTTGAACAGGGTGGTCTTGCCGGCACCGTTCGGCCCGATGACACCGACGATCCCGTTACGCGGCAGCGTGAAGGAGAGGTCGTCGATCAGGACCTTCTCCCCGAAGGCCTTGCCGAGGTTCTCGACTTCGACGACCACGTTGCCCAGCCGCGGCCCCGGCGGAATCTGGATCTCCTCGAAGTCCAGCTTCCGCATCTTGTCCGCCTCGGCGGCCATCTCCTCGTACCGGGCGAGACGCGCCTTGGACTTGGCCTGCCGCCCCTTGGCGTTCGACCGCACCCACTCCAGCTCTTCCTTGAGCCGCTTCTGCCGCTTGGCGTCCTTCTGGCCCTCGACCTTGAGGCGGGCGGCCTTGGTCTCCAGGTACTTGGAGTAGTTGCCCTCGTAGCCGTGGAGACGGCCGCGGTCGACCTCGCAGATCCACCCGGCGACGTTGTCGAGGAAGTACCGGTCGTGGGTGACGGCCACGACGGTGCCCGGGTACTTGGCCAGGTGCTGCTCCAGCCAGTTCACCGACTCGGCGTCGAGGTGGTTGGTGGGCTCGTCGAGCAGCAGCAGGTCGGGCTGCTCGAGCAGCAGCTTGCACAGCGCGACGCGGCGCCGCTCACCACCCGAGAGATTGGTGACGGGCCAGTCACCGGGCGGGCAGCCCAGCGCGTCCATGGCCTGCTCCAGCTGGGCGTCGAGGTCCCAGGCCTCCGCGTGGTCGAGCTCCTCCTGGAGCTTGCCCATCTCCTCCAGCAGCGCGTCGGAGTAGTCGGTCGCCATGAGCTCGGCGATCTCGTTGAACCGGTCGAGCTTGCCCTTGATCTCGGCAACACCCTCCTGGACGTTCTCCAGGACGGTCTTGTTCTCGCTCAGCGGGGGCTCCTGCAGCAGGATGCCGACGCTGTAGCCGGGCGACAGGAACGCGTCCCCGTTCGACGGCTGCTCAAGCCCCGCCATGATCTTCAGAACAGTCGACTTACCGGCACCGTTCGGGCCGACGACGCCGATCTTCGCACCCGGAAGGAAGTTCAGGGTGACGTCGTCGAGGATCACCTTGTCGCCGTGCGCCTTGCGCGCCTTGCGCATGGTGTAAATGAACTCAGCCAAGAGAAACCGTCCGGCAGCTTGAAATCTGGCAGTGGGCAGATACACCCCATCTTGCCCGACTGCTACCCCCGGGGGGAAACCAGTATGGGCGAGGGCCTCTGACCTGGGGTTTCGAGGGTAGGGGCGGTGGCTCGAATGTCACTGTCGGTGATCGGTGGTCGGGCTCGGGGGCCTGGACGGCCCCCAGCACGGCCCAGCACGATCACTCCCCGGAGGACGTGACCGCCTGGGTACTCACTGTCGCGTTGCCAAGGCCCCGCCCCGCCCGGCCCCGCTCACTCCCCCGTCGGCGACTGCCCGCGGCGCACGATCAGCAGGGCCGCTCCGCCGATCACCACCAGGGCGATCGCCGTGCCGGCGATCAGCGGGGTGGCGCTGGAGGCGCCGGTGTCGGCGAGGTTGGTGTCGGTGGGAGCGCCGGCCGGCACGGCGGGGCTCGGCTCGGTGAGGGTCTGGGTGGTGGTGCCGCCCTCGCTGCTCTGCGTCCGGCAGTCGAGCATGCCGGTGAACCGCTGCTCGAAGCCGCCGGGGCCCCGGACCGTGAAGTCGTACGCCCGGTCCTCCGGCAGCGGGAGCGTCACCGTGCGGGACTCGCCCGCGGGGACGGTGTGCTCGGTCCCGGCCAGTTCGAAGGTGTACGGCTCGTCGCCCTCGTTGACGGCCGTGAGGTCCACGCCGCCCTCGGCGCAGTTCTTCGCCGCGGACAGCGCGAGGGTCGCGCCCTTCCTGGACCAGGTCGCGCTCGCCGTCGCCGAGACCGTCGACGCGCTGGAGCCGGCCAGGATCTGCGTCTGGCTGCGGCCCTCGGAGGCGAAGGCACGGCCGACGGGCACGGTGGTCGAGGCCTGCACGGTCAGCTCGGCCGTGCCGGTCGGCGCATCCTCCGGCACCTCGAAGAACACCTGGCTGCCGTCCCCGGCCGCCGTGACCGCCTTGCCGTTCCCGTCGACGATCCGTACGCCGCTGGTGGCGGCGTCCGCCGGGGGCGACAGCGTCACGCCGCGCGCGTTGGTGCGCACCGTCACCGGGCCGAGCCGCTCGCCGGGGCGGCCGGAGACCGCGGCCGGGTCGAGGGTCAGCGACGCCCTGGGTTCCGGCAGGTCACGGGCGTTCTTCTCCAGGTGGTCCGCGAGCTGCTCGGCCTGCGGGTCGACGGCGTCGACGTCCGCGTCGTCGGAGTAACGCCAGATGGCCACCTGTGTGCCGGCCGCCGCGTCCTGCTCGGTGAGCGCGCCGCGCACGCCCGCCTTCTTGGCGAGCGCCGCCAGGTCGTTCACCTGCGGGTAGGAGTTCTGCAGGATCCAGCGGATCCGGCCGGCGTCCTTGTTGGCGCCCAGCGAGGTGCCGCTCCACGCGGTCTCGTGGTACCGGGCGTCCTTCTGCGTGGGGTTGTGGATGTCGACGCAGTACGTCTGCAGGGTGCCGCCGCCCTCGACGGACATCTCGAACAGACCGGCCGACACCTGCTGGTCCCCGGCCGGGGCGTGTATCACCGCGCCGCCGTACGTCTTCAGCCCGCCTATGGTGGCGGTCGCCCCGCCGTGGCTCTGCGTTCTCTCCCCGGCGGCGGCCTGGCCGGCCTCGGCCATCATCCCGGTGGCGACGAGCCCGGACACCAGGGTCGCGGCGCCGAGGCGGGCCGCCCCACGCCTGCGCGCGGACAACGCAGAGAACGCAGCAATCACCAAATTCCCCTTCGAGCAGGACCCGTTGACGTGGGGGGACGGTCCCACCAGCAGAATCTCGCAGCTCCGAGAGCTATGCCCGGCATCCTAGGGACGCGGCGCAGCGCGCTTCCCGGTGAGGCCGTCGGCAGCCCGATCCGACTCGGAATCGTTATCGCGGAGACGGCTCGTGAGCAGGGCTTATCGACAAATCCACCCGTGGTCGGCAGGTACGCACTCGCCGATAAGCCGCAGTTCGGTCAGCCTCGCCCGGCAGGGGCTGACGTTACGTCACCGCCGCTGGTTGTGGCCGCTGTTGGGGCTCGGCTTCAGTGGACTCCCCGGCCGGCGTCTCCCAGTTGGGCTCGGGCTGCGCCGGTGCGGCGGCTGCCGTCTCCGGCCTGCTGGTGCGCCGGAACGCCGATGTGCCCCACGTGAGGTCATGGCCGATCGCGACGGCGTCGATGTCCGCCGAGGTCCAGTTCTGACCCTCGCGCACATCCGTACGCACCTTCAGCCTGCCGTGCACGATGACGGATTCCCCCCGCGACAGTGACGCCGCCACGTTCGTGGCGAGCTGCCGGTTGGCCCACACGGTGAAGAAGCTGGTGTTCCCGTCGGTCCACGCGCTCTTCTCGCGGTCCCAGTAGCGCGCGGTGACCGCCAGCCGGAACCTCGCCGACGGTCCGGACGCCAGCTCCCGGTACACCGGCGGCGTCGCCACCCTGCCGACCGCACACACCATCGTCTCGTTCATCGCGAACCCCTCCCTCGCCCGGGCCGCCCGCCTGGGCCGGATACGCGTACGGGCCCGTCCCGTACGGCTGCGTCTGCCGCGGCGGCCGCACGTCTCACGTACCGCCGCTGTCACAGCGACCGCGTCCGTCGCGATCGCCGCGAGGCCAGACTGCCTCCGCCGGGCCGAGCCCGCTGAGCGCTGTGGACCACCGCCCACCTGTGGAAAACTCCGCCACCCGAACGAGTGACCCGAGTCCCGACCGCAGGTCACCCCTGCCCCGGGCTACCCTCGGGTCATCCCCCGGCCCCCGCCCCGATCACCCGCCCGTACTGCTCCCGCACCTCCCGGTACCGCAGCAGCTCCGCCGCCACCGGATCCAGCACCCGCGCCCTGCCGCACCCCGCAGCCGCCTCCCGTAGGCGGCGTTCCGCCTCCAGCCCGTACCGCCGGGCCGGGCCGCGGGCCGCCATCCGGCAGCTCCACTCGATCAGCGGGCCGCCGACGATGCCGATCACCATCAGCAGCACCGGCACCCCGAGGTTCGGCGACATGAACCCGATGATCTGGCCCAGCAGCCACAGGCCTCCGACGAACTGAATGATCGTCATCGACGCCTGGGCGAGCACCGCCACCGGCCACCAGCCCGGCCGCGGCGGACGCCCCGGCGGCAGTCCCGCGCGGGCGGCCAGCTCGTCCAGTGCCTCGGGCAGCCCCTGGGAGCCGCGTACGGCCGCCTCCCGCACCGCCTGCGCCCAGGGCGCGGGCAGCCCGGCCGAGGCCCGGTCGGCCACCGTCCGCACCGCCTGCTCGACCCGCTGGCGGGCCGTGGCCTCCTCGTCCGCCGGTGCACGCAGGGGGAACCGTCCGGTGGGTGGTTCGCGCCGGTCCTGGCACCAGCGCCACAGCCGCAGCCACGGCGTCCCGCACGCGCGGTTGGCGTTGCGCAGCCAGGCGCGTTCGGCCGCCTCGCCCGCCGCGGTGGCGCCCACCGCGTCCGCGAGCCGCGCCGAGAACTCCTCCCGTGCCTCCTCGCTCAGCCCGGTGCGCCGCCGGGTGGCGTAGACGGGCCACAGCCGCGCTGCGGCGATGTCCACGTCGGCCGAGATCCGGCGGGCCGCGGCGCCCCGTTCGGCCACGAACTGGCCGAGGGCCTCGCGCAGTTCGCCGACGCCGTCCCCGGTGAGCGCGGACAGCGCCATGACGGTCGCGCCCGGTTCGCCGTACTCCCCGAGCGCGATGCCGTCCTCGTCGAGCAGCCGCCGCAGATCGTCGAGGACCTGCTCGGCGGCCTCGCCGGGCAGCCGGTCGATCTGGTTGAGGACGACGAACATGACCTCCGCGTGGGCGGCCATCGGCCGCAGATAACGCTCGTGGAGCATGGCGTCGGCGTACTTCTCGGGGTCGACGACCCAGATGACCGCGTCGACGAGCGCGAGGACGCGGTCGACCTGCTCCCGGTGCTGTACGGCCGCCGAGTCGTGGTCGGGCAGGTCGACCAGGACCAGCCCGCGCAGCTGGGAGTCCGCGTCCCCGGCCTGCAACGGTCGTCGCCGCAGCCGGGGCGGGATGCCGAGCCGCTCGATGAGGCCGGCCGCCCCGTCGCTCCAGCTGCACGCGATGGGTGCGGCCGTGGTCGGCCGGCGCAGGCCCGTCTCCGAGATGGCCGCCCCGGCGAGCGCGTTGAACAGCTGCGACTTGCCGCTCCCCGTCGCGCCCGCGATGGCGACGACGGTGTGCTGCCCGGAGAGCCTGCGCCGCGCGGCGGCCTCATCGAGGACCCGGCCGGCCTCGGAGAGCGTCCTGCTGTCGAGCCGGGTGCGAGAGAGCCCCACCAGTTCGCGCAGCGCGTCCAGCCGCGACCGCAACGGCCCCTCGTATGTCAGGGGCGTCACGGCCGGTGCGACGGGCGCCCTGCTGTCCACGACGGCGAACTGCTCGGCGCCGGCCGTCTCGGTCACGCGCCGCGCGATCAGCCCGTCGTCCCAGAAGCCGGAGGACTCCGCACGACCGGAGGACTCCGCACGAGCGGAGGACTCCACACGACCGGCGGGACCGCCGTCCGTACGGCGTGCGGGACTCTCCTCCGTACGGCGGGAGGCGTCGGCGTCCGGCCCACGCGCGTGCCCGTCGCTGTCCGGCACGCGCGCGTGCGCGTCGGTGTTCGCCCTGCCCGCGTGCTCCTCGGTACGGTCGCCCACGGCCGCGCCTCCTTCCTCGCGCTCGCCTTCCGATGCACCCGTCTCGGAGGGCGCGCCGGAGCTCTCCTCTGAATCTGAAGCCGTCTCCTCAGGGCGCCCGTTTCCGGAAGCCGCTGCCCTGGAGAGCCCGTCTCTGTGCTCGTGGTGCTCGGTGTGGTCCTGGTCAGTGACGGCGGTCACCGGTCACCTCTCCTTCTGCAGTACGGACAGCGCGGCGATCAGTTCGGCCTGGGGCTCCGGTTGGATGCCGAGCGCGTCGAGCGGGGCGAGACGGCGCTCGCGCTCGGCGTTCATGACCCGGTCGACGTGCTCGGTGAGCAGCCGCCCGGCCCGGTCGCGCAGCCGCAGCGCCCCGTGTGCGCCGATCCGCTCGGCCAGCCCCTCCCCGGCGGTACGGCCCCGACGACCGCCCAGCAGCGCGGTGGCGACCAGGGCGGCGACCATCTCGGGGTCGGGCGCGGGGCTCCGGCCGAGCTCGCGCACCTCCTCCTCGGCGTACTCCTCGAGTTCGCGCCGCCACCGCCGTACGGCCAGCCCGATGCGGTGCTCGGCGCTCTCCAGGGCGGGGTCGTGGTCCGTGAGCTCGGGGGCGTCCGCCGCCGGTTCGCGCCGCCAGGCGTCGTTGACGCGCTCGTCGGCGGCGGCGACCGCGCACAGCAGCAGCGCGCTGAGGCTCTCCACGAGGGCGTCGAGCAGCTCGCCGGCGGTGCAGTCGAGCGGGAAGGCGCGCCACCGCTTGAGCGCGTCCCCGGCGAGTACGGCCCCGGCCTGCAGCCGGCCCCGCACGCGCGTGTGCTCGCTGTCGTACGCCCTGTCGACGGCGGCGGTGAGCCGCAGGGAGGCCGCGTACTGCGCGGCGGCGGCGCTGGCGAGCTCGGGCATCCGGGACTTGAGGGAGTCCAGGACTCCGTAGGCCGTACGGGCCATGACGTGCTGCCGGGCCGCCGGGTCCTGCGCCTGGTGGACGAGCCAGGAGCGCAGCTGCGCGACGGCGGTGGCCGGCAGCAGCCCGCCGCCCCAGACCGACTCGGGCAGCTCGGGCACGGTGAAGCGCGGTACGTGGCCGAGGCCGGCCTTGGTGAGCAGGGCGCCGTACTGCCGCGAGACCTCGGCCACCACCTGGTGGGGCACGCGGTCGAGCACGGTGACCAGGGTGACGTCGTACTCCTTGGCGGTGCGCAGCAGGTGCCAGGGCACGGCGTCGGCGTACCGGGCGGCCGTGGTGACCATGACCCAGATGTCGGCGGCGCAGACGAGCTCCGCGGCGAGGATCCGGTTGTCGGCGACCAGGGAGTCGACGTCGGGCGCGTCGAGGAGGGCGAGGCCGGGCGGCAGTGTGTCGGCGGTCTCGATCCGCAGCACGCGCGCGGGGTTCTCACCGGGCAGCAGCAGGTCGTCCGCCGGCTCCTGGTGGGGCACCCACACGCGCGTGAGATCGGGCAGCACCCTCATCCCACTGAACCAGTGATGATCCTCCGGATGGCAGACCAGCACCGGCGTCCGGGTCGTCGGCCGCAGCACGCCCGCCTCGCTCACCCGTCGTCCCACGAGGGAGTTGACAAGCGTCGACTTCCCGGCCCCCGTGGAACCTCCCACGACGGCCAGCAAGGGCGCTTCAGGCTCTCTCAGGCGGGGCACCAAGTAGTCGTCGAGCTGCGCGAGCAGTTCGTCGCGGTTGGCACGCGCGCGTGGGGCCCCCGCCAGGGGCAGCGGGAAGCGTGCGGCGGCGACACGGTCGCGCAGGGCGGAGAGTGCGTCGAGCAGCTGAGGCCGTACGTCCAAGGTCACCACATGCGAAGAATGCCCAATTTTAGGCGAATTCTGAAGCATATGAGCATGTCTGCGCGCCGACGGAACAGAAGGGACGGAAAGGACTACTGGGACAGGGGCACGCTCCAGGCATAACGAGTGCACAACACCCGATGCCCGAGACGCCAAAAGCGGTGCACGATTCGTACCTGCCTGCGATTATCAGGACCGCTTCACCGAACCTCCACATCGAGCCACGGAGGCGAAGCAACAGGGACGAGGATGCGGGAGCCCTATCCTTGTCCCCGGCAACGTCAGGGTTCAGCCCACACCCGGGCACCAGGACAGAGGCCACCACACCAGGCCCCCGTAGCTCAGTGGATAGAGCAGGCGCCTTCTAAGCGCTTGGCCGCAGGTTCGAGTCCTGCCGGGGGCGCCACCGCCACGGACGGGCGGAATGGCCATGGGGAGGGACCGGCGTGCGGCTGCGCTGCGCTGTACTGGACGACTTCCAGAACGTGGCGACTGAGGCCGCCGACTGGTCGCCGGTCGCGGACCGCGTGGAAGTCGTCCCCTTCGGCACCCACATCGACGACGAGGACGCCCTGGCCGCGGCCCTCGCCGACTTCGACATCGTCGTGACCCTGCGTGAACGCGTCCCCTTCCCCGGCTCGCTCCTCGCCCGCCTGCCCCGCCTGAAGCTGCTGGTGGCCTCCGGCATGCGCAACTCGGTCATCGACTACGCGGCGGCCGAGGCGTACGGCGTCACCGTCTGCGGCACGGCCAGCTCCTCCACCCCGCCCGTCGAACTGACCTGGGCCCTGCTCCTCGGCCTGGCCCGCGGCATCGTCGAGGAGAGCACCGCCCTGCGCGCCGGCGGCCCCTGGCAGAGCACCGTGGGCGCGGACCTGCACGGGCGCCGCCTCGGACTGCTCGGCCTGGGAAAGATCGGCAGCCGCGTGGCCCAGGTCGGCCTCGCCTTCGGCATGCACGTCAGCGCCTGGAGCCAGAACCTCACCAAGGAGCGCGCCGACGAGGTCGGCGTGGAGCTCGCCCCCACCAAGGAGGACCTGCTGACCGGCAGCGACTTCGTCTCCGTCCACCTCGCCCTCTCCGACCGCACCCGCGGCCTGCTCGGCCCCGCCGAAGTGGGCCTGCTCAAGCCGACCGCCTACCTGATCAACACCTCGCGTGCCGCGATCGTCGACCAGGACGCCCTGCTCGCCGCCCTGCGCGAGGGCCGGATCGCCGGTGCCGGCGTCGACGTCTTCGACGTCGAGCCGCTGCCCGCCGACCACCCGATGCGCACGGCCCCCCGTCTCCTGGCCACCCCGCACCTCGGCTACGTCTCCCGCGCCAACTACGCGACGTACTACGGCCAGGCGGTCGAGAACATCCGGGCCTACCTGGCCGGTTCGCCTGTGCGAGTCCTCTCGCCGGGCTAGGTGGATCGGCCTGCGGGTTGTCGACGCGGCTGATCGGTGGGGGTCCGCCGAGTGCGGTGTGGCGGTGGCGGTGGTGGCAGGCGTGGAGGAAGTCCGCCGGGGCTCGGGGGAAGAGCTCGGACTCGTAGCAGGAGCCGTTGTCGGTGGGGACGCGTTCGACGTGACGCCGTGAGCGGTGAAGAACGCGTTCGCGAGCTGCCGGAAGCCGACGGCGGTCTCCTCGCGCTCGTCGGCCAGGGGCTGGCTGCAGGCCAGGCGGGAGTGGTCGTCGACGGCGAGTGGATGCAGCAATAACCGATCACTGGACGGGCGTTCTCTGCCCGGCTTGGATCGGCTCGCCCGGCCGGGCCCGTTCATGGCGCGGCAAACCAGCCCGCCGGGGGCGGTCGAGCCAGGCCAGGTGTTCAGGCCGTGCCGGCCCAGGATTGCGGTGCACGGTCGAGGCGGGCAGGTCCGCAACCGGGCCGATGCGGGCCGGTCCCGGGCCTGTGCTCGGCCGCGGCCGGCGACGTGGGGCTCGACAGCGGCGGACGTCCGGTGCGGTGTCGTGCGACTAGTGTCCTGAGTCGGGAATTCGGTTCAGATATCCGGCGAGGCGTTCAAGGATCTCGTCCGCGGTCTTCGTCCAGACGAAGGGTTTCGGGTCTTCGTTCCAGGTCTTGATCCAGGTGCGGATGTCCTTCTCCAGGGCCTGGACGTTCTTGTGGACACCTCGCCGTATCTGCTTGGTCGTCAGCAGCGCGAACCAGCGCTCGACCTGGTTGAGCCAGGAGGAGCCGATCGGCGTGTGCACGTGGAAGCGGGGATGCGCGGTCAGCCACCGCTGGATGGCAGGGGTCTTGTGGGTCGAGGCGTTGTCGCAGATCAGGTAGACGTCCAGCCTGTCGGGCACCTCCTTGTCGATCCGGATCAGGAACTTCTTGAACTCCACCGCGCGATGCCGGCGGTGGATTTGGCCGATTACCTCGCCGGTGGCGGTGTTCAGCGCGGCGAACAGGGTGGTGACGCCTCCGCGCACATAGTCATGTGTATGGCGCTCGGGCATCCCCGGCATCATCGGCAGCACCGGCGCCGACCGGTCCAGAGCCTGGATCTGCGTCTTCTCGTCCACACACAGAACCAGCGCATGCTCGGGCGGAGCGAGATACAGCCCGACCACGTCACGGACCTTCTAAATGAACTGCGGATCCTTCGAGAACTTGTACGTGTCCACCAGGTGCGGCTTGAGGCCGAAGGTCCGCCAGATCCGCGCGATGGCCGACTGCGACAGGCCCACCTCCCTGGCCATGGACCGCGTCGACCAGTGCATGGCGTCCTTCGGCATGGTCTCCAGCGTCTTGACGACCACATCCTCAACCTGGGCGTCGGTGATCTTCCGCGGTCCGCCCGGACGCGGTTCGTCGGTCAGGCCCTCCAGCCGGTCCCGCACGAACCGGGGCCCGCCACCGGCTCACCGTGTGTGCCTCGATGCCCAACCGGTCTGCAACTCCTTGTTCGTGGCACCTGTCGCGCATTCCAGCACGATCCGGCACCGCAGGGCCAGCGCCTGAGAAGACGTCCGGCGCCTGGCCCAGCGGGCCAATGTCTCACGCTCGTCGTCGGTCAGCACCAGCTCGGCCTTCGGCCGTCCCGACCTCGCCATCCGGCCATCATGCCGAACCACCTTACGCAGCGAATTCCCGACTCAAGACACTAGGCGTACCGGTAGATCCCGCTGTGGTCCTCCAGCTCGCCGGGGGTCACGTCCCACGGCGGCAGCCTCTCGTGCCGCGCGACGATCCGGCCGCGCTGGGCGTCGCCCCGGGCGAGCGGCTTCGCGGGGAGATAGCGGGCGCCCGGGTGCCGCCGCTGCCAGCGGGACCAGAGGAGGTCGACGAAGGCGTGGTGCATCCAGAAGACGGGGTCGTTGACGGAGGCGCCGCCGACCATGTGGCCGCCGACCCACCGGTGGACCCGGTTGTGGGTGAGCCAGGAAACGGCGCCCCGGCCTCGCCCCCACCCCTCCAGCTTGTTGCGGAACCCCTTGGTCGACGTGGAGTTCCAGGGGGCCGTGTCGTAGACGGGGTCGTCGAGGGCCCGTTTCACATCGCCGGCCGTGGGCAGGGCGATCGGGTCACGGGAGCGGCCCAGGTCACGCGTGAGGAACGCGGTTTCGGTGATTCCCACCCTGATGGGCCACTCGCCGTTGCGGTAGGCGAAGGGGCCGGTCATGACCTGCCGATCGGACCGGCGTCCGGTGCCGCCGAGCAGGTCCTCGGTCCACGGTACGGCCGTGGGGGTGCGGTTGCGCGTCCAGTCCCAGTACGGCACGGTGACCGACTCGTCCACGCGACGCAGCGCCTCCTCCAAGTCCAGCAGGAACCTGCGGTGCCAGGGGAGGAAGGAGGGTGCCATGTGGGCGGCACGCAGCCCGCGCTCACCGTCGGCGACGTAGTACGCGATGTGCGTGCGCACGAACTCGTCGTACTCGCCACGCCGTTTGACCTCGAGCAGCGCGTTGACGAACCGGCGCCGCTCGGACCGGGTGAGGGTGCTGACGTCCTTACGCGTGTACACCATGGTGCTGATCCCCCTCGACTCCCTTGCCCCCGCTCGGCGGACGGCTGTCCTTCATGCTGCCCCCGTCCTCCGGCGCGCCCAGCCGCGCCGTGGGGCCGAGTTCGTCGACGGCCGCGCGCGCGGCGGCGAGCGGAGTCGGATACGAGCAGTAGTGGTCGACCATGCTCATCCAGCCGCCGTCCGCCCGCCGCATCAGATGCAGCGGCCGCCCGTCCACGGTGACGCGCCACGCGCTCGGGCCGTCCTCCCCGGGCCGCCCGGCGTCGTACCTGACACCTGCGATGCGGCGCCCGCGATACGTCTCGTCGAACCGTCCCTCGTCTTCGGCCTGTCCCGGCGCCTTCCCCGCCGATCCCGACGCCCTCGAGGTTGCCCCCGACGCCACCAGGGCCGGAGCGAGAGCCACCGTGAACGCCGATGCGAACAGCCCCCATAGCCCACGGCGTCGCACCGTGGCCCTGGCGCGGTGGACGGCGGGCGACTTCGCGGGGTGCGCGGAGCCGGCAGTCGCGGGTGTGACCGTCGTGGGCACCGCGGAGCGCGCTGGTTGTGGCTGCGGTGGTTTGTCGGTTCCCAATGCCTGTCTCCTCCTCGCCCTGAAAAGGCGGTCCACGTGGCACCCACTCGACGGGCCGATCCCATGCGCGGTGGGATCGGCGCAGGAGTCGCGCTCAGCCCTGCCCCTGCAGTCGGTGCCCTTCTCCGTGTCGAGCACTTCCGGCCGGTAGTCCGCCAGCTACTGGTCGACATGCTTCCTGACCTCGGTCACGTCTCCGGTGAGGCCGGCGGCCTTGAGCGGGAATTACTTCACCGCCTTCAACGAGCCCCGGACTGACCGGAAACTCCCGCACGCAGAAAAATGCGGCGGCCCACACCGAAGGTCACCCGAATGAAGGGCATGTCTTATCCGCCTTTCTCATCCTCGCATTAGCAGGGCCGGTACGACGTCCGGGCCGTGTGCCTGCTTCACCTCAGGCGCACCTGCCCGTGCTCAGCAAGGCACCGGGACCGGCAGGCCAGGCAGGGCCGGCAGGTTGCCCAGGAGGCCGGAGATGGTGGCCACGAGCTCCTGCGCCAGTCCGTGATCGCGGGCAGGACGGCGGCCGGGTTGCCGGAGGTGAGGGCCGTGAGCAGGGCATCCACGAGTGCCTGCAGATCCACCAGCCCCTGCCTTGTCTCGGCGGCCGCCTTCTCGTTGTCACGTACCGGGGTTCCCATCGGCGGCAACGACACGGACGCCGGGTTCGTCGACACCGACGGGGCACTCGGCACCACGGGGGCCGCGGGATTGGCGGGAGCCGTCGAGTTCGTCTGTGCGGCGGTGGTGGCCCTGGCGGCGTCACCGAGCTCGGCAGCCCTCGTGGCGGGAAGCTGACCCTCTTTCGGCCTTGAGCGCGGCGTCCATCAGCGCGGTGACCGGCGGCACCACGGTGCCGATGTAGCCAAGCTGCTGGACCTGGGTCTGGAGGGTGGCCACGTCGACGACGGGGGCCGCCTCGGGAGTGTGGTCACGCGTCGTGTCTGCAGCCAGGGCAGCGGGAGACGCGACGCCGAGCGCGAGGGTAGCGCACAGTGCGGACGACGCGAGGCGCTGTGCCGAGAGAGCGGGCATTGAAGTCAGAGCACTCTGCATAGCGGAAGCTTCGCCGCGAGGAGGAGTCGCCACGGGTCAGACGTGCCGCAGACCGGGACGCCCGCCGCCCCTCCACATTCGGCGCAAGACCCGCAACCAGGCCGGGAGTCGCCACGACCGGACGGTACGCCTGACGAATGAATGGCACTTCCATATGTGCGCATGTCTCATCCTGCATGCCCTTAATGTCGGGATAGAGTCACGCGTCGAACCAGCCGACAACCTTATGTTTTCCCGTGAAGGAGCAACGCCGGCCATGCGTCACTCCCAATGTCTTTCCACCACGGCATTCGGGAGGACCCTCCTGCCTGACGGCCCCTCAAAGCAGGACGGTCGTCCTCAAGGCTGTGCCGCACGGTGATGGCCGGCCGGCTTTCCGGGCCGTCACGCACGACGCGGCTGAGCCCCTCACCCCGCGTCCTCCACGTCACCCAGCCGGTGGACGGCGGCGTCGCCGGAGTGGTCACCGAACTGGTGCGCGCCCAGCGTGCGGCCGGTTTCGACGTCACGGTCGCTTGCCCCGACGGTGGCCTGCGACAGGCACTGCGGGAACTGGGCGCGGACGTACGGCGCTGGCCCGCCGTACGGGTGCCGGGACCGTCGCTTGCCGCTGAGGTGCTTCGGCTCGCTCGCGTCGTCGAACAGGTGCGGCCCGACGTGCTGCACGCGCACAGCGCCAAGGCCGGACTCGCGGCCCGGATGGCGGTGCGGGGGCGGATCCCGACGGTGTTCCAGCCGCACGCCTGGTCGTTCGAGGCGGTCAGCGGCGTTACCGCGGCGGTCGCCACGGCGTGGGAACGGCGGGCGGCACGCTGGACCACCCGCGTGGTGTGCGTCAGCGAGGCCGAGCGCGCTAGAGGCCAACGCGCCGGGGTGCGCGCCCACTGGCGGGTGATCCCCAACGGCATCGATCCGGTGCGTTTCCACCCTGCTGCCGTCGCCGCCGTACGCCCGGCCCTGGCCCCGCTCGTCGACCTTGATCCGGCCGCTTTGCTGGTGGTCTGCGCAGGGCGGCTGTGCCGGCAGAAAGGGCAGGACGTGCTGCTCGAGGCGTGGCCCTCGGTGCTGCGACGGGTGCCCGGAGCCCGGCTGGCGCTCGTCGGGGACGGGCCGCAGGAGCGGCCGCTGCGGCACCACGCGCCCGAGGGCGTGCTGTTCACCGGGGCCGTCGCCGATGTCGTCCCCTGGTACCAGGCCGCCGACCTGGTGGTGCTGCCGTCCCGTTGGGAAGGCATGGCGCTCGCCCCTCTGGAGGCGATGGCGTGCGAGCGTCCCGTGGTGGTCACGGACGTGGCCGGAGCACGTGAGAGTCTGCCGCCCGGTCACACGACGCACTGTCTGGTGCCCCCGGGCCGGCCGGGCCCGTTGGCCGATGCGCTCACCAGGACGCTGCTCGACCCGCTGCTGCGCGAGTCGCTCGGAGCCGAGGGGCGCCGCCACGTATTGGACGCGCACGACGTGCGGACGTCGGCCGAGGCGGTCGCGGACCTCTACCACGAACTGCTCGGCGTCCGGCGCACGGTGGCCCACCGCGTGGAAACCACCGAGTGCAGGGAGACGATCCGCTCGTGACCGCCGAACGTACCGTCCCTCCCCCTGGTGGCATGCCAGCGGAGCAGGGGTTCCCGCCCGTCTCGGTCATCCACCCGCGCGGCGCCGTCGGCGGCTTGCGGCTCCCTGCCGGGCGGCGGACCGCCAGGCGGCGGACCGCCGGGCTGCCCCTGCTCGCCGCGGACGCGGCCGCCGCGTTCACCGCCGCCCCCGCACTCCCGCATCCCCTGGTGACCGCGCCCCTGCTGCTCGCCGTCCTCTGTCTGAACGCCCGGGCGGCTTTGTACCGCCCCGCCGCCGTGCCCGCCGTCCTGGCCGAACTCCCCGCCGTCTGCGCACGGATCGCGGTGAGCTGGTGCGCGCTCGCGGCCATGGTCGCGGCCCTCTCCCCCACACATGCCCTGTCCGTCCGTACGCTGCTGACCGGCTGCGTTCTGCAGTCGGCGGCGAGTTGGGCGGGCCGCGGCGCGGTGCACTGGCACCGCCGCCGGACGCTGGCCCGCCATCCCGCCGCGGCCCTCGTCGTCGGCCCGGCCGCCACCGCCCCGCGCGTGGCCGCCGCCTTCCTGCGCCACCCCGGGTGCGGCCTCAGGCCGGTCGGTGTCCTGTCCGACGGCGGGGCCGGCGGCGAGGGGCTGCCGGTGCTCAGCACGGACGAGGAGGCGCAGCGGGCCGTCATCCAGAACAACGTGCGGGCCGTGCTCATCGTGGGCCCCGCAGGCGAACGCGCCGCGCTGCTGAGGAAGTTCGCCGAGGCGGGCTGCGTGCTGTGGGAGGTCGACGCGGACCTGCCGGCACCCGACCGGGCCAGGGACACGGCGTACGACGAGGCCGGACGCACGCCCCGCCGCCGATCCCATTGCGAGCGGATCGCGGGCTTCTCCTGTCGTCGCCTGAATGTCGGCCGACGCCCCGACAGCCCCACCAAGCGGGGCCTCGACGTCCTCGTCTCCGGGCTCCTGCTCCTCCTCGCCGGCCCGGTGCTGCTGCTCTGCGCGGTCGTGCTGCGGGTCAGCGACGGGCCCCAGGTCGTCTTCCGCCAGGAGCGCGTCGGCAGGGACGGCCGCCCCTTCACGCTGCTGAAGTTCCGCACCCATCGTCCGGCCGACCCGCATGAGGCGGCGACCCGCTGGAGCGTGGCGGGCGAGCGGAACATGAGCCGCTTCTGCCGCTTCCTGCGCCGCACCTCGCTCGACGAGCTGCCCCAGCTGTGGAACGTCTTCCGGGGCGACATGACCCTGGTCGGGCCGCGCCCCGAACGGCCGTACTTCGTCGCCGTGTTCAGCCAGACCTACCCCGGTTACGCCGCCCGCCACCGCATGCGGACCGGTCTCACCGGGCTCGCTCAGATCCACGGGCTGCGCGGCGATACCTCCATCGAGGACCGCGCCCGGTTCGACAACGCGTACATCGACGACTGGTCGCTGTGGCAGGACGTCTGCATCCTGCTACGCACCGCCGCCACGCTGGTCCGGCCGACGGGGAGCTGAACACCGGTGAGCCACGCATGCGCCCTGCCCAACACGCGCGGGCTGACACCCGTCCTGCCGGTGGTCGCGATGATCGCCCTGCTCGCGCTGCCCGTCGCGCCGGGCGGGGAGGGCGGCGCGACCCCCGCCGACGCCGCCTCCGGTGCCGTCGTACTGTGCTGCGCCGTACGTCTTCTGTACCACCGGCGACGCCCCCTGTCGCCCACCGCCGCCGTGGTCCTGGGCCTGCCCGTGGTGGGGATCGCGGTCGCGGCAGCGGGAGCCGCGGTACCGGGCACGGCGGTCACGGGCTTCTCGCGTTATCTGCAGATCTTCGTCCTCGTCCCGGCCGCCGTCCTGCTGCTCGTCCGCGACCGGCGAGACGTCCGGCTGCTGGCCTGGTCGATGGTGGCGCTCGCGGTGTGGCAGGGAGCCGTCGGGGTGCACCAGTACGCGACCGGGACCGGCGCCTCGTACATGGGCCGGGAGATCCGCGCCGTCGGCACCTTCGGCCCCGGCGACATCATGGGGATGGCGACCGTGGTCGCCTTCGGGCTGGTGTGCGCGGTGGGGCTGGCGCTGGGCTCCGCACCGGTACGGAGGGGGCACCTGCCTGCTGGAGCGGAGCCGAGAGCTTGGGGGCGGGTGTGGGCCTTGCTGTGCGCGCTGCTGCTGGTGGTGCCGCTGGCCGTGTCCTTCAGCCGGGGCGCGTGGATTGCGACGGCCCTCGCCTGTACGGCGCAGCTGGTCCTCGTGGGCCTGCGACGCGCGGTCAGGGTGGGCGCGGTCGTGGCCGCCGTCGCCGTGATCCTCGTCGGCGGGTTCGGTGTCGGCTCCGCGCTGCTGCAGGAGAGGCTCAGCAGCATCGGGCAGGTCGCCGACGCTCCCGACCAGTCGGTCTCCGACCGGTACGCCCTGTGGGCGGCAGCCGCCGGCATGTGGCGCGAGCGGCCGCTGACGGGCATCGGCCTCAAGGGCTTCCCCGAGCACCGCGACGGGCACGCCTCGCTGGCGCTGTCGTCGGGCAGCGACACGGAGGGCGCGGGCGCGGCGTACCGGAAGCAGCCGCTGCTGTCACCGCACAGCATGTACCTGCTGGTGCTGGGCGAGCAGGGGCTGATCGGGCTGCTGGCGCTGGCGGGGAGCTGGCTGGCGCTGCTGGTGCTGGGGCTGCGCAGGCTGGTTCGGGCCCGGCGAGCCAGGGATCCCGGGCTCGACTGCGCGCTCGTCGCCTGGGGCCTGCTGGTCTGGCACCTGGTCAACTTCGCGTACGCCGACATCGGCGGCCCGTCGACCGTGCTCACCGCCGTCTGTCTCGGCCTGTCGGCGTGGTGGGCGCTGGCAGGTCCCGACCCGGCCGTCCCCAAGGAGGCCGCGGCACGATGACCGTCACCCCGCCACGGGCCGGGGACGCCACCGTCCCCCTGGCGCGCGCCGGCACCGAGGGCCCGGAGACCAGCGGCGCCGGGCCCGTCTCGCAGGGCTTCCTCGCCAGGGCCGCCCTCGTCACCGTCGCTCTCTCCCTGGCCGGTGCTCTGCTGGGCCTCGGCCGGGACCAGGTGCTGGCCCACCTCTTCGGAGCGGGGAGCGAGACGGACGCCTTCCTGGTCGCCTGGACCGTGCCGGAGTTCGCGGCGACGCTGCTGATCGAGGACGGGCTGGCCTTCGCGCTCGTACCGGCGTTCAGCGCGGTCCTGGCCCGCCGCGCCCGGGAGGACACCGGCGACCCGGTGCGGGCCCTGGTCCGCCGCACGCTGCCCCGCCTGGCGCTGGCGCTCTCCGTGGCGTCGGCCCTGGTCGTCTGGGGGGCGCCGTACCTGGTCCAGGTGCTGGCGCCCGGGCTCCCGGACCCCGGGCTCGCTGTGGACTGCACCCGGCTGACCGGCACCTGCGTCCTGACCTTCGGCCTCGCCGGCTACTGCAGCGCGGCCCTGCGCGCGCACCGCCGGTTCGTCGCGCCCGCGGCCATCTACGTGGCCTACAACGGGGCCATCATCACGGCGATGTTCGTCCTCGGCGCACGCTGGGGCGTACGGGCGACGGCGGTCGGCGTCGCGGTGGGCGGCGCACTCATGGTCGTCACCCAACTGCCGTCGCTGCTACGACGGTTGCACCGCACGCCGACAGCCCCGAAGACAGCCGCGGCAGCCGGAGAGGCATCCCGGCACACCATGAAGCTCGCCCTCATCGTCACCGTCCTGCTCTTCGCCCTGTGCCGCCAGTCCCAGGTCCTCGTCGAGCGTTTCCTGGCCTCCTCGTTCCCCGCCGGCGCCATCTCGCATCTGAACTACGCCCAGAAGGTGGCCCAGATGCCGATGGTGATCGCCCTAATGCTGTGCACGGTCACCTTCCCGGTCGTGTCGCGGGCGCTGGCCGAGGGCGCCACCGAGCGGGCCCGCGACCGCGTCGAGCGCGACCTCCGGGCGGTGTCGTCCTTCGTGCTGCTCGGCACCGCGGTCGTCATCGCCTGTGCCCCGCAGCTCGTCCACGTCCTGTTCCAGCGAGGCGCGTTCACCGCGCAGGACACCGCGGCCACCGCCGCCGTCATGCGCGTGTACGCGCTCGGGCTGCTCGGCCACGCCCTGGTGGGCGCGCTCGTCCGGTCGTATTTCGCGGCGGGGCGGCCCACCTGGTACCCGGTGGCCGCGATGACCGCCGGGATCGTCGCCACCTCGTGGATCGGCGCGGTGACGGCCGGCTCGTGGGGCGTCCTGGGGATCGCCGCGGCCAACGCGGGCGGCATCACCCTCACCGCCCTGATCCTGTTGTACGGCATGGAGACGTGCGGCGTGCCGATCCGCATCCGGCCGCTGCTGGCCGCGATGGGCAGGCCGCTGCGCGCGGCGGTGGTCGCCTGTGGCGTGGGCGGGTTCTGCGCGAACCTCGTCGACTCCCCCGCCCTCGGGTTCGCGGCCGGCGGCACGGCCGCGACCGTCGTCTTCTTCCTGCTCGCCCGGACACCGGGCGAGCAGCGCTCCGCACTCCGCACCGTCACCCGGAGGCTTCCGCATGATCGTTTCCGCTGACCACGATCCTTCCACCGCCCCCGGTCCCGACAGGCCCCGGCGCAGACCGGGCCAGCCCCCCTGGGTGGCGATGTACCACTCCGTCGGCGACTGCTCCGACGACCCGTACCGCGTCACCGTCTCACCCGGCCGCCTGGACCGGCAGCTCGGCTGGCTCCGCCGCCAGGGCCTGCGCGGCGTCGGTGTGCACGAGCTGCTCGCCGCGCGCGCCCGGGGAGAAGCACAGGACCTGGTGGGACTGACCTTCGACGACGGGTACGCCGACTTCCTCACGCACGCCCTGCCGCTGCTGCGCCGCCACGGCTGCGGCGCCACCCTGTTCGTGCTGCCAGGCAGGCTGGGCGGCGAGAACGCTTGGGACCCGCGCGGTCCGCGCAAGCCACTGCTGTCGGCGGAGGGCATCCGGCACGCCGCCGCCGAGGGCGTCGAGATCGGCTCGCACGGCCTCACGCATGTGGACCTGACCCGGGCCGACGACGCCCTGCTCCGCGCCGAGGTGAGGGACAGCAGAGCAGCGCTCCGCGAGCTGACCGGTGCTCACATCCACGGTTTCTGCTACCCGTACGGATGGGCGGACCGCCGCGCCGTCGACGCCGTACGGGACGCGGGCTACAGCTACGCCTGCGCCACCGACCCCAGTGACCTGTCCGGCCTTCTCGCCATCCCCCGCGTCCACATCGGCGAACGGGACACGGTCTGGCGGCTGCGCCTCAAGCGCCTCCTGCGCCGCCACCCCGTCGAGGGAGTGTGAGCCTCCGCCATGCCCGGGCTGAAGGCCCTGCACATCATCACCGGCCTCGGCGTCGGCGGTGCCGAACAGCAACTCCGGCTACTGCTGCGCCACCTGCCCGTCGACTGCGACGTCGTGACGCTCACCAACCCCGGCCCGGTCGCCGAGAGCCTGACGGCGGATGGTGTCCGCGTCATCCACCTCGGCATGTCCGGCAACCGTGACCTGTCCGCCCTGCCCCGTCTGGTCCGCCTGATCCGGTCCGGCCGCTACGACCTCGTACACACCCACCTCTACCGGGCCTGTGTGTACGGCAGGATCGCCGCGCGCCTGGCGGGCGTCCGGGCCGTGGTGGCCACCGAACACTCCCTCGGCGGCACCCAATTGGAGGGCCACGCCCTGACCGCCGGCGTGCGCGCGCTGTACCTGGCCAGCGAGCGGCTGGGCCACGCCACGGTCGCGGTCTCGCCCACGGTGGCCGACCGGCTCCGGCACTGGGGTGTGCCCGAGCCGCGCATCGAGGTCGTGCCCAACGGCATCGACGTGGCCCGCTTCCGCTTCGACCCGGTCAGCCGCGAGCACACCCGCCGCCGTCTAGGACTGCCACAGGACGCGTACGTCGTCGGCGGCATCGGCCGGCTGACCGCGGGCAAGCGGTTCGGCGTCCTGATCGGCGCCCTGGCTCGGCTCCCCCGCGATTACCGGCTCCTGCTGGTCGGCGGTGGCCCGGAGGAGAACGTGCTGCGGCGCACCGCCCAGCAGGCCGGAGTGACCGACCGGGTGCTGTTCGCCGGCGAACGGCCGTACGACGCCGACGGTATCCGCGGACTCGATCTGCCGTCGCTGACCTCGGCGATGGACGTGCTCGCCTCACCGAGCCCGGAGGAGGCCTTCGGCCTCGCCGTCGTGGAGGGCCTGGCGGCGGGGCTGCCGGTGCTGTACGCCTCCTGTCCGGCCGTCGAGGACCTCCCGCCGCGCCTCGCCGCCGAGGCCCGCAGAGTGCGGGGCGGCGCGGACGCGTTCGCCCGCGCCCTGACCGAGACCCGCGCCCTGACCGAGGCCGGGCGGTCTCGTCCGCCGAGCCGCCCCGTCTCCGCCGCCGCCCGCCACTACTGCATCACGGGCACCGCCGCACGGCTCATGGACGTGTACGCGGCCGCCGTTTCCCGCTCGTCACCGTCACCTCTGGAAGTGACCTTCTCATGACCTCCACCACCGAATATCCGACAGCCCAGACGCCTCCGGCACCCCCGGCAAACCCGACAGTCCCGGCCCGCCGGCACCCCGTACTGAGGCGCCCGAGAGCGCTGCCGCCGTGGTCCCTACTCGCCGCCGGCGCCCTCGCCGGTACCCTGGCCGGCGGCGCCTACGGCGCCCTCACGCCGCCCGCGTACTCGGCCACGGCCTACGTCCTCGCCGTACCGACCTCGAAGTCGGACCCGCAGGCGGCGCTCGGTTTCGCCCAGGCGTACGGCCGCGTCGCCACACAGCTCGCGGTGCTCGGGGACGCCCAGGTGGGGGCGGGCGTGCCGGCGCGGACGCTACGCGAGAGCGTGCGGTCGGCGACCTCCCCGGACGCGCCGATGGTCGCCGTGACGGCCACCGCCGCACGCCCCGATCTCGCCGTCGACATGGCCAACGCGGTCACCCGTGCGCTGACCCGGCACGCCCACCACGCCAAGGACGCCACGCACGTCGAGCTCCAGCAGTTCTCCCGGGCCGTCAGGCCCACCGAACCGTCCTCGGCGTCCCCCGTGCTGACCGGCCTGGTGGGCGCGAGCGCGGGCGGCCTGCTGGGCGGCCTCGCGCTGCTGGTCCGCCCGCGCCGCGCCACCACCGACGGGCACGGACAGCGGTGAGCACGGCGCTGCAGGCCTGCGCAGGCACCCTGCGGGCCGAACTGTGCACGGACGAGCGGGAGTTCACCGCACTGGGCCCGGCCTGGGAACGGCTGTACCGCAGGTGCGGTGCGGCGACGCCGTTCCAGAGCCACGCCTGGCTGCACTCGTGGTGGACGTCGTACGGCAGGCCCGGCCGGCTGCGGCTGGTGCTGGTGCGCGACGGCAACGAACTGCGGGCGGTCGCGCCGCTGATGCGCCTCGGGCCTCCGCTGCCCCGGCTGGTCCCACTGGGCGGGGCGATCTCCGACTTCGGGGACGTGCTGCTCGACGACGAACACGCCGAGCGGGCAGCGGCCGCACTCGCCGAAGCACTGTCGGCGGCTGCCCGCACCGCGCTGATCGACTTCCGCGAAGTACGGCCGGGCGGCGCGGTCGAGCGCATCTACGACCACTGGCGCGGACCGCGACGCCGGGTGCCCGACTCGCTCTGCATGGAGCTGCCCGCCGTACCTCTGCAGGAGCTGGCGGCCCAGCTGCCCACCCCGAGGGCCCGGCGGGCGCGGGCCAAGCTGCGCAAGCTGACCGCGCTGGGCGTGGCGGACCGGATCGTGTCCCCCGACGAGGCGGACGCGGCCCTGGGACGGCTCCTCGCGCTGCACCGGCTGCAGTGGCAGGGCCGCCGGGTGACACCGGAGCACCTCCGCGAGCGGTTCGCTGAGCACCTCGTGCGCGCGGCCGGCCCGATGGTGCGCGCCGGCGACGCCATGATCACCGAGTTCCTGCTGGACGGCGAGTTGGTGGCCGTCGACCTGACGCTGCTGTCTCCGCGCTTGGCGGGCTGCTATCTGTCCGGCGTCCATCCGGTGCTGCGCGAGCGGAAGGCGGACATCGCCGTGATGCTGATGGAGGCTTGCGCCCGGTACACCGCCACCGGGGAGCGCGGCACGCTCAGCCTGCTGCGCGGCAGCGAGCCGTACAAGCGCCAATGGGATCCTGAACCCGTCAGAAACCAACGGTTGCTGATGGCCCGGCGGCGTACCGCGCCGCTGCTGTCGGCGGTCGTCTGCGAGGTCGCCGCACGCAGCCATGGCAGAGAACTCGTGCGCTGGTGGCAGGAGCAGGTCGGCGGCAGGACCTGAGCCTCCCGCCGCCCCCTCGGACCGGCGGGTCACCAGATCCGCGACCACCAGTCGGAACGGACGCAGATCCTCCCACCGAGCCAGTACTCGGCCCAGTCTCCCAGGTCCAGTGGCGAGCAGTTCGGGGGCGGCGGAGGCACCGGTGCGGGCTGTGGCGTCGCCACAGGCGTCGGCAGCGGGAGCGGCAGGGGCCCGGTGGGGCCGGAGAGCGCGGACCGGTACACCTCGGCCGCCTGCGGATTCCGCCGGCACTGCCACACGCCGTGCGGGCAGTAGTCGGTGATCGTGTGGTACAGCGGCTTGTGCTCGTCGATCCAGGCGAGCATGCGCCGCATGTACTCCGCGTTGTCGCCGTTGCGGAACAGGCCCCATTCCGGATACGAAATCGGCTTGCCGTGTTCCTTCGCGAAGTCCACGTGTTCCCGCAGCCCGTACGGCTCGGTCACCTGTCCCTCGAAGGACAGCCCCTGCGGCTGGTCGTACGTGTCCATGCCGATGACGTCGACCGTGGCGTCCCCCGGATAGCACTCCGTCCAGGGAATGGCGTCACGCCCGCGACTCGGCGCGAAGTCGAACCTGAACTGCTGCCCCGCCACCGAACGCATGGCGGTGACGATTCTGTTCCAGTACGTCTTCCATGCCTCAGGGTCCGGCCCGCACCGATGGGTGTACGTCGTCCCGTTCATCTCCCACCCGAGCACGAGCACGGTGTCCGGCACCCCCAACGCGACGAGCCGCCCGGCCAGACGGCGGTAGTGTCCGTCGAACTCCCCGGCCGCACCCCGCCGCAGCAGCGCACCCACCTCGGCATCGGACACGCCCTCCTCATTGCGCTCCATCATGGGCACGTTGAGGACGAGCATCCGGTCCTGCCTCTCCCGACGCCAGGCCGCCCAGGCATCGAGGAAGCGGGGCTCGCCCTGAATGTTGCTCCAGAGGTCACCCGGCAGATAGGTGCGCCCCACGCGCACTTGGGCGCCGTTCAGCCACCGGCTGAGCCCGGCCGTACGAGCCACGCCGAGCGATCCGTAGTGGAGGTAGGCCCCGAAGGCGGGTTGCGGGGCGAGCGGTACGGCCGGCACGGGCAGTGCGGGCGGGACGACGGTGGCTGTCGGCACGGCCGCTGTCGGCACAGGCGTCTGGGCGGCCTTCTGGCCCCCGGCGTTCACGGCGTGTCCCATTCCCGGTACCAGGGCGGCCAACGCGAGAAACCCGGCCGCGACATACAGAGGCCATCTTCTGCGACGCCGTTGCTGAGCGGCCATGGCTGCCCCTTTCTCCGCGCATCGGCGGCAACCGAACCGCGCGGACTGCCACCCGCTTGTCCGAAGCCAATGCATTGATCAGTCACATGTGCCCTGTGCCTTGGCAGCCCCTGACCACCCGCACGAGTGAGCCGTGATCGAGGAAAGCGCAGTGAATTCGCCGTGCCCCCGATCCCTTTCACCACGGGGCCAGCGGCCGTACGCGACACGCGACCGGAGCATGGAGGGGTCGGCCTTGGGGACCGGGAAAGCACTCGGGTGCCGGACGCGGCACGTCCGGCACCCGTAGCAGAGCACTACCGACGGGACGCGGCCCGGCCTTGCCGGTACAGGATCACGCCACTCGTCAGCAGCAGCGCCGCGGCCCCCGAAGCCACGATGGCCTGCTTGTCGAGGCCGGTCTCGGGGAGCTGGGGCGGTTCCGCCGGTGGCGAGACGGGCGGCTTCGCCGGGGGCTCGGAGTGCCGAGGCGGCTCCTCGGCCGGCGGAGTAGTGGTGGGAGGCGACGATGTGGGTGGCTTCGTCGCCGGCGGCCTGTGGGTGGGCGGCGGAGACGTGGGCGGCTTCGTGGACGGTTTGTCGCCGTAGCCGGTGTCGTCACCGTAGCCACCGTCATGACCGGAGTCGGCGTCCCCACCGTAACCATCGTCATGACCCGAGCCGGCATCCTCGCCATAGCCATCGTCATGACCGTAGCCAGCATCCTCATCACTGCCGGCATCCTCGCCACTGTCGGCATCCTCGCCGTAGCCACCATCCTGGCCGGAGCTGGTGACCTCAGCGGAGCCAACGGCCTCACCATTGTCAGTGGACTCATCACTGCCGGCGACCTCACCACTGCCGACCGCCTCACCGGAGCCGATGGCCTCACCACTGTCAGTGGACTCACCACTGCCGGCGGCCTCACCACTGCCGTTGGCCTCACCGGAGCCGGCGACCTCACCACTGCCGGCGGCCTGACCGCTGCCGGCATCTTCGCCATAGCTACCGTCGGCCTCGGCCCCGACCTCGTCGCCGTACCCGCTTTCACTGCTGGGGGCACTGCTGGGGGCACTGTCGCCGTACCCACTGTCACTGAGGGAACCGGGCACGTCGACATCGACGCGATCGGTGTGGTTCTCAAGGCCGCCGGGCCCGCGGTCATCGCTCTGGGCAGCGACGTGCGGGGTGCCTGACGATCCGCGCGGGTTCGGGCCGCTGGTGAAGGAGCTCCCGGCGGGCGGGTCGGTCGCGGCACTCATGTCGTTGGGCTTGTCAGCGGCGGTGACGGACACCTCGGCTTGCGTGTCCGCGAACGCCGTGATGCCGTACAAGGGCAGGATGCTCGTCGCGGCGGCAGCCACGACCATTCCCCTGCTCAGGTTCTTTCTCAATCTAGTCGTCTTCCTGTTCGAAGAAAAGTGGAAACCGCAAGCCGGAATCGCGCGGGATCGCGTGCAACAGATCGCACCGCATCGCGTCAGCGATTCCTTCTCTTCTTACGGCTGCGACCTGGGATGGCTTCTCGCCTCCCGTAGTTCCGCCTCCGCTGGATCTTCTGGCTGGTCCAGTGATGAGAACCGGTGAAGTGCCAGTACCGACAGTCCGAGCATCGGTAGATGCGGTCAGGGATTTTCTCCAACAACGGCTGCTTGATCAGCCAGCCCCTCGCCTCGGAATCGGTACGGAACGACGCTTTCCCGGTTTCCGGACAACGCGGCAGGATGATCATATCAGCCATATTCCCTCCGAGGCGCGATGCGATGCACATTCCTCCGGGTGGAACCGATACTGCATCGGCAGTAAACCCTCCATCAAGCAGGTGACACTCTTCCGGACGAGCAGTGATTGAATTTAATCCGAACGGCCCTGTACGGCGACTGATACGAATTGCACTGATCGGACGATATTCGGGACGACTTCACCATCTTCGCCGCCCTGCACCTATGCGTTCGAACGCGTTGGACGAGCTCACCGGCCACGGAAAAGAAAGAGCGGCCACCGGAATGGATGGCCGCAGCCGACAGGGCGCCGGCTCTCGATCAACGACTGCCATGATCGCCAGCTATGTGATGTCACGGTTGATCAATAGCTGGTGAAACAGAAAGCGCCTCTCTCTAGGCGGATCAGGATGTCACCTCACCCACCCGTCAGAGAAAGACGCCTTCTGTCGGGCTGCGATCCCCAAGGGAATCGACAGGAAAGGCCCTGACCGCCGAACTGTAGTCGAACGGTCAAAGCCCCCCAGGACTCAGGTCGTTCAGGCCAGTGGGGGCAGCGTGACCGCGACCGTGGCCGTGGCCGTGTTGGTGTTGGTGTTGGTGTTGCTGTTGGTGTTCTCGTTGATGATGACGATGTCGTCGACGCTGTCGTCCTTCTTGTCCCCGCAGGCGCTCGCAGCCGAGGCGGAACCCGCGAGGATGGCCACCGCCGCGAGGGTCGCCGCAGCGCCCCGCTTCATGGTCTTGCGCATTTGATATATCTCCATTCTGCTTCTTCCCCACTGGACGAAGCAGAACCGATATTGCCGCGACGCCGAAGGCCACACAACTTGAAATGCCCAAGAGCCCGGAAGTTCATCCATATGGCCCTGTACTACAGCTGATATTAATTACCGAGCGCACAGGCCACACCCGGTCGGCCGCCCAATAGAGGGCTGACCCTCTGGACGACGGCGTCAGGCGAATGTCTGCAGTGGAGCGGCCCGTGTCGGCGCGGCGGGGAAGAGCGGCGCGGAAGCCGGCAGCACGGTGGCCACCGAACAGAGCATGCGGTGAGGTATCTGCCCTCCGGGATAGCAATAGGGCCGACCGCCATAGGCGGTCGGCCCTACGTTGTTCCAGGAACCTAAATGTTCTTAGATCCCCTTCGGGAAGATGTGATCACCGGCATGCAGACCCCGCAACACGCGTGCGCTGGCCAGCCATGAATCACCGGCTTTATGGCACGGCACAACCCGGCTTCAGAGGGCTCAGCCCACCCCGTCACTACTCCGGCAACCGCCGAACAGCGAAATGCGCGGCTCGATGCCGCGCATTCGCCGTGGCTTGCGGCCGCCCGAGCGAAGCACCTCTCCCCCGGCGGATGAGGATGTCACCCCATCCGCCCGTCAGGGAAAGACGCTTTCAGGTAGGGTAACGATCCCCAAGAGAATCGGGTGACCGCCGAACTGGACTCGAACGATCACAAGCCGACTCCGTAGGGCTCAACCCAATATCAGAGGCCGAGGCCGAGGACACCAAGGAGGGTCGGCGCGACGGCCTGCTGGCCAGCGGCCGCCGCCGGAGCCGGCGCCGGAGCCGGGGCCGGCGCGGGGGGCGGAAGGGTGACCGTGGCGGTGGCGGTGGCGGTGTTCTCGTTGGTGTTGCTGTTCGTGTTGTCGTTCTCGTTGACGATGACAATGCCCGAGTCGTCGCTCCCGCGCACGTCCTCGACGGCGCTGGCAGCCGAGGCGGAACCCGCGAGGAGGGCCACCGCCGCGAGGGTCGACGCAGCACCCCGCTTCATGGTCTTGCGCATTTGATATCTCCGTTCTGTCTCTTCCCGGTTGGAAGAACGAAACCGATATTGCCTCAACGCCGAAGCAGGCACCACTTGGAATGCTTGTGGCTCCGGAACTTCATCCACATGGCCCCCTGGGGCAGGTAATACGAAGTGCAGAATCCCCAGGTCACGCCTCACCAATGACCCAATGGAGTAATGACACACCGGCTGCGCAACAGAGTTGAATCACCGTTTCGTTTCGAACCACCGATCGAATGCGCGCTCGATGGGGATCATTCGGTCGTGGTCCCGGCATCGGGCCGAGGTGCCTCGAGCTGCGACCGAATCCCCGTCGGTGAGGGCAGGGCTCTGTGGTACCCCGGCAGCACAAACGCTTCGCTGACAAGGCCAGTTGGAAGCCCCGAGGCTGTCATGTCTTGTCAAGCCGCTTGAGGCATCGCTGTCGTCGCGGGGCCTCTTGCCCTCGCTGATGCGGCGGGCGATGTACGTCTTCATGGCAGGATCGAAATGCATCCTGATCAGGGTGATCTTGCGCATCCCACGGCTCAGCCGGCGGTCGCCGCCCCGCTTCAGCCCGTGCCTGACGGTCGGGCCCGAGGCGGCCGGGATCAGCGCGACACATGCGAAGGAGGCGAAGGCGGCCTCGGAACGGAACCGGCCCGAAAGTGACCGACTGAAGGATCTGCGCTGCGGCGTTCGGCCCGACGCCGAGCAAGTCCAGGAGCCGGACGGTCAATTGCGGATGAGCTGGAGGAGTTGGTTCTCCAACTCGGCGGCCTCGGCCTGGAGGTGCCCGATACGCTGGGCGGTAGAACGCAGCGCGGATAGTCATGCGGTTCTCGCCGGACGGCGCGGGGCGATCACGGAGGCCGGCACAGCGCGCGACCTGCTGCGGTCGGCCACGGCGACGCTGTTCGGCACGGAAGTCATTCCGGCGCGGATAGCAGCGCAGCGCCTCGCGTTCCCCGCGGCTCAAGGGCTGGATGACGTGCTCGGTGGCCCAGGGCCTCACTCGCCGCGCGGATGGCTCGAGCATGTACGTCTTGCGGCCTCCATGGACCGGCGGGCGCTTGGGGCGGCAAACCTCGACGCCGCGTTCACCAGCGTCCTCAAGAAGGCGGCGAGGACGGCGCTGTAGCTGCCGATTCCTTCGAGTGCCCAGCAGCGGTTCTTCGCAGTCCTGTAGGAGGGCCGCTAGAGATCTTTAAGGACGCAGGTTACATGGGGCCGTGACGGCTGTCGTGGGCTGCGCTGTGCGGCGGAATGAGGTATCCCGACGGTCGTGGCCCGGCGGTTCAGGAGGACGCATAGGTCGGCGAACCGCTGGCGGCGGGCGTTGGCTGCGGGCTGCTCTGACCTCCAAGGGCCCGGCGGTACCCGCGGCAAGCTCGGTGCGGTACGACTATGCCCGCTGGAAGCCGCGTTGGACTTTGGCCCGTCCGCCATCGCCTGGCGACCAGTGCTGGACTTCGGCGAGGATCGCCGAGGTCGTTCGCCACCGGTTCGGCGTCGAGTACGCCCTGGCCGGGCTGGAGCCGCTGCACCGCATCGGCTGCAGCGTGCAGGTCCCGTCCCGCAGGGCCACCGAGCGCGACGAGGAAAAGATCGCCGCCCGGAAGGACGAGCAGTGGCCTGTCACAAGAAGACGGCGGCGGACCTGGGCGCCTGCCTCTGTTTCGAATTCCGGGCCGCGTCGGACGAACAGCTCGTCCGCGATGCTTGTCGACCGGGCCCGCAGCGAGGGCCTGCAGCTGACCGGAGAACTGGGCTGTTGCAGCAGCTGACCAAGCGAGTGCTGGAGTCCGCGCTGGAGGGCGAGATCACCGACCATGTCGGCTACGAGAAGCACGATCCGACCGAGAGAACGGGCCGCTCCACCGTGTCTCTCCCGTTCGTGGACGCGCCATCAACGGAACCTCAACAACCAGATCAGCCGTTGAATTGACACACAAATCTACGGCGCATTCGGCTGCGAGTCGGCTGATCGCGGAGAGCTCATCCGCCTGCCCGGCGCGGGACGAGGCGGGGCCGGTCGAGAGGGTGCCGCCGGGCGTGTACGACAGGTCGTGTACGGCCTGCTCGCGGGCTACGTGCGAGGTCTTCGGCCTCAACTGCAGGGGTGCTGGTCCGGGGAGCCGGAGACGCTGCGGCTACTGCGGGACGGGCGAGTGCGGGCCGGGATGCTGGTCTGAAGTGGTCAGTGACTGTAGGCAGGGTGGGAGCCGGTGATGCGTCCACTTCCCATCATGGGCACGGGCGACTTCGTCGCTGATGGCCTTGTAGAACGCGCGGAGTTCGACTCCGCTTCCAGGTCCATACCCATGCCGGGGCATGCCCGACGATGTGCCGGCGGTGGCCGCCGTCCACCCAGACCCTGCGGATCGCGGAATGGGCGGCGACCGTATCCGTCAGACTGCTGCCGACGAGGGAGCGCCGTCAGCAGTTGCCGATCTGGGTGCTCGCACCGTCGGTCTCCAGCGTGGCGCAGACCTCCGGGGTTCTGGGCAAGGTGACGGTGAAGGTCTCTTCGACACCGGCCTCAACGGTCTTCTCCAAGCTCGCAAGCACGGTGCCGTCGCCATCGGCGATGTGCACACTGACAGTCCGCTCCTGCTCGCAGGTAACGCCGACGCTGACCGCAGTGATCACCTTGTTGCTGACCGTGTTGAGGCTGACGCCGCAGGGGAAGTCCTGCTGGGGAGCGGCCTGCGCGGGCGCGGCGGCGACGAGCGGTGCGGAAGCCAGCAGCACGGTGGCCGCCGAACGGAGCATGCGATGAGGCATTGGTTCTCCTGGGTGTCCATCGGGCCGACCGCCCTTAGGCGGTCGGCCTCTCAATCGCGGCGCCCAAATTTCCCTTAAGCGCCATTCGGGATAGATGTGACCACGGTTCGTACGATCCCCGCAACACGGCGCGCTTCCAGCTGATGACCGGGTCCGCCACTCGGGTGGACCGATGTTCGCGCCCCCCGTGCCTGCCTGTGCGGGAGCGTCAGCTTCCGTACACTGCGTCGATTTCGGCCGCGTACGCCGCCGTCGCCTCGTGGCCATCTGAACCTCGGCGCGTATGCAGCGGTACGCGGTCGCAATGCCGAACCGGCAGCAAGTAGGTGTCGCCGCACCGTGGATGTGCCAGGGCGACGGCCCGCACTCAGCGCCGCCACCGCGCGCCTACCCGGTCCAACCCGCGGTCACCACTGCCAGACCGGAAAGGGCTCAAAGGTTCGCCCAGAGCACCGAAGAGGCCATCAGCGCCCGTTCCAACGGTTCGTTGCCCAGGCTGCGACCTCCTGCCAGGCGTGGGGTCCGACGGTTCCTGAAGGGTTTCGGGCGCGCGGGGTCAGTAGAAGGCTGATGGGCTTCGCGCGCTCAGCCGGTCAGCCATGGAGCAGTCCTTGAGACGCTCCGGCGTGCAATTCACCCATACGTGGTGGCTGTTGACTATTCAGGGTGAAAAGTTCTGATGGCGCATTTCCATGATGAATCGTCTGGTCATCCTATGATCGACAGCTTCAGCAGCAGCGTCACGGGTCCCCGAGGAAGGCTCTTCAGGATGCGAGAGATGTTCACTGCCCGGCGGCGGATCGTCGCGGCGGTCGCCGCGGCGGTCGCGGCCGCCGCCATCGGGTGCGGTACCGCCCTGCCCGCCAAAGCCAATCCGGCCGCCGGAAAGATTCTGGACGAGGACTCCGCCGACTCCATCGACAACAGCTACATCGTCGTACTGAAGGACTCCGCCGGGTTCAGGGCAAAATCGGCAGAAGGAGAACTATTCGCAGCCAAGTACGGCGCCACGGTGGAGCAGACCTACGACGCCGCGCTCAATGGCTACGCCATCCGTATCGGCGCCTCCGGAGCGAGGAGTCTGGCGGAGGACCCGGCCGTCGCGTTCGTCGAGCAGGACAAAAAGGTCCGCCTCGACGCAACCCAGATCAACCCGCCGTGGGGCCTGGACCGGATCGACCAGGCCCGCCTTCCGCGCAGCCTGACATACACCTATCCGGATACGGCGGGCGGTTCCGCGACCGTGTACGTGATCGACACGGGAGTGCGCATCACTCACACGGAGATCGCCGGGCGCGCCAGACACGGCTATGACTTTGTCGACCGTGACGTCACCGCCTCCGACGGCAACGGTCACGGAACGCACGTCGCCACCACGGTCGCCGGCAGGACGTACGGCGTGGCCAAACGCACCAGGATCGTGTCGGTTCGGGTGCTGAACAACAGCGGGGCCGGCACACTCTCCAACGTCGTCGCGGGCGTCGACTGGGTCACCTCGCGCCGCGTCAGGCCCTCGGTCGCCAACATGTCGCTGGGCGCCAGCGCCAGCACGGCGCTGGACACCGCGGTGAGGAACTCCATCGCCTCCGGTGTCACCTATGCGGTGGCCGCCGGCAACTCCAACGTGAATGCCGCCTACTTCTCACCCGCCCGGGTGGGTCCTGCCCTCACCGTGGGAGCCAGCACCTGGAATGACTACAGATCCAGTTTCTCCAACTACGGTTTCGTGCTCGATCTGTTCGCCCCCGGCTCGTTGATCACCGCCGGCTGGCACACCAGCGACACGGCGTCGGCCACGCTCTCCGGCACCTCGATGGCGGCCCCTCATGTCGCGGGAGCCGCGGCCGTCTACCTCACCTCGCACCCCACCGCCAGTCCGGCAACCGTACGCAGCGCTCTCGTCAACGGGGCCACGACCGGAGTCCTGAGAAGCGTCGGAACCGGTTCACCCAACAGGCTCCTCAGACTCGTACCCTAGATGATCGATTTTAAGGGGTCAGCGGTCGAAGGCGGTCAGTGATCGCATTACTGGCTGTCAGCGGGCCAGTCGCAGCAGCCGGACGGGCAGTTGGGCCAGTCGGTGCTCCACGTCGCGGCCGAAGTGTGTTCTTGTCGCCTGTCAGCATCCGTCGGGCCGGGGCCACCAGTTCCGGTACGGCGGCAAGCGAGACAGCTCCTCCGCGACCACACTGACCGGAGGGACACCGGCAGCTGTCAACGACGTCGACATCGAGGGGCACATCTCCCAGCAGGACGGTTCGTCGCTGGCCGTCTTCGACTCCACTAACACCGACGTGCGAGCGAACATCGCCCGGAACAACACCAACTCCGCGATCTTCGTTATCCCGCCACCTGGCACCGGCCTGCCCGTTGGCGTCATACAGGCTGGGCGACACCGCGACTACGCGTTCCTGCGGTCAGGGCTCCACACGTCGGGCACCGCTGCCGCGCGGTAGGCAGCGCGCCGCGCAGCCTCGTGTCCGGTACGGCTCGTACCGAGCCCTCGTCCGGTCGGAGACCGGTGGGTGATCCTCCGTTGACCTAGGAGACGACGTCCTTTCGGGCGAAACCTCGGAAGGCCAGGGCGAACAGCACGAGAGCGTACGTTACGGAAATCGACGTGCCCTGGATCATGTCCGTCCACTGCATCTGCGGTTGGACGGCGTCGAGCCAGGCGTACTGCCAGTGCGCGGGCAGGAAGTGCCGCCAGTCGCCGAGGGCCGTCACCTCGTCGAGGACGCTGCCGATGATGGTCAGGAACACCGCGCCGCCGACCGCGCCCAGCGGTGCGTCCGTCCGGGTCGACAGCCAGAACGCGAGGGCTGCGGTGACCAGTTGGGACACCATGATGTACACCACGACGATCAGCAGGCGCTGGGCCGCGGTGCCGGTGGGCAGGGTGCCGCCGGTGGGCAGCTGGAGCGGGCCCCAGCCGTAGGCGGCCGTGCCGACGACGAGGGCGACGATCGGAAGCAGGACCAGCGCGGCCAGGCTCAGGGTGAGTCCGACGGCGAGCTTGGACCACAAAAGCCGGGCCCGGGGTACGGGGGCCGCGAGCAGGTAGCGCAGGGACGACCAGCTGGCCTCCGAAGCGACCGTGTCGCCGCAGAACAGGGCGACGGGGATGACGAGGAGGAAGCCGGCGGCGGAGAAGAGGTTGACGGCGGCGAAGTTGGCTCCGGAGGCCGTCGCCGTGTCGATGAGGTTCAGGCGATTGTTGTCGCCGCCCGGGTCGCCGCCGACCTGGAAGGCGATGAGCAGGATGATCGGCAGGGCGAGCAGGACACCGCCCATGACCATCGTGCGGCGCCGCTTCAGCTGCCGGACCAGCTCCACGCGGAAGGGCAGGGTGCGGCCCGCGCGGTAGCCGTCGGCGACCTCGACGGGCTCGGCCCGGTCGGCGAGCTTGCTCATGCTTCGGCTCCGATCAGGGTGAGGAAGGCGTCCTCCAGGCGGCGGTGCGGGCCGACCGACGCCACGGGTACGTCCAGGCGTACCAGTTCGGCGACCAGGCGCTGCGGGGTGCCGTCGGCGTCGAGCTGGACCAGGAGGCCCTCGTCGGTGCGGACGGCCGAGGCGACGCCCGGCAGGGCGGCGACCTTCTCGACGACGGGTTCTTCGACGGGCGTGGCCGTGCCCACCAGGAGGGTGTTGCCGGAGCCGATGATCTCCGCGACGGGGCCCGCCTGGACGAGTTGCCCGTGGTCCATCACGACCAGGTGGGTGCAGGTCTGCTCCACCTCCGCCAGGAGGTGGCTGGAGACGATGACCGTGCGCCCGGCGGCCGCGTATCGGATCATGACCTCGCGCATCTCGCGGATCTGGGGCGGGTCGAGGCCGTTGGTCGGTTCGTCGAGGATGAGCAGGTCCGGCAGGCCGAGCATGGCCTGGGCGATGGCGAGGCGCTGGCGCATGCCCTGGGAGTACGTGCGCACCGCCCGGGCCAGCGCGTCGCCGAGGCCGGCGATCTCCAGGGCCTCGTCCAGGTGGGCGTCCTCGGGCGGGCGGCCGGTGGCCCGCCAGTACAGCTCCAGGTTCTCGCGGCCCGACAGGTGCGGCAGGAAGCCCGCGCCCTCGACGAAGGCGCCGACCCGGGAGAGCACCTTGGCGCCCGGCCGGACGGCGTGGCCGAAGACGCGGATCTCGCCGCCGTCCGGGGTGATCAGGCCCATCAGCATGCGCAGGGTCGTGGTCTTGCCCGCGCCGTTCGGGCCGAGCAGGCCCAGCACCTGGCCCTGCTCCACCCGGAAGGACAGGTCTTTGACGGCGTACCGGTCGGCCGACTTCGCGTACCGCTTGGTCAGGCCGGTGATCTGCAACGGCACCTCGGCCAGCGCGGGATCGGGCGGGGGGGCCGTCGTGCGGCGCCGGCCGGTCAGCACCAGCGCCAGCGCCACGGCCGCACCGGCGAGCGGCATCCAGAACACCCAGGCCGGCAGCGGGCCCTGGGTGTTCGTCCCGGCGAGCGGGGTGGGGACCTCCAGGTCGCCCTTGAGGGAGACCGTGTACGTCGCCGGGGTCACCGGGGAGGCGTAGCCGAGGTCCGTCGAGGACAGGACCAGGCGCAGCCGGTGGCCGTCGTCCACCTCGTGGTCGATCGCCGGGAGGGTGATGCGGACGTCCTTGCCTGCCTTGGCACCTTCGACACGCAGGGGCGTGACCAGTTGGGAGGGCAGCACCGGCTGCGAGCGGCCGGGGCCGACGTCGTAGAGCTTCGCGAAGAGCACGGCGTCGTCGCCGGTCGACTTCACATGGATCGTGACCGTCGGGGAGCCCGTGATCTGCGTGTCGTCACGGAAGGGCGCCGACTCGAACGCGGCGAACTGTCCGGGGAAGTCGAGGGACACGCCGATGCCGAGCGAGGACAGCTGGGACAGGCCGCCGGCGGCGCCGAGGCCGGGCAGGGCGGAGACGGCGGGTGGGGAGGCCCCGGCCGGGTTGCCGAGACGCTGCTCGGGCCGCCCGGTCAGGGAGATGGCGCGCGGGGCGCTCTCGAGGCCGGGGTAGCGGTCGTCGGTCACACCGCTGAGCCGGGGTTCGCCGTCCCCGGAGCCGGTGCCGAGGGTCCGGGTGACCCGGAAGGCGGGACCGGTGGCGGTGCCCTTGTCGTCCTTCAGGTAGCGGTCGAACCAGGCCTGTACGCGGGCCCGGACGCGGCTCGTCTCCATGTCGCCGCCGTCGTGTCCGCCGGCGATCCAGTCGACGGCGACCGGTGCGCCGTTGGCGCGGATGGCCTTCGCCGCCTGGTCGGCCTGATCCAGTGGGAAGAGGGAGTCGGACTGGCCCTGGATCAGCAGCGTGGGCACCTTGATGCGGTTGCCGACGGCGGACGGCGAGCGTTCCTCGAGCAGCCTGCGCGCCGCCGCGTCCGGCTTCCCGGACTCGGCGACCCGCTCGTACATCCGGCACAGCGCGGGCTCGAATCTGTCGCAGCCGCCGCCGGAGTTGACGAAGATGCCGGCCCACAGCTTCTTGAACACGCCGTTCGGGAACAGCGCGTCGGCGAGGTTCCAGTACGTGATCGCCGGGGCGATGGCGTCCACCCGGTCGTCGTGTCCCGCCCCGAGGAGCGCGATCGCGCCGCCGTAGGAGGCCCCGGCCATGCCCACGCGCGGGTCGCCGGGCTTGTCGAGCTCGACCTGGGGCTGCTTCGCGAGCCAGTCGATCAGCTTCGAGACGTCGGCGACCTCGCCCTTGGGGTCGTTCAGCCCGATCTTCCCCGTGGACCTGCCGAAGCCGCGCGCCGACCAGGTCAGGACCGCGTACCCGTCCCGGGCGAGGTCCTCCGCCTGCTGCCGTACGTCATCCTTGCTGCCGCCGAAGCCGTGCCCCAGCAGGACGGCGGGGCGGCGGCCGCCCGGGCCGGAGGTGAAGTACGAGGTGTCGATGCGCACTCCGTCGCCGACGGACATGACCCGGTCGGCGCGGTGCACCGGGGGCGCGTCGTCGGAGGCGACGGCCGACCCCACCGTCCACGTACCGGCACCGGCGAGCACGACGACGGCGGCCGCGGCGGCGCCCAGCCGTCGCGGCCCCCGAAGCAGCCCTCGCCATCCGGGCAGTCGAAGATCCATGCGTCAACGGTAGAGGGTCAACCTGTCGATGACGTGTCGACCGGAGACTGAACCCATGCCCCTCCCAGGGGAGTACGGGGCTGCCGCTCCCTACCGCGTTCGTGGTACCGGGTTCAGACCCGCGCGTCCTCCGGGACGGTCACCAGCCAGCGGGTGGCGCGGCGCGGGCGCAGGTAGAGCGCCCAGTACAGGGTGGCGGCGGCCGTGATGCCGCCGGTCCACAGCAGGTACTCCGTCTCCTGTCGGCTCAGGATGTACGTGAGGACGGCGATCAGCAGGACCGGTGCCGCGGGCCACAGCGGCATCCGCCACGCGCGCGCGTGCCGGTGCGTACCGCGCCGGGCGAGCAGGGCGGCGACCGCGACGAGCAGGTACATGCCGGTGACGGAGACGCCCGTGACGCCGTACAGCGTGTCCAGGTTGACGAAGCACAGGGCCGCGCCGGGCACGCCCACCGCGAGGGTGGAGACCCAAGGGGAGCCGAAGCGGCCGAGCTTGGCGAAGAGGTGGTTCACCGGCTCGGGCCAGGCCTTGTCGCGGGCCGAGGCGAACAGCACGCGCGAGTTCTGGATGACCATGACGATGCCCGCGTTGACGATGGCGAGGGCCACGCAGAGGCTGACGAAGGTGCCGACGGCGGAGTTGGACCAGGCGGTGACCATGCCGCCGATGTCCCCGCTGGTGAGCTCCTGGAGGTCCGAGGCGCCCAGGGTGATGGCGATGACCGGCACCAGGATGATCACCGCGGAGATGCCGAGGGTGGCCAGCACCGTGCGGGCGACCGTGCGGCGCGGGTTCTCCAGCTCCTCGGAGAGGTAGACGGCGGTCGAGAAGCCCTGGGTGACGAAGAGGGCGATGGCGAGCCCGGAGACGACCAGCAGGGCCGTCACGGTGTCCGTACCGCCGTCCACCCCGGCCACCTGCATCGACGTCAGGCTGCCGGGGCCGCGCTCGGCGTGCGCGAAGCCCAGCACCGCCACCACGGCCGCGGCCACGACCTCCAGGACCAGGAAGACGCCAGTGATCCAGGCGTTGGCGCGCAGGTCGAGCAGACCGGCCAGGGTGGCGAGCAGCATGACGCCGGCGCCCGCGACCGACGGGTCGAGGTGCACGACCGGCGCCAGGTAGTCGGCCGTGCCCATCGCGATGACCGGAGGAACGATCATGACGACCAGCAGGGACAGCACGAACACCAGCCAGCCCGCCAGCCGCCCGGCCAGCGTCGACACCATCGCGTACTCGCCGCCCGCGCTGGGGATCAGCGTGCCGAGCTCCGAGTAGCAGAACGCGACGGCGACACAGAGGAGGGAGCCGATGGCGATCGTCAGGGCGGTCGCGGTGCCGAGCGAGCCGAAGAGGTCGGGGACGACCACGAACAGCGTGGAGGCGGGCGTCACGCACGACAGCGTCAGCAGGGTGCCGCCGACCACGCCGATGGAACGCTTGAGCTTCCGGGGACTGTGGTCCTCTGCCTCGGCGACGTCGGTGGCGACAGGGCGGAGCGTGTCGGTCATGCGGCGGTTCCGATCGACTCGTGCGACTGGTGCAGCGGGATTGCGCTGCATGGAACCCCGACGAAAACCGTTACGTCAATGGTCGTTTACCTACGGAATCCGCAGTTACAAGGCGCTCTCAATATCCATCTGGCCACAACAGGTCAGTCAGATCGGGTTTCTTGGCGCCCTACGGGAACCGCAGGGCCCGTCCGTAAAAAAATGCGGCCGTCCGCATAGCGGACGGCCTCTTCGGGGCTGTCAGTGGTTGCGCGGGAAGCCCAGGTCCACGCCCGCGGGGGCGTCGGCCGGGTCCGGCCAGCGGGTGGTGACGACCTTGCCGCGGGTGTAGAAGTGCGTGCCGTCGTTGCCGTAGATGTGGTGGTCGCCGAAGAGCGAGTCCTTCCAGCCGCCGAAGGAGTGGTAACCGACGGGGACCGGGATCGGGACGTTCACGCCGACCATGCCGGCCTCGACCTCCAGCTGGAAGCGGCGGGCCGCGCCGCCGTCCCGGGTGAAGATCGCGGTGCCGTTGCCGAACGGCGAGGCGTTGATGAGGTCCAGGGCCTCCTCGTACGTCTCGGCGCGCAGCACGCACAGCACCGGGCCGAAGATCTCGTCCTGGTACGCCTTCGCGCTGGTCGGCACCTTGTCGAGGAGCGAGATGCCGATCCAGTGGCCGTCCTCGTGGCCCTCGACGGTGTAGCCGGTGCCGTCCAGGACGACCTCGCAGCCCTCGGCCGCCGCGCCCTCGACGTACGACGCCACCTTGTCGCGGTGGGCCTTGGTGATCAGCGGGCCCATCTCGGAGGCCGGGTCGTCGCCCGGGCCGATCTTGATCTTCTCGGCGCGCTCGCGGATCTTCTCCACCAGTTCGTCGCCGATCGCGCCGACCGCGACGACCGCGGAGATCGCCATGCAACGCTCGCCCGCCGAGCCGTAGGCCGCCGAGACGGCCGCGTCCGCCGCCGCGTCCAGGTCGGCGTCGGGCAGGACCAGCATGTGGTTCTTGGCGCCGCCCAGGGCCTGGACGCGCTTGCCGTTCGCGGAGGCCGTGGTGTGGATGTAGCGGGCGATCGGGGTCGAGCCGACGAAGGAGACGGCCTTGACGTCCGGGTGCTCCAGGAGGCGGTCAACGGCCACCTTGTCGCCGTGGACGACGTTGAAGACGCCGTCCGGCAGACCCGCCTCCGCCAACAGCTCGGCGAGACGGATCGACGCCGACGGGTCCTTCTCGCTCGGCTTCAGCACGAAGGTGTTGCCGCACGCGATGGCGATGGGGAACATCCACATCGGCACCATCGCCGGGAAGTTGAACGGCGTGATGCCCGCGACGACACCCAGCGGCTGCCGGATCGCGGCCACGTCGACCCGGTTCGCGACCTGCGTGGACAGCTCGCCCTTCAGCTGCACGTTGATGCCGCACGCCAGGTCGACGATCTCCAGGCCGCGCGCGACCTCGCCGAGGGCGTCGGAGTGCACCTTGCCGTGCTCGGCGGTGATCAGCTCGGCGATCTCGTCGCGGTGGGCGTCCAGCAGCGCGCGGAACGTGAAGAGGACGGACGTGCGCTGGGCCAGGGACGACTGGCCCCAGGTGGCGAAGGCCTCCTTGGCCGCCGCGACCGCCGCGTCCACCTCGTCGACGGAGGCGAACGCGACCTTGGTGGTGACCTCGCCGGTCGCCGGGTTCGTCACCGGCCCGTACGTACCCGAGGCGCCTTCGGCGGTCTTGCCGCCGATCCAGTGGTTGACGATCTTCGTCATGCCGGGGAACTCCTTCACAGATGGCGGCGTCGGGTGGAGACGTGCCGTTCGTACAGCTCACGTGCCTTGACCGCCGACGGCCGTGTCGCGGTCTCGGCCACGGGAACATCCCACCAGGCCTGGGCGGGCGGCGCGCCCGACACAGTGTCTGCCGTTTGGGTCTCCACGTAGACACATGTGGGAGTGTCGGCGGCCCGCGCCTCGGCGAGCGCCGCCCGCAGGTCCCGAACGGTCTTCGCGCGCAGCACCCGCATGCCGAGGCTGGCCGCGTTGGCGGCGAGGTCCACGGGCAGCGGCGCGCCCGTGAACGTGCCGTCGTCGGACCGGTGCCGGTACGCGGTGCCGAACCGCTCGCCGCCCACCGTCTCGGACAGGCCTCCGATGGACGCGTACCCGTGGTTCTGGACGATGACCACCTTGATGGCGATACCCTCCTGCACGGCGGTCACCAGCTCCGTCGGCATCATCAGGTAGGTGCCGTCGCCGACCAGCGCCCACACCGGGCGGTCGGGCGCGGCCAGCTTCACGCCGATCGCGGCCGGGATCTCGTAGCCCATGCAGGAGTAGCCGTACTCCAGGTGGTACTGGTCGTACGAGCGCGTCCGCCACAGCTTGTGCAGGTCGCCGGGGAGGGAGCCGGCCGCGTTGATGACGATGTCCGACTCGTCGACCAGCGCGTCCAGGACGCCCAGGACCTGCGGCTGGGTCGGCCGGACGTCGGGTTCGTCGGCCTCGTAGCAGGCGTCGACGCGCTGCTCCCAGCGCTCCTTGTCCTCGGTGTACTCGCGGGCGTAGGAGTCGGCGACCTGGTGGCCGTGCATCTGAAGGCCCTCGGTCAGCTCCTGCAGACCGCTGCGGGCGTCCGCGACCAGCGGCATCCCGGCGAGCTTGTGGCCGTCGAAGGGGGCGATGTTGAGGTTGAGGAAGCGGACGTTCTCGCCGGTGAACAGGGTGCCGGAGGCGGTGGTGAAGTCCGTGTAGCGGGTGCCGATACCGATCACCAGGTCGGCGGTGCGGGCGAGTTCGTCGGCCGTCGCGGTGCCGGTGTGGCCGATGCCGCCGACGTCCTGGGGGTGGTCGTAGCGCAGGGAGCCCTTGCCGGCCTGGGTGGAGGCGACCGGGATGCCGGTGGTCTCGGCGAACTCGGCGAGCGCCTCCTCGGCGCGGCTGTGGTGGACGCCGCCGCCCGCGACGACCAGCGGCCGGCGCGCCGCCCGTATCGCCTGGACCGCCTCGGCGAGTTCCGTCGGGTCCGCGCCCGGACGTCGTACGACCCAGACGCGCTCGGCGAAGAAGTCCTCCGGCCAGTCGTACGCCTCGGCCTGCACGTCCTGCGGGAGGGCCAGGGTGACGGCGCCCGTCTCGACGGGGTCGGTGAGCACGCGCATGGCCTGCAGGGCCGACGGGATCAGGGCCTCGGGACGCGTGATGCGGTCGAAGTACCTCGACACCGGGCGCAGGCAGTCGTTGACCGACACGTCGCCCGCGTACGGCACCTCCAGCTGCTGGAGGACCGGGTCGGCGGGGCGGGTGGCGAAGACGTCGCCGGGGAGCAGGAGGACCGGGAGGTGGTTGATGGTCGCCAGGGCGGCGCCGGTGACCAGGTTCGTCGCGCCGGGGCCGATGGAGGTGGTCACCGCGTGGGTGGACAGCCGGTTGGACTGGCGGGCGTAGCCGACCGCCGCGTGCACCATGGCCTGTTCGTTGCGGCCCTGGTGGTAGGGCATGACGTCCGCGTACTCGACGAGGGCCTGGCCGATGCCCGCGACGTTGCCGTGGCCGAAGATGCCCCAGGTCGCGCCGATCAGTCGGCGCCGTACGCCGTCCCGCTCCGTGTACTGGGCGGACAGGAAGCGGACGAGTGCCTGTGCGACCGTGAGCCTCGTCGTTGAGGTCATCGGTAACCCCCTGCGCGTTCTGAGTGGTCCGGGTGGAAGCGGATCCGGTGGACGCGGATCCGCAACTCCCGTACGGCTCCACCGTGCCGCATGTCTCGACGGTCCGCGCAAGGAAGCTCGATGTGCGGGCTTCGGTACGCGCCGTGACCGTTCGGGCGGGGGACCTCCGGCGCGGGGCCGTGGCGGGCGGGGAGTCGTCGCTCGCACTTCGCTCCTGCCAGGGCGAAGGGGGCTCCCGCGCCGGAGGCGATTTGGGGCCGGGCGGCGCGGGGGCTGCCCGGGGGTGGGACGGTGGCGGTCATGCGGCCGCCCTCACAGCAGTCCCACGGCCGTGTCCACGGCGGCGGCCACGTCGCCGTCCGCCGGGTACAGCAGCGACCGGCCGACCACCAGGCCGCGCACGGTGGGCAGTTGGAGGGCGCCGCGCCACTTCTCGTACGCGGCGGCCTGGTCGTCGCCGACCTCCCCTCCGAGGAGGACGACGGGCAGCGTGGAGGCCGCCATGACCTCGGCCATGTCGTCGGGGTTCTCGGTGACCGGGACCTTCAGCCAGGTGTAGGCCGAGGTGCCGCCCAGCCCCGAGGCGATGGCGATCGACTTGGTGACGGCCTCGGCGGACAGGTCGTTGACGACCCTGCCCTCGGGGGTGCGGCGGCTGAGGAACGGCTCGACGAAGACGGGCAGCCGGCGGGCCGCCATCGCGTCGATCGCGCGGGCGGTGGACTCCAGGGTGGTCAGGGAGCCCGGGTCGGCGTAGTCGATGCGCAGGAGCAGCTTGCCGGCGTCGAAGCCGAGGCGCTCGATGTCCTCGGGGCGATGGCCGGTGAAACGGTCGTCGAGCTCGAAGCAGGCGCCCTGGAGGCCGCCGCGGTTCATGGATCCCATGACGACCTTGCCGTCCAGGGCACCGAGGAGGAGCAGGTCGTCGAGGATGTCGGCGGTGGCCAGCACGCCGTCGACGCCGGGGCGGGACAGGGCCAGGCAGAGGCGTTCGAGGAGGTCGGCGCGGTGTGCCATGGCCAGGAGCCGGTCGCCGACGCCGAGGGCGCCGCGGGCCGGGTGGTCGGCGGCGACGATCATCAGCCGGCCGGTGTCGCCCAGCAGCGGCCTGCGGGTGCGGCGGGCGGCGGCCTCGGCGATCGCCTCGGGGCGGCGGGCGCGGGTGCGGACGAGTTCCGCGATGTCGACGGTCACGTGACGGCTCCCGCGGTGAGCGCGGCTTCCACCTCGTCCTGGGTGGGCATCGCGGAGGAGCACTCCAGACGGGAGGCGACGATGGCGCCGGCGGCGTTGGCGTGCCGCATGACCGTCTCCAGGTCCCAGCCGGCGAGCAGGCCGTGGCACAGCGAACCGCCGAAGGCGTCGCCGGCGCCCAGGCCGTTGAGGACGTTCACCGGCAGGGGCGGCACCTCGGCCTGCTCGCCCCCGCTGCTGACGGCCAGGACGCCCTTCGGGCCCTGCTTGACCACGGCGAGTTCGACACCCGCGTCGAGGAGGGCCCGGGCGGCGGCGTGGGGCTCTCGCACCCCGGTGGCGACCTCCACCTCGTCGAGGTTGCCGACGGCGACCGTGGTGTGGCGCAGGGCCTCCCGGTAGAAGGGGCGGGCCTCGTCGGGGTCACGCCAGAACATGGGGCGCCAGTCGAGGTCGAAGACCGTCGTGCCGGACTTGGCGCGGTGGGCGAGGGCGGCCAGGGTCGCCGTACGGCTCGGCTCCTCGCTCAGGCCGGTGCCGGTCATCCAGAAGATCCGGGCGTCGCGGATGGCGTCAAGGTCGAGCTCATGGGCGTCGATCTCCAGGTCGGGCGCCTTGGGCTGCCGGTAGAAGTACAGCGGGAAGTCGTCCGGCGGGAAGACCTCGCAGAAGGTGACCGGGGTCGGCAGGCCGGGCACCGGCGTGACCCAGCGGTCGTCGACGCCGAAGCCGCGCAGGGCCTCGTGCAGGTAGGTGCCGAACGGGTCGTCACCGGTGCGCGTGATGACCGCCGTACGGCGGCTGAGGCGGGCCGCGGCGACCGCGACGTTCGTCGCCGAGCCGCCGAGGAACTTGCCGAAGGACGTGACCTGCGGCAGCGGAACGCCCGTCTGGAGCGGGTAGAGGTCCACGCCGATCCGCCCCATGGTGATCAGGTCGTACGCCATCGCGTTCCCTTCGGTGTCGGCTCTCCCCGGCTTTGTAGTCCCGGACGCGAAGCCCTGTCAATGTTTTGTCCGGACATTCGGACCACATCGTGACAGCGCTTTCCGGAAGCGTGGGGTGTCCTTCCGCCGTCCGCCGTGCCGTCAGACCGTCGGGCTGTGGTCCGTTGGCGGGCCGCGTCAACGCGCCCCGCCGACGGACCGGCATACGCCTTTGCCTCACCTTTGTCACAAATGCCCTCTTCGTGTCACACATGTCCCGTGTACGCGGGTCTTCCGTCACACCCCTCGCGCAGCCCCTGCCCTCCCGTCGCCCTGCGTCGTTCACCGGGCACATGGCTTGGTGATCGCCAGCGCAGCGCCCGGCTCCCCCGGACGGCCGCCCCCGGCCGCCGCCGCGGTGCGCGCAGGGAGGTGCAACTCATGACCGACCGAGTGCTCTGGTCCTACAAGGAGATCGCGGCACACATCCGGGTGCAGCCGGACACCGTGCGGTCGTACCGCAAGCACGGGCTACTGCCGCCCCCCGACCACGTGGAGGGCGGCAAACTGTTCTGGTACGCGGACACGATCCGCGCCTGGGTGGCGTCCAGGCCCAGCAAGCGGGGCCGCAGAGAGGACTGATCCCAGTCGCCGGCCTCCGGCTGCCGGCTTCCGTCCCCCGCTGCCCACGGGCTCACCTGCCCCACTCCCGGCGAGTGGGGCACGGTCGTCGTACGGCCTTCAGCGCCACGGCTCGATGACCGTCACCCCCGCCCCCGGTGCCGTCGCCATCGCCGCCAGCGCCGAGGGGACCGCGTCCAGCGGGATCGTGGACGTCACCAGGAGGTCGGGGCGCAGCACGCCCGCGCGGACCAGCTCCAGCATCGGCGGGTAGGTGTGCGCGGCCATGCCGTGGCTGCCGAGGAGTTCGAGCTCCAGGGCTGTCGCGCGGGCCATCGGCACGGGGGTCGTCCCCGTGGACGAGGGCAGCAGGCCGACCTGGACGTGGCGGCCCCGGCGGCGCAGGCCGTTGACGGAGGCGGCGCAGGTGGCGGGTGAGCCGAGGGCGTCCAGGGAGAGGTGGGCGCCGCCGCCGGTGAGGTCACGGACGGCCGCCGCCGTGTCCTCGGTGCGCGACGCGTCCACGCACTGTGCCGCCCCGAACTTCCGGGCCAGATCGAGGGCTTGGGGCGACACGTCGACGGCGACGACCCGGGCCCCCGACGCCGCCGCGATCATCACCGCGGACAGGCCCACTCCGCCGCAGCCGTGCACCGCGACCCACTCCCCCGCCGCGGCGCGGCCCCGCTGCACCACCGCGCGGTACGCCGTGGCGAACCGGCAGCCCAGCGAGGCCGCCGTCGCGAAGGACAGCTCCTCGGGGACGGCGACGAGGTTGACGTCGGCGTGGCCCAGCGCCACGTACTGGGCGAAGGAGCCCCAGTGGGTGAAGCCGGGCTGGGTCTGCCGCTCGCACACCTGCTGGTCGCCCGCCGCGCAGGCCGGGCAGCTGCCGCAGGCGCAGACGAACGGCACGGTGACCCGGTCGCCGGGCCGCCAGCCGGTCACGCGTTCCCCGACCGCCTCGACGACACCGGCGAGTTCGTGCCCCGGCACGTGCGGCAAGGTGATGTCCGGGTCGTGTCCCTGCCACCCGTGCCAGTCACTGCGGCACAGCCCGGTCGCCTCGACGCGCACCACCACCCCGTGCTCGGCGGGCCGGGGATCCGCCACGTCCCGCATCTCGGCCGGTTCCCCGTATCGCTCGAACACCACGGCCCGCATCGGCGGCCCCCTTCTGTTCCTGTCCGGTCTGTTCCTGTCCGGGGCTCCGGACGCCATAGACCCCGGGCGTCTCCGGCTCCGCAGGGGAACGCTAGCCGGTCCGCTCCCGATCAAGTGATCAACGGATCGGGTTATCCACAAGGCCGACCTGGAACTCGTCCTCGCCGGCGAGGGCGCCGAGCGCGAGGCGTATGTTCAGGAGCTGAAGAACGCGGTCTTCCGCTGCCTCGAACCACTGGTCGACCCGATGCCGGGTACTGCGAGGAGACCCGCACCGCCCATCACGGGCCCGTCGTGGACTTATACCCCCTAGGGGTATAGTCTGGATTGGTTGGCCCCCGTGGGCCCCCTCAGCCCCGCATGCCTCGACGAGGAGAACGACATGACCGCCCAGACCGACACCCAGGGCCCCGTCACCACCGTCTACAAGGTGAGCGGGATGAGCTGCGGACACTGTGAGGGTGCCGTCTCCGGCGAGATCTCCGAGATCCCCGGCGTCAGCTCCGTGAAGGCCGTCGCCGCGACCGGAGATGTCACCGTGGTCTCCGCCGCCCCGCTCGACGAGGAGGCCGTGCGCGCCGCCGTCGACGAGGCCGGCTTCGAGCTCGTCGGCAAGGCCTGAGCCGGCGCGGGCGGGCCGCGTGGCGTGATGTCGGGTCGTACCGGCCGGCACCGGCCCGTACGGCCCGGTCCGCTTCCCGGCGGTCCCTGCTTTCCCAGCGTTCCCGGCGTTCCAGCGTTCCCGGCGTTCCTGCACTTCCTGGAGTACGGACATGACCAGCACCACCGACCGGGCACCGACGGACACGGCGCCGCAGGTCCGTGAGGTCGAGCTGCTCATCGGCGGGATGACCTGCGCCTCCTGCGCGGCACGCGTCGAGAAGAAGCTCAACCGCATGGACGGCGTCAGCGCCACGGTCAACTTCGCGACGGAGAAGGCCAGGGTCACCTACCCGGTGGACACCGAGGTCGCCGACCTGATCGCCACGGTCGTGAAGACGGGCTACACCGCCGAGGAGCCCGCCCGGGAGGAGCCACGCCGGGAAACACCCGAGGAAGACCCCGAACTGTCGGCCCTGCGCCGGCGCCTCGCCGTCTCGGCGCTGCTCGCCGTGCCCGTCGTCCTGCTGGCCATGGTCCCGGCCCTGCAGTTCGACAACTGGCAGTGGCTCTCCCTCACCCTCGCCGCGCCGGTGGTCGTCTGGGGCGGCCTGCCCTTCCACCGGGCCGCGTGGACCAACGCGCGCCACGCCGCGGCCACCATGGACACGCTGGTCTCCCTCGGCACGCTGGCGGCGTTCGGCTGGTCCCTGTGGGCGTTGTTCCTCGGCGACGCGGGCATGCCGGGCATGCGGCACCCCTTCGAGCTCACCGTCTCCCGTGCGGACGGCGCCTCGACGATCTACCTGGAGGTCGCCGCCGGAGTCACCGCCTTCATCCTGCTCGGCCGCTATCTGGAGGCCCGTTCCAAGCGCCGCGCGGGAGCGGCCCTGCGGACGCTGATGGAGCTGGGCGCCAAGGACGTGGCCGTCCTGCGGGACGGGCGTGAGGTGCGGATCCCGGCGGACCGGCTGGCCGTCGGCGACCGGTTCGTCGTACGGCCCGGCGAGAAGATCGCCACGGACGGGACGGTCGTGGAGGGCTCCTCGGCGGTGGACGCCTCCATGCTGACCGGCGAGTCGGTGCCGGTGGACGTGGCGGTCGGGGACCCGGTCACCGGCGCCACGGTCAACGCCGGCGGCCGGATCGCCGTCGAGGCCACGCGCGTGGGCGCCGACACGCAACTCGCGCGAATGGCGAAGCTGGTGGAGGACGCGCAGAACGGCAAGGCCGAGGTGCAGCGGCTCGCCGACCGGGTCGCCGGGATCTTCGTGCCCGCCGTGCTGCTGATCGCGGCCGGCACGGCGGGGGCCTGGCTCGGCCTCACCGGTGACGCGGCCGCCGCGTTCACCGCGGCCGTCGCGGTGCTGATCATCGCGTGCCCGTGCGCGCTGGGCCTGGCCACACCGACCGCGCTGATGGTCGGCACGGGGCGCGGCGCCCAGCTCGGCATCCTCATCAAGGGCCCGGAGGTCCTGGAGTCCACGCGCCGTGTCGACACGGTCGTCCTGGACAAGACCGGCACGGTCACCACCGGCCGCATGACGCTCCAGGAGGTCCACGTCGCCGAGGGCGTCGACGAGAAGCAGGTGCTGCGGCTCGCGGGCGCCCTGGAGCACGCCTCCGAACACCCCGTCGCCCGGGCCGTCGCCGCGGGCGCCGAGGAGCGGGTCGGGGTGCTGCCGGAGGCCGAGCACTTCGAGAACGTCCCCGGCCGGGGCGTACGCGGACGCGTGGAAGGCCGCGAGGTGGCCGTGGGGCGCCTCTTCGACGTGGTCCCGCAGGAGTTGGCCCGGGCCCGGGACGAGGCCGCGAGCGGCGGACGTACGGCCGTCCTGGTCGGCTGGGACGGGACGGCCCGAGCCGTCCTCGCCGTCGCGGACGCGGTCAAGGAGACCAGCGCCGAGGCCGTGCGCGAACTGCGTGCCCTGGGGCTCACGCCGGTCCTGCTGACCGGGGACAACCGGGCGGTCGCCGAGGCGGTGGCCCGGACCGTCGGCATCGACTCCGGCGATGTGATCGCCGAGGTGCTGCCCGAGGACAAGGTCGACGTCGTACGGCGGCTCCAGGCCGAGGGGCGGTGCGTCGCCATGGTGGGCGACGGCGTCAACGACGCGGCCGCGCTCGCCACCGCCGACCTGGGCCTGGCGATCGGCACCGGCACGGACGCGGCGATCGAGGCGGGCGACCTGACGCTGGTGCGCGGCGACCTGCGGGTGGCCGCCGACGCGATCCGGCTGTCCCGGAAGACCCTGGCGACGATCAAGAGCAATCTCGTGTGGGCCTTCGGCTACAACGTGGCCGCGCTGCCGCTGGCCGCCGCCGGGCTGCTGAACCCGATGATCGCGGGCGCCGCGATGGCGTTCTCCTCGGTGTTCGTGGTGACGAACAGCCTCCGGCTCCGGGCGTTTCGCTGAGGTTTGCAGGGGGAGCCCCTCTGGAGTCCGGTACGACCCTCACATAAGCTCTTCACAAGCCTCGCGCATCATCCTTACGCTTGAGCCTCGTTCGGTGTATCCGGGCTCTTGCGCACCTAACGGACATATGCAAGAGACGCAGATCACAGTGATATGAACGTAACCATCGAAGGGGTTCGAAGGTCTAAGTTGGCGATGTCGGGCAGCGTCTTGGGGGGCGCTTCCTGGCATCTGGGGATGTCTTGGGGGACTTCCTCAGAGATGCGTTGCCGGGACACGTGCACCGGGAAGCTTTGAGCGGCCCTCCCGACGTGCGCTGTCCCGGCAGACCGCACAGCAGTACCCGAGTGCGACGAGTTTTGCTCGTTTGGCTCACAGCGATTCAGGCGCTGTCCTCACAGACGCCCGGCCGGATCCCGTGGGGGGAATCCGCACCGGGACATGGGAAGGCGCCCTGGTCGCCGGCCCGTGGGGGGACCGGCGCCAGGGCGCCTTCTGCTGTACCTGGGGCCTGCCGTTCGGCAGGCCCGGTGCCGGCTAGGAGATCAACGCTCCTCGACGGGGACGAAATCCCGCTGCACCACGCCCGTGTAGATCTGGCGCGGGCGGCCGATGCGGGAGCCCGGCTCCTTGATCATCTCGTGCCACTGGGCGATCCAGCCCGGCAGCCGGCCGAGGGCGAACAGGACCGTGAACATCTCGGTCGGGAAGCCCATGGCCCGGTAGATCAGGCCGGTGTAGAAGTCCACGTTCGGGTAGAGGCTGCGCGAGACGAAGTAGTCGTCGGAGAGCGCGTGCTCCTCCAGCTTCAGCGCGATGTCCAGCAGCTCGTCGGACTTGCCGAGGGCGGACAGCACATCGTGCGCGGCGGCCTTGATGATCTTGGCGCGCGGGTCGAAGTTCTTGTAGACCCGGTGGCCGAAGCCCATCAGGCGGACGCCGTCCTCCCTGTTCTTCACCTTGCGGATGAAGGAGTCGACGTCGCCGCCGGAGTCGCGGATGCCCTCCAGCATCTCCAGCACGGACTGGTTGGCGCCGCCGTGCAGCGGGCCCCACAGGGCGTTGATACCGGCGGAGATCGAGGCGAACATGTTCGCCTGCGAGGAGCCGACCAGGCGGACCGTGGACGTCGAACAGTTCTGCTCGTGGTCCGCGTGCAGGATCAGCAGCTTGTCCAGGGCCGAGACCACGGTCGGGTCGAGCTCGTACTCCTGCGCCGGGACGGAGAAGGTCATGCGGAGGAAGTTCTCGACGTAGCCGAGGTCGTTGCGCGGGTAGACGAACGGGTGGCCGATCGACTTCTTGTACGCGTAGGCCGCGATCGTCGGGAGCTTGGCGAGCAGACGGATCGTGGAGAGGTTGCGCTGGCGCTCGTCGAACGGGTTGTGGCTGTCCTGGTAGAACGTCGACAGCGCCGAGACGACCGACGACAGCATGGCCATCGGGTGGGCGTCGCGCGGGAAGCCCTTGTAGAAGTTCTTGACGTCCTCGTGCAGCAGGGTGTGCTGCGTGATGTCGTTCCGGAACGCGGTGAGCTGGTCGACGGTCGGCAGCTCGCCGTTGATCAGCAGGTAGGCGACGTCCAGGAACGTGGAGCGCTCGGCCAGCTGCTCGATCGGGTAGCCGCGGTACCGGAGGATGCCGGCCTCGCCGTCCAGGTAGGTAATGGCGGATTTGTAGGCGGCGGTGTTGCCGTAGCCGCTGTCCAGCGTCACCAGACCGGTCTGGGCGCGGAGCTTGCCGATGTCGAAGCCCTTGTCACCGACGGTGCTGTCGATCACCGGGTAGGTGTACTCGTTGCCGTCGTACCGCAGTACTACAGAGTTGTCGCTCACGTCTTCCCTCACCGACGTTGTGCCTCATCTTCGAGGTGCCCTGACTGTCTCTACCATCCCCCACTTGGCTCAGGAGAGTGCACTCGGGGTCGACCATCGGGCCTACTGGCGGCACTCAGTGCCGCCAACTTGCTCATCCTGCCCGTTGCGTTCCCCAACTGGAAGTGCCTTGTGACCTTTGCGACTCGTTTGATCGATCATTTTTTGGGATGTCAGTCGCGTAGCGTCCGTGAGGCCTGTCTCCAGGGTGCTCAGTCCCCGAGGGGGCGGGGTGCGAGCCGGAAGTCGAGTGCCGTGCAGCGCCGGCCCGCCGACACCGTGCGCACCGCCTGTCCGATCGCCTTGCGCGAACCGACGAGGACGACCAGCCGCTTGGCGCGGGTGACCGCCGTGTACAGCAGGTTCCGCTGGAGCATCATCCAGGCGCCCGTGGTCACCGGGATGACGACCGCCGGATACTCGCTGCCCTGGGAGCGGTGGATGGTCACGGCGTACGCGTGGGCCAGCTCGTCGAGCTCGTCGAACTCGTACGGAACCTCCTCGTCCTCGTCCGTCAGCACCGTCAGACGCTGGTCGACCGGGTCGAGCGAGGTGACCACGCCCACGGTGCCGTTGAAGACACCGTTCTTGCCCTTCTCGTAATTGTTGCGAATCTGAGTGACCTTGTCGCCGACACGGAACACACGTCCACCGAACCTTTTCTCGGGCAGGTCGGGGCGGCCGGGGGTGATGGCCTGCTGGAGCAGGCCGTTGAGGGTGCCCGCGCCGGCCGGGCCGCGGTGCATCGGCGCCAGCACCTGCACGTCCCGGCGCGGGTCGAGCCCGAACTTGGCCGGGATCCGCCGGGCCGCCACGTCCACCGTGAGCCGTCCCGCGGCCTCCGTGTCGTCCTCGACGAAGAGGAAGAAGTCCTTCATGCCGTCGGTGACCGGGTGCTGCCCGGCGTTGATGCGGTGCGCGTTGGTGACCACGCCAGACTGCTGGGCCTGGCGGAAGACCCGGGTGAGGCGGACGGCGGGGATCGGGCTGCCGTCGGCCAGCAGGTCCCGCAGGACCTCCCCCGCGCCGACGCTGGGCAGCTGGTCCACGTCCCCGACGAACAGCAGATGAGCCCCCGGGGGCACCGCCTTGACCAGCTTGTTGGCGAGCAGCAGGTCCAGCATGGACGCCTCGTCGACCACCACCAGGTCGGCGTCCAGCGGCCGGTCCCGGTCGTAGGCGGCGTCGCCGCCGGGCTTGAGCTCCAGCAGGCGGTGGACCGTGGAGGCCTCGGCGCCGGTGAGCTCGGACAGGCGCTTGGCGGCCCGGCCGGTCGGGGCGGCCAGCACCACCTTCGCCCGCTTGGCGCGGGCCAGCTCCACGATCGAGCGGACCGTGAAGGACTTGCCGCAGCCCGGGCCGCCGGTGAGCACGGCGACCTTCTCGGTGAGCGCCAGCCTGACGGCCGCCTCCTGCTCGGGGGCGAGCTCGGCCCCCGTACGCCCCCTGAGCCACCCCAGGGCCTTGCCCCAGTCCACCTGCCGGAAGCCCGGCATACGGTCCTCCTCGGTGCGCAGCAGGCGCGACAGCTGGGCGGACAAGGAGAGTTCGGCACGGTGGAACGGGACGAGGTAGACGGCCGTCACGGGCTCCGGGCCGCCGTCCGGGCCGGGCACCTTCTCCCGTACGACGCCGGGGTCCTCGCCGTCCTCCGGGGGCCCGGCCAGCTCGGCCAGGCAGTCGATGACGAGGCCCGTGTCGACCTGGAGCAGCTTGACCGCGTCCTTGATCAGCTGCTCCTCGGGCAGGAAGCAGTGGCCCTGGTCGGTGGACTGCGACAGCGCGTACTGCAGACCCGCCTTGACGCGCTCCGGGCTGTCGTGCGGGATGCCGACGGACTGGGCGATCTTGTCGGCGGTGAGGAAGCCGATGCCCCAGACGTCGGCGGCCAGCCGGTAGGGCTGGTTCTTCACGACGGAGATCGAGGCGTCGCCGTACTTCTTGTAGATGCGCACCGCGATCGACGTGGAGACCTCGACGGTCTGGAGGAAGAGCATGACCTCCTTGATCGCCTTCTGCTCCTCCCAGGCGTCGGCGATCTTCTTGGTGCGCTTGGGGCCGAGGCCGGGCACCTCGATGAGCCGCTTGGGCTCCTCCTCGATGATCTTCAGGGTGTCCAGGCCGAAGTGCTGGGTGATGCGGTCGGCGAAGACCGGTCCGATGCCCTTGACCAGGCCCGAGCCGAGGTAGCGGCGGATGCCCTGGACGGTGGCCGGCAGGACCGTCGTGTAGTTCTCGACCAGGAACTGCTTGCCGTACTGCGGGTGCGAGCCCCAGCGGCCCTCCATGCGCAGGGACTCGCCGACCTGGGCGCCGAGCAGCGCGCCGACGACCGTGAGGAGGTCGCCGCCGCCCCGGCCGGTGTCGACGCGCGCGACCGTGTAGCCGTTCTCCTCGTTGGCGTACGTGATGCGTTCCAGGACGCCTTCGAGTACGGCCAGTCGTCGCTCCCCGTTCCCCGCCTGTGGGGGACTCCCCGCCTGGTTGGACATGATCCGACGGTACCGCCCGGCACCGACAGGCGGCCGGGACCTGTGGACAAGGCGGCCCGGCGGCGCTCGGCCGACGCGGCTGCGGGCCGGAGGTTCGTCACGATCCGGTCTCGGGATGTCGTTGAGGGCTTGATTAACGCGGGTGTAATCGATTCCAATCCTCCGTGTCGTCGATGTAAACGATTCCACGACGACCCGCGGATCGATTCCCGACGATCCGCGCATCGATTCCACAAGGAGGTGGAGCGGCGATGGCGAGCATCAAGGACGTCGCTGCCGAGGCGGGTGTCTCCGTCGCCACGGTCTCGCGCGTCCTGAACGACCATCCGTCGGTCAGCGCCGAGGCACGCACGCGCGTGCTGGCCGCCGTCGAGGCCCTGGGCTACCGCCCGAACGCCGTCGCCCGCTCCCTGCGCACCGACCAGACCCACACCCTCGGCCTGGTCATCAGCGACGTGATGAACCCCTACTTCAACGAGCTGGCCCGCTCCGTCGAGGAGGAGGCCCGCGCGCTCGGCTACAGCGTCATCATCGGCAACGCCGACGAGCGGCCCGGCCTCCAGGACCACCATGTACGGACCCTGCTGGACCGCCGTATCGACGGTCTGCTGGTCTCCCCCACCGACGGCGGTTCGCCGCTGATGCTGGACGCCGCGCGCGGGGGGACGCCGATGGTGTTCGTGGACCGGTGGATCCCGGGCGTGGACGTGCCGGTCGTCCGGGCGGACGGGCGGGCGGCCGTGCGGGACCTCGTGGCGCACCTGTACGGGCTCGGGCACCGGCGGCTCGCGATCATCGCGGGCCCGGCGGCGACCACGACCGGCCGGGAGCGCGTGGAGGCCTTCCGGGAGGCTCTCGGCGCCCACGGCCTCGCCCTCCCGGCCGCATACATCGGCCAGGGCGACTTCCAGGCCGAGAGCGGCCGCCGGGTCACCGAGGGCTTCCTGGACCTGCCCGAGCCGCCCGAGGTCGTCTTCGCCGCGGACAACCTGATGGCCCTGGGGGCGCTGGACGCGATCCGCGCGCGCGGGCTGCGCGTTCCGGACGACATCGCGCTGGCCGCGTTCGACGACATCCCCTGGTTCGTGCACACCGATCCGCCGGTCACCGCGATCGCCCAGCCCACCGGCGAGTTGGGGCGCGCGGCCGTGCGCGCGCTGGTCGACCGCATCGAGGGGCGGACCCCGCGGTCCGTCACCCTCCCCGCCCGTCTCGTCGTACGCCGCTCGTGCGGCGAGCCGGCACCCGCACAGTCCCCGGCACGAACCCCCGCCCCATCCCCCGTACGAAGGAGTACGACGTGAGCGACCCGGACGAGTTGCTGCGCATCGAGGGCATCCGCAAGACCTTTCCCGGCGTGGTCGCGCTCGACGGCGTCGACTTCGATCTGCGCCGCGGTGAGGTGCACGTGCTGCTCGGCGAGAACGGCGCGGGCAAGAGCACCCTCATCAAGATGCTGTCGGGCGCCTACACGCCCGACGCGGGCCGGATCCTGGTCGGCGGCGAGGAGGTGCGCATCCAGGGCGCGCAGGACTCCGAGCGCCTCGGGATCGCCACCATCTACCAGGAGTTCAACCTGGTTCCCGATCTGACGGTCGCCGAGAACATCTTCCTGGGGCGGCAGCCGCGCCGCTTCGGGATGATCGACCGGAAGGCGATGGAGGCGCAGGCCGCGGTCCTGCTGGAGCGGGTCGGCGTGAACGTGTCGCCACGCGCGCGCGTGCGTGAACTCGGCATCGCCCGCCTGCAGATGGTCGAGATCGCGAAGGCGCTGAGCCTGAACGCGCGCGTGCTCATCATGGACGAGCCGACCGCCGTGCTGACCTCGGAGGAGGTCGACAAGCTCTTCTCCATCGTGCGCAGGCTGCGCGAGGACGGCGTGGGGATCGTGTTCATCACGCACCACCTGGAGGAGATCGCCGCCCTGGGGGACCGCGTCACCGTCGTCCGCGACGGGAAGAGCGTCGGCCAGGTGCCCGCCGCCACGCCCGAGGACGAGCTCGTACGGCTCATGGTGGGCCGGTCGATCGAGCAGCAGTACCCGCGTCAACGGCCGGACACCGGCGAGGCGTTGCTCCGGGTCGAGGGGCTCACGCGGGACGGGGTCTTCCACGACGTGAGCTTCGAGGTGCACGCGGGCGAGGTCGTCGGCATCGCCGGGCTGGTGGGGGCCGGTCGTACGGAGGTCGTGCGGGCCGTGTTCGGGGCGGACCCGTACGACAAGGGGGCCGTGAAGGTGGCGGGTGCCCCGCTCAGGCGCCATGACGTGAACGCCGCCATGGCGGCGGGCATCGGGCTGGTGCCCGAGGACCGCAAGCGCCAGGGGCTCGTCCTGGACGCCTCCGTCGAGGAGAACCTCGGGCTGGTGACGCTGCGGTCGGCCACCCGCGCGGGGCTCGTCGACCTCAAGGGCCAGCGCGAGGCCGCCGCCCGGATCGCCGGGCAGCTGGGCGTCCGCATGGCGGGCCTCGGCCAGCACGTGCGGACGCTGTCCGGCGGCAACCAGCAGAAGGTCGTCATCGGCAAGTGGCTGCTGGCGGACACCAGGGTGCTGATCCTCGACGAGCCGACCCGCGGCATCGACGTCGGCGCCAAGGTCGAGATCTACCAGCTCATCAACGAACTCACGGCCCAGGGCGCCGCCGTCCTGATGATCTCCAGCGACCTGCCCGAGGTGCTCGGCATGAGCGACCGGGTGCTGGTGATGGCACAGGGCCGGATCGCGGGCGAGCTGGCGGCCGACGAGGCCACGCAGGACGCCGTGATGGCACTCGCCGTAAGTACTCCTACGACCGAAGTGGAGGCCCCCCGTGGCCACTGACACGCTCAAGAGCACCGCGGGCGCGGGTGGCGCCTCGGGCGGCCTGCGCCGTCTCCTGCTCGACAACGGCGCGCTCACCGCGCTCATCGTCCTCGTCATCGCCATGTCGGCGCTGTCCGGCGACTTCCTGACGACCGACAACCTCCTGAACGTCGGCGTGCAGGCGGCGGTCACCGCCATCCTGGCCTTCGGCGTCACCTTCGTGATCGTCTCGGCGGGCATCGACCTGTCGGTGGGTTCCGTGGCCGCGCTGTCGGCCACCGTCCTGGCCTGGAGCGCCACGTCGGAGGGCGTCCCGGTCTTCCTGGCCGTGCTCCTCGCCGTCGTGACCGGCATCGCGTGCGGCCTGGTCAACGGCTTCCTCATCTCGTACGGCAAGCTGCCGCCGTTCATCGCGACGCTGGCGATGCTGTCGGTGGCCCGCGGCCTGTCCCTGGTCATCTCGCAGGGCTCCCCGATCGCCTTCCCCGACTCGGTCTCGCACCTCGGTGACACGCTGGGCGGCTGGCTGCCGGTGCCGGTGCTCGTGATGGTCGTCATGGGTCTGATCACGGCGTTCGTGCTCGGCCGGACGTACATCGGCCGCTCGATGTACGCGATCGGCGGCAACGAGGAGGCGGCCCGGCTGTCGGGGCTGCGGGTGAAGAAGCAGAAGCTCGTGATCTACGCGCTGTCGGGTCTGTTCGCGGCGGCCGCGGGCATCGTGCTCGCCTCGCGTCTTTCGTCGGCCCAGCCGCAGGCCGCGCAGGGCTACGAGCTCGACGCGATCGCCGCGGTCGTCATCGGCGGCGCCTCGCTGGCGGGCGGCACCGGCAAGGCGTCCGGGACGCTGATCGGCGCGCTGATCCTGGCGGTGCTCAGGAACGGCCTCAACCTCCTTTCCGTCTCGGCGTTCTGGCAGCAGGTCGTGATCGGTGTCGTCATCGCGCTGGCGGTGCTGCTGGACACGGTGCGGCGCAAGGCGGGGGCGACTCCGGTGGCGGCGGGCACGTCGAGTGGCGGCAAGGGCAGGCAGGTGGCGACGTACGTGATCGCGGCCGTGGTCGCGGTGGCGGTCGTCGGCGCGATGTCCTTCCTGCACAGCGGCTCGTCGGAGGCGAAGACGCAGAAGATCGGCCTGTCCCTGTCGACGCTCAACAACCCGTTCTTCGTGCAGATCCGGGCGGGTGCCGAGGCGGAGGCGAAGAAGCTGGGCGTGGACCTGACGGTCACGGACGCGCAGAACGACGCCTCGCAGCAGGCCAACCAGCTGCAGAACTTCACCAGCGAGGGTCTCGGCTCGATCATCGTCAACCCGGTGGACTCGGATGCGGCGGGCCCCTCGGTCCGGTCCGCGAACAAGGCCGGCATCCCCGTCGTCGCCGTCGACCGGGGCGTCAACAAGGCCGACACGGCCGCGCTGGTCGCCTCCGACAACGTCGAGGGCGGCAAGCTGGGTGCCAAGGCGCTCGCCGAGAAGCTGGGCGGCCAGGGCACGATCGTCATCCTGCAGGGCCAGGCCGGCACCTCCGCCAGCCGCGAGCGCGGCGCGGGCTTCGCCGAGGGCCTGAAGGCCTACCCGGGCATCAAGGTCGTCGCCAAGCAGCCCGCCGACTTCGACCGCACCAAGGGCCTGGACGTCATGACCAACCTGCTCCAGGCCCACCCCGACATCGACGGCGTCTTCGCCGAGAACGACGAGATGGCGCTCGGCGCGATCAAGGCGCTCGGCCCGAAGGCCGGCAAGTCGGTGCAGGTCGTCGGCTTCGACGGCACGCCGGACGGCCTGAAGGCGGTCGAGGCGGGCACGCTGTACGCGTCGGTCGCGCAGCAGCCGAAGGAACTCGGCAGGATCGCGGTGGACAACGCGCTGCGGGCGGCCGACGGCAAGAAGGTCGAAGAGACGGTGAAGGTGCCGGTGAAGGTGGTCACGAAGGAGAACGTGGCCGGCTTCGGCGGCTGACCTCAGGCGACGGCCCGTCCCCCACGGACGGGCCGTCGCCACGGGCTCTACGAGGCCATACAGGGTCATACGGGGCTGTACGGGGCTACTTGGGGAGACATTCCATGTACGACTACGACCTGCTGGTCGTGGGGTCGGCCAACGCCGACCTGGTGATCGGTGTCGAGCGCCGGCCGGGTGCCGGCGAGACCGTGCTCGGCTCCGACCTGGCCGTCCACCCGGGCGGCAAGGGCGCCAACCAGGCGGTCGCGGCCGCCCGGCTCGGGGCCCGTACGGCCCTGCTGGCCCGGGTCGGCGACGACATGTACGGCAGGGTGCTGCTGGACTCGCAGCGGGCGGCCGGCGTCGACACGGTGGGCGTCCTGGTCGGCGGCGCGCCGACCGGGGTCGCGCTGATCACGGTGGACCCCTCCGGGGACAACAGCATCGTGGTCTCGCCGGGCGCGAACGGCCGGCTGACGCCCGAGGACATCCGTGCGGCCGGGAGCCTGTTCCACGCCTCCCGGGTGGTCTCCACACAGTTGGAGATCCCGCTGGAGACGGTCGTGGAGGTGGTACGGAACCTGGCGCCGGACAGCCGCTTCGTCCTGAACCCGTCACCGCCGCGGCCCCTCCCCCAGGAGGTGCTGGACGCCTGCGACCCGCTGATCGTCAACGAGCACGAGGCGAAGGTGATCCTGGGCGACTCGGCCGTGGGGGACGCCCCCGAGGACTGGGCGCGCGTCCTCCTCGCGAAGGGGCCGCGCTCGGTGGTGGTGACGCTGGGCGCGGAAGGCGCGCTGGTGGCCTCGTCCGAGGGTGTCGCGCGCGTCCCGTCCGTGGAGGTGAACGCCGTGGACACGACCGGCGCGGGTGACGCGTTCACCGCCGCGCTGGCCTTCCGGCTGGGCGCGGGCGAGTCGCTCGCCGAGGCGGCGGCGTTCGCGGCGAAGGTGGGGGCGGCGGCCGTCACGAAGCGGGGCGCACAGGAGTCCTTCCCGACCGCGGCGGAGGTCGCCGCGCTGTGAAGAAGAGCGGAATCCTGAACCGTCACCTCTCCGGAGCGCTGGCCGAACTGGGCCACGGGGACGAGGTGCTGGTGTGCGACGCCGGCATGCCCATACCCGCCGGGCCACGCGTCGTCGACCTGGCCTTCCGGGCCGGGGTGCCGTCCTTCGCCGAGGTGCTGGACGGTCTGCTGGCCGAGCTGGTGGTCGAGGGGGCAACGGCGGCGACGGAGGTACGGGAGGCGAACGCCGAGGCGTCGGCCCTGCTCGACGGTCACTTCCCCGGGCTGGAGCTGGTCCCGCACGAGCGGCTGAAGGAGCTGTCGGCCGGGGCGCGGCTGGTCGTACGGACCGGGGAGGCCCGCCCGTACGCGAACGTGCTGCTGCGGTGCGGGGTCTTCTTCTAGAACACCCCGCATGTCGAAAACGCCCCGCATGTCGAAGGCACGCAGAAGCCCTTCACATGCTTCGAGGGGGCCCCGTCCGTCGACCGGGCCCCCTCGGCTTTCCCTCCCCCACCAGAACCCCAGCGATCCCCCCCGGATCCCCCTCCGAGAAGTCCTGATGCCAAGTACGACCCGCGGGGTGGGGAAAGGGTTGCAGGGTTCGGTGAGAAATTCTTGCCGGCTTCTCGGACCTGCTCGCCTCGGTGCTGGGCCGCTGTCTGGACGCCGAGGACGACCCCGGCCCCGCCCACTGCCCCACCCCGGCCGACGGGTGCGGGGCAGCAGGCGTGGCTCAGAGCCGGATCACAGGGCGTGCTCCACGAACCGCTCCGCCGTCTCCGCCAGCACCTCCCGCCCGTCCCGCGCCCACAGCCCGTCGTTGAACAGCTCCACCTCGATCGGCCCGGTGTATCCGGCCGCCTCCACGTGGCCCTTCCACTCCCGCATGTCGATCGAGCCGTCGCCGATCTGGCCGCGGCCGGTCAGGACGCCCTCCGGCAGCGGGGTCGTCCAGTCGGCGAGCTGGAAGGTGTGGATGCGGCCCGTCGCGCCCGCCCGGGCGATCTGGGCAGGAGCCGTGTCGTCCCACCAGATGTGGTACGTGTCCACGGTCACGCCCACCTGGTTCGCCGGGAAGCGTTCGGCGAGATCCAGGGCCTGGGCGAGGGTGGAGACCACGCAGCGGTCCGAGGCGTACATGGGATGCAACGGCTCGATGGCCAGGCGTACGCCGTGCTGCTCCGCGTACGGGCCCAGTTCCGCCAGGGCGTCCGCGATGCGCTCCCGGGCGCCGTGCAGGTCCTTCGAGCCGGCGGGCAGGCCGCCCGAGACCAGCACCAGGGTGTCGGTGCCCAGCGTCGCCGCCTCGTCGATCGCCCGGCGGTTGTCGGCCAGGGCGCGGGAACGTTCCTGCGGGTCGATCGCGGTGAAGAAGCCGCCGCGGCACAGCGTCGTCACCGTCAGGCCCGCGTCGCGGACCAGCTTCGCCGTGGCCTCCAGGCCGTACGACCGGACCGGCTCGCGCCACAGCCCGACGCCGGGGACGCCCAACTCGCGGCAGGTGTCCACCAGTTCCGGCATCGACAGCTGCTTCACCGTCATCTGGTTGATCGAGAAGCGCTCGAGTCCACTGCTCACTGGGCCACCCCGTACAGCGAGAGCAGGGTCTTCATCCGCTCCTCCGCCAGCTTCGGGTCCGGGAACAGGCCCAGGCCGTCGGCGAGTTCGTACGCCTTCGCGAAGTGCGGGAGGGAGCGGGCCGACTGCAGGCCGCCGATCATCGTGAAGTGGGACTGGTGGCCCGCGAGCCAGGCCAGGAAGACCACGCCCGTCTTGTAGAAGCGGGTGGGGGTCTGGAAGAGGTGCCGCGACAGCTCGACCGTCGGGTCCAGCAGTCCCCGGAAGCCCTGCACGTCGCCCGTGTCGAGGACCCGGACCGCCTCGGCCGCCAGCGGGCCCAGCGGGTCGAAGATGCCCAGCAGGGCGTGGCTGAAGCCCTGGTCGTCGCCCGCGATCAGCTCGGGGTAGTTGAAGTCGTCGCCGGTGTAGCAGCGCACTCCCTGGGGGAGCCTGCGGCGCAGGTCGATCTCCCGTTGCGCGTCCAGCAGGGAGATCTTGACGCCGTCGACCTTGTCCGGGTGGGCGGCGATGACCTCCAGGAAGGTGCTGGTGGCGGCGTCGAGGTCGGTGCTGCCCCAGTAGCCCTCCAGCGCCGGGTCGAACATCGGGCCCAGCCAGTGCAGGACCACCGGCTCGGCGGACTGGCGGAGCAGGTGGCCGTAGACCTCCAGGTAGTCGTCCGGGCTCTTGGCGACGGCGGCCATCGCGCGGGACGCCATCAGGATCGCCTGGGCGCCCGTCTCCTCGACCACCGCGAGCTGCTCCTCGTAGGCGGCCCGGATCTCGTCCAGGCCGTACGGGTAGCCGATCTCGGTGACGGGCAGCTGGTCCGTGCCCACACCGCAGGCGATCCGGCCGCCCACGCTGCGAGCCTCCGCGGCCGACCGGCGGATCAGCTCCGCCGCCCCCGCCCAGTCCAGGCCCATGCCGCGCTGGGCGGTGTCCATGGCCTCGGCGACGCCCAGGCCGTGGGACCACAAATGGCGGCGGAAGGCGAGGGTGGCGTCCCAGTCGACGGCGGCGGGCGAGTCGGGCGACACGTCCGCGCAGGGGTCGGCGACGACGTGCGCCGCGGAGAAGACCGTACGGGAGGTGAAGGGGGCGCCGGGGGTGAGGGCGAGAGGTTCCGTGCGGGGTTCGTACGTCCTCAGGCCGCCGTGTGCGTCAGGAAGCTGGATGGTCACAGCGAGATCTCCGGTACGTCGAGGCGGCGGCCCTCCGCCGAGGACTTCAGGCCCAGCTCGGCGAGCTGGACGCCGCGGGCGCCGGCCAGCAGGTCCCAGTGGTAGGGGGCGTCGGCGTAGACGTGCTTGAGGAACAGCTCCCACTGGGCCTTGAAGCCGTTGTCGAAGTCCTGGTTGTCCGGGACCTCCTGCCACTGGTCGCGGAAGACCTCGGTGGCGGGGATGTCGGGGTTCCAGACCGGCTTGGGGGTGGCGGACCTGTGCTGGACCCGGCAGTTCCTGAGTCCCGCGACCGCCGAGCCCTCCGTGCCGTCGACCTGGAACTCGACGAGCTCGTCGCGGTTGACGCGCACGGCCCAGGAGGAGTTGATCTGGGCGATCGCGCCGCCCTCGAGTTCGAAGATGCCGTAGGCGGCGTCGTCGGCGGTGGCGTCGTACGGCTTGCCGTTCTCGTCCCAGCGCTGCGGGATGTGGGTGGTGGCGGTGGCCTGGACGGACCTCACGCGGCCGAACAGCTCGTGCAGCACGTATTCCCAGTGCGGGAACATGTCGACGACGATGCCGCCGCCGTCCTCCGCGCGGTAGTTCCAGGACGGGCGCTGTGCCGTCTGCCAGTCGCCCTCGAAGACCCAGTAGCCGAACTCGCCGCGTATGGAGAGGATCCTGCCGAAGAAGCCGCCGTCGATCAGGCGCTTCAGCTTCAGCAGGCCGGGGAGGAAGAGCTTGTCCTGGACGACGCCGTGCTTGATGCCGGCCTGGGCCGCCAGCCGGGCCAGCTCCAGGGCGCCTTCGAGGCCCGTCGCCGTCGGCTTCTCGGTGTAGATGTGCTTGCCGGCCGCGATCGCCTTCTTGATGGCCTCCTCGCGGGCGGAGGTGACCTGGGAGTCGAAGTAGATGTCGACCGTGTCGTCGGCGAGCACCGCGTCGACGTCCGTCGAGATGTGCTCCAGGCCGTGCTGCTCGGCCATCGCCCTGAGCGCGTGCTCGCGGCGGCCGACCAGGATCGGCTCCGGCCACAGCACGGTGCCGTCGCCGAGGTCGAGGCCGCCCTGCTCGCGGAGGGCCAGGATGGAGCGGACGAGGTGCTGGCGGTAGCCCATGCGCCCGGTCACGCCGTTCATGGCGATACGCACCGTCTTGCGTGTCACGTCATTCCCTTCATAGGCGCCACCGGCGCCACCGGCTGCACGGGCTTCCCCCGTTCCCGCCGGGTTCACTGGTGAGCGATACAGCAAGCGCTTTCTATATGTAAGAAGCTAGCCTCTGAACTGCGGTCTGGACAAGACCACGGCAAGGACGAGAAGGACGAGTCGTTCGAGGGGGCGAACGACGCGGGCCCCGGGCCGTAAGGTCTCCTCGGAACCGTGGCCACAGGCCCGGGTGTGTACGAGGGCGTACGACGAGATGCGCGACCGGAGGACGAGGACATGACGGTGACCCTGGCGGACGTGGCGGCCCGCGCGCAGGTCTCCCCCGCGACGGTGTCGCGCGTACTGAACGGCAACTACCCCGTGGCAGCCTCCACGCGTGAGCGCGTGCTCAAGGCGGTGGACGAGCTGGACTATGTGCTCAACGGGCCCGCCAGCGCCCTGGCCGCCGCCACGTCCGACCTGGTCGGGATCCTGGTGAACGACATCGCCGACCCGTTCTTCGGGATCATGGCGAGCGCGATCCAGTCCGAGATCGGAGGGCCGGGCGGCCGGGCGGGCGGCGAGAGACTCGCGGTCGTCTGCAACACGGGAGGTTCTCCGGAGCGCGAGCTGACGTACCTGACCCTGTTGCAGCGGCAGCGGGCGGCGGCGGTCGTGTTGACCGGCGGGGCCATCGAGGACGCGGCGCACCAGGCGGCGATGGCCTCGAAGATGCGGAAGCTGGCGGACGCCGGGACGCGGGTGGTGCTGTGCGGGCGGCCGCCGGCGCCGGACACCGGGGCCATCGCGTTGACCTTCGACAACCGCGGGGGCGGGCAGGAGCTGACCGAGCACCTGATCCGGCTCGGGCACCGGCGGCTGGGCTACATCGCGGGCCCCGAGGAGCGGACGACCACGCGTCACCGGCTGGAGGGACACCGGGCGGCGCTCGCCGCGCACGGCATAGGGGAGGACCCGCGCTGGACGGTCCACGGGCGGTACGACCGCCAGTCCGGCTACGAGGCCACGCTGGAGCTGCTGCGCCGCGACCCGTCCCTCACGGCCGTCGTCGCCGCGAACGACTCCGTCGCGCTCGGCGCGTGCGCGGCGCTGCGGGACTCCGGTCTGCGGATCCCTGAGGACGTGTCGGTCGCCGGGTTCGACGATCTGCCGTTCAGCATCGACGCGGTGCCTTCGCTGACGACGGTGAGGCTGCCGCTGGCGGAGGCGGGGGCGCGGGCCGGGCGTATCGCGATGGGGCGGGAGGAGCCGCCGCCCGGGGGGATCGCCGCGGTGCGCGGGGAGTTGATGGTCCGGGGGTCGACCGGGGTGCCGCGGGCTTCCTGAGGCGGACGCTCACCGGTGCGTCTCACCGGGTGCGCCTCACCGGATCCGCCTCACCGGATGCGCCTCATTGGATGTACTGCGCCTCCCCGTCCGTTCGGCGGGATGCCCGGCGGGTCGAGCAGCCTGCCCCGATCTTTCTTCCCGAGCGGCGATGAGTTCCGCGGCCCCCTACGGTCTTCAGTGCCGTACGGATCGAGCAAGGAACTGGAGTGCATCCCATGCGTATCGTCATCACCGAGTTCATCAGCCTGGACGGTGTCGTGCAGGCCCCCGGCGGCCCGCAGGAGGACACCGACGGCGGCTTCGCGCACGGTGGCTGGAGTCACGCCTTCTTCGACCCGGAGGTCGTCGGCGGTGCCTTCGACGCGGCGCTGGAGGAGGCCGACGCGGTGCTGTTCGGGCGGCGTACGTGGCAGACGATGGCGGGGGCGTGGCCCGAGCGGGCCGGGGATCCCTTCGCCGACCGGATCAACGCCATCCAGAAGTACGTCGTCAGCAGCACCCTCGGCGAGGACGACCTGACGTGGGCCAACACCACCCGCATCCCCGGCGACGACGCCGTGGCCCACCTGCGCAAGCTGCGCGAGAGCGACGGCGGCACCATCCTGGTGATGGGCAGCCCCACCCTGGCCCGCACGCTCATCTCCGAGGGCCTGGCCGACGAGCTGCGGCTCATCGTCTCGCCGGTGATCCTCGGCGGCGGCAAGTCGATCTTCCCCGACGACGGGACGAAGGCCGCCTTCGAGCTGGTCTCGACGACCACCGCGTCCACCGGCGCCCAGGTGTGCGTCTACCGCCGGGCCGGTGAGGCGTAGGCGCGGTCGCGGCCATGGACCAAGGAGCGGGTGCGGCCTACGCTCGACCTCAGATATCCCTGACTGGGTCAAGGATCGGGGCCGATCATGACCGTCCAGGACATCCGCTCCTTCAACCGCTTCTACACGAACGTCATCGGTGCCCTCGACTACGGCCGGCACCTCTACGCCCCGTACACCCTCACCGAGTCCCGTGTGCTGTACGAGCTCGCCCACGCACCGCGCACGGACGCCGCCGACCTGCGGGCGCAGCTCCACCTGGACGCCGGGTACCTGAGCCGCATCCTCACCAGGTTCGAGCAGGACGGGCTGATCGAGCGCGGTCCGTCCCGGACGGATCCGCGCCGCCGCCGCATCACGCTCACCGCGCGTGGCCGCCAGGCCGCCGACCTGCTCGACGAGCGGGCGCGGGAGACGGTCGGGGCGCTGCTGGCCACGGTGCCGCCGGACGACCGGCCGCGGCTGGCGGAGGCGATGCGGACGGTCCGGGCGATCCTGCAAGACCGCCGGGCCCCGCGCGCCGAGGACGTCGTCCTGCGCGAGCCCGGCCCCGGCGACCTCGGCTGGATCGTGCAGCGCAACGCCGCGCTGTACGCCGCCGAGTACGGCTGGAACGCCGACTACGAGGGGTTGGTCGCGAGGATCGTCGCCGACTTCGCGCAGGACCACGATCCGCGTCTGGAGCGGGTGTGGATCGCCGAGCTCGACGGACGGCCGGTGGGGTGTGTGATGTGCGTACGGGACGAGGTGCCCGGGGCCGCCCGGCTGCGGCTGCTGCTCGTCGAGCCGGACGCGCGCGGCCTCGGCATCGGCGACCGGCTGGTCGGCGCCGTCGTCGACTTCGCGCGCGAGGTCGGCTACCGCGAGGTGGTCCTGTGGACCAACGACGTCCTCACCGCCGCCCGCCGCATCTACCAGCGGCACGGCTTCGTCCTGGTCGCCGAGAAACCCCACCGCTCCTTCGGCCGTGACCTGGTCGGCCAGGACTGGCGGCTGGACCTGCGCGCAACGCCCGAGTGACCAAGAGGAGTCACCGGCAGGGGTGCGGGGTAGGGTCCGTCTCCATGAAGCTGGCGTTCTCCACCCTCGGCGTCCCCGGCCTGCCCCTGACCGACGTACTGCGGCTCGCGGCCACGCACGGCTACCACGGTGTCGAGCTGCGCGCACATCCCGAGGAGCCGGTGCATCCCGGCCTCGGCCCCGGCGAACGGGCCGACGTCGCCGCCGAGTTCAAGGCGACGGGCGTCGAGATCCTGGGTCTGGCGGGATACGCGCGGGTCGCCGCACCGGGCGACGACGACCCCGTCCTGGCCGAGATCCGTGCCCTCCTCGACCTCGCCCGCGACCTGGGTGCCCCGTACATCCGGGTGTTCCCCGGCGGCAGCCCGGACCAGAGTCCCGAGGAGGCCGACGCGACGGCCGCCCGGCGTCTGGGCACGGCCGCCGAGTACGCCACCGATGCGGGCGTGCGCATCCTGCTGGAAACCCACGACTCGCACCGCACCGGCGCCGACGCGATCCGCGTCCTCGGCCTGGTCGGTCACCGCCAGGTCGGCGCCCTGTGGGACGTCATGCACACCTGGCTGGGCGGCGAACAGCCCTCGGAGAGCTTCGCGGCCCTCTCCCCGTACCTCGGCTACATCCAGGTCAAGGACATCGCCTCCGCCGACGACACCACCCCGCTGCCGCTCGGCGCCGGTGTGCTGCCGCTGGCCGAGTGCGTGGAGGTGCTGTCCCGCAACGGCTGGGACGGCTGGCTGTGCTGGGAGTACGAGAAGCGGTGGTACGAGGCCGCCGCCCCGCTGCCCGACCTGCTGGGGCCCGGACGCGAGCACCTGTCGCGGCTGCTCAACGACTCGGCGTGAGGGACGCCCTCAAGGTGCCGCCGGGGTGTTCGTGCCCCGGCGGCCGCCCGGGGAGCAGGTGGAGTCCGGCCTGCCGGCGGTGACCCCGCCTCGCCCGCCTCACTGACCCCAAAGCCACCGACTTCGGGAAATCCGGCCGAACCCGGGAACCCGCTCCCGCCCCCGCTCGTCCAATGCGCAGGTTGCCGGATGAGTCACCGTGGTGCGGTGTCGGCCCTCGCTGCTGGCTGCGATCGCTGACCACCCTCTCCGCCGTACCGTGGCCGGCAGCATGCCGCCATCGGCGCGCCCCCCTCCAACTGCGCCGATGGCGGCCCCTCTTTGGTTACTGTGCATTCCCTTGACCGGCAGAAACTTCCCGGTTATTGCTGACCTTCTGGAAGTTTCCTTCAGCGGTTTCCTCCGGAAGGAGCGCACGTGCCCGACACCAGCACGGCAAGCACAGGAAACACCGCCACCCCCTCCAGACGTACGGTTCTCGCCGCCACCGCGGGCCTCACCACCGCCCTGGCCGTCGGCGGCACCGCGTACGCCGACGCCGCCCGCGACGACGAACTCCGCACCCTCATCTCCCGGATGACGCTCCCGGAGAAGGTCGGCCAGCTCTTCGTCATGCGGGTGTACGGCCACTCCGCCACCGCCCCCGACCAGGCCGACATCGACGCCAACCTCAAGGAGATCGGCGTCCGTACGGCCGCCGAGCTGATCGCGAAGTACCGGGTCGGCGGCATCATCTACTTCGCCTGGGCGCACAACACCCGTGATCCCCACCAGATCGCGGACCTCTCCAACGGCATCCAGCAGGCGTCGCTGCACCTGCCGCGCGGGCTGCCCGTGCTGATCTCCACCGACCAGGAGCACGGGATCGTCGCGCGCGTGGGCGAGCCCGCCACCCTGTTCCCGGGCGCGATGGCGATCGGGGCCGGACGCTCCCGCTCCGACGCCCGTGCCCTCGGGCGGATCGCGGGCCGCGAGCTGCGCGCCATGGGCATCCGGCAGGACTACGCCCCCGTGGCCGACGTGAACGTCAACCCGGCCAACCCGGTCATCGGCGTACGGTCCTTCGGCGCCGACCCGGAGGCGGTCGCCGCCCTGGTCGCCGCCGAGGTCGTCGGGTTCCAGCGCTCGGGGGTCGCGGCGACCGCCAAGCACTTCCCCGGGCACGGTGACACCGCGGTCGACAGCCACACCGGTTTTCCCGTCATCACGCACAGCCGCACGGAGTGGGAGACGCTGGACGCGCCACCCTTCCGCGCGGCGATCGAGGCCGGCATCGACTCGATCATGACCGCCCATCTGATGGTCCCGGCGCTCGACGGCTCCGGCGACCCGGCCACCCTCTCCCGCCCCATCCTCACCGGCATCCTGCGCGGCGAACTCGGCTACGACGGCGTCGTGGTCACCGACTCCCTCGGCATGGAGGGTGTCCGGACGAAGTACGGCGACGACCGGGTGCCGGTGCTCGCGCTGAAGGCGGGCGTGGACCAGCTCCTCAACCCGCCGCACCTGGACCTCGCCTGGAACGCCGTCCTGAAGGCCGTCCAGGACGGCGAGCTCACCGAGGCCCGGCTCGACGAATCGATCCTGCGCATCCTGCGGCTGAAGGCGAAGCTGGGCCTGTTCCGCGACCCGTACGCCAGCCACGGCGACGTCGACCGCACGGTGGGCGTCCGGTCGCACCTGGCGGCGGCCGACCGGATCGCCGAGCGGACGACCACGCTGCTGGTCAACGAGGAGCACCTGCTGCCGCTGTCCCGGCACCGGCACGCCAGGCTGCTCGTCGTCGGCGCGGATCCGGCCTCGCCGTCGGGGACGACGGGACCGCCGACGGGCGTGCTGGCTTCCGCCCTCACCGAACTCGGCTTCACGGCCACCGCCCTGTCCACCGGCACGGCGCCCTCCCAGGCGACCATCGCCAAGGCGGTCGCGGCGGCGCGGGACGCGGACGCGGTGGTGGTCGGGACGTACAACGTCACGGCCACCAGCAGCCAGAAGACACTGGTCGAACAGCTGGTCGCCACCGGGAGGCCGGTCGTGGCCGTGGCGATCCGCAACCCGTACGACGTGGCCCGGCTGCCCTCCGTACCGGCCTGCCTGGCGACGTACTCCTGGACCGACGTGGAACTGCGGGCGGCGGCACGGGTGATCGCGGGGCGGGTGGCGCCGTGCGGGAAGCTGCCCGTGCCGGTGCCGAGGGCGGACGATCCGGCGCAGGTGCTGTATCCCATCGGACACGGACTGTCGTACTAGACGTACGCCACGTACCGGGCGCATCGCCCCCAACATGCGCAAACCCTCCTGGATGCCTGGCGTGTGCCCGCTGCGGCGGGTCACGCTGGGCGGGGGTGCTCGGGGGGATGGCGATGCGCGAGAGATGGTCCGTGGGGGTGGTGTGCGGGCTGCTGACGCTGCTCGGCGCACTGCTGACAGGCTGTCAGAGTCCGTCGGCGGCCGGGGAGGAGGACGGCCGGCTGGGCGAGCCGTCCACGGTGACCGTGTCGCCGGAGCCGACGCGGCCGTCCGGATACGGGGCGGTGTTCCTCGCGGTCGACGAGTGCAGTTCCTTCGGGACGACGAGCTTCACCGAGGTGCCGTGCGCCGGTGAGCGGGCGGCGGCCCGGGTCGTGGCCCGGCACGACGGCACGGTGCGCGACGGGCCGCGCTGCCCGGCGACCACGGACTTCGTGCTGCACATCAGCGAGCAGCGCCCCGCGTCCGACGAGGACGGTGACGGGGCGGTGCCACAGGGCTACGCCTGCATGCGCAACCTCCAGCCGCCGCACCCCGGTGACCCGGGCGGCGGAGGCGGGCCGCGCACCATCGTCGGTGACTGCGTCTACAGCTCCGGCGACGGGCAGGTCCGCGAGACGGCCTGCGACGGCCGGGGCAAGCGGAAACCGCAGTACAAGGTGACGAAGGCGGTGGACGCGCGTTCCCAGTGCCCGGCGTCGACGGCCCTGTACGTCCGGCTCGGCGGCGAGACGCCGGTGGGCTGCGCCCGGCCGCTGTGAGCGACGGCCGGGCGCAGGACCGGACTGACGGACTTACGGGCCTACGGGCCTACGGGCCTACGGGCGCAGTGTCATCTCCCGCCGTACGTCCCGCTTGTCCAGCTTCTTGTCGAACTTCGCCAGCGGCTTCGCCGCCGACGGGTCGGCCTGGACCGCGGCGGGCGCGACGCCCGCCCACTGGAGGATCCTGGCCGTCGCGAGGGCCTTCTGGTCCGCCACGAGACCGGCGACGTTCGCGCCGTGGTTCATGCCCGGGGCCGTGAACACGTAGGAGTCCTTCGCGCCCTTGCCCAGCCGGAACGGCTCGGCGCCCCACGGGTCGTTCTCGCCGTAGACGAAGAGCATGTGCCGCGCGTTGTGCCGCACCCACGTGTCGACGTCCCGCATCGCCCACGGCTGGAACCGCATCGGGATCTCGCGCGGGACGAAGTACCGCGGCGGCAGGTAGCCGTAGCGGATGTACTGCTTCTCGATGTGCGGGAACCCGATCGTCGGCGCGCCGAGCTGCGTACCGGCCTGGTAGTAGTACGGCGTGTACGGCTCCAGGCCCTGGTCGGCATAGGCGGAGAAGCCCACGATGGTGTCGACCGAGGTCCAGATCTCCTCGTCGGTGGCGTTCTTCGCGTCGGCCGGGATCCGGTCGCAGTCCTTCAGCAGGCTGTACTGCCAGAAGCCCCACACGTAGTCGAGCACGACCGCCTCGTACGCCTTGTCCAGGCTGCCGATCGTGGTGAAGGTCAGGCCCTCGGCGTCGGCGTACTCCCGGTACCGCTTCTCCAGCGGCTCCCGGCGCACCAGCGCCTCGCGCTGCACCGCGTTGAGCCGGTCCCGGCACTCCTTGGTGCCGACGGTGGCGAAGAAGCGGTCGTAGGCCGAGTCCTCCTTGTTCACCACGTCGTTGGGGGCGACGTAGGCGACGACGCCGTCCATGTCGCGCGGGTAGAACCGCTCGTAGTACGTGGCGGTCATGCCGCCCTTCGAACCGCCCGTGGAGATCCAGTTCTTGGTGTAGACGGGCTTCAGGGCCTCGAAGATGCGGTGCTGGTCGCTGGCCGCCTGCCAGATGTCCAGCTCGGACCAGTCGGCCAGGTCGGGCCGGGACGGGGTGAAGAAGCGGTACTCCATGGAGACCTGGTTGCCATCCACGATCTGGGTCGGCTCGCTGCGGCGGGGCGTCGTGGAGACGTTGTAGCCGCTGGTGAAGAAGACCGTGGGGCGCGAGACGTCCTTGTGCAGCACGGTGATCCGCTGCTGGAACGTGCCCTTGTCCGGGTACCGGTGGTCGACCGGCTGGGTGTAGGTGAGGACGAAGTAGCGGTAGCCCGGGTACGGCTTCTCCTCGATCAGGCTCATGCCCGGTATGGAGAGCAGTCTCTCCTTGATGTCAGTGGTGCCGGCTGTGCCGGTGGCCTCCGGCTCGGCGGCGCTGGCCGCCCCGGCCGTACTCAGCGTGCCTATGAGCACCGTGAGCGCCAGCAGCCATCTGAGCGCCTTGCGCATGCGCACTCCCCTGTGAGACAGATGTGCGCCGGAAGCTAGCGGACCAACTCACCTGCGCACCAGGGGACATGGGGGAATCCCTCGGTCCGGGCGGGCCTCAGCACAGGATCCAGCCGGCGCTGACCGAGCCCCGGCCCACCCGTCCCTTCACCCACACGCAGCGCTGCCCGGCGTGCACGGTGACCGGGCCGGCCCGGTACTTGTACCGGCCCTCGTCGACGACCGGCCGGCTGCCGCGCGCCTGCACACTGACCGACATCGTGCGCTTGACGCCGGGCTTCTTGGGGAGGGTGACGGCACAGAGGTAACCGCCCCGCTTGTAGACGAGCACCGAGCCGGTCGAGAACGGGAGCGTCCTGACCTTGCGTCCGGCGCAGTACGCGGCGGCCTGAGCGTCGCTCGGCGCGGCGACGGCGAGCAGCCCGGACGCGGTCAGCACGGCCATGCCGAGCGCCAGGCGGCGACGTATCGCTCCGGTGTCCACTGTCGTCCTCCCGTACCGCGACTACCACGAATCGGCGTACGGGTGTACGGACGCATGACGTATGTCGGATGGTTGCGCGGTCGTCACCGGGACGCGCCGACCGGCTCCTCCGGCTCGGCCTGCCCGACGAACGTCCGCCACAGCTCGGCGTACCGCCCGCCGCGGGCCAGCAGCTCCTCGTGCGTACCGTCCTCGGCGACCCGGCCCTGGTCCATGACGACGACCCGGTCCGCGCGGGCGGCCGTCGTCAGCCGGTGGGCGACCACCAGGGTCGTACGGCGGCCCGCCAGCCGGTCCGTCGCCTGGTTGACCTGCGCCTCCGTGGCCAGGTCCAGCGCGGCCGTCGCCTCGTCGAGGAGCAGGATGTCCGGGTCGACCAGCTCGGCGCGGGCCAGCGCGATCAGCTGCCGTTGCCCCGCGGAGAGGTTGCGGCCGCGCTCGGCGACCTCGTGCAGGTAGCCGCCCTCCAGCGTGGCGATCATCTCGTGGGCGCCGACCGCGCGGGCCGCGGCCTCCACCTCGGCGTCGGTGGCGTCCGGGCGGCCGTAGGCGATGGCGTCGCGGACGGTGCCCTGGAACAGGTACGCCTCCTGCGGGACGACGCCCAGACGGTGCCGGTAGGAGGTGAGGTCGAGGTCCCTGAGGTCCGTGCCGTCGACGGTCACCCGCCCGCTGGTCGGGTCGTAGAACCGGGCCACCAGCTTGACGAGGGTCGACTTCCCGGCACCGGTCTCGCCGACGAACGCGACGGTCTGTCCGGCGGGGATGCGCAGGTCGATGCCGCTGAGCGCCGCGTCGGTCTCGTCGGCGGCGCCGTACGCGAAGTGCACGTCCTCGAAGGCGATCTCCCCGCGCAGGGAGAGCACTTCGCGGGGTTCGTCGGCGGACTTGGTCGACGTCGGCTCCTGGAGCAGCTCCTGGATGCGGCCCAGCGAGACGGACGCCTGCTGGTAGCCGTCGAAGACCTGGGAGAGCTGCTGCACGGGTGCGAAGAACAGGTCGATGTAGAGGAGGTAGGCGACCAGCGCGCCCGTCGTCAGCGTGCCGGCGTCGACCCGGGCACCGCCCACGACCAGCACGGCCACGGCCGCCGCCGCCGACAGGAACTGCACGAACGGGAAGTAGACCGAGATCAGCCACTGGCCCCGGATGCGGGCGCGCCGGTAGCTGTCGCTGCGCTCGGCGAACCGTCGCCCGCCGTCCCGCTCGCGCCGGAAGGCCTGCACGATCCGCAGCCCGGACACCGACTCCTGCAGGTCGGCGTTGACCACCGACACACGCTCACGGGCCAGTTCGTACGCCTTCACGCTCGCCCTGCGGAAGAAGTACGTGGCGATGATCAGCGGGGGCAGCGTGGCGAAGACGACGAGCGCGAGCTGTACGTCGATGACGAGCAGGGCGACCATGATGCCGAAGAAGGTGACGACCGAGACGAAGGCCGTGACCAGGCCCGTCTGCAGGAACGTCGACAGCGCGTCGACGTCGGTCGTCATCCGGGTCATGATGCGCCCGGTCAACTCCCGTTCGTAGTAGTCCAGTCCGAGCCGCTGGAGCTGGGCGAAGATCTTCAGCCGCAGCGCGTACAGCACCCGCTCCCCGGTGCGTCCGGTCATCCGGATCTCACCGCTCTGCGCCGCCCACTGGACGGCCACCGTGAGCAGCGCGAGCAGCGAGGCCGCCCAGACCGCGCCGAGGGAGAGCTGTGTGACGCCCGAGTCGATGCCGTGCCGGATCATGATCGGCAGCAGCAGGCCCATGCCGGCGTCGACGGCGACCAGGGCCAGGCTGACCAGCAGCGGCAGCCCGAAGCCTTTGAGGAGCCTGCGCAGCCCGTACGACTCCTCCGGCTGGACGGCCCGCGCCTCGTCGATGTCCGGGGTGCCGGTGGCCAGGGGCAGCGCCTCGACCTGGGCGAGGAGTTCGGGGGTGGCGGGACTGCCGTCCATCGCGGCGTCCCTGGGCTCCCGCTCGCCCGCCCAGAGCCGTGGCGTGATGCCGCGCTCGGCGTCGAACTCGGCGTCCAGCTCCTCCCGTACGGAGGTGTCCTCCCGCGGCACGGCCGGCTGGGCGTGGCCCGGGGAGACCGCGCCGAGCTCGTCGGGGTCGGTGAGCAGGCGCCGGTACAGGGCGGACCGCTGCTGGAGCTCCTCGTGCGTGCCGATGTCGGCGAGGCGCCCGCCGTCGAGGACGGCGATGCGGTCGGCGAGGTTGAGGGTGGAGCGGCGGTGGGCGATCAGCAGGGTGGTGCGGCCCCGCATGACCTCCCGCAGCGCCTCGTGGATCTCGTGCTCGACCCGGGCGTCGACCGCGGAGGTCGCGTCGTCCAGGACCAGCAGCCGGGGGTCGGTGAGGATCGCGCGGGCGAGCGCGATGCGCTGGCGCTGGCCGCCGGAGAGGGTCAGGCCGTGCTCGCCGACCACGGTGTCGTAGCCGTCGGGGAGGTCCCGGATGAACCGGTCGGCCTGGGCGGCGCGGGCGGCGGCCTCGATCTGCTCCTGGGTGGCGTCCGGACGGCCGTAGGCGATGTTGTCGCGGACGGTGTCGGAGAAGAGGAAGGAGTCCTCGGGGACCAGCCCGATCGCGGCCCGCAGGGACTCGAGGGTCAGCTCGCGCACGTCGTGGCCGCCGACCAGGACGGCACCGCGCGTGACGTCGTAGAAGCGCGGCAGGAGCAGGGAGACGGTGGACTTGCCGGAGCCGGAGGAGCCGACGACGGCGAGGGTCTCGCCGGGGCGGATCTCGAAGGACAGGCCGTCGAGGACGGGGTGGCCGGGGTCGTAGCCGAAGGACACGTCGTCGAACTCGACGGTGGCGGGCGCGTCGGCGGGGAGGGGCTTCGTGCCGTCCTCGAGGGACGGTTCGGTGTCGATCAGCTCCAGGACCCGCTCGGTGCCGGCCCGGGCCTGCTGCCCGACCGTGAGCACCATGGCCAGCATGCGGACCGGGCCGACCAGCTGGGCGAGATAGGTCGAGAAGGCGACGAACGTACCGAGCGTGATGTCGCCGCGCACCGCGAGCCAGCCGCCGAGCGCGAGCATCGCGACCTGGCCGAGGGCGGGCACGGCCTGGAGGGCCGGGGTGTAGACGGCGTTCAGCCGGATGGTCCGCAGCCGCCCCGCGAAGAGCCGCCGGCCGACCTCCCGCAGCTTCCCGGTCTCCTGCTCCTCCTGCCCGAACCCCTTCACCACGCGTACGCCGCTGACGGCGCCGTCCACCACGCCCGCGACGGCGGCGGCCTGGGCCTGGGCGTACCAGGTGGCGGGGTGGAGCCTGACACGGCTGCGCTTGGCGATCCACCACAGGGCGGGCGCGACGGCGAGGGCGACGAGCGTGAGCGGCAGCGACAGCCACGCCATGATCACCAGGGAGATCAGGAAGAGGAGGAAGTTCCCGATGGTCATCGGGAGCATGAAGAGCAGGCCCTGGATCAGCTGCAGGTCGCTGGTGGCCCGCCCGACGACCTGCCCGGTGGACAGCTCGTCCTGGCGCCGCCCGTCGAGCCGGGTGATCGTCGCGTACATCGCCGTCCGCAGGTCGTGCTGGACGTCGAGGGCGAGCCGGCCGCCGTAGTAGCGGCGGATGTAGGTGAGGACGTAGACGAGGAGCGCGGCGGCGATCAGGGCGCCCGCCCAGGGCGCCATGGCCCTGGTGTCGTCGCTGATCACATCGTCGATGATCACCTTGGTGATCAGCGGCACCAGCGCCATGACGGCCATGCCGGCCAGGGAGGAGCCGAGGGCGAGGACCACGTCCTTGGGGTAGCGCCAGGCGTAGCCCCACAGTCGTCGTGCCCAGCCCCGTTGCGGTGTCACGCGCGTGCCCTCCGATCGTCCTGCGTTACCGGAAGGCACCAACGCCGACAGCAGCGGATTTCATCCCCTCGCCGCGATCCCCGGGCCAAGGTCCCGGGACCAAGGTTTCAGGACCGGCCCCGCCCGGGTCAGATCCGCACGCGCAGCCGGTAGAACCGCGTCGTCTGCACCGTGTTCTGGTTGTCGTCGCTGACCAGGAGCACCTTCAGCCGGCCCGGTGCCCGGCCCGTGACCGCCATGCCCTCGATGTTGTCGAGGAGCGGGTTGGGCTGGGGCTGCCTGGCGGTGGCGCCCAGGGACGGGCAGGCGGCGAGGTCGGCGAGGAGGGTCTTCTCGATCAGCCGTACGCCGTCCTGCCCCGTGAGGTTCTCGATGCCGCTCGTGTCCGTGGCGCGGCGCGGGTCGGCGAGGTAGAGGCGGACCGTGTTGCCGAAGCCCGGCGTGAAGCCGCGCTCCAGGACCAGGAGGCGGCCGTCGGGGGTCGCCTGGACCTCGGGGACGCCGAGGCCGGGGTCGGTGCGGTAGGCGTACTGGGCGGCGAGAGAGAAGTGGCCGCCGTACGTCCGCTTCCAGGTCTGGAAACGGACGATTCCGGCGCTGTCGCCGGAGAGGGCGTACTCCATCGACGCCAGCAGGGCGCGACCGCCCGGCAGCAGGGTCAGGCCCTCGAAGGTGCCGTTGGGGACGGCACGGCCCGCCGGGGCGACCCGCAGGGAGTCCGGCACGGGCAGGCGGTCGAGGATCCGGCCGTCGGCGCTGTAGCGGCGTACGGTCGGCTCGGTCTCGGAGGTGACCAGCCGGGTGCCGTCGGGGCCGGTGACCAGGCCCTCGGAGTCGAGGGCGGTGCCGCTTTCGTCGGCGAGCGGGACGACGTGCTTCGGCGCGAGCGTCCGCGCGTCCAGCCGGAACAGCGAGGAGCGGTCGGACAGCGCGAGGAGAGAGCCGTCGCGGTCCGTGGCGAGCGCGGAGAAGTTGCCGACGAAGGTGCCGTCGTAGGTCGTCTTGTCGAGGGCGTCGGAGTAGCCGTCGATGGAGACGGAGGGCGAACAGGCGTGGTTCTCGTGGGCGTTCGCAGGCCCGGCGGTGGTCAGGCAGGTGGCCGCCGCCAGGCCGGCGGTGACGGTGGCGAGGAGGGTTCTCAGGCGCATGGGCGCCACCGTAGGACGGGTCGGTGACGGACGGGAGACCGGCTCATGAAGCGTCAGCTCGCGGCCAGATCCCTGTGGATGACCTTGGCGACGGCCTGGATGGTCGCGATGCCGTAGTTCATGGTGCTGTTGCCGTGGGTGAGCACGGTGATCATGTAGTCGTGGCCGCCGCCGTCGAAGGTGCCGACGCTGTGCACCCGCCAGCCGTGCGTGGAGCGTTGCAGCCAGCCGTTCTTGACGTGCACGGCGACGCCGGAGGGCACCCCGTACGGCGTGCCCCAGCGCTGCGAGGAGACCACCTCGCCCATCAGTTTCAGGATGTACGCGCGCGAGTTGTCGCTGAGCACGGTGTTCCGGGCGGTGATGAGCTTGAGCAGCTTCTGCTCGTCGGTGACGGTGATCTGCGTCAGGCCCCAGTAGCCGTTCGCGCCGGGCTTGGTCTGGGTCATGCCGGCCGCGGTGAGGAAGCCCCTGATCTTCGTCATGCCCAGTTGCTTCCACAGGGTGGAGGTCGCGGCGTTGTCCGACTTGGTGATCATGGCCTTGGCGAGGGTGGCCTCGCGGTCGGTGAGGTAGCGGCCCTGCTTCTTCGCGTCCCACAGCAGCGTGGCGAGGACGGTGACCTTGACGACGCTGGCGGAGTCGTAGGCGGTGGAGGGCCGCAGGGTGCAGGTCGTCTTCGTCGTCCGGTCGTGGAGGCCGACCGCGATGGTGCCCTTGCGGTTGGCGAGGGCGGCGGTGATGTCCTTCTTCAGCTTGTCGGCGAGGCCGGCCTTGGCGGACGTACAGCTGACGGCCGGAGCGGTGGCCGCGGCGGCGGGCGAGGCGGCGACGAGCGGCACGAGCACGCCCGCGCCCAGGCCGGCCGCCAGCAGTCTGGCGCGGCGGGATATCCCATGAGTCATGCACGTCTTGACTCACGGGCGGGCCGGAAAGGTTGTAGGCGAAGGGCAAGGGTTGTACGAGCCGTTACCTCGCCCCGGGTGACCTCACGCTCCCGTACCTCACCCCAGATGCGTCGGCGCGAACATCCGCAGCACCGCGGGGAGTACGACCACCTGGGGCCCAGGTGCCGACAGTGCCTTCGCGAGGTCGGCCTCCAGGGTCTCGGGGGTCGTACGGACCCCGGGCACGCCGAACGACTCCGCCAGCGCCACATAGTCCGGCCGGGTCAGTTCCGTCGCCGTCGCCGTCGTCTCGCCGAAGGCGTCCGTCATGTACGCGCGCAGGATGCCGTAGCCGCCGTCGTCGACGATCAGCCAGGTGACGTCGAGGTCGTGCTGGCGGGCCGTGGCGAGCTCGGCGATGGAGTACAGCGCTCCGCCGTCGCCGGAGACCGCCAGCACCGGGTGGGTGGGGTCGGCGACCGCCGCGCCCAGCGCCGCCGGGAAGGCGTAGCCGAGGCCGCCGGCTCCCTGGGCGGAGTGCATGGTGTTGGGAGCCTTCGGGTCGAAGGCCGACCAGGCCCAGTAGGACAGGATCGTCATGTCCCAGAAGGAGGGGGCCTTCGCCGGGAGGGCCCGGCGTACCGACGCCAACACCTGCTGCTCCAGGGTGAGTTCCTGGGACGCGATGCGCTCCCCCACCCGCGACAGCAGCGCCCGTACCCGGTCCGGAGCCGACGGGTCGGTCCGCTCCGGCACGGTCTCCAGCAGCGCCTGCAGCGCGAGGCGCGCGTCCGCGTGGATGCCCAGTGCCGGGTGGTTGGACTCCAGCTTGCCGAGGTCGGCCTCGATCTGGATCACCCGGCCCCGGGGCCTGAACGTGTGGTAGTTGGAGGACAGTTCGCCCAGGCCCGAGCCGACGACGAGCAGGACGTCCGCGTCCTGAAGGAAGTCAGTCGTGTGGCGGTCCTCCAGCCAGGACTGGAGGGAGAGAGGGTGCCGCCACGGGAACGCGCCCTTGCCGCCGAAGGTGGTGACGACGGGGGCCTGGAGTTTCTCCGCCAGCGCCTTGAGTTTCCCCGAGGCGTCGGAGCGGACCACTCCCCCGCCCGCGATGATCGCCGGGCGCTCGGCGCGCGACAGCAGATCCGCCGCCACGGCGGTCAGTTCGGGGCGCGGCGCCAGCTCCTCCGGCGTCGCGTCCAGGCCCGTCACCATCGGCAGGCGGGTCTCCGCGAGCAGCACGTCCTGCGGGATCTCCACCCACACCGGGCCGTGCGGGGCCGTCAGCGCCGACTTCCAGGCCGCCGCGATCGCCGACGGGATCTGGGACTGGGCGCGGACCGTGTGGACGGACTTCACCACGCCCCGGAACGAGGCCGCCTGGTCGGGCAGTTCGTGCAGATAGCCGTGGCGGCCGCCGCCCAGGCCCGCCGTCGGGACCTGGCTGCTGATCGCCAGGACCGGCGCCGAGGCCGCCGCCGCCTCCTGCAGCGCCGGCAGCGACATCAGCGCGCCCGGGCCGGTCGACAGCAGCAGCGGGGCCGCCTCTCCGGTGATCCGGCCGTACGCGTCCGCCGCGAACCCGGCGTTGTTCTCCACCCGCAGGCCGACGTACCCGAGGTCCGAGCGGCGCAGGGCGTCGAACATGCCGAGGGCGTGCTGGCCGGGCAGGCCGAAGACGGTGGTCGCGCCGAGCCCGGCCAGGGTCTCCACGACCAGGTCTCCGCCGTTGCGCCCCGCGGGAGGATTCAGGGCAGCCGAGGTCTGGGCCGCCGTCGGGCGGAGCACCAGGTCGTGGTCGTGGGTCACTTGCCCTCGTTCTCCTTGCGGGCCCCGGCGATCTGACGGGACATGATCGTGGTCAGTTCGTACGCCGTGTGGGACGCGGCCACCGACGTGATCTCCGCGTGATCGTACGCGGGGGCAACCTCGACGACGTCCGCCGAGACCAGGTTGCAGGACGCCAGCCCGCGCAGGATCTCCAGCAGTTCGCGGGACGTCATGCCGCCCGCCTCGGGCGTGCCGGTGCCGGGCGCGTGGGCCGGGTCCAGGCAGTCGATGTCGATGGAGATGTACAGCGGGCGGTCGCCGATGCGCTGGCGCAGCTGGTCGGCGATCTCGTCCACGCCGCGGCGCATCACGTCCGCCGACGTGACGATGCCGAAGCCCATCTTGGCGTCGTCGTCCAGGTCCTGCTTGCCGTACAGCGGGCCGCGGGTGCCCACGTGGGACAGTGCCTCCGTGTCGAGGATGCCCTCCTCCACCGCCCGCCGGAACGGCGTGCCGTGCGTGTACTCGGCGCCGAAGTACGTGTCCCAGGTGTCCAGGTGCGCGTCGAAGTGGAGCAGCGCGACCGGGCCGTGCTTCTTGGCCACCGAGCGCAGCAGCGGCAGCGCGATGGTGTGGTCGCCGCCGAGGGTCATCAGGCGGGCGCCCGTGCCGAGCAGCTCGTCGGCCGCCGCCTCGACGGTCTCCACGGCCTCGTTGATGTTGAACGGGTTCACGGCGATGTCGCCGCCGTCCGCGACCTGGGCGAGGGCGAACGGGGAGGCGTTCTGCGCCGGGTTGTACGGGCGCAGCAGCCGGGACGCCTCGCGGATCGCGTTGCCGCCGAAGCGGGCGCCCGGCCGGTAGGAGACGCCCGAGTCGAACGGCACGCCCACCACCGCGACGTCGGCACGGCCGCCGACCTCGTCGAGGCGGGGCAGCCGGGCGAAGGTCGCGGGCCCGGCGTACCGCGGGACGCGGGAGGAGTCGACGGGGCCGCGGGGCGTCTCGGTGCTGCTCATGGGGTGTTGCCTTCTTTCCTGCGCTTCCTCGCGCATGTACGGCTGGATCCAGCCAGGTACTGCCATGTACTGCTATGTGCGGCTACGCACTTCTTGTCTACGACTCTACTGGCGAGCCGGGACCGGTTCGGACAAAGGTTCGGGGGCCCGCCCGGCGAGGCGTTCGCGCCAGGCGGCGAGGACGGCCGGGTCGGTGGCGGGCGTGGCCAGCGAGACGATCAGGTACGCGGCCAGCGAGGACAGCAGCCCGTAGTAGACGGGCTCGTTCGCGAGGATCCCGTACGTCGCCATCAGGACGATCACCGCCGACCCGCCCGCCACGACGGAGGCCAGCGCACCCTGCACGGTGCCGCGCTTCCACAGCAGCCCGCCGAGGATCGGCACGAGCAGTCCGCCGACGAGCAGGTTGTACGCCACGGTCAGCGCCTCGACGACGTCGTTGAGCGCGATCGCCGTGCCGATGCCGATCACCGCGAGGCCCATGAGGAGGATGAAGGCGCGGTTGTCGCGGACCTCGTCCCGCGCGCTGCCGGAGGTGCGTACGACGCCCCGCAGCCGGGCCCAGATGTCGTTGGCGGCGACGGTGGCGCAGGCGATCAGCGCGCCGGAGGAGGTCGACATGACGGCGGCCAGGGCGGCGGCCAGCACCAATCCCCGTACCCCGACGGGAAGTTCGTCCTTGACGATGGTCGCGAAGGCGTCGTCCGCGCCGGCGAGGTTGGGGTACAGCACCTTGGCGGCCGTCCCGATGACGGCGCCGGCGACGGCGTAGACGAGGCAGTACGTGCCCGCGACCGTGCCGCCCCAGCGTGCCGTGCGGTCGCTGCGCGCGGTGAAGACGCGCTGCCAGATGTCCTGCCCGATGAGCATGCCGAAGGTGTAGATCAGCACGTAGGTGAAGATCGTCTCGCCGCCGATGCCCAGCGGGTCGAAGTAGGAGGTCGGCAGCTCGTCCCGCATCGCGCCGAAGCCGCCGGCCTTGACGACCGCGATGGGCAGGAGCAGGAGCAGCACGCCGACGGTCTTCACGACGAACTGCACCATGTCCGTCAGCGTGATCGACCACATGCCGCCCAGCGTCGAGTACGCGACGACGATCGAGCCGCCGAGGACGATCGCGAGGGTGCGGTCGATGTCGAAGAGGACGTCGAAGATCGTGGCGTACGCGATGGTCGACGTCACCGCGAGCATGAGGGTGTACGCCCACATGACCACGCCCGAGAGCAGGCCCGCCCGGCCGCCGTAGCGCAGGTCGAGCATCTCGGAGACGGTGTAGACCTTCAGGCGCGCGATGCGGGCGGAGAAGAGGACCGACAGGGCCAGCAGGCCGAGGCCGATGGTGACGACCATCCAGGCGCCGGACAGGCCGTACTGGTAGCCGAGGCCGACGCCGCCGATGGTGGAGGCGCCGCCGAGGACGATGGCGGCCATGGTGCCGGAGTACAGAGCGGGGCCGAGGCGGCGCCCGGCCACCAGGAACTCGCTCTTGGAGCCGGCGCGGCGCATGCCCCACCAGCCCACGGCCAGCATGCCGGCCAGGTACACGACGATCACGATGTAGTCGACGGCCACGGGGCCCTCCTTCTCGCTCGGTCTCGCCGGCGGGTGACGGGCACGACCCTAGGTGGCCGAAAAGCGACTGCGAAGTGTACGTTTCCTCTATTCGAACCGAACGGAGTGGAGGGAACGTCCACCGTGCCGGATCCCGCGGTTCCCCCGACGCCCCCGGTGCCCCTGGCCGCCCTGCTGGCCCGGGAGGATCTCGCCCTGCGCCGGATCGCCGGGCCGGACGATCCGGACATCGTCATCCACTGGGCGCACACCTCGGAGATGGCGGACCCCTATCCGTACTTGCTGGGCGGGGAGCTGCTGCTGACGGCGGGTGTGCACATCCCGGAGGCGGTGGGCTCGGACGGGGGTCCCCCCTGCGCGAGCGAAGCGGAGAGCTTGGGGGAATACTTCGACGACTACGTCTCCCGGATCGTGGCGGCGGGCGGCGCGGCGCTCGGTTTCGGCCTGGCGCCGGTGCACGACAGCGTGCCGCGCGCCCTGGTGGCGGCCTGCGAGGCGTACGGGCTGCCGCTCCTGGAGGTGCCGCCGCAGACCACCTTCTCCGGCGTGGCCCGCGCGGTCTGGCAGCTGATGGCCCAGGCCCGGACGGCGGAGCTGCGCCGGGTGACCGAGGCCCAGCAGAGCCTGGCGGCCGCCGCCTCCCGCCCCGACCCCGTGCCCTCGGTCCTGCGGCAGCTCGCCCAGCGGCTGGGCGGGCGGGCCGTACTGTTCGGGCCGGAGGGGGCGCAGCTCGCGGCGGCCGGGCGGACCGGGGCGGAGGGGGTCGCCGAGGCGCTGGCGGAGCTGGCCCAGGTGGTCACCACGCGGGGGTCCGCCACCGCCACCGACACCCTCGCCGGCACCCACCTGGCCGCCTACGCCCTCGGGACCGGCCAGGGCTTCGTCCTCTGCGTCGCGACCCCGCGGCGCGACCCCGGCGACCACACCATCGCCTCGGTGGCCGCCGTCCTGCTCTCCCTCCTCACCGGCGAGCAGCTGAGCGGCACGGGCGCGGCCCGCTCCTCGGCGCTCGTACGGCTGCTGCTGGGCGCCCCGCCGGAGGAGGTCGCGCCGCTGCTGGGCGGCGCGCGGTGGCGTGTGGTGCACGCCCACCCGGACGCGCACGCCCCCGACGCGGTGGCGGCGGCAGCGCTGGGCGCGGCCCTCGGCTCGGCGCTGGTCGACCTGGCGAGCGACGTCGTACGGGTCCTCGTCCCGGCCGACCGGGCACCGGACCCGCTGCCCGGCTGGACCCTGGGCGTCAGCGCCGCCGTCGCCCCGCACGACTGGCCCGCCGCCGACACCCAGGCCGCCCGCGCCCTGGCCCGGGCCCGGGCCACCCGTACCGCCCTGGTCCGGCCCGGCGACCGGCCGGTCCTCGCCGACCTGGTGCCGCCCGACGAGGCCGCGGCACACGCCCGCACCCTCCTGGCGCCCGTCGCCGCGCATCCCGCCCTGACCGAGACGCTGCGCACCTGGCTGTCCCTGCACGGCGGTTGGGACCGCACGGCCGTGGCCCTGTCCGTGCACCGCAACACGGTGCGCCAGCGGATCGCCCGGTGCGCGGCGCTGCTGAAGGCGGACCTGGACGACCCGGACGTACGGATGGAACTGTGGTTCGCGCTGCGGCAGCTCTGAGTAGGTGACCGGTGTCCCTCTGAGTACGTGACGCGCGTCCCAGGGTGCGATACCCCAGGGACGCCCACCGGCGGCTGCCTCACAATGGGTGCCATGCCGATACCCGGGACACCCAGCCGCGCCGAACTCGTCGACCACCTCGTCAGGACGCGCATCGCGGGCGACGTCGCCACCCCCCGCGAGAACAACCTCTCCCACTACCGCAAGCTGGCCAACGGCGACCGCCACTACTGGCTCGGCCTGGAGCTCGGCGACCGCTGGAGCGACGAGCAGGACGTGCTCGCGGTGATGGCGGAGCGGGTCGGCGTCAACGACGACCCCGAGTACCGGTACGGCCAGGACACCATCGACCCCGAGCTGACCGTCGCGGGCCTGGAGCGGCTGGCCGGGCGGCTGCGCAAGGCGGCCGACGGCGGGCAGCGGGTGCTGTTCGCCACCGGCCACCCCGGCGGCCTGCTCGACGTGCACCGCGCGACCGCGGCCGCCCTGCGCGCGGCGGGCTGCGAGATCGTCGTCATCCCGGACGGGCTGCAGACGGACGAGGGGTACGTCATGCAGTTCGCGGACGTGGCGGTGCTGGAGCACGGCGCCACGCTGTGGCACACCCACTCGGGCGAGCCGATGAAGGCCATCCTCACCACTATGGAGCGCGAGGGCCGCCCCCTGCCCGACCTGGTCGTCGCCGACCACGGCTGGGCCGGATACGCCGGCCGGCACGGCGTCGACTCCGTCGGCTACGCCGACAGCAACGACCCGGCGCTCTTCCTCGCGGAGGCCGAGGGGACGGTCCAGGTGACGGTCCCGCTCGACGACCATGTGGTCAGCCCGCGCTACTACGACCCGATGACGGCGTATCTGCTGGCGGAGGCGGGGCTGCTCTGACGCCCGTTCACGGGCGTCCCGGCCACCGGGGGACGCGGCCCCGGGGGAACGCGGTCACCGGGGAACTCGGTCACCGGGGAACGCGGACCACGCCCTCCTGGATCACCGAGATGGCGAGGCGGCCGTCCTGCGTGTAGATGCGGGCCTGGCCCAGGCCCCGGCCGCCGTACGCCGACGGCGACTCCTGGTCGTACAGCAGCCACTCGTCGGCGCGGAACGGCCGGTGGAACCACATCGCGTGGTCCAGGGAGGCCCCGACGACGTCGCCGACGGCCCAGCCGCCGCGCCCATGGGCGAGCAGCACGGAGTCCAGCAGCGTCATGTCGGAGACGTACGTGGCGAGGACGACGTGCAGGAGAGGGTCGTCGGCGAGTTTGCCGTTGGTGCGGAACCACACCTGGGAGTGCGGCTCGCGCGGCTCGCCGAAGCGGCCGAACGGCGGCTCCTCGACGTACCGCAGATCCACGGCCGCGCGCGCCTCGATGAACCGCTCGACGACGTCGGGGTCGATGTGGGCGTAGCCGCGCAGCCGCTCCTCGGAGGTGGGCAGCGTGGCCGGGTCCGGCGCGGGCGGCATGGGCGCCTGGTGGTCCAGGCCCTCCTCGGACGTCTGGAACGACGCCGAGAGGTGGAAGATCGGCTTGCCGTGCTGGACCGCGACCACCCGGCGGGTGGTGAAGGAGCGGCCGTCACGGATCCGATCGACGGTGTAGACGATGGGCGCGCCGGGGTCGCCGGGACGCAGGAAGTACGCGTGGAGGGAATGCGGCGGCCGGTCCTCGGGGACGGTCCGCCCGGCGGCGACGAGCGCCTGCGCCGCGACCTGTCCGCCGAAGACGCGCGGGATGACGGCGGAGCGGGACCGGCCGCGGAAGATGTTCTCCTCGATCTGCTCCAGGTCGAGCAGATCGAGGAGATCCTGAAGTGCCTGACTCATGAAGTCAGTTGTATACGGCAGTGGTTTCGCGGGGCTTACAGGCCCATGTCCTTCGCGATGATCGTCTTCATGATCTCGCTGGTGCCGCCGTAGATGCGGTTGACGCGGTTGTCGGCGTACAGGCGGGCGATCGGGTACTCGTTCATGTAGCCGTAGCCGCCGTGCAGCTGGAGGCAGCGGTCGATGACGCGGTGCGCGACCTCGGTGCAGAACAGCTTGGCGCTGGCGGCCTCGGCGGGGGTGAGCTCACCGGCGTCGAGGGCCTCGAGCGCGCGGTCGGCGACGGCCTCCGCCGCGTCCACCTCGGCCTGGCAGGCGGCCAGTTCGAACTTGGTGTTCTGGAAGTGGGCGACCGGCTTGCCGAAGACGGTGCGCTCCTGCACGTACTGCTTGGCGAACCGGACGGCGGCCTTGGCCTGCGCATAGGCGCCGTAGGCGATGCCCCAGCGCTCGGAGGGCAGGTTGGCGCCGAGGTAGGAGAAGCCCTTGTTCTCCTCGCCGAGCAGGTCCTCGACCGGGACCTTCACGTCGACGAAGGCGAGTTCAGCCGTGTCGGAGACCTTCAGGCCGAGCTTGTCCAGCTTGCGGCCGATGGAGTAGCCCTCGGACTTGGTGTCGACGGCGAAGAGGGAGATGCCGTAGCGGCGGTCCTCCGCGGTGGGCGCGGCGGTACGGGCGCACACGATCACCTTGTCGGCGTGCACACCGCCGGTGATGAAGGTCTTGGACCCGTTGAGGACGTAGTGCGTGCCGTCCTCGCTCAGCTTCGCGGTGGTCTTCATGCCCGCGAGGTCGGAGCCGGTGCCCGGCTCGGTCATCGCGATGGCCCACATCTCCTCGGCGGAGACGAACTTGGGCAGGTAGCGCTTCTTCTGCTCGTCGGTGGCGAGCATCTTGATGTACGGCAGCGCGAGCAGCACGTGCACACCGGAGCCGCCGAAGGTCACGCCGGCCCGGGCGGTCTCCTCGTACTGGATGGCCTCGAACTTGTGCGTCTCCAGGCCCGCGCCGCCGTACTCCTCGGGCACGTTGATGCCGAAGAGGCCCAGCTCGGCGAGCTTGTAGTAGAACTCGCGCGGCGCCTGGCCGGCCTGGAACCACTCGTCGTACACCGGGACGACCTCGGCCTCGATGAAGGCGCGAAGGGTCTCCCGGAACGCCTCGTGATCCTCGTTGAACACCGTACGGCGCACTCCCGCCACCTCCACGAACCTCGGCATGTCTAAGCGCTTGCTCAGATCAAGGTACCGGCGAGTAGCGACGGCCGTCCAGAGAGGAAGGGCCGTAACGCTCGTCACTCCGCCCCGGGCCGGCCGGCCCCGGACCGCTCGCCGCTCGCCGCCGCGAACGCCCCCCGCGCCATCCGGTGCAGCAGCTCGGCCGTGGCCCCCCGACCCGGGAGCGACCCCGGCCGCCCCAGGTGGGGGGTCGAGTTCAGCAGCCCGAAGACCGAGTGCACCGCCGAGCGGGCCGTCGGCTCCGCCAGCCCCGGGTACACCTCCCGGACCACCTCCACCCACAGCTCGACGTACTGCCGCTGCAGCTGCCGCACCAGCTTGCGGTCGCTGTCCCGGAGGCGATCCAGCTCGCGGTCGTGCAGGGTGATGAGGGGACGGTCGTCGAGCGCGAAGTCGATGTGGCCCTCGATGAGGGAGTCGAGGACCGCCTCGGCCGGCACCCCGTCGGCCTCCGCCAGGCGGCGTTTCGCGCCGGTCAGCAGCTGCCCGCTGATACCGACCAGCAGCTCCGCGAGCATCGCGTCCTTGCCCGCGAAGTGCCGGTACAGCCCGGGTCCGCTGATGCCGACCGCGGCGCCTATCTCGTCGACTCCGACGCCGTGGAAGCCGCGCTCGGCGAACAGCCGGGCGGCCTCCTTGAGGATCTGCTCGCGGCGGGTGGGGGCGTCGGTTCTGGTGGCCATGACAGCAATTCTAGACAGCGAGGTTAGCGGTCGTTAACCTGGAGGAAATGCGTTAACGCTCATTAACAAGGTGAGGGGACCGCAGGATGCACGAGGCACCGGAGCTTCACAGCGCGGTCGATCCCGCGTCGGAGGCCTTTCGGGCCAACGAGGAGGCGCACCGCGCACTCGTCGAGGAGCTGCGCGCCAAGCTGGCCGCGGCCCGGCTGGGCGGCGGCGAGAAGGCCCGGGCGCGGCACACGTCGCGCGGGAAGCTGCTCCCGCGCGACCGGGTGGACACGCTGCTCGACCCGGGCTCGCCCTTTCTGGAGCTGGCCCCGCTCGCGGCCGACGGGATGTACGACGGGCAGGCCCCGGCCGCCGGAGTCATCGCCGGGATCGGCAGGGTCAGCGGCCGCGAGTGCGTGATCGTCGCCAATGACGCCACCGTCAAGGGCGGCACGTACTACCCGATGACCGTGAAGAAGCACCTGCGGGCCCAGGAGGTGGCCCTGGAGAACCGCCTCCCCTGCGTCTACCTCGTCGACTCCGGCGGCGCCTTCCTGCCCCTGCAGGACGAGGTCTTCCCGGACCGCGACCACTTCGGCCGGATCTTCTACAACCAGGCCCGCATGTCCGGCGCCGGCATCCCGCAGATCGCGGCCGTGCTCGGCTCCTGCACGGCCGGCGGGGCGTACGTGCCGGCCATGAGCGACGAGGCCGTGATCGTCCGCAATCAGGGCACGATCTTCCTCGGCGGGCCCCCGCTGGTGAAGGCGGCCACCGGCGAGGTCGTCACCGCGGAGGACCTCGGCGGCGGCGAGGTGCACGCGCGCGTGTCGGGCGTCACCGACCACCTGGCGGAGGACGACGCGCACGCCCTGCGGATCGTGCGGACCATCGTCTCGACCCTCCCCGCGCGCGGGCCGCTGCCCTGGGAGGTCACTCCGACGGCCGAACCGAAGGTCGATCCGTACGGGCTCTACGGCGCCGTGCCCGTCGACCCCCGCACCCCCTACGACGTACGCGAGATCATCGCGCGCGTGGTCGACGGCTCGCGGTTCGCGGAGTTCAAGTCCGAGTTCGGGCAGACCCTGGTCACCGGCTTCGCCCGGATCCACGGCCACCCGGTCGGGATCGTCGCCAACAACGGCATCCTGTTCTCCGAGTCCGCCCAGAAGGGCGCCCACTTCATCGAGCTGTGCGACCAGCGCGGCATCCCGCTGGTGTTCCTGCAGAACATCTCCGGCTTCATGGTCGGCCGGGACTACGAGGCGGGCGGCATCGCCAAGCACGGCGCCAAGATGGTCACGGCCGTGGCCTGCACGCGCGTGCCGAAACTGACCGTCGTGGTCGGCGGCTCGTACGGCGCCGGGAACTACTCGATGTGCGGGCGGGCGTACTCGCCCCGCTTCCTGTGGATGTGGCCGGGCGCCAAGATCTCCGTGATGGGCGGCGAGCAGGCCGCCTCCGTCCTCGCGACGGTCAAGCGGGACCAGATGGAAGCGCGCGGGGAGTCCTGGCCCGCGGAGGAAGAGGAAGCCTTCAAGGCGCCGATCCGTGCGCAGTACGAGCGCCAGGGGAACGCTTACTACGCGACCGCCCGCCTCTGGGACGACGGCGTCATCGATCCGCTGGAGACCCGGCAGGTGCTCGGGCTGGCCCTGACCGCGTGCGCCAACGCCCCACTGGGTGACCCCCAGTTCGGCGTCTTCCGGATGTGACAGGGGGACTGGACTGATGTTTGACACCGTGCTCGTGGCCAACCGGGGCGAGATCGCCGTACGCGTCATCCGCACGCTGCGGTCGATGGGCGTGCGCTCGGTCGCCGTCTTCTCCGACGCGGACGCCGGCGCCCGGCACGTCCGCGAGGCCGACACGGCCGTACGGATCGGACCGGCGCCGGCCGCCGAGAGCTACCTGTCGGTCGAGCGTCTGCTGGAGGCGGCGGCCCGCACCGGCGCCCAGGCCGTGCACCCCGGCTACGGCTTCCTCGCCGAGAACGCCGGCTTCGCGCGCGCGTGCGCCGAGGCGGGGCTCGTCTTCGTCGGGCCGCCCGCCGACGCCATCTCCCTCATGGGCGACAAGATCCGCGCCAAGGAGACCGTGCAGGCGGCCGGGGTGCCGGTGGTCCCCGGCGGACGCGATCCCGACCTGGCGGAGGCGGCCCGCAAGCTGGGCCCGCCCGTGCTGCTGAAGCCCTCGGCGGGCGGCGGCGGCAAGGGCATGCGCCTGGTGCGGGACCTGACCCGGCTGGAGGACGAGATCGCCGCCGCCCGCCGCGAGGCCCGCGCCTCCTTCGGCGACGACACGCTCCTGGTCGAGCGGTGGATCGACCGCCCCCGGCACATCGAGATCCAGGTCCTGGCCGACGGCCACGGCAATGTGGTGCACCTGGGCGAGCGCGAGTGCTCCCTCCAGCGCCGCCACCAGAAGATCATCGAGGAGGCGCCGTCCGTCCTGCTGGACGAGGAGACCCGTGCGGCGATGGGCGAGGCGGCGGTCCAGGCGGCCCGCTCCTGCGGCTACCGGGGCGCGGGCACGGTGGAGTTCATCGTCTCCGGCGAGGACCCCACGTCGTACTACTTCATGGAGATGAACACCCGCCTCCAGGTGGAGCACCCGGTCACCGAGCTCATCACGGGCCTGGACCTGGTGGAGTGGCAGCTGCGGGTGGCGGCGGGCGAGCCGCTGGCCTTCGGCCAGGAGGACGTACGCCTCACCGGGCACGCGATCGAGGCCCGTATCTGCGCCGAAGACCCCGCCCGCGGCTTCCTGCCCTCCGGCGGCACGGTGCTGCGGCTGCGCGAGCCCCAGGGCGACGGCGTCCGCACCGACTCCGGACTCAGCGAGGGCACGGAGGTGGGCAGCCTGTACGACCCGATGCTGTCCAAGGTGATCGCGTACGGCCCCGACCGCGCCACGGCGTTGCGCAAGCTCCGCGCGGCCCTCGCGGAGACGGTCACGCTGGGCGTGCAGACCAACGCCGGGTTCCTGCGGCGCCTGCTGGCACACCCCGCGGTCGTCAGCGGGGAGCTGGACACCGGGCTGGTGGAGCGGGAGGTGGACGGGCTCGTCGCCACCGACGTACCGGAGGAGGTGTACGAGGCCGCGGCGGCCGTACGGCTCCAGGCGCTGAAGCCCACGGGCGACGGCTGGACCGACCCCTTCTCCGTGCCGAGCGGGTGGCGGCTGGGCGGCGAGCCCAAGCCGGTCGCCTTCCACCTGCGGGCCTCCGGCGACCCGGTGGCGTACGCCCCGCGCGGCACCCACACCGTCACCGACGACCAGGTGTCCGTGACCCTGGACGGCGTCCGCCACACCTTCCACCGCGCCGCCGACTGGCTCGGCCGCGACGGCGACGCCTGGCACGTGCGCGACCACGACCCGGTCGCCGCGTCCCTGACCCGGGCCGCGCACTCGGGCGCGGATTCGCTGACGGCACCCATGCCGGGGACCGTCACCGTCGTGAAGGTCGCCGTCGGCGACGAGGTGAGCGCCGGGCAGAGCCTGCTGGTGGTGGAGGCGATGAAGATGGAGCACGTCGTCTCCGCCCCGCACGCCGGCACGGTCACCGAACTCGACGTCGCCCCCGGCTCGACGGTCGCCATGGACCAGGTGCTGGCGGTCATCGCACCTCATGAGGAGGCGGAGGAATGACAGCGGAAGGTCTCCCCATGGCCGTCCCGGCGGCGGGCCTGCCCGCCCGGGTCCGCATCCACGAGGTGGGCGCACGCGACGGCCTGCAGAACGAGTCGTCGACCGTCCCGACGGAGGTCAAGGCGGAGTTCATCCGCCGCCTGGCCGGCGCGGGCCTGACGACGATCGAGGCGACGAGCTTCGTGCATCCGAAGTGGGTGCCCCAACTGGCGGACGCCGAGGACCTGTTCCCTCTCGTCAGCGATCTTCCGGTCGCGTTGCCGGTCCTGGTCCCCAACGAACGGGGCCTGGACCGCGCCCTGGCGCTGGGTGCCCGCCGCGTCGCCGTCTTCGCCAGCGCCACCGAGTCCTTCGCGAAGGCCAACCTCAACCGCACGGTGGACGAGGCGCTGGCCATGTTCGAGCCGGTGGTGGCGAGGGCGAAGGCGGCGGGTGTCCACGTCCGCGGCTACCTGTCGATGTGCTTCGGCGACCCGTGGGAGGGCAAGGTCCCCGTTCCGCAGGTGGTGAGGGTCTGCAAGGCCCTGGCGGACATGGGCTGCGACGAACTGAGCCTGGGCGACACGATCGGGGTGGCGACCCCGGGCCACGTCACCGCACTGCTGACGGCACTCGCCGAAGCCGGCATCACACCGAACGCGCTGGGCGTGCACTTCCACGACACCTACGGCCAGGCCCTGGCCAACACCCTGGCCGCCCTCCAGTACGGCGTCACCACGGTCGACGCCTCCGCCGGCGGCCTCGGCGGCTGCCCGTACGCCAAGTCCGCCACCGGCAACCTCGCCACCGAAGACCTCGTGTGGATGCTGCGGGGCCTCGGCATCGACACCGGCGTCGACCTCGGCCGCCTCGTCGCCACGAGCGCGTGGATGGCCGGCCACCTGGGCCGACCCAGCCCGTCCCGCACCGTCCGAGCCCTGTCCCACGAGGACACCAAGGAGCAGTGAACGACCATGGACCACCGCCTCTCCCCTGAACTGGAAGAACTCCGCCGCACGGTGGAGGAGTTCGCGCACGACGTCGTGGCGCCGAAGATCGGTGACTTCTACGAGCGGCACGAGTTCCCGTACGAGATCGTCCGCGAGATGGGCCGCATGGGCCTGTTCGGGCTGCCGTTCCCGGAGGAGTACGGCGGCATGGGCGGCGACTACCTGGCCCTCGGTGTGGCCCTGGAGGAACTGGCCCGGGTCGACTCCTCGGTCGCCATCACGCTGGAGGCCGGGGTCTCCCTGGGCGCGATGCCGGTCTTCCGCTACGGCACGGAGGAGCAGAAGCGGCAGTGGCTGCCCCGCCTGTGCTCGGGCGAGATGCTGGGCGCCTTCGGCCTGACGGAACCGGACGGCGGCTCGGACGCGGGCGCGACCCGCACCACGGCCCGCCTGGACCCCTCCACGAACGAGTGGGTCATCAACGGCACGAAGTGCTTCATCACCAACTCGGGCACGGACATCACGGGCCTGGTGACGGTCACGGCGGTGACGGGCAGGGACCCGGACGGCAAACCGCGGATCTCGTCGCTCATCGTCCCGTCGGGCACCCCGGGCTTCACGGTCGCCGCCCCCTACTCGAAGGTCGGCTGGAACGCCTCGGACACCCGCGAACTCTCCTTCTCGGACGTCCGCGTCCCGGCCGCGAACCTGCTGGGCGAGGAGGGCCGGGGCTACGCCCAGTTCCTGCGCATCCTAGACGAGGGCCGCATCGCCATCGCGGCGCTCGCGACGGGCCTGGCCCAGGGCTGCGTGGACGAGTCGGTCAAGTACGCGAAGGAACGCCACGCCTTCGGGAAGCCGATCGGCGCCAACCAGGCCATCCAGTTCATGATCGCCGACATGGAGATGAAGGCCCACACGGCCCGCCTGGCCTGGCGCGACGCGGCGAGCCGCCTGGTGGCCGGCGAGCCCTTCAAGAAGGAAGCGGCCCTGGCGAAGCTGTACTCGTCGACGATCGCCGTCGACAACGCCCGCGACGCCACCCAGATCCACGGCGGCTACGGCTTCATGAACGAGTACCCGGTCGCCCGCATGTGGCGCGACTCCAAGATCCTGGAGATCGGCGAGGGCACGAGTGAGGTCCAGCGCATGCTGATCGCGCGGGAGTTGGGGCTGGTGAGCTGAGGCGAGGCCGGCCTGCGCCATAGGCGGCGCAGGCCGGTCGCTCCTCGCCCGAAACGGCACTCTCACCGGTAGTCACCGCACGATCACCGTGGGAAGCCCTCAGTACTCATGGAACATGGAGTACGCGAAGATGCGTGCGCTCGCCCAGGAACTCGCGGCCTACGCCGAGCACCTTGAGGGGGCCTGGAGCGTTGAGATCGGCCATGAGTGGCCAGCAGTTGCGTGTTGAGCTGATCACGGATGCGGCGGACCGTGCCCTGACGGCGCTTCGAGGGGCACCTCATGGCCAGGACCGGGCCAGAAGGTGCAAGGCCGGCTACGGCCGCAAGGACCCGTACATCTTCGGGGACTCGGTGCCGTTCGGCCCCTGGACGGTGGAGACGTCGGCGTTCCGTCGGTACGGCAGGACGGGACTCGACGCGAACTGACGTCCGGGGGCCGTAAGCGGGCCTGCCCGTCACTCCCTGACGTCTCAGGGGTGACCGGGATCACGGCACCCCACGGCATCACCGGCCCTTCACACGGGCACTGACTACCGGGCACCCCCTGGACAAGATCTGAGGTTAGGCTAACCTAATCTTGATTCCAGCCAAGTGGGCCATCAGGCGCGCACGCAGTGGCTCCGTACGCATGAAAGCAGATCCACCCATGCCGAATGCCAGAACCGCCCGCCTCTCCCGTCGCGGCCTCCTCGCCACCGGCGGCGCCCTCGGTCTGGGCGCCCTCGTGACCGCCTGCGGCAGCGGCGACTCGAAGGACGGCGGCTCGGACTCGACGGCGGCGGCCAAGTCCAAGTCCGGTCCCTGGTCCTTCAAGGACGACCGCGGTACGACGGTGAAGCTCGACAAGGTCCCCGCGAACATCGTCGCCTTCACCGGTGTCGCCGCCGCCCTGTACGACTACGGCGTCTCGGTCAAGGGCGTCTTCGGCCCGACCAGGACCACGGACGGCAAGCCCGACGTCCAGGCCGGCGACATGGACATCAGCAAGGTGACCATCCTCGGCAACACCTGGGACCAGTTCAACGTCGAGAAGTACGCGGCCCTCGCGCCCGAGGTGCTGATCACCACGATGTTCGACGCCGCGGGCACCCTGTGGTACGTCCCCGAGGCCTCGAAGGAGAAGATCGCCAAGCTCGCCCCGAGCGTCGGCATCTCCGTCTACGACCGCCAGTTGACCGCCCCGCTGCAGCGCATGTGGCAGCTCGCCGAGTCCCTCGGCGGCGACATGAAGGCCGCCAAGGTCACCGACGCCAAGAAGCGTTTCGAGGAGGCCTCGGAGCGGCTGCGCAAGGCCGCCAAGGCGAACCCCGACATCAAGGTGATGGCGGGGTCGGCGAGCCAGGAGCTGTTCTACGTCTCCGGCACCAACCTCTCCGTCGACCTGGAGTACTTCAAGGCCCTCGGCGTGAACTTCGTCGAGCCGCCGGAGAAGGCCAAGGCCGAGGGTGGCGGCTGGTACGAGTCGCTGAGCTGGGAGAACGTCGACAAGTACCCGGCCGACATCATCATGATGGACGACCGCTCCTCGACGATCCAGCCGGCCGACATCACCGAGGCGACCTGGAAGAAGCTGCCCGCGGTCAAGGCGGGGCAGGTCATCTCGCGTTCGCCCGAGCCGATCCTGTCGTACGACAAGTGTGTGCCGCTGGTCGAGAACCTGGCCGAGGCCATCGAGAAGGCCAAGAAGGTCAGCTGAATCGCTCCGCCCGGAGAGCCGGATCAGCGCCGTGGGGGCGACGCCTGGTGGTGAATTGCGGGCCGTCCGTGGCGGGTCGCGCCCACGCGGCGGAGCCGCATATCGACACGGCCACGCGCCCCCGGCAGACGCGCGCTTCCCCGTCCCCTGATGACGACTCAGGAGCCCCCATGACTACCGCCGTAGCCGCCCCGTTCCGTTTCTTCTCCCTTCAGGTCGTACGGACGAGGCGGCTCGGTCCGTCCCTGGTCCGTGTCACCTTCGCCGGGGCCGACCTGCACGCCTTCCACTCCGACGGGCGTGACCAGTCGCTGTCCCTGTTCCTGCCGCATCCCGGGCAGCCGGAACCCGTCGTGCCGCTCGAACTCGGCGACGGGTGGTGGCAGGGCTGGCGGGAACTCCCGGACGACGTACGGGCCGTGATGCGGTCGTACACGCTCCGGGCCCTCAGGCGCGACGCCGACGGGCACACGGCCGAGATCGACATCGACTTCGCGCTGCACGGTGTCGAGCCGGGCGCCACCACCCAGGCGGGCCCCGCCTCCCGGTGGGCCGCCCGGGCCGGTGCGGGTGACCGGGTCCTGCTGCTGGGCCCGGCGATCGCGGACAACCGGGCGATCCGGTTCCGGCCGCCCGAGGACACCGACCTGGTCGTCATATGGGGCGACGAGACCGCCGTACCGGCCGCCTCCGCCATCGTCGAGTCACTGCCGCCCGGCACCCGGGCCCGGGTGTGGCTGGAGGTGCCGCACGCCGGGGACATCCAGGACCTGGTGACGGAGGCGGACGCCGAGATCACCTGGCTGGTGCGGGACGAGCACCGCGCGGCGGGCTCCCCCATGGCTCTCGACGCCCTCCGCGCCGCCGAACTCCCGTCCGCGCACCGGCCGTACGTGTGGCTCGCGGGCGAGTCCGGCTGTGTGAAGCAGCTGCGCCGGCACTTCGTCGGCGAGCGCGGGATCGACCGCCGGCGGGTCACGTTCGTGGGCTACTGGCGCCAGGGCCTGACGGAGGAGCAGCTGCGCGAACAGGGCTAGCCCGCCCCCGAGTTGCCCCCTGGCACTGATGGTGCCGGAGTGATCACAGTCACGGCAAGGGCCGGACTCCGCGCGGGCGTTACTTAGGCTAGGCTAACCTAAGTTGAACCCGCGACTCGGCCCGCTTCCGTCCCGCACCGGACTGTCCCCACCGGAGGACCCCCACATGCGCTCGCACCTGCTCAACGACACCACCGCGGAGCAGTACCGCCGCTCCGTGATCGACGGAGTCGAGCGGGTGGCCGCCAAACTCGCCACCACCGACCGGCCGTTCACCGGCGTCACGGTCGACGCCCTCGCTCCCCGCATCGACGAGATCGACCTCGACCAGCCGCTGCACGACACCGCCGCGGTGCTCGACGAACTGGAGGACGTCTACCTCCGGGACGCGATCTACTTCCACCACCCCCGCTACCTGGCCCACCTCAACTGCCCGGTCGTCATCCCGGCCGTGCTCGGCGAGGCCGTCCTGTCCGCCGTCAACTCATCCCTGGACACCTGGGACCAGTCGGCCGGCGGCACCCTCATCGAGCGCAAGCTCATCGACTGGACCGCTCAGCGGATCGGCCTCGGACCGGCCGCCGACGGCGTGTTCACCTCCGGCGGCACCCAGTCCAACCTCCAGGCGCTGCTGCTGGCCCGCGAGGAGGCCAAGACGGATTCCCTCGCCGAACTGCGCATCTTCGCCTCCGAGGTCAGCCACTTCAGCGTGAAGAAGTCCGCGAAGCTCCTCGGGCTGGGCCAGGACTCGGTCGTCTCCATCCCCGTCGACCACGACAAGCGCATGCAGACGGTCGCGCTCGCCCGCGAGCTGGAGCGCTGCAAGGAGGACGGCCTCGTCCCCATGGCCGTCGTCGCCACCGCCGGCACCACCGACTTCGGCTCCATCGACCCGCTGCCCGAGATCGCCGAGCTGTGCGAGCAGTTCGACACCTGGATGCACGTCGACGCCGCCTACGGCTGCGGACTGCTCGCCTCGCCCAGCCGCCGCTCCCTCCTGGCCGGCATCGAGCACGCCGACTCCGTCACCGTCGACTACCACAAGTCCTTCTTCCAGCCGGTGAGTTCGTCGGCGGTGCTCGTGAAGGACGCCTCGACGCTGCGCCACGCCACCTACCACGCCGAGTACCTCAACCCGCGCCGCATGGTGCAGGAACGCATACCCAACCAGGTGGACAAGTCCCTGCAGACCACCCGCCGCTTCGACGCGCTCAAGCTGTGGATGACGCTGCGCGTGATGGGCGCCGACGGCATCGGGCAGCTCTTCGACGAGGTGTGCGACCTGGCCCAGGAGGGCTGGAAGCTGCTCGCCGCCGACCCGCGCTTCGACGTGGTCGTCGAGCCGACCCTGTCCACCCTCGTCTTCCGCTATGTCCCGGCCGCCGTCACCGACCCGGCCGAGATCGACCGCGCCAACCTGTACGCCCGCAAGGCCCTGTTCGCCTCCGGCGACGCGATCGTCGCGGGCACCAAGGTGGCCGGCCGCCACTACCTGAAGTTCACCCTGCTCAACCCCGAGACGACGCCGGCCGACATCGCCGCCGTCCTCGACCTGATCGCCGGCCACGCCGAGCAGTACCTGGGAGAGACCCTTGACCGCGCTTCCTGAAGCCGCCCGCACGTATGACTTCGTGGGGATCGGGCTCGGGCCCTTCAACCTCGGGCTGGCCTGCCTGACCGAGCCCATCGCCGAACTGAACGGCGTCTTCCTGGAGTCGAAGCCCGACTTCGAGTGGCACGCGGGGATGTTCCTCGACGGCGCCCACCTCCAGACCCCGTTCATGTCGGACCTGGTCACCCTCGCCGACCCGACGTCCCCCTACTCCTTCCTCAACTACCTGAAGGAGAAGGGCCGCCTGTACTCGTTCTACATCCGGGAGAACTTCTACCCGCTGCGGGTCGAGTACGACGACTACTGCCGCTGGGCCGCGAACAAGCTGAGCAGCATCCGCTTCAACACGTCGGTCACCGAGGTGACGTACGAGGACGAGCTGTACGTGGTGCGAACGGCCGCCGGTGACACCTACCGCGCCCGCCACCTGGTCCTCGGCACCGGCACCCCGCCCTGCATCCCCGAGGCCTGCCAGGGCCTGGGCGGCGACTTCATCCACAACTCCCGCTACCTGGAGCACAAGAAGGAGCTCCAGGCGAAGGAGTCGATCACCCTGGTCGGCAGCGGCCAGTCCGCCGCCGAGATCTACTACGACCTGCTCAGCGAGATCGACGTCCACGGCTACCGGCTGAACTGGGTGACCCGCTCCCCGCGCTTCTTCCCGCTGGAGTACACCAAGCTCACGCTGGAGATGACGAGCCCGGAGTACATCGACTACTACCACGCGCTTCCGGAGCGGACCCGCTACCGTCTCACGGCCGAGCAGAAGGGCCTGTTCAAGGGCATCGACGGCGACCTGATCAACGAGATCTTCGACCTGCTGTACCAGAAGAACCTCGGCGGCCCGGTCCCCACCCGCCTGCTCACCAACTCCGCCCTCACCGGCGCGCGCTACGAGAACGGCACGTACACGCTCGGTTTCCGCCAGGAGGAGCAGGAGAAGGACTTCGAGCTGACCAGCGAGGGCCTGATCCTGGCCACCGGCTACAAGTACGTCGAGCCGGAGTTCCTCAAGCCCGTCCGCGACCGCCTGCGCTACGACTCCCAGGGCAACTTCGACGTGGCCCGCAACTACGCCATCGACGTCACCGGCCGGGGCGTCTTCCTGCAGAACGCCGGCGTCCACACCCACAGCATCACCAGCCCCGACCTGGGCATGGGCGCGTACCGGAACAGCTACATCATCCGTGAGCTGCTCGGCAGCGAGTACTACCCGGTCGAGAAGACGATCGCGTTCCAGGAGTTCTCCGTATGACCTTCACGTTCCGCCCCCTCGATCCCCTGAAGGACGCCGAGCTCCTGCACTCCTGGGTCACGCATCCCAAGGCGGCGTTCTGGATGATGCAGGACGCGAAGCTGGAGGACGTCGAGCGCGCGTACATGGACATCGCGGCCGACGAGCACCACCACGCGGAGCTGGGCCTGCTGGACGGCGCACCCGCCTTCCTCATGGAGAAGTACGACCCCGCCCACCGCGAACTGGTCGGCCTGTACGAGCCCCGGCCCGGGGACGTCGGCATGCACTTCCTGGTGCCGCCGACGGACACGCCCGTGCACGGCTTCACCAAGGCCGTCATCACGGCCGTCATGGCGCACCTCTTCGAGGACCCGGCCACCGCCCGGGTCGTCGTCGAACCGGACGTACGCAACAAGGCGGTGCACGCCCTGAACGCGGCGGTCGGGTTCGTGCCCGAGCGCGAGATCCAGAAGCCGGAGAAGAAGGCGTTGCTGAGCTTCTGCACCCGTGAGCAGTTCCTCGCCGCGACGGGGGTGGCCGGATGAGCCTCGCCGACGCCGTGGCCCACCTCTCCCCCGAGCGCTGGGAGCAGGCCAACCGCCTCCTGGTCCGCAAGGCGCTCGCCGAGTTCGCGCACGAGCGCCTGCTCACGCCCGAGCACGAGGAGGGCGATCGGTACGTCGTCCGCAGCGACGACGGCCTGACGAAGTACCGCTTCTCGGCCACCCGCCGCGCCCTCGACCACTGGCAGGTGGACGCCGGCTCGATCACCCGGCACCGCGACGGCGCCGAACTCCCGCTCGCTGCCCTCGACTTCTTCATCGAGCTGAAGAAGACCCTGGGCCTGAGCGACGAGATCCTCCCCGTCTACCTGGAGGAGATCTCCTCCACCCTCTCCGGCACCTGCTACAAGCTCACCAAGCCGAAGGTCACGGCGGCGGAACTCGCGCGCAGCGACTTCCAGGCCGTGGAGACCGGCATGACCGAGGGCCACCCCTGCTTCGTCGCCAACAACGGGCGGCTCGGCTTCGGCATCCACGAGTACCTGTCGTACGCACCGGAGACCGCGAGCCCGGTCCGGCTGGTGTGGCTGGCCGCGCACCGCTCACGGGCGGCGTTCACGGCAGGTGTCGGGATCGAGTACGAGTCGTTCGTACGCGACGAACTGGGCGAGGAGACCGTCGACCGCTTCCACGGCACCCTGCGCGACCAGGGTCTCGACCCCGCCGACTACCTCCTCATCCCCGTCCACCCCTGGCAGTGGTGGAACAAGCTCACCGTCACCTTCGCCGCCGAGGTGGCCAGGAAGCACCTGGTGTGCCTCGGCGAGGGCGACGACGAGTACCTGGCCCAGCAGTCCATCCGGACGTTCTTCAACAGGACCGACCCGCACAAGCACTACGTCAAAACAGCCCTGTCCGTCCTCAACATGGGCTTCATGCGCGGGCTGTCGGCCGCCTACATGGAGGCGACCCCGGCCATCAACGACTGGCTGGCCCAGCTCATCGACAACGACCCGGTGCTGAAGTCGACGGGCCTGTCGATCATCCGGGAGCGGGCGGCCGTCGGCTACCGGCACCTGGAGTACGAGCAGGCGACGGACCGCTACTCGCCGTACCGCAAGATGCTCGCCGCGCTGTGGCGCGAGAGCCCCGTGCCCTCGCTCCAGGAGGGCGAGCGGCTGGCGACGATGGCCTCCCTCGTCCACGTGGACCACGAGGGGGCGTCCTTCGCGGGCGCGCTGATCGAGCAGTCGGGTCTCACCCCGAGGGAGTGGCTGCGCCACTACCTGCGGGCGTACTACACCCCGCTGCTGCACAGCTTCTACGCCTACGACCTGGCGTTCATGCCGCACGGCGAGAACGTCATCCTCGTCCTGAAGGACGGGGTCGTGCGGCGGGCGATCTACAAGGACATCGCCGAGGAGATCGTCGTCATGGACCCGGACGCGGTGCTGCCGCCCGAGGTCACGCGGATCCGCGTCGAGGTCCCGGAGGACAAGAAGCTCCTGTCGATCTTCACGGACGTCTTCGACTGCTTCTTCCGCTTCCTCGCCGCGAACCTCGCCACCGAGGGGATCCTGGAGGAGGACGACTTCTGGCGCACGGTCGCGGAGGTCACCCGCGCATACCAGGATTCGGTGCCCGAACTCGCCGACAAGTTCAAGCAGTACGACATGTTCGCCCCCGAGTTCGCGCTGTCCTGCCTCAACCGCCTCCAGCTGCGCAACAACAAGCAGATGGTGGACCTGACCGACCCGTCCGGCGCCCTCCAGCTGGTCGGCAACCTGAAGAACCCCCTCGCGGAGTTCTGATCCCGAAGACGGGCGGGCACCCCGGTGTACGGTCCACCGGGGTGCCCGTCAGCATCGCTCGGCAGGATTCGCCGGCAGGTCTGCTCGGCGGGTCTGCTCGGCGGGTCTACTCGGCGGGCCAGGGCACCTGCGGTGACCGGTAGTACCCGATCCCCAGCGCGTCCCACCGCGGCCCCTGCGCCGCGAGCCGCAGCCGGTAGTCCTCCCAGTCGTGGGTGGCCGCCGGTGACCAGCCGAGTTCGGCGACGCCCGGCAGCCTCGGGAAGGCCATGTGGTCGATGTGGGCGGAGGTCTCGATGGTCTCCGTCCACAGCGGTGCCTCGACCCCCCGGATCGCCGCGGCGGGGGCTCCGGCGAGGTAGTCGCCCGGATCCCAGTCGTACGACCGCCGCACCTCGACGTACCCGGCCCAGGACAGCCCCAGCGGGGTGTCCTTGGTGTACTTCATGTCCAGGTAGATCCGGTCCGCGGGCGAGAGGATCAGCCCCGTCCCGCTCTGCGCGGCCTTCACCACCTGGGCCTTCTCCTCGGCGCTGGTGCCGTCCAGGCCCCAGTACTGGGCGAGCGCCCCCTGCGCGGGGGTGGCGCCGGTCAGCTGGTGCCAGCCGATGACCGTCTTGCCGTACTCGGCGACGATCGGCTGCACGCGGTCCATGAACTTCACGTAGTCGGCGTGGCTCGTGGAGTGCGCCTCGTCGCCGCCGATGTGGAGGTAGCGGCCCGGCGTCAGCGCGGCCAGCTCCCTGATCACGTCGTCCACGAAGTCGTACGTGATCTCCTTGCCCACGCACAGCGAGCTGAAGCCGACGTCGGTGCCGGTGTAGAGCGGGGGTGCCACGCCGTCGCAGTTCAGCTCGGCGTAGGAGGCGAGGGCCGCGTTGGTGTGGCCCGGCATGTCGATCTCGGGGACGACCTCCAGGTAGCGGGAGGCCGCGTACCGGACGATCTCCCTGTACTGGTCCTTGGTGTAGTACCCGCCGGGGCCGCCGCCGACCTGGGTGGAACCGCCGTAGGTGGCCAGGCGGGGCCAGGAGTCGACGGCGATGCGCCAGCCCTGGTCGTCGCTGAGGTGCAGGTGCAGTTTGTTGACCTTGTAGAGGGCCAACTGGTCGATGTAGCGCTTGACCTGGTCGACGGTGAAGAAGTGGCGGGAGACGTCGAGCATGGCGCCGCGCCAGCCGTAGCGCGGGGTGTCCCTGATCGTGCCGCCCGCGACCAGCCATGGCCCGGGTTGTACGGAGTTCCTCTCGACGGCGGCCGGGAGGAGCTGACGCAGGGTCTGGACGCCGTGGAACAGCCCGGCGGGCTCGGCCGCGGTGATGGTGACGCCCGTACGGCCGCTGTCCAGGCGGTAGCCCTCGGCGCCGAACGGGCCCTCGGCCAGGCGCAGTCGGATGCCGCCCCGGCCGTGCGCGGTCACCGGAAGGCGGTAGCCGGTGGAGGGCCGCAGAATGCCGGCCAGGTACTCGCCTATACGGCGGGTCTCACGGGAGTCGTCGACGCGGATGTGCGTGCCCCGGGTGATGCGGTACGGCGCTCCGCCCGGGTCGGCCGAGGCGGGCGCCGGGACGACGCGGTCGAGGGGCGTGGCGGCCCGGGCCTCGGCGGCCGGTGCCGCACCGCCGGTGTAGGCGCCCGCCGCCGCCACGAGCAGCAGGGACCCGAGAACTCGGGTGATACGGGGAGTCGTTCTGTGGTGCCGTCTCACATGCGCTCCCTTCGGGATTGGTAGAGACCACTCTCCCGCACAACCGGTGAAACAATCCCCCCATGGCGGAAATCATCCAGAAGGACGGCACGTGGGCCTTCGACGGCGACGCCCTGCGCCTGACTCCCGGACGGGACAAGAACGTCAGCCTGCTCCGCAAGACCCTGGGCGAACTCGTCGTGCCGCTGGGCGCGTTGGCGGGCATCTCGTTCGAGCAGGGCAAGAAGGCCGGGCGGCTGCGGCTGCGCCTGCGGGACGGTGCCGACCCGCTGCTGCACGCGACCGGCGGGCGGCTCACCGAGCCCCACGACCCGTACCAGCTGATCGTGGAGTCCGACCGCTACGGCGTGGCCGAGTACTTCACCGACGAGGTCCGCAACGCGCTGCTCCTCGACGAGGTGCCCGCCGACCCGGTGAGCGAGTACCTGCTGCCGGGTCCCGCCGTCCCGCTGTCCGTCTCCGCCGGGGACGGCACCGCGAGCTTCGACGGTGAGCGCGTCCGCCTGGAGTGGAACTGGAAGACCGAGGACGCCAAGGCCGCCGCCGGCCCCCGCACCCTCGCGCTGACCGACATCACCGCCGTGGAGTGGCACCCGGCGGTCGGCCTGGAGAACGGCCACCTCCGCTTCACCGTGCGGAACGCCCCCACCAAGGCCCCGCCGAAGTACGATCCCAACGCCGTGGAGCTGTGGGGCTTCAAGAAGGACCCGCTGATGGCGCTCGTCGCGGCCGCCGTGCAGGCCCGGCTCCCGCACCCGGCCCAGGCCCCGATGCCGGCCGCCGTCACGGACGGACGGCCGCCGGAGGCCGAAGCGCCCCGCCAGGCCGCACCCGTCACCGCCGAGGACGAGCACGACGCCCTCCTGCGACGGCTGCGCGAACTCGGCGAACTGCACCGCACCGGCGTGCTGACGGACGAGGAGTTCACGATGGCCAAGCAGGCGATCCTCAAGCGGATGTAGTCAGGCTGCGGGCAGGGTGAGTCGGGGCTGCTCGCCCACGCATCGCCCCACGCATCGCCTCACGCGTCGGTCCGCGCAGCCGCCCGCAGCTGCCCGGAATCGGGCAGGATTCTTGCGAAAGTGCCGCCGGTGCCTCAGGATCTACCGAGTGCACGACGAACTCGTTGATCATCTGACGCGGTCCACGCCCCTGAGCCGGGGCGAGGCGCTGCGTGTGATCCAGGACGTGCTCGCCTACTTCGACGAGACGACCGAGGAGTACGTCCGTCGCCGCCACCGCGAACTACAGGCCCAGGGCCTGGTGAACGCGACGATCTTCGAGCGGATCGAGGCGGATCTCAAATATCGCGCGGTGGCACCCCCGGAGCTCACGCTCCGGCAGCTGCGGCGCATTGTCTACGGCTGAGGAATGCGTATTTATGTGCGGAATCGTCGGATACATCGGGAAGCGTGACGTCGCCCCGCTCCTCCTGGAGGGCCTCCAGCGCCTGGAGTACCGCGGCTACGACTCCGCGGGCATCGTCGTCACGTCCCCGAAGACGGCCGGCCTGAAGATGGTCAAGGCCAAGGGCCGGGTCCGCGACCTGGAGGCCAAGGTGCCCGCCCGCTTCAAGGGCACCACCGGCATCGCCCACACCCGCTGGGCCACCCACGGCGCCCCCTCCGACGTCAACGCCCACCCGCACCTGGACGCCGAGGGCAAGGTCGCCGTCGTCCACAACGGCATCATCGACAACGCCTCCGACCTGCGCCGCAAGCTGGAGGCGGACGGCGTCGAGTTCCTCTCCGAGACCGACACCGAGGTCATCACGCACCTCATTGCCCGCTCGCAGGCCAGCAAGCTGGAGGACAAGGTCCGCGAGACCCTCCGCCTGATCGAGGGCACGTACGGCATCGCCGTGCTGCACGCCGACTTCCCCGACCGGATCGTCGTCGCCCGCAACGGCTCCCCCGTCGTCCTCGGCATCGGCGAGAAGGAGATGTTCGTCGCCTCGGACATCGCCGCCCTGGTCGCCCACACCCGCCAGATCGTCACCCTCGACGACGGCGAGATGGCCACCCTCAAGGCCGACGACTTCCGCACCTACACCACCGAGGGCACCCGCACCACGTCCGAGCCGACCACCGTGGAGTGGGAGGCCGCCTCCTACGACATGGGCGGCCACGACACCTACATGCACAAGGAGATCCACGAGCAGGCCGACGCCGTGGACCGCGTACTGCGCGGCCGCATCGACGACCGCTTCTCCACCGTGCACCTCGGCGGCCTCAACCTCGACGCCCGCGAGGCCCGGCAGATCCGCCGGGTGAAGATCCTCGGCTGCGGCACCTCGTACCACGCGGGCATGATCGGCGCCCAGATGATCGAGGAGCTGGCCCGCATCCCCGCCGACGCCGAGCCCGCCTCCGAGTTCCGCTACCGCAACGCGGTCGTCGACCCCGACACCCTCTACATCGCGGTCTCCCAGTCCGGTGAGACGTACGACGTGCTGGCCGCCGTGCAGGAGCTGAAGCGCAAGGGCGCCCGGGTGCTGGGCGTGGTGAACGTGGTCGGCTCCGCGATCGCCCGCGAGGCCGACGGCGGCATCTACGTCCACGCGGGCCCCGAGGTCTGCGTGGTGTCGACCAAGTGCTTCACCAACACCACGGTCGCCTTCGCCCTGCTCGCCCTGCACCTGGGCCGCACCCGCGACCTGTCGGTCCGGGACGGCAAGCGGATCATCGACGGTCTGCGCAGGCTGCCCGGCCAGATCGCCGAGATCCTGGAGCAGGAGGAGGAGATCAGGAAGCTGGCCCTGAGCTACGCCGAGGCCCGCTCGATGCTCTTCATCGGCCGCGTCCGGGGCTACCCGGTGGCCCGCGAGGCCTCCCTGAAGCTGAAGGAGGTCTCGTACATCCACGCCGAGGCCTACCCGGCCTCCGAGCTCAAGCACGGCCCGCTGGCGCTGATCGAGCCCGCCCTGCCGACGGTCGCGATCGTCCCCGACGACGACCTGCTGGAGAAGAACCGCGCCGCCATGGAGGAGATCAAGGCCCGCCAGGGCCAGATACTCGCCGTCGCCCACCAGGACCAGGAGAAGGCCGACCACACCATCGTCGTCCCGAAGAACGAGGACGAACTCGACCCCATCCTCATGGGCATCCCGCTCCAACTCCTCGCGTACCACACGGCATTGGCCCTGGGCCGGGACATCGACAAGCCGAGGAATCTCGCCAAGTCGGTGACGGTGGAGTAGCCCCCAGTTTTTCACAACAGAACGGACCCCCACGTGTCGCCACCAGACACGGGGGGTCCGCTCTCACGCGCCGGGGCCGCCCATACCCCGGCGCCGGCTGCCCATCAGCCGGTGGCCGTCACCCCCCGGCCGGCAGCGCGTCGCGGCAGTGCGGTCGGCCAGTGCGCCAGAGCCGCCGTCGCCGCGTACCAGGCGACGACCCCCGCGGCGACCGCGAACCACCCACCGACCTTCGCGAGGCTGCCGTTGTCGGCGAAACTCGCGATGGCCACAAGCAGCAGCGAGACGAAGAACAGCCCGTACGCGCCCTTGGCGAGCTGGTCACCGCCGGCCAGGGTCAGGGACAGCGCCACAAGGGCGAACAGCAGCAGGAACAGCCCCGCCGCGTTGGCGGAGACCTGGTTGTCGGCGGAGACGGCCCAGGTGAACCAGAGGGCGCCGAGTGCCGAGAAGGCCGTACCCGTGACGGTGTCACGGTCGCGGAACGCCAGCAGCCCGGCGACGAACAGGGCGACTCCGCCCACATACTGAGCGATCGACACGGCATCGGCCGCCGTCACGCCGTCGAGCACCTCGGTGGACCCGAGGCCGAAGGCCAACAGTGTGATACCGAGCGCGAGTCGGCCGACGATCGTAGTGGCGCTTCCCGCAGAGACGTCGTTGTCCACGGCGGGCTCCCTTCGTGCATGTGCAGTTGTGCGGTGACCGCTATATGCCCTTCACAAGGGCACAAACACCTCTACGCGCGAGTAGATTTACGCGGCACAGAAAGGGAGTTGGGGTTACCCAGATCTCATCTCACCTGGGCGAAAGACGAGTTACGGAATGACAACGACGGGCCGCTTCGCCCGCTTGGCGAGCCGCCCCGCGACGGAGCCGAAGAGCCGGCCCACGATGCCGTGGGTGGAGCCGACGACGATCGCGTCGGCCTCGTACTCCCGGCCGACCTCTTCGAGCTCGTGGCAGATGTCACCGCCGCGCTCGACCAGGATCCACGGCACCTCGGCGAGGTAGTCCGCGCAGGCGAGCTCCAGCCCCAGCACCTCGGTACGGTGGTCGGGTACGTCGACGAAGACCGGGGGCTCGCAGCCCGCCCACACCGTGGTGGGCAGCCGGTTGGCGACGTGGACGATGATCAGGCCCGCGCGGGAGCGCTGCGCCATGCCGATCGCGTACGCGAGGGCACGCTCACTGGACGTCGAGCCGTCGAAACCGACGACCACGCCGTGCTTGAAAGCGGGGTCGCACGAAGGACGTGCCTCTTCCGCCGCCAGAGGATCGGCCGCCGTCGGGTCGGCGACCGGTCGCTTGCGGTCCGCGGGTTCGGAGAATTCGTGACCGGCCATGGCTGTCTCGGCGTTGTGATCCTTGTCGGGTGGGGACGACAGTGTGCGGCGGAGCTGTGTCCGGGAATCATCTTCCCAACCCCATACCCCCAAGGGTACGGCGGCACGCCTCCTTCGCCCAGAGCCCGCGCGCCCTCGGCGGCGGGTTCAGGGGAGCATGCACGAGGGGACGCCCGTAACGCAATGGTTGCTGCGCTGTACAGGCGGTTCGCACGGGATTCACTTACCTCTGGGACTGCGGCGGCGACCTGCGGACGCACAGGGTGACCGACGGATCGGCCGCGCGTTGAACTCCGTGAGCCACGCCACAGGGAGCACGCATGTCCGGACGCCGTCACCCCGCCGAGACGGACCGCGCCGCCCCGCCGGCCCGGGACGCCGTGACCGACGTGGTCCGCTGGGCGGCCTTCAGCTGCCTCCTCGTCCCGGTCGTCCTGCTCTGGTGCGGCGCCTCGCTGGTCGGCGCCACCGGTACGGCCCTCGGCCTCGCGGCCGTCACGGGTGTCTGCCGCCTACTGCTGCGCCAGTCCGAGCGCGGCGCGGCCCGCCTCCTCGCCGAGGACGCCACGCCCCACCGCGGCCGGCACCAGCGCACCGGAACGGGCGCACACCGGGGTGGGCGGCACGGCGGCGGAGATACACCGGTCGGCTGACCGGTTTTCGCGCCCCCGGACGCTGCTTTTCAGCCAACTTCTGGTTCTCGTGCATGCCTTGCCCGAACCACCCCGCGCCCCCCGTTCCACCTGCACGGAAAGGGTCTGGACGGCCCTGCGCACCCTACGGGGATTGGCCACCGCGCCGAGGCGCACTTCCCTGCACCCTCCACGAGTGCAACGCTTCGTGATCGAATGCTTCACGCCAAGTTGCCAAGTCGACAATGTGCCGAGTGCCGAACCGGCCACCTCGGCACGACGGGACACAGTAGATTCGATCTTGACTGTCTACGGCGGGGGACTCGTGCAGGACCGAGGGGAAACGTGCAGGAGCGACACAACCGAGGAGCCGCGACCACCGAGGGGGGCTTAGCAGTATGAGCCACGACTCCACTGCCGCGCCGGAAGGCGCAGCCCGGAAACTGTCCGGGCGACGCCGCAAGGAGATCGTCGCGGTGCTGCTGTTCAGCGGCGGCCCCATCTTCGAGAGTTCCATTCCGCTGTCGGTGTTCGGGATCGACCGCCAGGACGCCGGCGTGCCGCGCTACCGCCTGTTGGTGTGTGCCGGCGAGGACGGCCCGCTGCGGACCACAGGGGGCCTGGAACTCACCGCACCGCATGGCCTGGAAGCGATCTCGCGCGCGGGCACGGTCGTCGTGCCGGCCTGGCGCTCGATCACTTCGCCACCGCCGGATGATGCGCTCGACGCGCTGCGCCGGGCCCACGAGGAGGGCGCCCGCATCGTCGGGCTGTGCACGGGCGCCTTCGTCCTGGCGGCGGGCCTGCTGGACGGCCGCCCCGCGACCACACACTGGATGTACGCGCCGACGCTGGCGAAACGCTATCCGTCGGTGCATGTCGACCCACGAGAGCTCTTCGTGGACGACGGAGACGTACTGACGTCGGCGGGCACGGCGGCCGGAATCGACCTGTGCCTGCACATCGTGCGCTCCGACCACGGCAACGAGGCGGCCGGGGCCCTGGCCCGCCGCCTGGTGGTCCCGCCGCGCCGCAGCGGAGGCCAGGAGCGCTATCTCGACAGGTCTTTACCCGAGGAGATCGGCGCCGACCCGCTCGCCGAGGTCGTCGCCTGGGCCCTGGAGCACCTCCACGAGCAGTTCGACGTGGAGACGCTGGCGGCACGCGCGTACATGAGCCGTCGTACGTTCGACCGCCGATTCCGCTCCCTGACCGGCAGTGCGCCGCTGCAGTGGCTGATCACCCAGCGGGTGCTGCAGGCGCAGCGCCTGCTGGAGACGTCGGACTACTCGGTGGACGAGGTGGCGGGCCGCTGCGGCTTCCGCTCGCCGGTGGCGCTGCGCGGCCACTTCCGCCGTCAGCTGGGCTCGTCGCCGGCCGCGTACCGGGCGGCGTACCGGGCCCGCCGCCCGCAGAGCGAGCGCACCCAGGACACCGACGGGTCCCCGACCCCGCCCAGTTCCGGTCAGGGCGGCGCGCAGGGCCAGCCGGGCGGGCACGCGGGCCAGTCGGGCCACTCGCCGACCGCTCCGCACCCGGAGAGCCCGGTCCCGCTGCAGTCGCGCCGCACGGCTGCGGCGAGCGCCGTCGGACAGGCGGCGTCGCTGTCCGCGTCGACGTCCGCGTCGTCGGACAACGGCCGCGAGGCGTACGCGGGGAGCCGGGCGAGCCTGCCGGGGCAGCGCGGCGGGACGTGAGCCCGTAACCGGACTCGACCCCACCGGGCCCGTGCGGAGACAGCCTCCGCACGGGCCCGGTGCCGTGCGCGGCCGCTGCCGCCGGGCCACCGCGCACACGGCCGGACCGGCGGGCGCATGCGGGCCGTAAGGTGAGACACATGAACGATCGCATGGTGTGGATCGACTGCGAGATGACCGGCCTCTCGCTGTCGGACGACGCGCTCATCGAGGTGGCCGCCCTCGTCACCGACTCCGAGCTGAACGTGCTCGGCGACGGCATCGACATCGTCATCCGCCCGCCGGAGCGGGCGCTGGAGACGATGCCGGAGGTGGTGCGTCAGATGCACACCGCGTCCGGGCTGCTCGCGGAGCTCCCGAACGGCACGACGCTGAAGGACGCCGAGGAGCAGGTCCTGGCGTACGTGAAGGAGTACGTCAAGGAGCCCGGCAAGGCGCCGCTGTGCGGCAACTCGGTCGGCACCGACCGCGGCTTCCTGCTCCGCGACATGCCCACGCTGGAGGACTACCTCCACTACCGCATCGTCGACGTGTCGTCGATCAAGGAACTGGCCCGCCGCTGGTACCCGCGCGCGTACTTCAACAGCCCCGAGAAGAACGGCAACCACCGCGCCCTCGCCGACATCCGCGAGTCCATCGCCGAGCTGCGCTACTACCGCGAGGCCATCTTCGTCCCGCAGCCCGGCCCCGACTCCGACACGGCCAAGGCGATCGCCGCGAAGCACGTTCTGCCTGCTCAGCAGGCGTGACAGGGCCACTCGGAGGGGCGCCGCGAAAGCCGGGCGCGAGCACCCCTTCGGACCCTGTACACTTTTTCTCGGCCGGTCGGGGAAATCACTGACTCCACACCGGTCATGGTGGGTGTAGCTCAGCTGGTAGAGCACCTGGTTGTGGTCCAGGATGCCGCGGGTTCGAGTCCCGTCACTCACCCTGAGTGATCAGCCGGTGACCTTGAGTGCAAGGTCACCGGCTGATTCCCGTTGCGGGGAGGTCGGTCGTGCGCGCCGAGACCATCCCCACCGCCCGCCTCGACCTCCTCCCCCTGCGCGTCGAGCACGCCGCCGAGATGGCCGCCGTGCTCTCGGACCCCGCGCTGCACCTCTTCATCGGCGGCGCGCCCCACTCCCCCGAAGCCCTCCGCGCCCGCTACGAGCGTCTCGTCGCCGGCTCCCCCGACCCGTCCGTCTCCTGGTGCAACTGGGTGCTGCGGCTCCGCGCCGGACAACGCCTCGTCGGCACCGTCCAGGCCACGATCGCCGCGGACCGCGACGCGGAGATCGCCTGGGTGGTCGGCACGCCGTGGCAGGGGCGCGGGTTCGCCTCCGAAGCGGCACGGGGGCTCGTCGACTGGCTCGGGCGACGGCACGTCCGTACGGTGGTCGCCCACATCCACCCCGACCACCTGGCCTCGGCCACGGTCGCCGCGGCGGCCGGACTCACCCCGACCGAGGAGGAGCAGGACGGGGAGACCCGGTGGCGGCTGGAGCTACGTCCCTGATGCCGTCGGGGGACACACGTGGACCCCCTCGCCGCTCGCGACCCCGAGCCGGCGTTCGGCGGTCGTACGGTCGAACCCGTTACCGAGGAGGACCTCTGATGCGCCGCGTGACCTATTCGATGAACATCTCACTTGACGGCTACATCGTTGGGCCGAACGGCGACTTCGACTGGACGGCACCCGACGAGGAGGTCTTTCGCTTCTGGATCGACGAGATTCGACAGGTCGGCGTCCACCTGTTGGGACGACGGCTGTACGAGACGATGTTGTACTGGGAGACCGCCGACCAGGATCCATCGCTCGACGAGGCAATGCTCGAGTGGGCGGCGCTCTGGAAGCCGCTTCCGAAGGTGGTGTTCTCGACCACGCTGTCGGCGGTGCAGGGCAATGCCCGCCTGGCCTCCGGCGGCCTGGCGGAGGAGATCGAGCGGTTGCGAGCCGAGCCGGGGCAGGGCGACATCGCGATCGGCGGCGCGACTCTCGCCGCCGAGGCGGCCGCGTTGGGTCTGATCGACGAGTACCGGGCCATGGTCTACCCGGTGCTGGTCGGCGGTGGCATTCCGTTCTTTCCCCAACGCGAGCGCCGGGTGGATCTCGAACTCGTCGAGACCCGCCCCTTCAGCTCGAGAGTCGTCTACCTCCGCTACCGCGTGGCACGTTAGCCGGCTCGTCCGCCGAGCCCTGGGAACCGGGCTCGACGTCGGAGACCCACAACGGGGCGCCGTCCGGAGCGGACAGGAACTGCACGCCCGCCGAACGCCTTGTGCTTCCTGCTGAACCACAGGTCGTTGCCGTTCTCACGGACGACGGTGAGACGGTCCGACTCGATGAGCGTGCCGTCGAGGATCACGTAAGTCATCCCCGGCGGCCTGGGATGCCTCCGCCGACTCCCGTACGCTCCGTCCGAGTCGGACGCCGTACGACACACAGCCCGAGTCCTGGTCGCGGAACGGAACACCTCGCCCACCGAGCGGAGGTACGGCTCGACCGACGGCCTCGGAGATGTCCAGGAGCGGATGCCCCGTCACGACGACATGCGCGGCACCAGCTCGGTCGGCAGCACCACCTGCCGCCGCTCCAGCCCCCGGGACACGGGCGGGCGGCGGTCGGCGATCTCGGTCAGGAGGAGGTCGATCATCCTGCGGCCCATCTCCTCGATGGGCTGGCGGACGCTGGTCAGCGGCGGCTCCATGTGGCGGGCGATGGCGGAGTCGTCGTAGCCGACCAGCGCCACGTCGTCGGGGATGCGGCGGCCCGCCTCGCGCAGGGCCTGGCGGGCGCCGGCCGCGGTGACGTCCGAGGCGGCGAAGACGGCGTCCAGGTCGGGGTGGCGGTCGAGCAGCGCGGCCATCGCCCTGCGGCCGCCCTCCTCCGTGAAGTCGCCCGGCTCGATGAGGAGTTCGTCCACCTCGTGGCCCGCGTCGCGCAGGGCGTCGCGGTAGCCGTCGATGCGGCGCTGGGCGCCGTAGACGTCGAGGCGGCCGGTGATGTGGGCGATGCGGCCGCGGCCGCGCTCCAGGAGGTGTTCGACGGCCTGGCGGGCACCGCCGTAGTTGTCGGAGTCGACGGAGGCGAGCGTCTCCCCCGCCGACCGGGGGCCGCTGATCACCGCGGGGATCTCCAGCTGGGCGAGGAGGTCCGGCAGGGGGTCGTCCGCGTGCACCGAGACCAGCAGGACGCCGTCGACGCGGTGGGCGGCCAGGTACTGGGCCAGCCGCTGCCGCTCCCGGTCGCTGCCCGCGAAGATCAGCAACAGCTGCATCTCCGTCTCCGACAGCTCGGAGCCGACGCCCTTGAGCATGTCCGAGAAGTACGGCTCCGCGAAGAACCGGGTCTCCGGCTCGGGCACGACCAGGGCGATCGCGTCCGTGCGGTTGGCGGCCAGGGCGCGGGCGGCCGTGTTCGGGACGTAGCCGAGCTCCGCGACCGCCGCCTCGACGGCCGCGCGGGTCGCGTCGCTGACCCGGGGCGAGCCGTTGATCACCCGGGAGACGGTGCCGCGGCCGACACCGGCGCGCGCCGCCACCTCTTCGAGGGTGGGCCGGCCACCGCTCCGGCCTCGCGCTCCATGGCTTGCCATTGGGCTCCGCCCTCCCGTCGTATGTCACGCTGGCTGGAATGTAACAGTCCCCTCAGGGGCGCCGACCCCCTCGGGTGCCAGGGCCGTCGTACCACCTGGCACCGGCTCCGACGGCCCTGTTCCCGGGCGCGGGACAGGATGAAACGAGTCAACCCGAGTCGCACCGGCACCGCCTCTCGCGCCCAGTTAACGGCCCGATAACTGAACGCACTTCTCCGCGTCCGGTCCCTTGACACCCCCGCGCCGAGCGGCGAGTCTTCAACACATCACTGGTGGGAGCGCTCCCACGGTACCTGACACATACACATCCCGCACGTTCCCCGCCCGAGCCGCAGCGAGTAAAAAGGGCCCAACCATGCCGTTGGCCGGGGTGGTCGGCACGTCAGGGCAACAGGAGGACCTCAGATGCGAGCACGTAAGGCGGTAGTGCTGGCGGCCGTCGCGTCGCTGGGCGCCGGGCTGCTGGCCGGCTGTGCCGACGACGGCGGCGACAAGGACTCGAACTCGTCGGGCGGCGGCGGCAAGACCGTCATCAGCCTGGGTCTCTTCGGCACCTTCGGCTTCAAGGAAGCCGGTCTCTACGCCGAGTACGAGAAGCTCAACCCGAACATCAAGATCCAGGAGAACGTCACCGAGCGGAACGAGAACTACTACCCGGCGCTCGTCAACCACCTGACCACCAACAGCGGCCTGATGGACATCCAGGGCGTCGAAGTGGGCAACATCGCCGAGGTCGTGAGCACGCAGGCGGGCAAGCTCGAGGACCTGTCCAAGGCGCCGGGTGTGAAGAAGGACGACTTCCTGGACTGGAAGTGGCAGCAGGCCACCACCAAGGACGGCCAGACGATCGGTCTCGGCACCGACGTCGGTCCGATGGCGATCTGCTACCGCAAGGACCTCTTCGAGAAGGCCGGGCTGCCCACCGACCGCGACGAGCTGGCGAAGATGTGGGCGGGCGACTGGAAGAAGCTGGTCGAGGTCGGCCAGGAGTACAAGAAGAACGCCCCCAAGGGCACCACCTTCATGGACTCCCCCGGTGGCCTGATGAGCGCCATCCTCAGCAGTGAGAAGGTCCGCTTCTACGACGAGTCCGGCAAGGTCATCTACAAGGACAACCCGGTCGTCAAGGACGCCTTCATGCTGACCGCGCAGGCCGCCGAGGACGGGCTGGTCGGCGCCCAGTCCCAGTTCCAGCCGGCCTGGGACACCACGATCGCCAACAGCAAGTTCGCCGCGATGTCCTGCCCGCCGTGGATGCTCGGCTACATCGAGAGCAAGTCCAAGCCGGAGGCCCAGGGCAAGTGGGACGTGGCGACCGCGCCCAAGTCCGGCAACTGGGGCGGCTCCTTCCTCACCGTGCCGAAGAGCGGCAAGAACGTGAAGGAGGCCATGAAGCTGGCCGCCTGGCTGACCGCGCCCGAGCAGCAGGCCAAGCTGTTCGAGAAGCGGGGCAGCTTCCCGAGCACGCCGACCGCCTACGACATGCCCGCGGTGCAGAACGCGAAGAACAAGATGACCGGTGACGCGCCCATCGGCAAGATCTTCGCCGAGGCGGCGAAGACGAGCCCGGTCCAGGTCATCGGGCCGAAGGACCAGATCATCGGGTCGAGCCTGAACGACAACGGCCTGGTCCTGGTGACGAAGGGCAAGTCGCCGGAGGAGGCCTGGGAGACGGCGACCAAGACCATCGACAACAACCTGGACAAGTGACCCGTATGGCCGCCCGTCACGACACCGCCGCGCCCCCCGCGAAGGAGGGGGGCGCGGCCCCGGCCCGCCCGGCCTCCGGCAAGGGGTCCGCCCCGGTGGACGAGCGCCGCCGGGCCCGGCTGTCCCGCCGCTGGCAGCGGGACGTGCGCTGGAGCCCGTACGCCTTCGTCTCGCCGTTCTTCCTGCTGTTCGTCGCCTTCGGTCTGTTCCCGCTGATCTACACGGGCTGGGCCTCGCTGCACCAGGTGGAGCTGACGGCGCCCACGGACATGAACTGGGTGGGGCTGCGCAACTACACCCGGATCTTCGACGACGACTTCTTCTGGAACGCGGCGAAGAACACCCTCACCATCGGCATCATCTCCACCGTTCCGCAGCTGCTGATGGCCATGGGCATCGCCCACATCCTCAACTACAAGCTGCGCGGCTCGACCTTCTACCGGGTCGTCATGCTCGCGCCGTACGCGACCTCGATCGCCGCTGCCTCGCTGGTGTTCGTGCTGCTCTTCGGGCGCGACTACGGCATGATCAACTGGGTTCTGAACCAGGTCGGCGTCGACCACATCGACTGGCAGAACGACAAGTGGCCCTCCCAGATCGCCGTTTCGACGATCATCATCTGGCGCTGGACCGGCTACAACGCGCTGATCTACCTGGCGGCGATGCAGGCCATCCCGCAGGACCTGTACGAGTCGGCGGCCCTGGACGGGGCCAACCGCTGGCAGCAGTTCTTCCATGTGACGCTGCCGTCGCTGCGCCCGACGATCCTGTTCACGGTCGTCGTGTCGACCATCGGCGCCAGCCAGGTCTTCGGCGAGCCGCTGCTGTTCGACGCGAACAAGGGCGCCTCGGGCGGTGCGGAGCACCAGTTCCAGACGCTGGGCCTGTATCTGTACGAGCAGGGCTGGGTCAACCAGCACCTGGGCCGGGCCTCGGCGATCGCCTGGACGATGTTCCTGATTCTGATCGTCGTCGGCATCGTCAACTACGTCATCTCGCGCCGGCTGCGCGCCAGTAGTTAAGGAGTTCGGCCGTGACGACGACTGTGACGCCCCCCGGCACCACGCCCGCCAAGGAGCAGAAGCGCTCGCGCCTGCCCAAGTCCGCCCGGGCGGGCGGGACGCTGCACGCCGGCCCGATCGCGTACGTGATCCTGGCCCTGTTCACCATCGGCTCGCTGTTCCCGCTGGTGTGGACGGCGATCGCGGCCTCCCGGGACAACCAGCGGCTGGCGGAGACCCCGCCCCCGTTCTGGTTCGGTTCCAACCTCTTCAGCAACCTGGAGATCGCCTGGCGGGACGCCAACCTCGGTGAGGCGTTCCTCAACACCACGATCGTGGCGGGTGTTTCGGCGGCGACGATCGTGTTCCTGTCGACGATCGCCGGGTTCGCCTTCGCCAAGCTGCGGTTCAAGGGCCGTAACGCGATGATGCTGATCGTGATCGGCACGATGATGGTGCCGCCGCAGCTCAGCGTGATCCCGCTGTACATGATGGTCGCCAAGCTGGACTGGACCGACCAGCTGCAGGCGGTGATCTTCCCGTCGCTGGTGAGCGCGTTCGGTGTGTTCTTCATGCGGCAGTACCTGCTCCAGGCGCTGCCGGACGAGATCATCGAGGCGGCCCGCGTGGACGGCGCGAGCAGCTGGCGCGTGATCTGGCACGTGGTGTTCCCGGCCGCGCGGCCGGCGATGGCCGTGCTCGGCATGCTGATGTTCGTGCAGGCCTGGAACGACTTCCTGTGGCCGTTCCTGGTACTGACCCAGACCGGCAACCCGACCGTGCAGGTCGCGATCGCGGGCCTGGGCCGCGGCTACACCCCCGACCAGTCCCTGATCATGGCGGGTGCCCTGTTGGGTACGCTGCCGCTGCTGATCGTCTTCGCGATCTTCGGCAAGCAGATCGTGGGCGGCATCATGCAGGGCGCGGTCAAGGGCTGAGGCTCCGCATCCGCAGTTCACGGGGGCCGGGTCACCGCCGCCTCGGCCCCCTTCCCTTCCCCTCCCTTCCCCTCCCTTCCCCTCCCTTCCCTTCCCTTCCTTTCCCCTCCCCCCTTCATCCGTCGGTCTCCGACGACCACCAATGGGAGCGCTTCCATGCCTGACTCCGAGAAGCCGGTGACCCCGGTGACCTTTCCTTCCGCCTTCCTCTGGGGCGCCGCGACCTCCGCGTACCAGATCGAGGGAGCGGTGCGGGAGAACGGCCGCACTCCGTCGATCTGGGACACCTTCAGCTATACGCCCGGCAAGACGGCCGACGGCGACACCGGTGACGTCGCTGTCGACCACTACCACCGCTACCGCGAGGACGTGGCGCTGATGGCGGAGCTGGGCCTGAAGGCCTACCGCTTCTCCATCTCCTGGTCGCGGGTGCAGCCGACGGGCCGGGGCCCGGCCGTCCAGCGCGGCCTGGACTTCTACCGCCGCCTGGTCGACGAACTCCTCGCGCACGGCATCAAGCCGGCCATCACCCTGTACCACTGGGACCTCCCCCAGGAACTGGAGGACGCGGGCGGCTGGCCGGAGCGCGACACGGCGCACCGCTTCGCCGAGTACGCGCAACTGGTCGGCGAGGCGCTCGGCGACCGCGTGGAGCACTGGATGACGCTCAACGAGCCGTGGTGCAGCGCCTTCCTGGGCTACGCCTCCGGCGTCCACGCCCCCGGCCGTACGGACCCGGCGGCCTCGCTGCGTGCCGCGCACCACCTCAACCTGGCGCACGGTCTGGGCGCCTCGGCGCTGCGGTCGGTGATGCCGGCCCGCAACCAGGTCGCGATCGCCCTCAACTCCGCGGTGGTACGGCCCCTTTCGCAGGACCCGGCGGACCTGGCCGCGGCCCGTAAGATCGACGCCCTGGCCAGCGGCGTCTTCCACGGCCCGATCCTGCACGGCGCCTACCCGGAGGCGCTGTTCGAGGCCACGTCGGCGGTCACGGACTGGTCTTTCGTTCTCGACGGCGACCTGGCGCTGATCAACCAGCCGCTGGACGCGCTGGGCCTGAACTACTACACGCCCACGCTGGTCTCGGCGGCGGACCCGGCCGCGAAGGGCCCGCGGGCGGACGGGCACGGGGCGAGCGAGCACTCGCCGTGGCCGGGCGTGGACGACGTCGCCTTCCACCAGACCCCCGGCGACCGCACCGCGATGGACTGGCCCATCGACCCGACGGGCCTGCACGAGCTGATCATGCGCTACACCCGTGAGGCCCCGGGCCTGCCCCTCTACATCACCGAGAACGGCGCGGCCTTCGACGACAAGCCCGAGTCGGACGGCACGGTGCGCGACCCCGAGCGCATCTCCTACCTCCACGGCCACCTGTCGCAGGTCCGCCGCGCCATCTCCGACGGCGCGGACGTCCGCGGCTACTTCCTGTGGTCCCTGCTGGACAACTTCGAGTGGGCGTACGGCTACGGCAAGCGCTTCGGCGCGGTGTACGTCGACTACGCGACGCTGGAGCGCACACCGAAGTCCAGCGCCCACTGGTACGCGCGGGCGGCGCGCACGGGGACGCTGCCGGAGGTGGAGGCGGTTTAGCCACTGCGGGGGTGGGGGACGGGGCGCGGCACAAGGGGAGTGCCGCGCCCCGCGCCTGTCGGCGCCTTCACCATGAATCTCCCGGGATATGCACTCGTTGATATCAGGGGAGGTGCTCCGATGAGCCGCACAGTGATCGACCTCGACGACGACCTACTGGCCGACGTGGCCAAGGCCCTCGGCACGAGCACCAAGAAGGAGACCGTCAGCCCTGCGAGAAGTGCTGGAGAACCGGCGACGGGCGCTGGCCCTCGCTCGCCTGCGACGACCGCGCCTACGACCGCGCCTGGCAGGTCCAGGAGGCGCTGGCCGAGCGTGGACACCATCGCGGTGCCGGGCCCGTGGATCTGGTCGTCGCCGCGACCGCGGAGTTGCAGGGGCTCACCCTCCTGCACCGCGATCGCGACTTCGAGTGCATCGCCGCTGTGACCGGCCAGGCCCTCCAGTGGTACGGGCCCGAGGCCGGTAAGTAACCGTTCGTGGTCAGCGCGGTTCCCGTACGACCGCGGCGTCCCCTGCCTGGACCGTGACGACGTCACGCTCGATCCGCCGGCCCGTCAGCAGTTCGGTCGCGCCGGCCGACACGGTGACCTCGGCGTCCTGGTCGCCGTGGTTGATCAGGAACAGGTAGTCGGCGTCCGAGCCCCGCCGCAGCACCGCCTCGACGCCGTCGGGCGTCGTGCGCACGGGCTCCACCCCCGCCTCCGTGCGGATGCGGTCCAGCAGCGCCGCCAGGGTCGCCGGGTCCGGGTGGGTGGCCAGGTACCAGGTGGTGCCCGTGCCGTGGGTGTGACGGGTGACCGCCGGGACGCCGACGAGCGCGGCGAGATGGGGGTACCCCCGGCCGGGGGCTGAAGGAGGGCCGGACGTGTACGACGTCACGGCCTGGGCGCCTGCCAGTCGGACGCGTTCCGACCAGAGGGTCGCCGTGCCGCCTCCGTCAAGGCCCAGCGTCTCGTCCGGCAGCAGCGGGAACAGCTCGTCGGTGCGGACGCCGAGCGCCTCCCGGAACGCCCCGGGGTAACCCCCCAGCCGCACATGGCAGTTCTCGTCGACCATGCCGCTGTGGAAGCCGACCGCGAGGGTGCCGCCCCGCTCGGCGAAACCCGTCAGGTTCGCCGCGCCGGCGTCGTCGACCAGGTAGAGGCTCGGTGCCAGGACCAGCCGGTACGGCGACAGGTCCGCGTCCGGGCGGACGAAGTCCACCGCCACGCCCGACCGCCACAGCGGCTCGTACCAGGAGCGGACCAGGTCCAGGTAGCGGACCGACTCGCTCGGCTGGGAGGGGAGTTCCAGGGCCCAGCGGGCGTTCCAGTCCCAGACGACGGCCACCTCGGCCGTGCCTGTGCTGCCGCGCACCTCAGCCAACGCCCGCAGGTCCGCTCCCAGTCGGACCACGTCCCGCCATATCTGACTGTCCGTGCCCGCGTGCGGCAGCATCGCCGAGTGCCACTGCTCGGCGCCCGCCTTGGCCGCCCGCCACTGGAAGTACGCGATGCCGTCCGCGCCGCGCGCCACATGGGCGAGGGCGTTGCGCCGCAACTCCCCCGGGCCCTTGGCGCGGTTGACCGGCTGCCAGTTCACCGCGCCCGTGGAGTGCTCCATCAGCAGCCACGGCCGGCCGCCCGCCAGGGACCGCACCAGATCGCCGCTCAGCGCGATGTCGATCTCCGACTCCGGGTCCGTGGAGCGCAGGTAGTGGTCGTTGGAGACGATGTCCAGCTCGGGGGCCCAGCGCCAGTAGTCGAGCGCGTCGAAGTTGTACATCACCATGAAGTTGGTGGTGGCGGGGATCGACGGGGCCGCCTCGCGCAGGACGTCCCGTTCCGCCGTGTACAGCGACAGCAGCTCGTCGGAGCAGAAGCGGCGCCAGTCCAGCTGGTGGGCCGGGTTGGGGACCGCGCCCGTCGGGCGCGGGGGCAGGATCTCCTCCCAGTCGTAGTACCACTGGCTCCAGAAGGTGGTGCCCCAGGCGTCGTTCAGCGCCGCCAGGTCGTCCGCGTACCGCGCCCGCAGCCACCTGCGGAACGCCGCCGCGCTGGTGTCGCAGTAGCACTCCGCGTTGTGGCAGCCGTACTCGTTGTGGACGTGCCACATCACGACCGCCGGGTGGCCGGCGTAGCGCTCGGCCAGCGCGCGGGTGATGCGCAGGGCGGCCGTGCGGTAGGCCGGGCTCGACGGGCAGAACGTCTGGCGGCTGCCGTACGACAGCCGCCGCCCGTCGCGGTCCACCGGCAGGGCCTCCGGGTGCGTGCGGAAGAACCACGCGGGCGGGGCCGCCGTCGGGGTCGCCAGGTCGGCCGCGATGCCGTTGTCGTGGAGCAGGTCCAGGATCCGGTCCATGCGGGAGAAGTCGTACGTGCCCTCGGACGGTTCCAGCAGCGCCCAGGAGAAGATACCGACGCTGACCATGGTCACCCCGGCCTCGCGCATCAGACGCATGTCCTCGGCCCAGACCTCCTCGGGCCACTGCTCGGGGTTGTAGTCGCCGCCGTAGGCGAGGCCGGGCAGGGACAGTTCCCGCTTCATCGGGCGGCTCCCGACAGCAGGCGGCGGGTCGTCGTCACGCCCCACTCGTCCAGGGACAGCAGGCGGTCGCTGGAGGCCATCAGGCCGCCGGTGGACTCCACGTGCGCGGCCCAGCGCTCGCGGGTCTCCACCGCGGGGCGGGCCATGAGGCAGTCGGGGTCGTTGATCCAGAGGCGGCCGTGCTGCCACTGGCGGCCGGCACCGGTGAACTCGGCCGGGTCCTGGCCGGGTTGGCTGTAGTCGTCGGCCTCGGGGCGGCGGTGCGGGGCCGTGTCCGGGCTGACCCGCATCGCGTCGAACAGGCCGAGGGAGGGCAGGATCGGGGCGCCGCAGCCCAGCAGGTACGACTCCGGGCCGATCGCCTCGCGGATCAGTGAAATGCCTTCGCGGTACGCCGTGAGGGCGTCGACGTCCGCGTGGCGTACGCCGTCCAGGGCGCCCGCGTACAGGAAGTCGACCTTGAAGTAGTCGTAGCCCTCGGCGCGCAGGGTCGCGAAGACGCCGGTGAGGTACGCCGCCGCGTCCGGGTGCGTGGTGTCCAGGACGCGCAGGTCGTGGCCCCAGTTGCGGCCGGCGTGCGCGAAGCCGCCGCGGCCGTCGCGGACCAGCCAGTCGGGGTGCTCGGCGGCCAGGTCGCTCGTCGGGTCCACCAGGAACGGTGCCGTCCAGATGCCGGCCCGGCGGCCCCGCGACCGGATCCGGTCCGCGATCCCGGCGCGGGAGCGGAAGCGGCCGGAGAGGGTGAGCCAGTCGCCGAGGGCCTTCTGGTAGCCGTCGTCGATCTGGACGACGTCGACGGGCAGGTCGAGGGTGTCCATCGCGCGGAGGTTCTCGTGGATGTCGTCCTCGGTGACGGCGGTGAAGTACTCGTACCAGGAGCACCAGACCGTCGGAGCCGGGCGGGGCGCCTCCAGCCCCAGCCCACCGGCCCAGTCGGCCAGCACCGACTGGATGTTCGTGCCCGTCCACTCCTTCACCGTCCCGTCGGCGCTGACCTCCGCCACGCCGTCGCGTACGGCCAGCCGGACCGACGGCACCTCGCGGGTCGGCTCGGCCGCCGCCCACAGCCGGACCGGTGAGCCGTCGCCGGGGTCGAGTGCGAGCAGGCCCTCGCCCTGGAAGGTGCCGGCGGGGACGGTGACGCCGGGGCGGTAGCAGACGGTCGCCCAGTTGTCGTTGGCCGGGCGGTGGGGGCGCCCCCTGCTCGAGCGGAGCCGAGAGCTCGGGGGAGGCGTCGCGTCGAGGGCGTAGGCGCCGCTGGGGCTCCAGGACTGCCAGCCCTCCTCGTGGACGCGAGCCGCACGTACGTCCACGGGCACGGAGGCGACGGGGGTGAAGGGGTGGTGCACGGAAGGTTCTCTTTCTGAGGGGGCCTGGGTGTCAGCCCTTGTTGGCGCCCAGCGTGAGGCCGCTGACGAACTGGCGCTGGAGCGCGAAGTACACGATCAGCGTCGGGATCGCGGTGAGCAGGGCACCGGCGGCGACCAGGTTGGGGTCGGTGAAGTACTGGCCGGAGAGGTTGTTCAGGGCCGAGGTGATCGGCATGTTCTCGCCGGTCGAGATCAGGACGATGGCCCAGAAGAAGTCGTTGTAGATCCAGATGGACAGCAACGTCGCCAGGGCCGCCATCGCGGGCCTGCACAGCGGCAGCACGATTTGCCAGTACAGCCGCCACACCGAGGCGCCGTCGACGAGCGCGGCCTCGGTCAGCTCGTGCGGCAGCGAGCGCATGTAGTTGCTGAGCACGAACGCGCAGAAGCCGGACTGGAACGCCACGTGGATGAGGACCAGGCCGAGCGCGGAGTCGTACAGCTTGCCGCTCATCGTGATGCCGGGCAGGTCGATCAGCAGGTACAGGCGGTACAGGGGCGTGATGATGACCTGCTGCGGCAGCAGGTTGCCCGCCGTGAAGACCAGCAGCAGGAACAGGTTGAGCCGGAAGTCGAAGCGGCTGACGTAGAACGCGACCATCGACGACAGGAACAGCGTCAGCAGCACGGCCGGGACCGCGACCAGCAGCGTGTTGCCGAAGTAGTGCAGCATGTCCGACTGCTGGAAGGCGTTCGTGAAGTTGTCCAGGCTCAGTTTGTCGGGCCAGGAGACATAGCCCTTCTCGCTGGTCTCCCCGTACGGGCGCAGGGCCGCGTACACCGCCCACAGCAGCGGGGCGAGCCAGGCCAGCGCGGCGCCGGCGAGGAAGACGTGCAGCAGGATCCGGGCGGGGCGCAGGGGGGTGCGCTGCCGGTGAGCGCCGGTGACGGTGCTCATGCGCGCCGCTCCTTCCGGAAGGTCGAGATCAGGTACGGGATGATCACGACGAGTGAGATCACCAGCAGGACGACCGCGATCGCGGAGCCGTAGCCGATGCGGCTGGACTCGCCGATGATGTTGTTGGTGACCAGGATCGACAGCAGCTCGGTGCCCTGGGCGCCCTTGTTGAAGACGAAGACCAGGTCGAAGGCGCGCAGCGCCTCGATGATGGTGACGACCAGGACGACCGTGTTGGTCGGGCGCAGCGTCGGGAAGATGACGTTCTTGAACGTCTGCCACTCGTTGGCACCGTCCAGGGCGGATGCCTCGCGCAGCGACGGGTCGACGCTCTTCAGCCCGGCCAGGTACAGGATCATCATGTAGCCGGCGTGCCGCCAGGAGGCGGCGATCAGCACGGCCCACAGGTTGAGGTCCGGGTCGCCGATCCAGTCGATGTAGTGGCCGGGCTTGTTGGCGCCGATGATGCTGTTGATCAGGCCGGTGTCCGGGTTGTAGACCAGCTGCCAGACGAAGCCGATGACCGCGAGCGACATGACGACCGGCAGGAAGAACGCGGTCTGGTAGACGCGGCTGAAGCGGATCCTCTTGTCCAGCTGCACGGCCAGGAACAGGCCGAGCGGGGTCGGGATGAGGATCAGCACCACGAACCAGATGACGTTGTGCTCGACGGCCGGCCAGAACTGCGGGTTGTTGGTGAACAGTTCCTTGAAGTTCTCCAGCCCGACCCAGGTGATCGAGTCGAAGCCGATGCCGTTCCAGGTGGTGAAGGCCAGCGCGATGGAGGCGAGGGCCGTCACCCATACCAGGGCCACATGCAGGACGGTCGGGATGCCCGCCATCAGGGCCAGGACGACACGGTCCCGGCGGGTGAGGAGGCGGCGGTGACCCGTCGTCCTCGGGCGGGGTGCGGCGCCCGGAGACGGCTCGACGGCCGTCTCCGGGCTCTTCGGGGTGGTGTCGATGGTCATGAGGAGGCGAAGATCGTCTTCTTCTGGCGCTCGATGGAGGAGAGCAGGCTGTCCACGCCCTTGGGGTCACGGACGAACTTCTGCAGCGAGGGCTGCATCACCGTGGAGGTGAAGTCCGGGCGGCTGTCGCGGTCCATGAACTGGGTGAGGCTCTTGGCGCCGCTGATCATCTCGTACGCCTTCTTCTGCAGCGGGGTGTACGAGGAGGTGTCGGCCTTGGTGGAGGCGGCGACGACGCTCGGGTCGGACTTGAGGTAGATCTCCTCGGCGGCCGGGCTGCCCAGGTACTCGAGCAGCTGGACCGCGCCCGACTTGTTCTTCGGGCTCTTGCTGAGCATGAAGCCGTCGGTGGGCGCCTCGACGGTGTCCTGCCCGTACGCCGGGTCGATCTCCGGGAAGGCGAAGAAGTCCAGGTCGTCCAGGTCGGCCTTGTTGGTGAACTGCTGGGCCACGAAGGTGCCGAGCAGGTACATGCCGGCCTTCTTCGACACGAGGGTCTGGGCCGCGTCCTGCCAGGTGCGGCCGACGGCGCCCTCCTGGTGGTACGGGAGGATCTCCGTCCACAGGTCGAAGACGGAACGGACCTTGGCGTCGGTCCAGGACGCCTTGCCGGCCATCAGGTCGACGTGGAAGTCGTAGCCGTTCTTGCGGAAGTTGATCTGGTCGAAGGTGCCGAGCGCGGGCCAGGCGTCCTTGTCGCCGAAGGCGATCGGGACCAGCCCGTCCTTCTGCATCTGCTTGCACAGGGCGACCAGCTGGTCCCAGGTGGTGGGGACCTCGTAGCCCTTCTCCTGGAAGACGCTCTTCCGGTAGAAGACCGCCCAGGGGTACGTGTACAGCGGCACGAAGTAGTACTTGCCGTCCTCGCCCTTGCTGAGCTTCTTCATCGCGTCGGGGAAGTTGCCGCCGACCTTCTGCCACACGTCGTCGATCGGGGTGGCGAGGCCCTTGGCCGCGAAGAACTGCATGCGGTAGCCGGCGAACCAGGTGAACACGTCGTCGGGCGTGCCCTGCAGATACGCGTTGATCTGCTCCTGGAAGGTGTTGGAGTCCTTGGTGTTGACGGCGACCTTGATGCCGGACTGCTTGGTGAAGGCCGCGTAGATGTCGGCGAAGGCCTTCTTCGGGACCGGGTCGGACGCCTTGGAGCCGAGGGAGACGGTCTTCGGGTCGGCGGCCGTGCCGCTGCCGCCGCAGGCGCTCAGCAGGGGGATGCCGGCCCCGAGGGCCACGGCACCGCCGACGCCGCGCAGCAGGGTGCGGCGGCTGGGAGCGGGGAGGGAGGGGGTGAGGTGGTGCATGAGCGGCTCCAGAGGACAAGGCTCGGCCATGAACGCGATGCATCGGAGTCGGTCGTAATCGACCAGAAACCAACTTGACCGAACACGCGTGGGCGTAACTACAGCCGTATGTCCGTTCATGCGTCAATAGCTGTCGGCCCGAGTTGTCGAAACGTAATCGACATCACCGCGCCCTCCGGAGCCGTGCGCGGTCCGCCCTACCGGTGGGCCGCGAAGGCCTTCGTGAACGCGAACCTGTCCTGGAGGATCGAGCTGCACGTGGCGTCCGCCGCGGGCTTCTCCCCGCCCGGGCACTGCTTGTCACGGGTCGCGGACCACATCGACAGCCAGCCCAGCCCCTTCGCCTTGGCGAAGTCGACCAGCTGGGTGGCGTCGTCGACCGTGAAGATCTCGGTCGTGACGTCGTTGACCCCGATCATCGGCGTGACGGCGACCGTCTTCCAGGCCGCGCTGTCGGAGAGCCCGAGGACGCTCTTGATCTGGGCCTGGGTGGCGGTGGCGGCCTGTTCGGCGTAGGTGCCCATCTCGCCGCTGTACGCGGGGCCGTAGTCCATCGCCATGATGTTGACGGTGTCGATCTTCACGCCGTTCTGCTTGGCGTCGACCAGCAGGTTCACGCCGTCCTGGGTCAGGCCCTCCGGCATGACCGGGAGGGTGAAGGAGACGTCCAGACCGGGGTGGCGCCGCTGGAGCTCGGCGATGGCCCGGGCGCGGCGCGTGTTGGCCGCCGCGTCGGGCAGCGCGCCGCCCTCGACGTCGAAGTCGACCTTGGTCAGCCGGTAGGCGTCCACGACCTTGCCGTACGCCGCCGCCAGCGCGTCCGCCGAGGAGCAGGTGGTGCCCAGCTCCGAGCCGGCCGCGCCGCCGAAGGAGACCCGGACGTCGCCGCCCTTGGCGCGCAGGGCGCCGATCTGGGCCGCCACCGCGTCGCTCGCCAGGTCGGTCACGCCGCCCCACTTCGGCGTGCAGCCTCCTCCGTCCGTGATGAAGGCCAGGTTGTACTCCTTCACGCCCGTCGCCTCGGCGCCGGCGACCAGGTCGAAGGCGGGGTGGAGGGAGGTGTCGACGTAGGGGGCGAAGCCGGCGGTGGTGGGGGTGCCGGTGCCGGGGCTCTCCGAGGGTTTCGGGGTGGGGGTGGGGCGCTGGGTCGGGCTCTGAGTGGGGCTCGGAGACTGGGTGGGGTTCGGGGACTGGGTGGGGTTCGGGGACTGGGTGGGGCGGCCGGTCGGCTCGGGGGCCGGGCCGTCGTCCGTGGCGCACTTCGCGTCGTCGATGAGGCAGCCGGCCGGGTCGCCCGTGCCGTTGACCACGAAGCCGACGGTGACCGCCTCGCCGGCGGCCAGTCCGTCCGTGTCCCACTTCGGCGGCCGCACGGTGACGTGCTGCCGGCTGACGCTCGACTCGCCGTTCCACAGCGAGCTCAGCTTCGCCCCGGACGGCAGATCGAACTCCAGCGTCCAGTCGCTCTTCGCCTGCCCGCTGTTGTTGGTGACGACGTACTGCGCGGTGTAACCCGTCGACCAGGTACTGGTCTTCGTATACGCCGCGCCGATTCCGGCCGCCTGGGCGGTACCGGTGACCAGGATCGCGCCACCGCCGGCCACGGCCGTGGCGACGACAGCGCCGATCACCTTTTTCCTCCCGCTCACCTTGCGCCGGTGCGTACTCATCGCGTGCCTGCCTTCGCTGTGCGTTTCTGGGGTGGATGCGGCAGCACGCTAGCGATCTCGAATCGGGCAAAGCGCCTGATCGCGACGGGAGTTGGCGATCTTAGGGTGGGCTTAAGGAAGGGATCGGGACCGATTAAAGGTGGCGGCCGGCGCGGGTCGCCGGCGGCGCCGTACGGCCCCCCGATGTCCCCTGCGCACCGGTTTCCTCCCGTCCAGCTGGATCCAGATCCGCACCTCGGTCCCGCCGAGCACCGACGAGCCGATCGCTACGTCCCCGCCGGTCGACTCCGCGAGCCGGCGCACGATGTCCAGGCCGAGCCCGGTCGAGCCGTCGCTGCCCGAGCCCCGGCCGCGTGCCATGGCCGCCTCCGGGTCGGGTATGCCCGGGCCCGCGTCGGAGACGAGCACAATCACCGCGTCCTCGCCTTTGTGCACGTCGACCGCGAAGGCGGTGCCCTCGGGGGTGTGCCGGAAGACGTTGCCGAGCAGCGCGTCGAGCGCGGCGGCCAGATCGGCGCGGGCCACGGGTATCCGCACGGGCCGGTCGGCCCCGGCCACCCGCCACGTGCGCCCCTCGTCCTCCGCGAGCGCCGACCAGAACGCCATCCGCTCCCGCACCACCTCGGCCGCGTCGCACCCGGCGCCGGGCCCGGCCGCGGCCGTCTGCGGCTTGGCCTCCCGGGCGGTGCGGATGAGGGTGTCGACCTCGCGCTCCAGCTGCTCGACCGCGGCCCGGGTCTGCTCGGCGGCCGGCCCGTCCCCGAGCGAGGCCGCGTTCAGCCGCAGCACGGTCAGCGGCGTGCGCAGCCGGTGCGACAGATCGGCCGCCAACTCCCGCTCGTTGGAGAGGAGTTGCACGACCTGGTCGGCCATGGAGTTGAACGCCACCGCCGCCAGCCGCAGTTCGGTCGGCCCCTCCTCGGGCACGCGGGCGCCCAGCTTGCCCTCCCCCAGCTCGTGCGCGCCCTCGACCAGACGCTGGGCGGGCCGCACCATCCGTACGCCCAGCCGGTCGGCGACCGCGACCGAGCCGACGACGAGGGCGGCACCGACCGCGGCGAGCACCGCCCAGGCCGTGCCGACGCCGTTGGTGACCTCGGACTCGGGGACGTACACCTCGACGACCGCGATGCCGGAGCTCAGCGCGACCGGCTGGAGCAGCGTGGAGCCGCCGGACACCGTACTGGTGGAGGCGCGCCCCAGCTTCCGTACGGCCGCGATGTCCTCGTCGGCGGCGCGCTGCCGTCCGATGTCGAGGGCCGGCCCGCCGTCGCCCGCCGGGACGTGGACGGCCAGGTCGGCGTCGGAACCGGCGGAGACGACGACCCGTTCGAGCTGGTCGCGGTCGGTGGTGATGGACAGGGCCGGGGCCACGGCCGCGGCCCGGCGTTCGGCGTTGGAGAAGGCACGGTCGCGGGCCATCTCGCGGATGACGAGTCCGAGCGGCACCGCGAAGGCGACCACGACCATGGTGGTCACCGCGAGCGACACCTTGACCAGGGCCCACCTCATCGCGGCGGCTCCACCTCGGCCGGAGGCTCGGCGGCGGGCGGCTCCAGCTTCACGCCGACGCCCCGCAGGGTGTGCAGGTAGCGCGGGTTCGCCGCCGTCTCGCCCAGCTTCCGGCGCAGCCAGGACAGATGGACGTCGATGGTCTGGTCGTCGCCGTACGACTGCTGCCACACCTCGGCCAGCAGCTCCTTGCGCGGGACGACGACACCGGGCCGGCGCGCCAGGAAGGCGAGCAGGTCGAACTCGCGGCGGGTGAGGTCGAGCCGGACACCGTCCAGCTCGGCCTGGCGGCGCAGCGGGTCGACGGTCAGGCCGCCGACGCGGAGCACGCTCGACGGCTGGGCGTCGGCGGCACCGGACCGGGCCCGGCGCAGCACGGCCGCGATCCGCGCGGACAGGTGCTCGACCGAGAACGGCTTGGTGAGGTAGTCGTCCGCCCCGGCGTTCAGCAGCCGGACGATCTCCGCCTCGTCGTCCCGCGCGGTCGCGACGATCACCGGCACGTCCGTGATGCCGCGCAGCATCTTCAGGGCCTCGGACCCGTCCAGATCGGGCAGTCCGAGGTCCAGGATCACCACGTCGAACCGGAAATGGGCGACCTCGCGCAGCGCCTCCAGTGCCGTCCCGACGCTGCGTACGGTGTGCGAGGCGTCGGTCAGGTGCCGGATGAGCGCCGAGCGTACGAACTGGTCGTCCTCGACCACGAGCACACTTGCCATGCGCCGCACCGTACGCCATGCGGCGGAGCCGGATCGGGGCCTGTGGACAACTCCGCATCTGTGGACAACCGGGCGACACGCATGTGACCCGTGAGGCAGTATGGCCCGCGATGCGCAGCGGACTCGTACACATGTTGGCCTGGCTGCTCGCCACGGGCGCGGCGGTCACGCTGTCGTGGTGGGGTGTCCACACCGTGATGGCGGGCACCGCGTACGACCCGCCGCGCGCCCTGCCCATCACGGCGGCCGACGCGACCGGGCGGACGTCGAAACCGCTGGCGTCGTCGACACGACGGCCGTCGTCCCCGGCGAAGAGTCCGTCACCGAAACCGCCCGCGACCCGGGAGCCGAGCACCCCGTCACCCGCGCAGCCGCCGAAGCGCAGCCCCCGCCCCTCCCCCTCCCCCACCGCCTCCGGCCAGGTGAGGGGCTACGACACGGAAGGCGGCCGCGTGGTCTTCGACCTGGGTCAGACGTCCGCGACGCTCGTGTCGGCGACCCCTGCGGCCGGCTGGTCGATGCAGATGTGGAAGACGGAGTCCTGGATCCGGGTGGAGTTCTCGTCGGGCGCGGACCGGGTGTCGGTGTTCTGCACCTGGCACGACGGCCCGCCGCGCGTGGACATCGGGACCTACTGAGCGCGGTACGGGGTCACCGGAACACGGACGGGGGCGGCGCCGGCGACGCCACCGCCGCGACGTCCGTCACCGGTACGGCCCCTCCGGTGAAGTCGAGGAGCGCCCTGCCGTGCTCGACCCGGCCGGGGTGCGGGTCGGAGGCGGCCCGGCGGGTCAGCTCGGCGACCGGCAGCGGCCGGTCGCAGGCGACCAGAACGGCGTTGCCGAAGCGTTTGCCGCGCAGCACCGCCGGATCGGCGATCAGCGCGAGCTCGCCGAAGCGGGCGGCGGCGGTGGCGATCTGGCCGCGCAGGTGCGCGAGCGGCGGCCCGTCGGCGAGGTTGGCGGCGTAGACACCGCCGGTCCGCAGGGCCCTGCGGACGTCGTCGAGGAACTCGGTCGAGGTCAGGTGCGCGGGCGTACGGGCCCCGCTGAACACGTCGTTGATGACCAGATCGGCCCACCCGTCGGGCATCTTGGCGAGACCTTCCCGGGCATCGACGGAACGCACCCGGATCCGGGCGTTCGGATCCAGCGGCAGCTCACGCCGGACCAGTCGCACGAGGGCCGCGTCCCGCTCGACGACCTGCTGCGTCGAGCGGGGCCGGGTGGCGGCGACGTACCGGGCGAGCGTGAGCGCGCCACCGCCGAGGTGCACGGCGTGGAGGGGCTTGCCCGGTGGGGCGACCAGGTCGATGACGTGCCCGAGCCGCCGCTGGTACTCGAAGGACAGAAACGCCGGGTCGTCGAGATCGACGTGCGACTGCGGTGCCCCGTCGATCACCAGGCTCCAGGCCCGCGCCCGCTCCCGATCGGGAATCAGCTCGGCAAGCCCACCGTCGACCCGCTCGACGACGGCTTCGACCGCGACCTGCCGGCGGCGGGGATTCCTGGACTTTCCCATGGGGCCATTATCGGGAGGTTACGCGCCGAGCTGCGGTGGTGGTCCCGACCCCGCTGCGGGCACGCGTGCCGACCCAGCTGCACCCACCCGGCAGCGGCCCCAGCCCCGAGCACCTGGACAGCCGGCCTCAGCAGCAACGACCTCAACAACAACCGTCCGCCGCCGCGATCATCCGCGCCGCCTCCCCCAACGCCGCCCGCAACACCACAGGATCCGTCGCCGGCTCCGCCTCCCCCGGCGGCAACAACCAGTCCGCCCCCTCCACCGGCGGCTCCGGCGGAGCCGGCCTCACCCCTGGCCCGTCGGTCTCCGTACACGTACTGCCCGGCACGTCCCACCCCGCAGCCGTCCCCGCCGGCACCAGGAACCCCAGCGTGTCACCCCCGTCGTCGTGCAGTACGAGCCCCACCGCGTCCCCGGCCCCACGCCGCAGAATGTCGACCGCCTCCAGGCCCTGCCGCGCCGGAACCGTCACCACCTCGCACCCGGCCGCCGCGAGCTGTGCCACGTGCACGGTCGTCGGCATACCCGGCGGCGTACGAGGATCGTTGCTCTGGCTGGTCGTCACCATCCCGGCCTCCACCACGAAAACCCCTGCTCGGACACGCGGGTCGGGAGTCGGGGGCCTCCCGGTCCGCAGTGTTCAACGCGCCGGGCCGTCAACGGCTACGGCAGAAGTCCGCCGCAAAGGATGGCACTTCATGGCAGATCACGGATGAGATATCCGGTTTGTAGCCAAACCCCGCGTGGCGGCTCCGACACAGCCGGTACGTTCTTGCCCGCCGGAAACAGGGCACGCTATACAGGCAAAACACATAACTCGCCCCGAATCCGGCATGGTTCGACGGTTCGCACGAGAGGACCCGGCCATGGCGTCGTCAACGGTGACCTCGTCTCAACCCAACCGGCCACCGCAGCCGAACCTCGTCTTCCGGCAGCTGCGCGGGCAGCGCTCGCCGGCCGAGTTCGCCGCGGCGGTCCGGAGGGCCGCCCGCGAGATCGGCGAGCGGGTCAGCTGTGACGCGCGCTACATCGGCCGGGTCGAGGCGGGCGAGATCCGCTGCCCCAACTACGCGTACGAACGGGTGTTCCTGCACATGTTCCCCGGCCGCACGCTCACCGACCTGGGGTTCGCGCCCCGCTCGTCCGTACGCGGACGCCAGGCGCGCGCCGCCGAGGACGCGCCCCGGCCGTGCACCACGAACCCGGCGAACGCCACGAGTGAGACCAGCGGGACCTACGAGCCGTATGACACGCAGGACCCGGACGACCCGTACGACCCGCACGACAACCACGAGGAGAGCGACGTGCTGCGTCGCGCATTCATGACCGGCGGAGGCGCCACGGTGGCCGCCGCCTCGCTGGGCCCCCTGGGGCTCGCCTTCGACGCCGCGGCGGCTCAGCGCCCCCTGCGCCGCGCCGGGGCGGGCGACGCGGGCGCCCTCGAAGAAGCAGTCCGCCGTATCCGGCTGCTCGACGACCGGCACGGCGCCGACGGCCTCTACCGGCGTGCGGCGGCTCCGCTGCGCGCCGCCTACGCGCTGCTCGACGCCGGTACGACCCGGCAGACGTCGGCGGACCGGCTGTACTCGGGCGCCGGTGAACTGGCCATCTCCGTGGGCTGGCTGGCCCATGACTCGGGGCGCTTCGACGACGCGCGCTCCCACTACGCGGAGGCGCTGGCGACCGCCCGGATGAACGGGGACCCGGCCGTGGAGGCGCACGCGTTCTGCAACATGGCGTTCCTCGCACGGGACGCGGGCCGGCCGCGCGAGGCGGTCCGGGCGGCGCAGGCCGCGCAGCGGGTCGCACGGCCGCTGGGCTCGGCCCGGCTCATGTCGCTGCTCGCGCTGCGCGAGGCGGGCGGCTGGGCGGGGCTCGCCGACCGCACCGGCTGCGAGCAGGCCCTGGCCCGTGCGCAGGCCCTGTACGAGCGGGGACCCTCGGACGCCGACCCCGAGTGGATGAGCTTCTACGGCGAGGCGGAACTGGAGGGCCTGGAGGCGCAGTGCTGGTCGACGCTGGGCGACTGGCCGCGGGCGGCGCGGCACGCGCGGCGGGCGGCGGAGCTGCAGGATCCGCACTTCACGCGGAACATCGCGCTGTACACGGCGGAGCTGGCGGACGATCTGGCGCGGGGCGGGCGGCCGGACGAGGCGGCGGTGGCAGGGATGCGGGTGCTGGACCTGCTGGAGGAGGTGCAGTCGTCGCGGATCCGGACGATGCTGGCGGGAACGGCGCGCGTACTGATGCCTCACCGGCGGTCTTCGGGGGTGTCGGCGTTCCTGGAACGTCACGCCTCGTCGCCACGGACGGCGTGAGCTCAGCCGCGGGACCCCGTAGCGCCGGGTTGCGCAGCCCCCGCCCAGCCCCGGCACCGCGTACGAAACACCTACGCCAGGTGCCCCAAGTCGTTCCAGCTCTCGACAGCCGGCTCCCCATAAGCCCACCCCAACACGGACAACGACGTCGGATTCAGCCGTATCCGCGCCGCGAAATCGATCGGCAGCCCCAGCCACCGCGCCCCGATCGACCGCAGGATGTGCCCGTGGGCGAAGACGAGTACGTCACGGTCCTCCGACCGCGCCCAGGACACCACCTCGTCCGCCCGGGCGGTCACCTCGGACAGGGACTCGCCCTCGGGCACACCGTCACGCCAGATGAGCCACCCGGGCCGCACCGCCTGGATCTCCTCCGGTGTCATGCCTTCGTACGCCCCGTAGTCCCACTCCATCAGCACGTCCCAGGCACGCGCGCGTTCACCGAAGCCGGCCAGTTCGCACGTCTCACGCGCGCGTGCCAGCGGGCTGGTGCGTACCTCGACGCCGGGCAGGCCGTCGTACGGCGGCCGGTGCAGGCGCTCGCCGAGCAGCTTGGCGCCGCGCCGGCCCTCCTCCAGGAGCGGCACATCGGTCCTGCCGGTGTGCTTGCCGGACAGTGACCACTCGGTCTGTCCGTGCCGGGCCAGCAGGATGCGCGGTGCCATAGGAGACCAAGACCTTTCCGGGAGAAAAACGCGGGCGGAACTCCCCCATCATCGCGCACGCTGGTCACGGGCAACCCGGCGGGCGATCCCAGCGTCTATGAGGGCCGAGGCGCCCACGAGGGCGCACACGTACGCGTGAAGACGTACGCCGTAAAGTGGCACGACCGGCTGACGGGGCGCCGCGGAGGAGAAGGGGGAGGGCGATCGGATGCCGCACACCGAGACACCGGGCACCGAGGCGGCCCCGGCGACCCGGCTGCGCTGGTGGACCGAACTGCCGCTGATCCTGCTGGTGTACGCCTGCTACTCGGCGGGCCGGCTCCTCGTCCGCGGTGATGTCTCCGACGCCGTCGACCACGGTCTGGCGATCCTGCGCGTCGAGAAAGCCCTGAACCTCAACGCCGAGCACCCGCTGAACCGTCTCTTCACCCGTGAGCCCTGGATCGGCATACCGGCCGACTTCTGGTACGCGTCCCTGCACTACCTGGTCACGCCCGTACTCCTGGTCTGGCTGTTCCGCTCCCGCACCCTGCACTACCGTGCCGCGCGCACCTGGCTGATGACGTCCACCTTCCTGGGCCTGGTCGGCTTCACCCTGCTGCCGACCTGCCCGCCCCGCCTCCTCGACGCGAGTCACGGCTTCGTGGACACGATGGCCCACTACAGCTCGTACGGCTGGTGGGGCGGTGAGGCCAGCGCGCCGCGGGGGCTGGGCGGCATGACGAACCAGTACGCGGCCATGCCGAGCCTGCACGTGGGCTGGGCGCTGTGGTGCGGAGTGGTGCTGTGGCGCTACGGCGGTACGCGTACGGCGAAGGTGGCGGGTGTCGTCTACCCGCTGGTGACGACGATCGTGGTGATGGGCACCGCGAACCACTACTTCCTCGACGCGGTCGCGGGCGCGGCCGTGATGGGCGCCGGGCTGCTGCTGGCGCCGGTCGTGATGCGGGCGGCGGACCGGGTGAAGGCGCGCCTCGCGCCCGCAACCGCGCCCACAGTCGCGCCCGCCGCCGCGCCGGTAGCGCCGGTCGCGGCGGACTCTTCCGGCGCAGGTTCCTCAATTGTCAGTGCCGGATGCCAGACTTCCGCGGGTGAGCGAATTCCACGGCAGCGCGCGTCACGGTTCGAACCAGGAGCCGAGCCGGGTGCCTCTCCCCAGGACGCGGGAGAAGGCGCTCCGGCACCGGCTCGCTGAGCTGCGCGGGCCCGACGTTCCGGCGAAGGCGCTGGACGCCCGCGCCTTGGCGGCCCTCGCCGCCAACCCGGGCTGCGAGCGGCGCGCGATCCTCGACGGCGCCGGGGTGAACAAGGCGGCGCTGGCCGGTGCGCTGGGGGCGCCGTCGGCCTTCGGGCAGTCGCAGTTCGCGTTCATGCGCGGCAACGCGTTCGAGGCGAAGGTGAAGGCGGACGGCGGCGCGGAGCTGCTGCGGCTGGTGCACGAGAAGCTGGACCGGTCCGCCGAGCCGCCCGCCGACGCGCGCGTGCCCGAGCTGACCGCGACCGGCCCGGAAGGGCGTACGGCCCGTACGGCGCTGGAGTTGCGCAAGGCCACCGAGACGCCGGGGGCCTGGACGCTGCTCGACCATCCGATGCTGGCGCTCGACGTCGCGGGCTCCCCCGCCTTCCTGGAGCCGGACGCGGTGGTGGTGCACCCGGACGGCAGCTGGACGGTCGTCGAGATCAAGTCCTTCCCGCTGCTGGACGGCTCCGCGGACCCGGCGAAGGTGGGCGCGGCGGCCCGGCAGGCGGCGGTGTACGTGCTGGCGCTTGAGGAGGTCGCGGCCCGGCTCGGCGCGGAGCCGGAGGGGCGCGCCGGTGCCGGCGGCGTGCCGGCCCCGCGCGTGCGGCACCGGATCCTGCTCGTCTGTCCCAAGGACTTCTCCAACCTGCCGACCGCGTCCGCCGTCGACATCCGCAAGCAGCGCGCGGTGACCGCCCGGCAGCTGGCCCGGCTCACCCGCATCCAGGAGATCGCCGACACGCTCCCCGAGGGCACGTGTTTCTCGCCGGAGCTGCCCACCGACCGGCTGACCGCCGCCGTCGAGTCGGTCCCCGCCACGTACGCCCCCGAGTGCCTGTCGGCGTGCGAGCTGGCCTTCCACTGCCGCGCCCGCTCCCGCGAGGCCGGTGCGGTGACCTCGCTGGGCCGCCCGGTCCGGGCCGAACTGGGCGGCCTCGCGACGGTCGACGACGTTCTGGCGGCGGCCCGCGGGGAGGCCGGGGACCCGCAGGACCCGGCGGTGGCGGCGCTGCGCAGAGCGGCGGCCCTGCGCGCCCAGGCCCTGAAGGGGGCGGCATGTCGCTGATCTCCACCCTCGCCCGCCTGGAAGCCGTCCGCACCGGCCGCGCCCAGCCCGCCGCGACCGTCCGGCACCGGCATCTGTCCGAGCGGCCCCTGGTCTTCGTGCCGCTCACCACCGCCGGTGAGGCGGGCGCCCCGCTCGGCGCGCTGGTGGGCACCGACCGGGACGCGCCGCACCTGCTGGTCGTCCCGCAGCCGCGCGACCGCGACCTGCGGTTCGCGTTCCTCGCCGAGCTGGCCGACGTCGTACTCCCGTACGTCGACGCGTACGCCGACGTCGTCGAGGCCGCCGAGCGCACCGAGACCGACCCGGAGACCGGCAAGCGGGTCAAGGTCGAGGTCGACCTGTGCGCGGACGCGCCGCAGCTGATCGTGCCGAGCCGCGCGGGCATCGACTTCGTACGGCTGCTGGGGCGCTCCATGCGCTTCCGCCGTACGGCGGAGCAGGACCCGGAGGCGCCCCATCCGGCACCACCGCGCGTACCGCTGCTCGGGCGGTGGCTGACGCACTTCGGGGAGCGGGCCCGGGTGCCGGGCTCCTCCCTGCTGCTGGCCATGACGGATGTCCTGGCCCGGCACTGGGCGACCGGGCAGTCCACGCTGGAGGACCAGCATCTGGGCGCGCTGCTCGCCTGGATCGACCCGCCCCAGGGGCTGTCGGGCGCCGAGGCCGCGCTCAGGGCGGAGCTGGAGCGGGACGCGCGGGGCCAGCTGACGTGCCCGCCCGCCGGTCCCGCCACCGACCCGGCGTTCGACAACAAGCTGCTCGCCCCGGCCATCGAGCGCTACGACCGCGCCCGCACCGCTCTCTCCGCCGCCGAGGACGGCCTGGAGGCCGACGACCGCCTCGCCGCGCTGACCGCCGCTGAGCGGGAGATCCGCGAGCTGGTGCGCAGCCGCACCCTGCCCACCTGGGAGAAGGTCTGGCAGGGCCTGGACCTGCTGCGGGAGCTGCCGGCGGGCGCGCACGTCGAGGAGCGGTGGACACGCGACCGCTGGTCGTTCACCGGCCACCGCGACCGGGTCCTGGCCGGAGAGCCCCCGCAGCCGCGCCGCGACGACGCGGTCACGGCCGCCAACAAGCTCGCCACGCGCGAGCGCGAACAGGCCCGCCTGGACGCCCACGAGGCGCTCGACGACCCGCTGGTGATGGTGGCGCGGCGGCTGGCCGGGGAGGCGTTCGCGGGCGAGGTCACGGACGTCGTCATGGCGTACAGCGAGGGCAAGCGGCCCAGCCCCCGCCCGCTGGTCACGGTCCGCACGGACGACCGGCCGCACCTCGGGGAGCGGGCCAAGGTGTACCGGTCGCTGGGCGGGAAACCGCAGTCCGCCGAGTTCGTGACCTACGAGGACGACGGCGGCCTCGTCGTGCTGCGGATCCTCGACAAGATGGGCCGGGGCAAGGAGCCGGAGGCCGGGTCGGTCCCGGAGAAGGGCGACCTGGTCTGCTTCACGCTGTTCGAGCACGAGCCGCGCGGCGGGGCGAAGCTGCCCGACCCGGAGGAGACGCCGTGGACGCACGGCGGGCCGCCCGGTGAGGCGGCCTTGGAGGCGGCCGACCCGGTGACCGAGGAGGATGTCCTGTGACCACGGTTTTCGCCCCGTCGGCCGCGGCGGCCGAGGCCACCGACGCGATCCTCCGCGACACGCTGCACGGCACCGCGCGCGGTGTCGTCGTCGACTCCCCGCCCGGCGCCGGCAAGTCCACCCTGGTCGTCCGGGCGGCACTCGAACTCGCCGCCGCCGACCGCCCGCTGATGGTCGTCGCGCAGACCAACGCCCAGGTCGACGACCTGGTGCTGCGGCTCGCCGAGAAGAACCCCGAGCTGCCGGTCGGTCGCCTGCACAGCAGCGACGCCGACCCCTATGACAAGGCGCTCGACGACCTTCCGAACGTACGGAAGTCGGCGAAGGCGGCCGACCTCACCGGGCTGCCGGTCGTGCTGTCCACCGCCGCCAAGTGGGCGCACGTCAAGGTCGACGAGCCGTGGCCGCACGCGATCGTGGACGAGGCGTACCAGATGCGCTCGGACGCGCTGCTCGCGGTGGCCGGGCTGTTCGAGCGGGCCCTGTTCGTGGGCGACCCGGGGCAGCTGGACCCGTTCGCGATCGTGGGCAGCGAGCAGTGGGCGGGCCTGTCGTACGACCCGTCCGCCTCCGCCGTGACGACGTTGCTCGCGCACAACCCGGACCTGCCGCAGCACCGCCTGCCGGTGTCCTGGCGGCTCCCGGCCTCGGCGGCCCCGCTGGTGTCGGACGCCTTCTACCCGTACACGCCGTTCCGCAGCGGCACCGGCCACGGCGACCGCCGCCTCACCTTCGCCGTCCCGTCGGACGGCTCCGGCCCGGACCGGGTGCTCGACGAGGCGGCCGAGTCCGGCTGGGGCCTGCTGGAGCTGCCCGCCCGGCACACCCCGCGCACGGACCCCGAGGCGGTGCGGGCGGTGGCGACGGTCGTACGACGGCTCCTGGACCGGGGCGGCGCGGCCACTTCGGAGCGCTCGCCCGACCCCGTGTCCCTGACCGCCGACCGGATCGCGGTCGGCACGGCGCACCGGGACCAGGCGGCGGCGGTGCGTGCCGCGCTGGCCGAGCTCGGGGCCGCCGATGTGGTCGTGGACACGGCGAACCGGCTCCAGGGCCGGGAGTACGACGTGACCGTCGTCCTGCACCCGCTGTCCGGCCGCCCCGACGCCACGGCCTTCCACCTGGAGACCGGCCGCCTGTGCGTCCTGGCCTCCCGGCACCGGCACGCCTGCATCGTGGTGTGCCGGGCGGGCGTGGACGAGTTGCTGGACGACTACCCGTCGACGGAGCCGGTGCAGCTGGGCACGGTCGTGAAGTTTCCGGATGGGTGGGAAGCCAATCACGCGGTGCTGGCGCATCTGGCCGGGCACCGGGTGGTGTGGCAGCCCTGAGGTCCTGGGCCCAAGGCCCTCTTGCACGGGCGCGCGACAATGGACGGTGGCCCACTCCACCGGGGTGCCCCCGCTTGCCGGGGAGGGCCGTCCGTGACGTACGAGGAGGAGAAGACATGGCGGAGCACACGCCGCGTCGTAACGAACCGCGGCTACGCCCCGCGCCCCTGCTCTTCGAGCCCGCGGAGGCGGCCTCCGACCCTGAGCACTTCTTCGACCTGGAGTCGATGGACGACCCACGGGAGCTACTGGACCGGGCGACGGAGCTGACGCAGGCGTTCCGCGCCGCGGCGGACCGGGCCGTGGAATTCCAGGCGATCGCGGCCGCCCAGCTCGCGGACCCCCGGCGGTTCGACCGGCTGACGACCGCGGACATCGCGGAGCGGGCCGAGTGGACCGAGGACTACGCCAAGAAGATGGTGGAGTTCGGTCGCGACCTGCTGCGCGGCGGCGAGGGCCGGGGACACGCCGACCCGGTGTGATCAACCCCACCTGGCATATGCCGGGCGGGCAGGTTACCCCTTCCCGGTGGTTCCTGTCCCGATTTCCGGCAACCCACGGGAACGGGACGCTCACGGCCGGTAGACCTGGGGGTCATGAGCAGCACACGGAACATCTCGGACGTGACCGCGGACGGCGCCGCCTGGCTGGCCTCGGCAGGAACGTATCCGCGCAGCACCCTCGCGCTGTGGGAGGAGCGCCCCGGGGCGCCGGTCGTGCTGCCCTGCGGCTCCGCCTTCGACGTCGTGAGCGCGCCCGCGATCTTCGGACGGCGGATGCTGGACCGGATGTGGGACGAGGGTCCGGGTTCCGGACCGGTCGCCGAGTTCCGCGGCCGGATGCTGCTGTTCGCCGCGCCCGGCACGGCCCAGCGGCTGCCGTCGCTGCTGGACTGGGAGGAGTGGGGCGCACGCGGTCGTGCGGACGGCCGTACGGGGGCCGTGCCACCGCTGCTGTGCCACGGCACCGGCGACGCGGTGACCGTCCCGGCCCCCTGCGGTACCGCCTCCGGCACCCGCTCGGACTCCCGCTGGCTGGTCGCCCCGGACACCCGTCACCCCTGGTTGCCGGGCCCGGAGGTGCTGCTGTGGGCGGCCGTACGGGCGGCCCGCGCGGCCGTGCGGATATCGATTTTTCCTCCCCCCGACCAGGGTGCTAAGGTCTACGACGTCAGCAGGCGCCGCTAGCTCAGTTGGTTAGAGCAGCTGACTCTTAATCAGCGGGTCCGGGGTTCGAGTCCCTGGCGGCGCACGATGGCGATGGCGAGATGGTTCGCGGAAAGCGCGAACCATCTCGCCATCTCTGTTACTGCGCGGCTGCGCCGCGCGTTGTGAGGGCTTCGCCACCCACACCCCCTGGAGGCCGGCCGCTGTGGCGGTGAGCCGCGCGGTCAGGCCATCGTGATCTTCACGGTCCAGGCTCCCGACGCCGTACGCCCTTCCACGTCCACCCGCACATCCTCTCCCGGCACCGTGAAGCTCTCGCCGAGGGCGACCGGGGCGTCCGCGAGGGGCGGGTAGACCGAGTCCTCCCAGCAGGCCTCCGTGCGCGGGTGGGCGTCGATCACCTCGATCGGCCCGGTCCCGGACTGCGTCCCGCTGCGCACCCGGTACACCAGCACCCCCTGCCGGCAGGCGGCCGCGTCGTTGCCGACGGCTCCGCGCGCCTCGAAGGCGAGGACGCTGTCGGGGCCGGTGCGCACGACCGCCAGCTTGGTGCCCCGTCCGAGGCCGAAGACCGGCGCCCCGGCGGCGCCCGTCACCGGCACCCCCGGTCCCGCCTCCAGCGGCTCCAGCGTCAGCCGCGCGGTCCCCTCCCGTACGCACGCCACCTGCCGGGACTCCAGCCAGCCCAGCTTCCACTTGTGCCAGGCGAACAGGTCGGGGGCCAGCCCGAACTGGCTGCCCATCAGGTCCCAGTCGCCGACGTACGTGTCCCAGTCGCCCTTGCCGTCGGCGGGGCGGCGGTACAGGTCCGGCAGGTCGAAGACGTGCCCGGTCTCGTGCGCCAGGACCAGCCGGTCCGGGGGATGCCGCTCGAACACCGTGACGATGCGCCGGAGGTCCGTGTCGTCGGCCCGCAGCGGGGCCTCCAGATTGACGACCTTCGTCGCGTCCGAGTCCACGCCGGGCGCGTCCGGGTCGGCGACGAAGTAGACGACGTCGTAGCGCGAGAAGTCGACGTGCCCGTCGGCCGCGGCGAGCGCGTCGCGCAGGTAGGCGGCCCGGTGCGTGGTCTTCCAGTCGCGCTGTATGGCGTACGCCGTGGACGGCTTCGGCATCGGGATCCAGTGCCGCAGCGGATGCGGGCGCAGGGTGAACCTGCCGTAGGAGGCGCGTTCGAAGAAGCGGGTGGTGTCCGGGAAGTGGTCGGCGGTCAGCTCCTGCGGGGTGGTCAGGGGGTGCGAGTCCGGGAAGGACAGGAAGATCATCACCGCGTCCAGGGTGCGGACGGGCTGTGGGTAGGCGGCGTTCCAGGTGTCCAGGCCCTCGGAGTGGTGGGCGTCGGTGCGGGTCAGGACGCAGGGCGCCGCCGAGTGGGGTTCGGTGCCCGCGGGGCCGGTCATCAGGGAGGTCGCGGCGAGCGCCGACAGGGTGGTGCAGACCGCCGCGGTGCTGCGCAGTCGGGGCCGTGCCCTCAGCAGACCGGGGAGCTGACGCGGCACAGGGACCTCCGGATGCGGTTCGCGGAACACCGCATCCAGCCTGTGTCTGTTTGTCGTACTGCGTCCTGTTTGTCTGCACCAGTCGGGTGAGAACGCGAAGAAGTCGCCCGGACCGACACCCCGGAACACTCACGGAACGTCACAACTGGTCGGGGGCCTGAAGAAGGCGTCCAGGGACGAGCAGAAACGATCTGCCGGGAGGGTAGGACGGTCCTGGAGAGTGCCGCCCGGCTGGAAGGGCCTGGGGCCAGCCTCTATGATCGGCACACTTTCCTGAGACTTTCCTGCACGGACAGAGATCGAGTGCACTGCGGGAGCGAGCGGTGAGCGGAACGTCCGAAGGGCCGGCGCCCGCGGCACACCTCGACCGGCCGGTCGTCACAGAGAGTGAGATCGACACGTCTTCCCGTACCGAGCTTCCCCGTACTGACCCTCCTCCTGCTGAGCCTGTTCGCACCGAGGCTCCGCGCACCGAGCCCCAGCCGTACCGATCGGTCTTCATGGCCGCTCCGCTCGCCATGGCGGTCGTCGACCGGGAGGGCCTGGTCGTCAGCGCCAACGACCGGCTCGCCGCGCTGCTCGGCGCCGCCCCGGACGAGCTGACCGGTGCCGTCGCGGCGGACCTGGTGGACCTCACCTCGGACGCGCGCACCTGGCACGCCTACCGCGAGGTGCTGCGCGGCCGGCTGGCCCGGCTGCGCTGCACCCGCCGCCTCAAGCACCCCGACGGGCACGCGGTGTGGGTGCAGGTGACGGTCGCTCCGCTGCCCGCCGAGGACAAGGGCGTGCTGCTGTCCGTCGCCGACATCAGCGCACGCCGCGAACTCCAGGCGCGGCTGCGGCACTTGCAGATGCACGACCCGGTGACCCGGCTGCCCAACCGCACCCTGTTCTTCGAACGTCTGTCGGCCGCGCTGGAGGCGGAGTCGTACGAGCAGAGCGGCACGGGCCGGATCGGCCTGTGCTATCTCGACCTCGACGGCTTCAAGGCCGTCAACGACACCCTCGGCCACCGCGTCGGCGACCGGCTGCTGGCGGCCGTAGCCGAACGCCTCACGCGCTGCGCGGACGAGGCGGGCTACGCCCGCACCAGCACCCCGCTCGTGGCCCGGCTCGGCGGCGACGAGTTCGCCCTGCTCGTCGAGGACTCCACGGGTACCGAGCAACTGGCCGACCTCGCCGAGTCGGTGCTGCGGGCGATCCAGGAGCCGTACGACATCGCCGGGCAACGGCTGTCGGTGTCCGCGTCGATCGGCGTCGTCGAACGGCACGCCGCCGGTACGACGCCCACCGCCCTGATGCAGGCGGCGGACACGACGCTGTACTGGGCGAAGGCCGACGGCAAGGCGCGCTGGACGCTGTTCGACCCGGAGCGCAACGCGCACCGCATGACCCGTCAGGCCCTCGCCTCCACGCTCCGCCCGGCCATCGACCGCGACGAGTTCATGCTCGAGTACCAGCCGCTGGTCGGCATGGAGGACGACCGCGTGCACGGCGTCGAGGCGCTCATCCGCTGGAACCATCCTCAGTTCGGCGTACTGACGCCGAATCGGTTCATCGGATTGGCCGAGGAGGACGGTTCGATCGTCCCGCTGGGCCGCTGGGTGCTGCGCACGGCCTGCCGCCAGGCCCGCCGCTGGCAGCTGGACCACCCGGACGGGCCGCCGATCTTCGTGAGCGTGAACGTGGCGGTCCGTCAGGTCTGGGACTCGGACCTGGTCGCGGACGTGGCGGAGACCCTGGCCGAGACGGGCCTGGCGCCGCACCTGCTCCAACTGGAGCTCACGGAGTCGGCGGTGATGGGCTCGGCGGGCCGGCCCTTGCAGGCCCTGCAGGCGCTCAGCGACATGGGCGTACGCATCGCCATCGACGACTTCGGCACGGGCTACTCGAACCTGGCGTACCTGAGCCGCCTGCCGGTGTCGGTGCTGAAACTGGACGGCACGTTCGTACGCGGCTTCCAGTACGACCACGACGAGAACAGCGCAGCCGCCGCCCGTCCCAACCCCGCCGACGAGGTCGTCGTGGAGGCGATGATCCAGCTCGCCCACCGGCTCGGGCTGACGGTCACCGCGGAGTGCGTGGAGACCTCGGCGCAGGCGACGCGGCTGCGCCGGATCGGCTGCGACACCGGACAGGGGTGGCTGTACTCGCGTCCGGTGCCGCCGGATCGTATCTCCGGGTTGCTGGGAGCGTCCGGGGCCCAGGCGGGGTGCGGGAAGCCGTAGTTCGGGCGGGGCCGGCTCCCCGTGGTTCAGGCGGGCTTCGGCAGCCCGTAGGCGTCCGCGATGAGTTCGTAGGAACGCAGGCGTGCGTCACCGCTGTGGGCGTTGGCCGTGAGCATCAACTCGTCGGCGCCCGTGCGCTTCTGGAGATCGTCGAGGCCGGAGCGGACCTCGTCGGGAGTGCCGTGGATGACGTTGGCGTTCCAGGAGTCGACGAAATCCCGCTCCATCGGGCTCCAGTCGTACGCCTCCGCCTCCTCGGGGGTGGGGATGAGTCCCGGGCGGCCGGTACGCAGCCGCAGCATGCTGAGTGCGGCGGCGAGTACTTGACGGCGAGCTTCCTTCTCCTCGTCTGCGGCGAGCGCGGACACGCCGATGAGGGCGTACGGCTCGCCCAGGACGGCGGAGGGCCGGAAGCTCTCCCGGTACAGATCCAGGGCCGGGACGGTGTTCTGCGCCGAGAAGTGGTGGGCGAAGGCGAAGGGCAGGCCGAGCAGGCCGGCGAGCCGGGCACTGAAGCCGGAGGAGCCGAGCAGCCAGACGGGCGGGCGGTGCGGTGACTGGACACCCCCGGGGCTGGTCGACTGGATGGGGCCCGGGACGGCGTGGATACGGCGGTAGGGATGACCGTCGGGGAAGTCGTCGTCGAGGAAGCGGGTCAGCTCGGCGAGCTGCTCGGGGAAGTCGTCGGCGCCCTCGCCCAGTCGGTCGGTCCGGCGCAGGGCGGCGGCGGTCGCGCCGTCCGTCCCGGGGGCTCGGCCCAGGCCGAGGTCGATACGGCCCGGGGCCATGGCCTCCAGCGTCCCGAACTGCTCGGCGATCACGAGCGGGGCGTGGTTGGGCAGCATCACGCCGCCCGAGCCGAGCCGGATGCGGTCGGTGTGGGCGACGAGGTGGGCCAGGATCACGGCAGGCGACGACGAAGCTACGCCCGGCATGGAGTGGTGCTCGGCGACCCAGTACCGGTGGAACCCGCGCGCCTCCGTGAGGCGGGCCAGGGCGACGCTGGTGCGCAGGGCGTCGGTGGCGGTGCGGCCCGCGCCGACGGTGACCAGGTCCAGTACGGAGAGGGGGACGGGGGCGCTGCCGTGTGCCTCGCCCCGGATCTCGTCTGCCGCCACGGTGGGGTGCCTCCTGGGTGTGGGCCGTGCGTTGTCGTTCCGGCCTTAACAGGAGACTGTCTCCGTTTATTCCGTGCTGTTGTTGGGGCTCTTCAGGGCGTCTATGAAGGCGGTGAAGGCGGGGGTGGGGAGGGAGAGAGTGGCGTGGGTGGGGTGCTTGGAGTCGCGGATGGCTATGTGAGTGTCGAGGTCGGCGACCTCCACGCAGGTGTTGCCGTCGCCGCCGCCGGAGAACGACGACTTTCGCCAGCGGATGGCCTGAGTCATGCGGACGCCTCACAGTTCCTTCGTCATGCGGTGGATGAAGTCTCGCGACTCCACGGGTCGCAGTGCTGCCTTCTCCACCTTATTGAGCAGGGCCCGGAAGCGTGCCAGTTGGGATTCGGCGTCGATGAAGGTGGTCCCGTGCGGGGCGTCCCGCAGCACGGTGTCCAACTGGGGAAGCGGTCCTCCCACGTACATCATCTCGATCCCGGCTCCAGCGAACCCCTCCCTGGTGAGCGGGATGACCCGCACTGTCGCATGCCCGCGTTCGATCGCCCCCAGAATTTCCAAGAGCTGGTCTCGGGCCGCGCGGCGGTCCGCGACCAGGATGCGCAGCGCCGCCTCGTGAACGATCGTCTCGTACGGCGTCGGGACATCACGCTGGAAGACGGACCGGCGCCTCATCCGGTGCTCGACACGGGGCTCCAACTCGCTCGCGGGAAGCTCCGGGACCATGTAGCCGAAGACGGCGCGGGCGTAGTCCGGCGTCTGGAGGAGCCCGGGGACGTGACTGGTGACGACCTCGCGCAAAAAAGTCGCGTGATGCTCGGTCTCGGCGACGTCCAGGAATACCGGTGGCAGCACCCCGCGGTATTCCTCCCACCAGCCCTGCGTACGGTCAGTGGCCATGGCAACCAGAGCCTCGATCAACGCATCGTCGGCGCAGGCGTAATGCGCGGCCAGACGCCTCACCCGCTCGGCACTGACTCCGGCGAGACCCGCCTCGACCTGGCTCATCTGAGCCGAGGTCGAACTCAGCAGCCCCGCAACCTCACGAGCCTTCAGGCCGGCCGCCTCACGCAATCTGCGCAGCTCAGTTCCCAGACGCACCTGCCGTGCCGTGGGTTGGCTTCGTGGTGCCATGTACCTCTCCAGCCCTCAACTGCTCTACCGCCGTGCTTCGTTCGGGCGTCAGACTACGCGACCGGCTTGCGCGAGGAAAAATTTTTGCCCTACTGTCGGTGACGCGCCGCACACGCTGCGATTCAGCGGGGGCACCGGAAGCGCACCACTCCGTCCTGCCATGACGGCTGCGGCAATGACACCGGCCCCGAAAAACCACTCCCCTCGACTAGGCAGGAGCTCACTCATGCCCGAAACCGAACCCTGGGAGTACTCCCTCTACATCCCGAACGACCCGCGAGCCGTCACCATCTGCCGCCGCACCCTCCGGCTCATCCTCACCATGCACGGCCTCATCCGCCTGGCCGACGTGGCAGAACTGCTCGCGACCGAGCTGGTCTCCAACGCCGTACGCCATACCAAGGGGCCCGCTGCCCTGCGCGTGTGCTGGTCGGGAAACGGCGTCCTGCGGATCGGCGCATGGGACGCGGACCCGGCACCGCCGGAGCCGCCACAGCCCTTCGAGCAGGCCCTCGACCTGGAGGACGGCCGGGGGCTGGCGCTGGTGCGGGCCTGCTCCGACGTCTGGGGGTGGCAGCTGCTGGCCAGAGAGGGCAACCGCGGCAAGTACGTGTGGTGCGAGCTGGGCGCCACCTCGGCAGCCGCAGGGCGCCGCACGGCCTGACCGGCCGTCAGGCCGCCTGCCCCCAGTCGCTCCGAACGCCCCGCCCGCCGTCACCGTACGGAGGGCGCCGGGCCGCCTTCTCACGGGCGCGCAGAACGGCCCAGGCGAGGACGGATCCACCGGCGAGACACCAGGGAAGCGACAATACGGTGAGCCACCAGCGGGCCTGCGGATCGAGGACCACGTCCACGGCGGCGGAGGCCATACCCAGAGCCAAGCTCCAGCACAGGAGGCGCCCGGAAATCTGTACGGCGAGGGCACGGACTGTGGGCAGGGCTCTGCCCGGTTCGGTCATCGGGGGACCGTCCTTCACGGAGGTTCGACCGGCGGCGGACGCGGTCAGTGTGCATGGCGTGAACGGCTGCGCCCAGGAGGGGCATGGGGCGAGCGCGGCACCTGAGACAACTTCCTCACGCGCATACCCCCCGATCAACACCCCCTGCCTGTCGAGCAGGAGAGGTCGGAGAGGTGCGGTGCTGAGGTGCAGTAGGAATTCTGGGTATGGCTACGGGCGGCGTGGGAGTGGCAGGAAAGGCAGTCGGCCTCTCGGGCAAGACAGGATTGGCCGTAGATATCGGCTATGAGGTCCTCAACTACGTCGGTGGTGCCAGCATCACCGGAGGCTGGCTGTAATTGCCGGATTACTTCACCCTAGGGAGCGTCGATGTCATTCGCAGAAGCGGCGGCGACAACGCTGGCCATCGGCTCTAAGAACAACCCCGCCCTGACGTGGCTGTTCTTCGGAATACTCATCGTGGCGCTGGTCATCGTCGGGTTCGTCCGGCTACGCAAAGAGAAGAGGGACGGAAAGCGGTGAAGGAGGGTGAAGTCGGCCTGCTGTATGCCGGTAGTGGGATGACTGCGGGCGCCTGGGTGTTCGTGAGTGCCGTCGCACTCTCGGCTGCCAGTGGTGGTAGCGCCCGCCCGTGGCCTGGAGATGCGACCTGAGCAGAGGCACCGATCTGCGTCGTCTTCGGTGGCACGAGCTACGAACTGGCCCACGCGGGCACGGACAACTCCGAACAACCCCTACCTGTACGCCGCGGGCGACCCCGTCAACAACAGCGATCCCCGGACTCCCGGGCATTGGGGGAGGCTTCGAAGGATCCACAGGAGGTGCAGACGCCGGGGCCGTCCGCTTACGGGAGCTGCGCTGCTCACAACAACGCTCCTCAGCCCGTGGAACCGAAGCCTGAGGCCGCCCCAGTGGCTGGGGCGTGTCTCAGGCCCCCACATCTCAACACCAGGAGGTCTGGATGCGCATCTTCCTCTCGGCATTCGGCATCCTCGCAGGCCTTGGGCTCATCATCTACAGCAGGAAATTCGCGCGCGCCGCCACCAGTCGGCGCAATGTTTTCGGCAGGGCGAACGCATCCGCTGGGGAGTCCACCGTGCGGACGGGGCCGCTGATCGTAGGAGTGTTCCTGATCGTCATCGGAGTCCTCGCGGCCACCGGAGTGGCTGAGGTCGGATGACCCGTCGGCGAGCGGGATGCCCTGGCTCGCTTGAGAGATGCACAGACGGGTGGCCTGGGTAAGACCTACGGCCCGGGCTCGACTGCGGCGGCCGGGTTTGATGCGGTCGGGCAGACAGCCCGGCAGGTAAGTGCGCGGTGACGAGCCCTGCCAGGCGCACTCGGGACTTCGGGGCCCGTTGGAATCGGTCTCGCAGGGCCGACAAGCTGATCGCACGTCAGGGAGTCTGCAGCATGATCCTCGCAGCGGGTGGCGCAGGCAGTGGCAGCACGGTGATCAGTGTCATCCTGGGCGTCATCTTCGTAGCCGCGGTTGCGGTCATCCTGGTGACGAAGAACCGCGAACGCTGATGTGGAATGGCACCGCCGCAAGGGCCTCGACAAGGCCCGCGGAGCCTCATCTTCCGTATCCCGCCCGGCACTTCACCGCTTGTCCCTCCCAGCCCGGGGCACCCGGAATGTCCCCAATCCCACGACCGGGAGGAAGCATCCATGACGCGATGGAAGACACCGCAGCAGTCAGGGCTCGGCACGCTCGAACCCGGTACCGGACAACGCGCCCAGTTGCCCACCCGCATCGCCGACATCGCCTGGACCGCGCTGTGTGTCGTGGTCGCTCTGTGGACGGTCTGGGCCTCCGTCGGTGTCGTGCGCGGGACGACCGCGTGGGGATACTGCGCCGTGGCCTGGGTGCTGCTGGCCGTCGCTCTGACGATGCGGGTCCTCGTCGTGCGGCGCCGGGCGCGGATGTGACGGGGAGGCAGGCCGCTGTGAATCGCGTCAACGACTGTCTCGGCAAGCATCTGTGGCTCCAGGTCGTCCTGTCCGTCCTGCTCGCCAGCGCCGTGGTCCTGCTGTTGTTCCCGGAGCGTTCGGTCGCCTCCGTCCTGACGCGCATGGCCTTCGCCTCGCTCGGCGGGGTCGCCGTGCTGATCGTCGTACGGCGGAAGGAGAAGCGGGCCGCCGGAGGGTCGGTGGACAGCCTCATGTCGTTGGACCGGAAACTGCGGCGGGGTGACGTACCCACCGATCCGCAGGAGCGGCAGGCCATGCGCGACCTGGTCGAGCAGCGTCTGCACCGCACACGGCACCGTGTCGCGGCCCTCGTCGTCCTCGCCGTGATGTGGACCGCCTTCGTGGTGCTCATGGCCCTCGCTGCGGGCGTACGGCAGGCCGTCGGCTCGGCCGTGGTCGCGGGGGCCTTCCTGATCTGGCTCGTCCTGTACGGCAACCGCCAGAACCGGCGGCTGCGCACCATGCGCGAGGCGCTCACCACCGACGGCGCCGTCCGGCACCGTCCGCAGTGAGCGCCTGAAGCCCTCGTAAAAAACCCGGCTTCACACCTGCACGATCGGCTCCCTCGTGAACAGCGCCCCCAGCTCCGGCGCGTTCACCCGCCGGTCCGCCAGGCGTAGCGCCTCCCAGACCGTGACCTGGTTGGCGGTGAGGACCGGCTTGCCGAGTTCCTTCTCCAGGGTCGTGATGTGGGCGGCGGTGTGCAGCGCCGTGTCGGGGAGGAGGAGCGCCTGCGCGTCGGGGTGGTCGGCGGTGCGGGCCAGGGCGAGGACCTCCGCCTCGCCCCAGGTGCCGACCTCGGCCGCCGTGATGATCCCCGAGCTCTTCACCGCGACCACGTCGATGCCGGCGGAGCGGAGGAAGTCGGCGAACAGCGACGCCACGTCCTCCGGGTAGGTCGCCCCGATCGCGACCCGGTGTACGCCGAGCTCCTGTACCGCGTGGACGAAGGCGAACGACGTCGATGAGGCCGGCATGCCCGCCGTCTGCGCGAGGGTGCGGACCTGGTCCTGGGCGCCGTCCCAGCCGTGCACGAAGCTGCCGCTGGTGCAGGCCCACACCACGGCCTCCGCGCCGGCGTGCCGCAGTTCCTGGACGCCCGCCGCGAGGCGCTGCGGCGCGCCCATCTCGCGCAGCGCGTCCACCCGGTGCGCGTCCTCGCCGATGTCGGTGTGCACCAGGTCGATCCGGACGTCGCTGCCCAGCAGCTGCTCGATGCGCGGATAATCGTCCTCGGCGGAGTGGCCCGGGTAGAGGAGTCCGAGTGCGGTCATGTCCAGCCTTCCTGCTGCTTCTCTTCCGGCAGTACGGGACCGGGACCTTCGCCCGGCGTCACGGGACCGGAACGCGCCGCCGGATCGACCAGCGCCTGATACGGCCCCACGGCACGGGTACCCAGTCGGCGCAGTGCCGCCCACATCGTCACTTGGTTGGCCGAGATCACCGGGATGCGCAGCTCCGCCTCCAGCTGGGGGATGACGTCGTAGGTCGGGAGGTTGGTGCAGCTGATGAACAGGGCGTCCGCGTCAGGTCGTACGGCACTGCGGGCCATCTCCACCACCTTGCGGTACGGCACCTTCCAGATGTGCCGGGTCAGGCCCATGAAGGCACACCCGGCGACCGCGACGCCGGCCTCGGCGACGTACTCCTCCAGGGACCGGGTGACCGACACCGTGTACGGCGTGACCAGCGCGAGCCGCCGGACGTCCAGCTCCGCCAGCGCCTCCAGCAGGGCGCCGGAGGTCGTGACCGACGGGACCGTGCCCGCGCGGGTCATCGCCTCGCACATCGCGCGTTCGCCCGCGATGCCGCCGACGAAGCTGCCCGAGGTGCAGGCGTAGGCGACGGCCTCGGGGCCGATCGCGGTCAGGGTGCGCACCGCCTCGCTCAGCGTCTCGTGCTCGCTGACCAGTCGGGCCAGATCCAGACTCACCTCGACCGGCACATACGGCGTGCGCGTCAGGTGCAGGGAGACCTCGTCCGGTACCCACCGCCACAGTTCGCGGTCCAGCGCGAAGTCGAAGGGGGCGACGACACCGACACCGCGCTGCGGGCTCGGGCCGAGAAAGCCGCCGACATGGGAACCGCCGACACGGGAGACATCCATGGCAGGCACCGGCCTCACGCTGAGAGAGGGGTGGGCAACGGACCGTACACACGGCCGTGTTGACGAAGGTAGGTTCTGGTGCGAGCGTGGTCAATCCGCCCACGTCACCACGGGGTCAACACCCGGTTAATCCCTCGTCACCGCCCGCGCCGGACGGCCCCTGCCCGGAGAAACGGCCACCCATGACCACCCCCACCCTGCTCATCCTCGACGCCGACCCCCTGCCCCGCCTCGGCCGCCTCACCGGCCGCGCGAAGATCGAGCACGCGGACGAGTCCACCCTCGCCGACCGGCTCCCGCACGCCGATGTGCTGCTCGTGTGGGACTTCACCTCGCACGCGGTGCGCGCGGCCTGGCCGGGGGACGGGCCGCGGCCGCGCTGGGTGCACACGGCGAGCGCGGGCGTGGACCACCTGATGTGTCCGGAGCTGGCCGCCTCCGACACGGTGGTGACCAACGCGCGCGGCATCTTCGACCAGCCCATCGCCGAGTACGTCGCCGCCCTCGTGCTGGCGATGGCCAAGGACCTGCCGCGCACCCTGGAGCTGCAGCGGGAGCGGACCTGGCGGCACCGCGAGTCCCAGAAGGTCTCCGGCACCCGCGCCTGCGTGGTCGGGTCCGGGCCGATCGGGCAGGCCATCGCCCGCACCCTCAAGGCGCTGGGCATCACCACCGCGCTCGTCGGGCGCACCCCGCGCACCGGCATCCACGGCCCCGACGACCTGGACCGGCTCCTGTCCCGCGCCGACTGGGTGATCGCCGCGGCGCCGCTGACGGAGCAGACGTACGGGATGTTCGACGCGCGCCGCTTCGGTGTGATGCAGCCCTCCGCCCGGTTCGTCAACGTCGGCAGGGGCCAGCTGGTCGTCGAGGACGCGCTCGCCGAGGCGCTGGCCAAGCGGTGGATCGCGGGGGCGGCGCTCGACGTCTTCGAAGCCGAGCCCCTCCCGTCCGACAGTCCGTTGTGGCAGGTCCCGGGCCTGATCGTCTCCCCGCACATGAGCGGCGACACGGTCGGCTGGCGGGATGAGCTCGCCGCCCAGTTCGTGGAGCTGTACGAGCGGTGGGAGACGGGCAGGCCACTGGGGAACGTGGTGGACAAGCAGCGCGGGTATGTACCCGGACACTGAACGTCCCTGGGAGGGTGGATGACCGAGCTCACCGAGCTGACCGCCGTACAGCTGCTCGACGGCTACCGGAAGGGCGAGTTCAGCCCTGTGGAGGCGACCCGTGCGGCCCTGCGCAGGGCGGAGGCGGTCCAGCCGGAGGTGAACGCGTTCGTCCGTCTCACCGCCGAGGACGCGCTCGAGCGGGCGCGGGAGTCGGCGGAGCGGTGGCGGCGCGGTGAGCCGTGCGGGCTGCTCGACGGGGTCCCGGTCACCGTCAAGGACATCCTGCTGCTGCGCGGGGCGCCGACCCTGCGCGGCTCCCGGACCATCCCGGAGCAGGGCCGCTGGGACGAGGACGCGCCCTCCGTCGCCCGGCTGCGCGAGCACGGCGCGGTCTTCCTCGGCAAGACGACGACCCCGGAGTTCGGCTGGAAGGGCGTGACGGACTCGCCGCTGACGGGTGTGACCCGTCATCCGTACGATCCGACGCGCACGGCGGGCGGCTCCAGCGGGGGCAGCGCGGCGGCCGTGGCGCTCGGCGCGGGGCCGCTGTCGCTGGGCACGGACGGCGGAGGGAGTGTCCGTATCCCGGCGTCCTTCTGCGGGATCTTCGCGCTGAAGCCGACGTACGGCCGGGTGCCTCTCTACCCCGCAAGTGCCTTCGGCACGCTGGCGCACGTGGGGCCGATGACGCGGGACGCGGCGGACGCGGCGCTGCTGATGGACGTGATCGGACACCCGGACTCGCGTGACTGGTCGGCGCTCGGGCCGCCGCCCGGGTCGCTCGCGGACGGCCTGGCGGGCGGGGTGCACGGGCTGCGCGTGGCGTACTCGCCGACGCTGGGCGGTCAGGTGGCGGTGCGCCCGGCGGTCGCGGAGGCGGTACGGCGGGCGGTGCAGCGGCTGGCGGAACTCGGCGCGTACGTGGAGGAGACGGACCCCGACCTCACCGACCCGGTGGACGCCTTCCACACGCTGTGGTTCAGCGGGGCGGCCCGCGTGACCCAGCACCTCGGGCCCGGGCAGCGCGCGCTGCTCGACCCGGGGCTGCGGGAGATCTGCGCGATCGGCGCCCGCTACTCGGCACTGGAGTACCTGGCCGCGGTCGACGTCCGCATGGACCTGGGCCGCCGGATGGGACTCTTCCACGACACCCACGACCTGCTGGTCACGCCGACCCTGCCGATCACGGCGTTCGAGGCGGGCGCCGAGGTGCCGAAGGGGTCGGGGCACCGGCGGTGGACGGGGTGGACGCCGTTCACGTACCCGTTCAACCTGACCCAGCAGCCCGCGGCGACCGTGCCCGTCGGGACGGACGGGGACGGCCTGCCGATCGGGATGCAGCTCGTGGCGGCCCGGCACCGCGACGACCTGGTGCTGCGGGCCGCGCACGCGCTCTACGAGGCCGGGATCGCGTCGGGGGTCAGGCCCTCCGGAAGCTGAGCGTCTCCCCCGCCGCTCCGGAGCGCCACAGGTCGTTGCACGCCTCGGCCATGGTCTCCAGGCCCTCGACGACCTGGCCCCAGACGGTGCCGGGCACCCAGCCGACGTCGGCGTTCAGCAGCAGGTTGTTGCGTTCGTAGAACAGGGCCAGGTCCACGAGTGTCGTCCCGGCGCGGACCTCGCGGTCGTAGCCGTACGCCTTCGTGCCCAACTCCGCGCCCGCGAAGGCGAAATAGCAAAGATCGCCCGGAATGGGGGTGACTGTCGGGTTTTCCAGGGGCGGTTCCGTTTCCGCGAAGGGCGGGAAGAGGGCGTAGATCTCGTTACGCGCGTACTTCGCGTGGTAGACGTCGCCGGACAGGGGCAGGGCGTCCCACACGGCGGCGCAGGTCAGCGGGGCACGGTCGTCCAGGAGTTGGGCCGTGCAGCGCACGCCGCGCTTGGCAAGTGAGACTTCGATGAAGCGATCCGTCATGGGTTCCCACGTGCCCAGGGCGCATAGATCGCATGCGCTCGGGTAGCCGCGCGCCCATGGCTCCACCACTCAGAAACAGCCAGAACTCATCCGGAACCACACGCCGGTCGCTGCTCGCGGGGGTCGCGGCGCTCGGCGCGCTGGGGGCCGCCGGCTGCTCTCGCGTGGCCACCGCGTCCGGTACGGAGGGCGGTGATCTGCTGGAGCGGCTGCGCGCCGCGGGCGTCGTACGGCTCGGGATCGCCGGCGAGATCCCGTTCGGCTACATCGACAAGAACGGCGAACTGACCGGCGAGGCACCAGAACTGGCCAAGGTCATCTTCAAGCGGCTGGGCGTGGACCGGGTGCAGCCCGTGCCGACCGAGTTCGGCTCGCTCATACCCGGGCTCAACTCCCAGCAGTTCGACGTCGTGGCGGCCGGGATGTACGTCAACCCCGAGCGCTGCGAGCAGGTCATCTTCTCGGACCCCGACTACCAGATGCTGGATTCGTTCATCGTCCGCAAGGGGAACCCGAAGGGGTTGCACGACTACAAGGACGTCGTCGAGAAGAAGGCCAGGTTCGCGACGGGGACCGGTTACGCGGAGATCCAGTACGCGGTCGAAGCCGGGTACAAGGAGAGCGACATCCTGATCGTCCCGGACCAGGTGGCCGGGCTGAACGCCGTCGAGGCGGGCCGTGTCGACGTCTTCGCCGGTACGGCGCTGACCACCCGTGAGGTGGTGAAGAAGTCCCGCAAGGCCGAGGCGACCCGGCCCTTCAAGCCGATCGTCGACGGCGAACCGCATGTCGATGGGGGCGCCTTCGCGTTCCGGCCGACCGAGGCCAGGCTGCGGGACGCCTTCAACGTCGAGCTGCACAAGCTCAAGAAGAGCGGCGAGCTGTTCCGCATCCTCAAGCCGTTCGGTTTCACCGAGGCCGAGATGACGGATCTGACCGCGAAGGAGCTGTGCGGCGGATGACCTCGGGACTCTGGGAACTGGTACTCAAGGGCGTCTGGGTCACGATCCAGCTGCTCGTCCTCAGCGCGACTCTGGCCGCGGCGGTCTCCTTCGTCGCCGGTATCGCGCGCACCCACCGGCTGTGGATCGTCCGCTTCCTCGCGGGCCTCTACACCGAGGTGTTCCGCGGGACGTCGGCCCTGGTGATGATCTTCTGGGTGTTCTTCGTGCTGCCGATCGCCTTCGGCTGGCAGTTGGTGCCCCTGTGGGCGGGCACGCTCGCGCTCGGGCTGACCTACGGGGCGTACGGCTCGGAGATCGTGCGCGGTGCGCTCAGCGCGGTCGACCCGGCGCAGAAGGAGGGCGGGATCGCGCTCAGCTTCACGCCCTGGCAGCGGATGCGGCTGATCCTGCTGCCGCAGGCGGTGCCGGAGATGATCCCGCCGTTCTCCAACCTGCTCGTCGAACTGCTCAAGGGCACAGCCCTGGTGTCGATCATGGGCATGGGCGACCTGGCGTTCAGCGGCAACCTGGTACGCCTGGCGCTGCAGGAGAGCGCGGAGATCTACACGTACGTGCTGCTGATCTACTTCGTGATCGCCTTCCTGCTGACCCGGGGCATGCGCGGTCTTGAGAAGCGGCTGAAGGCGGGCGTCGGCAAGGCGCCGAAGAAGACGGTGGCCTCCGTGCGCGTGCCTGAGGGGAGCGGTGTCGGATGAACTGGGACTGGAGCGCGGTCTCCGACTTCATGCCGCACTTCTGGGACGGCCTGCTGGTCACCCTGCAGGCGCTGGTCCTCGGCTCGCTGATCTCGTTCGTGCTGGGGCTGGTGTGGGCGCTGCTGATGCGGGCGCCGACCCGGTGGGTGACCTGGCCGGTCGGGGTGTTCACGGAGTTCGTCCGCAACACCCCGCTGCTGGTGCAGCTGTTCTTCCTCTTCTACGTGCTGCCCGAGTGGGGCGTGACCGCCTCGGCGCTCACCACCGGCATCTTCGCCATCGGCCTGCACTACTCGACGTACACGATGCAGGTCTACCGGGCCGGCATCGAGGCCGTACCGGTCGGCCAGTGGGAGGCGGCGACGGCGCTGAACCTGCCGCTGCGCCGGACGTGGACGGCGGTGATCCTGCCGCAGGCGGTGCGCCGGGTCGTCCCGGCGCTCGGCAACTACGTCATCGCGATGCTCAAGGACACGCCGATGCTGATGGCGATCACGGTGCTGGAGATGCTCGGCGAGGCACGGCTGTTCTCCCAGGAGACCTTCCGGTTCACCGAGCCCGTGACCGTGATCGGCGTGGCCTTCATCGTCATTTCCTACCTGGCCTCCCTTGTCCTGCGAGCCCTGGAGCGACGCCTTGTCCATTGAGACCCACCCCACCCCTGAGAAGAACCCGGCCGAGCACACCTCCGAGCTGATCCGGCTGGAGCAGGTCACCAAGCGGTTCGGGGACGTGACGGTCCTCGACCACCTGGACTTCTCCGTGGACGCCGGCAAGCACGTCACCCTGATCGGGCCGTCCGGGTCGGGCAAGACCACGATCCTCAGGCTGCTGATGACGCTGCTCAAGCCCGACGAGGGCACGATCACCGTCGACGGGGAGCAGCTGTTCCCGGCACCCGAGAAGCAGGTCCGCGAGGTCCGCAAGAAGATCGGGATGGTGTTCCAGCAGTTCAACCTGTTCCCGAACATGACCGTCCTGCGGAACATCACCGAGGCGCCGGTCACCGTCCTCGGCATGTCGAAGGACGCCGCCGAGGAGCGGGCGCGGGAGCTGCTGGAGCTGGTCGGGCTGACCGACCACGTCGACAAGCACCCCGCGCAGCTGTCCGGCGGTCAGCAGCAGCGCGTGGCGATCGCGCGGGCGCTGGCGATGCGGCCGAAGGTGCTGCTGCTGGACGAGGTGACCTCCGCGCTCGACCCCGAGCTGGTCGCGGGCGTCCTCGACGTGCTGCGGGACATCGCCCGCTCCACCGACATCACGATGCTCTGCGTGACCCACGAGATGAACTTCGCCCGGGACATCTCCGACCAGGTCCTGATGTTCGACTCGGGCCGGATCATCGAGTCGGGCCCGCCGGAGAAGATCTTCAGCGAACCGGAGAACGACCGGACCCGGGAATTTCTCAGCGCGGTCCTGTGACCACGGACGGTGAACAGGGCAACGCGCGAGGTCCAGGGAGCGGGTGACGGCACAGGAAATGACTTTGGCATATGCCAGAGTGCCGATGCCCCAGTTGGGAGGCCACGGGAATCCTGTCAACACCCGCTCCCCGCAGAGCCCTTGCCGGTTATCGTGGAGGAGGTTCACCGACCGGATTACGGCCCAATGAGCAAGCGCAGGGGGAGACCACCGTGGCGCTGAAGCACGAGCCGACCGCGCCGTACCACTCGGCCCAGGACGCCCTGCGCGTTCTGGAGACCGTGGCACGGCACACCACCGGAGTCACCGACACCGAGCTCGCCCGCCACACCGGCCTCGGCCCGGAGCGCCTGACCGCGCTGCTGCGCATGCTGCGCCGCGAGGGCTACGTCGAGCAGATCACCGACGGCGCGTACGTCACGGGGGCCGCCCTCGCCCGCCTCGGCTCGGCCCACCACCGCGAGGAGGCGCTGCGCGAGAAGCTCCAGCACATCCTCGACCGGCTGCGCGACTCGGTCGGCGCCGCCGTCTACATCAGCCGGTACGTCGACGGCGAGGTGAAGGTCACCCAGTACGCCGACAGCCCGGCCACCCCGAAGGTGAACGAGTGGGTCGACTTCCGCTACTCGGCCCACGCCACCGCGGTCGGCAAGAGCCTGCTCACCCAGCTCGACCACGCCGGCCGCCGCGACCACCTCGCCCGCCACAAGCTGGCCCGCCTCACCTCGCGCACCATCACCAGCGACAAGCTCCTGCTCTCCCGCCTGGAGACCCAGCCGCCCACCGTGCCCGTCCTCGACCTGCAGGAATACGCGGTCGGCACGGTCTGCGCGGCCGTCCCGATCACGGCCGGCTCCACGGTGGGCTGCCTCGCCCTGTCCCTCCCGGTGGAGCACGCCCAACGGCTGCGCCAGGCCGCGGACACCCTGAACCGGAACGCGGCGCCGGTGCTGCTGTCGCTGGCGATCTAGGACGTGGTCGGAAGCACCCCCTGGGGCCAGGTATTATTTTCTTCGTCGCCAGCCGCGAGAGCGTGAGTCGCGTGATTCACGTGATTCCAGCGGTCGGCGGGAGTCATGCGCCGCTAGCTCAGTTGGTTAGAGCAGCTGACTCTTAATCAGCGGGTCCGGGGTTCGAGTCCCTGGCGGCGCACTGGTGAGGGGCCTCTCGTGGGAGCGAGGGGCCCCTCAGTCGTGTCCGGTCAGAAACCGGCGGCCTGCGAGGACGCGAAGACCTCGGTGTACGTCACCACGAACCCGACGCAGAACACCACGACCACCCCGAGGAACGCCAGGATCCCGAAGGTCGCCGCCGCCTGCTTCACCCGGCTCGGGGCGTGGGCCGTGGCGACGACCTGGGGGCAGTCCGTGTAGTACACGGTCACGTAGTCCCCCTCGACGACCGTCGCCGGACCGTCCTCCTCCTCGAACCGGATCACCCGGCCGTCATGCGTGATGAACTCGTACACATGGTGCAGCGTGGTGCGCACGGAGGTGTCACCGTGACCACCGCTCACCGTCGAGTACGCCCGCAGGCAGCGCCCCTCGGCCGTCAGCCCGCTGTTCCAGGCGCCGCGCAGCTGCAGCCAGCGGCGCACCACGCGGTACGCCATGAAGATCGCCACGGCCATGATCAGGCCGGGTGCGAGGTAGAAGATCACGTCCATCGCACGTCCCCCGAGGTCGGTCCGCCGGCCCCGAACGGCCGGCGTGGGAGGAAGCTACCCACACCGGCCGCGGCGGTGACTCAAGAGAACCTCAGAACGTGACGTCCGAGCAGGCGTAGAACGCGTTGCCCGTGTCGGCGATCATCCACACCGCGAGGATGACGTGGTGCCCGCTCAGCCCGGACGGCAGCCTGCCGCTGTGGGAGAGCGTGGCCGGCGGGCGCTGGCCGTTGTACGGCACCGTCAGGAACGGGGTGAGGTTGAGGTCGGAGCGGGCCAGGTTGTGGTTCTGGTTCCAGCCCGGCTTGGTGACGTAGTACTTGAAGTCGGTCGTGGCGTGCATGGCCGTGAACTGCCAGCGGAAGGTGTACGTCTGGCCGCCCGTCACCTTCGTGGTCGGCCAGGCGCCGCCCGAGGGGGTGCGCGGGCTGTCGAGTTGGGCGAACCGGGTGTTGTTCCCGGAACAGATCTGCCCGTCGGCCGGTCCGGACGCGGGGAAGCCCTTGGGGCCCTCGACGCTCTGCGGCTCCCACTGGATGGCGCCGCAGTTGGTCACCGTGCCGTTCTGGCAGAGCTTCTGCCGGCTGATGGGGAGGTCGGTGTAGCCGTGGCCGCTGGCGCCGCCGGAGGAGAGCACGAGAGCTCCGGTCGTCGCCAGTCCCACCGCGGCTGCGTACAGCTTGGTCCTTGTGCGCATGCTGCCGCTCCTGGAGAACGTGGGGGAGGGTTCAGTGAGCTGTGCAGGTAGGTCTAGACCAAGCATCAGGTTATTGCGACTAGTTGAACATGTCCATACCAATCACGGACCCTGCTCGCCGCGTCCCGCGCAGAACGCCACCGTCAAGTCCTTGACCAGCGCCTTGCGTTCGTAGTCGTCGAGTTCGACCAGGCCCCGCATGGTCAGCCGGGTCACCGTGTCCTCCACCGAGTCCACGACCGAGCTGAGCACGCTCGCCCGGTGCTGGGCGTCAAGCGCGGCGATCCGTCGGCGGTGCATGGCGGCGGCGACCTCGGGGGCGTACTCCACCCTGACCGGCTGCACCGAGAACACCTCGAGGCCGACCGGCGCGGTGTCCGCCGCCACCAGCCGGGTCAGCGCGTCGGCCGCCGCGTCGACGGAGCCCTGCGCCCCGCCCGGCATCTCCACGGGCACCCGGAGCAGCGCCGCCTCGACGCACTCGCGCAGATACGTCTCGTGGTCCTCGACCGCGAGCGTGGCCCGCGCGGTGTCCCGCACCCGCCACACCACCAGGACGACCACCCGCAGCGCGACCCCGCTCGCGTCGGCCGCCGGCATCGGCTCGCCGCGCCAGTGCCGCAGCCGGACGTCGACCCGGCGGCGCAACAGCAGCGGATTGACCCACAGCAGGCCGGTGCGCCGTACGGTCCCCCGGTAGCGGCCGAACAGGCCGAGCACCCAGGCCCGCCCGGTGCGGCCCCGGGCCAGCCCGCCGAAGCCGAACAGCCCGAGGGCACCGGCCCCGGCGTACGCCGCCCACTGCGCGGGACCCAGCCCGGTCCCCGCGGACGCCGGCAGCCCCAGCGCCCCGGCCACGAGTGGCGGCAGCACGCCGGCCCACCACGACGTGGCCACGCACCCGGCCGCCCCGCACATCCCGGCCAGCACACCCGCCGCGCCGGGCAGCACCCGGGCCGGCCGCTCCACCAGGTCCGGATCGACCCGCGGCACGGGACGCGGCCGCGCGGCAGGCGGGTACCTGAGACGGGGCTGCTCCCCCGTGCCCTGCCGGCGGCTCACCACCGCGGGCTTCAGCGGCACCGTCGCCGGGTCCGGGTCGTCGCGGAACAGCAGGTGAATGGGGATCTCGGTGGTCACCTCGTTCTGGATCAGCCGAGCGGGCCGGGTGGGACTGTCTGCCGTCCCCTCGGACTCGGGCGTCTGTGACGTGGTCGTACTCATGGGTGCCTCCAGCCTCCGCGCCAGATCGTGAGAGAAGTCGCTTACGAGACGCCTGCAGGGCGCTTGCGGGACGCTCGTGGGCGGCTACGAGAAGAGCCGCCGCCAGGTCTCCGGCCCCGGATAACCGTCCGCCGCGCCGCCCCGCCAGCCCTGGGCACGCTGGAAGGCCTCGACGCCTCGCCGGTCCGCCTCGCTCCAGCGCGGCCCCGGCCCGGCCTTGTAGTACATGCCGAACCCCTTCTTCACCAGCTGCCTCCCCAGCTGGGTGACGTACGGGTTGTTCGCGCCGGGCCGGAACATCGCCCGCCCCGGATAGCCCGGCACCCCGTGCGATGAGGGCGGCCCGGCCGCTACCGCCTTGACGTCCCTGCCCTGCCCCGTGACCAGCAGCTGCCAGGTCAGCGGGCCCGGCAGGCCGTCCGCGGCCGCGCCCCGCCAGCCCTGGGCCTGCTGGAAGGCCCGGGTCGCCCGCCGGTCCGCGTCCGTCCAGCGCGGGCCGGGGCCCGAGGTGTAGAACCGCCCGGCGCCGCGCGCGACGAGCATGCGGCCGAGCTGAGTGACGTACTTGTTGTTGGCGCCGGGGCCGAAATACGCCGCTCCCGGGTACGGCGCCGGGGTGGACGCGGCCGGCTTCCCGGTGTCCGGCCGGGTGCCCGACGCGCCCGTCGTCCCCGCCGGGAGCCCCTTGTAGCGGTAGGCGAGGTAGCGGTCCGAGTGGCTCCAGTAGGCGTACGGGGTGGCCTGCCGGCGGGTGTGCGGGCGGGTCTGCTCATAGGCGAAGTAGTAGGTGTGCGTGTAGTCCGTCCAGCCGCCGAAAAGGACGACGTGGGAGCCGTTCTGGGGATCCGCCGAATTGTGGAACAGCAGAATGTCGCCGGGCTGGAGTTCCTCCTTGGAAATCCGGTCCGCGTACCGGTGCAGGCTGCCCGTCCATTCGTTTCCGGGCAGGTTCCAGGCCATCGAGACATAGCCCGAGCAGTCCTGCCGGTAACCGTCGGACCAGTACGCGTACACGCTGTACGGCACCTGCGCGGCGACCCACTTCTTGGCCCGGTTGATGATGTCCGCGCGGGTGGTCGGGGGTGTCTTCGGAGCCACGGCTGGCTTGGCCGACTGCTCGCCGGAGCCGTGCAGCGGGGCCTTGCCGCCCTGTGGAGTATCAGGCTCCTCACCTGCGGGAACGCCCGGGCGGTGGGGTGCGTGCTGGGCGGCCGGGGCGGGTGCCACATGGCCCGCGCCGAGCGCGGTGGAGGCCGCGGCCGCCACGACGAGGGCCCGGTGGGCGGCCGGGTGGCCGGTGGTGCGGCCGGCCGTGGAACGCGGCAGGACGCGTCGCCAGTGGACACAGCCGGGGCAGTCGCAGTCGCTCGCCGGATCGAATTCCTCGAATACCGGAGACTCCATGCGATTCCCCTCACACTTCCGGTCGAAAAGTCCGCGCCTGTGCACGACCGCCAGTTTCTCAACTGTCTTCCCGGTGCGCATGTTGACGGTCCGAATGATGTACGCGGCCGGACGCGGGCCGGCCCCCCGCCGGGCAGGTGGTCGGGAGCACCCCCGGGCGTCCTGTAGAGTTAACGCGTCACCGCGCGCCGCTAGCTCAGTTGGTTAGAGCAGCTGACTCTTAATCAGCGGGTCCGGGGTTCGAGTCCCTGGCGGCGCACCGACAAGACGGGCTCCCCCTTCGTACGAACGGGGAGCCCGTCGGCTTTTGGCCGGATACCCTCTGGCCATGGCAGCGCGTGACCTCCAGGAGAGGATCAAGAAGCTCATCATCGACCGCCGGCTGCCCTCCGGAGCCCCGCTGCCGACCGAGCCCGCGCTGATGGAGTACCTGGGCGCGAGCCGGAACTCGGTGCGCGAGGCGCTGAAGGCGCTCCAGGCGATGGGCATCGTGGAGATCCGGCACGGCTTCGGGACGTACGTCGGTCCGATGTCCCTGGCCCCGATGATCGAGGGCCTCGCCTTCCGCACGGTCGCCGGGCACTACCGGGGCGAGGACTCCCTGCTCCAGCTGCTGGAACTGAGGGAGGCCGTGGAGACCGGGCTCGTCTCCCGGCTCGCGGGGCGGCTGCCGGAGGCGGACCTGATTGAACTGGACGCGCTCGCCGCCCGTATGGATGAGCAGGCCGCGCGGGGAGCCGGCCTCGCCGAGACCGACCGGGCCTTTCACGCCACCCTCTACCGGGGGCTGGACAACGTGCTGCTGAGCGAGGTTCTTGAGGCGTTCTGGGACGCCTTCCACCGGGTCCGCACGGACCTCGGGGGCGTGCCGCAGGACCCTGCCGTCACCTGCCGGCAACATCGGGAGATCCTCGACGCGGTACGGTCCGGCGACTCGGTCAGGGCGGAGGAGGCCATAAGAGAGCACTTCGGCAACATCCGCGCCCGCCTGTCCACAACGGCTCCACAAGGCCCTCACAGGCGCCACAATGAGCGCGTATGACCGGTAAACACCGCGTTTCGCATCTTGCGATCATGATGAGCACCGTAGAACCCTGGTTCTTCAACAATCCGCGTATACGCGGTAGTTGGGGGGCAAGGAGCCGGTTGCCCGTGCTGCGGGGAGAGGGGCCCCGTTCGTGAAGGGATGCCGAGGGGGGCATCATGCAACCGGAAGGTCGCGTTGCCGTGTCTATAAGGTGTGGATGACGTGGTGACAGCGATCCACCACTGATACGCCTGTGAAGGTCGAGGGGGACCTGCACCAGGCGGTAGGAAGCGACGAAACACGCGGCGGACCCGCGTGTGGGGGGATGACTCATGACGTCGACGCCGACAGGCGCCGGGCAGGACCACGACCCGTCCCAGACCACCCAGCTCAGGGTGCCTGCTCACCGGACCTGGAACACGGGGACGTTCCGCCGGATCAAGAAAACACTGCCGAGATACGACTACGAGCACTACAGCCGGCTCGCGGGTCCCCTCACCCAGCCCGATCCGAACAAGCCGTACAAGGTGCGGTACCGCTCGCTGATCTCGCAGGAGCCGCACCGCATCCGGATCGCCCTGATGCTGGCCGCGGCCCCGGTGCTGTCGCTGGTGCTGCTGGTCTGGCTGCTGCAGCCCTCGCACTGGACCGAGCGCGACTACCCGGCGTACGACTTCCTGCCGGCGCTCGACGTCGTGATGCTCGTCTCGATCGGCCTGATCGAGTTCTTCCGCTGCATGAACGTGCTGTCCAACGCGCACGCCACGCTGGTGGCCCGCGACCCGATCCCGGTGGTGCCCGAGACCGGCACCAGAGTGGCCTTCCTCACCTCCTTCGTGCCCGGCAAGGAGCCACTGGAGATGGTGACGAAGACCCTGGAGGCGGCGGTGAGGATCCGCCACCGGGGCCTGATGCACGTGTGGCTGCTCGACGAGGGCGACGACCCCGAGGTCAAGGCGGTCTGCGAGCGGCTCGGCGTGCACCACTTCTCCCGCAAGGGCGTCGCGAAGTGGAACCAGCCCACCGGCCCGCACCGCGCCAAGACCAAGCACGGCAACTACAACGCCTGGCTGGAAGCCCACGGCGACGACTACGACTTCTTCGCCTCGGTCGACACCGACCACGTGCCGCTGCCCAACTACCTGGAGCGGATGCTCGGCTTCTTCCGCGACCCGGACGTCGGGTTCGTCATCGGCCCGCAGGTGTACGGCAACTACGACAACTTCGTCACCAAGGCCGCCGAGTCGCAGCAGTTCCTCTTCCACGCGCTGATCCAGCGCGCCGGCAACCGCTACGGCGCGCCGATGTTCGTCGGCACGTCCAACGCCGTGCGCATCAAGGCGCTCAAGCAGATCGGCGGCCTGTACGACTCGATCACCGAGGACATGGCCACCGGCTTCGAGATCCACCGCCACAAGAACCCGGCCACGGGCAACAAGTGGCGCTCGGTCTACACCCCGGACGTGCTCGCGGTCGGTGAGGGCCCCAGCGCCTGGACGGACTTCTTCACGCAGCAGATGCGCTGGTCGCGCGGCACGTACGAGACGATCCTCAAGCAGTACTGGAAGGGCTGGTACTCGCTGCCGCCGAGCAAGCTCTTCAACTACACGATGATGATCATCTTCTACCCGATGTCGGCCCTGAACTGGATCCTGGCGGCGCTGAGCTGTGCGCTGTTCCTGGGTCTGGGCGCCTCGGGTGTGAACATCGACCCGGCGGTCTGGCTGATGCTCTACGGCAACGCCTCCGCCCTGCAGATCGGTCTGTACGTCTGGAACCGCCGCCACAACGTCTCGCCGCACGAGCCGGAGGGCTCCGGCGGTGTGGCCGGCATGGTGATGTCCGCGCTGTCGGCGCCGCTGTACGCGAAGGCGCTGATCGACTCCGTGCTGCGCCGCAAGAGCAAGTTCGTGGTCACGCCCAAGGGCGACTCGGCGAGCCCGGACCGGTGGTTCGGGACCTTCCGGTACCACTGGTACTTCATCCTGATCTTCGGCGCGTCGATCGCCGCCGGCTTCGTCTTCGGGAACTCCCACCCGGCGATGGTCATCTGGGCCTCGTTCGCCATGCTGATCACCGCGTTCCCGATCTTCGCCTGGCGCCACGAGCTGCGGCAGGCCAAGAAGAAGCCCGGCGCCCACGCCGCGGGAGCGCAGTCCGCGGAGCAGCCGCGGGACACCGCGGGGCCGCACCAGACGCAGCCCCAGCCGCTGTCCCTGCCGCACCAGCCGCAGGCGTCGCACGCGCCGCACACCCCGCAGCACAAGCCCAGCTGGGCCGCCTCCCACGGAGGCACCGAAGGGGGCAACGACCAGACCATGCAGATCGCCCTTGGTGGACTTGGGGGACGTAAGGAATGAACGACCGTGCAGGCCGCCGCCGCGCCCGTCGACTCGCGATAGGCACGGCGGTGGTACTCGCGCTGGCCGGGATGAACGGGCCGTGGCTGTACCGCTTCGGAACCGAGAAATACCACCAGTACAAGATCAACAAGCCGGAGTACAAGGCCGCGAACGGCAAGTGGGACATCATCGAGTTCCCCGAGGAGTACCGGCAGAACACCATCCACGCGGCGCTGCTGCGCACCGGCAAGGTGCTGCTCGTCGCGGGGTCGGGCAACAACCAGGACAACTTCGACGCGAAGAAGTACGACACCCGGATCTGGGACCCGGTCAAGGGCACCATCAAGAAGGTCCCGACCCCGACCGACCTGTTCTGCACCGGCCACACCCAGCTCGCCAACGGCAACCTGCTGATCGCGGGCGGCACCAAGCGGTACGAGAAGCTCAAGGGTGACGTGAAGAAGGCCGGCGGCCTGATGATCGTCCACAACGAGAACCCGGACAAGCCGATCACCCTGCCCGCGGGCACCAAGTTCACCGGCAAGGAGAACGGCAAGACCTTCATCTCGAAGGACCCGGTGCTCGTGCCGCGCGCCAAGAAGAAGTTCGACCCGGAGACCGGCAAGTTCCTGGGCAACGACCCCGGGCTCGGCCGTATCTACGTCGAGGCCGCCAAGGAAGGCGCCAAGTACGAGACCGGCACCCAGGACAACTACCGCGTCCAGGGCCTGAAGGGCGGCGACGCCCGCAACACCTACGGCATCGCGCAGAAGCTCGCCCTGGACAAGAAGGACTTCCAGGGCATCCGCGACGCCTACGAGTTCGACCCGGTCGCCGAGAAGTACATCAAGGTCGACCCGATGAACGAGGCCCGCTGGTATCCGACGCTCACCATGCTGAGCGACGGCAGGATCCTCAGCGTGTCCGGCCTCGACGACATCGGCCAGCTGGTCCCGGGCAAGAACGAGATCTTCGACCCGAAGACCAAGAAGTGGACGTACACGGAGAAGGTCCGCCAGTTCCCGACGTACCCGGCGCTGTTCCTGATGCAGAACGGCAAGATCTTCTACTCGGGTTCGAACGCGGGCTACGGACCGGACAACGTGGGCCGTGAGCCGGGCGTCTGGGACGTGGAGACCAACAAGTTCACCAAGGTCCCCGGCCTGAGCGACCCGAAGCTGATGGAGACGTCCAACACCGTGCTGCTGCCGCCGGCGCAGGACGAGAAGTACATGGTGATCGGCGGCGGCGGGGTCGGCGAGTCCAAGCTGTCCAGCAAGAAGACGAGGCTGGTCGACCTGAAGGCCGACGACCCGCGCTTCGTGGACGGCCCGTCACTGGAGAAGGGCACCCGCTACCCGCAGGCCTCGATCCTGCCCGACGACAGCGTGCTGGTCTCCGGCGGTTCGGAGGACTATCGGGGCCGCGGCGATTCCAACATCCTGCAGGCGCGGCTCTACGACACGGAGAAGGACGCGTTCGAGCGGGTCGCCGACCCGCTGGTGGGCCGCAACTACCACTCGGGTTCCATCCTGCTGCCCGACGGGCGCGTGATGTTCTTCGGTTCGGACTCGCTGTTCGCCGACAAGGCCAACACCAAGCCGGGCAAGTTCGAGCAGCGCATCGAGATCTACACGCCGCCGTACCTGTACCAGGACGGTGGGCGGCCGGAGCTGTCGGGCGGCCCGCAGACCATCGCGCGCGGCGAGACCGCCACGTTCACCTCGAAGCAGGCCGAGTCGGTCAAGAAGGTCCGGCTGATCCGGCCCAGCGCCTCCACGCACGTCACGGACGTCGACCAGCGCTCGATCGCGCTGGACTTCGAGACGGGCGGCGACAAGCTGACGGTGACCGTGCCGAAGAACCGGAACCTGGTCCAGCCGGGCTGGTACATGCTGTTCGTGACGGACGGCCAGGGCGTGCCGAGCAAGGCCCAGTGGGTCAAGGTCCCTTAAGCAGTACTGCTACGCACGTGGGGGCGCCCTCGGTCACGGAGGGCGCCCCCACGTTCTGTACGGGGAAGTACTACGTGCCGGCCTTGGCAAGCTCGAGTGCGTAGTCCGCCCACCACTGCCCGGCCTTGGGGCCGCCCTTGCACTCGCCGTCCGACTCCCCGGGCCGCTTCACCCACAGGTACGCGTCGACCAGCGGGTCGGCGGTCTTCACCGTCGGGGTCTCGCCCAGGGCACGCCCCGGCGGGTTGCACCAGCGCTCGCCCGGATCGCCCTCGGTGTAGGGGCCGTTGCCGTTGCGGCTGGTGTCGATGACGAAGTGCTTGCCGCCGACCTTCGCGGACAGCTGCTTGCCGTACGCGATGGAGTCCTCGGTGGTGTAGAAGTTCGAGACGTTGACCGAGAAGCCGTCGGCCTGGTCGATGCCCGCCCGCTTCAGCGGCTCGAAGATCTGGTCGGGCTTGCCCCAGCCGGCGTTGCCCGCGTCCAGGTAGACCTTGGTGTTCTTCAGGGCCGTGAGCTTGGCGACGGCGCCCTTGAGGAGGTCGTAGCGCTCCTCGTGGTACTGCTCCGGCGTGCAGTTGTCCACCAGGTGCAGCACCGCGTCCGGCTCCAGGATGACCGTCGCGGAACGGTCCCCGATGCCCTTGGCCACCGCGTCGACGAAGGCCCGGTAGGCGTTGCCGTCGGCGGCGCCTCCCTGCGAGTACTGGCCGCAGTCGCGGTGCGGGATGTTGTAGAGCACCAGCAGCGCCGTACGGCCCGCCTTCTCCGCGGCCTCCGTGAAACCGCGCGCCTGCTGCTCCGGATTGTCCGGGCTGATCCACTCGCCGACCGGCTGCTCGGCGATCTTCCGGACCAGCTCGGCGTCCTCCTTCTTGCCGGCCTTCTCCAGCGCGGCCACCTGCCGGGCGGCCGTACCGTCCGGGTTCACCCAGAACGGGGCGGCCTCCTTGGGCTGCTGCGTGATCCCCGCGCCCGCTCCGGCGCTCGCCCCGCCCTCCGGATCGTCCCCGCCATCGGAGCCCGAACACCCCGTGACCAGCAGTGCCGCCCCCAGCACCACCGCGGACGCCCGCCTTCCGACGAACGCCCCGACCCCCCTGCTGCCGTACATCCAACTCCCCCTTGGGCCCTTTGGGCGCACCGTTCCGAGGCTCAATCCTGGCATACGTCCCGCTCCGCACACGAGGTCGACGGTTCCTTGTCCGAGAGCTGTTACAGCCCCCGGGGTGCGGGATCGTTCCACCCCCGCCGGACCTCGTACGGCCTGGCCGGATAACGCAGCGCCACCGGACCGGGACCTGGCGTGCGGCAAAACCTGGGCCGTCGGCGCCCTTCCGTCCTAGAGTCTTCTCAGCCGACGCCGGCCCCGGCCAGGGATCACCACCGTGGCCTCCGCAGCCTCCCGCGCGGCTCGCCGGGCTACTCCCGCGGCCCGTGCGCGCGGTCGAGGACCGGCCCGGTCTGCGGCTTCCGGGGGAGCGGGCCGCAGACCGGGCCAGGTGGGCGGGACCTGCCGCCGGAGCAGGCCTTAGAGGCCGGTCCCCGTGAGGTATGCCGAGACGATCACGTTCGCCGTGTAGCTGCGGGTCTCCTTGTCGAAGGTGCCGCCGCAGGTGACCAGCCGCAGCTCGGCCCGGCCGGTGTGGCGCGGCCCGTAGGCCTGGTGGGCGTCGAAGCGGTCGCGGCTGAAGACCTGGACGTCGTCGACGGTGAACTCGGCGATCCTGGCGTCGTCGCGGACCACCCGGATCTTCTGCCCGGGCCGCATGGCGCTGATCTTGTAGAAGACCGCGGGCCGGGTCTCGGTGTCGACATGACCCACCATCAGGGCGGTCCCGGCCGCGCCCGGCTTCACCCCGTCCGCGTACCAGGCCACGACACCGGCCTGGTCGAAGGGCGGCGGGTCGAGCGCGCCGCTGGCGTCCAGGCCACGGGCCACGACCGGGGCCTGGACGCCGAGGCCGGGGATGTCCAGGCGCTGCGGCAGCGCGTCGCCCAACGGCCGGTGGGCGGGCGGCAGTTCGACGTCGGGCGGCCGTCCGACCGCCGCCATGTCGCCGGTGGTCGGCCCGGTCGCGCCCGGTCGTACGTCGGTCACCTCGCGCCCCCACAGCCACAGCCCGAGCAGCAGCACCGCCCAGGCCAGGCCGGTCACCAAGCGTCCGGTACCGGAGTGGTGTTCCTGGTCGGACATGGTCAACTCGCTCCGCGACTGCGCCGGGCGCGCACCACGGCCACCGCGGCGACGCCCACGAGGACCAGGCCGGTCACCGCCTGGGCCGTGCCGGGACCGGTCTCACGGGCGTCCGAGGCGGCGAGGTGGGCGGTACCGCCGCCGCCCGCGTCGACGGGGGCGATCGGTGAGGCGGGGGCGGACGGCCGCGACCCGGGTTTCCCGACGGTGATCGTGCCGGTGCGGTCGGCGGCGCCGCAGGTGACCTTCACCGCGTACGCCCCAGCGGTGAGCGTGGAGCGGACGCGGGTCTCGCCGACGAGTGTGCCGTCGGTGGCGGTGAGCCGTACGTCGGCGACGAACGCCGTCGAGACGGCCAAGGCCGTCTTCTCGGCGCAGTCGGACACCCGGAGCGTGACGTCGGTGCCGGGGGCGGGGGCCGCCGGGGTCACGGAGACGCCCCCTCCGTCCGCCGCGTACGCCGTCGGCGTGAGAGCGACGGCGGCCAGGAGGCCCGTACAGAGAGTGACTCGCAGTGAACCCATCGTGTACCTCCAGTTACCTGGAGCCTCCCCCGCGGGGACCCGGCCCGCATCCTCGGGAAGGGCCGGGATGCTCCGAACGAGTGGTGGCGGGTTTGAGCGGGCCGGTGTCTGAAGCGGCGAAGGGCGTCACCGCTGCCGGTGTCAGATCCTGTCGACGAGGTCCGCGATGGAGTCCACGACCTGCGACGGCCGGTACGGGAAGTTCTCGACCTGCTCGGGCCGGGTCAGCCCGGTGAGGACCAGGAACGTCTGCATGCCCGCCTCGATGCCGGCCAGCACGTCGGTGTCCATCCGGTCGCCGATCATCGCGCTGGTCTCGGAATGCGCCCCGATGGCGTTGAGCCCGGTCCGCATCATCAGGGGGTTGGGCTTGCCCGCGAAGTACGGCTGCTTGCCGGTCGCCTTGGTGATCAGCGCGGCCACCGCGCCGGTCGCCGGGAGCGGGCCCTCGGCCGAGGGGCCGGTCTCGTCGGGGTTGGTGCAGATGAAACGGGCACCGCCGTTGATCAGCCGGACCGCCTTCGTCATGGCCTCGAAGGAGTAGGTCCGGGTCTCGCCGAGGACGACGTAGTCCGGCTCGTGGTCGGTGAGGATGTAGCCGATGTCGTGCAGCGCGGTGGTCAGGCCCGCCTCGCCGATGACGTACGCCGAACCGTTAGGGCGCTGGTCGTCCAGGAACTTGGCGGTGGCGAGCGCGGAGGTCCAGATGTTCTCGATCTCCACCTCCAGGCCCATGCGGCGCAGCCGGGCGTGCAGGTCGCGCGGGGTGTAGATCGAGTTGTTGGTGAGGACCAGGAAGGGCCTTCCGGACTCACGCAGCTTCTTGAGGAAGGCGTCGGCGCCGGGGATCGGTACGCCCTCGTGGATGAGCACACCGTCCATGTCGGTGAGCCACGACTCGATGGGCTTGCGGTCTGCCATGTGAGGGATCTCCTGCCGTACGCGGTCCAGCGTGCGCCCCAGCCTAAACAGTGGCCGGATCTTGAGGGAATGGCCCGTTTCCGGCATCCCGACAGGCGGGACGGCTTCAGCGGCGGCGGCGCGCCAGCAGTACGGCGCCGCCTGCGGCGAGCAGCAGGGCGGCGGCCACGGCGACGGCGGCGCCGGTGGTTCCGGTCCGGGCGAGCTCGTCGGCGAGGGGGAGGCGGCTGGTGGGCGGGCCGGCGGAGGCGTCGGGAGCGGCGGAGGCGTTGGGCTCGGTGGAGACGTTGGGCTCGCTGGACTCGGCGGACTCGGCGGACTCGGCGGGGGGTTCGCCGCGCGTGCCGGGCTCGGGTGCGCTGTCGATGGCGAACCGGTAGTCGTTCGACTCGCCGACCCACTCGCCGTCGTCGTCGCGTCGTTGTACGACGGCTGCCTTGGCGGTGACGTCGTTCGGCACGGCGTCCGAGGTGACCGCGAGGCGCACCTTCACGGTGAGGGTCCGGCCGGGGGCGACGGTGAACCCGCGGAAGGCGCCCTCTCCTTCCTGTTCACTCGGTTCACCCTGTTCGTCGGCGAGGACCCCGACGAGCTCGTCCTCGTCGGTCGCCTCGAAACGGACGGGGTGGGGCCGTGCCCCCACGAAGAACTCCAGCTGGGGCTGCGACGGCTTCAGCGCCCGCTTGTCGTCGACGAGCACGACGACGGGGTGGATGCCGGTGCAGGGCCGGTCGGTGGTGTTGGTCAGGTCGATGTACCAGGTGCCGAAACCGCCCCCGGCCGTGTACCTGTCGGGGCCGCCGTGGAGGCGGGTGGTGACGGGGAACGTCCGGTGGTCGGAGGCGGCGCAGGCGGGAGGTCGGGGATCGGCGTGAGCCGGGGTCGCGGCGGGGAACAGGGCGGCTGCCGCCGCCAGGCAGAGGGAAGCGGGCGTGCAGAGTCGCATGGACACGTGAGTCTGCCGGACGGGGGCGGGCGAGAAGCGGCACCGCTGCGAGCGGCCCCCCGAACGGCGGTGCGAGTCCGCCCGATCGGCAGACAGTCCCCGGCGTCGCAGCAGTGCCTTCGCGCGCGTGGGCCCGGCCCGCGAGAGGCCGACCTCCACGCCTCACCCGCCCCCGACCTCAACCGGCCTCCGCCCCTCAACCGTCCCCGACCTCAACCGGCCTCCATGCCTCACCCGTCCCCGACCTCAACCGGCCTCCACGCCCCACCCGCCCCCGACCTCACCCGGCCTCCACGCCCCACCGGCCCCGACCTCACCCGGCCTCCACGCCCCACCGGCCCCGACCTCAACCGGTCTCCACGCCTCACCCGTCCCCGCGCCCGAACACCGGCCCCAGCACCAGCTGAGCCGCCCCCACCGCGACGCCCCTCCCGCCGCCGGAGGCCACCCGTACGGGCACGGCCTCCTCCCCCGTGCGCCGGGCCCGTGCCCCCAGCACCGCACCGACCCCCCGTACGAACACCTCCGGCGCCGCGGTCACCGTACGGCCGCCCAGCAGGACGACGTCGATGTCGAGCAGCGCGACCAGGTTCGCCGCGCCCGCACCGAGGACCCGCGCCGCCTCCTCGGTGTCCCCGCGCGCCACGGCCGCCAGGCACAGCGCCTCGATGCACCCGCGGTCCCCGCACGTGCACGGCGGCCCGTCCAGCTGGATCACCTGGTGCCCGAACTCCCCCGCCCCGGTCCGCGCGCCCCGGTGCAGGGTCCCCCCGATCACGAGCCCGGCCCCGAGCCCCGTACCGAGATGCAGGTAGGCGAAGGAGCCGCGCTCACCCCCGACCGCCAGCCCCAGCGCGGCTGCGTTGGTGTCCTTGTCGATCACCACCGGCACACCGAGCCGCCTCGCCAGCGCGTCCCGCAGCGGAAAGCCGTCCCACTCGGGGAAGCCGGTGACCCGGTGCAGCACGCCCCGGGCGTGATCGAGCGGCCCCGGCAGCGCGACGCCGACGCCGAGCAGGGAACCGGCTCGGGCGGGCGGCAGCGGTCCGGAGGTCACCGGCAGCGCCTCGGCCACCACGCCCTCCACAACCACCGCCACCGCCGCCGGCACGGACGTCGCCCCCGCCCCGAGATCCAGCGCCGCCCGCCGCTCCCCGACCACGGCGCCCTTGAGATCCACCAGCACGGCCCGCAGCTCGTCCCGGTCCAGATGCACTCCCACCGCGTGCCCGGCCTCCGGCACCAGCCGCAGCACCGTGCGCGGCTTGCCCCCGGTCGACGCCCGCCGCCCCGCCTCCGCCGCGAGGCCCTCCTCCCGCAGCCGGGCCGTGATCTTGCTGACGGCCTGCGGGGTCAGCCCGGTCCGCTCGGCGAGTTCGAGGCGGCTGATGCCGTCGGCGCCCGCCGTGCGCAGCAGGTCGAGCACCAGCGCGGTGTTGTGGCTGCGCAGGGCGAGCAGATTCGCCCCGCCCGCGCTCGCCCGCATGCCACCCACCACGCCCGGCCCGCCCTTCGTCCTGTTCACGCCACCATTCTCCCCGGCGCTTGCACTTTGGCAACAGCGTTGCGAAAGTAGGACGCATGACTGGCACCCCCCTCCGCGTAGGTCTCGTCGGCTACGGCCTGGCCGGCTCCGTCTTCCACGCCCCGCTGATCGCCACCACCGAGGGCCTCGCCCTCGACACGGTGGTCACCTCGAACCCCGAACGGCAGCAGCAGGCCCGCTCCGAGCACCCGGGCGTACGGGTCGCCGCGACGCCGGACGAGCTGTTCGAGCGGGCCGCCGAGCTGGACCTGATCGTCATCGCGTCCCCGAACAAGACGCACGTCCCGCTCGCGACGACGGCCCTGAAGGCCGGCCTGCCGGTCGTCATCGACAAGCCGATCGCCGGCACGGCGGCCGAGGCGCGCGAACTGGCGGCCCTGGCCCAGCAGCAGGGCCTGCTCCTCTCCGTCTTCCAGAACCGCCGCTGGGACAACGACTTCCTCACCCTGCGCAAGCTGCTCGGGGAGGGGGAGCTGGGCGACGTCTGGCGTTTCGAGTCCCGCTTCGAGCGCTGGCGGCCGCGGCCCAAGGGCGGCTGGCGGGAGTCCGGCGACCCGGCAGAGATCGGAGGTCTGCTGTACGACCTCGGCAGCCATGTCGTCGACCAGGCCCTGGTCCTCTTCGGCCCGGCGACCACCGTGTACGCCGAGTCGGACATCCGCCGCCCGGGCGCCGAGACGGACGACGACACCTTCATCGCCCTCACCCACGCGAGCGGCGTGCGCTCGCATCTGTACGTCTCCGCGACGACCGCCCAACTCGGCCCCCGCTTCCGCGTACTGGGCTCCAGGGCGGGCTATGTGAAGTACGGCCTCGACCCGCAGGAGGCGGCCCTGCGCGAGGGCCGACGCCCCGGCACCGACGCCGACTGGGGCGTGGAGCCCGAGGAGCTGTGGGGCCGGGTCGGCTCCGGCGAATCCCCGGTGACCGGCGGCGGCCGTGTCGAACCGACCCTGCCGGGCGACTACCCCGCCTACTATGCGGCGGTGGCGAAGGCCCTGCTGGAGGGCGGCCCCAACCCGGTGACCGCGCTGGAGGCGGCCGCCGCCCTGGACGTACTGGAGGCGGCCCGTCGTTCGGCCCGCGAGAAGGTGGCGGTGACGCTGTGAAGCACAACCAGGAGATCACTCCGAAGTTCCACCCGGAACTCACCCCGACCCTGGAGGAGTTGGAGGCGCAGGAACGACGCCTGATCTTCCGCCAGTTCACCTACGACGACGCCTGGGCGCTCGGCTCGCTCCTCGTCGAACTGGCCCGGCAGCGGCAGGCCCCCGTCGCCATCGACATCCACCGCGCCGGCCAGCAGCTCTTCCATGCCGCGCTGCCCGGCTCCACCCCCGACAACGACGCCTGGATCGCCCGCAAGCGCCGGGTCGTGGAGCGCTACGGCAGCGCGTCCTACCTGGTGGGCGCCCGCTTCCGCGCCAAGGGCACGACGTTCGAGGAGTCCTCCCGGCTCGACCCCGACACGTACGCGGCGCACGGCGGTTCCTTCCCCATCAACGTCGAGGGCGTGGGCGTGATCGGCACGGTGACGGTGTCCGGGCTGCCGCAGCTCCAGGACCACCGGTTCGTGGTGGAGGCACTGGAGGAGTTCCTGGGGCTGGGCCAGTAGGGCTCCCAGCAGGACGCGCGCGGAATCATCGCGGAATTATCAACGGGTCCCCTCCGGTTGGCACTTGCTGTACGCGTGATCACCACGCACAGCACCCGTCCGGAGGGATCCCAACCGATGACCACCCCCTTGAAGGAAGCGATCGGCCGGTACGGCGTCTGGAGTGCCGGCCTGCGCTCGGAGGACCCGGCCCGGCGCAACGAACGCGCCGAGGCCGCCGCCGAGTTGGAGGAGCTCGGGTACGGCGCCCTCTGGCTGGGCGGCAACACCGCCGCCCGCCACGCCATACCGCTCATCGAGGCGACCGCGAAGGTCACCGTCGGCACCAGCATCCAGAGCATCTGGGAACACGACGCGGACGCCGCCGCCGCGAGCTTCACCGAGCTGGAGTCGGTCCACCCCGGCCGCTTCGTGCTCGGCCTCGGCGTCAGCCACGCCAAGCTCGCCGACCAGTACCGCCGCCCCTACTCGGCCCTGGTCGCCTACCTCGACGCCCTGGACGCCGCCGGGATGCCCGCGGACCGCCGGGTCATCGCCGCCCTCGGCCCGAAGAGTCTGCGGCTGACCCGCGACCGGGCGGCGGGCTCGATCCCGTACCTGGTGACGCCGGAGCACACCGCCCACGCCCGCGAAACCCTCGGCGCGGCCCCGCTGCTGGCCCCCGAGCTGGCGGTCGTCCTGGAGACGGACCCGGCCCGGGCCCGCGCGCTCGCCCGCGAGTTCCTCTCCTTCTACCTCGCCCTGCCGAACTACACCAACAACTTCCTCCGGCACGGCTTCACCGAGGACGACCTGGCCGACGGCGGCAGCGACCGCCTGGTCGACGCGTTGTTCGCGTGGGGCGAGGACGACCGCATCCGCGAGCGGATCAACGCGTTCCACGCGGCGGGCGCGGACCACGTGGCCCTCCAGGTGGTGGACGACGGCCCACGCGACGCCCTGCCGAGGGAGGCATGGCGCCGACTGGCGGAACTGTTGGCCTAGGACTAAGGGGGCGCGGGGAACTGCGCGACCGGCCACGAACCACCCGCGGCCGACGACGCACCGCAGTTCCCCGGCTTTCCCAGCGGAGCGCCTACGCGTCCTTGAACTGCTGCCGCTGCCTGCCCAGACCTTCGATCTCCAGCTCGACCACGTCCCCGGCCCTGAGGAACGGCTTCGGCTCAGGCTGCCCCAAAGCAACCCCCGCCGGCGTCCCCGTATTGATGACATCACCGGGATACAGCGTCATGAACTGACTGACGTACCGCACGACCTCCCCCACCGGAAAGATCTGCTCCGCCGTCGTCCCGTCCTGCTTCAACTCCCCGTTGACCCACAGCTTGAGCGAGAGGTCCTGCGGATCGGCGATCTCATCCGCCGTCACCAGCCAGGGCCCCAGCGGATTGAACGTCTCGCAGTTCTTCCCCTTGTCCCAGGTCCCGCCCCGCTCGATCTGGAACTCCCGCTCGGAGACGTCGTGCGCCACCGCGTACCCCGCGACGTGCGCGAGCCCTTCCTCCGCCGACCCGAGATACCGAGCCGTACGCCCGATGACGACCGCCAGCTCCACCTCCCAGTCGGTCTTGGCGGACCCGCGGGGCACGAGCACGGTGTCGTTCGGCCCGACGACCGTGTCCGGCGCCTTCATGAACACGACCGGCTCGGCGGGCGGCTCGGCACCCGTCTCGCGCGCGTGGTCGTGGTAGTTCAGCCCGATGCAGACGATCTTGCCGATCCGGGCCAGCGGCGGCCCGACCCGCAGCCCGGTGGCGTCCAGGGCGGGCAGCTCACCGGCGTCGGCGGCGACCCGGACCCGCTCGAGCGCCGCATCGTCGGCGAGGAGCGCCCCGTCGATGTCCGGCACGACACCCGACAGGTCCCGCAGGGTCCCCTCGGCGTCGAGCAGCGCGGGCCGTTCCGATCCGGCCGTACCGACTCGCAGCAGCTTCATGATCACAATCTCCCTCGATCGCGGGCGCCCGCCGACCTCTGCGGCCCGGGTGCGGCGGGCGGCACAGCCATCGGAGGACTGGTCGATCCTCCAAGGTCGGTGTCCGGTCCGCAATACCCCGTTCACGGACTGGACCGTCCCCTACCGGTGGACCGTCCCCTACCGGTAGAGGGCGGCCCGCTCCACGGCGCTCCACGTCGTACTGGTCACCACGTACAGCGCGGCGGCCAGCGGCACCACGGCCACGGTGACGAGCGTGAAGAAGGACATGAACGGCATCACCTTGGTCACCGCCCCCAGCCCCGGCACCTGCTCCCCGTCCCCGGTCGGCACGACCGGGTTCGCGGCCATCATCAGCTTCGTACGGCGGTAGCTGAAGACGGCGACGGCCGCGACGAGGACGAACACCCCGGCGTAGACGAGCCCGGCGCCCCCGAAGAGACCGCCGTCGCCGAGCGCGTCGGCCCACCGCCCGCCGAGCGGCGCGGCGAACAGCTGGTGCGTGAGCAGTTCGTTGGCCCGTCCGCCGATCGTCTCGCTGGAGAACAGGTGGTACAGCAGGAAGAACGCGGGCACCTGGCACAGGCTCGGCAGGCAGCCGGACAGCGGCGACACCTTCTCCTCGGCGTGCAGTTCGAGCACGGCCTTCTGGAGCTTCTCGGGGTTCTTCCCGTGCTTCCTGCGCAGCTCGGCGATCTTCGGCTGCAGCTCGGCCCGCGCCTTCTGCCCGCGCGCGGCGGCCCGGGACAGCGGGTGGACGAGGAGTCGTACGAACGCGGTGAACAGGACGATCGCGGCGGCGGCCGCGGAGGCGCCGAACAGCGGCTGGAGGAGGTCGGCCAGTTGCTCGACCAGGGATGCGAAGACGGACATGGGTGAGCCCTCCGGGGTCTCGTCGTGCCGGACGTCGGTCATGACGGCATGACGACCCGCGTGGGGTGACCTCTGTGTGTGCGGTTGCCCTACGCGACGGTCGCCGGGAGGGCGTGTCCAGGTGCGCGGGGCCGGGTGCGCCCCCTGGCGTCGGGGTCGCGTTGCGGCAGGAAGGCCGTACGCCGGTCCCGGTCGCGGATGGCCGTACGCACCACGGTGGGCGGCACGGTGGGCACACAGCGCGCGGCGATGAGCGCGCACACGGCGAGCGCGGAGGAGGCCGCGGCGGTCGCGGCGAGGGCGACGGTGGCGGAGAGGCTGCCGGTGTCCAGCAGGGCCACCTCGAGGAGGAGGAACAGCAGCGCGAGAGCGGGACGCGGGTTGGCCCAGCTGCGCACCATCGGCGGCCCCTCCCTCTCGTACGTGCGTTTGCCCTGCTGTCGGTTATACAGGATCGGCCCGCTTCCCCCGGCAGTCGGCCGACCCCTTCTCCCAACCCTTGGAGAAATAAGGCAGAAAGCGCTGTCACGCCTCTCGACAACCTCACCGGCCACACCCGATGCTTCGTGGTGACACGCGGGGGGTGATGAGTCACACACCCCAACTGAGCCTCTTCATAGGCCAGTTGGGCGTGCGGACGGAGAGGCGGCACAACCATGATCCGACGCAGGACCCTGCTCGCGGCCGCGGGCGGCACCGTCCTCGGCAGCGCCCTGGCGACCGGCACCGCCCACGCGGACGCCACGATCGCCGTCAACCCCTCGACGACGTACGGCACCTGGGAGGGCTGGGGCACCTCGCTGGCCTGGTGGGCCAACGTCTTCGGCGCCCGGGACGACTTCGCCGACCTGTTCTTCACCACCAAGTCGGTGACGTACAACGGCAGATCGCTCCCCGGCCTGGGCCTGAACATCGCCCGCTACAACCTCGGCGCGTGCAGCTGGAACACCGTCGAGGGCGCGAGCATGGTGGCCTCCCCCAACATCCCCCGTTTCAAGCAGATCGAGGGCTTCTGGCAGGACTGGCGCAACGAGGACCCGGCGTCGTCGGCCTGGAAGTGGACGGCGGACGCCGCCCAGCGCGCGATGCTGGTGAAGGCGACGCAGCGAGGCGCTGTGAGCGAGCTGTTCGCGAACTCGCCCATGTGGTGGATGTGCCTCAACCACAACCCGTCGGGCGCCGCGAACGGCGGCAACAACCTCCAGTCCTGGAACTACCGCCAGCACGCCTCCCACCTGGCGGCGGTGGCGCTGTACGCGCGCACCAACTGGGGCGTGAACTTCGCGACGGTCGACCCCTTCAACGAGCCGAGCTCCACCTGGTGGACGGCCACGGGCACCCAGGAGGGCTGCCACATGGACGCCACGGTCCAGGCGGCCGTACTGCCGTACATGCGCAGCGAACTGGACAAGCGCGGCCTGACGGGCATCCGTATCTCGGCATCGGACGAGACGAGCTACGACCTGGCACGCACGACGTGGAATTCGTTCGGGTCGTCGACGAAATCCCTGGTGAACCAAGTGAACGTACACGGCTACCAGGGCTCGGGCGGCCGCCGGGACCTGCTCTACACGGACGTCGTGACGACCTCCCGCAAGGTCCTGTGGAACTCGGAGACGGGCGACAGCGACGGCACCGGCATGACCATGGCGAGCAACCTGCTGTACGACTTCCGCTGGCTGCACCCCACGGCCTGGTGCTACTGGCAGGTCATGGACCCGTCCTCGGGCTGGGCGATGATCGCGTACGACCCGAACACGCTCCAGCCCGGTGCGATCCAGACGAAGTACTACGTGATGGCCCAGTTCAGCCGCCACATCCGCCCCGGCATGACGATCCTCGACACGGGCGTGAGCTACGCGGTGGCGGCCCTGGACCGGACGGCGCGCCGCCTGGTGATCGTGGCGGCGAACACCTCGACCTCGCCCCAGACCCTGACCTTCGACCTCTCCCGGTTCACCACGGTGACGGGCGGCTCGGGCGGCCTGGTCCCCCGCTGGAACACGGTGACGACGGGCGGCGGTGACCTCTACACGGCCCGCTCGGACATCCGCCTGAGCGGCAAGTCGGTCAGCGTGCCGTTCGCGGCGAAGTCGGTGCAGACGCTGCAGATCGACGGGGTGGCGGTGTAAGAGCATGGGCGGGGTGGCGGTGTAAGAGACCGGCGGGTGGCGGTGTAAGAGCTCGGTAGGCGAATGGGGACCTGGCCTGCAGATATCTCACTCTTGTCACTCACCGGCAGTACGGTGTCCCCCATGCGCCCCGACACGCCCGCCGAAAACGTCGACCACACCGCCGAAGCGGCACGCCTGGAGCGGACCGCCGGCCTGTATCCCGAGGACGCCGAGGCCCTGCTGCTGCGGGCCGCGGCCCACCTGGAACTGTCCGGCGACCGCCCCGCCGCGTCCGCGCTCTACGACCGCCTGCTGGCCTCCTCCGACGGCCTGGAGAACCCGCATCTGGTACGGGCGCTCAAGGCCTCGAACCTCTGGGAGTACGGCCACGAGGCCGAGGCCAGAGCGATCATCGAGGGAATCCGCACGGCGTCCCCCCGGGACCCCGCCCCCTGGGTGATCGCCGCCGAGGCCCTGGAATCCCACGACGAGCTGGAAGCGGCGCACGAGACGTTCACGGAGGCGGTGCAGCTGCTCCTGACGGACGTCCCGGAGCCCGCGTACTCCACGCATCCGTTGCTGTTCGGCCGCCACCGGGTGCGCAGGATGCTGGGCATGGCCCACGACGAGTGGGACGCGGTGGCGGATTCCGCCCATTCCCTGCCGGTCTCCCTGGACGAGTTGCACGATCCGAAGAGGGTCTGGTCCCTGGGCTCGGAGAACCCGGCGGAACTGGAGGCGGAGATCTTCCGCCTGCGGGCCGAGCTGGGCGCGTACCGGGAGGCGCTGTCCCGCCCGTTCCCGGTGGCAATGCTGCACTGGTCGGCGGGGGAGCTGGCGGAGCTGGTGGCGGCGTATCCGTCGCTGACCTCGGAGTACCCCTCCCATGAGGCACACCTGGCGACGATAGAGGCGGCGCTGCGGGAGCTGGCGGCTTCCGGGACGCCGAACCTCGGGATCGTGACGGGCACGGTCCCGTCGTACGAGGCGTTCGCGGCGTCGGAGGGGTCTTCGCCGGACGACACGACGCTGCTGCCGCAGTACGCGACGACCTTGGCGGCTCGGGGGCGGGCTGTGGCTTGGCCGCCGCAGCGGGGTGCTGGGTGTTGGTGTGGGTCGGGGCGGGCCTATGAGGACTGCCACGGGAACGCGGCCTGACCGGAGTAGGTCTGCGGTGGCCTCAAGATGCGCCAGCCACCTTCGTAACAAAACTGGACCTATGACCACCAAAGCACTCCTGGACGGCGGCCCGGACGACCTGGCAGGCAAGATCGTCCCGATCACCCCTCCCGGCCAGGAACTGAAGATTCCGCACCGCGGCGGCTATGAGCACTACAAGGTCACGACGCGACACGAGGAGACGGAGGAGGGACAGGTGACCGTGTATCGGTGGTGGGAGCGGACGGAGGTTGCCGAGTAGCTCCTGCGGATGGCGTGACGGCCTACGAGCCGATAGCCGCCAAATCCGCCCGGCGTGCCCCGAAATGCTGACGCGTCCCGTCTCCGCCGGGAACTGAACACTGACCCGCGGCGCCCGCCGACGTATGGTTCCCCGCTTTCCCGGGCCGCACGCCCGCTTCTTCCCCGTGCTGGAGCGGTCCGGGTCAGGGGTGGCCCGGAGGGCCATCGGCGAAGCCGACGCGGAGCGTAGCGGAGCGCCCTTGACGCGGACCGCGGAAGCACGACACTGGCCGAGAAGCGGGCGGCCCAACGGCAACCTCGCAACGAACGGTCACGCCGACCAGCCCATGTCAGGTGATCGACTTAGGACGGGCACCGGTGCCTACCGGCTGCGTACCGGACTACCCTCTGCGGTGTGTCCGAAGTTCCTGAGTGGGAGCCGCCAGAAGGTTCCTGGGCCTCGTCCGCAGCCCGCCGTCGCAACATGCAAGCGATTCGCAGCCGCGACACAAAGCCCGAGAAGCTGATCCGACGGCTCGTCCACGCCCAGGGTCTGCGCTACCGCATCGCAGCACGGCCTCTGCCAGACCTTCGCCGAACGGCAGACATGGTATTTCGTTCAGCGAAGGTTGCCGTATTCATCGACGGCTGCTACTGGCACGGGTGTCCCGAACATTACGTCCCCCCTAAAACAAACTCCGGGTATTGGTCGGAAAAAGTTCTACGCAATGTTCAGCGTGACCGTGACACCGACAAGCAACTCACGGAAGCCGGGTGGCTCGTACTCCGCTTCTGGGAGCATGAACCTTCAGTTTCCTGTGCGCACAAGATCACCGAGGTAGTCCTCGCGCGCCGCCCGAAATCCCGGCGTCCCTGACATCGGAAGTTCCATCTGCTCGGAGACCGATTCGCTAGAAGGGGACTTTCCGGAATCCATCACGTACCCCCTGAGCAGTTCATCCCGATGCTCGGGGCGCAGGACAGCCGCAATAGCCCGCCCGACGGCCTCTGCAACGGGGGGCGGAAAAGCATTTCCTACCTGCCGGTACCGAGCCGTCTTTCTCCCCTGAAACTTCCAGCCACCAGGGAAGCCCTGGATCATGGCGGCCTGTTCCACGGTCAGCATAGGTCCGGCATCCCTGAAGAGATCTCGCTCCGGGTCACAGTCCTCGCGATCGTTAGCAACCCCCATCGCGTCAATACCCATGGCCTTCCATGCCTTCTTAGCCCTGGTGGGACCCAAGTCAGCCCCGCCATGCTTTCGCGACCCACCGACGAGGGTCGGAGCCACACACTTTCCGGCGGCCGCAGCCTTCTCAGCGGCTTCGAGCCAGTCGTAGTAAACGTCCCTGCCAGTGCGCTCGTCAGGCTTTGCAGGCTGCCCCCACTTATTCTTGTCCCAGAAATCCTCGCAGCGCCTCCGCATGCTCTCCTTGAGCTGATCAACTACTGTGACTTCTTCTCCAATAAGACTCTTCGGCCAGATGAATCCTGAACCATCACCCGGCAGAAAATCTTTATGGATAGCCACCAGAATGGCCCGCGGCCGCAATTGCGGGACTCCGAAGTCTCTAGCATCTAGTCGACGCCAGACCTTCCTCATAGCTACATCCTGACTCGACGGCAGCAAGCTCTCGTCGATTTCAGGAACCGCGTAACCCGCCTTGCGCAGCTGTTTCAGAATATGAGCCCGATACTCGATGAAAACCTCTGGAGGCTCAAGGATTCCACGCACATTTTCGATCATTATGGCCTTAGGCAGCAAAGCGCGGATAATCCTCAAGGCGTCTGGAAAGAGATCCCGGTCATCATCCCGCCCCAGCCGCTTTCCAGCCAAAGAGAACGGGGGGCATGGAACACCGCCGGCGAGCAGATCAAGCTCCCCTTTCTTAAGGCCGAGGCTAGTTTCTTCCTCTGAACCAAGAAACTTCTTGACGTCCATTGGCTCCAGGCTATGAGCGCGCTCTTCACTCCAGCCAGGCCAACCGCCAACATTTGCCCGAAGAGTTTGCACGGCGTGGTGGTCCCACTCAACAAGGGCCAGGTGATCGAAGCCGGCGTTGTGCAAGCCAACGGCTTGCCCGCCGGCCCCCGCACAGATCTCGATCGAGGTCAGTGGCGAGGCGAACTGCGGGCGCTTCTGGCCGCTGGCGCGCATGGGCGCTCCTCCTGGGGTGACTCATAACGTGCGTCGGTGCTTGCTGAGACAGCAATCATGTACTGTCCCACTGACACCAAGAGTCTCCCATTCACTGTCGCCTTCCCGGCAAGGCTGGACGCCAGTTGGGAAGCGGAGTCTCCCGAAGCTAGCTGCTCCGCATGTGCCGCAGCAAGGCCTCGATGTCACCCGGCGCGAGTCCTGCCGCTACGGACGGTTCTTCTTGCAGGTCAGCCAGCTGCTGCACCGTGGGGTCATCGAGAACCCTGCCCATGAACTCCAGCTTCTGATCGAGACGCACCTCAACTACCTCATCGATGGTCCTTCGGGCAGCCAGCACTGTGACCCTGGTCTCCGTGCCCGGTGCGAGACCAAGGCGATGAATCCGATCAAGGCTCTGCAGGAACCGGCCTGCCATGAAGTCACGATCGATGTATAGGGCGTCATGACAGACGTGATGCAGGCTGATTCCCTCGCCCAGTGTTGCCGGGTTGGAGATCAGCACCATGCAGCTTGGATCCTCACGGAACCGCCGTAGCTGCTCGTCGCGGTCCGGCGTGCCGCCGTAGACGACTGCCGGACTGTACTTCTCAAACATCCGCTCCAACGTCGTCAGGCTACGGACGAATGTCGTCCAGACCAGGGTCTTGCGTCCCTGCTGAGCATTCTCCGCCACGATCGCCACCGCCTCTTTGTACTTGGGCGACAGCTCATAATCCGGCAGGTTCTGCAAGAGCGCGTAGAGTGAGCTCCCTTCCGGAACCTCCAGAGGAGGCAACTGATACACCAAAGGGTCGTACCTACTGGCCCCTTCCAGCAGCAGTGCGGGACTCGTAGCTGCCATCAGCAGCCGCAACGCTGTTCTGCCCAGCGAGCTGAGGTCTTCCCGTGCAGCCCCACTGCCCATGCCGCCCATGAGTGAGTTGTAGATCTCACTGTGCAGCTCAGGCATGTCCACATACCGAACCCTCATCCGCACCGGAGGGAGCCCGAGTTCCTGCTTGGTCGTCCGGGTGAACAAGGGCCTCAGAACGGAGCTTGCGTAAGCAAGATCACCCCCAGCAACGGCCTGAGCAACCGTCCGCTGCCCGTGTCCAGGCCAGACGAAGCCCAGCAGGTTCTCCAGGTCCTTCGATCCGTTGGGCGCCGGCGTACCGGTCAGGATCAGCCGTCTCCTTGCCAGTGGGCCAAGCGCCATGCAGGCAGCGCCGTATGTGCCTCGGGCACCGAGCTTCATCCTGTGTGCCTCATCAAGGATGAGCATCGACGGAGCAGCCTTGAGCCAGTTAGCGAGGGTAGGCAGCGAGCGATCCAGCCGTTCGTAGTTGACGATCAGTACTTCAGCCCATTGATCCATCGAGCCGTCGAGAACATGCGTACGCAACGGGTATCTGAAGCAAACGGCGGTTTCATAACGCCAAGACTCGTATGCCGACTTAGGGCAGACCACGAGGACTCGACTCACTTTGCCCTGAGCCTTCTGGGCGGCGTACACCGCAAGGGCAACACGTGTCTTTCCGGCGCCAGGAACACTGAAATTGGCACCGTGCTGGAGCGAGAGGAGCTTGGCGATGTCACGCCGCTGGAATTCGCTCAGCTCCGCCTCCCATGCATCTCCGACCAGTTTCGGCACGTCATCGGGAGTGAGCTCACCCAGCGGCTCACGGCCAACAAGTCTGTCCTTGACGGTGTTCGCGTCTTGCACGACGCCGGCCACTAGATCCCGTAGCTCCGGCGCCCACTCAACGCCTGCGTGATGAGGCCAGCCGCTCAGAACACTGAGGTCCGCCAGCAATTCATCGAGCGCGACTGACGCACTGAGTGGGCCCAGCTGGCCGCCCGTGCGGAAACGGGCGGCCAGCTGCACAAGGTCCTGACGGTACTGATCGGTAGTCCTCAGGACGACCCGGGTGCGTGTCTCGTCGAACCCAAGGTGCAGCGACGTGGTGGTTGCGCTGTCTGTCACTGAGAGCCCTCCGTGGCCACAGCCTCGATCAGCCACGTGACTCCGTCTCCTGGATTGGGCAGACCACGGCCAGCTTGCTGTGCGAGCTTCCGCAGGCTGGCCCGCAGCTTGAGTACGGCCTCATCGAATGCCTCTTCATCCAGGCTCCGGGAAGCACGTGCTTGCACAAGATCCATTACGCACTGGTCGATGTCCGCACACGCATCGGCGAGACGGGCTGGGGCCATTTGCTTGCGCTTGCGCAGACGGGCATTGCGGCCGGCATTCTCAATCGCCTCGTCGAACGCATTCTTGGCGTCGTCGAGCAGTGCCTGGTTCTGCTCCCTGTCGCTGTCGAGCAGCTCCGCTCCGCCGTTCCGCACCGCGGCAGCAGCCCGAAGGATCTGATCATTCAGGAACCGGGCCTCCGCGACGCGAGACGAAGCCGCAGGGACTTCCAGGCCCAACCCCGGAATGGACACCGATTCCGGCTCAGTCGCCTTGGCTCCGCCTTTGGCAAGAGTGGAAGGCAGAGCTTGCCCCAGGTAGCCCTCCTTCAGGAATTCCTCGTCGATGTGGCGGACATCAGTCTTGGAGAAGTCGAGAAGGATCGCGGCCAGTCGCCACTCCTTAAGAATCTCCGCCTGGTCGCGGTCAACGGCCTCCAGCTTCACGTACAGGCGGTGCAGCTCCTTGAGACGTTCCTGGGCGCCCTCCCAGTCGACCAGCCGCAGCGCTACTCCGCCTCCACTCTTGCTGCGGTCAATCAGCTCCTGGATCGTGCTCAGGATCCACCGTTCCTGGTAGTAGGTCTTCACGTGGATCCTGAATTCCTTGGCGATCTGCTCCGGGGTACGCCCCAGCGCAGCCTGCTCCTCCATCGCCAGGAGCCGGTTGATGTACGAGTAGTCGCGACGATGGTCCTTGCGCAGCTGAAGGGACAGTTCGACGGCGTTGATGTCCGCCCAAGAGAACCACTCCGGCAGTACGCCGACACGCATCGACTGCACACCAAGTTCCCGTAGCGCAGCGGCGCGCGTGTTTCCGTTGACAAGTACACCGTGATGAGTGACTAGTCCCGGATCGTTCTGCCCGAACTGGTCCAAGCTCTCCTTCAGCTTGTCAAAGTCCTTGTCCCTCAGGTCCGGATCGGTAGGGGAAGCCTGGAGGAGGGTCCTCAAATAGTCCTGGCTCTCATCACTCCAGGGGTCCCTGTCCAAAGCCTCGTCGCGAGCCGGGTTATGGCTGCGCTGGGCCCGGATCCTGTGCGTTCCTGGGTTGAAGTAGAGCCCGCTGAGCGGGAGGTCGATGACCTCCACGTGAGCCTGCTGCCCGTTCCAGTCGACCGTGACTGTCTCCCTGGTGCCGCCGGCGGCTTTGACCTCCTTGAGCTTCTTCTTGATCAGTTCAGTGAACTCGGCCGCGCGAGGCGGCGGCGGGTACTCCCGCAGCATCCTTCTTCTCCGTCTCGTACTGCGCCTAGTCGTCCATGTCCGAGTCGTCGAGGTCCATCTCCTCGAGCGCCTCAGCGACGGTCTTACGGGAGTCCTCCGGAAGAGCCCGGAGAAGCCCCCAGAGCCTGTCGAGCGGGGTCAAAGTACGCTGGTCAGCGGCGATCCAGCCGGCGAGCGTCTGCCGCTCCATGGAAGACAGAGCCTCCACCATCTCCAGGACGGCTCCCTGGTCAACTACGCGGTCGGCGCCCCCCGCACCGCACCTCTTGCACTCAGTGATGAACTGGTACTCCTCCGCCCCGTCAGGAAGCACAACCTTACGACGGGCAACGTTCAACTGCGCCTGCTCAAGGCTGTCCCCGTACTCTTCGCCAGCCGCAATACCGCAGGTCCGGCAGAGGTAGTTGTCCCCGTGGAGGATCTTCTGACGCTGCGTGGCAGTAAGGCTGTTCTTGTGCTTGGGAGCCTTCGCCTTGCCGGGGATCCACACTTCGGCTCCCCGGGTCACGAACCGCTGCTCCTGCTGCTTCAGGCCAGGGTCCTCACGGCTCGTGTCGATCCGCCAGCCGTAACCTCGCAGGTCCCGAAGCCGCCTGTCGATCTGCGCTACGTCAGGGAATGCCTCGCGCAGCTTGGTCTTCGTGAACGTCTCCCCCTCGCCCACTTCAGCCAACAGCCACAGGGCAGCCCGCGCCATGCTTCCCAGGTTCTTGTCCCGCCACGACGGCAGCGTCATCTATCCCCTCCGGTCATCTTGCAGACATACCGCATCACCACACGCGAAGCACAACAAACAGCGCACACGTGGTTCTGCGCCCCGCTTTCCTCGGGCGGTTCATCCAGTCGACATCACCTCCGAACGAAAGTCCAGGGCCAGAACACTTGCTGGAAGAATCGCAAGAAGCTCAACTCCGGTCGGCTAGTGCACAATTGCGGGACCTGTGCGCGCGCAGCTTGAACCCCTGGAAGGGAATGCCATGAACACGACACAAGGCGGGTCTGCCAGATGGCCTTGGATAGACAAGGTCTTCCGCAGTGACGTTCCGCCGGGCAAGCGAGCCCTGGCAGGAGCCCTTCAAGAACTCTGCCGTCACCTAGTTCCGGACAGATCCCCTGAAAAGCGAGTAACTCAGGCGCTGGCAGCCCACCATTTGGGGTGCAGCGAGAGCTCCCTGTCCAGATTCCTCAGCGGGCAGTCTGTACCGGCTCTAACACTCGTTGAGGACTTCTACAAGAAGGCATGCACCGACGCAGGCGGTGAGGACCGCGTCGGAGTCAGCCTTGATGAGCTGAGGGCGCTGCACAGCGAAGCGGAATCCGAGAGGTGCCTTAGCTGTGTCGAACTCGCGGCACAGGTTGACGCACTCAAGCAGCAACTCCAGGAGACGGAGGCCCAGTGCGCGGCACTAAGGGATGCAGCCACAGAGCGGGACTCGCTGCGTTACGAGGTCACCAACCAGAGGGCAACTATCGCGGAACTCAAGGCAGCCAAGGCCGGCTTGCAAGCACGTTTGGCTGCCCGGGCATCGTCTGCTCCGCTGCCGGTCCCCCGACGGAGGGGGGACCGGCAGCGGATGCAGAACGATGTCGCTGCGGCGCGTCAGCTGGCGAACCGAGTCGGCAGGCTGCACAGGGGCGGCAAGCGCGACGAGGCGTTCGCCCTGCTGCGCCAGACCACGGAAGCGCTCAGTCCACGGGAGACAGCCACGCTTTTGCTCCTGCTCAGGCAGCAGCAAGCCGATCAGCTGGCCGACAACTGGATCCACATCTACGGCCGCGATCAATACGCTCAGGACATCCTGCATGCAGCCCTGACGCTTCATGAACACGGCGCTTTTGATGATGCCGGCGCGCTGCTGCGCGCCGCGCTGATGTAACCGCCGGCGAATCTGCTTCCAGGCTGCGCGCGCTTCGGCGTCGCAGTGCATCTGGGCACGATCGAGGATGCCGTCCGGGTCACGGCCGTCTGCAGCGGTCCAGTGGAGAAGGTCAGCAATCAACTCCACGGCCGATTACTCCAGACACGCAAGCTGGGCTCGGCCATGCGGGCCGCGCCTCCTCGCATGGCCTGGTAGTGCTCCAGCGCTTCGGCCGCACGCTCGGTTCACCGGCAGGTGCCTTCCGCGCGGACGGGGATTTCAAACCGGACAACCTTGCCGACAGCTGTCAGGAGCGTCCCCAGTCCTCTGCCTCCGTCGCCCATAGCGTGCTCATACGCGACTCCAAGCGCACAAGGGGGCCGTCGTCTCGGCGGAGACTAGCTTGGCGTCGCTTTATAGGTACGGTAGCCCAGGGCGGCTTGCCCATCAGCTAGATACCCTGCCCCCATGATTCGCGCAGTCGTCTTCGACGTCGGTGAGTGCCTGGTTGACGAGACCCGGGAGTACAGCACCTGGGCCGACTGGCTGGGCATCCCACGGCACACCTTCCACGCGATGTTCGGCGCCGTCATCGCCCAAGGGCGGGACTACCGGGAGACCTTCCAGGAGTTCCGGCCCGGCTTCGATCTCTACGCGGAACGGGAGAGGCGAGCAGCCGCTGGACAGCCGGAGACCTTCGGGGAAGAGGACCTGTACCCAGACGTGCGTCCAGCGCTGGGGCGGCTGCGTGCCGACGGACTCTGGCTCGGCATCGCCGGGAACCAGACCGTCCGGGCAGGGCGCATCCTGCGGGAACTGTTCTCCGCCGACGTCGACATGATCGGGACGTCGGACGACTGGGGTGCCAGCAAGCCCGACCCCGAGTTCTTCAAGCGAGTCGCCGCGGCCGTGCCCTTCGAGGTGGGCGAGATCCTGTACGTCGGCGATCGGTGTGACAACGACATCCGGCCGGCCCGCGAGGCGGGTATGCACACCGCGCTCGTGCATCGTGGGCCGTGGGCCACCATTCAGTGGAACAGCGCCGAGGCCCGCGAGCTGCCGACCTTCCGTGTCGAGGGCCTCGACGAACTCTTTGATCGCGTGCGGGAGTTCAACGGCTCAGCGCGCTGAGCGTCGTCGACCAGTCGTACAGGCGGTCGTCGAGGCCGCGGACACAGCGCTCGTGCTGGTAGGGAGCCAGAGCGCGGCGGACCTCGCGCACGCGGTCCATGCCGGTGGCGTACCAGGTGATGGCCAGTTGGTCGAGGGCCATGCCCGCGTACTCACATGCCTTCTCCGGATTTCCGGACGCCGCCTCGACGGCAGCCAGGTCGCCGTACACGACCGTGCGCTGCTTCTCCTCGCCAGGAGAAAGGGCCTCCAGTGCCCCGAGTAGTGCGTCGCGGGCCTGTGGGAGGTGGCCGGCGAGCAGTTGGGTGTTGCCCTTGAAAGCCGCGAGTCTGGCCGGGGAGAACCAGTCCATCCACTCCGGTGAGGGATGCTCGTTCCCGTTGTCCAGGATGTCCTCGGCGTGGCCGATCAGGTGCAGCGCGGTGCGGGTGTCGCCGCACCTGGTCTCGCATTCGGCCTCCACGGCGTCCAGCCATGCGAGGAACTCGGCGGAGGCCGGGGCGCGGCGGGCATAGGTGCGTGCCGCGATCATGCGTTCCTGGGCTCCCTCATGGTCGCCCGCCCAGCCAGGGATGAACGCCATGTGCGCGATGATCGCCGAACCCAGGAGAGCGTCGTCGGCCTCCCCCGCGGCTTGAAGGGCCAGGAGGAGTGTGTCGTGCGCGGTGGTCGGCTCCCTGAGGTCGAAGAACTCGATCCGGCCCGCGAGGAGATAGGTCTCCGCCAGTGCGGCAGCGATGGTGCGCCGCGTGCTGTCCGCCGTCTCCGGGAGCAGGGCACAGCCCAGCGTCGCGTGTGCCAGGACGGCAGGGTGCAGTGTGGTCGGTGCGACAGACCAGTAGAGACGACGGTGGGAGCGGGTGACCGCCTCGAAGTCCGCGCCGGCGGTGACTGGTTGTGGGGAGGCGATGGCTCGTTGCGAACCCATCGCCAGGCCAAGGGCGGCCGGGCCGCCGACGACCAGTGTGCGTCGAGTGGGGTTCGACGCCGGGCCGTCGGATCCCCATGGGGGTGTGAAGCCCAGCGACTCCATGCTCTGTCCGAGCAGGTGGACGAGGACGCGCTGGCAGTCCGGTTGAGGCCACGGTGGATTGTCCGACTCCCAGCGGCGGACCTGCCGTACACCAATCGACAGCCCCCGGATCCCCATGCGCCTGGCGTGCTCGGTGAGGGCGTCGGCCAGGTCCTGCTGTGAGTTGAAGCCCGCGGCCACGCGAGCTGCTTTGAGTCGGACGTTGCCTGTGGGCCTTGGCACGGGGCCACCTCCTCCTGTCGACAACTGCTTCAACCCACCCTTCCACAAGAGGTCCGCTCTGGTGCGGGTTCTCCTCCCTAGGGGGTTATCAGAGCCCTCCGCACGTCCGCTTGAAGGCCCTTCGAAGTCCTCGAATGAGAGCGACGATTCGTGGACTCTGTGTGCCGTACCAACCGCGTCGGGCAACGAAGGAGCAGGCTGTGTACACGCAACAGGCCCTGGAAAGAGCGATCGCCGAGTGGCTGGCTCGATCCCATCCGGCGCCGGAGCAGGTCCGCAGGGAGTGGGCGGCACAGGGCGTCGCCCTTCTGCCACTCGGCGGGCGCTTCGCGACGGTGCGCATGCCGTCCGAAGTCGTCCATGCAGCTGTTCGGTCCAAGGACCGGGACGAAGTCGCGGTCGCACTGGGCGAGTTACTGGGAGGGTCGGTCATCCATGACCGTCGGGTGGCGGGTGGAACCTATTACGCCCTGATCGAGGCGCACGCGGGACTCGTGTGGGCGTACGGCGACATCGCGACCTGTCTGGGGCGCGGCACCTACCTGGGTGTGCCGCGCATCGACCGGCAGCAGCCGCCGGGCACGTACTGGGTGGTGCCGCCACGGTACGAGGGCGACTTGTGTGCACCGCGGTCGATCGTCGCCCTGGTCGAAGGCGGCCGGGCCCGACTGGCCGTGGAGGGCGAGGTCTGCTCGTACGGCGTCGAGAGGGAGGGGTGAGCGCGCATGGCGACCGTGACCGCTCAGGTGCCGTGGGCGATGCGGTTGGTGACGGACCGACTGCCGATCAGCCCGCCGTCGTACGCCTCGGTGGTGTTGGACGGGGCCACGCAGACCGCCCTTTACACCGATGCCATCGGCCGTGTGCTGGAGATGGGCAAACACGGCACGTCGAGGACGACCGGTACGGCTTCGGTCTCCGGTGGCGGGGACGGGGAGCAACCGCAGCCGCAGACTCAGGACGACGTGACGACCGACTACGAGTCGGACTGACCATGACGAACACCGTCCTGGTCGTCACCTCACTGGAAGACGTCACCGCCGACAGGGTCATCGTCGCTCTCAACGAGCGTGAGGTTCCCGTGGTACGCGTCGACCCTGCCGACGTCGGGCCCGAGCTGGTCTTCGGGTTCGGTCTCGGGCCGGACGGCCCGGCGTGGGGCGGGCGGCTGCGTACGGCGAGCCGGGAGGTCGAACTCGCGGATGTGGCGGCGGTCTACTGGCGCCGCCCCACCCCCGTATGCCGCCCGGTTCAAGCACCTTTCCCGGCAGGAACGGGATTTCGCGGCCGCCGAGGCGAGGCACGGGCTCGGCGGCGTCCTGCACAGCCTGTCCCAGGCCCGGTACGTCAACCACCCGTCCGCGGTGGCCCGCGCGGACTTCAAGCCGACTCAGCTCAGGAGGTTCGCGGAGCTGGGGTTACGGATTCCACCGACTTTGGTCACCAACTGCGTGGAAGAGGCACGCGAGTTCGCGGCCGGCCACGGGCACGTCGTCTACAAGTCCTTCCGTGGCCTGCCCCGTGGTGAGGACGGCCGAGCCGGGGCAATCTGGGCACAGCGAATCGACCCCGGCACCTTTGATGACGGGCTCACGGTGACCGCGCACCTGTTCCAGGCCGAGATCCCCAAGACCGGCGACGTACGAGTCACCGTGGTCGGCCGGCGGGTCTTCGCTCAGCGGATCACCGCCCCGGACGCCGCTCTGGACTGGCGCCGGGGTGACTGGGACGAACTGGTGCACAGTCCCATCACCGTCCCCTCCGTCATCCAGACGGCACTGCACAGCTACTTGGACTCGTTCGGCCTGGTCTTCGGCTGCTTCGACTTCGCTCTCACCGGAGACGGTGACGATCCCGAGGAGTGGTGGGCGATCGAGTGCAACCCGAACGGGCAGTGGGGCTGGCTCCCCGACGCGCACGCCATCACCGAGGCGTTCGCCGACATCTTGAGCGGACCCGACAACATGAGCGGAAAGGAGGCGGCAGGCCGTGACGATGCCCGCCGATCCCGAGACCGACGCGGCTCGACTGCGTGAGGCCATGGCGAGTGTCCTCGTCGAAGAGGGAGTCCTGGAGGACCCGGCCTGGCGGGCGGCGGTGGAAAGGGTGCCACGGCACCCCTTCGTGCCCGGCTTCTACCTGCCCGCCGACGAGCGCAACGAGCAGGGGCTGACCGTGTGGGAGCCGGTCACCGCCGAGCTCGACTACGGCCGGTGGCTGGCCTCGGCGTACTCGGACACCACACTGATCACGCAGTTCGACGGGAACGAGCCCGACTGGAAACGTCCGGTCGTCCGGCACGGCGGGGCTCCCACCTCGTCCTCCACGCTGCCCTCGCTCGTCGTACGTATGTGGGCCGACGCCGATATCACGGAGGGGCACACGGTATTGGAGATCGGAACCGGGACCGGCTACTCCACCGCACTCGCCTGCGAACGCCTTGGCTCGTCACACGTCACCAGCATCGAAGTCGACCCGCATCGGCTGAGCGCGGCTGCGAACGTCCTGCACGGCTGCGGGTACTTCCCGACAATGGCCGTGGCGGACGGCCTGTACGGGTATTGGCCCGAGGCCTGGTACGACCGCATCGTTGCCGCCTGCTCGTTCCGCGGGGTGCCGCCCGCGCTGCTCGCCCAGACCCGTCCGGGCGGGAAGATCCTGCTGCCCCTGTCGGGCTGGCTCTACGGACACGCCCGAGTCCTGCTCACCGTCGCCGAGGACGGGACGGCCGAGGGAGCCCTGCTGCCCGGCACGATCTCCTTCATGTCCGCCCGGACGCACGCGGCACCGGCGTTCGGCAATCCGGCCGACTGGGCCGCAGGTCTGCCCGAGGAGCCCCGGTCGGTCCGGCACAGCCCCGAACGGATCACGGCTGCGACCGAGGATGCGTTTCACCTGCGCTTCCTCGCTCAAAGCGCGGTGCCGGACGCCCAGCTGGTCACCATCGACGGAGTCATGCACCTCATCGACGTCGTCACCGGCTCTGCGGCCACGCTGACCCCAAACGAGGGAGCCTGGGAGGTTCGCGAAGGTGGCCCGGTGAAGCTGTGGGAGCGGATCGAGGAGGTCCTGGATGCCTTCGACGCTGCCGATCGGCCAGGTCCGCAGACGTTCACGCTCCACGTGTACGACGGCGGGCAGCACTTGCGGCACCCGCGGATGCCCGGTCTGCCGCTGCCCAGCCCCTGACGGAGGGCACGGGCAAGCCGGCACTGGCGTGTCTTGTCGAGTAGCCGAATTGGCGACGCGACCCGGCGCGCACGTCGCCGGATGGCGCCGCCAACGGAACCGCGGCCAGGGAGTGCTGTGCCTCGACGAAGGGCAGCCATGCTCTGGGCCGACCTGGCACGTAGCAACAGCGACTGTCCACCGGCACGGAGGACATCCAGAACGAGGTGATCGACTGGTACCAACAGACGCGGCACGGTAAGGCGTACGTCCCGGCCATGATCTGGGGCACGCTCAAGACCGAGGCATCCGCGACCGTAATCCTTCGCCGGGTTGTCGAGTTCCTAGGTGTCCCGGGTGACGTGCCGGCGGGTGTAGCCAAGCGGATGGAGCGCCGGCGCGTCTGTGCGAGGGCGAGCATCACTACGACGTGATTCTCGGGGAACAAGCGCTGTACACCAACGTCGGAGGGCCGGAGGTGATACGCGGTCAGCTGGAACGCCTCCTGCGCGATGTCGACCTTCCGTCGCTCACCCTCGGCGTGCTCCCTGCCACCGCTGAGGTGGACATAGTCCCTATGCCCAGCTTCAACATGTACGACGGTGGCCGGGCGCATTACGACCTCGTCTCCACCGGCGTGGACATCACGGACCCGGGCGAACTCGCCCTGCACACCTACTGGATGTCGCCGCGTGATGTCGCCGACGACAGCGCGCCTGAGCTGCGGCACCAGCGCGACACCACGCGAAGATCATCAGTAAGCATTCGCCGCCCTAAGTAACGCCGCCTGTTACGGGAACACCGCCAAGAGTCTGATCACCAAGGCGCTGGAGTCCTGGCGCACGACTGACGCCAACCGGCTCTGCTGAGGGCGTCAGCCCAGCTCCAACGTCGCCAACGCCTGCGCGAAATCCGGCTCGACGCCGGGCTGACGACGTTGGCGTTGGCCACGCTTGCAGGCTGGCACGAATCCAAGTGCCCTCGGTACGAGAGCGGGGCTCGTAGTCCCTCTGAGGCTGGCTCTGTCCATGAGAAGGGACAGCACTTCCACAGCAGTACGGCAGGCATCCGGGCGCTGCGGCGGGATCGGATTGTTCACGAGTTCCGACAGCACGACCCGAGGGAGATGCCCCGGCGAGCGACCCTGAAGGCGTGGCCCGCATTCGCCTCTGTGCCTCCTGCGGGGCCCGGCTGCCGAGGAGCGCGTCGGCCAGGCGCCGGTAATGGGTCCCGGAGCCCTAGGCCTGTCTCCTCGATCACGATCAGGGCCCCCGATGCATCGGCGCTGGCCGACTGCGGACCACGTTGCCCTCAAGGCTGAGTTGATCAGTGCCGATGGGGAGGCAGGCGGTGGCAACACCGGGCCGCCTGGCCGTGCGCCGGTCGCCCGGCGTCGAGTGCTCCGTCAGCTGCCGGAGCGAGCGATGATCAAAAAGATCGCCAGGCCGATGGCCACCCCTACCGCCGTCGCGACCACCGCCACCCCGATGCTCCCGGAGTACCCATAGGCGGCCCACCCGCCGAGGAGGCTCATCGGCAGTGCGATCGCTGCGGCGAAGCTGGCCTCTTTGACGGACACTGACGACTGGTCTTGCTTCTTCTGCGACATCGGGACTCCTCACACTCCGTTTCCGTACGGTTCGGGAACGCTGGTTCCCTCGCGGCGAGCGGCCTTCATCGGTGCGCGGTGGTCGCTTCGCGTCATCGTCGGCGGCGCGGAACCCAGCGGAAGCGCAGGGCGACAAGGACGCAGGCCGCTGCGGTCCAGGCGCAGCTGGCGAGCGCGGCCGCGCCGAGGTCGCCGACTGCCGCCGAGCCTTCGTAACCCGCCGCGGCAGCGTCGAGCGCGGAACCGAAGGGCAGGAAGGACGCCAGTGTGCGGACCCAGTCGGGTGAGGGGTCCAGTGGGAAGAACCCCCCGGACAGCATCAGCAGTGGAAGCGCCACGGCGTTGGCGATGGGTCCGGCCGCGTTCTCCCCGGGGATCACCACGGTCAGGGCGAGGCCCAGGGCGCTGCCCGTCAGCAGGAACAGCAGTACGGCAGCCGCGACCGTCAGGGGCTGTTTCGGGACTACCCCGTGGACGGCGGCGGCGTACACGCCGAGGAGGACGACTCCGCCGAGCGACAGCACGCCGGAAGCGGTGACCCGGCTTCCGAGCAGCGCCGAACGGTTGACCGGCAGCAGTTGGAGCCGCTTGAGCAGGCCGTACTCCCGTAGATACACCAGCGTGATCGCGATGTTGGTCAGGGTGCCGCTGATGACGGCGATGGCCATCGTGGCCGGGGCGTAGTAGAGGGCCGCTTCGTCCCCGTCGGCGCCGATCAGCGTGAAGGTGATGAGGAAGATGAGGGGCAGCCCGAGCGAGAAGAAGGCCGCTGCGGGATTGCGGACCTGCGCCAGGAGATCGTAGGGAAGCTGGCGGACGAAGGTGCGTACGATACCGGGCACTCGGCCGGTATCGGGGCCCCCGCCACGGCGGGTACCGGTTCGGATGTCGGGGCTCATCGGTGGGCCACCTTCAGGTTGTTCAGCAGTTCCAGGTAGATGTCTTCGAAGGTGGGTGTGCGCACCGTCACGTCCACCAGGGTGAAGTCCTCCTGGGCCGCCGCCGCAGACAGTCGCCGCATGTCCCCCATGGGGTCCTCGGTCACCACGGTCCAGCGACCGGTCGTCTCGTCATACTGGGCGTCGCCCAGCGCGTCCGGCCGGGTCCGCTGCGCCAACTCTGGTGCGAGGAAGGAGATACGGGTGGGCAGCCCGCCGCCTTCGCGCAGCTCGGCGATGGTTCCCTCGCGCTGCACCCGCCCTCGTACCAGGATCACCACCCGGTCCGCGAGGGCCTCCACCTCCTCCAGGAGATGGGTCGTCAGGAGCATTGACGTCCCCTCGGCGCGCAGGGAGCGCAGGACATCCCAGAGACCGCGGCGCGCCTGGGCGTCGAGCCCTGTCGTCGGCTCGTCGAGGAAGACCAGCTCGGGCCGGCCGGCAAGTGCCAGGGCGATGTCGAGGCGCCTGCGCTCCCCGCCGGACAGCTTCGAGACCCGCCGGCCCCACAGATCCTCCAGCCCCACCGCGGACAGCAGTTCCTCCGCCGACGTCGGGTCGGGGTAGTAGGAGCGGGTCATCTCGGTGTACTCGCCCACCGTCAGCTCGGTCTCGATACGGCAGTCCTGCAGCACCGCGCCGATGCGCCCACGCCACCAGCCAGGAGCCCGCCAGGGATCTCGGCCCAGCACCTCGATCCGTCCGCTCTGCGGACGCTGGAAGCCCTCCAGACACTCGACGAGCGAGGTCTTGCCGGCGCCGTTCGGGCCCAGCAGCGCCACCACCTGTCCCCTGGCCACCGTCAGCGAGACATCGGACAGCACGGTGACGCCTGCCGACGACAGGCCGACGTCGTCCGCGCGCACCACCGTTTCGTGGGAAGCCCATTCCTCCGCCATGCCGACCAGACTGGCCTGGAGCCGCAGCTCGTCGGCACCGACGCACGGTTGAGGCCCCCTCCACCGATCGGTGGAGGCGCAGGCGGCCTCCGCGCGGATAATGGCCGGACATGGCCGTACCACCGGACGGGTGTGCCTTCACAGGTGTGCCGCCACGAGCCAGAGGGGTGAGGAGCGTCAGTGACAGGGGCGTCCGGCACATCGTCGTCATCGGTCGGGCCGGATGTGTGGCAGTTCCGCCCTGCTCTGTGGGCCGTGCTGTGGGTGTGCTCCGCTGCCCTGTCCGCCGGCGCTCTGGCGGCCTTCCCGCCCTCCAGTGCGGTGCGTACTTGTGTGGCCGCCGCCGTTCTGGCGACGGCGCTGGTGTGGCACGCGCTTCTGGCTCGGTGCCTGGTGAGGGGCGGTCCAGGAAACGAGGAGCCCGGGGCCGAACGCGCGGCCGTCGTCCTGATCGCTCTGTGGTGTGCCGCTCTGGTGACGGCACCCGTCGTCTGGCTGGGTACCGCGCCCGTGTCGCTGCTGCTGTACTCGACGGCCCGCAAGAAGGTCGCCCACGCGGGCTCGGCGCTCTTCGCGGTCTGCGGGGGTACGGCCATCCTGCTCTCCGCGCCCGGGCTCGCGGTGGGCCCCCGGCTGGTGCTGGCCCTCGCCGCCGCCGGATACAGCCACGCTCTGGGCTGGTGGATCGCCCGTATCGTGGTCGAGTCCCACGAACGCAAGGAGCTGCTGGACCAGTTGGAGCGGGCGCAGGAAGCGCTGGTGGAGGCCGGGCACCGCAACGGGGTTCTGGCGGAGCGGCAGCGCCTGGCACGGGAGATCCACGACACGCTCACGCAGGGGTTCAGCAGCATCCGCATGCTGCTGGAGGCCGCCGAGGCCGAGTGGGGCACCAACCCCGAGAAGGCCCTGCATCACATCCGGCTGGCCCACGGCACCGCAGAGGACAACCACCGGCAGGCCCGGGCCCTGGTGATGGAGGGCGTGACGGAGGGCCTGGAGTCGACACTGCAGCTGGCGCTCGAACGTCTCGTGGAGGGCTCTTGGGGGTACGAGGCCCGCTTCCGGGTGCGCGGCGCACCGCGGCCGTTGCCCACCCGGCAGGAGGTGACTCTCCTGCGGGCCGCTCAGGAGTGCATCGCCAACATACGCAAGCACGCCCGGGCCGCCGCGGTCGAGCTCACTTTGGACTACCGTCCCGGCCAGGTGGTCCTGACCGTCGAGGACGACGGTATGGGCTTCGACGAGGCTGCGCTGTCCGGCAGCGGTGTGGGCATCACCGGGATGCGGGACCGGATTGCCGAGGCGGGAGGAGAGGTACGGCTGTGCACCAGCCCAGGACGGGGAACGACGGTGACGGTGAGCTTGCCCGACCGATCCGGGTGATCGTGGCGGATGACCACACCGTAGTTCGCCAGGGGATCGTGGCCCTGCTGTCGTTGGAGTCCGGCATCGAGGTCGTGGCGCAGGCCGAGGACGGCTCCTCCGCGGTGAGCGCCACGACGGCGCTGCGCCCCGACGTCGTCCTGATGGATCTGCGGATGCCCGGTGGCGGTGGAATCGCCGCGACCCGACGGATCTGTTCGCTGCTGCCGGAGTGCCGCGTCGTGGTGCTGACGACGTACGACAACGACCAGTCCATCGTCGGGGCTATCGAGGCCGGAGCCATCGGGTATCTGCTGAAATCGACCTCCACGGCGGAGCTCGTGACCGCGGTTCGCTCGGCTGCGGCGGGACGATCCGTCATCACGCCCGCCGTCTCCTTGCAGATGGCGCGACGGCGCACCGGCGCACCGGCATCGCCGCTGACACCGCGCGAACACGAGATCCTCGTCCTCGTGGCGCAGGGACGGACCAACGCCCGTATCGCCCGCCACCTCGGCATCGGGGAGGCCACGGTGAAGACGCATCTGCTCAGCGCCTTCCGCAAACTCGGAGTATCGGACCGTACTGGCGCGGTCATGGCAGCGCTGTCGTCCGGAGTGCTCACGCTGCCGGAGTGAGTCAGCGGCCGCCGTGGACGGCCGGCCGGTCCACGGCGGGAGGCGGCCCGGCCGTACGGGCCTTGGTGCGCCGTACTGGAGGCCTGGTCCCGCCTACCGGATCGCTGCCACGGTGGCCATGGAGTCCGCCCACCAGTACGTGCAGTCGGCGGGCGGCTCAAGACCGGCGACGACACCGACGCTGAAACTGCTGAAGTGGCGTAGCAGGGCCCGCTGATGGCGGCGGCTGAGCGAGTCGATCTCCATGGTGTAGTAGCTCAATGTGCCGCCGGGGCCCAGGTGGTCTGCAGCCGCCGGGAGGAAGTGTTCGACATAGGCGGCATCGCGGACGACGTACTGCTCGTACTCGCGCTCGTCGGCGGGATAAGTGTCGAAGAGGATGCCGTCGAATGTCCCGAGCGAGTCGATGACGTCCTGCCAGCGGCCCTCGACGACATGCGTCCGGGTCGGCCGGCGGTCGGCCCAGGCCCGTGCAGCACGTGCCACCTCGGGATTTGCCTCGATGATGGTGTGCGAGGCGACACCCTCGTCTTGAAGGATGGAGGCGGAGATCCCCATGCCGAAGCCCACTTCGAGGACATGGCCGTGGGACGACGCGGCAAGTCTGCTCAGTTCGGCCATCAGGGGGCGCTCCCAGCTCTGCATGACCTGCTGTCCCGCGATCAGCAGCTGGCTGTCGTCGCGGTGCGCGGCTCCCGAAAGGTCCCCGGCCATCCCGGGCCGTCGGCCGCCGGCCACTCCGCGCTCCGCTACCGCATGCAGGGTCTCGAAGTCGTCGGTCGCGTCGTCGAGGAGGCGGCGTATGACAAAGTCCCGCAGATCCGGGTGAAGCCGGGCCAGATAGCCGGGGCTGGTCCGGGTTATCTTGAGCTCGATCAGGCCGGGCCGCAGGCCCGTGACTGCGGAGTGCGGCCACACGGTGGATGTCTCGGTCACTGGCGCATCCTCACCTCTCGGGAACGGCGGTACGGTCGTGCGGCGCGGCGGCGCCTGTGTCATGCGATGCCCGGTGGCCGACCGCCTGCAGCACAGGATTGCCGCAGGAAGCGCGGATGCCCGCCGACCCGGCCCGGCGTGGACGACCGGACCGGGCCGGCGGACGGAGGCGAATCAGCCGGTGCAGCAGCAGGTGCAGGTGCTGGACGAGCTGCAGCGCGCGGCCGTCGGCTCGAAGTAGCTCGACTCCTCGCCGTGGAAGGACAGCTCGACCGCTTCCACGCTCTCGGCCATCTCCAGGATGTCGCTCATGATTTCCCCCTCAACTGGGTCGGGATCGTCGGCAGGAACTGCCGTGACAGCAGCATCGTTTGTGCCGCCGACCGGGCTCAAGGGGGACCCGCGGATGATTGTCGGTGTCCCCCAGCGGGAGGACACCGTGCTCCGCGTCGCCCCGCAGACCCGGTCATCCTCGCCGGACACAGCTGTCTCGAGTTCTTCGTACCTCATCCGGAGGCGTACCGGCGTAGCCCCGGATGAAGCCGATGTCGTCTGGTCGGCGGACACACGAATTCAGTAGATCAGGTCTCTTCGCCCGAGCGGACGCCGCAGCACAATCGCCTTCATGCCTACAGACACCGCTGGAACCCCAGCTCCGCTGCAGCTGTTGTTCATCGGCGGCAGGCCGGCGTTGCGCACCGCGCTGGCCGCCTCCCCCCGGGTGGAACCGGTGACCGACCCGGCCGAAGCCGCCTGCGCACTGGTCGACGTGGCCTCCCTGACCCCCACCGCCCACGCCGAGGCGTGCCGCTACCCGTTACCACCGTCCCTGCCGCTGGTTGTCGTGTCCGCGATCGGTGCCGACCGGATCACGGACACCAATCCCTACCTCTCCGAGGTCGCCCGTGCCGAGCGCACGGCGACGCGGGCCCGCGCGGACCACTGCGTCCTGCGCTGCGCACCTATGGACGTCGACCTCGTCCAGGTCGCCCGCCAGATATCGGACTTCTCCACGGTCTACGGCTGCTTCACCGACGGCCCTGTGCCATGGCTGGCCCTCGACGACCTCGTCGATGTCGTGGCTCTGCTGGCCGCCGAGCCCGCACGGCGAGGCGGCCGGGTGTACGAACTCACGGGTCACGAGACCGCCTCCCTCACCAGGGTCGTCGGTCGGCTGGCCGGGGCCTTGAACGTCCGCGCCGAATACCACCCGCTCGAAGCGGACCAGCTCGTCAGTGCGCTGTGCAGCAGCGTCGGCTGGGACCTGGACATGGCCCTGCGGGTTCCCGGCCACCAGCAATGGGCCGGCGCCGGGCACCCCGCCAGCCCGCTCGTCGAAAAGGCCCTGCACCGAACCCCCCGCCCGCTGGACGCCTGCATCGCGTACGCCGCGGCCGCCGTCACCGGGCCCTGCAATGACGACCAGCTGACCTCCGCGACGAAGGGAAACCGCTCGTGAGCGCCAAGGACGGCATAGCCGTTGCCGTGAACCCCGGCATGAAAGTCGAAGTGACCGAGGACGCCGTGCTGATCAGGCACGGAGACCATGTCGCGCGCCTGTCCGGAGGACGACTCCCGGCCTTCACCGAAGCCCTGCTGACGGTCCTCTCCGACGGCAGGCGAACCCTCGAGCTCGGCTCCGACGTCGACGAAGCCCGCAAGCTGGCTCTGGAATCCGTACTGACCCAGATGACCGAAGCCGGGCTGCTCCAGCGCGACGAGGCCGCCGAGGACCTGCGGTCCGTCTCGCCCGCAGCCGTCGGCATGTGGCTGCGGGTACTGCGCAAAGTTCCCCTCAGCACCGTGCAGGAGCGCCTCGACCAGCGCACGGCCACCGTGCTCGGGAGCGGCCTGCTCGCCGAGCAGGTGCTGACTGCGCTGCACGATGCCGGAGTGATCGCCCAGGCCGCGTCGGGCCCCGCCGCGATCCCGCAGACCTCCGACCCGATCCGAGACGTCGTGATCGTGATCGCGGAGTCCGACAGCGACCCGCTGCTGGACGAGTGGAACACCGCGGCGCTCAAGAACGGACGCACCTGGCTCCCCGTCATCCCCTTCGACGGACGGCGCGCCCTGGTGGGGCCGTGGACGCTGCCGGCGGAGTCGGCCTGCTTCGCCTGCTACCGGCTGCGCCGCGCCGCAGCGTTCCCTGACCGCGCACTGGTCGAGGACATCCTTGCCGCCCGTCCCGTGCGCAGCTCCGGGGAGCGGGCGGCCCTGTGGCCTGGGCTGACCACCATGCAGGTCGGGCTGGTCGTCGAGCGGGTCGTGGAGTGGTTCGGGCTGACCGACACCAATGCTGGTCTGGCCGCCCCCGGAGGACTGCACACCCTGGAGATGACATCCACCGGGCTCCGGCTCGACTCCCACCGCCTGTTCCGGGTGCCGCGATGCCCGGCGTGCTCACCGGCCCGCGACCGCGGCTACCCGATGATCTGGTTCCACCCCGACGCGGGCGTACCCCTGCACCGCCACGACGACGCGGACGGAGGGCAGCCCAGGTGACCACCACGACACAGCACCACGGCGTAGCCGCTCCGGTGCAGGACGGACTACCGACGGGCGAAGGCCCTGAGTGGACCACGGCCGCCGAGGCCGAGCGCCTGCTGAAACCGCTGCTGTCCGAGGTCGTCGGCGTCGCTACCCGGCTCTACCGGCAGATGCACGACATCGACGACGCCTTTGCCTTCGCCGTCGGCGCCCGTGCGTGCCAGTCCGAGCACCTCGTGGGCGAACCCTGTGCCCAGGCCGCAGGCGGCGGTGCTCTGGACGAGCGGTCCGCGACCCTGTCGGCGATCGGCGAGGCGGTCGAGCGCTACAGCGCCGTCTACTGGTGGGAGCAGGCCATGGTCCAGGCCACCTGGACCGAGCTGAACGCACGTGGCGAACGGGCGGTATCCCCGCGGCAGCTGACGCTGTTCACCGAGGCCCAGTACGCCGACCCCGAGTTCCCCTTCACCCGCTTCACCGAGGACACCCGGATCAGCTGGGTGCGCGGGACCGATCTTCGCGATGGCACATCCGCGTGGCTCCCGGCCGTCCTGGTGTTCCTGTCCGGACCGCACCGCGAGACCGCCGAGCGCATCTCCAACAGCACCAGCAACGGCCTGGCTGCCGGCTGCACCTGGGACGAGGCGCTCTGCTCGGGCCTGCTCGAACTCATCGAACGCGACGGCTTCAGCACGGTGTGGCACAACCGTCTGAGCATGCCGCTCATCGATCCCGACAGCGACCCGGAGGTCAAGGCGTTCTTCGACCGGCATGTCCGACCAGCCGGCCTCGACGTCTCCCTGGTCGACCTGAGCCGTTTCAGCGGCGTACCGGCCGTCCTGACCGTCGTACGCAACCGGGTCGGCGACATCAGCCCGCTCGCGGTGGGCGGCGCCGCGGCCGCCACCCCGCAGCGAGCCATCGTCAAGTCGGTCATCGAGGCATTCCAGACGCGGGTGTGGATGCGCGCCGAACAGCGCGAGGGCAACCTGCTCCCCCCGGACACCGACTTCGCGGCCGAGGTCCACCGCTTCGACGACCACGTACGCCTCTACGCGGGCCCCGGCCTCGAGCACGAGACGGAGTTCCTTGACGCAAGCGCCGCGCGGGTGTCCGTGGCCGACCTCCCCGTACTGCCCGACCACCGGCCGCGGGCCCTGGCGCGCGCCGTGCTCCAGCGACTCCACAGCCAGGGCGTCGACGTCTACCTTGCCGACGCCACGAGCCCCGACGTGTACGACGCCGGCCTCGTGGTGGCCCGCGTCTTCGCACCCGCCCTGGTGCCGCTCGACTCCGCCTTCAGGACGCGCTTCATCGGACCGCCGCGGCTGCGCACCCGGCCCGTGGAACTGGGTCTGCTCGAAAAGCCGCTGACCGACGCGGAACTCAACCCGTTCCCGCACCCCTACCCGTGAGCCGGAGACCGCCATGCCCGAGACCGAGAACCTGCACGGGGCGAACCTCATCGATGCCGTCTACGGCGACTCGTCGCCACCGCTCGACGACCCCATGGAGAACTACTTCGAAGCCTCCAAACTCCATCTTCGGGCCCTGAGCTGGGACGTCCCCGGTGGAATCGCCCTCGACAAGTCCGAGGAACTGCGGCTGCTGACCCAGCGCGCCGCCCGCCTCAACCCCAGCCGCCCCCTCATCCCGCTGCCCGGCCCGGCGCCCTTGGACGCCTGCCTGACCGACGTGATCAACGCCCGGCGCAGCGCGGAGAACTTCGGCCGCGGCGAACTCACGCTGCCGGTCCTCTCCGGGATGCTGCAGCACTCGTACCGGGTGCGCTTGGTGCAGGGATGGCCCCGCCGTCCCGTCCCCTCCGGAGGCGCCCTCTATCCACTCGACCTCTATGTGATCGCCCAGCGCGTCGAGGGCCTGCAGCCGGGTCTGCACCACTACGACCCCTTCCGCCACGCGCTCACCCGGGCGCGGGATGTGGACCACGAAACCCTCCATCTGGCCACCTTGCAGCCCGAGATGGCACGCGACGCGGCGGCGATGCTCGTCATCGGGGCCTCCTTCTGGCGCTCCCGGTTCAAGTACGGCCAGCGGGCACTGCGCTTCTGCCTCCTGGAAGCCGGCCACCTGGAGCAGAATCTGCTGCTCCTCGCTACCGGTTACGGACTCGCCTGCCGGCCGATCGGTGGGTTCCTCGACGACGATTTCACCGTCGACATGGACTACGACGGAGTCAACGAGGCGCCGATGTACGTCACTCTCGTCGGTCCGCCCGCCGATGACGGCACACCGGAACCGCCGAAGCGATGACGGCCGGCCTGACTGCAGGCACGGCTGCGGACATCCTGGCGATCGGCGCCGTCACCGCGCATGCCGTCATGCCCTGGGTGCTCCGGCTGCGCCGTTCCTCCAACGGGCTGCGGCGCTACGACAGGGTCACGATGCTGCTTGCGCTCTGCGCGGCGGCCGCAGCCGCTGCGGGAACGACGCCGCTGACCAGCGCTTCCGGGGAGACGGCCCCCATGGCGGTCACGCTGTGGCCCCATCCCCTTGCGGCCGCGCTGCCCTGGGGGCCGGCCGTGGCGCTGGGGGCAGTTGCGGCCGGGGCCGCGCTGCCCTGGGTGGCCGCCCAGTGCAGCGGGCGAGCCTTGCGCCGCCGTGCGGCCCGCCCGGGCACGGGCCGCCCCGGCCGGATGGCGAACGCCGCGCACCTGGTGGGCTGTGCGGCCGCGGAGGAAGTGCTCTGGCGCCTGGCCTGCCCGGTGTCGCTGGTCGCGGTAGGTGCGCCGCCCGCACTGGCGGCCGCGCTCAGCCTGACCGGCTTCTGCCTACTGCACCCGCCGCAGACGGGGTGGCGCTCCCTGCCGTACCTCGCCGTGGCCGCACTGCTGTTCACCGCGGCCGGATCCCTGGGCGGAGTGATGGCCGCTGTGTTCGCGCACACCGCCCACAACACGGTCCTGGCGTGCTTCACCACTGCTCCGCGTAAGACGACGAGCGCGGAGCTGCCCGTGCGGGAGGTGCCACGCCTGCCCGAGCCGACCGCGTGGGACTGACCCGTGCGGAACAACCGCGTGAACCGGGCAGAACAAGCCGGAAGGCCAAGAAGGAATGACCGTATTTCGGCGATGACCATCCGCTCGTCAGACAAACGGACGAATATCATGAGCTCCAGGCATGACGGGGGCAACCCTCTCCTGCCGGTCGGTCGCGTCCCCATGCCCCCCTGACCCGGGGAAGCGCATCCATGACGACCACATGGAACACGGGGAGGAAAAGCAGGGCCGCAGGGCGGAGCGGCGGCCATCGGGATGCCCGAATGGCGGGGGTAGAGCTAGCGAGCGTGCAGGGGGAGACGGCAAGCGCACCGGCGGGCAGATCCTTCGGTGGCCGGCTTCCTGAGCACACCCCCCGCATGGGCTGGAACGGGGGGGAGCTGGTCGTACGGATGAACGGGCTGTGCCGACAGGGCGGTGACCGCTGTCCCCGAGGGGAACCACGCCTCACCCCCGCACTGCGCTGTGCGGCGATGCCCCTCCGGTCCACTGTGCAGCCGCAGCCTCAAGGGCGGTCCCTGCCGTACGCCGGATCCCCGCGCTGCGAGCGGGGCCCTTCGCGCCCTGTCCTTCTGGATCCTGAGGAGTCCGACATCAACGAACCGAGCTCTGTTCTTCAGGCATTACGTGCCAGTGAACCGCTGCGGGCTCAGGCAAGGGAATGGTTCGAAGACCCGTCCATGCGCGATGTAAGCACGCGCTACGACGACCGGGAGACGAGCCTGTCCCGCGCCCTGTGTGCCGAGGTGGGACTGGTCCTGGCGGAGCAGCCGCCCTCCCGAGTCCTCGACGTCGGCTGTGGCACCGGGGCAACACTCGCACACATCCGCGCTCATGTTCCCGGGGCCGGCCTTGTGGGCATCGACCCCAGCGAGGCCGCAGTAAGCTCCGCCCGACGCCTTTTCGGGCCCAGCCCCGACATCCAGGTGCACACCATGGCTGCCGAGGACCTCGCGGGTGCCGCGGCCGGTCGCCTGGGACGATTCGACCTTGTCCTGGTCCACCTGTGTCTGGGACTGATGCGGGATCCCTTCACCGTCCTGCGTGCGTTGGCCGAGATGCTGCATCCCCATGGACACTGCTACGTCGTCGACCTGCTCCGCCCCGACGACTGGGACGGCCGATCCGTTCCAGTGGCGCTGGGTGCCAGGGACGCCTCAGAGCGAGCGTATCTGCGTTCCCAGCTTGCCGCGTCCCTGTCCCTGGCCGAACTCAGCGCGTTGGGCAACGAGGTCGAGCGTCGTGTGCCCGGCATGCACGCCGAGGTCCGCCGCGGCGGTCTCGGCGGTCACGATCCCGGCTCCCCGGCGGCCCGAAGAATCTGGACCCGCGCACCCCGGATCAGTGGACTGCTCGCTTCCTCAGGCACCCGCCCGGGCTCCGGTGAACAGATGCACACCGTCGCGCACATGGTGATCCGCCACGACAAGGGCACGCGATGAGCCTGGCGCACAGCCGGATCAAAGTTGCTGTCATCGCTTCTCGTCCGGTCACCGTCGCCGGTCTGTCCGCAGTGGTCAATTCTCAGCCGGACATGACCGTGGTGGCCACCGCGTTCTCGGTCGCCGACGGCCTGACCGACATCATGCGGTCCGAACCCGACGCCGCGATCGTCGAACTGGGTACGGCCAACGAAGGGTCGCCCGTCCCCGATCTCATCGACGCGCTGCGGCACCAGGGAAGCAAGGCAGCCGTCATCGCCTTCGCCGAGGAACCGGAGCACGTCGTCACCGCCCTCAAAGCGGGAGCCCGCGGTTTTCTCCTCAAGGACTGCCCCACCGACGAGATCGTGACCGGCGTCCACCAGGCCGTTCGTGGCGCGGTCCCGGTCTCGCCGCGCACTCTCCCCCACCTCGTCTCCGAGGTCATCGCGCCTACCGCCCCTCCGGCGTTGTCCCGGCGAGAACGAGAAGTCCTCGCCCTGGTGGCGCGCGGCCAGTCGAACCCCCGCATTGCGCAGTCCCTGCACGTCTCCGAAGCCACGGTCAAAACTCATATGCGGCGGGTGTTTCACAAGCTCCAGGCCACTGACCGCGCGTCCGCCGTTGCCCTTGCCATATCCAAAGGCATGCTGGCCCCGAAGGAAGGTCCGAACACCGACAGTGTCCAGCCACCGTCCGGAGGTGACGCGATCAAGGTTCTCCGCCGAGGGAGGCACGGGGGTACAGAACGGGAAGCCAGCCGCCCACCACCGGCTCCAGCGCACCTGGGCGAGCACTGACGTACCGGCGCTGCCAGCGGACCTGCGAGCGAGCTGCTCCGGTGCCGGCCTCTATCCGCAGGACCGGCCGGATCTCTGCTTCCATTGGACCTGAGCGCCGGGCACTGCTCCGACCGGCATTCCGGGTGTTGCTTGCCCTGAGATCGAGGATCATCGCTGGTCGCGCATTGCACTGGTTCAGCCGCACAAGCCTCGAAACTGAACTCGGCGCCCGGAATCGCATGGGTACGGGTACGCACTCGTACCCTGCGCGTGCGGAGGGAGCCCGAGGACGGCCGACGCCAATGTCCGTATTCCCGAGGAAGCCCGCGACCGGCTGGCCGCCATAGCAGCAGCGGAGGGCATGTCGCCGCGCGCCTACCTGGTTACCCGGCAACAAAGGGTGCGACCGCGACCGCGGCACATCTGCTGGCGCAGCGCGGCGCGCTGGGTCTGGACACACCAGTGGCCGAGTACTGGCCGGAGTTCGCCGCGAACGACAAGGCGGACATTACGGTGCGCTGGCTGTTGTCCCACCAAACCGTTCTGGTCGCGCTCGACCAGCCGGTGCCACTGGCCGAGGCGCTGGCCTGGCAGCCGATGGTGGCCGCGCTGGCTGCTCGGCGTCCACTGTGGGCTCCGGGAAGCGCGCACGGATATCACGGCAGGACCTGGGGCTGGTTGGTCGGTGAGGTGATCCGCCGGGTGTCCGGCCGCACGCCGGGCCGCTTTCTGCCGACGAGATCGCCGCCCCACTGGGGCTGGACTTCTTCATCGGCCTGCCGGCGAGTGAACGTGCCCGGGTCAGCCGGATGGTGTACCAGCAGCCGGACATCGACTTCACCACCGCTCCTCCTGAGTCGGTCCCCGAGGAACTCCGCGAACTGGTCGCCGCCTGGCGGGCCCCGAACTCGTTCAGCAACAGGGCGTTCGCGGAACCCCATCATCGGAGGCCCCGATGACCTGCGTGCGACCTCACTGGTCGACGCAGTGCGAAGGTCGCTGGCGTAACTGATCGAGACTGGGGCCGGGAGCCCAGGCTCACCCGGTCTTCGGGCCGAAACCTCAGGTGTCCTGTTCGGGCAGCCGTCGGGAGAAGGCAGCCGAGCGGGCCGTCGGAGACGTGAAGTGGTGGCCGACGGCCCGTTCCCGGGTGTGTGCCCCCGCATCGGGGGCGGCTGTCACCCGGCGGCCGACATCACGGCGCCGAGCAGTGCGGGGGCGACGACCAGCCCCGAGGCTCGTGCCATGGTCTTGTGGCCGTGTCTCTCGGTGAGCCTGCGCACCGCGAAGGCCGCGACCAGGGCGAGCGGGAAGGCGTCCGGCGCCGGTCATGGCGGTGGCGCCGACGAGGAGTGCCAGCAGTACCGAACCTGCCCCGAACCACCGGCCTTAGGATGCCCCGTGCGCAGCCGCCGGCGTTGAACTTCATCAGCTGGATGCGTCCCTCGCCGGCCGTGTCGCCGAGGCGCTTGTGCAGCCACTGCTCGGTGGCTTCCTGACCCTGTGCGAGGACCTCTTCCGGGATCTCGCTGACCGGCCGCCGCCGGCGGACTGCGGGCCGGCGGCGGCCGGGGATCGTCGTCGTCGGTGCGTAGGTGCCGTAGATGCCTAGGTACCGTAGATGCCGTAGCTGCCGTAGATGCCGTAAGTGCACGTCGTGAGTGCCGTACGTGCACGTCGTAGGCGCCTACGTCGGTGCCGTACGCGCCGCCCGTGCCCTACGGCGCCGGGCTCAGGTCCGCCCGGCCGAACAGCAGGGCGTACCCCGGAGGAAGCTGCGCCAGGATGCGGGTCACGAGGTCGTCGCCGACCAGGTTCGGCAGGACGCTCAGGACCGAGCTGACGTCCCAGCGGGCCGTGGCGGAAGTGGCTCCCTCGATGCGGGCGGCGACCGAGTCGACGAACTCCGCGGCGGTCAGCTGCCGGGTGGCCGGGATCTGGGAGGCGACCACGCGGGCCGCCTGCTCGGGCAGGGCCTGGGCCAGGTCGACCCGTTCGTCGCCGATCACGTGGCCGCCGAGGGCGGACAGGACGATGCGGGTGACGCGTTCGGCCTCCGACCGCGTCGGGTACTGGCCCGACTCCTGTACCGCGTCGACCAGTTCGCCCCAGCGGGTGTCGTCGTCGCGGGTGTGCCGGATGCGGGCCGGGGCGTGATCCCCGCCCCGGGCGCGGGCCGGGGCGGGGATCACGGCCCTCGGGCTGGGGGACGTCTCCGTGGTGGCGGTCTCCGGCGTCGTCGTCACGCTGGGCACCGTCGTCACGCTCATGTACGGGCTCCTCCTCCGGGTCCTCCGTCGCGCTGCGGGCGGTCCTCGATGGCCGTCTCTCCGCCAGGCGGGTGGCCTGTCGCCCCTGCGGGACGCGTCGGGCATGGGTGACCGCGTCCCGCGGACGGGTGCCCGCGGGACGCTTCTCCTGGGATCTGATCAGGTGTTGAGCTGCTTGCGGCTGTCTCCGCCGGTGATCTGGATACGGCGCGGCTTGGCCTGCTCGGCCACCGGGATGCGCAGCGTCAGGACGCCGGCGTCGTACGCGGCCTCGATGCGCTCCGTGTCGAGGGTGTCACCCAGGAACAGCTGGCGGGTGAAGGTGCCGGTGAGGCGCTCGGCGACCACCAGCTCCGCTCCCTCGGGGGCGGGGGACTTGCGCTCGGCGCGCACGTTCAGGACGTTGCGCTCGACGTCCAGTTCGATCGACTCGGGGTCGATACCGGGCAGGTCGAAATGTACGACGAACTCGTCCCCTGACCGGTAGGCGTCCATCGCCATCGCGGACGGGCGAGTGGAGCCGAAGACCTGCTGCGCGAGTCGGTCGAGATCGCGGAACGGGTCCGTACGCATGAGCATCACAGTTCACTCCTCTCCTCAGGCGCTCTCCATGCGATGCCCTACGGCCTTCTTCTTATATAGCTCCGGGGAGGAAACTTGACAAGCCTCGACTCAGGTTCGCGGGGTTAGCCTCGGTGGCGTCAGAGTCGGCGCGGCAGTGGCAGTGGCAGTGGCAGTGGCAGTGGCAGGAGGCAGGAGGCAGGTATGGCGAAGGTTCCCGGTGTGAAGGTTCCCGGTGTGAAGGTTCCCAGTGCGGTGGTCGCCGCGAGCGGGCTCGTCGGCGGATACGGCGTGGCGCGCTGGACGCGGAAGCGGCAGCTGGGCGGGGCCGTTCTCGCGGTGGCCGGGGCGGCGGCCGCGCGGCAGTGGCGGCAGCGGGCCGGCGGGAAGGCGGCCGGGGCGCTGACGGCCGCGTACGTCGCCGCTTTCGCCGGGTCCCATCCGCTGGCCAAGAAGGTGGGGGCCTGGCCTGCCGTGTTCGGGGTGGCGGGGGCCGTGGCGCTGGCGTCGTGGGCGGTGGCGGACCGGCGGGGCTGAAACGAGGGGACGCACAGAAGACCCCGGCCCTGACACAGCAGGACCGGGGTCTTCGCCGAGCGCCGGGCAGGCCTTGCACCTGCATCTCCCCGCAGGAAGCGGGGCGTCTTTCCTTGGACCACCAACGCATGACCGGCCGTTGGGAGTTGGCCCGGCCGGACGTAGATCACCATACCCCTCCCAAGGCGTCCGTGCGACCTGGGCGCCGCCGGCTCACTGCTGCCGGACTTTCTGTTATCGCCCACCGGCCCGGTTCGTCTCCTCACCGTCCCCCACCGCACGCACGCGACTCACGACGTTGAGGTACGAAGCACGTGACACGACAGATCAGCCGCCGGAGCATGCTGAAGGCCACGGGCGCGGCGGCCGGGGCCGTCGCCCTCGGTACGGCGCCCGCCGCCCCCGCGGTCGCCGCCGGTGCCGCCTACGCCCACCCCGGGCTGCTGCACACCCGCGCCGACCTGGACCGTATGGCCGCGAAGGTGAAGGCGGGCGCCGAGCCGTACACCGCCGGGTACGCCAAGCTGACCGCCAACCGGCATGCGCAGAGCGGCTGGCAGCCGAACCCGCAGTCCGTCGTCTACCGAGGGGCGGGCAGCCCGCAGAACTACGCGATCCTCTACAACGACATCCACGCCGCCTACCAGAACGCCCTGCGCTACCACGTCAGCGGCGAGGCCGCGCACGCCGACACCGCCGTCGCGATCCTCAACGCCTGGTCGGCGCGGCTGACCCGGCTGGAGGGCAGCGCCGACCGGTTCCTGGCCGCGGGGCTGTACGGCTACCAGTTCGCCAACGCCGCCGAACTCGTCCGCGAGCACGAGGACTTCGCGCTCGAACGGTTCCAGGAGATGCTCGTCGACGTCTTCCACCCGCTCAGCGAGGACTTCCTCGCCCGCCACAACGGCGCCTACCCCACCAACTACTGGCCCAACTGGGACCTGACCGCGATCGCCTGCGTGCTCGCCACCGGCATCTTCTGCGACGACCGGGCGAAGGTGGAGCGTGCCGTGGAGTACTTCAAGCACGGCGACGGCATGGGCTCGATCAAGCACGCCATCCCCGTCGTGCACGACGACGGGCTCGCCGAGTGGGTCGAGGCCGGGCGCGACCAGGGGCACGCGCTGCTCGGGGTCGGGCTCATGGGCACGGTCTGCGAGATGGCCTGGAACCAGGGGATCGACCTGTACGGCTACGACGACAACCGTTTCCTCAAAGGCGCGCAGTACGTGGCCAGGTGGAGCCTGGGCGGGGATGTGCCGTACACCGCCAACACACGCCGGAAGGGGGCGATCAACGGCTGGTCGGGGACCGAGACGGCCACCGGCGCCGCCGGTGTGGATCCCGCCATGACGCGGCCGATCTGGGCGATGATCGCCAACCACTACACCAAGCGGCGGGGGCTGTCGGCGTCGTATGTCACCCGTGCCGCGGCGAAGGCCGCGCCTGAGGGCGGGGGTGGGGACTACGGGCCCAACAGTGGGGGGTTCGACCAGTTGGGGTTCGGGACGTTGGCCTTCACTCGGGATCGGGCGGGGGGTGCCTCCGGCGGTGGGGCGGCTGCTGAGCCCCGCGATCCCCGGCCGCAGACGGGTGTTACGGCCTCGGCCCGTGCCGGGCGTGACCTGGCTGCCACCGGGTCCGACGACGTGGTCGGGTGGACGGCCGCGGTGGGGATCGGCGCCGTCGCGGGTGGGTTGCTTCTGCTGCGTCGCAGGGGTCGGGTCGGCGGCGGGAGGGTGTAGCCGTACGGGTGCTTGCTCGGCACCGTCGGTCGGCTGCCGGCAGGTGGGGTGCGCGACCCGGCGCATCCCCCTGCCGGCAGCCGGCCTCACTACGCCGTAGCCGACCGCGACCGGCTGCCCTGCCCCGTCGCCGCCCGGCCCTTCGTCGCCGAGGCCACCGCCGACAGCGGCTGGGCGATGTCCTCCAGGGAGCGGCGTTCCGCCCGTACCGCGAGGGCCGCCGCCACCAGGCCCGCCGCGCACATCAGGGCCGCGCCGATCTGGAAGGCGAGGACCGTGTCGCCGACCTTGCCCGTGCCGGTGAGTTCGGCGAAGAGCAGGGGGCCGCTGATGCCGCCGGCGGCGGTGCCGAGGGCGTAGAAGAAGGCGATGGACATCGCGCGGGTCTCCATGGGGAAAATCTCGGAGACGGTCAGGTAGGCACTGCTCGCGCCGGCCGAGGCGAAGAACAGCACCGCGCACCAGCACGCCGTCAGGGTGGTGGCGGTCAGGGCGCCGCGGCCGAAGAGCCAGGCGGTGCCGAAGAGGAGCAGACCCGACAGCAGGTAGGTGCCCGAGATCATCACCCGGCGGCCCACCGTGTCGAACAGCTTGCCCAGCAGCAGCGGGCCCATGAAGTTGCCGAGCGCGATGACGGCGAAGTAGTAGCCGGTGTTGCCGGTGGGGACGTCGAAGAACGTCGTCAGGATCGCGCCGAAGCCGAAGGTGATGGCGTTGTACAGGAACGCCTGGCCGATGAAGAGGGCGAAGCCCAGCGTGGCCCGCTTGCGGTACTTCGAGAAGACCGTGCGGGCGATCTCCAGGAAGGTGACGCTGCGGCGCTGGTGGATGGTGATCTCGCCCTCGGGGCGCGGCAGCGGCTCGCCCTTCTCGGCCTCCACCTGGCGTTCGATGGAGGACACGATGCGTTCCGCCTCGTCGTCGCGGCCGTGGATCAGCAGCCAGCGCGGGCTCTCCGGGACGTGGCGCCGTACGAGCAGGATCACCAGGGAGAGGACGGCGCCGAGCGCGAACGTCAGGCGCCAGCCGACGTCCATGGGCAGGATCGCGGTGTTCAGCGCGACGATCGACAGCAGCGAGCCGCCGATCGCGCCCAGCCAGAAGCTGCCGTTGATCATCAGGTCGACGCGGCCGCGGTACTCCGCCGGGATCAGCTCGTCGATCGCGGAGTTGATGGCCGCGTACTCGCCGCCGATGCCGAAGCCGGTCAGGAACCGGAAGAGGAAGAACCACCAGGTGTCGAAGGAGATCGCCGTCAGGGCCGTCGCGCCGAGGTAGACGGCGAGGGTGATCATGAAGAGTTTTTTACGCCCCCATGTGTCGGTCAGGCGGCCCCAGAACAGGGCGCCCGAGCAGGCCCCGGCGACGTACAGGGCGGCGGCGAGGCCGGTGACCTCGCCGGAGGTGATGGGCAGGCCGCTGCCGGGCTCCGACAGGCGGCTCGCGATGTTGCCGACGACCGTGACTTCGAGGCCGTCGAGGATCCACACGGTGCCGAGACCGATCACGATCGTCCAGTGCCAGCGCGACCACGGGAGGCGGTCGAGACGGGCGGGGATGCTGGTGGTCACGGTGCGGCCGGTCTCGGCCTGCGCGGTCGTCATGGGCTCCCTCCTCAGCGAGCGAACCCCGGGCGAGTGCCCTGCGCCGTGCCCCTTACGCCCCCAGCGCCCGCGACACCGTGTAGATCAGCAGCCCCGCCAGCGAGCCGACCACCGTGCCGTTGATCCGGATGAACTGCAGGTCGCGGCCGATGTTCGCCTCGATCTTCTTCGTCGTGTGCTCGGCGTCCCAGCTCGCCACCGTGTCCGTGATCAGGGAGGTGATCTCCTTGCGGTACGTGGTCACCACGTAGACCGCGGCGTCCTCCACCCACCGGTCGACCTTGCCCTGCACCCTGGCGTCGGTCGCCATGCGGGCGCCCAGCGACAGCAGCGAGGCCCGTACGCGCAGCCGCAGCTCGCTGCGTTCGTCCTCCGCCGCCGAGACGATCATGGAGCGTACGGCGGTCCAGGCGGAGGCGATCAGGTCCTGGACCTCGCCGCGGCCCAGCACCTCGCCCTTGAGCCGCTCGACACGCGCGCGCGTGTCGGTGTCGGACTGCAGGTCGGAGGCGAAGTCGGTGAGGAAGCGGTCCAGGGCGCCGCGCGCCGGGTGGGTGGGCATGTCGCGCATCTCGATGGCGAAGCGCAGCAGCTCCTTGTAGACCCGCTCACCGACCTTCCGGTCGACGAAGCGCGGGGTCCAGCCGGGGGCGCCGCCCTCCACGGCGTCCATGACCTCGTCGCGGTGCAGCACCAGCCAGTCGTGCGCGCGGGTCACGATCAGGTCGACGACCCGTTTGTGGCCGCCGTCGGCGACGACCTTCTCCAGCATCTTGCCGATGCCGGGCCCGATCTCCTGGGCGTTCGCACGCCGCGTGATCGCCTCGCCGACCACCGCCTGGACGTCGGAGTCGCGCAGCACCGTCAGGGCGCCGCGCAGGGCCGTCGACAGCTCCGCCGTCACCCGGTCGGCGTGCTCGGGCACCGCCAGCCAGGCACCCAGCCGGCTCCCTATGCCGACGGCGCGCAGCCGCTGCCGTACGACGTCCTCGGAGAGGAAGTTCTCGCCGACGAACTCGCCGAGCGAGACGCCGAGCTGGTCCTTCTTCGTGGGGATGATCGCCGTGTGCGGGATGGGGATGCCCAGGGGGTGGCGGAAGAGGGCCGTGACCGCGAACCAGTCGGCGAGCGCGCCGACCATGCCGGCCTCGGCGGCCGCGGCGACATAGCCCGCCCAGGGGCCGGCGCCCGAGTTCTGTGCCCACTTGGCGAGGACGTAGACCACGGCCACGAACAGCAGCATCCCGGTGGCGGTGAGTTTCATCCGGCGCACGCCGCGCTGCTTCTCCTCGTCCGCCGGGCTGAAGGTCGTCATCGCGCGGTTCGTGGCGGGGCGGGGGCGGGCATGCTGCTCCCCGGGCCCGCCGACGCCCGTTTCTACCGCTTTTGTCCGCTCCATACGCTCCACCCGTTCGGTGATCCCGCACACATTGTCCCTTCCTGACCGACTCCCGGAACGAAACAGGAGTTCCCGGCGTCTGTCCGGAGGGGGGAAAGCGGCGGGGTCCTGTCAGCTTCACCCCGACCCATGACGCATCATGGGCTCATAAGATCGGAGCCTCGGGCTCCCATCGCTCGAGGAGAACTGAACAGCATGACCCGGGGTCGTGGATACGCCCTGCTCGCCGCGATCGTCGCAGCGATCGTGGCCCTTTCCGCCGCCATATACGTCGGAGTGGCGACCGACGACGGTACGAAGTACGGCACCGCGCAGGCCGAGGGGCCTCGCCCCCACAACTCCGCCGCCCCCGCCTCCACCGGCACCTGGGTCGGCGCCTGGTCGACCTCCCCGGCCGGAGCCGAGCCCGGCACCGAGATGACCGGCGTGGCGGGCCGCTCGGTGCGCAACGTCGTGCACACCAGCGTCGGTGGTACGAGTGCCCGCATCACGTTGTCCAATCTCTACGGCCAGTCACCACTGACCATCACGCACGCCTCCCTGGCCGTCGCCGCGGGCAGCGGCACCCCGGCCGCGCTCGCGGAGACCATGCGGCGGCTCACCTTCAGCGGCAACCCGACGGTCGTCATCCCGGCCGGCGGGCAGGTGATGAGCGACGCCGTGCGCGTCAACGTGCCGCACGACAGCGACATCCTGGTCACCACCTACTCCCCCACCCCGTCCGGCCCGGTCACCTACCACCCGCACGCGCGCCAGGTGTCCTACGTCGCCCAGGGCGACCGCACCGAGGACGTGACCGCGGCCGCGTACACCGAACAGACCCCGTACTGGCGGTATCTGACGGCGGTGGACGTGCTGAGCAACGAGTCCGACGGCACGGTCGTCGTCCTCGGCGACTCGCTCACCGACGGCATCACCTCCACCCAGGGCGCCAACCGCCGCTGGACCGACGTCCTTTCGGACCGGCTGCGCGAGGCGGTCGAGGCCGGCCGGGACGTGCCCCGCTACAGCGTCGTCAACCAGGGCATCAGCGGCAACCGCGTGCTCACCGACGGGCTGGGCCGCCCCGCCGACAACCCCAGCGGCCTGAACCGCTTCGGCCGTGACGTGCTCGGCCGGACGAACGTCCGGGTCGTCGTCATCGACCTCGGCGTCAACGACATCCTGCGCAACCAGAACCTCGCCGACCCGCACCAGATCCTCGACGGCCTGCGCACCCTCGTCGACCAGGCCCACGCCCGCGGCCTGAAGGTCGTCGGCGCGACCCTGATGCCGTTCGGCGGGCACCGCGGCTACACCGACGCCCGCGAGTCCGTACGGCAGACCATCAACGCCGAGATCCGCGCGGGACGCGTCTTCGACGCGGTGGCCGACTTCGACAGGGCCCTGCGCGATCCGTACGACCCGCGCAGGCTCCGCGCCGACTACGACTCGGGCGATCACCTTCACCCGAGCGACAAGGGGTACGCGCGGATGGCGGAGGCGTTCGACCTGGAGAGCCTGAAGGGATCGGCTCCGGCAGAGCTGTAGGGGCGCCCCATCCACGAGCGCTCGCGGGCACAGCCCGCGAGCGCTCGTGCGCGTCGCGCGCTGCGCGCGATCCTCGGGCATCGTCCCGCCCAGGGCGGCACGGGTGGGCGATAGGTGTCCCCCTGCTCGAGCGAAGCCGAGAGCTTTGGGGGGCCCCGCAGCGCCGGGCTGCGCACAACCGACAGCAGCCCCAGCCCCAACCCCAACGCCGGGCACACCGCCGGCGAGGCTCAGTACTCGGCGTCCCCCCGCCGCTCCCGCCGATGCATGTCGTGCAGGCCTCCCAGAAGGTCCCGGTGCGAGCCGCCCAGTTCCCGCCGCCGTTCCTCCCGCAGCCGCTTCCGCTGCGCCCGTGGCAGCTTCCGCTCCACACCGACACCGCCCCAGAAGGCGAAACCCGTCACGATCACGCGAGGCGCCCCGGGATCCCCGGGCACCCCGTCCTCGCTGTGGTCGAAGCCGCCCATGATCCCGATGCCCCGCACGACGACCTCGACCCCGGGCGGCACGATGATCTGCACCCCGCCCATGATCGCCACGCAGTTGATCTCGACCTCGCGGTCCACGAACAGTGCCTCGCGCAGATCGAGCTCCCCACCTCCCCAGAAGGCGAAGCAGGTGAACTTCCTCGGCACCGTCCAGTGCCCCTTGCGCTGGAAGCCCGCCATCACGGCGACGGCCCCCGCCGAGGACCCCTCGCCGCCCACGATCCGCCCCGCCCAATCCCGGTGCTCCGCGGGCTCCTTGCTCAGCGACACAGCCGGCACGGCCGGGGCGGTCCCGCCCGGCAGGTCCCGGGTGATCGGCGCCAACTCCCCGTAGGTCCGCGCCTTGAACGTCGCGTCCAGCCGCTCCTCGAACTCCGCCATGTCGAGCCGCCCCTCGGCGAGGGCGTCCCGCAGGACCTCGGCGACGCGTTCACGATCGGCGTCGGATGCGCGGAACTCAGGAGCTTCCTCGGTCATGACAGCAGCCTACGAGCTCCGGCCGCCGGGCACTATGCGGTCGCCCGGCACTATGTCGTCGCCCGGCCCGCGTACATCTCCGCGATCACCGCCTCGATGTCCGGCTCCCGCACCGACAGATCCACCAGCGGATACTCCGCCGCGATCCGCGCCACCAGCGGCGCCGCCGACTGGGACGCCGGGAACGCCAGCCACTGGCGCGGCCCCTCCACCCGTACCACCCGCGCGGGCGCCGGCGCGTCGATCGGCGGCAGTTCCCGCTCCAGGTCCACCACCAGGGTCCGCTCGCTCTCCCCGGCCTCGTGCAGCCCGGTGAGCGGACCGTCGTACATCAGGCGCCCGTGGTCGATGACCATTACCCGGGAGCACAACTGCTCGATGTCCTGCAGGTCGTGCGTGGTCAGCAGCACCGTCGTGCCGCGCTCGGTGTTCAGCTCCCGCAGGAACCGGCGCACCTTGGCCTTGGAGACGACGTCCAGGCCGATGGTCGGCTCGTCCAGGTACAGCACCTCCGGGTCGTGCAGCAGGGCCGCCGCGATGTCGCCGCGCATCCGCTGGCCGAGCGAGAGTTGCCGTACCGGCACGTCCAGCAGGTCGCCGAGTTCGAGGAGTTCGACGAGCAGGTCGAGGTTCTCCCGGTAACGGGCGTCAGGGATGCGGTACATACGGTGCATCAGCCGGTAGGAGTCGATCAGCGGCAGGTCCCACCACAGCGTCGTCCGCTGCCCGAACACCACCCCGATACGCCGCGCCAGACGCGTCCGCTCGCGGGACGGGTCGATGCCGGCCACCCGCACCCGGCCGCCGCTCGGCGTCAGGATGCCGGTCAGCATCTTGATCGTCGTCGACTTGCCGGCACCGTTGGGGCCGATGTAGCCGACCATCTCACCGCGCGCCACGCGGAAGGAGATCGAGTCCACCGCCCGCACCTGCCGCCGTTCCCGTTTCAGGAACCCGGTCTTCTTGCGTACGTCGAAGACCTTCTCGACACGGTCGAGCGCGATGAAGTCCTCGTCCACAGCCGTCACCACAGCCGATCACCAGCCCCTAACTCCCCGTACTCCGATACGACCGAAGCCCCGCCCGCCACGCCACCCCCGCCAGCGCGCAGCACACGGCCGCCACCAGCGGCGGCGTGAACGCCACCCACTCCGGCAGCCGCAGCGGATACGGCCGCCCCAGCACATGACTCGCGGGCACCCAGTTGACGAAGGCCAGCGGCAGCACGAACGTCACCCCGCGCACCAGCTCCTGCGCGAACACCGTCGGCGGGTACTGCAGCAGCGTCGTGCCCCCGTACGTGAACGCGTTCTGCACCTCCGCCGCGTCCTGCGCCACGAACTGGAAGGCCGCGCCCGCCACGAACACCGCGCAGAAGATCGCCCCGCCGCTGAGCACCATCACCGGCATGAGCAGCAGCTTCTGCGGGGTCCAGGCGATGTCCAGCGACGTCAGTGCGTAGCCCAGCACCAGCGCCCCCTGTGTGACCCGGCCCAGGCGGCGCAGCCCGAACCGGTCGGCGGCGACCTGCGCGAGCACCGGCGCCGGGCGCACCAGCAGCGTGTCCAGCGTGCCGTCGCGCACCCGGCGGCCCAGCCGGTCCATCGAGCCGATCGCCAGATCGGCGAGGCCGAAGGCGACGCTGGACAGGCCGTACAGGAAGGCGATCTCGGGCAGGGAGTAGCCGCCGAGCGCGTCGACGCTGGAGAACATCACCAGGACCGCGACGAAGTCGAGCGCGGTCGCGGCGAAGTTCCCGAACGTGGTCATGACGAAGGAAGCGCGGTAGGCCATCGTGGAACGGATCCACATCGCGACGATCAGGCCGTAGGCGCGCAGGCCCTCCCGCACACGACCGAACTCCGGCCCACGTGCGTCCTCCCCCACACGGCCGGACTCCGGCCCACGTGCGTCCTCCCCCACACGGCCGGACTCCCCCGCACGGCCGGGCTCCCCCACGCGACCGCCCTCCCGCACAGCCCCCGTCTCACCCACCCTGGACCACCACCCGCCGCGTCGCCACGGACTGCAGGGCCCGCCCGGCCGCCAGCAGTGCCACCGCCCAGGCCGCCTGGAAGGCGTACGTGCCCAGCGGATCGGCCTCGCCGAGCAGCACGTCGGCGGGCGCCTGCAGGATCGACGACCAGGGCAGGGCCCGTACGACCTCGCCGAGGGCGCCCGGGAAGACGTTCAGCGGCAGCAGCATCCCCGAGCAGAACCACCCCACCAGCCAGGACATCTGCACCACCCCGGTGCCGTCGATCAGCCAGAACGCCGACAGCGCCACCAGGAACCGGATGGCGAAGCCCACCACCCAGGCCAGCGTCACGGCCACCGCGAACGCCACCCATGTCAGCACGTCGCCGGGCAGCGCCAGCTCGAAGAACAGCGCACCGAACACGAAGGGCACCACGCCGCGGCCGAACAGCTCGAACAGGGCCCGGCCCCCGTCGGTCGCCATCCACCACAGTTGCAGATCGGCGGGCCGGTACAGGTCGGTCGCGACATCACCCGTACGGATGCGCTCCATCAGTTCGTCCTCGAAGCCGCCCCCGCTGATGCCCAGCGTCTTGAACAGCGCCTGCCCGATCCACACATAGGTGACGGCCTGCGCCTGGTCGTACCCCCCGAGCTGCGGTCTTTCGTCCCACAGCGCCTGGTACGTGTAGACGAGGATCAGGCCGAAGACGGTGTTGGTGAACACCCCGGCGACCGTGGCCGCCCGATACGTCGCGTACCGTCTGAAGCCCCCCGCCGCGACGGCCGCGTACAACCGTCCCGAGCCCACACCCACAGCCCTCCATCCGTCGGCGTCCACCGGCACCGAAGCGCAGGAGCCTAGTCCGCGGATGACAGGGTCTGCCACGGATTTTCCCGGGTGTGCCGGTCGTCGGGAACGGAACGCACGGTGCGAGAGTCTTCACAGGGGGCGCAGAAGGCGTACGAGGGCGTACGGGAACGTACGACGCGAAACAGGAGTCCGTGCACGAGATGAGCGACGAGCCGCAGCCGCAGCAGCCGAACCCGGGCTGGGCACAGAGAGAGCCGCGTGCGGCCGACGCCCCGGGGGGTCCGAGCAACGGGAAACCCGGGCGCGCCGGCTGGCGCCGGCTGATCCCGACCTGGCGGATGGTGCTGGGCACCACCGTCGTCGTCGCCCTGCTGATGGTCGGCGGGTTCTTCCTCGGCTACTCGCTGGTGAAGATCCCGCCCGCGAACGCGCTCGCCACCAAGCAGGCGAACGTCTACCTGTACGCGGACGGCTCCGTCATCGCCCGCGACGGCGAGGTCAACCGGGAGAACGTCACCCTCGCCCAGATCTCCAAGGACGCCCAGCACGCGATCCTGGCCGCGGAGGACCGCGACTTCTACACCGAGTCCGCCGTCGACCCCAAGGCGATGCTGCGCGCCGCCTGGAACACCGCCACCGGCAAGGGCAAGCAGTCCGGCTCCACGATCACCCAGCAGTACGTGAAGAACTACTACCTGCGCCAGGAGCAGACCGTCACCCGCAAGGTGAAGGAGTTCTTCATCTCGATCAAGCTGGACCGCGAGAAGACCAAGGACGAGATCCTCGAGGGCTACCTCAACACCAGCTTCTTCGGCCGCAACGCCTACGGCATCCAGGCCGCCGCGCAGGCCTACTACGGCATGGACGCCGCCGACCTCGACCCGGCCCGCGCCGCCTACCTGGCCGCGCTGGTCAACGCGCCCAGCGAGTACGACGTCGTCGTCCACCCGGAGAACCGCAGGGCCGTCGAGGCCCGCTGGAACTACGTCCTGGACGGCATGGTGAAGAAGGGCTGGCTCAGCGAGTCGAAGCGGGCCGGCATGAAGTTCCCGGTGCCGAAGGAGTCCGCCGGCTCCACCGGCATGTCCGGGCAGCGCGGCTACATCGTCCGCATCGTCGAGGACTACCTCGTCCAGAACAAGATCGTCGACAAGGACTCGCTCGACGCGGGCGGCTACCGCATCACCACCACCCTGCAAAAGAGCAAGCAGGACGCCTTCGTCAACGCCGTCAACGACAAGCTGATGGACAAGCTCGACAGGAAGAACCGCAAGGTGGACACGTACGTCCGCGCGGGCGGCGCCTCCGTCGACCCCAAGACCGGCAAGGTCGTGGCGATGTACAACGGCATCGACTACGTCAAGCAGTACACCCCCAACGCCACCCGCCGGGACTTCCAGGTCGGCTCCACCTTCAAGCCGTTCGTGTTCACCGCGGCCGTCGAGAACCACTCGCAGACGCAGGACGGCCGCGTGATCACCCCGAACACGATCTACGACGGCACCAACAAGCGGCCGGTGCAGGGCTGGAGCGGCGGCACGTACGACCCCGAGAACGAGGACCAGCGCTCCTACGGGGACATCACGGTCCGCGAGGCGACGGACAAGTCCGTCAACTCGGTGTACGCGCAGATGGCCGTGGACGTGGGCTCCGACAAGGTCATGCGCACCGCGATCGACCTGGGCCTGCCCGAGACCACTCCCGAGCTGACCCCGTCCCCGTCCATCGCGCTCGGCGTGGCCACCGCCAGCGTCCTGGACATGGCGGAGGCGTACGCCACGCTCGCCAACCACGGCAAGCACGGCACGTACACGATGGTCGAGAAGGTCACCAAGGAGGGCACGCCGGTCGAGCTGCCCGAGCGGCGGACCCGGCAGGCCGTCAGCCGCGAGGCCGCCGACACCACGACCTCCGTGCTGCAGAGCGTGGTCCAGAACGGCACCGCCACCGCCGCCCAGGCCGCGGGCCGCCCGGCGGCGGGCAAGACCGGCACGGCGGAGGAGGACAAGGCCGCCTGGTTCGCCGGCTACACGCCCGAGCTCGCCACGGTGGTCGCCGTCATGGGCCAGGACCCGGTCACGGCCGCGCAGAAGCCACTGTACGGCGCGATGGGCCTGGACCGCGTCAACGGCGGCGGGGCACCCGCCGAGATCTGGGGCCAGTTCACCCGGGACGCCCTCGAGGGCGAGCCGGTCACCGACTTCGACCTCCAGCTCCAGGCGGGCGCCGACCAGACGCAGGCGCCCAGCACCCCGCCCCCGACCGACCCCACCACCGACGGGACCGACGGCGGCACGACGACCGGCGGGCAGGAGACCGGAAGCCAGACGCCGGCCCAGACCCCGAGCTCGCCGGACCGGCAGACGCCGGGTCCGACCACCGGCGGTCAGACCGACGGCGGCACCACGACCGGCACGACCGGCGGCACCCCCACGACCGACGGCGGGACGACGACGGGCGGCGGCGACACCGGCGACACGTCGGGCGGCGGCGACACCACCGACGGCGGCACCACGGGAGGCCCGCCGGGCGGGTCGACCGGGGGTACGACGGCGGGGGTGGCCCCGCAGACGGCCCGCCGGGAGTGACGCGGCGGGTGACGCACCGCTGACCGGTCAGTGACCGGAGGTCGCCTTCAGCCCCACCACGGCGACCAGCAGCAGGCACACGAAGAAGATCCGGGCGGCGGTCACCGGCTCCCCCAGCACCACCATGCCGAGCACCGCCGCCCCGGCCGCCCCGATCCCGACCCACACGCCGTAGGCGGTGCCGATGGGCAGGGTTCGGGCGGCGTGGGACAGCAGCAGCATGCTCGCGACGATGCCGGCGCCGGTGAGCACGCTGGGCAGCGGCCGGGTGAAACCGTCGGTGTACTTCATGCCGATCGACCAGCCGACCTCCAGCAGACCGGCGACGACGAGCAGGACCCAGGCCATGACGGCACCTCCGTGAAGACGAACTGACGGTGGTGCGTCGTCCTTGCCTTCACCCCGGTACGGCGCGTCTCGTCGGGTTCCTTCGAAGGTAGCAAAAGGGACGGGAAAGGGGGCCGGTGACGATGGTCACCGGCCCCCTCGACCGTCGATCTACAGGTACAGGCCGGTGGAGTCCTCGGAGCCCTCGAACCGGTCCGCGGCGACGGCGTGCAGATCGCGCTCGCGCATCAGCACGTACGCGATGCCCCGCACCTCGACCTCGGCCCGGTCCTCCGGGTCGAACAGCACCCGGTCGCCCGGCTCCACCGTCCGTACGTTCTGCCCCACCGCGACGACCTCGGCCCAGGCCAGCCGACGGCCGACCGCCGCCGTGGCGGGGATCAGAATGCCGCCGCCGGAACGCCGCTCGCCCTCGCTGGTGTCCTGGCGCACGAGGACGCGGTCGTGCAGCATCCGGATGGGCAGCTTGTCGTGATGGGTGTCGTTTCTGTTGGCGCTCACGCCCTGAAACCTACCTGTCTTCGCCGCAAACGTACGCGGGCGGGTCAGCCCTTGCGCCGCCGGGTGCTCAGGGTGAGCAGCCCGACGACCCCGACGACCAGGAGCGCCGCGGGCACGACCCGCTCCAGCCGGGGCGCGCCCTGCTCGTCGACGAACTGTGCCTTCACCTCGCTCACCATGCGGTTGGCCTGGACGTAGGCCCGCCCAAGGGTGTGATCGACATTCGAGACGACCTTGGCCTTGGCGTCGCCCACGATCGTCTTCGGGTGCACCCGCACCCCGATCTCGTCGAGCGTCTCGGCCAGCACCGCTCGGCGGCGCCTGATGTCCGCCTCGATCTGCGCCGGGGTTCTGGTGTCCGCCGTGTCCGCCACCGTGTCGCCTCCGAAGTCCGTTGTGCCTGTTGTCGGACAGTCTGTCAGCTCCTTGCCGCACCGCACTGTCAGGACCCCCGGTTACGCTGGTCCGATGAGCGAGCGACTCCAGCCGGGGGATGTTGCCCCCGCCTTCACCCTGCCCGACGCCGACGGCACCGAGGTGTCCCTGTCGGACTACCAGGGCCGCAAGGTCATCGTCTACTTCTACCCCGCCGCCCTCACCCCTGGCTGCACCAAGCAGGCCTGCGACTTCACGGACAACCTGGAGCTGCTGGCCGGCGCCGGCTACGAGGTCGTCGGCATCTCCCCCGACAAGCCGGAGAAACTCGCCAAGTTCCGCGACAAGGAGTCCCTCAAGGTCACCCTGCTCGCCGACCCCGACAAGAAGGTCCTGGAGGCCTACGGCGCCTTCGGCGAGAAGAAGCTGTACGGCAAGACGGTCGTCGGCGTGATCCGCTCCACGGTGATCGTCGACGAGGCGGGCAAGGTCGAGCGGGCCCTGTACAACGTCAAGGCGACCGGCCACGTGGCCAAGATCATCAAGGATCTGGGCATCTGAGGACGCCGCCCGACCAGTAGCATGGCCGGGCAGTGTCGGGCGGCCGTGGTGGAATTGGCAGTCACGCTGGGTTTAGGTCCCAGTGGGGTAACTCCCGTGAGGGTTCGAGTCCCTCCGGCCGCACCAGTCCTCAGCGCTTCAGCCGAGCAGGTCCCGCACCACCGGGACGAGCGCCCGGAACGCCTTCCCCCGATGGCTGATCGCGTTCTTCTCCTCGGGGCTCAGCTCGGCGCAGGTCCGTGTCTCGCCCTCGGGCTGGAGGATCGGGTCGTAGCCGAAGCCGTTCGTGCCGACCGGCTCGCGACGTAGTACGCCCCGCAGCTGCCCCTCGACCACCCGCTCCGTGCCGTCGGGCAGGGCGAGGGCCGCCGCGCAGGCGAAGTGGGCGCCTCGGTGTTCGTCGGCGATGTCCGAGAGCTGGGCGAGCAGGAGTTCCAGGTTGGCCTGGTCGTCGCCGTGGCGGCCGGACCAGCGGGCGGAGAAGATGCCGGGGGCGCCGCCGAGGACGTCGACGCACAGTCCGGAGTCGTCGGCGACGGCGGGCAGGCCGGTGGCCCGGGCCAAGGCGTGGGCCTTCAGGAGGGCGTTCTCGGCGAAGGTCACGCCTGTTTCCTTGACGTCGGGGACGTCGGGGTAGGCGTCGGCGCCGACGAGGTCGTGGGGCAGGCCGGCCTCGGCGAGGATCGCCTTCAGCTCGGTGATCTTTCCGGCGTTGCGGGTGGCGAGGATCAAGCGGGTCATGGCCCCCAGTATCGCCGGGGGCCGGGACCGGCCGTTACGGCGTGCAGACCTTGGTCAGTTCGCCGGCCGCGTCCGTGACCGGGCTGATGTCGGGCGTCTCGTCGCCGTTCTTGATCGCCGTACGGACGTTGTCGACGGCCTGACCGAGGTTGTCCACCGCCTTGTCAACGTCGGTGTTGTCGGTCTTGTCGCCGATCTTGTCCAGGTTCTTGTCGATGGAGTCGAGGGACTCGTCGAGCTGCGCCGGGTCGTTGGCGGCGTTCTCCACGGCCTGCTGGAGGTCCGTGACGCTGTCGGCGATGGCGTCGGCGGTCTGGACGCAGTCCAGCGCCTTGTCGACGGCGTCGCAGCCGGTGGTCAGTCCGGCGGTCAGCGCGACCGCCGCCAGGGTGGCGGCGACGGCTGCGGTGCGGCGTCGGCGGCTCGCGGCCATGGAACGGTCCCTCCTCCGATGGGCGCTGGGCCCTTGTCGCTGGCCGGGCGCACAGGGATGAGCCGTGCGCCCGTACTTCTTCAGACGCGACGGCGCCCGGCGCGGTTGCCCCCGCCGGCCGGCTGCCTTTGGCGCGCCCTTTACCTTCCTTCGCCTTCTTTACCGTTGCAGGACGGTATCAAGCGCCTTGCGCTGGAGGGTGGCCAGTTCCGTGCAGCCGGCGACGGCCAGGTCGAGCAGGGCGTTGAGTTCCTCGCGGGCGAAGGGCTCGGCCTCGGCGGTGCCCTGGACCTCGACGAAGCGGCCGTCGCCGGTGCAGACGACGTTCATGTCGGTGTCGGCCTTGACGTCCTCCTCGTAGCAGAGGTCGAGGAGGGGGACACCGCCGACGATGCCGACCGAGACCGCGCTGACCGTGCCCGTGATGGGCTGGCGGCCGGGCTTGATCAGCTTCTTGGCCTGGGCCCAGCCGACGGCGTCGGCGAGGGCGACGTACGCGCCGGTGATGGCGGCGGTGCGGGTGCCGCCGTCGGCCTGGAGGACGTCGCAGTCGAGGACGATGGTGGTCTCGCCGAGCGCCTTGTAGTCGATGACCGCGCGCAGGGAGCGGCCGATGAGGCGGCTGATTTCGTGGGTCCGGCCGCCGATCTTGCCCTTGACGGACTCGCGGTCGCCGCGGGTGTTGGTGGCGCGGGGCAGCATCGCGTACTCCGCGGTGACCCAGCCCTCGCCGCTGCCCTTGCGCCAGCGCGGGACGCCTTCGGTGACGGAGGCGGTGCAGAGGACCTTCGTGTCGCCGAAGGAGACGAGGACGGAGCCCTCGGCGTGCTTGCTCCAGCCGCGTTCGATGGTGACCGGGCGGAGCTGTTCGGGGGTGCGGCCGTCGATTCGAGACATGCGTTGAGCCTAGCCGTATATACGGAAGGGGCCCCTCCCGCGGTGGGGAGGGGCCGCCGGGGGCCCTCAGGGGTGAAGCCGGGGATGGTCCCCGCGCTTCACATCATGTCTTCGATCTCCGCCGCGATCGGGTCGGCGTCGGTACCGATGACGACCTGGATCGCGCTGCCCATCTTGACGACGCCGTGCGCGCCCGCGGCCTTCAGGGCGGCCTCGTCGACCTTGCCGGGGTCCACGACCTCGGTGCGCAGGCGCGTGATGCAGCCCTCGACCTCTTCGATGTTGTCGATGCCGCCGAGCCCGGCAACGATCTTCTCAGCCTTGCTGGCCATGTTCGTTCTCCCTGATCCGAACCGCTTTGTCGCAGTAACCCACAGTTGTCCCATCTTTGCGAGCGGTCATGTCGTACGTACCGAATGATGGCGTCACGACAGCGGAACCGTCCGTCGACTGGTCTACACCACAAGCCTGTCTCCCGACAAAGGGGACCGGCAAAGGAGACCGACAAAGGGAGACCGACACCTGTTCCTGTTCATCGGGCCGGCGCTGCACGCGGTGCACGCGGTGCTGACGGGTGTGCCGATGGCGGTGACGGAGGCTGGGCGTGCACGACGGGTTCAGCTTCTCGGCGGGGTTGATCGACTACGTCATCGACTGGACCCTGGGCGATCATCCGATCGGCCTGTGCTTTGCTGTCGCGCATGAAGCGGTCTTCTCTTAAGCGGCCTTCCGGTGTCACGAAGGTGTGACGCAGGGCGGCGGCGCGGTCACGGGAATCGCGGGTTCCTTATCTCCCCTTCATCGTGCTACACATGGTCTACACCACTCAGTGGTGTAGACCATGCGGCCGGGTGACAGGCCGCGCCCCCTGAGACGCCGCCGTCCCACTCCTGTCCCCCGGGCGGCGCCTTGCCCACTGGAGGAAGTTGATGTCCACGGCCAGCGCGGCGCCCGCCGCGCAGAAGAAGGGCGCCGGCCTCATGGCGGTCCTGCAGCGCATCGGCCGCAGCCTAATGCTGCCGGTCGCCGTGCTGCCCGCGGCGGCGCTCCTGGTCCGCCTCGGCAACGCCGACATGCTGGGGCGTGACTCGTTCCCGGAGTTCATCACCAAGATCGCCGGCTTCATGACGGCGGGCGGCAACGCGATCCTCGACAACATGCCCCTGCTCTTCGCAGTCGGCATCGCCATCGGCTTCGCGAAGAAGTCCGACGGCTCCACCGCGCTCGCCGCCGTGGTCGGCTACCTGGTCTTCAAGAACGTCCTCGCCACCTTCACCGACAAGAACCTGCCGAAGGTCGCCGAGGTCGTCGACGGCAAGGTCGTCATGGTGGACGCCCCGGTGGACGCCAAGGTCCTCGGCGGTGTGGTGATGGGCCTCGTGGTCGCCCTGCTCTACCAGCGCTTCTACCGGACCAAGCTGCCGGACTGGGCGGGCTTCTTCGGCGGCCGCCGTCTGGTGCCGATCCTGTCGGCCTTCGCGGGCCTGGTCATCGGCATCGTGTTCGGCTACATCTGGCCGGTCCTCGGCACGGGCCTGCACAACTTCGGTGAGTGGCTGGTCGGCTCGGGCGCCGTCGGCGCGGGCATCTTCGGTGTCGCCAACCGGGCGCTGATCCCGATCGGCATGCACCACCTGCTGAACTCCTTCCCCTGGTTCCAGGCCGGCGAGTACGAGGGCAAGAGCGGTGACATCGCCCGCTTCCTGGCCGGTGACCCGACCGCCGGACAGTTCATGACCGGCTTCTTCCCGATCATGATGTTCGCGCTGCCGGCCGCCTGCCTGGCCATCGTGCACTGCGCCCGCCCCGAGCGCCGCAAGGTCGTCGGCGGCATGATGTTCTCCCTCGCGCTGACCTCGTTCGTCACGGGCGTCACCGAGCCGATCGAGTTCACGTTCATGTTCATCGCCCCGGTGCTGTACGCGATCCACGCGGTGCTGACCGGTGTGTCGATGGCCCTGACCTGGGCGCTCGGCATGAAGGACGGCTTCGGCTTCTCGGCCGGCGCGGTCGACTTCTTCCTGAACCTCGGCATCGCGACCAACCCGTGGGGCCTGGCCCTGGTCGGCCTGTGCTTCGCGGCGGTCTACTACGTGGTCTTCCGCTTCGCGATCACTAAGTTCAACCTGCCGACGCCGGGCCGCGAGTCCGACGAGGAACTGGCGGAACTGCAGAAGGCGGAGGCCAAGTAGGCCTCGTGAGATGTGCCGTGGGCCACGGGCGGTGCCGCCCGTGGCCCACTGCTCTGTCCGGGCTCTAGATCTCGTACGTCTGTCGCGGCGCCGCCAGCTCCACCGGGCCGTGGTAGACCGCGCGGGCGTCGGCGAGGTTGATCTGGGGGTCGGTCCACGGGGGGATGTGGGTGAGGACCAGGCGCCGGGCATGGGCCCGGGCCGCCGTCTCGCCCGCCTCGCGGCCGTTGAGGTGCAGGTCGGGGATGTCCTCCTTGCCGTGCGTGAACGCGGCCTCGCACAGGAACAGGTCGGCGTCCCGGGCGAGTTCGTCCAGCGCCGGGCTGACGCCCGTGTCGCCGGAGTACGTCAGCACCTTCCCGCCGTGCTCGATGCGGATGCCGTACGCCTCGACGGGGTGCGCCACACGCTCGGTGTGCACGGTGAACGGGCCGATCTCGAAGGTGCCCGGCTTGACCGTGTGGAAGTCGAAGACCTCGCTCATGGAGGAGGCCGAGGGGGTGTCGGCGTAGGCGGTGGTCAGCCGGTGCTCGGTGCCCTCGGGTCCGAAGACGGGGAGCGGAGCGCAGCGGCCGCCGTCGTGCCGGTAGTAGCGCGCCACGAAGTACGCGCACATGTCGATGCAGTGATCGGCGTGCAGATGGCTGAGGAAGATCGCGTCGAGGTCGTAGAGACCGCAGTGGCGCTGCAGCTCGCCAAGGGCGCCGTTGCCCATGTCGAGGAGCAGCCGGAAGCCGTCGGCCTCGACGAGGTAGCTCGAGCAGGCCGATTCCGCGGACGGGAACGACCCCGAGCAGCCGACGACGGTGAGCTTCATGAAGCAGAAACCTCCGCTGGCGGGAAATGTCTGAGAGGGGCGTCGGGGGTCGTGCGGTGCGTCGAGCGTAAGGCGCAAAACCTTTGGTCGCTCCTCGACCAGGCGCCGTTGTGGGCGAACTCACCTGTGGTGTCACCGGTTCGGATGGAAGCGGGGCGTGTGGGACCCGTGAGAGGGCGCGCGGGCGCGACTGTGCGCCGGTACCGTCGTCGGTATGGACACGTCCTGGTGGTTGGCGCTGGCGGCGGTGGTGCTCCTCGCGCTCGTCGCCACGCTCGTCGACGGGTGGGGCCGGGGACGGCGGTCGCTGGAGGGGCGGGCGCGGATGCTGGGGCGCGAGCCCGCCCCGGGGACCGGGTGGCCGCAACCGGCGGAGATCTGGTGGGCGGACGTTCCCCACGAGGACGAGGGCGGGCGGGCGAAGGACCGGCCCTGTCTGGTGCTGGCGGTGCGCGGCGAGCGGGCGACCGTCGCGAAGATCACGACACGGTTCCGGGACGAGCGGGCCGGGGTGATTCCGCTGCCGCCGGGGGCGGTGGGGGACGCGCAGGGGCGGGCGAGCTTCCTGGAGACGGACGAGCTGCGTGAGGTGCCGGTGTGGGGGTTCCGGCGCCGGGTGGGGGTGGTGGACCCGGTGCTGTGGGACCAGGTGCGGTACCTGGCGGGGTGAACGGGCTCCTTCACACGACAGTCGGACCCCTTCGCACGACATCGGCCCCGTTCGCACGACAGTCGGACCCGATCGCACGACAAAGGGACCGGAGCCCGGGCTCCGGTCCCTCCCTCATGCGGCCATCAGGTCATCAGGTCCCGCTCACGCCCAGAGTTGCCCCTGCAGCGTCTCGATGGCCTCCTCCGTCGTCGCGGCCGTGTAGACACCGGTCGAGAGGTACTTCCAGCCGCCGTCGGCCACGATGAAGACGATGTCGGCCTGTTCGCCGGCCTGGAGCGCCTTCCTGCCGACGCCGATCGCGGCGTGCAGGGCCGCTCCCGTGGAGACGCCCGCGAAGATGCCCTCCTGCTGGAGCAGCTCGCGGGTGCGGGTCACGGCGTCCGCCGAGCCGACCGAGTACCGGGTGGTCAGCACGGAGGCGTCGTACAGCTCGGGGACGAAGCCCTCGTCGAGGTTGCGCAGGCCGTAGACCAGGTCGTCGTAGCGGGGTTCGGCCGCGACGATCTTCACATCCGGTTTGTGTTCGCGGAGGTAGCGGCCGACGCCCATCAAGGTCCCCGTCGTCCCCAGGCCCGCCACGAAGTGGGTGACGGAGGGGAGGTCGGCGAGGATCTCCGGGCCGGTGGTGGCGTAGTGGGCGCCCGCGTTGTCCGGGTTGCCGTACTGGTAGAGCATCACCCAGTCCGGGTGCTCGGCCGCCAGCTCCTTGGCCACGCGCACGGCCGTGTTGGAGCCTCCTGCCGCGGGGGACGAGATGATCTCCGCGCCCCACATGCCGAGCAGGTCCCGGCGCTCCTGCGAGGTGTTCTCGGGCATCACGCACACCATGCGGTAGCCCTTGAGCTTGGCCGCCATGGCGAGGGAGATGCCGGTGTTGCCGGAGGTCGGCTCCAGGATCGTGCAGCCGGGGGTCAGGCGGCCGTCCTTCTCCGCCTGTTCGATCATGTGCAGGGCCGGGCGGTCCTTGACCGAACCCGTCGGGTTGCGGTCCTCCAGCTTCGCCCAGATGCGGACGTCGGCGGACGGCGACAGCCGCGGCAGGCGCACCAGGGGGGTGTTGCCTACCGCGGCCAGCGGGGAGTCGTAGCGCATCGAGGATCAGCAGCCTGTCAGGCCATGCCGCCGGCCACGGCCGGCAGGATCGTGACGTTGTCGCCGTCGGACAGCTTGGTGTTGATGCCGTCGAGGAAACGGACGTCCTCGTCGTTCAGGTAGACGTTGACGAAGCGGCGCAGCTGGTCACCGTCCACGATGCGGGCCTGGATGCCCGCGTGCCGGGTCTCGAGGTCGGCGAAGAGCTCGGCGAGGGTGTCCCCGGTGCCCTCCACCGCCTTCTGGCCGTCGGTGTACTGGCGGAGGATGGTCGGGATGCGGACCTCGATGGCCATGGTTGCGGGCTCCTGTCGGAAGGTTTCGTCGGGTCGGTGGGCGCGCGGCGGCGCGAGGGTGCGTGGTCGTACGCAGGTGGAGCGGGCGCCGCGGCTCACGGGCCGTACGGCGGCAGGGCAGCGTCAACAGATGGCGCTGGCAAGCCTGCACAGGTCGACGTGCAGCCGCGCCACGAGCAGCATGCCCGGCGTCTTCTCGCTCACGTCGTGGAAAACCATGGGCTCATCGTATCGATTCCCGATCGGGGGTCCGGAGTGTGATATCGCATGCCGGACAGTTTTTGGCCGGATGGCGAGACGGACCAGCTCAGCGGCGCAGGTCAGGCGGACTCCGCCGGGGAACTCGCCGGGCCGGCGTGGCCGTTCGGCTCGTCGGGGAAGGGCAGCACCGCCCGGGTGCCGCGCCCCGGCGAGCAGCTGCCCCCTCGGTCCGCGCGGAGCGGTCAGTACGCCTCGACGACCTTGACCTCCTCCTCCGTGACCTCGCCCGCCACGATCCGGAAGGAGCGGAACTGGAACTCGCCGGCTCCGTCCGTGTCCGCCGTGGACACCAGGACGTAGTGGGCGCCGGGCTCGTTGGCGTACGAGATGTCGGTGCGGGACGGGTACGCCTCGGTCGCCGTGTGGGAGTGGTAGATGATCACCGGCTCCTCGTCGTTGTCGTCCATCTCTCGGTAGAGGCGGAGCAGGTCCTGCGAGTCGAACTCGTAGAACGTGGGCGAGCGGGCCGCGTTCAGCATCGGGATGAACCGCTCGGGGCGGCCGGAGCCCACCGGTCCCGCGACCACGCCGCACGCCTCGTCGGGGTGGTCCTTGCGGGCGTGGGCGACTATCTGGTCGTAGAGGGCCTGGGTGATGGTCAGCATGCTGGTCAGGATAAGCAGAAGGGCCGTTCCGTACCGAGGGATGGTACGGAACGGCCCACATGCCGGACGTCCTGAGCGGCAGACGCACGGGATACCACGAGAATCCCGTGCGCCTGGACGTCCTGGGGAAGGTACGGCAGTCCTCGGGAGGTACGGCCGCCCTCGGGGAGGAAGGTCAGCCGACCTTCTCCAGCTCCGGGTCCCGGCGCTGGGTGACCTCGGGGTTGCGGCTCTTGAGCACGGCCCAGCCGATGGCCAGGGCGGCCGACCAGCCGGCCATCACGTACAGGCTGATCCGGGCGTCCGTGTCGATCGCGATCAGGACGGTGACGAAGAGCAGGAACGCGATGGCGATGTACGAGCACACCGAGCCGCCCGGCGCCGGGAAGGAGGAGGCGGGCAGCCGGCCCGCGACCACCTGGCGGCGGTAGAGGACGTGGCTGACCAGGATCATCAGCCAGGTCCAGATGCCGGCGCCGGTGGCGACGGAGGTGACGTAGCCGAAGGCCTTCTCCGGGACGACGTAGTTCAGGACCACGCCGATGCCCATGAACACCACCGAGGTCGCGATGCCGAGCGCCGGGGTCTTGGTGGACGACAGCCGCTGGAAGACTCCCGGGGCCTCGCCGTTGTCGGCGAGGGTGCGCAGCATGCGGCCCGTGGAGTACATGCCGGAGTTGCAGGACGACAGCGCCGCGGTCAGCACGACGAAGTTGACGATGCCGGCGCCGGCCGGGATGCCGATGACCGCGAAGGCCTTCACGAAGGGGCTGGCGCCCCCGGCGAACTCGGTCCACTTCACCACGCACAGGATGACGGTGAGGGCACCGACGTAGAACAGCGCGATGCGCCAGGGCAGGGTGTTGATCGCCTTGGGGAGGGTCTTCTCCGGGTTCTCGGACTCGCCGGCCGTGACACCGACCAGCTCGACGGCGAGGTAGGCGAACATGACGCCCTGCAGGGTCATCAGGGACGAGCCGATGCCCTTGGGGAAGAAGCCGTCGTAGGCCCAGAGGTTGGAGACGGCGGCGGTGTCACCGGCGGCGCTGAAGCCGAAGGTGAGCACGCCCAGGCCGATCACGATCATGCCGATGATGGCGGTGACCTTGACCATCGAGAACCAGAACTCGATCTCGCCGAACAGCTTCACCGAGATCAGGTTGGCCGCGAAGAGGACGACCAGGAAGACCAGGGCAGTGACCCACTGCGGGATCTCCGGGAACCAGTAGTTGACGTAGATCGCGGCGGCCGTGAGCTCGGCCATGCCGGTGACCACCCACATCAGCCAGTACGTCCAGCCGGTGAAGTAGCCGAAGAACGGGCCGAGGAACTCGCGCGAGTACTCGGCGAAGGAGCCCGAGACGGGGCGGTAGAGCAGCAACTCGCCCAGGGCCCGCATGATGAAGAAGATGATCACGCCGGCGAGGGCGTACATCAGGATGAGGCTGGGACCGGCCTTGGCGATGTTCGCACCGGCGCCCAGGAACAGGCCGACGCCGATGGCGCCACCGATGGCGATCATCTGGACCTGACGGCTGCCGAGCCCGCGTTCGTACCCCTCTTCGGGGGCCGTCGTCCTACCGTCCTTGCCGACCTGCGCTGAGGTCATGTGTGGTGCGCCTTTCTCCATGCCGACCCGGGCCTGGAGTCGGCCTCGGATCGGGTCGCGATCCCCCCGGATAGATGGAGCGGTGCCTGACCGACGATCTGTCGGCCACATGGCGCACCCGCCGAACATACGGGTGGTGTTCGCCGGGCGGTCGTGAAGATTTACCACGTCCGCAACGATGATCACCGGGGCGCGATGTGGCGCAGCACACAGAGAGAGGCGGACAAAGGGCACACCGAAGGCGCTAAGGGGCCGTCACGGTGACGCGATCGTTATGCGGATTTGAGCGTCCGCTGAGCGGACACGAAATCCCCACAACTCACGCACCTCATGGCATAAGGGTGCCGACGAGCGTCTCCTGGAGTCCGCCCAGCCACAGATACGCCATCACCATCGGCTTGCGCGGGTCCTCGTCCGGGAGCCGGTAGAGCAGGTCGGTGTCGTCCTCGTCGGTGATCTCCAGCCGGGAGCCGATCGCCAGGCGCAGGTCGTTGAGGGCGCCCAGCCACCGCTTGGACTCCTCCGGCGACAGCTTGAGCACCGCGCCGCCCGCGCCGGCCGAGGCGAGCGCGTCCAGGGAGCGGATCACCGCCAGGGCGTTGTCGCGTTTCCCGGCGCGCAGGTCGTTCTCGGTGTAGCGGCGGAACTCGGCGGAGTAGGCCCGCCGCTCCTCGGCGTCCTGGGGCGAGGCGGCGGCCTGCTCGGGGTCGCTGTAGGCGTCGGGGAAGAGTCTTTTGAGGACCGGGTCGGAGGGCGGTTCGCTCGGGCCCTCGGAGAAGAGCTCGGCGAGCGGGTCGGCCTGCGCGTCCTCGGCGGGGCCGGGGCCGATGAGCTCCAGGAGCTGCACGGCCAGCGACCGGATGATGGAGATCTCGACGTCGTCGAGGGCGACGGCCGCGCCGCCGCCGGGGAGCGGTTCGAAGTGTCCTGGCATGAAGGGAGTTCGCTACTTCCGGTCCTGCTGGAGGGTGGCCCACAGACCGTAGCCGTGCATCGCCTGCACGTCGCGTTCCATCTCCTCGCGACTGCCGCTGGAGACGACCGCCCGGCCCTTGTGGTGGACATCGAGCATGAGCTTGGTGGCCTTGTCCTTGGAGTAGCCGAAGTACGTCTGGAAGACGTACGTCACGTAGCTCATGAGGTTGACCGGGTCGTTGTGGACGATCGTGACCCAGGGGACGTCCGGCTCGGGTACGGCGAAGGCCTCCTCCGCCGACTCGGTGCGTTCGATCTCTACGGGAGCGGGTGACGTCACATGGCCCATGCTGCCACCGGAGGGGGGTAGTCGCACAAACGGGCCCCGCCCCAGCGGGAATCCGACCACAATCGTCAGACTGACGAAATGGGGGTACGATCGTCTGCCATGCTGCATCCCCCGGGGGACGACCCCCGGACCCCCGGCCGAGGTGGGGTACCCGGCGAGATATGGCGAGGTGAGCTTTGGTGGGCGTGGCGGACCTTGGGCTGCCGGTGGACGTTCCCTCGACGGCGCTCTTCACGGACCAGTACGAGCTGACGATGGTGCAGGCCGCCCTGAAGGCGGGCACGGCCGGGCGGCGGAGCGTCTTCGAGGTCTTCACCCGGCGGCTGCCGGACGGGCGCCGCTACGGCGTCGTGGGGGGCACCGGGCGGGTGCTGGACGCGGTGGAGAACTTCCGCTTCGACTCGGGTGTCCTGGGCTTCCTGCGCGAGCGGAAGATCGTCGACGAGGAGACCCTTCAGTGGCTGGCCTCCTACCGCTTCAGCGGGGACGTCTGGGGCTACCCGGAGGGCGAGGTGTACTTCCCGGGCTCGCCGATCATGCGGGTCGAGGGCACCTTCGCCGAGTGCGTGCTGCTGGAGACCGTGATCCTGTCGATCCTCAACCACGACTCGGCGATCGCCGCGGCGGCCTCCCGGATGTCCTCCGCGGCCGGTGACCGCCCGCTGATCGAGATGGGTGCCCGGCGCACCCACGAGCTGGCCGCGGTGGCCGCGTCCCGGGCCGCGTACGTCGGCGGCTTCACCTCCACCTCCGACCTGGCCGCCGGCTTCCGCTACAACATCCCGACCGTGGGCACCTCCGCCCACGCCTTCACCCTGCTGCACGACAGCGAGCGGGACGCCTTCCAGGCCCAGGTGGACACGCTGGGCCGGGGCACGACGCTGCTGGTCGACACGTACGACGTCGCCGAGGCGGTCCGTACGGCCGTGGAGGTCGCCGGAACCGAGCTGGGCGCCGTACGGATCGACTCCGGGGACCTGCTGCTGGTGGCGCACCGGGTGCGGCAGCAGCTGGACGAGCTCGGCGCGCGGGACACGAAGATCATCGTGACCTCGGACCTGGACGAGTACGCCATCGCCTCGCTGGCGGCGGCGCCCGTGGACGCGTACGGCGTCGGTACGCAGCTGGTGACCGGGTCCGGGCATCCGACCAGCTCGATGGTGTACAAGCTGGTCGCGCGCGCCGAGTCCGCCGACCCCAGGGCGCCGCTGGTGCCGGTGGCGAAGAAATCCACCGGCGGCAAGACCTCCGTCGGCGGCCGCAAGTGGGCGGCGCGGCGGCTGGACGAGGACGGGATCGCCGAGGCCGAGGTGATCGGCACCGGGCCGGTGCCGGCCGAGCTGGCGGACCGGCAGCTCCTGGTCGAGCTGATCAAGGGCGGCGAGGTCGTCGCCCGGGAGCCGCTGGACGCGGCCCGGGAGCGGCACGTGGCCGCCCGCGCCGATCTGCCGCTGTCCGCTACGCAGCTCTCGCGCGGGGAACCCGTCATTCCGACGGAGTACGTCCACGGGCGGTCGGGTAACTAACTGCGGGTGAGCAGCCGTACGCCCCGCAGGCCCCCTCCCGGAGCGCACCCCGACTCAATAGGCTCGGAGGTTCACCGGCCGGGCCCGCACCCCTGAACCCCGACCCCATAGTCGAAGGACACCGACCATGCGCCGCGCCTTGATCGTCGTAGACGTGCAGAACGACTTCTGCGAAGGGGGCAGCCTCCCGGTGGCCGGCGGTGCCGACGTGGCCGCCGCCATCACCGAGCTGATCGGGCAGGCGCCCGCCGGCTACCGCCATGTCGTGGCCACCCGTGACCACCACATCGCGCCCGGCGGCCACTTCGCCGACAACCCGGACTTCGTCCACTCCTGGCCCGCGCACTGCGTCGCGGGAACGGAGGGCGTCGGATTCCACCCGAACTTCGCCCCGGCCGTCGCCTCCGGCGCGATCGACGCCGTGTTCGACAAGGGGGCGTACGCGGCGGCGTACAGCGGGTTCGAGGGGGTCGACGAGAACGGGGTGAAGCTGGCCGACTGGCTCAGGGCCCGGGAGATCGACGAGGTGGACGTGGTGGGGATCGCCACGGACCACTGCGTCAGGGCCACCGCGCTGGACGCCGTGCAGGAAGGCTTCCGCACCCAGGTCCTGCTGGATCTGACCGCCGGGGTGGCGCCGCAGACCACCGAGCGGGCGCTCGAGGAGCTGCGGGAGGCGGGCGTCGAGCTGTCCGGGAAGCCGGTCGTCTCCGGCGGCTGACCACGGCTGACGGCCCGCTCCTCGCGCCCTACGGCTGCGGCGTCGGCCGCCTCAGCAGGGCCCTGATCGGACGCCACAGCTCCTGGACCAGGTCCGGGCTGGTCGCGACACCGTTGTCGGGGGCCGTGCGCCATATCAGGCCGTCCGGGTGGTGCAGGACCGCCGTGATCTCGTCGGGCGTCGGCGGGGCGGCGTTGCCCCGCAGGTAGACCGACCGCATGCCCAGGTTGCGCAGCCTGGTCAGGGCGCGCGCCCGGTTCACCGCATGCACGAGGACGCGTACGCAGCCGGGGCCGTCGGCGGCGGGGCTGGGCAGGTTCAACGCCACCACCACCGTGCCGTTCGGTAGCTTGCAGAAACCTCCTGCGGCCATGCGGTCACACCCCCGTGATCTTCGGTGTCAATAAGAGAGCCACAGGACGCACCTAAACACGGATCGGCGGCAACCCGCCAGTGGGTTGCCGCCGAATACCGTCTGACCTGCGAAAACTCTGCGTTACTGCACTGCGGGGCCGACCTGGAGCGAGATCGTCGAGCCGTTCTTGGCCTCCTTGACGATCTTAATCTTGGTGTTGGTGTCAGTGATCTTGACGCCCGCGGTCCTGTTCGTCTCGTCGTAGTAGGTGCTGGTGTGGTCGTTGAAGACCGGCACCCCCTTCGACGACGGGATCCTGATCGCGACGCCCGCCTTGTGCAGCGTGATGCCGTCCGTGCGGTACAGGCTGAAGGGCGAGTCGTAGGCCTGGATGCGGTTGCGCATCAGCGTGCCGTCGGACCACTTCAGCGGGGCCGGGTGGGAGTCGACCGGGAGGACCAGGCCGGTGCCGGGGTGCTGGCTGGTGTTGTTGTCCTTCTGGGAGGTGTCCCACTTCCAGATCAGCAGGCCGTTCTGGTACGGGTAGTGCTCCACCCAGTCCGGACGCTCCGGCGCGAAGCCGAAGTTGTACGGGCCGGTCTTGAGGGTCTTGTCGTACGACACGTACTGCCGGTTCTCGGCGAGGTAGTACTGCGCGTAGTCCTTGGTGAAGGACGCGCCCATGCGGGAGAAGCCGTTCGCCGTCCAGGCCGCGTCCGCGGTCTCGGCGTTGTCCGTGAACAGCGCCGTGCCGTCCGCCGTCACCGCGATCCGGTCGGCCGCGAAGCCCTTGAGGGCCACGCCGCCGTCGGTCTGGTAGCGGAAACGCAGGTCGATCTTCTTGCCCGCGTAGGCGTCCAGGGAGTAGGCGAGCTTCTGGTACGCGGCCGACGCGCCGGTCAGCGCGGGCTTGCCACTGCCGTCGCGCGCGATCGGCTGACCGTCCACCGTGCCGTCCAGGGCGGTCCAGTTGGCGCCGCCGTCGGTGGAGACCTCGGTGTAGAGGTAGTCGTAACCCGACTCGATCTCGTACCAGCCGTCGAGGGTCAGCGCCGCCGACGCCTTGCCGGTCAGGTCGACGGAACGGGTCAGCGTGTTCTTGAGGTTGTCGCCGCTGCCGCTCCACCACTGCGTCCGGCCCTCGGCCGGGGCGACGATCTCGGTGGTCACCGCCTTCTCGGGCAGCTCCACCACGAGCGCCTGCTTGTTCTTCGTGTTGTACTCGGCGACGCCCAGCTTGTGCTTCGACTTCGTCGCGGCCTTGGCCGTGTCGTAGTTCAGCCAGCCCAGCTGGAGCTTGTCCCAGGCGGTCATGTCGCCGGGCAGGTCGCCGATCTCGCCCTTGCCGGTGCCGAGCCAGGAGCCGGAGGACATCAGGGTCCAGAAGCCGGTGGAGTTCTCGCCGCCCGCGGTGTCGTAGTGGTCCGGCAGGCCGAGGTCGTGGCCGTACTCGTGGGCGAAGACGCCGAGTCCGCCGTTCTCCGGCTGGATGGTGTAGTCGCCGACCCAGACACCGGTGGAGCCGATCTGCGCGCCGCCCAGCCTGTTGTTCTCCGGGCCGGTGGCGCCGGCGTCGGTGCCGAACGCGTACCAGCGGTGCGCCCAGATGGCGTCGGTGCCCTGCGCGCCGCCGCCCGCGGACTCGTCCTCACCGGCGTGCACGATCTGGAAGTGGTCGATGTAGCCGTCGCGCTCGTTGAAGTCGCCGTCGCCGTCGAAGTCGTAGCGGTCCCACTGGTCGAACTCCGCCACGTCCGCCTTGATCTCGGCGTCGGTCTTCCCAGCTGCCTTCTGCTGGGAGACCCACGCGTTCAGACCGTCGCTGACGACGTTCCACACGCTCGCGCAGTTCGTCTCGCCGCACGCGTTGTTGCCGTAACGGGCCTCGTTGTAGGGGACCTTGACCCAGTCCGAGACCTCGCCCTCGATCGAGTAGCGGCCCGAGGACTGCTTCTCGTAGTACTTCTTCATCGACTCGACACCCTTGCCGGTGCCGAAGTAGAGGTCCTCGTAGTGCTCGCGGTTGTAGTCCGCCTGCCAGGCCGTCGAGTTGTCCTTGCCGCGGTCCGGCTGGGCTATCTGGTTGTGCAGCGGGCCGGGGGTGCCGCCGTAGCGGCTGTCGATCTGGTCGCCGAACTCGACCAGGATCGTGAAGATCTTGTCGGTCTTCTCCCGTCCGAGTTCGACGTACTTGGGGTCGCCCTTCTTGCTCTTGAGCCGGACGACCTTCGAGCCCTCCCAGTTGCTGACCGTGGCATCGCCGGATATGACCTGGTTCAGGGCCTCCTCGCGCTGGGCCTCCTGGGTCTTGGAGAGCGGGCCGTCGAGGTCGTGCTCGGCGTGGTCGTGGTCCGCCGGGTCGCGCCGGTCCACGGTGGCGGACGTGTCGGCCGGGTCGGCGGCCTGGGCCACGGTGAGCGCCGACAGGCCGGCGGTGGCCGCCGCGAGCGCCACACCGATGGCGGCGGCTCTGAACGTCCAGGGTCTACTGGTCACTTGAGATCCTCCCCCGCGTCCGTGCGCGCGGAAGGAAGGGGTCCTGGTCGTGGAAGGCCCGCGCGCGCGTGATCAACGCGTGTAGTCAAGTGACGACATTCGACTAGAGGTTAACGAGAAAAGACAGACCTTGACTTGAGCAGGACAAGTGCACTATGCGGAGTCGATGTCCGGTTTACGAACACCCGGTCCGTCCCCAACAGGCGCGTATGACCGTCCACTTCGTGGACGCCATGACTCCGTGCGCCCCCCGTGCACCGGCACTGTTGGTTAGGTCACGCTTACCGTTCGTTCCCCTCGGGCACGCTGGCGGTTAGAGTCGCTTGGCGGAACGCCCGGAAATCGGCGGAAAACCAGGCCGACACCCCCGTGGACCCCCACCTCGAGGACACGACATGCCCCGTCCGACTGTCGCACAGCTCGCCTACGGTTCGTGCACGGTGATCTTCTCGGCCCTCGCCATGCTGCTGCTGTCGCAGACGAGTTCGGGTGTGGGGATCGCGCTCGTCGCCCTCGCGGCGCTCGCCCTCGGGCTGCTGGTCGCCCTGACGGTTCCGCTGCCGAAGCCGCGCGCCGCCGCGGTGGAGCAGCCCGCGCCCCAGGAGCCGCTGCGGGCCTCGGTGCGCGCCGAGCCGGTGCGCGAGCCCGTGCACCAGCGGGCCGCTTCCTGAACGAAGGCTTCCGCCTGGCGAAGGGCCTCCGCCCGAGGAGGACACTGCCGCGTGACGACGGCACGCCCGCCTGACGAAGGCACCGCCGCCTGTCGTCAACCGGTGCTGACCACGACCGTTTTGGCCGCCTTGTCGTGCAGGCCCTGCTTGTAGGGCTTGTCGAAGTAGCTCCACCCGCCCGAGATCGCGGTCCAGATACAGGCGCAGCAGAACGCGAACGGCAGCCACAGCACCGCCGCGCGCATCAGCGCGGTCTGCACCGAGGGCGTGGCACCGTTGTCGAGGTTGGCCACCCGCATCTTCAGCCACTTCTTGCCGAGGGTCTGCCCCGACCGGGCCGTCATGAAGGTGTCGTAGGCGATGTACAGGACGGCGGCCACCAGGGACTGGCCGAGGGAACTGGCCGCCTCGAACCGGTCGTCGTCGACGTCGTACTCGTTGACGCCGAAGGCCCAGGTGAGCAGGACCACGACGGCACCCACGAGGATCATGTCGAGGATGCGGGCGAGCGTGCGCTTGCCGCTGTCGGCGAGCGGGGGGATGCCGGCCAGCGGATCGGTGGGCTGGGAACCGCCGCCGTACGGGCCGCCCCCGTACGGGTCACCGCCGTAGGGGCCGCCTCCGTAGGGGCCGCCGCCCTGCTGCGGCGGGGGCTGGGCACCGTAGGGCGAGCCCGCCCCCTCGCCGGGCGGGGGCTGCTTTTTGAACGGGTCGTCTTCCGGCGGCCGGCCGGAGTCGGGGGGCGGTTCGGTGCTCATGGCCCGAGTTGACCGCGAACCCTGCGGCTCCGCATCCGGCGTGGGGCCGTCCGGGGGACCCGATCAGCCGGTACCGACCCTCGGTTTGCTCGCCGTGCGCTCTCAGCCCGCGACGAACGTGTGGGCGGCCTTGTCGTGCCAGCACTGGCGCCACGGCTTGTCGAACAGGCACCACAGGACACCGACGACACCGACGACGAGCAGCCCGGGGACGCTGTAGACCAGCCAGCGGCGCAGGGCCGCGCCGAACTCCGGGGCCTCGTGGGCCTCGATGTCCCGCACCTCAAGACCCAGCAGCTTCTTGCCCAGGGTGCGGCCCCACTTGGCGGTGGGCAGCACCTCGTAGACGACGCCGGCGAGCAGCAGGACGGCCAGGACGATGCCGAGGTACACCGACGTCGTGCCGTCGAGCAGCCAGACCGTGACGGTCTGGCCGGAGAGCTTGGCCGCGTCGATCTTCTCGTTGATGTGGTCGATCGCCTTGATGCCGAGGGGTACGGCGGCCACGGACGTGACGCCCGCGAGGACGAGGGTGTCCAGCAGCCGGGCGGCCAGCCGCCTGCCGAGCCCGGCGGGGCGGGCCGACGCCTGGCGCCGGGCGGCGGCCTGGAACACGTCCTCGACCGGCGGCTTCCAGGGCGCGACGGGCTGCTCGTCGCCACCCGCCCCGGCGAGCCGGTGCACCTGCTGCGCCCAGGAGGACTGGCCGCCGCCCGGGCCGCTGGTCAGAGGGGCGGCCGAGGCGGCTGCCCGAGGGTCGGCGGACTGCGCGGGGACGGCCGGGGCGGGCGCCTGCTGCGGCCCGGACAGGGCCGTCGGCGTGGCCGTGGCCGCGGGGGCTCCGGCTCCCGCCTGCGCCGCGGCGGCCCGGGCGGCGGCGGCCTTCCCGGCACCGAAGCCGGGGCGCTCCGCCGCGCCGGAGGACCCGCCGGGGCCGGCGTGCGGCTGCGTACCGGCGCCGGAGGCGGCCGTTCCCGGCTGACCCGGGGTTCCAGAACCGGCCGACGACGAACCGGCGGCGGCCACCGTCCGGCCGGCCTGGGCGGCAGGGGCCGCCCCCGGCTGACCCGGAGCGCCGAACCCGGAGGCCGCCGGACCGGCGGCGGACCCGGCCGGCCCGCCCTGACCCGGCGTACCGAAACCGGACGACGACGAACCAGCGGGAGAAGCCGCCCTCCCGGCCTGGGAAGCAGGGGCCGGCGCCGAGCCACCGCCCGAGGCGGCCGTTCCCGGCCGGCCCGGGGTGCCGAAGCCGGAAGCGGCCGGACCGCTGCCGGAGGCACCCGTTCCCGCACCCGTCCGTGCGCCGTCGGCCCCACCGGACGCACCCGTGTCGCCGGGCCGGGCCCCGGCCACCCCGCCCTGCTGTCCCGCGCGCGGGGAGAGCGCGCGGAAGGTCATGGTGCCCTCGTCGGCGAGGGGGCCACCGGAACCACCCGGACCACCCTGACCACCCGGGGTTCCGGACGCGCCGGAGGCGGAGGCTCCTCCCCCGGACGCCGCCGTCGGCCTGCGGAACACGAACGTGCTGCCGGAGGCGGCGCCGCCCGGCGCGGAGTCGGTGGGCGGCATCGACGCCGTACCGTCCGTGCGGGCGGACGCGCCGTCGGGCTGGGCGGGGCCGTCGCCCGCGTGCGGCACCCGCGGGTCGGCGCTCTGGGCGCCCTGCGGTGCACCCCAGGACACCCGGCGGTCCTGATCGCCGCCGAAGCCGGACTGGCGGGAGCGGTCGGCGCCCCAGGCGGAGCCGGGTTCGGGCCGGCTGCCGTGCTGGGACTCGGCCGGAGCGGGCTCCTCGACCGGGTCCTCGTCGAAGAAGTGCGGGCCGGTCTCCTCGACGGAGGCGGAGGCGGAAGCGACGGCGGCAGCGGAGGAGGGCTGCGCCGGGCGCACGCCGGGGGGCGGTGCCGGCGTCTCGCCGTCCTTGGGCGCCGGTCGGCTGGTGCCCGGTACCCAGGCGGCACCGTTCCAGTACCGGACATATCCAGGAATGGACGGGTCCGGGTAGTACCCTTCGCGGGGCCTGTCGTCACCGGGGGCCGGGGTTGGGGCGCTCATGTCCGTCGTCCCGTATCTGCTCGGGGGTGTAATGGGGGCCTCCACATCTATCAGACGAGCGCAACCCCCACCGCCCGTCCCGCCGGACCCACCCCTTTCGAACACCGATGTGGTAACCCCGCGCGCGCCCTTGGAAAAAGCGTCCGTGAACCCGCGTCATGCTTACGGCGGACCCCGCTCCCTCCTCCCGTACCGGCCCTCGGGCCGTGCGGGAGCGCGGGTCAGAACAGTTTGCCCGGGTTCAGGATGCCCAGCGGGTCGAAGACCTGCTTGATCGCCCGCTGCATCTCCACCCCCACCGGGCCGATCTCGCGCGCCAGCCACTCCTTCTTGAGTACGCCCACGCCGTGTTCGCCGGTGATGGTGCCGCCGAGTTCCAGGCCGAGGGCCATGATCTCGTCGAAGGACTCGCGGGCGCGCCGGGACTCGTCGGGGTCCGTCGCGTCGAAGCAGACCGTCGGGTGGGTGTTGCCGTCGCCCGCGTGGGCGACGACGCCGATGGTGAGCCGGTACTTCTCGGCGATCCGCTCGACCCCTTCGAGCATCTCGCCGAGCCGGGAGCGCGGCACGCACACGTCGTCGATCATCGTCACGCCCTTGACCGCCTCCAGCGCGGTGAGCGACAACCGGCGTGCCTGGAGCAGCAGTTCGGACTCTGCGGGGTCGTCGGCCGGGACGACCTGCGTGGCGCCGGCGGCCTCGCACAGCGCGCCGACGGCGGCGAGGTCGGCGGCCGGGTCGGTGGTGTCGAAGGCCGCCAGCAACAGGGCCTCCGTGCTCTCCGGGAGGCCCATGTGGGCCAGGTCGTTGACGGCTTTGACCGTCGTACGGTCCATGAGTTCGAGGAGTGACGGGACGTGCCCTCCCGCCATGATCCGGCACACGGCGTCGCAGGCGGCGGCCCCGGAGGCGAACTCGGCCGCCAGCACGAGCTGCTCGGGCGGCTTGGGCCGCAGCGCGAGGACGGCCCGTACGACGATGCCGAGCGAGCCCTCGGAGCCGACGAACAGGCGGGTCAGGTCGTACCCGGCGACGCCCTTCGCGGTGCGGCGGCCGGTGGACATGAGCCGTCCGTCGGCCAGGACGACGTCCAGGCCGAGGACGTACTCGGCCGTCACCCCGTACTTCACGCAGCACAGGCCGCCCGACGCGGTGCCGATGTTGCCGCCGATGGTGCACATCTCCCAGCTGGAGGGGTCCGGCGGGTAGTACAGGCCGTGTTCGCCGACCGCGCGGGAGAGGGTGGCGTTGATGACGCCCGGCTCGACGACGGCGATGCGGTCGACCGGGTCGACCTCCAGGATGCGGTCCATCTTGGTCAGGGACAGCACGATGCAGCCGTCGGAGGCGTTGGCGGCGCCGGACAGGCCGGTGCGGGCGCCCTGCGGGACGACCGGGACGCGCAGCTCGGTGGCGGTCCGCATCACGTGCTGGACCTGTTCGACCGTGCGGGGCAGGACCACCACGGCCGGGGTGCCGGCCGGGCAGAAGCTCGCCATGTCGTGGGCGTAGGAGGCCGTGACATCGGGGTCGGTGAGGAGCGCCTCGGCGGGCAGGCCGCCGCGCAGCCGGTCGACGAGGGTGCCGGTCTCTACGGTGTCTTCATCGCGACGCGCTTCGATACGGCTCATGATCACAGCGTCGCACCGGGGGCCATCGGTGTGAACCCCGTGTACGGCGGCCGCCGTATGCCGAGGTGTGCTCGTCGTACTGACGCACAGTGAGCGTCATGGAGGCCACGGAGAAGGAAGCCATGGAGGCCGCGGAGGCCACGGAGCGGGAAGCCGTGGAGGCCGCGGAGGCCACGGAGCGGGAAGCCGTGCGGCGGTCGCCGGTCCGTCGGCGGGTGCTGATCGGCGTCGCCGCCGGGTGTGCCGTGCTCGGCGGGGTGCTGGCGCTGCCGCCGTGGGAACGGACGCCGTCCCCACCGTCGCCGGCCCCGGGGGCGCAGGCGCTGCGGGCGCAGGCGCTGAGGGCGGTCACCACCAGGGTGCCGGCCGCGCTGCCGGACCTGGCGATGCTGATCGACCAGCGGGAGCGGCACCTGCGGGCCCATCCGAGGGACGCGCGGTCCTGGGCGGTGCTCGGGACGGCGTACGTGGAGCAGGGGCGGCGGCTGGCGGACGCGCGCTACTACCCGCGCGCCGAGAAGGCGCTGCGGACCTCGCTGAAGGTGCGCGGGACACGCAATACGGAGGCGCTGGCGGGGCTGGCCGCGCTGGCGAACGCGCGCCGGGACTTCGCCGAGGCGCGCACGTGGGGGGAGGCGGCGCTGAAGCAGGCGCCGAAGCGGTGGACGACGTATCCGCTGCTGATCGACGCCTGCACCGGGCTCGGCGACCACGAGGCGGCCGGCCGGATGCTGGACCGGCTGATGCAGCTGCACTCCGGGCCGGCCGTCATGGCGCGGGCCGCGGCCGTCTACCGGGACCGGGGCTGGCGGGAGGACGCGGCGGCTGCGTTGTCCGACGCGGCGGCCGGGGCGCAGGCACCGGCCGAGCGGGCGGCGTACCTGGAGCGGGCCGGGCAGCTCGCCTGGGAGCGCGGGGACCGGGAGGCCGCGCTGCGGCACTTCCAGGAGGCGGTGCGTCTCGACCCGGACCAGCGGGCCGCGCAGGCCGGGCAGGGGCGGGCGCTGGCGGCGCTGGGGCGGACGACGGAGGCGCTGAACGCGTACCGGGTGGCCCTCGCCAAACAGCCCCGGCCGGAGTACGCCCTGGAACTGGGCGAGTTGTACGAGCATCTGGAGCTGCCGCAGGCGGCCCAGGTCCAGTACGACCTGCTGCGCGAGCGGGTGCGGGAGGCCGCCGCGGGCGGGGCCGACGAGGATCTGGTGCTCGGGCAGTTCGAGGCGGACCACGGGGACCCGGAGGTCGCGGTGCGGCTGCTGCGGGCCGAGTGGCGGCGCCGGCCGGGGACCGCGGTGGCCGACGCGCTGGGGTGGGCGCTGCACCGGGCCGGGTACCACGAGGAGGCGCTGCGGTTCGCGGTGCGGGCGACGGACCCGGAGCGCGGGGGCGGCGTGCGCAGTGCGCTGTACACGTTCCACCGGGGCATGATCGAGCGGGAGCTGGAGCGGTACGGGGCGGCGCGGCGGCATCTTCAGGAGGCCCTGCGGATCAACCCGTACTTCTCGCCGGCGCGGGTGCGGCAGGCCCGCGAGGCGCTGGCGGAGCTGGGCGAGCCGCCGGTGGACGTGACTCCGGAGTTCACGGCCGAGTCGTGAGGCAGTCGTGAGGCAGTCGTGAGGCACAGCGCGGCCTGAGTGGCGTGCGGGTGCCCCCGTGGCACCCGCACGACGGGAGGAACTCAACCGGGCGGTCGCCGGCTCACAGGTTGCCGCGCCGGGCCTGCTCCCGCTCGATCGCCTCGAACAGCGCCTTGAAGTTGCCCTTGCCGAAGCCCATCGAGCCGTGCCGTTCGATGAGTTCGAAGAAGACGGTCGGGCGGTCCTGGACCGGCTTGGTGAAGATCTGCAGCAGGTAGCCGTCCTCGTCGCGGTCGGCGAGGATCTTCAGCTCGCGCAGGGTGTCGATCGGCACCCGGGTCTCGCCGACCCACTCGCCGAGGGTGTCGTAGTACGAGTCGGGCGTGTCCAGGAACTGCACGCCGGCCGCGCGCATCGTGCGGACCGTCCGCACGATGTCGTTGGTGTTGAGCGCGATGTGCTGCACGCCCGCGCCGCCGTAGAACTCCAGGTACTCGTCGATCTGGGACTTCTTCTTGGCGATGGCGGGCTCGTTGATCGGGAACTTGACCTTGAGCGTGCCGTCGGCCACCACCTTCGACATCAGCGCGCTGTACTCGGTGGCGATGTCGTCGCCCACGAACTCCTTCATGTTCGTGAAGCCCATGACCTTGTTGTAGAAGCCGACCCACTCGTTCATCCGGCCGAGTTCGACGTTGCCGACGCAGTGGTCGATGGCCTGGAAGGTGCGGTGGGCGGGCGGTTCGACGATCGGGTCGGCGGCGACGTACCCGGGGAGGTACGGGCCGTCGTAGCCCGTGCGCTCGACCAGGGTGTGGCGGGTCTCGCCGTAGGTGGCGATCGCGGCGAGGACGACCGTGCCGTGCTCGTCCTTCAGCTCGTACGGCTCGGCGACCGGGCGGGCGCCGTGCTCGATCGCGTACGTGTACGCGGCGCGCGCGTCGGGGACCTCGATGGCGAGGTCGATGACGCCGTCGCCGTGCTCGGCCACGTGCCGGGCGAGGAAGCGGCCCCAGTCGGTGGCGGGCTTGATCACCGAGGTGAGGACGAAGCGGGCGGAGCCGTTCTCCAGCACGTAGCTCGCGGTCTCGCGGCTGCCGTGCTCCGGTCCGGAGTAGGCGACCAGCTTCATGCCGAAGGCGGTCGAGTAGTAGTGCGCCGCCTGTTTGGCGTTGCCCACGGCGAAGACGACCGCGTCCATTCCCTTGACCGGGAAGGGGTCGGCCTGCCGGGCGGTCGTGTCGGGAGTGTGGTGTGTGGTCTGCGTCATAACGGCAGCCTGGCTCCACCTCGCAAGGTGCGCAATAGTTTGCCTGTTCACTGGGCAATCTGTTCAGCGGAATGCGGGAACCGGCGGACTTTCAGTACAGGATGACCACCTCGGAGGCTGCTGTGGCGATCGATCATCTGGACGGCCGGATCATCGTGCTGCTGGCGCGGGAGCCGCGGATCGGGGTGCTGGAGATGTCCCGGCGGCTGGGGGTCGCCCGGGGCACCGCGCAGGCGCGGCTGGACCGGCTTCAGTCGAACGGAGTCATCCGCGGGTTCGGGCCCGAGGTGGATCCGGCGGCCCTCGGCTATCCGGTCACCGCGTTCGCCACGCTGCAGATCCGGCAGGGTCAAGGGGCCGACGTACGGGCGCACTTGGCGACCGTGCCGGAGGTGCTGGAGCTGCACACCACCACCGGCACCGGCGACATGCTGTGCCGGCTGGTGGCCCGTTCGAACGCCGATCTCCAGCGGGTGATCGACCTGGTCGTCGGTTTTGATGGCATCGTCCGGGCCTCCACGGCGATCGTCATGGAGAACCCCGTTCCGCTGCGGATCATCCCGCTGGTGGAGCAGGCCGCGGAGCACCCGGAGAGCTGAGTCATGGGGTGAGCGGCAGTCATGGGGTGAGCGGCGTGGACTTCTGGGAGTACCTGGGCGACCGGCACCAGCAGCTGCTCACCGACGCCTGCCGGCACGCCGGCGCCGTCTTCCCGTGCGTGGTCGTGGCGACCGTGCTGGGAGTGTTGATCGGTGTCGTCACGTATCGCAGTGCGTGGGCGGGCACCCTGGCCACGACGGCCGCCTCGACGATCCTGACCGTCCCGGCGCTGGCCATGATCGGTCTGCTCATCCCGGTCGTGGGGCTGGGCGTGGCGCCGACGGTGGCGGCGCTGACGCTGTACGGGCTGCTGCCGGTCGTGCGCAACGCGATCGTCGGGCTGCGCGGCGTCGACCCGTCGCTGGTGGACGCGGCCAAAGGCATCGGCATGTCGCGTCCGGCCCGGCTGCTGCGGGTGGAGCTGCCGCTGGCCTGGCCGCCGATCCTGGCCGGGATCCGGGTCTCGACGCGGATGCTGATGGGCATCGCGGCCATCGCGGCGTACGCCTCCGGCCCCGGCCTCGGCCACGTCGTCTTCCGCGGGCTGGCCTCGCCGGGCAGCGCGAACGCGCTCAACCAGGTGCTCGCGGGCACGCTCGGGATCGTCGTCCTGGCGCTGCTGTTCGATGCCGCGTACGTCCTGATCGGGCGGCTGACCATGGCCGGGGGGATCCGTGCCTGAAGCATCCGAAGGCGGGGCCGCCGTCGAGCTGGAGAACCTCACCAAGCGGTACCCGGGCAACCCCGGCCCCTCCGTCGACAACGTCTCCATGGAGATCGAGGCGGGCGAGACGGTCGTCTTCGTCGGCCCCTCCGGGTGCGGGAAGTCCACCACGCTCAAGATGATCAACCGGCTGATCGAGCCGACCGGCGGGCGGATCCGCATCGGCGGCGAGGACGTCACCGACCTGGACCCGGTGAAACTGCGCCGCAGGATCGGGTACGCGATCCGGTCCGCCGGCCTGTTCCCGCACATGACGGTCGCCCAGAACATCGCCCTCGTCCCGAGGATGTGCGGCTGGCCGAAGTCCCGGATCCGGGCGCGGGTCGAGGAGCTGCTGGACCTGGTCGGCCTCGACCCCGGCGAGTTCCACGGCCGTTACCCGCGACAGCTCTCCGGCGGGCAGCAGCAGCGCGTGGGCGTGGCGCGGGCGCTCGCCGCGGATCCGCCCGTGCTGCTGATGGACGAGCCGTTCGGGGCGGTGGATCCCCTCACCCGCGGCCACCTCCAGGACGAGCTGATCCGGTTGCGGCACGAGCTGCGCAAGACGATCGTCTTCGTCACCCGCGACTTCGACGAGGCGATCAAGCTCGGCGACCGGATCGCCGTGCTGCGCGAACGCTCCCGCATCGCCCAGTTCGACACTCCGGAGGCGATTCTGACCAACCCGGCGGACGACTTCGTGTCCGGGTTCGTGGGCGCCGGGGCGGCACTGAAACGGCTGAACCTCACCCGCGTACGGGACGTGGAGATCGCCGACTACCCGACGGTGACCGTGGACGACCCGCTGCAGAGCGTCTTCAACCGGCTGCGGGCGAGCGGCACGAACGAGATCCTGCTCCTCGACAGGCGCGGGCGGCCGTACAGGTGGCTCCGGCGCGGTGACCTGATGCGGGCCCGGGGTTCGCTGGCGCGGGCGGGCACACCGGTGTACGACACGGTGACCCGGGACGCGACGCTGCGGGACGCGCTGGAGGCGGTGCTCACCGACAGCGCCGGGCGGGTCGCGGTGACCGGGCGGTTCGGCCAGTACACCGGCGTCGTCGACAGGGAGACGCTCATCGACTCCGTGCACCGGCTGCTGGTGGCCGACCGGCTCGACGCGAGGGAGCACCAGCACGAACCGGAGGAGCCGCGGGCCGCGCGGACGCATGCCGAGCAGGAGGGCGTCGGAGGGGAGCGGACGGCGTGACCACGCTGGAGGCCGCCGCGGAGCCCCGGGCTCCGGTGCGGCCCACGGCCCGGCAGGTCGGCTGGCGGAAGCTGACCCTCCTCCCGACACTGCTGGTCGCGGTCCTGCTCGCGACCTGGCTGTGGTTCCGGCAGGCCGACCTGGACGCGGTCTCCCAGAGCGCCCTGTCGGACGGCCGGGTCACCGAGGCGCTGTGGCAGCACATCGAGTTGACGGTGATCTCCACCTTCTTCGTGCTGATCATCGCGATCCCGCTGGGCGTCCTGCTGACCCGCCGGGCGTTCCGGAAGGCCGCCCCGGTGGCCATGGCGCTCGCCGACACGGGCCAGGCGACCCCGGCGATCGGCCTGCTGGCCCTGCTCGTCATCTGGCTGGGCCTCGGCCGCGGGGCCGCCCTGACCGGCATGATCGTCTACGCCGTCCTGCCGGTGCTGTCGAACACGATCGCGGGCCTGAAGGCGAACGACCCGACGTTGCTGGAGGTGGCGCGCGGGATCGGCATGTCCCCGCTCGGGGTGCTGGCACGGGTGGAGTTGCCGCTGGCGGTCCCGGTCGTCCTCGCGGGTGTGCGTACGGCGTTGGTGCTCAATGTCGGTACGGCGACCCTGGCGGCCTTCGGCGGGGGCGGCGGCCTGGGCGTGCTGATCACCACCGGGATCACCCACCAGCGGATGCCGGTGCTGATGCTCGGCTCCATCCTCACGGTCGCCCTCGCCCTGCTGGTGGACTGGCTGGCCTCAGTGGCCGAACTGCTCTTGCGCCCGCGGGGGTTGGCGTCGGAGCGGGTGGCCTCGGTGACGGCGGTGGAGGAGGGGACAGTGGAGGAGGGGTTCGTCAGGGAGGGGTGAGGGAGGGGGGCAAAGGAGAGGGAGGAGGACCAGCACTTCCAAAGGACTCGTTGCAAAGCCTTCTTTGCAACGCTACCTTTGCATGCATGCCCGAGGAACAGAGCATCCGCGTACTCGACGCCCGTTCCCTGCGCGGACTGGCCCATCCGCTGCGGATGCGGCTGGTGGTCGCACTGCGGCGCGGCGGCCCCGCCACCGCGTCCCAACTCGCCGAGAAGCTGGGCGAGTCCAGCGGAGCGACCAGCTATCACCTGCGTCAGCTCGCCGCACACGGCTTCATCGAGGACGCCCCGGAGCACGGCAAGGGGCGGGAACGCTGGTGGCAGGCGGTGCACATGGGCGTCGAGTTCGACTCCGCGCTGCTCAGGAACCCCGATCCCGGCGTGCGCGGGGCCGCCACCCTGTTTCGTCAGGAGGTCGCGAACCACCACACCCTCGAACTCGCGACGTGGCTGGGCAGCCTGGGCGACAGCTCCCCCGAGTGGGACGACGCGAGCGACATGAGCGACTTCACGCTGCGGCTCACGCCCGACCGCGCCCGCGAACTCGTCGAGAAGATGCACGAGCTGGTCCAGAGCTACCGGCTCCAGCCCGAGGACGCCCCGGGTGCGGAGACCGTCCGCGTCCACACGCACGTCTTCCCCAGCCCGACCGAGTGAAAGGCCACACCCGATGCAGCCCGAGATCCATCTCGCCCTGCACCACGCCCGCGCCGCCGAACTTCAGGCCCGGGCCGCGGCACACCGCCGAACCGGGGGCGTCAGGCGCCTGCCGCGCCTGCGCACCCGCCTCGGCTAGACCCTCGTAGAACTCGGCCTGCGCCTCGCCACCACGCCCCGGCCGGCCGCGGCCGCCCCCTAGGGCAGAAGGGCCCTAGCAGCTCGGAACGGAGCCCTTCCCGGTCTCCAGCGCCACCAGCGCGCTCACCGCGCCCTTCAGGGTCGTCACCGGAATCAGCCGCAGCCCTTTCGGCAGCGCCGCCTCCGCGTCCGAGCACTCCGCCTTCGGTACGAGGAAGACGGTCGCCCCGTCGCGATGGGCGGCCTGGGTCTTCAGGGACACGCCGCCGACCGCGCCGACCGCGCCGTCCGCGGTGATCGTGCCCGTGCCGGCGATGACGCGGCCGCCCGTGAGGTCGCCGCCGCTGCCGTCGCCGCGCAGTTTGTCGATGATGCCGAGGGAGAACAGCAGACCGGCGCTGGGGCCGCCTACGTCGGCGAGTTTCAGGCTGACCTTGACGTTCTTGTCGTCGAGGTCGAGGTAGCCCAGCGCGGCCCGGGTCGCCGCGTCCTGGGACTCCTTCATCTGTTCCGCGTTGTGCCGCTGGATCTCCTTGACGCTGTCGCCGCTCGGGTAGACCGAGTCGCGGGGCATGACCGCCCGGTCGGTGCGGAACCAGTTGTCGATGGCGTCCGGGAGCGTCACGCGGGCGTCCGGGGCGGTCGCGACGATCGTCGTCATCCGCAGCTGCCCGCTCGTCTCCCGCATCGGCGCACCCGAGATCGTGATCACCGGCGCGCCCTTGTCCTTCCCGAGCACGTCCGTCGTCTGCCCCGGCTGCGCCACCGAGAACGGCAACGGCGCGAACGCCGCGGTGGCCAGCAGGGCCGCGACGGGCAGGGCACAGACGGCGAGGGCCTGGGGGCGCGTGAGACGAGAGAGCACGGCATCAATCTAACGCGGGCGCCGGATCCGGCCAGGTGGTGGTCGGGCCGCAGGACCTTACGCGGTTCCGCCCACGTCAGCGCAACGCCTCCGCGACCTCCCGCGCCGCTTCGACCACCCGGGGCCCCACCCGCTCCGGCACCACGTCCGCCAGCATCACGACCCCGACGCTGCCCTCGATGCCGGTGAGCCCCAGCAACGGCGCCGCCGCCCCGCACGCCCCCGCCTCCAGCTCGCCGTGCGTCAGCGTGTAACCCGGGTCCCCCGTCGGCTGCTGCCGTGCCGCGAGGATGGCCTTGCCCGCCGCGCCCCGGTCCAGCGGATGCCGGAACCCGGCCCGGTAGGCCACGTGATAGTCCGTCCACGTCGGTTCGACCACGGCCACGGCCAGCGCCTCGGCGCCGTCCACCAGCGTCAGATGCGCCGTCGCCCCGATGTCCTCGGCCAGCGACCTGAGCGCCGGCATCGCCGCCTCCCGCACCAGCGGATGCACCTGGCGCCCCAGACCCAGCACCCCGAGCCCGACCCGGGCACGCCCGCCCAGGTCACGGCGTACGAGGGCGTGCTGCTCCAGCGTGGCGAGCAACCGGTACACGACGGTCCGGTTCACGCCCAGCTTGTGGGACAGCTCGGTGACGGTCAGGCCATGGTCCGTATCGGCCAGCAGCTTGAGGACACGCAGCCCTCTGTCGAGCGTCTGGGAGGTCTCCGCGGTCACGACGCCCACTCCTTAGTGGTGAGGTCGGCGGCCCCCTCGCGGCGGATGCGTCACCGAGTCCCGTCCGTGACGCGCATCAGAGGCCGCCGATCGGCCGGCGGCCCGGCCTTGTCCCGGGCTCAGTCGCTTCACGGCTGCGCTCCGCGGCGGCGCTGCCACGGGGCGTGTGCGTAGCGGGACAGTAGCGAGCCGGTTCGCTCAGCGGAAGGCTCCGTCCAGAATCCGGGCAATGGCCAGGATGAAGTACTTCCTTTTGTCCTGATACGTGCCTCATACGTGCGCGGGCGTACGCCGACCTGCCCGGCCCCCCGCCGAGGCGCCGCGGCGTCACCGCATGCGGGTGGCCCACTCCTGCACCTTGGCGATCCGCTGCCGCAGCTGCCCCGCCGTGGCCTCGGCGGCGGGCGGCCCCCCGCACACGCGCCGCAGTTCCGTGTGGATCACTCCATGGGGCTTGCCGCTCTGGTGGACGTACGCGCCGACCATCGTGTTGAGCTGCCGCCGCAGCTCCATCAGCTCCTTGTGCGTGACCACCGGCCGCCGCTCGGCGGGCAGTTCGAGCAGGTCGGCCTCGTCGTCCGGCTTCTTGCGGCTGTGCGCGATCTGCCGGGCCTGCCGCTTCTGCAGCAGCAGTTGCACCTGCTCGGGCTCCAGCAGCCCCGGGATGCCGAGGTAGTCCTGCTCCTCTTCACTCCCCGGGTGGGCCTGCATGCCGAACTCGGCGCCGTTGTACATGACCCGGTCGAAGACCGCGTCGGACTCCAGCGCCTCGAAGGGCAGCATGTCCTGCTCGCCGGTGTCCTCGTCCTTCTGCTGCTCCGCCTCCTTGAGGAGCTTCTCCTCCTCGGCGTACGGGTCCTCCTCGCCGCCCTTCTTCGGCTTGTCGAGGACGTGGTCGCGCTCGCGCTCCATCTCGCCTGCGAAGGAGAGCAGGTCGGGCACGGTCGGCAGGAAGACGGAGGCCGTCTCGCCACGCCTGCGGGACCGTACGAAACGCCCCACGGCCTGCGCGAAGAACAACGGCGTCGAGATCGTCGTCGCGTACACCCCGACCGCGAGCCGGGGCACGTCGACGCCCTCGGACACCATGCGGACGGCGACCATCCACCGGTCGTCGCTGTTGCTGAACTCGTCGATCCTCGCGGACGCGCCGGCGTCGTCGGACAGCACGAGGGTCGCCTTGTGCCCCGTGATCTCCCGGATGAGCTTGGCGTACGCACGCGCCGACTCCTGGTCGGAGGCGATGACGAGCGCGCCCGCGTCCGGGATCGCCTTCCGGACCTCGGTCAGCCGCTGGTCGGCGGCGCGCAGCACGGCGGGCATCCAGTCGCCGCGCGGATCCAGGGCCGTACGCCAGGCCTGGCTGATGGCGTCCTTGGTCATGGGCTCGCCGAGCCGGGCCTCGATCTCATCACCGGCCTTGGTCCGCCAGCGCATGTTGCCGCTGTAGGAGAGGAAGATGACCGGCCGCACGACCCCGTCGGCCAGCGCCGACCCGTATCCGTACGTGTAGTCGGCCGCGGAGCGCCGGATCCCGTCCGGCCCCTCCTCGTACGTCACGAAGGGGATGGGATTGGTGTCGGACCGGAACGGCGTACCGGTGAGGGCGAGACGGCGCGTGGCGGGCTCGAAGGCCTCGAGGCAGGCCTCACCCCAGGACTTGCTGTCACCGGCATGATGGATCTCGTCGAGGATGACGAGGGTCTTGCGCTGCTCGACGCGGTTGCGGTGCAGCATGGGCCGCACGCCCACACCCGCGTACGTGACCGCGACCCCGTGGTACTCCTTGCCGAGCGGCCCCGCGCTGTACTCGGGATCCAGCTTGATCCCTATCCGCGCGGCCGCCTCCGCCCACTGCTTCTTCAGGTGCTCGGTGGGCGCGACCACGGTCACCTGCTGCACGACATGGTGGTGCAGCAGCCAGGAGGCCAGGGTCAGCGCGAAGGTCGTCTTACCGGCGCCGGGGGTGGCGACCGCAAGGAAGTCGCGTGGCTGCTCCTGGATGTACTTCTCCATCGCCCCCTGCTGCCAGGCACGCAGCTTGCTGGCGGTGCCCCAGGGGGCGCGGCCGGGGAACGCCGGGGAGAGGTGGTGCGAGTGGGAGGAGCTGGCGGTGGTAGTCACGGTCTCCGTGTATGGGTCGGGCGGCTCGGTCGAGAGAGCCTGACGGCTCGGCTACGTATGACAACCGGGCCACCCTACCGGCGGCCCGGCGGTGTCAACGCGCGGACTGCGCCGGGTCGCCCGAGGGTGGGACCGACGTCACAACCGCCTCAGTCGCTGCGCGATCCCGGGACATCACTCTCCGCTCCGGACGCCACGTCGACGACCAGACCACCGGTTCACGCCTCACCGCTCCCGCAGCCGCGTCGTCACCCAGGCCCCCAGCAGCGCCACGCCCGCCATCGGCAGGAACACGGCGGCGAATGCAGCCGGATGGGAGCCGGAGGCCTCGCTGGCTGTGTGCGTGACCGTGCCGCCGCCCAGGGCCGCGAAGGCGGCGCCGCCCACGGCCAGCAGCAGGACGTTGGACAGGCCGTCCGAGATTTGGAGCGCGGCGGAGTTGGTGCCGGCCTCCTCGGGGGCGGACAGGTGCAGCAGGAGCACGCTCGTGGAGGAGATGACGAGCCCCATGCCGAAGCAGCCGAACGCCCAGGCGACCGCCACCATCCAGGCCGGCACGGCGTCGATCAGCACACTCGGCGCCGTGGCGATGGCCGCCGCCACCAACAGCATCCCGACGGTCATCAGCCGCTCCCGGTACGGCTCGACCCGCGCCCGGGACTGCACCCACGAACCCAGCGCCCACGTCCCGCCGCCCGCCGCGAGCGAGAACCCGGCCAGCGTCGGGGACAGCCCGCGCTGCGTGACCAGCATCAGCGGCACGAAGGACTCCGCGGCGATGAACGACCCCGCGGCGACCCCGCGCAGCAGCACGACCGACGGGAGCCCGCGGGCCGCCCGGTACGTGCCGCGCGGCAGCAGCCCGAGCACGGCCGGGACGAGCAGCGCCACGCCCGCCGCACCGGGGAGGAGCGAGGCCCATCTCAGATCCTGGGCGGCGTACTGGAGCAGCCCGGCGCCCAGGGAGATACCCAGCGCCAGCCGGATGCGGTGGCGGTCGAAGGATGCGGACTCCTCGGTGCCGTCCGCGGGCCCCGCGGCCCGGCGCCGGATCTGCGGCAGCGCGAGCGCCAGCGGGAGGACGACGAGCACCGGGATCCCGACGAACACCCACCGCCAGCCCAGCTGCTCGGTCACCGCACCCGCCGCCAGCGGCCCGACGATCGAGGGAACGACCCAGCCCGCCGCGAACGCCGCCATGATCGCCGGCCGCAACCGCTCCGGATACGCCCGCCCGACCACGACATACAACGCGACGATCACCAGCCCGCCGCCGAACCCCTGCACGGCCCGACCGAGGATGAACACCCACATCACCCCGGCCGTCCCCGACAACAGCAGCCCGGCCGCGAAGGAGGCGATCCCCGTCGTCAGCGCCCCCAGCGGCCCCCGCCGGTCCGACCACTGCCCCGCGAGCACCATCCCGAACAGGCTCGTCGTGAAGTACCCCGAGAACGCGAACGCGTACAGCGACACCCCGTCCAGCTCCCGCGCCGCGACCGGCATCGCCGTCCCCACCGCCGTCGCCTCGAAGGCGATCAGCAGCACGACGGAGACGATCCCGATGCTCAGTGCCCGGTACGACCGACTCAGCACGGTCCTCTGGTCCCGCTCGGCGGCCGAGGGCAGGTCGGGAGTGTCCTTGGTCTCTACGGCCTCTGCCGTGTCTGCGACATCGGTGTCGCGCGGGTCCGGGGCGGTCATGCCCGCCAGAGTAAGGGCCACGGGCCGCCTTGACCCCTGTCGAGAGTCGGTCCGGGCCTGGGACCTTGGTCGTACGACCGAGCGTCGAGCGCGCCCATTCATGAACGGCGTATGGCAGTCGCGTTGCAGGGCCCCGGGTTTCCTTGAGTGCAGGGTCGGGAGCGGCCTACGGTCATGACACGAAGTCCGCACACGGCCGTGTGCCCGAGTGGTTGAGGGGCTCGCCTGCAAAGCGAGTAACGCGGGTTCGATTCCCGCCACGGCCTCCAACGCCTTGGTGGGGGCGGCAGGCAGCCGGGAGGAAGAGCACAACCCCCAACGCTCTCCAGGTGTCCAGGACATGACCGGGTGGCCAACACCCGGTCGCCGTGCTTCCTGTTCCGACGAGGAGACCCACCGTTGCGCCAGCACAGCCGCCCCCACCTCCGCCGCTCCGCAGCCGTCGTGGCCGCTGCCGCGATCGCCGCTGCCGTTCCCGCAGTTGCCGCGCCCGTGGCGTATGCCGAGGAAGGCGGGCCCGCTCTGGTGATCTCGGCTCTGCCGCGCACCGCTTTGCAGCCCGGTGAGGTGTACGAGGAGTCCGTCACGCTCACCAACAAGGGCACGGCCGCCGCGGACGGTGTCACCTTCCGGGTGCGGCTGACCCGGGGGCTCGACTTCACCGAGCCTGTCGAGGGCTGCACCTATTCGACCCTCGACAACCAGGTCAGGCAGGCGCTGTGCGAACTGGACATGGTGGTCGAGCCCGGCGCCTCCGTCACCACGCCCGTTCGGTTCAAGGCGCTGCCGAAGGCGCTGATGGAGGCCGTCGAGTACGGCACCGGTCCCACCGGTGAGGCCCCGGGTGAGGGGTTCGACGACAGCTACCGGCGCATGACCCTGACCGCCGACAGCTCGGCCGACCTCGTCGCGGTCGGTGAGGAGACCGAGGCGCTGCCCGGCGGCAGGCAGTCGGTCACCGCGACGCTGCGCAACGACGGACCCGGCTGGGTCCAGCAGCAGGAGAGCGACGACGCCCCGGGCCTGTTCGTGCGGATCCCGCCCGGCACCGTCGCCGTCGAAGTGCCCAAGCAGTGCCTGCCGTTCGGGATCGACGGTCCGACCGGGCCCTCGGCACCGGGCAAGCCCCAGTACGTCTGCCTGCCCGCCGGCGGTGTCCTCGAGGTCGGTCAGTCCCTCGACTTCACGTTCCTGCTGAAGGTCGAGGACACCGCGCAGGACACCAAGGGCGCGGTCAGGGCGTCCTCCGTGTACGACATCGCCCCGAAGTACGACGAGAACCCCGCCAACAACACGGCCGAGATCAGCATCGACCTGCCGAGCGACAACGAACCCGGTCCCGGCCCGAGCCCTTCGGGCGGCACCAGCACCGGCGGCGGATCCGCAGGCGGCGGCTCAGGAGACGGCGGGGCCGGCACGGGCGGGAACGACCCGCAGGGTCAGGCCGCAGGCGGCTCGGGCACCACGGGCCCGGGGTCGGCGGGTGCCCCGGCAGGGGACTCCGGCAATGGCTCCGTCAGCGGCAATCTGGCGAGCGCGGGCTCCGACGGCACCCCGCTCCTGGCAGGTGCCGCGGCTGCCGCCGCCGCGCTCGGCGGTCTGCTGGTCCTGGCCGTACGGCGCCGCCGTGCGGGCGTCACGTCCTCCTGAAGCCCCGCACCTCGCACAGCCCTACGGCAGCCGCGCCCGGGCCCCCCGATCAAGGCCCGGAGCGCGGCAGCCCAGGCCGTCGCTTCACAGCACCCCGCCCGCCTCGTCCTGGAACAGCTCGGTCCAGTAGTGCCGGCCCGTGTCGGTCGTGGTGCCGGTCGGGTCGATGGCGGACAGGACCTGGAGCATCGTCATCGCGAGCTGGTCGTACGTGTCGGTCGTCAGCGCGTGGCCGGACTCCTCGTCGATCGCGTGCTCGCGGTGCAGCAGCCAGAGGGTGAAGGCGAGGGTCGAGATGTCCGTGTTCAGCGGGTGGAGGGCGGCCTCGGGCTCGCTCCAGTTGAGGATGGCGCCCGTGGTGCCGTCGACGACCAGGCTGTTGTCCTCGACCAGGTGGCCCAGGCGTATCAAGTGGTCGGCGCGGGCCGGGAGTCGATCGGCCGGGAACGCGCCGGGGCGTTCGTCCTCGTAGTACTCCGCCAGCGTGCGCAGCGGTACGTCCGGGTCCAGGTGGAAGAGGAAGCCGTCCTCCGGCAGGCCCGTCTCGCGCAGGAAGCGGCGGGTCGGCTCGTGCGTGAGTGTCGCGGGGAAGTCGACGTCCTCGAAGCGGGCCATGCGGCCCTGCCCGAACTCCTGGTCCAGCAGGCGCACCGGAAGGTCCAGGGCCAGTCCCGACTTCGTACCGGGGCCGGCCACCAGGGCGAGGGGGCGGATCAGGGCCGCCATCTTCCAGAACGGCGGCACCTCACCGTCCGTGCCCTCCTCGAACAGCGCGAGGAGCTGCCGCGACGCCTCGGCCACCGCCTTGGTCCCGAAGCGGTCCGCGTAGGCCGCGAACTGGCCGCGCAGTCCGGCCAGTTCGTCCGTCGCCGTGGCGAACCGCACCAGCGTCAGCAGGGACGGGGCGAGCGGGCGGCGGTCCATCAGGTCGGGGCGGTCGTGGAAGAAGTACGTCGTCGAGACCTCGCCCGTCGCGCCGTCGAGCAGGACCGACTCCGCCTCCAGTCCGGCCGGGTCCAGCAGTCCCCCTATGACCAGCTGGTCCCGCAGTTCCGCGGCCAGCCGGCCCTCCGGGTCGCCGGTCGAGTCCGCCACGGTCCGCAGGCCCTCCCGGCGCAGCTCCGCGAAGCTCACCAGGCCGCTGTCGCCGGGCAGTCCGGGGCCGGTCAGCCAGCGGCGCGTCGGCGTGTGCGTGACGTACGGATCCAGTTCGGCATCGGTCAGCGTGATCGTCGCCGTGCCGGCGTCGGTCGTGCTCATGGTTCCCCCGCGCTTACGTGTTCAAGTCCCGTGCTTGAGAGCCCGGGCAGGAAGGCCCCGCCCCGGGCAGGACAGGCCCGCCCGTCCTCCGGGTCCGGCAGCCGTCCCCCACTGCCCAGAACACTACGCGCCACCACTGACAACGCCCCCGGATCCGAGACCGCTCGGCTCAGCCCAGCGCCCCCACACCACGAGACGCTCAAACCACCCTGGCCCGTTGCCTCCCGGCCAGAATCGCCTCCACGGTCTCCTCCACCGTCAGCTCGGACGTGTCCAGCCACAGGCCGATCCGCGGGGTCCCGGTCCGCAGCACGCCGTCGAGTTCCTCGACGGTCCAGGCCCCGTAGCCCGTCTTCTCCCGCCCGGCCTCGCGCGTCGCCACCGCGGCCGGGCCGGGCGCCAGCACGACCACGTGCAGCGGGCGGGTGCGCACCAGCCGCACGTATGCCGCCAGCTCCTCGCCGAGCACCACGTCCTGCACAACCGCCGTGAACCCGGCCTCGGCGTACGCGTCCGCCGTCGCCGCCGACAGCCGGTACCGCAGCCTGAGTTGGGCCTCCCCCTCGCCGCCCGCGCCGGGAACGTACTCCTCCCGCCCGGAGACGATCATGCGCCGGAAGACGTCCCCGCGGACGTGCGCGGCCCGCGGCAGCCGCTCCGCCAGCGCCTGCGCGACCGTCGATTTCCCGGCCGCCATCACACCGGTGATGAGCACGACCCCGCCCATCAGGACATCCGGGGCGCCGTGGGCGCCCAGGGCGCGCCCGCTCACTGACCCGTGACCACCGCGGCCTGCGGCCGGATCGGCAGCCGGTTCACGGGGCGGCCCGTGGCGGCGCGTACGGCGGAGGCGATGGCCGCCGGGGACGTGACCACCGGCACCGCGCTGACCGCCTTCGCCCCGAAGGGCGCCACCACGTCCCGCTCCTCGACCAGCTTCACGATCCGGATGTCGGGCGCGTCCAGGGCGGTCGGCAGCGCGTATCCCGTCAGGTCGGGGTGGCGGATCAGCCCGCGCGGGGTGCGCAGGTTCTCGGTGAGCGCGATGCCCACGCCCTGCGTCACCCCGGCCTCGATCCGGGCGGCCAGCTGGGCCGGGTTCAGCACCCGCCCCACGTCCTGGGCGACGGCCAGCTCCACGACCCGTACCGAGCCGAGCTCGATGTCGACGTCCACCACCGCACGGATCGCGCAGAAGGACATCCCCACGAAGGCGTCGCCCTGCCCGGACTCGTTCAGGGGTTCCGTCGGGTGCGGGCGGCACTGGGCGGTGGCCCACAGCTCCTTGCCCTCCATCGCCTCGGTGACGGTCGTGGAGAGCACGCCGTCGTACGAGGTGATCTTGCCGTCGGTGATCTGGAGGAGCTCGGTGGACATGCCGAACTTGTGCGCCAGGGGCTGCAGGACCTGGGTGCGGACCATCTTGGCCGCGCGCTCCACGGCACCGCCCGACACCCAGGTGTGCCGGCCGCGGCAGCCCGCGCCGGCCGGGGGCTGGTCGGTGTCCACCGGCGCCACGTGCACCTCGTCGATGCCGAGGGTCTCCTGCACGATCTGCCGGGCGAGGGTGGTGAAGCCCTGGCCGGTCTCGACGGCCGCGCACAGCACGGTCGCCACGCCGCCCTGCACCTTCACGGTCGCCGTGGACACCTCGTCCGCGCCCTCCGCGCCGAGCATGTGCACCATGCCCAGGCCGTAGCCCACGCCCCGGCGCACCGCGCCCGGTTCACCGGCGCCCTCGGGGCCGCCGGGCAGCAGCCACTCCTCCTCGGGGGTGTCCTTGGGCAGCGGGGGCAGGGGGTGGTCCCGTACGGCCTGCAGGAGCTCCGCGACCGGTGCCGGGCACGTCACCGTCTGGCCGGTGGGCAGCACATCCCCCGTGGCCATGACGTTCCGCAGGCGCACCTCCGCCGGGTCGAGGCCGAGCTTCTTCGCCAGCTTGTCCATCTGCGCCTCGTAGGCGGCGCACACCTGCATGGCGCCCTCGCCGCGTACGTGGCCGGAGGGCGGGTTGTTGGTGCGTACGGCCCAGCCCTCGATGAAGGCGTTCGGGACGACGTACGGGCCGCAGGCGAAGGCGACCGCGGCGGCCAGGGCGTCCGAGGAGGTGTCGGCGTACGCGCCCGCGTCGAGCAGGATCTGCGCCTCGACCTTGACCAGCTTTCCCTCGGTGTCGGCGTGGTGGCGGTAGCGCAGCAGGGTGGGGTGCCGGTGGGCGTGGCCCAGGAAGGATTCCTCGCGCGTGGCGGTGAGTTTCACCGGGCAGCCGGTCTTCAGGGCGAGCAGGCCGAGCGGCAGCTGGAAGCTCTGGTCCTCGCGGTCGGCGGTGGCCCCGGGGACGCCCGTGACGACGATCTTCACCCGTTCGGGTTCCAGGCCGTAGCAGGCGGCGGCCGTGTCTCGGTCGGTGTGCGGGTCGGTGGAGGCCAGGTACAGCTCGACGCCGCCGTCGGGGCGCGGCACGGCCAGGCCCGCCTCCGCGCCGATGGGGGCGGGGTCCTGGCGGCCGATGCGGTACAGGCCCTCGACGACGACCTCGCCGTGCGCCTCCGGGTCGCCGTGGCGCAGCGGGATGTGCCGGATCAGGTTGCCGTCGGGGTGCAGCGGCTCGGCCTCGAAGGCCTGCTCCGGGTCGGTCACCGGGTCGAGCACCTCGTACTCGACGATGACGGCGGCGGCGGCCATGCGGGCCGTGTCGGGGTGGTCGGCGGCCACGGCCGCGATGGGCTCGCCGTGGTGGCGTACGACGTCGGAGGCGAAGACCGGGCGGTCGGCCGTGCCGCGGCCGTGCAGCGGGCTGCCGGGGACGTCCTCGTGCGTGACGACGGCCCGTACGCCGGGCATCTCGCGCGCGTGGGAGGTGTCGATGGACAGGATGCGCGCACGCGCGTGCGGCGAGCGCAGCACCGCGCCCCACAGCAGGCCCTCGGCCCACAGGTCGGCGGCGTAGGGGAAGGTGCCCTCGGTCTTCGCGCGCGCGTCGGCGGCCGGGAGGGAGGCGCCGAGGCCGTGCGGAATCGGTTCGGGGGCGGGCGCGGGGGCGGCCTCCGCGGGCTGCGCGGCCTGCGCGGTGGCTGCTTCGTTGCTCACGCGTGGCCTCCGTCCTGGCCGTAGGGCTGGTCATGCGGTCCGGGGGGCGAGAACCCCTCGGGGTGGATGCCGCCGGCTCCCGGGCCCGCCTGGTGAGGGATACGGGGTTCGTCGGCGTCCGGCTCGGCGTCGTCGGCGGTGGTGTGCGCCTCGCGTTCGGCGACGACCTCCTGGACGGCCCGGACGACGCCCCGGTAGCCGGAGCAGCGGCACAGGTTGCCGCACAGGGCCTGGCGGGTCTCCAGCTCGGTCGGGGCCGGGTTGCCCTCCAGGAGGTCGTGCACGGTCATCGCCATGCCGGGCACGCAGAAACCGCACTGCACCGCGCCGCACCGGGCGAGCGCCCGCTGCACGTCCGACGGCTGCCCGTCGACGGCCAGGCCCTCGACGGTCCGGACCTCGCTGCCGGCCGCGGTGGCGGCCGGGACCAGGCAGGAGGCGACGAGCCGTCCGTCGACCTGCACGTTGCACGCCCCGCACTCGCCCTGCGAGCAGCCGTCCTTGGCTCCCGCGAGGCCGAGGCGCTCACGCAGCACGTACAGCAGCGACTCGCCGATCCAGGCGTCGGTGACGGGGCGGTCGGTGCCGTTGACGCGCAGCACGTACGAGGCGAGGGGGTGCTCCTCGCGCGGGGGCGCGGGGGGCGGGTCCTGCGGCGGGGCCGCCGAGTCGTGCGCTGCGGTGGCCTGGGCGTCGGAGGCGTCCCCGGCATCCGGTGCGTCCGGTGCGTCCGTGGCCTCCTGGGCCGGCCCCTGGGCGTTCTCCGGCGCGTCGGGCGCGTCCGGGCGCTCGGCGTCGGCGGCCTCCGGCCCCGGTTCCGCGTCCGTCGCGGCGTCCGGAACGGAGTCGCCGTGCGGCTCGGCGGGCCCGTCGGCGGCCGCTGGGGCCCTCTGGGCGTCCTCGGCCGCCTCGTTTGCCTCACCGCGCCCGGGAGCGGACTGTGAGGCGTCCTGGGCGGGCTGTGGGGCCTCCGGAGCGGATTCCGCGGGCGTCTCGGCGGCGGCCTGCTCGACGGGCTCCGTCCCGGCGTGCGGGGCGGTCGCCTCGTACGGCTCTGTGCGCGACTGGTGGTCGGCGGAGGCGGACTGCTCGGGCGCGTGACCGGAAACCCCGGACTCCTCCGGCGCGTGGCCGGGATCGCCGGACTCCTCCGGCGCGTGGCCGGGATCGCCGGACGCCTCCGGCGCGTGGCCGGCCGACGGCTGCTCGGCCGACGGCTGCTGGGCCGCGGGCCCGTCCGGGACGGGCTCCCCGTGCGGGTGCCCGGCGGGCTGCTCCGGCGCCTGGCCCGCGGCCCCGGCCTGGTCGTGCCCGTGCCCCGCACCCGTCTGCTGGGGCGGGTGTCCGGCACCCGCCTGCTCGGGAGGTGCCATCGGCCCCCACGGCTGCCCCACGGACTGCGTCGCCCAGGGGGCTGACGCGCCGCCCGGCAGCGTGGCCGGCGGGGTGCCGCCCCACTGCTCGACCAGCGCGGAGGTCGTGAACTCGCCCGACTCGTCCGGGAGATCGCCCCCGGCGACGGGGATCGACCACTGCCCCGTGACGTCGTGCCCGGGTGCGGCCGAGGCGGCCTCCGCGGCCTGGGTCTCCTCGAAGTTCCACTGTCCCGTGGCCCCGGGGTGGTACGCGAACCGGTCGTGCGGGGTGTGCTGCTGCGCCCCCGCGTTGGTGTCGTGGTACTGGGATCCGGCGCCGGGGTCGTGCTGGTGGTGACCGGCCTCACCGCCGTGCTGGTGGTGACCGGCCTCACCACCGTGCTGGTGGTGCGAGGGATCGTCACCGTGCTGAAGGTGCGAGAGGTCACCGCCGTGCTGGTGGTGGCCCGCGTGCGGGTCGTGCCACTGGGCACCGTCGACGGGCGCGCCGGGCACCGCCCAGGTGCCGGTGGCGGCGGGGTCGGTGCCGGCGGTGGTGGCGGGGGCGACCGTTATCTGCGGCGGCACGTAGCCGTGGCCGGGCGCGGCGAGGGGGCTGTCGGCGCCGGCCAGCAGGGCGTCGACGCCTCCCTCGGGGAGCTGGACGAAGGCGGTGGCGCCGTCGTCGTAGTCGCCCTGGGGCAGCGGGTCCCAGCGCCCGCCGCCCTGAGGCGTGCCCTCTCCGTGCTGGTCGTCGGTCACGACAGCGCCCTCCCCAGTGCTCGTCGGGCCAGCGCGGCGACGGTGCGCCGCAGGTGCAGTACGGCGGGCGGAAGCTGTTGCACGGAGCCGTCCTCGGCCGGGGCCGGGTCGGGGATGCAGGCCGCGGCGACGTACTCTCCGAAGGCGCCCAGCGCCTCCGGCACGATCGCGCGGTTGTTGTCCCAGTCGATGAGCTGGGCGACCCAGTGCTCGGCCTCCAGGGGCCGCAGCGGCATCGGCGCTATGGCGCCGACCGCGCAGCGCACGCCCCGGCGCGCGGGGTCGAGGACCAGGGCCACCGACGCGATCGCGCGCCCCGGACCGGTGCGGCCGGTGGCCTTCACGAAGACCTGCGGGGCGTGCAGCAGCGGCACGCGCACGTAGCCGATGAGTTCACCGGCGCGCAGCATGTCCATCCCGGCCAGCAGGTGCGACACGGGGATCTCCCGGCGGGCTCCGCCCGGGCCCGCGATGATCAGCGTCGCCTCCAGGGCGGCCAGGACCGGCAGGGCGTCCCCGGTGGGGGCCGCCGTGGCGATGTTGCCGCCCAGGGTGCCCGCGTTGCGGATGTGCGGCGGGCCCGCGGCGCGCGCGGCGGCGGCGAGCGCCGGGATGAGGGCGGCGAAGTCGGGGCGCCCCATGCGCGCGTGCGTGAGGCCGGCGCCGAGCAGCGCGTGACCGTCCTGGTACTGCCAGCCGCGGATCTCGCTGATGCGGCCGAGACCCACCAGGGCGGCGGGCCTGAGCTGCCCGGAGTTGACGGCGGCCATCAGGTCGGTGCCGCCCGCGACGGGCACGGCGGCGGGCGTGGCGGCCAGTGCCGCCACGGCCTCGTCCAGCGTCGTGGGCAGCGTGACGGCCTGCGCCGCCTGCGGTGCGTGCGTGGTCAAACCGGCTTGCCCCTTCCCGCTGCCCCACCTGGTCCCGCCTGTGCTGCCGTACGGTACGTGCTGACAGGGCGGACGTGGCAACTCTGGCACATCTTCGCAAGCGCCGAGGACACGGGTCCGCTAGGGGGCATTCGCCCACCTCACCGGGGAGATGGTCCGTTTTCGCACGCCTTCACCGGTGCGATCGAATTGGCACTCTTCGGTGACCCTTGCGTGCTTTTTCCGTGACGTGTTCGGACGTGCGTCCGCACGTGTGCTAACGCCTGGGGGGCGGACCGTCGATCGGGCGCCCCAGGACGCCCGGCCGCTTCTGCCAGGGCAACGGCCCGGTGGGCGGCCGGTAGGCGACACCCAGGGCGTCAAGTCGCCGGTAATGGGCGGCCATCCGCCGCTCGAAGCCGGCGAAGTCCCGCTGCGCCGGGGTGGGCAGGTCGCTCCAGGCCACCTCGGCGAAGGCGGCGAGCCGGGGGAAGACCTGGTAGTCCACGCGCGCGTGGTCCTCCATCACCTCGGTCCACACGTTGGCCTGCGTGCCCAGCACGTGCCGGACCTCCTCGGGCGTCAACTCCGGCGGCACGGGCTCGAACCGGAAGACGTCCTCCAGGGTGCGCACGTACCCGATCGGTACCGGCTCGTCGGCGCCCGCGTCCTGACGGTGGTCCAGGTACACCTGCTGCTCGGGGCACATGACGACGTCGTGCCCGGCCCGCGCGGCGGCGATCCCGCCCGCGTAGCCGCGCCAGGAGGACACGGCCGCCCCGGCCGCGAGTCCGCCGTCCAGGATCTCGTCCCAGCCGATGAGCCGGCGCCCGCGCGCGGCGAGCCACCGGCCGAAGTGGCCGATGAACCAGGCCTGGAGCTCGTCCTCGTCCTTGAGCCCGAGTTCCCTGATGCGCGCCTGGGCGGCCTCGGACCGCTTCCACTGGTCCTTGGGGCATTCGTCGCCGCCGACGTGAATGAACTCGGAGGGGAAGAGGCCGAGCACTTCCTCGAACACGCCCTCGTAGAAGCGCAGGGTGTTGTCAGTGGGGGCGAGTACGTTCGGATTGATCCCCCAGGTGTCCCAGACGGTGAGGGCGGTGTTCCCTTCGATGGATGCGGTGATGACGTCGGTGTTGCCGAGTTCCGGATACGCGGCGATGGCGGCCTGCGAGTGGCCCGGCACGTCGATTTCGGGGACGACGGTGATATGCCGCTCGGCGGCGTACGCGACGATCTCGCGGATGTCGTCCTGGGTGTAGTAGCCGCCGTGCGGCTTCTCGTCCCACAGCGGTGAGGCCCGGTGGCCGATTTTCGTGCGCGCCCGCCAGGAGCCGACCTCCGTCAGCCGCGGGTACTGCTCGATCTCGATGCGCCAGCCCTGGTCGTCCGTCAGATGGAAGTGGAAGACGTTGAGTTTGTGCGCCGCCATCAGGTCCAGGTAGCGCAGAACACCGTCCTTGGGCATGAAGTGCCGGGCGACGTCGAGCATGAGACCGCGCCAGCGGAAGCGGGGGCCGTCTTCGATGATCTGGTGCGGGATTCCGCGCTCGGCACCGGGTCGTACGGGCGCCTTCCGGAAGGCGTCCGGTCCGAGCAGCTGACGCAGCGTCTGGGCGCCCCAGAAGACGCCGGCCGCGCTGCCGCCGGTGATCTCGATGCCTCGGTCGGCGATGACGGCGAGCCGGTACGCCTCGGGCTCCAGGCTGCCGTCGAGGCGCAGCCGCACGCTGTCACGGGCGTCCTCGGGCCCGGGCCGAAGCGGCAGCCCCAGGGCGGGGCCGAGCGTGGTGCGCAGCCAGCGTTCGGTGCTGCCGGTGCCGGGCGCGGCCCACAGGGTGGTGTCCTCGGTGAGCAGGACACCGCGGCGCACGGGCCCCTCGATGGCGCGGGGCGCCGGAACGAGTTCCGGCGGCGAAATCACGTCAGTCACGTCAGTCCTTTACCGCTCCGCCCAGTCCCGAGACCAGCCGTCGCTGTACGGGTACGAAGAAGACCAGCACCGGATCGTCCGGCTTGCAGAACACCAGCAGGGCCATCGGCAGGGCCGGCTGGGAGGTGTCGATGATGAGGAACGACTTGGCGAACAGGAAGTCGTTCCAGGCGGAGTCAGGACCTGCCACATGAATCGCGCGCGGCTCGCCCCGTCGATGTAGTCGGGCTCCGCCAGGGCCTCCGAAACGGCTTTCATGACATCAGCAAGGCGGTCCGGAAGCGGAACCGGAATCGCGTCACGGCGGTCGCGGCGAGAAAAGCGATCAAGGCCGAAGCGATCACGACGCAGCCCGCGACGACAGGCCTGTTGAGGAAGCAACGGCCGAATTCGGCGAACAGCACAAAGACCCCCAGGGCACGCAAAACGCACCCTGGAGGCCCTACGCCTCAGCGACCGGTACGGCTACTTGTCGCCCTTGCCCTGGTCGTCGCCGCCGGCGCCCATGGAGTCGTAGATCTCCTTGCACATGGGACACACGGGGTACTTCTTCGGGTCGCGGCCCGGCACCCAGACCTTGCCGCACAGCGCCACGACGGGGGTGCCGTCGAGGGCGCTCGCCATGATCTTGTCCTTCTGGACGTAGTGGGCGAAGCGCTCGTGGTCACCGTCACCGTGGGAGGTCTGCGGCGTCGGCTCAACGAGGGTCCCCGTACCAGTCCCGCGCTCGGGCTCAAGAGTGCTCATAACAGCCAAGGGTACTGAAGCTCACACGGATCAGTTGAGTGAAGGGTCGTCCGGGTACGTCGCCACCATCGCCAGCTCGTTGCGCTGGCGGCGCAGCACCTCCCGCCAGAGTCTCTCCGGGGCCGGGGAGGAGACGTCGCCGGGCTCCGACTCGACGACGTACCAGGCCCCGTCCACCAGCTCGTCCTCCAGCTGGCCGGGGCCCCAGCCGGCGTATCCGGCGAAGATCCGCAAGGAGCCGAGGGCGGAGGCCAGCAGCTCCGGCGGGGCCTCCAGGTCGACCAGACCGATCGCGCCGTGCACCCGGCGCCAGCCGATCGGGGCGCTCTGCCCGGACGCTCCGCCGGGGACCACGGCGACCCCGAGGGCCGAGTCCAGTGACACCGGGCCGCCCTGGAAGACGACGCCGGGTTCCCCGGCGAGGTCCGCCCAGCCCTCCAGGATGTCGCCCACGCCCACCGGGGTCGGACGGTTGAGGACGACACCGAGGGAGCCCTCCTCGTCGTGGTCGAGAAGGAGCACCACCGCGCGGTCGAAGTTCGGGTCCGCCAGGGCGGGCGTGGCCACGAGCAGCCGCCCTGTGAGCGAGGACACCTCGGTCATGCCAGACATGATCCCGCATCTTCCCGCCCCGTGGGGAGGCAATCCGGGGTACGGAAGTGCGCGCAGGTCGGAGCACGCGCGTGGCACCCGTCGCGCACCACGGCGGTCGTGACCCCATGTGCCCGGCGTGGAACGGTTCGTGTTGTGACACAGCTATGACGATCCCGGGCCGTCCTCGGGCTTACTTGAGGGGGGTCGGCGGCCATTACTCTGTCTCTTCGGCCCCTGCCCCACTCCACGGAACGCGAGATTCATGACCGTCAACGGCTCTGATGACGTACTGCTTGTCCACGGCGGAACCCCGCTGGAGGGCGAGATCCGTGTCCGCGGTGCGAAGAACCTCGTGCCGAAGGCCATGGTCGCCGCCCTGTTGGGCAGTGAGCCAAGTCGGCTGCGCAACGTTCCGGACATCCGCGACGTGCGCGTCGTCCGCGGTCTGCTGCAGCTGCACGGCGTGTCGGTCCGCCCGGGCGAGGAGCCCGGCGAACTGGTGCTCGACCCCACCCGCGTCGAGAGCGCGAACGTCGCCGACATCGATGCCCACGCGGGCTCTTCGCGCATCCCGATCCTGTTCTGCGGCCCGCTGCTGCACCGTCTCGGGCACGCGTTCATCCCGGGCCTCGGCGGCTGCGACATCGGCGGCCGGCCCATCGACTTCCACTTCGACGTGCTGCGGCAGTTCGGCGCGAAGATCGAGAAGCGCGCGGACGGGCAGTACCTGGAGGCGCCGCAGCGGCTGCGCGGCACGAAGATCCGGCTGCCGTACCCGTCCGTCGGCGCGACCGAGCAGGTGCTGCTGACCGCCGTCCTCGCGGAGGGCGTGACCGAGCTCTCGAACGCGGCCGTGGAGCCGGAGATCGAGGACCTGATCTGCGTCCTGCAGAAGATGGGCGCCATCATCGCGATGGACACCGACCGCACCATCCGCGTCACCGGTGTGGACAGGCTCGGCGGCTACAACCACCGCGCCCTCCCGGACCGCCTGGAGGCCGCGTCCTGGGCGTCCGCGGCGCTGGCGACCGAGGGCGACATCTACGTCCGCGGCGCCCAGCAGCGCTCGATGATGACGTTCCTGAACACCTACAGGAAGGTGGGCGGCGCGTTCCGGATCGACGACGAGGGCATCCGCTTCTGGCACCCCGGCGGCCACCTGAAGTCCATCGCCCTGGAGACGGACGTCCACCCCGGCTTCCAGACCGACTGGCAGCAGCCCCTGGTGGTGGCCCTCACGCAGGCCACGGGCCTGTCCATCATCCACGAGACGGTCTACGAGTCCCGCCTGGGCTTCACCTCCGCGCTGAACCAGATGGGCGCCCACATCCAGCTCTACCGCGAGTGCCTGGGCGGCTCCGACTGCCGCTTCGGCCAGCGCAACTTCCTGCACTCGGCCGTCGTGTCGGGCCCCACCAAGCTCCAGGGCGCCGACCTGGTCATCCCCGACCTGCGCGGCGGCTTCTCGTACCTCATCGCGGCCCTGGCGGCCCAGGGCACGTCCCGCGTGCACGGCATCGGCCTCATCAACCGGGGCTACGAGAACTTCATGGAGAAGCTCATGGAGCTGGGCGCGAAGGTCGAGCTGCCGGGCAAGGCGCTCGGCTAGAAGTCTCGGATACGCCGATGGGGCGGTCACCCGGACCCGGGTGACCGCCCCATCGGCGTTGGTGCAGCGCCCTGAGGGGCGCGGAGAACTGCGCGACAAGCCACAACGGACCCGCAGCCGCCCACGGCGCTGACCCGGCGCGGCGCTTACGCGCTTACTTACCCTTGGCGGCTTCCTTGAGCTTGGAGCCCGCGGAGACCTTCACGCTGTAGCCGGCCGGGATCTGGATGGGCTCACCGGTCTGCGGGTTGCGCGCGGTGCGAGCGGCACGGTGGGTGCGCTCGAAGGTCAGGAAGCCGGGGATGGTGACCTTCTCGTCCCCCTTGGAGACGATGTCGCCGACGACGTCGGCGAACGCGGCCAGCACGGCGTCGGCGTCCTTGCGGGTCACCTCGGCGCGGTCGGCCAGCGCGGCCACCAGCTCACTGCGGTTCATGTTGTTACTCCCGTGTTCATCTTGCCGTTGAGGCGTCGAAGCCGATGCTGCCAGGGTCCTCGGTGAGTCCCCGGACCCGGGTCCGTCGTCAGACCCTCGCGCCCAGGGACGCATCCTGCCTCTACCTGCGGCGGGAAAGCCAATCCGGCACCCGCAGGAGTCGTGAGAACACCCTTGGGAGTCACACGAAAAGAGGGCCTGAGCCTGGCCGACACGATAGAGGGCGGTGCCGACAGGACGGTTCCCCGACGCGCCGTCTCCCGGCCAGGCGTGGCAATCCTCACAACCGTCGCCGGGCGCCTACAAGTGGGTCGCCGACGCCCCCGCCGCCTTGGCGGCCTCCCGCACCGCACCGGCCACCGCGCCCGCGACCTTGTCGTTGAAGACGCTCGGGACGATGTAGTTCGGGTTCAGCTCGTCCTCGGTCACCACGTCCGCCAGCGCCTTCGCGGCCGCGAGCATCATCTCCGTGTTGACCGTGCGGGACTGGGCGTCCAGCAGGCCGCGGAACACACCCGGGAAGACCAGCACGTTGTTGATCTGGTTCGGGAAGTCGGAGCGGCCGGTGGCCACAACTGCCGCCGTCTGACGGGCGATTGCCGGGTCCACCTCGGGGTCCGGGTTGGCGAGCGCGAACACGATGGCGCCCTCCGCCATGGCGGCCACGTCCTCGCCGTCCAGGACGTTGGGAGCCGAGACGCCGATGAAGACGTCGGCGCCGCGCACGGCCTCCTTCAGCGTGCCCGTCAGGCCCTCGGGGTTGGTGTTGTCGGCGATCCAGCGCAGCGCCGACCCGGGGGCGGCGTCGACCAGGTCCTCGCGGCCGGCGTGCACGACGCCCTGGATGTCGGCGACGACGGCGTTCTTCACGCCCGCGGCGAGCAGCAGTTTGAGGATGGCCGTACCGGCCGCGCCGGCGCCGGACATGACGACCCGCACGTCCTCGATCGCCTTGCCCACGACGCGAAGCGCGTTCGTGAGAGCGGCGAGGACCACGATCGCGGTGCCGTGCTGGTCGTCGTGGAAGACGGGGATGTCGAGGGCCTCGCGCAGCCGCGCCTCGATCTCGAAGCAGCGGGGGGCGGAGATGTCCTCGAGGTTGATGCCGGCGAAGCCGGGGGCGATCGCCTTGACGATCTCGACGATCGCGTCGGTGTCCTGGGTGTCGAGGCAGATCGGCCAGGCGTCGATGCCGGCGAACCGCTTGAACAGGGCCGCCTTGCCCTCCATGACCGGCAGGGCGGCCTTCGGGCCGATGTTGCCCAGGCCCAGCACGGCGGAGCCGTCCGTCACGACCGCGACGGAGTTGCGCTTGATGGTCAGGCGGCGGGCGTCCTCGGGGTTCTCGGCGATGGCCATGCAGACGCGGGCCACACCCGGCGTGTAGACCATGGACAGGTCGTCACGGTTGCGGATGGGGTGCTTCGACGCCATCTCGATCTTGCCGCCGAGGTGCATGAGGAACGTACGGTCCGAGACCTTGCCCAGCGTGACGCCCTCGATGCCGCGGAGCTTCTCCACGATCTCGTCCGCGTGCGCGGTCGAGGTGGCCGCGATCGTGACGTCGATCCGGAGCTTCTCGTGTCCGGACGCGGTGACGTCGAGGCCGGTCACCGAGCCTCCGGAGGACTCCACGGCGGTGGTGAGCTGCGAGACGGCGGTTCCGCTCGCGGGCACCTCCAGCCGGATGGTCATCGAGTAGGAGACGCTGGGCGCCGTTGCCATGGCCGACTTCCTCTGCTTTCACCTGTCGCTGCGTTGTGCCGTCCGATCGTCGCACCTACCCCTGAGTACGCGGTAGCCGCCCTGGATTGCGAACGTTTTGTTCGCGCACAGGCCGGGTAAAGGCGCCACTTTCGGAAAATAACTTCCACCATACGAGAGACGATCGGGAGTCGCCAAGAGGCCGCAGGCGGCCGGGCAAGGAAAGAGGCCCACGTCACGGGGTGACGTGGGCCTCTTCTTTCTCGTTCAGTGACACCGACCCGCCATGCTCGCCTCGCGGCAAGTGGTCGCTCGTAGCGACGAAGGTTGGGCCCGGGGGCTTGGATCGGGCCGGTGCCACAACCAGGCTAACAAACAGATCCCGTAAGCCCATTCCCGTACCGAAAGTTAACGTTCAGTCCCTCAGGAGGTCCGGGACGCCGCTCGCGTCCGGCTCGTCCCGCTCTCCCGACACCACCGTCAGCTGCTGGGTGGCCCGGGTCAGGGCGACGTAGAGCACGCGCAGGCCGGCCGGTGACTCGTCGGCGATCTCCGCGGGCGACACGACGACCGTCGCGTCGTACTCCAGCCCCTTCGCCTCCAGGCTTCCGAGCGCCACCACCCGGTCGCCGAGCCCGGCGAGCCAGCGCCTCGCCTCCTCGCGGCGCTGCATGGCGACGACCACGCCGACCGTGCCGTCCACCTGCTCCAGGAGCCGCTCGGCCTCCGCCCGCACGGTCTCGGCGAGCGAATCCCGTACGACCGTGCTGTGGCCCTTGTTCGTTGTCACAGAACTGTTCGCTGTCACAGAACTGTTCGCTGCCGCAGAACTCCTCGCTGCCGCAGAACTCTTCGTTGCCACGAAACGCGGGCGCACGCCGGTGGAGCGCACCGCCTTCGGCGCCTCGGAGCCGGGCATGGCCAGGGTGAGCACCTTCGACGCCAGCTCGGCGATCTCCGCGGGGTTGCGGTAGTTCACGGTGAGCTGGAAGCGACGGCGCGGGCGGGTGCCGAGGGCCTCGTCGCGGGCCTGGGCCGCCTCGTCGGGGTCGGACCAGGAGGACTGGGCCGGGTCGCCGACGACCGTCCACGTGGCGTGCCGGCCGCGCCGGCCGACCATGCGCCACTGCATCGGCGTGAGGTCCTGGGCCTCGTCGACGATGACGTGGGCGTACTCGATGCGCTCCTGCGCAAGGCGCTCGGCCCGCTCGCGCTGCGACTCCTCGCGCACCGGCATCAGCTCCTCCAGGCCGGTGAGCTGGTCGAGGGGGTCGAGCTCGCGCTTCTTCCGGGGGCGGGCCGGGGCGCCGAGGACGGCCTGCAGCTCGTCCAGCATCGCGATGTCGTGCACGGAGTGACCGTCCCGCTTCAGGGAGCGGGCCACCTTGCGGATCTCACCGGGGTTGAGGATCCGGCGGGCCCAGCGGCCCAGGCGCCGCTCGTCGGCCATGGCCCGCAGCACGCTCTGCGGGGTCAGCTCCGGCCACCAGCCGTCGAGGAAGGCGATGAAGTCGTCCTCGGAGGTGATGTCCTCGTCGAAGGAGGAGCGCAGCTCGGCGGCGAGCTCGGGGTCGGTGTGCCGGCCGGCCGCGCCCGACTTCTCCCACAGGGCGTCCAGGAGCAGCTTGCGGGCGCGGGGGCGCAGGAGGTTGACGGGGGCGGTGCCGCCGAGGGCGGCGCGGCGGATCCGGTCCAGGTCCTCGGCGTCCAGTTCCAGGCGGCGGCCGAAGGCGACGACCCGCAGCCGGGCCGGTGAATCGTTCAGCTCCAGCGCGCCGCGCGCGGCCTTCCGCAGCACCTTGAGCATCCGGGAGGAGCCCTTGGCACGGGCCACGGCCGGAGAGTCGTACAACGTCGCCTCGGCGCCCTCGACCAGCGAGCCGATGGCGCGGATGGCGACCTGGCCCTCCTCGCCGAGGGAGGGCAGCACGCCCTCGGTGTACGCCACCAGCAGCGGGGTCGGCGAGACGATCAGGATGCCGCCCGCGTACCGGCGCCGGTCCTGGTAGAGGAGGTACGCCGCCCGGTGCAGCGCGACGGCCGTCTTGCCGGTGCCGGGGCCGCCCTCGACATACGTCACCGAGGCGGCGGGGGCGCGGATCACCAGGTCCTGCTCGGCCTGGATGGAGGCCACGATGTCCCGCATGGTGTGGCTGCGGGCCTGCCCGAGCGCGGCCATCAGGGCGCCGTCGCCGATGACGGGCAGTTCGTGGCCGTGGAGGTAGGCCTTCAGCTCGGGGCGCATCAGGTCGTCCTCGACGCTCAGCACCCTGCGCCCCTTGGAGCGGATGACGCGCCGGCGCACGACCCGTCCGGGGTCGACCGGGGTGGAGCGGTAGAAGGGGGCGGCGGCGGGGGCCCGCCAGTCGATGACCAGCGGGGCGTAGTCCTCGTCGAGGACGCCGATGCGGCCGATGTGCAGGGTTTCGGCGATGTCGGCGGTGTTGTCCGGGCGTACGGCGCCCTCCGCCGGCTCGACCGCGGTGTACGCCCCGTCGGGCCCCTTCTTCCCGTCCTTGCCGGGCAGCAGGTCGATGCGGCCGAAGAGGAAGTCCTCGAACTCGTTGTTCAGCCGACTGAGGTGGATTCCCGCCCGGAAGACCTGCGCGTCCCGCTCGGCGAGCGCGCCGGGGGTGCCGACCTGGCCGCGCTGGGCCGCGTCGTGCATGAGGAACTCGGCCTCATGGATCTTCTCCTCGAGGCGGCGGTACACCCGGTCCAGGTGTTCTTGTTCGACGCTGATCTCTCGGTCCCGTACCGAGTCGGATACGGCATCGCGAACCGAGTCGACCGCGGATTCCTGTTGAGCCTGAGCGGCCACCGGGCCCCCTTCTGACGTGCTGGGCAGCCGTCAACCGTACGCGAAGGGGGCCCCGGGCGGGAAGCTACGCGTCGACCTCGACGAGCTTCTTCCCGTCGAAGCTCACGATCTCGAAGTGATCGATGTCGTTGGGCTCGAACGCGGCACCGCCCTGGACGTACAGCGGCTCCCTGGCCTGCTCGGTCTTGGCGTTCGGGATGCCGTAGCCCCAGTTCGGGACGGACCAGGAGGTCAGCGTCTCGCGTTCGCCGTTCTTGCCCACCGCGATCAGGGCGCACTTCAGCGGGCCCTTGAGGTTCTTGAGCTCCAGGATCGCGCCGGTGCCCCAGTCCTTCTTCTGCAGGGCGACGGTCGCGGAGACCTTGGTGGTCGGGTCCGTGGCCGTGATCTTGTCGGAGATGCCCTCGAAGGCCTCCTTGGCGGGGCTCGACGCGAGCGGCCGGTTCTCCCTGGTGCCTCCGTCGTCGCCGCCGCTGGTCGCCACCGCGACGAACGGGCCGCCGATGATCATCGCGGCCGCGGCGGCCACCATGTAGAAGCTGCGGCGGCGCTTCTGGGCGCGGCGCTCGGCGACCTCGTCGACGAGCTTCTCCACCAGGCGCGGGCTGGGCTTCGCGGACAGCGACTCGCCGATCGAGGGGGTGCCGGCGCCGGGCAGGTCCGCGAGCGCGGCCAGCATCGGCTCCATCCCGGCGAGCTCGTCCAGCTGCTGGGCGCACCACTCGCAGGTCGCGAGGTGGGCCTCGAAAGCGGTTGCTTCGGCGTCGTCGAGAATGCCGAGTGCGTAGGCGCCGACGGTCTCATGCTCGTTCGGCACCGGTGATCCCTGCATGGGACCAGACATACCCGTACCGCCCGTTCCGAATCCCTGATATCCCCCGTACCCGCTCATCACGCCGTCACCCCCCGCTCCTCCAGTGCCAGCTTCATCGAACGCAGGGCGTAGAACACCCTGGAGCGGACGGTTCCGCTCGGTATGCCCAGGGTCTCGGCCGCCTCATTGACGGTACGCCCCTTGAAGTACGTCTCGACGAGCACCTCCCGGTGGGCCGGGGTCAGGTCGTCGAGTGCGTCCGACAGCGTCATCAGCCACAGCGCCTTGTCGATCTCGTCCTCCGCGGGGATGACCTCCAGCGGCGACGGATCGACCTCCTGCGGCCGGGCCTGCCGGCTGCGGTGGCCGTCGATGACGATGCGCCGGGCGACCGTCACCAGCCAGGGGCGTACCGAACCGGTCGCCCGATTGAGCTGACCGGCGTTCTTCCAGGCACGGATGAGCGTCTCCTGCACGACGTCCTCGGCGCGCTGCCGGTCTCCGGCGACCAGCCGCAGCACGTAGGCCAGCAGGGGTCCGGCGTGTTCGCGATACAGCGCACGCATCAGCTCCTCGTCGGGTTCCGAGGGCTGGGACATGCGATGTCGGGCCCTCGGTGCTCGTTCATTGGCCACGACGGAATCCTTGCGCACGCCCACCTCCGGTGTCCGGGGGTTCCCCCAGTCGGTCGCTCGTCCACCCGTACGCAGAGGGCGCGTTGAGTGTTCAATGTGAGGTGACAGTTTTCTCCGGGGTGACGTGACGAGCGGGACATGGGAGCACATTCCCACCGCGCGATCTTTACATTTCCGACACGGCAGGCAAGATCACGGCGGCTGCCCCTACGGGACCGTAGGTAAACGGCATCAGACCTCGCTGGAGCACCAGCGCCTCCGGCGTCCCCGGGACGTGTCCAGGTACACGATCGGGCAGTTGTCGCCCGCGCACTGGCGCAGACCCGCCCGGGCGACGGGGTCGGTGAGCAGGTCGACGGCGTCCCGGGCGACGGCGGCGAGCAGGGCCGCGCAGGCGGGCGGGCCGTCCAACGTCCGTACGAGGGCCCCGTCTTGGGCGCGGATCGCGCGCGGGGCCGGGGGCGGGGTGCGGGCGAGGTCGTTGACGCGGGTCAGCGCGAGGTCGTACGGCCGTGCTCCGGGCGACAGCCAGCCGCGTATCAACCGGTCGGCCTGGCCGCGCAGTTCGCGGAAGGCGACCGGCCAGGAGGCGTCGGCGTGGGCCAGCGGGGTGTCCGCGGGGACGAGGCCGGAGCCGGTGATCCAGACGCGCAGTGCCTCGATGGAGTCGAGCCGTTCGACGGGGTGTGTGGTCGCGAGGAGATCCAGACAGATCCGCCCGGCGTCGAAGCGCAGCTCGTACGGGGCCGTGGCCGTACCCAGTGCCATGTGCCTGTCACCGCCTAGGGTTACCCCGGTCGGGAGGGGGTCGGTGAGATGCCAGTGAGGGGCTGAGGAAGCGTTCCCTCCCACAGTGCCTGCCCACGTGCGCGCCCGGAACCCCTCGCACGCCTGCTCCTGGACGCACGCGTATGCGACCGCGCGTTCCGGCCCAGGGGGTCAAAGGCAACTGCATTGGGCGTCCAGGGCCCCCACCCACTGACGGGGAGTCAGACCGCGGCGGTCGTCAGGCGTCGGCGTACTTCGAGTCGGCCGCCGGGTCCAGGGCCAGCCGGTAGCCGCGCTTGACCACTGTCTGGATCAACTTCGGTGCCCCGAGGGCCGTACGCAGCCTGGCCATCGCGGTCTCCACCGCGTGCTCGTCGCGCCCCGCGCCCGGCAGCGCGCGCAGCAGTTCGGCGCGGGCGACCACCCAGCCGGGCCGCCGGGACAGGGCGCGCAGCAGGGACATCCCGGCGGGCGGCACCGGCTTGAGCTCGCCGTCCACCAGCACCGCGTGCCCGCGGATCTCCACCCGGTGCCCGGCGATCGGCAGGGACCGCGCCCGGGCGGGCAGTTCCTGGCACAGCAGCTGGACGAGCGGGCCGAGCCGGAAGCGTTCGGGCTGGACCGTGTCGATGCCGTGGGCCTGCAACGGCAGCGCGGTGACCGGGCCGACGCAGGCGGACAGCACGTCGTGGCTGAGGGCGGCGAGCACCTCGGGCAGCAGCCCGCGCTCCTCGGCCCGCGACAGCAGGGAGGCGGCGGCGGGCGCGCTGGTGAAGGTCAGCGCGTCCAGGCCGCGGGAGACGGTGGCGTCCAGGAGCCGGTCGACGGGCCCGATGTCCTCCGGCGGCATCCACCGGTAGACGGGCACCCCGACGACCTCGGCGCCGCCCTCCCGCAGCGCCTCGACGAAGCCGGGCAGCGGCTCGCCGTGCAGCTGGATGGCGATACGGCGGCCCTCGACGCCCTCCTCCAGCATCCGGTCGAGCACCTCGGCCATGGACTCCGACGACGGCGACCACTCCTCCGTCAGCCCGGCGGCCCGGATCGCGCCCTTGACCTTGGGCCCGCGCGCCAGGATCCGCACCCCGCGCAGCCGGGACAGCAGCTCCTCGCCGAGGCCCCAGCCGTCGGCGGCCTCGACCCAGCCCCGGAAGCCGATCGCGGTCGTGGCCACGACGATGTCCGGCAGCTGCTCGATGATCTCCTTGGTGGCGGCGAGCAGCTCACTGTCGTCGGCGAGCGGCACGATGCGCAGGGCGGGGGCATGCAGGACGGCGGCGCCGCGCCGCTGGAGCAGTGCCCCCAGCTCGTCGGCCCGGCGGGCGGCGGTCACGCCCACGGTGAACCCCGCGAGGGGGCCGTGTTCTGGTCGCTGTTCTTGCTCGTACATGGCTCTCGTCCCGCACTCGAGTCGTCGTACCTGCGTGGAGTACCGGCGGTACTGCATGTCACTGCGGTACCTGATGGCCCTGCCTGCATGCCGACCGAGCCTGTCAACGGCTCGTGACAGGCTCGGTTCGGCTTGATGTCGACGGTGTTACGTCACACCTCGGCGTAGTTGAGCTGCGGCTTCGTGTCGGCGCTGGCCACGACCTGGCTCCGGGTGGCCGAGCGGCGAAGGTATACGGCCCAGGTCACGGCGAAGCAGGCGCCGTAGTAGGCGAGGAAGGCGACGAACGCGCCGGTGCCGGAGCCGTAGGAGAGGAACGACTGCCGGAAGGCGAGGTTGATCCCGACACCGCCGAGCGCGCCGACGGCGCCGATGAGGCCCATGGAGGCGCCGGACAGCCGTCGCCCGTAGGAGGCCGCGGCTTCACCGGTGAGCCCCTTGGCGTGGGCCTTGGCCTGGAAGATGCCGGGGATCATCTTGAAGGTCGAGCCGTTGCCGAGCCCGGTGAGCACGAAGAGCACCACGAAGGCGACGGTGAACAGCACGAGCGACTTCTGCATGGAGGCGGCGATGAGCACCGAGGTCGCGGCCCCCATGGCGACGTAGTTGTAGAGGGTGATCTTCGCGCCGCCGTAGCGGTCGGCCAGCCAGCCGCCGAGCGGCCGGATCAGCGAGCCGAGCAACGGGCCGATGAAGGTGACGCCCGCGGCCTGCAGCGGGGTGCGGCCGAACTGGTTGGTCAGCACCTGGCCGAAGGCGAAGCTGTAGCCGATGAACGACCCGAAGGTGCCGATGTAGAGGAAGGACATGATCCAGGTGTGGGCGTCCTTCGCGGCGTCCTTGGCGGCGCCGGTGTCGTTCTTCACGTTCTCGATGTTGTCCATGAAGAGCGCGGCGAGGACGGCGGCCACCACGATGAGCGGGATGTAGATCCCGAGCAGCACCCGCGGACCCCCGCTGGCACCGATGATCGCGAGCGCCACGAGCTGGATGACCGGGACACCGATGTTGCCGCCACCGGCGTTGAGCCCGAGGGCCCATCCCTTCTTCCTGAGCGGGAAGAAGGCGTTGATGTTGGTCATGGAGGAGGCGAAGTTGCCGCCGCCGACGCCGGCGAGCAGGCCGACGAGCAGGAAGGTGGTGAAGGAGGTGCCGGGCTCCATCACCATGAACGCGGCGACGGACGGGATGAGGAGCATGCCGGCCGAGATGACCGTCCAGTTCCGCCCGCCGAAGAGCGCGACGGCGAAGGTGTAGGGGACGCGGACGACGGCGCCGACGAGCGTGACCACCGACGTCAGCATGAACTTGTCGGCCGGGGTCAGCCCGTACTCCGGGCCCATGAAGAGCACCAGCACGGACCACATGGTCCAGACCGAGAACCCGATGTGCTCGGACAGCACCGAGAAGATCAGATTGCGCCGGGCGACCTTCTCTCCGGTCTCCTTCCAGAAGGTCTCGTCCTCCGGATCCCAGTGCTGGATCCAGCGACCGCCCCTGCTCGGGGGTGCGGGGGCTGTGCTCGGGGCTGTCATGACGCCTCCACGGTGCTCGGGGCTCGGGTGGTTCGGTGCTGAGCGGTGATGAGTCCCGAAGGTAGGGAGGGCGCGTTTCCTGTCTGTGGCACCGGGTGACCGGAAAGGAACTTTGCTCTCACCTCGGGCAGGGGCGGGATGAGAGGTTCCGGGCGGGTGACGGTGCTGGGCCGGTGCTCGGTCAGGACCGTGGGGGCTGCCAGTGGGGGTTCTGGCGGGGGTACGGCTGGGGCTGGACGTGAGGGCCGGGGCCTGGGGCGGGGCGGCGTAGGGGCCCGGGGTCTGGGCGGGGGGCTGCTGAGAAGGGTACGGGGTGGGCGGGGGCCGGGCGGTGTACGGGCCCGTCGGCCGGGGCGGCGCATGGGGCCCGTGGGCTGGGGCTGGGCGTACGGGCCGCCCGTCGGCTGGGGCCGGGCGTACGGCCCCGGCGCCTGCTGTCCTGTCAGGCAGAACAGCGATCGGCGGGTCCGGCTGTCCTCCTGCGGACCCCGCGTAAGGGAATCAGGGTGGCTTCCCGCTGCGTTCGGCCGACAGCCACACGGGCGTCGCCCCGCGTCACACCCTTCGCCGGGTCCCCGTCGCACCAGCTCCCCGTCGCCCACGCCGTACCCCGTTCGGCCACAGCCGCGGCTTCCGCTGCGCCGCCACGTCCTCGATCCAGCCGACCGCGACGATCGTCAGTCCGATCAGGGGCCACACCAGGACGAACATCCACACCATGTACGTGGCGTCCAGGGCGGCCACCGCGTCCTCGCTCCCCATGAACGGCAGCTCGTACAGCAGGTCCAGGATCGGGACCGTGGCCATGATCAGCATGTTGTGCCACAGGTAGATCGTGACCGCGCGGTGGTTGGAGAGGGTGACCAGCTTGTCCCAGCGGGACAGGCGGCCGGGCAGGGTCTGCCAGGACGGCGAGTACCGGAGCAGGATCGCCACGAAGCCGAAGGACCAGGTCGCCTGGGCCGGCGGGATGTCGTTCAGGTCCCAGCCGTCGGGGCCCAGGTGGTTCGAGGCCCACCACAGGCCGAAGGCCATCAGCAGGGAGGCGCCGGAGACGGCGACGTAGCGGGGGATCCGCTGGAGCAGGCCCTCGTGGTGGGCGAAGCCCAGGAGCCAGCAGCCGCCGTAGACCGCGAAGTCCGTCACCGCGTTGCCGGTTTCTCCGGGGATGGTCACCAGGCCCGTTCCGACGACCGCCGTCAGGGCCAGGGGTGCCAGCAGCGTCGGCCACGGGGCCCTGCGGAACGCCCACAGCAGGAGCGGGGACGCCACGACGAACCACAGGTACGCGCGCAGGTACCACAGCGGGCCGGCCGCCTGCACCGCCCAGGTGTCCTCCACCAGGCCCGACGTGGAGCCGATGTGCCAGGGGAAGGGCGGGGCGCCGATCGGGACGATGTAGTTGACCAGTTCCAGGAGGCCCCAAGTCCCGCCGTCCTCGGGTTGCTTCGCCGGGTTCCATCCGTCCGCGAACATCAGGGCCGGCACCACCGCGCTGAACGCCCACAACGGGGGCAGCAGGCGGCGGATCCGGCCCCTGATCACACTCCACGCCGGGCGGTTCAGCGAGCGTGCCATCAGGGCACCCGCCAGCGCGAACATCACGCCCATCGACGGGAACAGCACCGTCAGCCACGCCCAGCCGAAGAGGTGGTAGACGACGACACGGACCAGGGCGATGGAGCGCAGCAGGTCCAGGTAGCGGTCGCGGTCCGGCTTCCGCGCCGCCGGGCCGGGGGCGGGTGCCGGTTCCGGCGTCCGCGTCCGCGGCCGCGGGATGCCGTACGACGGTGTGGCCTCCGTATCCGTATCCGTCCTCGGCTCCGGCCCGGTGGGATGTCCGTGCGTCATGCCACCGGCCTCCGATCCGCGCTGTCACCCGTCCGCGGGCGCGGCACCGCGCCGCCGCCGGGTGCGTCCACGACGCCGGTGCGACGCAGCTTCTGCCAGCGCAGGCGGCCACCGGTGAGGGCGGTGATCCAGGACTGGAGCAGCACGACGTACATCAGCTGGCGGTAGAGGAGCTGTTGCAGCGGCAGGGAGATCAGGTGGGTCATGCGTTCGCGGTCCAGGCGGAAGGCGTACGCCGCGCAGACCGCCTGGATCGCCAGGACGCCCAGCCAGGCCGTGACGGTCTTCTGGGTCGGGCCGAAGACGAGCCCGTAGAGGAGGAAGACGTCGATCAGGGGGGCCAGGAGCGGGGCCAGCACCATGAACAGGGACACCAGGGGCAGGCCGACCCGGCCGAAGCGGCCGGACGGGCCCCGTTCGACCAGCGCCCGGCGGTGTTTCCAGATCGCCTGCATGGTGCCGTACGACCAGCGGTAGCGCTGGGACCACAGTTGCTGGACCGTCTCGGGGGCCTCGGTCCAGGCGCGCGCGTTCTCCGCGTACACCACGCGCCAGCCGTCCCGGTGCAGGGCCATGGTGATGTCGGTGTCCTCGGCGAGAGTGTCGTCGCTCATGCCGCCGACCCGTTCCAGGGCGGAGCGGCGGAACGCGCCGACCGCGCCGGGGATCGTCGGCATACAGCGCAGCATGTCGTACATGCGGCGGTCGAGGTTGAAGCCCATCACGTACTCGATGTGCTGCCAGGCGCCGATGAGGCTGTCGCGGTTGCCGACCTTGGCGTTGCCCGCGACCGCGCCCACGCGCGGGTCGGCGAACGGCTGCACCAACTCCCGCACGGTGGAAGGCTCGAAGACCGTGTCGCCGTCCATCATCACGATCAGGTCGTGGCGGGCGTTGGCCACACCCCGGTTCAGCGCGGCCGGCTTGCCCGCGTTGAGCTGGCGGATCACCCGGACGTTGGCAGGCCCATCGCCTCGACGATCCGGGCCGTGCCGTCGGTGGAGCCGTCGTCGATGACGAGGACCTCGACGGGGTGGTCGCTCGCCGCGAGGGAACGGACCGTGTTCTCGATGCACTTGGCCTCGTTGTACGCCGGGACCAGCACCGACACCGGTTCGGTGACCGGCGGCCCCCAGCTGAAGTCGCGGCGGCGCACCCGGCGTGCGTGCGCCCCGGAGAGCAGCAGCATGAGCACGAAACGGGCGATGACGAGCGTGCCGACGACCGCGAGGCCGACGACCAGACCGTCGGTGATGTGCTCCGCGGCCTGGACCAGGACGATCCACGCCTTGCCCTTCCACAGCTCCAGGCCCGTGACCCGGGTGTGCGCGCTCGGGGCGTGAAGTGCCTCGGTGAGGTTGGCGAACTCGTAGCCCTGCTCCCGCAGGTCCGGCAGCATCCGGTCCAGCGCCGCGACCGTCTGGGAGCGGTCGCCGCCGGAGTCGTGCATCAGGACGATCGCGCCCTTGCCGCCCTTCGGGGTGGCCTTGCGGATGATCTCCTCGACACCGGGCCTGCGCCAGTCCTCGCTGTCGGTGTTGTTGACGACGGTGAGGTAGCCGTGGCTGCCGATGTACTCGGTCACCGGCCAGGTCCGGTTGTCCATGGCGGAGGAGAAGGACGAGTACGGCGGCCGGAAGAGCGAGGTGCGGATGCCGGCCGCGCCCGAGAGCGCGAGCTGGTTCTGGGACAGCTCCCAGTCGATGCGCTTCTTCGACTGGTAGGACAGGTCCGGGTGGTTGAAGGTGTGCAGGCCGATCTCGTGGCCCTCGTCGACCATGCGCCTGACCAGGTCCGGGTGGCGCGAGGCCATGGTGCCGGTGACGAAGAACACCGCGTGCGCGTCGTGCTTCTCCAGGACGTCCAGGACCTTCGGCGTCCAGGTCGGATCCGGGCCGTCGTCGAAGGTGAGGACGAGGCGGTGGTCCGGTATGCGCAGGGTCTCGGTACGGCCGCCGCGGGTGTCGATGACCGGGCCGCCCTCGAGGATCTTCCGCGGCACCTGGTCGGTGGCGGCGGGCGGCCCGACCCGGTGGTCGGCCAGGATCTCGCTGTGCACGAATCCGCGCAGCATCAGCATCGCCATCAGGGCGACCAGGACGAGCACCGGCAGCAGCAGGCGCAGCGGCAGGCGGCGACGCCGGGAGCCGTCACGGGCTCCGGTCGCGGGCCCGGGTCGGCGGGTGCGGAAGGCCATCAGAGGACGCGCTCCAGGGGTGGTGCGAGGGGCGGCGAGAGCGGGTCCGGCTGTCAGGCGGGGCTCTCGGCGATGGGCTGCGGGGCGGCCTGACCATCGGCGACCGTGCCGGTGCCGCCGTCGCCGCTGCCCGCGGTGTCGGTCGGGTCGGGCGTGGGCTCGTCCGTCGGGGTCGGGTCGGGAGCCGGCGTGGTCGGCACGTCCGTCGGCTGCGTCGGGGTGGGCTCGACCACGCCGGGGCCCGGCTTCGGGGTCGTCCGGGTCGGGGTCGGCTTCGGTTCGGCGGAGGTGTCCGGCCGCTCGGGCCGGGAGGTGGGGCCCGGAGCGGGCGCGCTGACGTCCGGGGACGGCGCCGTGACCTGGTCGGTCGTGGGCGCGCTGCCCGGCACGGCCGCACCGGTGTCCGTGGCCGGCGCCGGCTCGGCGGGCTCCGGCGAGGTGTCGACCTGGCCGGCGGGCTGCTCGTCCCGCTGGCCCGGTACGGGCAGCCAGGGCGCGTCGGAGTTGCCCGACAGCACGGTGACGGCGATGACGGCGGCGTAGCCCGCGCAGGCCAGGCCGACGATCATGCCGATACGGCGCAACCGGCGGCTGCGGCGACCGGACGCGTCGACGAAGACGGGGCCGTCGGAGGAGCCGTCGTGCGCCCGGCCCGGCGCGCCCTGCGCCTGCCGCACGCCTCCCTCGCCGACCTGCACGGCGTCGAGCTGGACGGTCACCTCGTGCGGGTCGTGGGTGCCTCCGGCGGCGTCGGGTTCCTGCTGCCAGGGGTCGCGGACGACGGACGCGGAGGAGGCCGCAGCGGAGGATCCATCGGACGCAGAGGACCCGGAGGAGACGACATCCGTGTCGGCCCCACCCCCGCTCTGCCGCGGAATCCCCCGCAGCAGCCGCGCCTCACCGGTGACGCCCTCCGGGAAGACCTGCGTGACCCTCCGGTCCCGGTCCTCGTTGCCGGCCGGTATCTCCTTGGTCGCGGACGCGGCCTCGGGCCATACCGGTTGGGCGTCTTCTCGCCAACTTTTCACGCGCACGCACTTCCCCCCACGGGGCCGTCCACGGGCGCGGACGCGACCCGAGTGCTGTCGCCGAACCGGGCCCCCACCCGATTCAAACGCCCCGTTTATCACACCTTTGCTGGGACGGCCGAATGTAGCGCATGCGGAGGTTGTGTGTAAGCGGCGTGTTGGTTCCTGTCAGCCAGTGAGACAACTTGCGGACAGCAAAGCGACAAAAGGTGCTATCAAGACGACATGAAGGCCTCATCAATGGCCGGAACCCATCCCTCGGCGGGACGCCGCAGCCAGCCCTGCTCGGCCGCGAGCTCGGCCGCCGCCCGTCGAAGCGCGTCGAACGCGGGATGCGTCAGCCCCTTGCGCCACACCAGTGACACCGGGGACAGCGGGACGGGGTCGACCAGGGGCCGCAGCACGGTGGCGGGCAGGGGCGGGAAGCCCACCACGGCCAGAACCGGGTTCCGGGTCCTCGCCATGAGCCGCTGGAACTCCTCGTCCCCGACGGCCAGCGGGGCGGGCGCCGCGACCTCGATGCCCCGCCCCTCGAACAGCAGCCGCGCCAGGTCGGTCCACTCCGGGGTGCGCGGGTTCCCGGCGCCCGCGTACACGGCCTCACCGGCCAGCGCGGCGAGCGGGACCTCCGGCAGCGCCGCCAGCCGGTGGTCCTCGGGCAGTACGACGGCCATCGGTTCGTAGCGCACGGGCTGGTGGTCCAGACCCGCCCGCAGCGCCGGGGCCAGCCCGGCGAACCGCCCGAACGACGCGTCCAGCCGGCCCGCCAGCACCTCGCCCGCCGCCCCGGTCAGACCGCTCTCGAAGCGGGCCATCAGCTCGTGCTCGGGAGCGAGTTCGCGGGCCCGGTGCAGCACGCGGCGCGGGGTGACCAGGCCCGGCGAGATGAGGTCCACCAGCAGCGGCCGGGCCTGCCCGAAGGCGGCGAGCAGCTCGTCCTGCGCCTGGAGCACCCGGCGGGCGTACGGCAGCAGCCGCTCGCCGTCGGCGGTCAGCGTCACCTGCCGGGTGGTCCGTACGAACAGCTCGGCGCCCAGCTCCCGTTCCAGGCGCCGTACGTCCCGGCTGAGCGCCTGCTGGGCGACGTACAGGCGCGCGGCAGCGCGGGTGAAGTGCAGCTCCTCGGCGACGGTGACGAAGGCGCGCAGGAGGCGGGGGTCGAGGTGGGCGTGTATCGCGGGTGTGCCGGGCATCCGGCGAACTTACAACGGGAGTGCGTGAATCGGTAAGGAGTAGGTGTTGGACCCCTTGATCCACTCGGGGTGACGGTGGACGCATGCCGCAACCGCCTTCCAAGCACCCGTCTGCCAAGCAACCACCGTCCCAGGACGCCCTGTTGCTCACGGTCACCGCCGACACCCTCGTCGCCGCCGACTTCCGCCCCCGCACCCGGACCCGAACCGGCACCCGCACCCGCCGTCGCCGCCCGCCCGGCCCCTACCGCCGTCTCTTCGCGCTGCCCGGCGCCCGCGCCTTCACGGCCGGGAATCTGATAGCCCGCCTTCCGATGGGCATGTTCAGCGTGAGCGCGATCATCATGATCGCCGGGGCGCGGGGCTCGTACGCCCTCGCCGGCGCCGTCACGGCGACCGGGCTGGCGGCGACCGCGGTGGTCGCGCCGTGGACCGCGCGGCTCGTCGACCGGTACGGCCAGGCCCGGATCGCCGTGCCCGCCACGGCGATCGCCGTCCTCGGCTCCCTCGCCCTGCTGCTGTGCGTGCGCCACGGCGCCCCCGACTGGACCCTCTTCGCCGCGTACGCCGCCACCGCGACGACCCCGAACACCGGCGGCATGTCCCGCGCCCGCTGGGCCCACCTGCTGAAAGGCGACCCGAAGGCCCTGCACACCGCGAACTCCTTCGAGCAGGCCGCGGACGAGCTGTGCTTCATGCTCGGGCCGGTGCTCGCGGCCTTCCTGTGCGGCACGTTCTTCCCGGAGGCGGGCACGCTGGCCGGCGCGGTGCTGCTGATGTCGGGCGTCCTGCTGTTCGCCGCGCAGCGCTCGACCGAGCCGCCGCCCCGGGGAGGTACGACGACGGCCGGCTCACCGTTGCGGGCGCCCGGCATCCCGCCGCTGCTGGCCGTGTGCCTGGCGATGGGCGCGGTGTTCGGGGCGACGGAGGTCGTCACGATCGCGTTCGCGGACGCACAGGGTCACAAGGCGGCGGCCGGTGCCGTGCTCGCCCTCCAGGCGGCCGGCTCATGCGCGGCCGGCCTGGTGTACGGGGCGCTGCGGCCGGCCGGGTCCGCGCGGGCCCGCCTGCCGTGGTGCGTGGCCGCGATGACGGCCCTGCTGACGCTGCCGCTGCTCGCGACGGCCCTGACCGGCTCGCTCCCGCTCCTCGCCGGCGCGCTGCTGGTCGCCGGGATGGCGACCGCCCCGACCATGGTCACCACCATGACCCTGGTCCAGCGGAGCACCCCGGAGGGCCGTCTGAACGAGGGCATGACCCTGGCCGTGACGGGCCTGCTCGGCGGCATCGCCTGCGGCAGCGCGATCGGCGGCTGGACGGTGGAGCACGCCTCGGCGACGGCCGGGTACGGGGTGCCGGTGACGGCCGCCGCCGTGGCCCTGACGATCTCCCTCGTTCTGTTCGGGTCGTCGAATCGCTTCACCAAGCCCGCGTAACCCGTTTCGTCAATTTCTGCGTATCCCATTGACGCCCTGGAAGCTCGCACATACCTTCGCCCGTCGAAGCGCTTCGACGCCGCCGTATCGAACGATTCGACGACCCGCGCGGCGCTGCGACCCACCCATCCGGCTCCCCTGGAGGCACGGGATGTTGACGGCACGACGGCGTGTGGTGGCGACGGCGGTGGTCCTGGCCGGATCACTGCTGGTGACCTCCTGCGGTGACTCGGACAGCGGCTCCTCCGACGGCAAGACCCTGAAGCTCTGGCACTACGAGGGCCCGGACAGCGCGATGGGCGCCGCCTGGAACGAGGCCATCAAGGAGTTCGAGAAGACGCACCCGGGCGTGAAGGTCGAGTTCGAGGAGAAGGGCTTCGAACAGATCCAGAAGACCGCGCCCATGGTCCTCAACTCCGGCGACGCCCCGGACCTCATGGAGTACAACAAGGGCAACGCCACGGCGGGCCTGCTCTCCAAGCAGGGCCTGCTCACCGACCTCACGGCCGAGGCCACGAAGCGCGGCTGGGACAAGAAGCTCAGCGCCGGTGTGCGCACCACCAGCGTGTACGACACCAACGGGGTCATGGGCTCCGGCAAGTGGTACGGCGTGCCCAACTACGCCGAGTACACGCTGGTCTACTACAACAAGGACCTGTTCAAGAAGCACGGCATCGCCGAGCCGAAGACGCTGGGCGAACTGACCGCCGCGATGGGCAAGTTCGTCGACGCGGGCGTCACCCCGCTGGCCAACGCGGGTGCCGAGTACATGGCCCAGCAGTACCTGTACCAGCTGGCCCTGTCGAAGGCGGACCGCTCCTGGGTCGACGCCTACGAGCTGTACAAGGGCAAGACCGACTTCCACGACGCGGCCTGGACGTACGGCGCCGAGACCTTCGCCGACTGGGTGAAGAAGGGCTACATCGCCAAGACCTCGTCGAGCACCAAGGCGGAGGACGCCGGCGTCTCCTTCATGCAGGGCAAGGCACCCATCATGTTCTCCGGCAGCTGGTGGTTCGGCCGGGTCGCGGCGGAGGCGAAGTTCGACTGGGGCACCTTCCTGTGGCCCGACTCGAACCTGACCCTGGGCTCCGGCGGCAACCTCTGGGTCGTCCCGAAGGGCGCCAAGAACAAGGAGCTCGCCTACGACTTCATCGACATCACCATGTCGAAGAAGATCCAGAACCTGCTCGGCGACAAGGGCGGCGTCCCGGTCGCGGCCGACCCGAACGCCATCACCGACCCGCGGGCCAAGACCCTCATCGCGAACTTCAACACGCTCTCCCAGAGGGACGGTCTGGCCTTCTACCCCGACTGGCCGGTCCCCGGCTTCTACGACGTCCTCGTCTCCGAGACGCAGAAGCTGATCACGGGCAGCGCGCGACCGGACGAGTACCTGGACGCGTTGCAGGAGGCGTACGACAAGGGCGCACCGAAGCGATGACGGTCGCCGTCGACAAGCGGGGCGGGCGGGTGACCGGCAAGCAGGCCCATGCCGGCCCCCCGCGCCGCCGCCCCCGCGACTCCTACGCCCTGTTCCTGCTCCCCGGCGTCCTGGCCTTCCTCGCCGTCATCGTCCTGCCGTTCCTGATGAACACGGGCGTGAGCTTCACCGACTGGCAGGGCGTGGGCAGCCCGAGCTGGTCGGGCCTGGCCAATTACCGCGAGCTGGTGGACGACAGCGAGTTCTGGGCGTCGTTCCGGCACAGCCTGTTCATGGTCGTGGCGATGGCGCTCGTGCCGACGGCGATCGGCCTGGTCCTGGCCGCCGCCCTGTTCGACTACGTCGGCAAGCACTTCGGCTCGAAGACGGCCGCCGTGCTGCGGGCCTGCTTCTACCTCCCCCAGGTGCTTCCGATCGCGGTCGCCGGCATCGTCTGGAGCTGGATCCTCGCCCCCGACAACGGCTCCCTCAACGAACTCCTGAAGGCCATCGGCCTGGACTCCTGGCAACAGGACTGGCTCGGCGACCCCGACCTCGCCCTCTACAGCGTCATGGGCGTCATGGTCTGGGTCCAGATCGGCTTCCCGCTGGTGGTGTTCATGGCGGGCCTGCAACGCGTCGACCCGCAGCTGTACGAGGCGGCCGAGTTGGACGGCGCCGGCTGGTGGCGCCGCTTCTGGCACATCACGCTGCCGCAGATCCGCCCGGAGACGTACGTCGTGCTCACCTGGTGCACGATCGCCGCGCTCAAGGTGTTCGGCGCGGTGTACGTGCTGACGAAGGGCGGCCCGGGCGGCGCCACCAACGTGCCTTCCTACTTCTCCTTCACCACGTTCTTCGAGAAGACCCAGGTCGGCTACGGCGCCGCGATCTCCACCGTGCTGACCGTGATCATCCTCGCCCTCTCCCTGGTCGGGCTGAAGCTCCAGACCCGGGCCGAGGACGCGGAGGAGGGGACCCGCGCATGACCGCCGTACGCCGCTACCCGGTGCTGGCAGCCCTGTGCATCGCCGCGCTCTTCATGGTCGTCCCGTTCCTCATCGTGGCGGTCAACGCGGTCAAGTCCCCGGCCGAATACGCCCAGAGCGGCCCACTGAGCCTGCCCGACGGCCTCTACCTGGACGGCCTGAAGGACTTCTGGGAACGCGTCGACTACGGCCAGAAGCTGCTGAACTCGCTCCTGACCAGCGGCGCGGTGGCGATCTTCGCGGCGGCTCTGTCCGTCCTCAACGCGTACGCGATCGGCATCGGCCGCGTCAAGGGCCGAACCTGGGTGCTCGCGTTCTTCGTGCTGGCCAACATGCTTCCGCAGGAGGCGCTGGTCTACCCGATCTACTACCTGAGCAAGGAGGTCGGCCTCTACGACACCCGGCTCAGCGTGATCATCGTGTTCACGGTGATCCAGGCGGCCTTCGGCACGTATCTGCTGTCGTCCGTGCTGGGCCAGTTCCCGCGCGAGATCATCGAGGCCGCCCGCATCGACGGTGCCGACAAGTGGCAGGTCCTGTGGCGGATCGTCGTCCCCGTCAGCCGCCCCACCCTCGGCGTGCTGCTGGTCTTCTTCTTCATCTGGACCTGGAACGAGTTCCTGCTCCCCCTGGTCATGCTGATCTCCAACGACAACCAGACGGTGTCGGTGGCGCTCGGCGTCCTCCAGGGCCAGCGCCTGATGGACGCCACCATGACCAACGCGGCCGCCCTGCTCGGCGTGCTCCCCGCGATCGTGTTCTTCCTCGTCTTCCAGCGGACCCTCACCCGCGGCATCGCCGCAGGTGCCGTGAAGTAAGGAACCCCCCACATGAAGTTCACCGACGGTTACTGGCTGCTGCGCGAGGGCATCACCGCGGCCTATCCGGTCGAAGTCCTCGACGTCACCGCGCAGGACGGCGCGCTGGAGATCCACGCGCCGACCCAGCCCATCCGCCACCGCGGCGACCTGCTGAAGGGACCGGTCGTGACGATCAGCGCGCACGCCCCGATGCCCGACGTCATCGGCGTCACCTTCACCCACTTCGACGGCGAGCAGCCGCGCGGACCGGAGTTCGAGGTCGCCACGCAGGACGTCCCGGCGCAGGTGGCGTACGACGACGAGCACGCGACCCTGACGTCCGGCGCGCTGTCGGTGCGGGTGGCCCGCACCGGCTCCTGGCACGTCGACTTCCTCGCCCACGGCCGCACCCTCACCTCCAGCTCCATCAAGGGCATGGGCATCATGCGGGAGGCGTCCGGCGGGCACTACCTGCGCGAGCAGCTCAACCTGGGCGTCGGCACGTCCGTCTACGGCCTCGGTGAACGCTTCGGCCCGCTGGTCAAGAACGGCCAGGTCGTCGACATCTGGAACGCCGACGGCGGCACGGCCACCGAGCAGGCCTACAAGAACGTCCCGTTCTACCTGACGGACGCGGGCTACGGCGTCTTCGTCGACCACCCGGGCAAGGTGTCCTTCGAGGTCGGCTCGGAGGTCGTCTCGCGGGTCCAGTTCAGCGCCGAGACACAGCAGTTGACGTACTACGTCATCTACGGGCCGAGCCCGAAGGAGATCCTGCGGAAGTACACCGAGCTCACCGGGCGTCCTGCGCTCCCGCCGCCCTGGTCGTTCGGCCTGTGGCTGTCGACGTCCTTCACCACCTCCTACGACGAGGAGACGGTCACCTCCTTCATCGAGGGCATGCGGGAGCGCGAACTGCCCCTGTCCGTCTTCCACTTCGACTGTTTCTGGATGCGCGAGTTCAACTGGTGCGACTTCCAGTGGGACCCGCGGGTCTTCCCCGACCCGGAGGGCATGCTGGCGCGGCTGCACGCGCGGGGCCTGCGGGTGTGCGTGTGGATCAACCCGTACATCGCCCAGCGCTCCCCGCTGTTCGCCGAGGGCAAGGCGCTCGGGCATCTGCTGAAGCGGCCGGACGGCAGTGTCTGGCAGTGGGACCTGTGGCAGCCCGGCATGGCACTGGTCGACTTCACCAGCCAGGCGGCCCGTGACTGGTACGCCTCCAAGCTGGAGGCGCTGCTCGCGCAGGGCGTCGACTGCTTCAAGACGGACTTCGGCGAGCGGGTGCCGGTCGACGTGGCCTGGTCCGACGGCTCGGACCCGGAGCGCATGCACAACTACTACACGTACCTGTACAACCGCACCGTCTTCGACGTGCTGCGCAAGCACCGCGGCGAGGAGGAGGCCGTCGTGTTCGCGCGGTCGGCGACGGCCGGCAGCCAGAAGTTCCCGGTGCACTGGGGCGGCGACTGCGAGGCCACGTACGAGTCGATGGCCGAGTCGCTGAGGGGTGGCCTGTCGCTCGGTCTGTCCGGTTTCGGCTACTGGAGCCACGACATCGGCGGCTTCGAGGGCACGCCGACGCCCGCGCTGTTCAAGCGGTGGATCGCCTTCGGCCTGCTGTCCTCGCACAGCCGCCTGCACGGCAGCTCCTCCTACCGCGTCCCGTGGCTGTTCGACGAGGAGGCCGTGGACGTCCTGCGGCTGTTCACCCGACTGAAGCTGCGGCTCATGCCCTACCTGTACGAGGCCGCCCGCACCGCCCACGCCGAGGGCGTGCCGATGATGCGGGCGATGGTGCTGGAGTTCCCGGACGACCCGGGCTGCGCCCACCTGGAGCGGCAGTACATGCTCGGGCCGGACCTGCTGGTGGCGCCGGTGTTCTCCGACGAGGGGGACGTCTCGTACTACGTGCCCGAGGGCACCTGGACGCACTTCCTGACCGGCCGGACGGTGACCGGGCCGCGCTGGGTGCGCGAGCAGCACGACTTCCTGAGCGTGCCGCTGCTGGTCCGGCCGGGCGCGGTGATCCCGGTGGGCGCGGTGGACGACCGGCCCGACTACGACCATGCCGACGGGGTGACCCTGCGGGCGTACGGCCTGAAGCGGGGCGACCAGGTGACGGTGCCGGTCGGGGACGTGACCTTCACCGTCGTACGCGAAGGCGACACCCTGCGGGCGTCCTGCAGCGACCCGGCGGCGCCCTGGGGACTGGCCTCCGGAGAGCGCGAGGTGCGGGCGCAGACGGGGACCGGGTTCCTGACGCTGGAGCTGGGCTGATGGTGAAGATCACGGACGTGGCACGGCACGCCGGGGTCTCCCCCAGCACCGTGTCCTACGCGCTGAGCGGCAAGCGCCCGATCTCCGAGGAGACCCGGCGCCGCGTCGAGACGGCCATCCGCGAGCTGGGCTACCGCCCGCACGCCGGCGCCCGGGCCCTGGCCAGCAGCAAGTCCAACGTGCTCGCCCTGGTGATTCCACTGCGGGCCGGGATCCACGTACCGGTGGTGATGCAGTTCGCGGTCGCGGCCGTCACCACGGCCCGCGCCCACGACCACGACGTGCTGCTGCTCACCCAGGAGGAGGGCGAGGAGGGGCTGCGCAGGGTCGCGGACACGGCGATGGTGGACGCCCTGATCGTGATGGACGTCCAGCTCCAGGACCCCCGGCTGCCGCTGCTGCGCTCGCTGGACCGGCCGTCGGTGCTGATCGGCTTCCCGGCCGAACCGGACGGGCTGACCTGCATCGACCTCGACTTCAAGGCGGCGGGCGAGGCGTGCGTGGAGCATCTGGTGCGGCTCGGGCACCGGGTGGTGGCACTGGTGGGCTCGCCGCCGGAGGTGTACGTCCGGCAGACCGCGTTCGCGCAGCGGCTCGTGCAGGGCTTCACCGCGGCCGCCGACCGGCACCGGCTCGCCTCCGCCGTGCACCCGTGCGAGACCGGCCCCGGCGCCGCCCGGCGGATCGCCGAGCAGCTGCTGCGCGAGCAACCGGCGTTGACCGGAGTCGTGGTCCACAACGAACCCTTACTGGAGCCGCTGATCGACGCCTTCGAGCAGCTCGGGCTGCGGGTGCCCGGCGACCTGTCCGTCGTCGCCGTCTGCCCCGACGAACTCGCCGCGTCGGCCCGCGTCCCGGTCACCTCGATCGCCCTGCCGTCCGCCGAGGTGGGCGCGCGGGCGGTGGAGCTGCTGATGCACAAGCTGGGCGGCAAGTCCGCACCGGAGGCCACGCTGCTGCCGCCTCGGCTGACCGAGCGGGCGAGTACGGCACCGCGCACGGCCTGACGTCCCACACGACCTGGTAAGGCCCTACCCGAAGGAGCCGTGGCATGAAGGGCAAGCGAAGAAGCCGGAGAACGAGAACGAGAACGACCCTGGTCCTGGCGTTGGCGCTCGTAGCGGGCCTCGGCGCCACCGTCCCCGCGCAGGCGGAGGACACCCTCCCCTTCCGTAACCCGAAGCTCTCCGTCGACCGGCGGGTCGACGACCTGCTCGGCCGCCTCACCCTCGACGAGAAGGTCTCCCTCCTCCACCAGTACCAGCCCGCCATCCCCCGCCTCGGCATCCGGCCCTTCCGCACCGGGCAGGAGGCCCTGCACGGCGTGGCCTGGCTCGGCGAGGCCACCGTCTTCCCGCAGGCCATCGGCCTGGCCTCCACCTGGGACCCGAAGCTGATGGAGCGGGTCGGCTCGGCGGTCGGCGACGAGGTACGCGGCTTCCAGCGGGAACGCCCGGCCGGCTGGGGCCTGAACGTGTGGGCCCCCGTGGTGAACGTGCTGCGCGACCCGCGCTGGGGCCGCAACGAGGAGGGCTACAGCGAGGACCCGAAGCTGACCGGCGCGCTGGCCACGGCCTACGGCGAGGGCCTGACCGGCGGCGACCCGGACCACCTCAAGACGGCTCCCACCATCAAGCACTACCTCGCCAACAACAACGAGGTGAACCGCACCACCACCTCCTCCGACCTGCGCCCGCGCGTGAAGCACGAGTACGAGGAGGCGGCGTTCAAACCGGCCATCGAGGCGGACGCGGCCACAGGAGTGATGACCTCCTACAACCTGGTCAACGGCCGCCCGGCAACGGTCAGTCCCGACCTGAACGACGTCGTACGGACCTGGACCGACCGGGACCTGCTGAACGTCACCGACGCCTTCGCGCCGGGCAACATCCCCGGCGACCAGAAGTACTACCCCACCCTCGCCGAGGGCGACGCGGCCGCCCTGAAGGCCGGCATCGACAGCTTCACGGACAACAACGACGACCCGGGACCGACGATCGACGCCGTCAACTCGGCTCTGCGGCAAGGCCTGCTGAAGGAATCGGACGTCGACACGGCGGTCTCCCACATCCTCTCCATCCGCGTCCGCCTCGGCGAGTTCGACCCGGGCGGCGGCAGATACGGCTCGATCGGCAAGTCGGTCGTCAACAGCCCGGCCCATCGGAAGCTGGCCCGCACGGCGGCGGCCGAGGGCGCGGTGCTGCTGAAGAACGCGGGCGGCGCGCTGCCACTGCACAAGTCCGCGAAGGCGGCGGTCGTAGGCCCCCTCGCCGACACCCTCTACACCGACTGGTACTCGGGCACACTCCCGTACGCCGTCACGCCCGCCGAGGGCATCGAGGCGAAGCTCGGCACCCCGGTCGCGAGCAGCGAGGGCGTGGACCGGATCGCCTTGCGCAACACGGCGACCGGCAAGTACGTCACGGCGGGCACGGACGCCGACGGCGAGCCGCTGAAGGAGAGCTCGGCCTCAGGTGTCAGCACACAGTTCGACATCTTCGACTGGGGCGCGGGCATCGTCACCCTCCGCTCGGCCGCCAACGGCAAGTACGTCGGCTACAACTGGTCGAACTTCGTCAACGACCAGACCCAGCCGAGCGGCTGGTTCGTCCAGCAGCAGTTCGTGCCGGAGCGGCAGGCGGACGGCACGTACGTGCTCCGCTACGCCGGCTACGAGACCCGGGAACCCTGGTGGTCCAACCCGGTCTACCTCGGCCCGACCGGCGCGGACGGCACCCTCGGCCTGGTGGCGAAGGAGCGGGCCGCCCACTACGCCAAGGAGATCGTCCGCAGCGGCGTCGAGGAGGCCGTGGCGGCGGTGCGGGGCAAGGACACGGCCGTGGTGGTGGTCGGCTCGATGCCCGCGATCAACGGCCGGGAGACGGACGACCGTGAGGACATGGGCCTGGCGCCGGCGCAGGAGGCGCTGGTGAAGGCGGTGCGCAGGGCGAACCCGAACACGGTCGTGGTGGTCGAGAACAGCTACCCCACCACGCTCAGCGCCCTCCAGAAGAAGGTCCCGGCCGTGCTGTGGACGTCCCACGCGGGCCAGGAGACGGGCAACGCGCTCGCCGACGTCCTGTTCGGCGAGGTGAACCCCGCCGGCCGCCTCACCCAGACCTGGTACCGCTCCGAGTCCGACCTCCCGTCGATCCTCGACTACGACATCATCAAGTCCGACCGCACCTACCAGTACTTCCGGGGCCGCCCGCTGTACCCCTTCGGCCACGGCCTGTCGTACACGACGTTCCGCTACGGCGCTCTGAAACGCGTGGGCGACGGATACGAGGTGCCGGTCACCAACACCGGCACCCGGGCCGGCGACGAGGTGGTGCAGCTGTACGTGCGGCAACGGCAGTCGCGCGACAAGCAGCCGCTGAAGCAGCTGAAGGCGTTCCAGCGGGTGGCGCTGCAGCCGGGCGAGACGAAGACGGTCCACCTGAGGGTGAGTGAGAAGGACCTCGCCCACTGGGACGTGACCCGTTCGAAGTGGGTCGTGGAGACGGGCACGTACGACGTGCTGGTGGGCGCGTCCTCGGCCGACATCCGCACCCGCACCGCCTGGCCGGTACGCGGTGAGACGATCCCGCCCCGGGACCTGTCGAGGACCACCCGTGCCGAGAACTTCGACGACTACGACGCCGTCCGTCTGGTCGACGAGTCGAAGGTACGCGGCACGGCGGTGGCCGCGTCCGCCGACGGCGCGTGGCTGAAGTTCGCGGACGCCGGGCTGGGCCGAGGCGCCTTGGCGTTCAGCGCACGCGTCGCCGGGGCGCCCGGCACGGTCGAGGTACGCCTCGGCGCGCCGGACGGCCCGCTCGCCGGGACGGCACGCTTCGCCGGAACCTCGTCGCCGTACACGTACGAGACGGTGACGGCCGGCCTGTCGGCGGCGGCGGCGGCGAGGGGCCGAACGGACGTGTACCTGGTGCTGAGCGGCGGTCTGCGCCTGTCGGCCTTCACCCTGCGCTGACACACGACGAGGGCCCGGTGGCTGAAACCACCGGGCCCTCGTCACATGGAGATTGTGGAGATGGCGGGAATCGAACCCGCGTCCAACGGTGCAGAACCAGGGCTTCTCCGTGTGCAGTCCGCTGCGCTTTTCTCGGCCCCGGAGATCACGCGGACAAGTCTCCGACGGGCCCAGTCACTGTGTGATTTCCCTCCAGACCCCGTGACCGGGTCTAGAGGTTTAGTTCCCTGAATGATGCCAGGACCCGGGTCGGGAACACCCCCGGACTGACACTCCCTTTAGTAGGGGAGCTGCGCTCGCGGCCTTAGATCAGGCAGCGAGGGCGAGCTCGCCCTGGGAGAGCTTTGCCTTGGAATTGGCAGTTATTTTTTCGGCCTGTGGTTTACGAGATCATGGCCGCTTCCTCGACACGCTTCCCCTGCTTCGACATCCGCTGTCGAAACCGATCATCCCCATGTTGATTTCTCAAGGTGCGCACCCGCTGTGAGGTGCTCGCGCACCGGCCGTGTGCCGACGGTGCAGGTGCCATCGTACGTGACCGACGTCCGTCGATGCCACCGGATTCCCGGCGGTCACCCCGCCGTGGCACCGGGTTCAACGCCGCCCGGCGGCGGAGCATTCCCGGTCACCGAGCGTGACGCGGATCACGCGCGCTGCTGCCGCCGCACCGCCGAGATCACCCGCTCGGCCTCACGCCGGTCCTGCTTCTCGCGGAGCGTCTGCCGCTTGTCGTACTCCTTCTTGCCCTTCGCCAGCGCGATCTCGATCTTGGCGCGGCCGTCCTTGAAGTACAGCGAGAGGGGCACGATCGTGTGACCCGTCTCCTGGGACTTGGACTCCAGCTTCTCGATCTCGTGGCGGTGCAGCAGCAGCTTCCGCTTGCGGCGGGCGCTGTGGTTGGTCCAGGTGCCCTGGGTGTACTCCGGCACGTGCACGTTGTGCAGCCATGCCTCGTGCCCGTCCATCTGCACGAAGCCGTCGACCAGCGACGCCCGGCCCTGGCGCAGCGACTTCACCTCGGTGCCCGTGAGGACGAGACCGGCCTCGTAGGTGTCGATGATGTGGTAGTCGTGCCGCGCCTTCTTGTTCTGCGCGATCAGCTTGCGCCCTTTTTCCTTAGCCATAGTGCGCCCATTTTCGCACTACGGAGGGGCTGTACGGGAAGTCGATTACCGCGGGCTCCCCGCGGCCGCTAGCGGGGCTCCCCGAGACCGCTCAGAACCGTCTCGGCCTGCCGCAGGGCCCCCTCGTCCGCCTCCAGGTCGGGCGTGATGCCGCGGCCGTCGACGCCGCGGCCGGAGGGGGTGCGGTAGTGCCCGACGGTCAGCTCGGCGACGGAGCCGTCGGGCAGCCGGCTCGGCATCTGGACCGAGCCCTTGCCGAAGGTGCGGGAGCCCACGACGACCGCGCGGCCGCGGTCCTGCAGGGCGCCGGTGAGCAGCTCGGCCGCGCTCATCGTCCCTCCGTCGACGAGCGCGACCAGGGGTCTGGAGGTGTCGCCGCCGGTCTCGGCGTGCAGGGCCTGCTGCTCGCCCTCGACGTCGTACGTGGCGACCAGGCCGCCGTCGAGGAAGGCGGAGGCGGCGGTGACGGCCTCGGCGACCAGGCCGCCGGAGTTGCCGCGCAGGTCGAGGACGATCCCGGCGCCGGCCGGGGCCCGCCGTACGGCGGTGCGGACCTGGTCGCCGGTGCCCTTGGTGAAGGCGTCGACCTTGATGACGGTGACACCGCCGGCGAGTTCTCGAACCGTGACCGACTCCGTGGACAGACGGGCCCGGCGCAGTGTTTCGGTCCACGCGCGCGTGCCGCGCTCCAGGCCGAGGCGGACGGTCGTACCGGCGGGCGCGTCGGTCGCGTCGCCGCGCAGCAACGAGACGACCTCGGTGACGGGCCGCCCGTCGACCTCGTGTCCGTCGACGCTGCGCAGCCGGTCGCCCACGCGGATCCCGGCGGCGGCCGCGGGCGACCCGGCCCGCACCTTCGTCACCTCGATACGGCCGTCGCCCTCGCGCCGCGCCCACAGGCCGACGCCGGTGTACCGGCCGTCGAGGGCCTCCTCGAACTCCTCGTACTCGCCCGGGGAGTAGACGGCGCCCCACCGGTCCCCGCTGCGGCTGACGGCGCGCTGCGCGGCCTTCATGGGGGACTTGCCGTCGGCCATGGCCTCCTCGGCCGCCCTGGCGACGTCCGCGTGGTGCCCGGCGGGAGTGGCCGAACGGGCCTCGTCCGCCACGGCCTTCCGGTCGGCCTCGGGAAGGGAACCCGTGGCGGCACCGGCGACGAGCACGCTCGCGAACACCAATGTCAGGGCGGCCCCGCGGCGAATGCGACGGGGCTGACAGAACAGGTCACGACCTGACATGCCGGTGAGTCTAGGACAACGCAAGGGGCCGTACGGCACGTTGGCCCCACGGCCCCTCTTGGTATGCGTCACACCTTCAAGTACTTGCGCAGCGCGAAGAACGCGGCCAACGCGGGCATCAGCAGGCTCGTCGCGAGGATGAGCGGCAGCTTCGTCAGGACGGCGTCCCAGCCGATGAAGTTGATCAGTGTCAGCTGGTCGGCCAGGGCCAGCCCGTGGTCGATGAGGAAGTACCGGGCGATCAGCAGGAAGGCGCACGCGAGGGTGCCGCCGATGAGCCCGGCGACCGCGGCCTCCGCGATGAACGGCGCCTGGATGTAGAAGCCCGAGGCGCCCACCAGGCGCATGATCCCGGTCTCACGCCGGCGGCTGAACGCCGAGACGCGCACGGTGTTGACGATCAGCATCAGCGCGACGACCAGCATCAGCGCCATCACCGCCCGCGCGGCCCAGTTCATGCCGTTCAGCAGCTTGAAGAGGTTGTCCAGGATGCCCTTCTGGTCCTGCACGGACTGCACGCCGTCCCGGCCGTTGAAGGCGGTGGCGATGACCTGGTACTTCTCCGGGTCCTTCAGCTTGATGCGGTACGACTGCTGCATCTGGTCCGGCGTCAGGGAGGCCGCCAGCGGGGAGTCCCCGAACTGCTCCTTGTAGTGCTTGTACGCCTGGTCCTGCGACTCGTACGTGACCTGCTGGACGACGTCCATCTTCTTCAGGTCCGCGAGGATCTGCTTCTTCTGGTCGTCGGTGACCGCGCCCTTGGCGCAGTTGGGGTCGGACTCGGCGTCGGACTTGTTGCAGAGGAAGATCGAGACGTTGACCTTGTCGTACCAGTAGCCCTTCATGGTGTTGACCTGGTCGCTCATCAGGAGCGACCCGCCGAACAGGGCGAGCGACAGGGCGACGGAGACGATGACCGCGAAGGTCATCGTCAGATTGCGGCGGAGACCGACACCGATCTCCGACAGGACGAACTGGGCGCGCATGGCGTGTTCTTCAGGCCTTTCCGGAACTCGGTGCTGTCAGTGCTGGTAGCCGTAGACGCCGCGGGCCTGGTCACGGACGAGGCGGCCCTTCTCCAGCTCGATGACGCGCTTGCGCATCTGGTCCACGATGTTCTGGTCGTGCGTCGCCATCACCACGGTCGTGCCGGTCCGGTTGATCCGGTCGAGCAACTTCATGATGCCGACGGAGGTCTGCGGGTCGAGGTTGCCGGTGGGCTCGTCGGCGATGAGCAGTTTGGGCCGGTTGACGAACGCCCGCGCGATGGCAACGCGCTGCTGCTCACCGCCGGACAGCTCACCGGGCATCCGGTCCTCCTTCCCGCCGAGCCCGACGAGGTCGAGCACCTGGGGGACGGACTTGCGGATCTCGCCGCGCGACTTGCCGATGACCTCCTGCGCGAAGGCGACGTTCTCGGCGACCGTCTTGTTCGGCAAAAGACGGAAGTCCTGGAACACCGTCCCCAGCTGGCGGCGCATGTGCGGCACCTTCCAGTTGGAGAGGCGCGCGAGGTCCTTGCCCAGGACGTGCACCTGCCCGTGGCTGGCCCGCTCCTCGCGGAGGATCAGCCGCAGGAAGGTGGACTTTCCGGAGCCGGAGGACCCCACGAGGAACACGAACTCGCCCTTCTCGACCTCCAGGGAGACATCCCTGAGGGCGGGGCGGTTCTGCTTGGGGTAGACCTTGGAGACGTTGTCGAATCGGATCACGGATGCACCACGGGTAGCCGGGGGTAGATGAGCGTGACCATACGCGAACCGGGTAGGGGACCGCAGTCACCGGTTGGGGTTGCGCCGAGGATGTGCCGTTTTGTGCCAACGCGAGGGCGCGGTGAACTGGGCGGGCAACCACAGGCGACGCAGCCGCGAAACCCACGGACACCACTCCTCTGGTAGCGGCCCGCGCGCCCTTCGGAGGAACCTGGCACAGTGGAGGGGGAACGTTCGCGTGGCCGTGAGCGTTGGGATACATGGAACCGGTGCGAGGAGGGCGAAGCGCATGACGTACGACCGGTTGGTGTGCGCGAACTGCGCGGCGCCCGTGAGCGAGGGCCGGTGCCCCGTGTGCCGTGCGAACCGCGAGCGGCTGCAGCAGGAGAACTTCTTCGCGGGACTCAACCCGATGACGCTGATCGCACTGCTGGTGGTGCTGATCGCGGCGCTGGCGCTACTGGCGCACCAGACTGCCTGAGGCCGTACGGCCTGGACAAGGCCACGAGAAGGGGCCCGGAGCGATACGCTCCGGGCCCCTCGCCGTGCACGGGACGTACGCGGACGGCTACCCTCAGGCAGCAGCCCCGCCGCGGCCGCTCATCATGCGCGGCAGCACACGGAAGCCGATACCGCCGGCGATCATCGTGGCGGCGCCGACCAGCAGGAACGTGGTCTGCGCGGCACCGGTCTCGGCGAGCTCCTCGCCGCTGCCCTGGGCGGACGGCGCCGGGGTGCTGTCCGAGCCGGTGTCGGTGAGGGCCGAGGAGCCCTCCTGCTGGGCGGAGTCGCCGGAGCCGCCGTCGGGGTCGGCGGCGTTGCCGCCACCGTTCCCGCCGCCGTTACCGTTGCCGTTCCCGTTGCCCGGGTCGGTCGGCTCGGTGGGCGGAACCGGGTCCTCGGTGGGCTCGGTGGGCTCCTCCGTGGGCTCGGTCGGCTCATCGGTGGGCGGCTCAACCGTCGGCGTGTCGGTGGGGAGCTCGGTGGGCGGGTCGGTGGGGAGCTCGGTGGGCGGGTCGGTCGGAGCCGGCGACTCGTCGGCGCACAGGATGCCCAGGAGGCAGTCCTCGGCCTCCTGGGCGGATGCCGCACCCGCGGCGGTCAGCGAGGCACCGGCCGCGATCACGGCGCCGGCCGCGATACGTGCGACGCGGATCCGCGTCTTCTTGGTCATGTGGTTGCTACCCCCAGTAGCTGAATCGTCAGTGAGGCGGCGCTCGGGGCCGTGATCGACGGAGGTAGCTGCGTGAAGCCCCCCGGTTCACATGCGCCCCAGAGATAACGCATGCCACCCTCACCCTTCCGATTTTTCAAAGCATCGTCAAGGCCGTTGCGTACGCGATGTCCACGTACGCGTGCTTTACGGAAACTTGGCACCTGTGAGTGTGATGTAAAACCCAGACATCTGGGCCGTAACCAGGCCCGGTGCCGAGACACAAAAGGCAACTGCCGCCCGGAAGGCGGCAGTTGCCTTGTCGACAAAGCGCTGTTCGCGCTTCCCGTTACTTCTCCTGCTGCTTGCGCCAGCGAATTCCGGCCTCGAGGAAGCCGTCGATCTCACCGTTGAACACGGCCTCGGGATTGCCGACTTCGTGCTCGGTGCGCAGGTCCTTGACCATCTGGTACGGGTGCAGCACGTACGAACGCATCTGGTTGCCCCAGGAGTTGCCGCCGTCGCCCTTGAGGGCGTCCATCTTGGCCTGCTCCTCCTGGCGGCGCCGCTCCAGCAGCTTGGCCTGGAGGACGTTCATGGCGGTGGCCTTGTTCTGGATCTGGGACCGCTCGTTCTGGCAGGAGACGACGATGCCGGTGGGGATGTGGGTGATCCGCACGGCGGAGTCGGTGGTGTTCACGCCCTGACCGCCGGGGCCGGAGGACCGGTAGACGTCGATCCGCAGGTCGCTCTCGTCGATGTCGACGTGGTCGGACTGCTCGACGACGGGAAGCACCTCGACACCGGCGAAGGAGGTCTGGCGGCGCCCCTGGTTGTCGAAGGGCGAGATGCGCACGAGCCGGTGCGTGCCCTGCTCGACGGACAGGGTCCCGTAGGCGTAGGGCACCTGAACGGCGAAGGTGGTCGACTTGATGCCGGCCTCTTCGGCGTACGACGTCTCGTAGACCTCGGTCTTGTAGCCGTGCCGCTCGGCCCACCGCAGGTACATCCGCTGGAGCTTCTCGGCGAAGTCGGCGGCGTCGACGCCACCGGCCTCGGCACGGATGTTCACGAGCGCCTCACGGGCGTCGTACTCACCGGAGAGGAGGGTGCGCACCTCCATCTCGTCGAGCGCCTTCTTCACGGCGGTGAGCTCGGTCTCGGCCTCGGCACGGGTGTCCGGGTCGTTCTCCTCCTCGGCCATCTCGAACAACACGGCGAGATCGTCGATCCGCCCGCGCAGCGCCTCCGCCTTCCTGACCTCGGCCTGGAGGTGGGAGAGCTTGCTGGTGATCTTCTGCGCCTCGTCCGGGTTGTCCCACAGGGACGGCGCGGCCGCCTGCTCCTCGAGCACGGCGATGTCTGCCCTCATCTTGTCGAGGTCCAGAACGGCCTCGATCGACTCCATGGTCGAGGAGAGGGACTTGAGCTCTTCGGATACATCGACGACTGCCACGCCTCCAGCGTAACGGCTCCGCCAAGCGGCCCACGCCGGGTGAGCGCCTGCGGCGGTACCGCCCGGCGTGGGCACGGGGCTCACCGGGCTCCGCCCCCGGGCTCGGGATGAGGGCAGGGAGGAAGGGCTGGAGGGGTGCAGGGTGGGTGACGCCGGGTGAGGGTCCCGGCCGACCGCCTCGGGCTGGTGGGTGGGACGAGGTCAGGGGGATGCCGGAGCCGAGTTCTTCGTGTCCTGGGGTGTCGCACCCGCGTCGTCCCCGGACGTCGCCAGCCACGCACCGACGCCGACCGCCGCGGCCAGGGCCACCGCCCCCGCCCCCAGCGCCATCCGCCGCCTGCGGGCCACCGCCCGGTTCCGTGCCGAGCCCGGTCGGGGCGCGCCCGCCGCGCGGGGTGCCCGGGCGGTGCCCCGCGCGCCCCCGGCCAGCTCGTCGGGCCCCGGTACCCGCATCGACGTATGGGTGTCCCGGTTGGAGTCGGCCGGTTTCGCCCCCGGCACCAGCGGTACCGCCCCGCGTCGCCGCGCCGGCTGCGCGGCCGGTGCCGGGCCGCCGGTGGGCGTCTCCTCCTGGGCGGTCTCCTCCGCCGCCTCCGCGTCCGGCTCGTCCACGTCCAGCGGCGGGATCCCCGCCAGCATGGGCAGCAGTTCCCGCAGCCGCGCGGCCAGCTCGGAGGCCCGCAGCCGGGAGGCCGGGGCCTTCGCCAGGCACTGCACGAGCAGCTGCCACAGTTCGTCCGGGATGCCGGGGAGGGGGACGACCGTCTCGGTGACGTGCCGGCGCAGGACCGCGCCGGGGTGGCCGCCGCCGAACGGCGTGAAGCCCGCCAGCAGCTCGTACAGGACCGTGGCGAGCGCGTAGATGTCGACCGACGCCCGTGGCGGCAGGCCCTCCACGATCTCCGGGGCCAGGTAGTCCGGCGTGCCGATGATCTTCGTCGCACGGGTCCGGCGCGGGGTGTCGATGAGTTTCGCCACACCGAAGTCCGTCAGCAGCGCCCGGTGGGAGCCGCCCGGGCCCAGGGGGCCCTGCATGTCGAGCAGGACGTTCTCCGGCTTGACGTCCCGGTGCACGACCCCGGCGGCGTGCGCCGCCGCCAGCCCGTCCGCGACGTCCGCGACGATCGCGACGGCGGCCTCGGGCGCGAGCCGCCGCTCCCGCTCCAGCCTCGTCCGCAGATCCGTGCCACGGACGAGGTCCATGACCAGCGCCAGGTCGTTGCCGTCGACCACGAGGTCGCGCACGGAGACGACGTTGGGGTGCTCCAGGCCGAGCAGGGCCGTCCGCTCCTGCACGAAGCGGCCGACGAGTTCCTCATCGGACGCGAGATCCTCGCGCAGCAGCTTGATGGCGACGGGACCCTCCGGCCCCTCGCCCAGCCACACCGTGCCGGCGCTGCCCCGCCCGAGGATCTGGTGGGCGGTGTACCGGCTGCCGATCTTCCGTGCCAAGGCTGCTCCTACCGACGCGTGTTGTCGCTAAAACTACGCGTCCGATGAGCCAACCTTCACCGCGGAGGCGGAAATCACCCGCCAGGTGTCGACAAATCCCCAAACCAGCCACGGCCGTCGGCCGGCGGTCGGCGGGTCAGCTGGTGCCCGAGTTCCCGCCCACCTGCTCGAGCCAGCGGGAGACGTCGCCGAACCAGTCGCTGAGCTGGTCCCAGTAGCCCTTGCCCGTGCCGATCCACTCCTGCAGCGGGCTCAGCTCCCAGATCAGCCAGCTCGCGACGAACAGGATGACGAGCGTGAACAGGCATCCCTTCAGGCAGCCGAGGCCGGGGATCCGCATCCGGTTGGGGCTGCGCTCACGCCGCTGCCGGGGCTCACGCGCGGGCCGCTGGGGCTCCGGCGGGGCGGGCGGGGCGTACCGCTGGGGCTGCGGCTGCTGGGGTCGCGGCGGCGCGTACGGCTGCGGCTGGTGCTGCTGCGGATGCCCGTACCCGGGGCCGGGCGGGGGCTGCTGACGCCGCTGCTGCGGCTGGCGCGGCTGCTGCTGGGGCCGGGCGACCTGCCGCTGGGGGCGGCGGCGCAGGGGGTCCTCGCCCGGGTCGAGGTACTGGACCTGCGTCTGCTCGTTGCGGTCGCGGGCGGCCCGCAGCTGGTTCTGCCAGGGGTGCGGCTCCTGCTGCCCCGGCTGACCGGGCTGTCCTGGCGGTACCGGCGGCATGACGGCCGTCGGGTCGGCCGCGCCGCGGTTCGGCAGGACGGCGGTGGGGTCGGCGGCGCCGGCGGGGCCGCCGGTGTGCGGCAGGACGCTGGTCGCGCCGTTCGGGTCGTACGAGCCGGCGCCGTGCGGCAGCACCTGTGTCGGGTCGGCGTCACCGGAGGCGCCCGGCGTGCCCGGGACGGGCGCGGGCGCCGGGTCGGGCACGAGGAGGGCGCCGACGTTCTCGGCGGCGGCGATCTGCGCGGAGTTCGCGTGCACGCCGATGCCCTCGGCGACGACCCGCAGGCCGCGCGCGAGGTTCTCGGCGCTGGGCCGCTCGTCGGGGTTCTTGCGCAGGCAGCGCTCGATGACCGTCCAGAGCGGGTCGGGGACGGTGGAGGGGCGGCGCGGTTCGGCGCTCAGGTGCTGGTGCAGGACTTCGAGGGCCGAACCGCCGGAGAAGGGCGGGCGGCCGGTGACCAGCTCGTAGAGCAGGATGCCCGCGCCGTAGATGTCGACCGCGGAGGTCTGCGGGCGGCCTTCGGCCGACTCGGGCGCGACGTACGCGGGCGTGCCGACGAACTCGTGGGTGCGGGTCAGGCCCGGGGAGTCGGCCAGGCGGGCGATGCCGAAGTCGGTCAGCATCGGGTGCATCTGGCCGCCGTCCTGCTTCAGCAGGACGTTGGCTGGCTTCAGGTCGCGGTGCACGACGCCGTCGGCGTGGCTGGCGGCGAGCGCGTCGGCGATCTGGGCGGTGAGCAGCGCGGCGGCCACCGGCGTGAAGGGGCCGTTCTCGCGCAGGTAGCGGTGCAGGTCAGGGCCCTCGACGAGGTCCATGACCAGCGCCAGCAGATCGCCCTCGACGACCAGGTCGCGGACCCGGACGATGTTGGGGTGGGTGAGCCGCAGCAGGACGGAGCGCTCCCGCAGGAAGCGCATCACGACGTCGGCGTCGCTCGCGAGCTCCTCCTTGAGGACCTTGATCGCCACGGTCTCGCCGGGCTGTCCGGGCACGGCCGCCTCGGCGCCCGCGGTCTCCCGCTGGCGGGCTCGCCAGACGGTGCCCGTGGCGCCGCGTCCGAGCGGCTCCTCGAGCAGGTACTTGCTGCCGACTGGCCGCACGTCACGCGCTCCCTGCTGCTTGCCTTGCCTGTCTGCCTGTGTTCCGACCCACTGTAGTGCCGCGTGCCGAGGACCGGACTGCCGTCTTTCTGTGGGTCTTACGTAGCCGTTGCCGCATACGTTCGAAGGAAAGACGCTCGCCTCGGTCTCCAGGTTGCCGAAAGCCGACGGGACCGAGACGTGACCGATCTCAAGCGGTCGCCGCTGTGTCATCTGTCAGGCACTTTTGCGGGCAGAGCCGACCAATCAAGATCACTTGTCACCGAGTGACGGGCGTGTTGTCAGTGGCAGGTGCGAGGATGCCTGCAGTACTGGCCGACGTGCTTGTGCGGGGTGGGGGGACGCCGCGCCCGCGCAGAAGGGACCGCTGACGGCGATGCAGATCCGGCTGACCGTCGTAGACCCGCTGGGCCCGCCTTCCTCCGAACGGGGCGCCGCGAGCTGCGACGTGCTGGTCACGGCGCCCGCCGGCACGGCCCTGGCAGCGGTGGCGTCCGCGCTGGCCTCGGCGGTCGCCGGCGAGGGGGGCACCGGCCGCGAGACCGGCTCGGGCGCGGTCGTGCTGTACGCCGGGGACCAGCGCCTCGACGCCCAGCGCTGCACGCTCGGCGAGCCCCCGCTGACCGACGGTGCCGTGCTGTCCGTGGGCGCCCCGGGCGAGCCGGAGCCGCATCCCGAGCTCGACGACGCCCCGGCCCAGCTGCAGGTCGTCGCCGGTCCCGACGCGGGCGGGGTGCATCTGCTGCACGGCGGCGAGATCCGTATCGGCCGCTCCGCCGACGCCGACGTCCCGCTCGACGACCCGGACGTCTCCCGGCTGCACTGCGCGGTGACCGTCGCCGCCGACGGCCGCGTCTCGGTCGCCGACCTCGACTCCACCAACGGCACGACGCTGGACGGCCGGCGCATAGGACCCCGCCCGGTCCGCTTCCCACCGGGCGCGCTGCTGCGCATCGGCGAGTCCGCGCTGCGGCTGGCCCCGGCCGGGGGCCCGGGGGCCCGGGTGGAGACGGCCCCGGACGGAGAGGGGCACGTACGTGTGCCGGGGCCCGCCGGAGGCGACCCGGCCCCCGCCCCCACCGGCCCCCTCGCCGCCACGCACCACGCCCACGGCTCGGCAGGCCGGGCCACCCCCGGCAGCGCCCCGGGCGCCCAGGGACACGGTGCGGGGGAGCCTTGCTCGGTGCCGGAGCAGGGCCGGGCACCGCGGCTCGAGAGCCGGGGCCGGGGTACGAGCGAGAGCGCCGGGGCGTCGCGTACGGCGTCCGCCCCGGGTGGCTCGCGTACGGGTTCTGCCGAGGGCGGGGCGCGTACGGGTTCTGCCGAGGCCGGGGCGCGTACGGGTTCTGCCGAGGCCGGGGCGCGTACGGGTTCTGCCGAGGCCGGGGCGCGTACGGGGGCCGAGGGCGCCCCTTCGCGCACCGGTTTCCCCGGGGACACGGCGTATACGGCCGGCGCCGGGCCCATGGCTCCGGACCCGCTGGGGAGCGGTGCGTCGCGGGCGAGGGCCGGTGACGCGGACACGCACGCGGGGCGGTCCGGGGTGGCCGGCCCCGGCGGCACCGTCGACGGCAGGGGCACGGCGGACGGCCCGGCCGCGCACCGCGGCCAGGCTCCGCACGCCGGTGCGGCGAACGGGACGGGTTCTCGTACGGCGGCCCCCGGCAGCACCCGCCCGGGTGCGACGGTCTCCGGGCCCCCGGCCGCCCAGGCGGCCCCCGGCAGCTCGCCCCTGGGCACGCCGGCCCCCGGCGGCACTCCCCCCGGGCCGGCAACCGGCGGTCCCACACACCACCCGGACATTCCGGCGCCCCGCACCCCCACCGGCGACGGCTTCCCCGTCGGCGGCGCGGTCTCCTCGGCGGCAGTCCCGGACAGCCCGTCCGACCGCGACAGCGGCCGCAAAGGCACCCCCCTGCGCGGCACCGACCCGCCTCAGGGCGTCCGTCGGCGTGGCGGGATCACCGCGTGGGCGCGGCGGCTGGCCGGGGGGCGCGGGGAACAGGGCGCGGCGGCCGAGCGCGGGGCGGCCTACGACGCGGAGTCGGCAGGTGCGGCGGTACGGCCCCCGGCCGTCGCGACGCCGGTGCGGGAGACCTGGCCGGATCCGGCCACGCTGCTGCTGACGGCGCTGGGCCCGGGGCCGCGGCTGTGGGAGCGCGGGCCGGGGCATCCGGAGGCCCTCGCGGTGCGGCTCGGTACGGCGGACCGGGCGGCGCCGGACGGCTCGGGCCTGCTGCCCGCGGTGCCGGTGACCGCCGGGCTGCGCGAGGTCGGAGCGCTGGGCCTGGCCGGTCCGCGCGCCCGGCTCGCCGGGCTGGCCCGGGCGGTGCTGGCGCAGCTCGCCGCGCTGCACTCCCCCGACACCCTGGAGATCGTCCTGCTCAGCGCGGACCGCTCCCGGCCCCTGGAGGAGCGCACCGCCGAGTGGTCCTGGCTGGGCTGGCTGCCGCACGTCCGCCCGGGGCACGGCCAGGACTGTCGTCTCCTCCTCGCCTACGACCGCGAACAGGCCACGGCCCGCACGGACGAGCTCCTGCGCCGCCTGGAGGACCTCTCGGCGGCGGCCGGTACGGGAGCCCGGCCGGCCCCCGCCGCCCGGCGCCCCTCCTGGGCCCGGGACGACGACGGTGCCGACGAGGCGGGCGGTTTCGCGGGGCCGTACACCGTGGTCGTCGTGGACGGGGACCCCGGCGGCGCCGCCGTACGCGAGGCGTTGGCCCGGCTGGCCCTGGAGGGGCCGCGGGCGGGGATCCACGTGGTGTGCCTCGCCGAGACGGCCGCCGCCTCCCCGGTGTCACCGGTGACGGAGACGTACGAGGCGGCCTGCGCGGTGTCACCGGCGTTCCGGGAGTGCGGTGCCGTCGCCCTGCTCAGCGGCGACGTGGCGACAGCCGTACGGCTGATGCGCGTGGCCCGCACCGGCCCGGCGCCCTCCGCCACCACCCCCGTGGACACCGCGCCCGGCCCCATCAACCACGGCACCATCGCCACCGTCGACGCCGTCTCGCTGCCCTGGGCGGAGCGGTTCGCCCGGGCACTGGCCCCGTTGCGCCCGGACGGCACCGCCGGTGAGCGGCACCCGCGCGTGTCCGCGCCGCTGCCCCAGGCGGCCCGGCTGCTGGACGAGCTGGGGCTGGCCCGGGCCACCCCGGCGTCGCTGATGGCGCGCTGGGCGGACGCGGCCGACGACCCGGAGGCGCTCGGCGGGCGGGTGTGCGCCGTGCTGGGTGCCGGGCCGCGCGGGCCGGTCGGCGTGGACCTCGCGGCCGACGGACCGCACCTGCTGGTCGAGGGACCGGCGGGCAGCGGCCGCACGGAGCTGCTGCGGGCGATCGTCGCGTCGCTGGCGGCGGCCGAGCGTCCGGACCGGCTCGGCATCGTGCTGGTGGACGGCCGCGGCGGCACCGGCGCGGGCGGCGGGCACGGCGAGGGCCTGCGCGTGTGCACGGACGTGCCGCACGTCACCACCCACCTCACCGCCAACGACCCGGTTCGCATGCGGGAGTTCGCCCAGTCGCTGAGCGCCGAGCTGAAGCGGCGCGCCGAGCTGCTGGGCCGGTCGGACTTCGCCGAGTGGCACACCGGCCGTGAGCTGTCGGGCCGGATGGTCGCCCAGCGCACGGCGGCGGCACGCGGCGCCACCGCGGCGACCGAATCCACCGGCGACCTGGACACTCCGCCCAGTTCGACGATCCGGCTGCGGCCGGGCGCGGCCCGTCGGCGGACCGAGGCGGCACCCCCGCTGCCCCGGCTCGTCGTGGTCGTGGACGACCTGGACGCGCTGGTCTCCCCCGCGCTCGGCTCACCCGGACGGCCCGCGGCCGGTTCGGTGATGCGGGCGCTGGAGGCCGTGGCCCGGGAGGGTGAGCGGCTGGGCGTGCACCTGGTGGCCGCCACCGGGCCGTGCGCCCGTACGGCGCAGACCGAACCGGCGCGGCGGGCCGCCCTGCGCGTCGCCCTGGACGCGCCGACGCCGGGCCCGGACGAACCGGCGCCGGGGCGCGGGCGTCTGACCTGCGCGGACGGGCGGGCCACCGCGTTCCAGGGCGGTCGGGTCACCGGCCGTATCCCCCGGACGGCGACCCTGCGCCCCACGGTGGTGCCGTTGGAGTGGCACCGCATGGGTGACCCGCCGACCCGGCGCCCGGTGCGGGAGCTCGGCAACGGGCCGACGGACCTGGCGCTGCTCGCCAGTGCGCTGGAGCGGGCGGCGCGTGAGGTCGCGGCGGTCAGGGTGCCGTCGTTGCTGTAGTGCCGGAAACTGGGGCCGGGGGTGGCTCGGCCACGGCCTCCCCCGGCCTGACGAGTCACGACGCGGTCACGATCCGTGCCTTGACAGGCGACGCGCTCTTGCCGCCCCCGACCCCCCGGGCGTAGACCAGACCGCACGGGACAGCGCTCGACGTTCGACGAGGAACGAAGAACGGGGCAGTGATGCGCAGCACGAGCAGCACCATCCGGACACGCAGGTCTCCCAAGCGCTCCACGGCGGGCAGAGCCGCAGCCGCCCTCGTGGCGGGCGCGCTCGCGTTCTCGCTCACCGCCTGTGGAGGCGATGACGAGGGCGGCGGCAATGACACGGGCGGCGGCACCCAGGAGACCGGCACCACCGTCACCCTTCCCAAGCTGAACGGTCAGAGCCTCGAGGTCGCCGCCGTGTGGACCGGCGCCGAGCAGGCCAACTTCAAGAAGGTCCTCGCCGAGTTCGAGAAGCGGACGGGCGCGAAGGTGACCTTCGTCCCCGCCCAGGACCCGATCATCAACTTCCTCGGTTCGAAGATCGCGGGCGGCCAGCCGCCGGACGTCGCGCTGCTCCCGCAGCCGGGCGCGATCAAGCAGGCCGTGGACAGGAACTGGGCCAAGCCGCTGGGCGCCGAGGCCCAGCAGCAGCTCGCCCAGAACTACTCGCAGGGCTGGCAGGACATCGGCAAGGTCGACGGCAAGCAGTACGGCGTCTACTACAAGGCCGCCAACAAGTCGCTGATCTGGTACAACGCTCAGGTCTTCGAGAACGCCGGCGCGAACGAGCCCAAGACCTGGGACGAGCTGCTCACCACCGCGCAGACGGTCTACGACTCCGGTGTCACCCCGTTCTCCGTCGGCGGCGCCGACGGCTGGACGCTGACCGACTGGTTCGAGAACGTCTACCTCTCCCAGGCGGGCCCGGAGAAGTACGACCAGCTGGCCAAGCACGAGATCAAGTGGACGGACCCGTCCGTGAAGGACGCGCTGACCACGCTGGCCGAGATCTGGGGCAAGAAGGACTACATCGCGGGCGGCGCGAATGGAGCGCTGCAGACCGAGTTCCCGGCCTCCGTGACGCAGACCTTCACCGGCGGCGACCAGCCCAAGGCGGGCATGGTGTTCGAGGGCGACTTCGTGCAGGTCAACATCGGTGAGACCGAGGCGAAGGTCGGCACGGACGCGAAGGTGTTCCCGTTCCCGGCGGTCGGCGACACCGCGCCCGTGGTCACCGGTGGTGACGCGGCGGTGATCCTCAAGGACTCCAAGGCGGCGCAGGCGCTGGTCACGTTCCTCGCCTCCCCGGACGCGGCGACCATCCAGGCCAAGCTGGGCGGCTACCTCTCGCCCAACAAGAACGTGGAGAACTCCGCGTACCCGAACGACGTGCAGCGCAGAATCGCCAAGGCCCTGATCGACGCCGGTGACGACTTCCGCTTCGACATGTCCGACCAGGCCCCGCAGGCCTTCGGCGGCACGCCCGGCAAGGGCGAGTGGAAGGCGCTGCAGGACTTCCTGAAGAACCCGCAGGACGTCGCGGGCACGCAGCGGAAGCTGGAGGCCGACGCGGCCGCCGCGTACGGAGGCTGACGGGATGACGTCGGCCGCAGCGGCAGGGGGCCCCACGCCCCCTGCCGTTCCCAAGTCGCGCAGGAGTGTGACGGGCACCCGCAAGACCGTGGCGGCGCTGTTCCTGCTGCCCGCTCTCGTGCTGCTCGGCGCGCTCGTGGTGTACCCGATCGGGTACTCGGTCGTCCGCAGCTTCTACGACCAGTCCGGCGACGGCCTCGCCGGATTCGACAACTACCAGGCCCTCTTCACCGACGAGGGCATCCGCACCGCCCTGAAGAACAACGTGATCTGGGTGGTGTTCGCGCCGACGGTCGCGACCGCGCTCGGTCTGATCTTCGCGGTGCTGACCGAACGGGTGCGCTGGGGAACGGCGTTCAAGCTGGTCGTCTTCATGCCGATGGCGATCTCGATGCTCGCGGCGGGCATCATCTTCCGCCTGGTGTACGACCAGGACCCGGAGAAGGGCGTCGCGAACGCGGTGTGGGTGGGCGTCCACGACACCTTCGCCCAGGCGTCGGCGTTCCCGAAGGCCCACCCGGGCCGGGAGTCGCCGCTCCAGGGGGCCGGCGGGGGCGCCTTCATCACCAAGGAGCCGGTCCGCACCGGGCAGGTCGTGGCCCTGCCCATGGTCGGCGTGGCCCCCGACCAGATGCCCGGCGACGCGAAGAACGCCGTCGCGGCGAAGCCCGAGCCGGACAAGATCACCGGCACGGCGTGGCAGGACTTCACGCGCGGCAAGGGCGTCGGCGCGCTCAACCGCGTCGACGCGTCCGAACTGGGCTACGCCGGCATGAAGATCGAGGCCGTCAAGGACGGCAGGGTCGTGGAGACGGCCACGGCCGGCGACGACGGCACGTTCACCCTGTCCTCGAAGGCCGACGGCGCCCAACTCAGGCTGCCGGCAAGCAACTTCAAGGAGGCGTACAACGGCCTGGACTGGCTCGGCCCGTCCCTGGTCACGCCCGCGATCATCGGCGCGTACATCTGGATGTGGGCGGGCTTCGCGATGGTGCTGATCGCGGCCGGGCTCGCGGGCGTGCCCCGGGAGCTGCTGGAGGCCGCCCGGGTCGACGGTGCGACCGAGTGGCAGGTGTTCAGACGGGTCACGGTGCCGCTGCTGGCGCCCGTCCTCGCGGTCGTCACCGTCACCCTGATGATCAACGTGCTGAAGATCTTCGACCTGGTCTTCATCATCGCCCCGGGCTCCTCCCAGGACGACGCGAACGTCCTCGCCCTGGAGCTGTACCGCAAGGGCTTCTCCGAGGACCAGCCGGGCATCGCGAGCGCGATCGCGGTGTTCCTGCTGCTGCTCGTGATCCCGGTGATGTGGTTCAACGTGCGTCGGCTCAGGCGGGAGGTGCGGCGATGACCGCGGACGCCGCAGGTCTCACGAAGGCGGCCCCGCCGCCCGTCACCACCGTCAAGCCCAGGCGGTCGCTGGGCTCCCGGCTCGCCGAGGGGGTCAGCGGCGGTCTGGTGCGGGTGTTCCTCATCGTCGTCGGCCTGTTCTGGCTGGTCCCGACGATCGGCCTGCTGCTGGCCAGTCTGCGCACGCCGGAGGACATGGCGGCCGACGGCTGGTGGAACGTCCTCACCGAGCCCTCCCAACTCACCTTCAACGCGTACCAGACGCTGCTGGAGAACGACGACATCACCGGCTCCCTGCTGAACACGGTGTACATCACCGTCCCGGCGACGGTCCTGGTCGTGGTGATCGGCTCGCTGGCGGGCTACGCCTTCGCGTGGATGGAGTTCCCGGGCCGGGACTGGTGGTTCCTGGGTGTGGTCGGCCTGCTGGTGGTGCCGGTGCAGGTGGCGCTGATTCCGATCGCCGAACTCTTCGGCAAGATCGGCATCTTCGGCTCCCTGATCGGCGTGATCCTCTTCCACGTCGGCTTCGGTCTGCCCTTCGCGGTGTTCCTGCTGCGGAACTTCTTCGCGGAGATCCCGAAGGAGCTGCTGGAGGCGGCACGCCTGGACGGGGCCGGTGAACTGCGCCTGTTCCTGCGGGTCGTGATGCCGCTGGGCGGGCCGGCGATCGCCTCGCTCGGCATCTTCCAGTTCCTGTGGGTGTGGAACGACATGCTGGTCGCGCTGATCTTCACGGACTCCGGGAGCCAGCCGATCACGGTCGCGCTGCAGACGCAGGTACGGCAGTTCGGCAACAACATCGACGTGCTGGCGCCCGGCGCGTTCATCTCGATGGTGATCCCGCTGGCCGTGTTCTTCGCGTTCCAGCGGCAGTTCGTGTCCGGTGTGATGGCGGGCGCGGTGAAGTAGCCCGTACGGCAAGCGGATTGAGGGGGCGGGCCCAGGAGGAGCCCGCCCCCTTGACGTTCCCCCGTATGCAGCAGCCGCCGTAACCGAGACGGCCCATCGGCCGTTCCCGGGCCGAACGCCCGCGCCGACCGATGGATGCCCCTTGCCCAGGTTCAGTGTCATTGTCCCCGCGTATCAGGTTCAGGCGTACCTGCACGAGTGTTTGGAATCGGTGCTCAACCAGTCGTATCCCGATCTCGAACTGATCGCCGTCGACGACCGCTCGCCGGACGCCTGCGGCGCGATCATCGACGAGTTCGCCGCCCGCGACGCGCGTGTGCGGGCGGTCCACCTGCCTCAGAACGTCGGGCTCGGTCCCGCCCGCAACGTCGGCATGGAGCGGGCCACGGGCGACTACCTGCTCTTCCTCGACAGCGACGACACGCTCACACCGGACGCGCTGCGCTCCATCGCCGACCGACTGAAGGAGACCGGCGAGCCGGACGTCCTGGTCTACGACTACGCGCGCACCTTCTGGTCGGGTGAGGCGGTCCGCAACCAGGCCGCCGCGCAGCTCACCGAGCGGGGCCCGGCTCCGTTCCGCCTGGAGGACCGGCCGGGGCTGCTGCGGCTGCTCATGGTCGCCTGGAACAAGGCGTACCGGCGGGAGTTCGTCGAGGAGAAGGGCTTCACCTTCCCGCCCGGCTACTACGAGGACACGCCGTGGACGTACCCGGTGCTGATGACGGCGGAGTCGATCGCGACCCTCGACCGGGTGTGCGTGCACTACCGGCAGCGCCGGCAGGGCAGCATCCTGCGCACCACCAGCGAGCGGCACTTCGACGTCTTCGACCAGTACGACCGGGTCTTCGCGTTCCTGGAGGGGAAGCCCGAACTGGCCCGTTGGCGGCCGGTGTTGTTCCGCCGCATGGTCGATCACCTGGCGGCGGTGTACGCCCGCCGGGAGCGGCTGCCGCGCGGCCTGCGGGCGGAGTTCCTGCGCCGGGCCCGCGCCCACTGCCGCCGCTACCGCGCCCCGGGCGTCCCCGCCCCCCTGCGCGCCCGGATCCACCACGCCCTGATCCGCTGCGGCCTGCGCCGCACCTACGCGGCCCTCCGGCTGGCGTCGGCCCTGCACCGCAGGACGGCCAGATCCGCCCGACGGCTCCTCCGGGGCGCCCGCTGCGCCCTGCTGAAGCTGCACTACCGCCTCCAGAGGTGCCTGCCCCTGCGCGCCGACCGTGCCGTCTTCGCCGCGTACGGGGGCCGGGGCCACGGCTGCAACCCGGGCGCGCTGGAGAAGGCGTTCCGCACCTTCGTCCCGCACATCCGCACGGCGTGGGTCGCGCACGCCGAGCACCACCACACCATCCCGCCGGGGCCCCGCCGCCTGGTCCCCGGCACGGCCGCCTACTGGACGGCGCTCGCCCGCTCCAAGTACCTGGTGAACAACACCGACTTCGACCCCCGCCTGGTCAAACGCCCCGGCCAGATCCTCGTCCAGACCCAGCACGGCACCCCGCTCAAGCACATGGGCCTCGACCTTCAGGAGCGCCCGGCGGCGGCCCGGGACACGGACTTCGCGAAGCTCCTGCGCACCGTCGACACCTGGGACTACGTCCTGTCCGCCAACCGCCACTCCACCCTGACCTGGGAGCGGGTCTACCCGGGCCGCTACACCACGCTGGAGTACGGCTGTCCCCGCAACGACGTGTTCCAGACGGCGACCCGCGAGGACGTGGCCCTGCTGCGGGAGTCGCTCGACATCCCGGAGGGCGCGGTGGTGATCCTGTACGCGCCGACCCACCGCGACTACCGCCGCACCCAGCGCCACGCCCTGGACCTGGAGCGCGTGGTGCGCCGCCTGGGCCCACGCTTCGTGGTCCTGGCCCGCGCCCACCACCGGCACGGCGGCCCGCTCGCCACCACCTCGGGCCGGGTCGTCGACGTCAGCGACCATCCGAGCGTGGAGTCGCTGTGCCTGGTCTCGGACGCCTTGGTCACCGACTACTCGTCGCTGATGTTCGACTACGCCAACCTCGACCGGCCGATCGTGCTCCACGCCGACGACTGGGAGGCGTTCGAGGCGGCCCGCGGCACCTACTTCGACCTGCGGGCCTTCCCGCCGGGCGCGGTCGCCCGCAGCGAGGACGAGCTGATCGACATCTTCGCCACCGGCCACTGGCGCGGCTCGCGCTCCACCCAGCTGCGCTCGCAGTTCCGCGAGCGGTTCTGCCCGTACGACGACGGGCACGCCGCCGAGCGCGTCGTCCGCCATGTCGTGCTCGGGGAGCGGGACGTCCCGCCGGTCGTGCCGCTCGAGGAGCGCCGCCCGGTGCCGTCGCCCCGCGCCTCGGCGGAGCACTCCCCGCTCGCCACCGTGCCGCAGCAGTCCGCCGGTCCCCTCGGCGTCACCGACCCCCTCTGACCGCCGTTCGCACTCCGGGAGTTCGTATGCGCCCCAGCTCGTCGCGGCCCACCCCGACCCGGCCGCCCACCTGGCGGCCGACGGGGCGGCCCGGCCGCCGCCCCACGGCTTGAGAGCACCAGGACGACAACAGAGAGAGCAGAATGCCCCGCTTCAGCATCATCGTCCCGTCCCATGGGGTCGCCGGCCGGCTGCCCCAGGCGCTGGACTCGGTCCTCGCCCAGTCCTTCGGCGACTTCGAGCTGATCCCGGTGTGCGACGCGCCCGGCTCCCCGGGGGCGGACGTCGCCGCCGGGTACGCCGAGCGGGACTCCCGGGTGGCGCCCGTGCACTCGCCGCCGTCGGCCGGTCTGGCCGGGGCGCGCAACGCCGGGCTGAGGGCGGCCACGGGCGGGTATGTGCTGTTCCTGGACGGTGACGACGCCCTCGTCCCTGGGGCCCTGGCGGCGCTGGCCGCCCGGCTGGCGGAGACGGGCGACGTCGACCTGGTGTACTTCGAGCACGAGCGCACTCCCTGGTGGGAGGGCGAGCCGACGAATCCGGCCGCCCCCCTGCTGGCGAAGGCGCCCACCGGGGCCTTCACCCCCGGTGAGGCCCCGCATCTCACCGGCGTGCACCTGCCGGCGTGGAGCGCCGCCTACCGCCGTGCCTTCGTCGTCCAGCGGCAGCTGACCTTCCCCGACGGCCACTACACGGACATCGGCTGGGGCGCCCTGGCCGCCCTGCGGGCGGAGCGGGTGGCGGTGCTGTGCTCGGTCGTCGTACGGCATCTGCTGCGGCGGCAGGGCAACCGGCTCAACCTGCCGGGAGAGCACCACATGGACCTGCTGCGCCAGGCCGACCTGGTTCTGACGCACGCCGCCGAGCAGGGGCTGCCGGCCGAGCGGTCGGCGCCCCTGTTCGAGCAGCTCTTCGCCGTGGTCCTGAAGACGGCCGCGCACCCCCGGCGGCTGCCGGGCGGGCACCGCGCCTTCTTCCGCCGGGCGGGCGCGCTGTACCGCCGCCACCGCCCGGCCGGCTTCCAGGCCCCGGCTGGCCGCCTCGGCGTGCAGCACCGGCTGCTGGCGGCCGGGGCGTACACGACGTTCCGGGCGCTGCGCGCCGCCAATCAGGCGGCGGCGAAGGCCATGGACCGGGCACCCCGCCTCCGGGCGCTGCGCACCCGCCTGCGCTACCGCCTCTGCCTGCGCCGCCCCCTCGACTCGCGGCTCGCCGTCTACTGCGCGTACTGGGGCCGCGGCTACGCCTGCAACCCGGCCGCGATCCACGCCAAGGCCCGCGAACTCGCCCCGCACCTGCGCTCGGTGTTCCTGGTGGAGGCGGACGCGGTGGACAGCATGCCGAAGGACGTCGAGTACGCGGTCATCGGCAGCCGCAAGTACTGGGACGTTCTCGCCCGCGCCAAGTACCTCGTCAACAACGCCAACTTCGCGAACGCCGTCGTCAAACGCCCCGGCAGCGTGCACCTGCAGACCCAGCACGGCACCCCGCTGAAGACGATGGGCGTCGACCAGGCGACGTACCCGGTGGTGGCCGCCGCGACCGGCAGCTTCGCCAAGCTGCTGTCCCGGGTGGACCGCTGGGACTACAACCTCTCCTCCAACCGGCACTCCACGCAGATGTGGGAGCGGGCGTTCCCCAGCTCGCACGAGGCCCTCGAGTACGGCTATCCGCGCAACGACGTCTACTACACGGCGACCGCCGAGGACGTGGCCCGCATCCGCCGTGAACTGGGCGTGCCCGAGGGCAGGAAAGCCCTTCTGTACGCGCCCACGCACCGGGACTACGCCACCGGCTTCGACTCCCGCCTGGATCTGGAGGAGCTGTGCGAGGCGATCGGTGACGAGTACGTCGTGCTGCTGCGCGCCCACTACTTCTACGACCAGGGCTCCGCGCGCAGCGGCGGCCGGATCATCGACGTCACCCGGCACCGCTCCTCCGAGGACGTGTGCCTGGCCGCCGACGCGCTGATCACCGACTACTCGTCCATCATGTTCGACTACGCCAACCTGGACCGGCCGATCGTCGTGTACGCGGACGACTGGGACGTGTACCGGGAGACCCGGGGCGTCTACTTCGACCTGATGGCGGCCCCGCCGGGCCGGGTGGCCCGTACGCCCGGGGAACTGGCGGCCGTCTTCCGCGACGGCTCGTACGCGGACGGCTCCGCGACCGCCCTGCGCGCCGCCTTCCGGGAGCGGTTCTGCCAGTTCGACGACGGGCGGGCCGCCGAACGCGTCGTACGCCGGGTGCTGCTGGGCGAGCCGCCCCAGTCGATTCCGCCCGTGATCCCGCTCGCCGAACGCACCCCGGCCCCGGCACCCGCCCTCGTGAGGAGCTGAACCCCCGTGCCCCGCTTCAGCGTCATCGTCCCCGTCTTCAAGGTGCAGGGCTATCTGCGCGAGTGCCTCGACTCGGTGCTCGGGCAGTCGTACGGCGACTTCGAGGTGATCGCCGTCGACGACTGCTCCCCGGACGGCTGCGGTGCGATCCTCGACCAGTACGCCGCGCGCGATGCGCGGGTGCGGGTGCTGCACCTGCCGGAGAACGTCGGCCTCGGACGGGCCCGCAACGCGGGCCTGGAGGAGGCGAGCGGCGACTACGTCCTGTTCCTCGACAGCGACGACCACTACACGCCGGGCCTGCTGGCCGCCGTCGCGGAGCGTCTGAAGACGACCGGTGAGCCGGACATCGTGGTCTTCGACCATGTGCGCACCCACTGGTGGGGGCGGGGCGGGCGCAGTGTGACGGCCGACCTGCTGGCCGCCGCGGGCACGGACACGTTCAGCATCCGCGAGAGCCCGCAGTACCTGCAGCTGTTCCTGGTGGCGTGGAACAAGGCGTACCGGCGGTCCTTCTTCCTGGAGCACGGCCTGAGGTACGCCCCCGGCCTGTACGAGGACGCGCCCGTCACCTACCGGTCGATGGTGCTGGCGGACCGCATCGCCTGTCTGCCGCGGATCGGGGTGGAGTACCGGCAGCGCCGGCAGGGCGCGATCACCAAGACGCCGGGGCGGCGGCACTTCGACATCTTCCCGCAGTACGAGGGCCTGTTCTCGTTCCTCGAAGGGCGGCCGGACCTGGCGTGGGCGCGGCCTCTGCTGTTCGAGCGGGCGCTGGACCACATGCTGTTCGTGCTGGCCCGTGAGGACCGCGTGGCCCCCGCGGACCGCCCCGCCTTCTACCGGGAGATCCGCGCCTTCCACCGCCGTCACCTCCCGGCGGGCTTCACCCCGCCGGACGACGAGCGCGGCACCGAGATGCGGCTGCTGGCGTCGGCGCCCTATGCCTCGTACGCGGTGCTGCGCGGTCTGCGCGGGGTGCGCAGGGTGGCCGCGGGCGGTAAGCGGCGGGCGACGCGGGTGGCGGGGCAACAGGCCCGGCGGGCCTGTTACGCGGCCCAGCTCAAGCGCCCGCTCGACCCGAACCTGGCCGTGTACTCGGCGACCCACCACCAGGGCGTGTCCGGTGACCCGGCCGCGATCCACGCCAAGGCCCGCGAACTCGCCCCGCACATCCACGGGGTGTGGGTGGTCCGGGAGGACGCGGTGGACGCGCTGCCGCCCGGCATCGACCACGTGACGCCGGGTTCACGGCGCTACTACGCGGTGATGGCGCGGGCCACGTACTGGGTGAACAACGTCAACTGGCCCGGCACCCTGGTCAAACGCCCCGGCAGCGTCCACGTCCACACCCACCGGGGCACCCCGCTGAAGTACATGGGCGCCGACCTGCTGACCAAGCCGGGCGCCCGGCACGGCTTCGACGTGCCGCAGATGCTGCGCCGCGCCGACCGCTGGGACTACAGCCTGGTCGCCAACCGCCACTCCGAGCTGGTCTGGGACCGCGCCTATCCGTGCCACTTCACGTCCCTGCGCACCGGCAGCCCCCGCAACGACGTCCTGGTCAACGCGGGCCCGGGCGCCGGTGCGGAGGTCCGCGCCCGGCTCGGCATCCCCGACGGCCGCACGGTCGTGCTGTACGCGCCGACCCTGCGCGACTACCGGCGCGGCGGCCACGTCGACCGCCTCGACCTGGCCCGGTTCGCCGCGGACCTGGGCGAGGACCACACCCTCGTGGTCCGGCTGCACCCGTCGCTCGCGGCCGGCACGGCACGCGGCCTGGGCCTGGCGGACCTGCACGCCCGGGGCGTGCTGATCGACGCGACCGACGAGCCACACGTGGAGGACGTGATGCTCGCCTCCGATGTGCTGGTCACCGACTACTCGGCCCTGATGTTCGACTACGCCAACCTGGACCGGCCGATCGTCGTGCACGCCGACGACTGGGGCGCGTACGCGGCCAGCCGGGGCGCCTACTTCGACATCACCGCCGAGCCGCCGGGCCATGTCTCGCGCTCCTACCGGGAGCTGGCGTGGCTGTTCGCCTCGGGGGCGTGGCGGGACGAGGAGGCGGCGGGGCTCAGGTCCGGCTTCCGGGACCGGTTCTGCGAGTTCGACGACGGGCGGGCGGCCGAGCGGGTCGTACGCCTCCTGATGCTCGGGGAACGGGACGCAGACGGCGCGCTGCTGCCCGCGGCCCGCCCGGCCCCCGCCGTCCCCACCCGGCCCGAGGCGCTGATCGAGCGATGACCACACCCACCACCTCCCTGCCCGGCCGGCGCACGCCCCGGACGCGGCTGCCGGCGCCGCTTGCCGTGCGACGGCCCGCGCGGCTGTGGAGCACGGCGCTGGTCGCCGTGCCCACCGCGGCGCTGTTCGCGCTGGGCTACCGGCGGCGCTGGATCTGCGACGACGGGCTGATCTATCTGCGTCCGGTGCGGCAGATCCTGGCGGGCAACGGGCCGGTGTTCAACGTCGGGGAGCGGGCGGAGAGTTCGACGGGCACGCTGTGGCAGTGGCTGCTGGCGCTGGTCACCTGGGTCACCGGTGAGGATCCCGCGTTCCTCGCGGTCGGGCTCGGGCTGTTGCTGAGCACCGCCGGTTTCGCGCTCGCCCTGCACGCCGCCTGCCGCCTGTACCGCGGTGCCCGGCTGCTTCTCCCGGCGGGCGTGTTCGTGCTGCTGGCCGTGCCGCCGTTCTGGTCGTACATGACCTCGGGCCTGGAGAGCGGCCTGGGCACCTTCTGGACGGGCCTGTCGTGGTGGCTGCTCGCGCGCACCCGGCGCGGGCAGCGGGCGCGCGCGGCGTACGGAGCCGCCTTCGTGTGCGGGCTGGGTCCGCTGGTGCGCCCGGACCTGACGGTCGTCACGGTCTGCTTCCTGGCCGCCCAGTGGTGGCTGCTGCGCCCCTCCCTGCGGGGCGGTGCGGGGATGCTGGGCGCGGCGGGGGCACTCCCCCTCGCGTACGAGATCTTCCGCGCGGGCTACTACGGGGTCCTGGTGCCGCTGCCGGGCATCGCGAAGGAGGCGGGCGCGAGCAACTGGCGCCGGGGCGCCGCGTACGTGCAGGAGACGCTCGGCCCGTACTGGATGTGGCCCGCGCTCGTCGTGCTCGGCGCGGTGGCCGCCCTCGTGGTGCGGCGCACCCGGGGGCAGCGGCAGGCCGGGGATCCGGAGCGAGCCCCGCTGGCGGTGCTGCTGGCGCCGTTCGCCGCGGGCCTGCTGCTGGCGGGTTACGTGGTGCGCGTCGGCGGTGACTACATGCACGCGCGCATGATCCTGCCCGCCCTCCTGCTGCTGCTCCTGCCGGTGCTGGTCGTCCCGGCGACCCGGGCGACCGCGGTCGCGAGCGCCCTGCTGGCGGTGTGGCTGTGTGCGACGGTGAGCCCGCTGAGGGCACCGTTCGACGTGCGCAGCACACCGATGTCGTTCAACGTGCGCAGCTCCGACGTGGAAGGGCTCGGCGACCACAACCCGGTGCGCACCGCGACCTGGGTGGACAACTGGCCGGCCCTGCCCGAGGCGCGCGGCATGCTGGACGAGGCCGTGCACGGGCCCCGGCCCACGCTGCTGTACTTCGACGCCAAGCGCCGGCTGCACGCCGCGCCGATGCGTGCCGACTCGCCCTACCACGTGGTGATGGTCGGACGTCATCTCGGTGTCACCGGGGCGGCGGCGCCGCTCGACGCCTACGTCAACGACGCCTGGGGGCTGGCCAGCCCCATCGGCGCGCATCTGGAGCTGGAGCGGTGGAGCTGGCCCGGTCACGAGAAGTTCCTGCGCAACCACTGGGTCTTCGCGGAATGGGCGGTGCGGCGCCCGTCCGATGCCGACCTGGCCAGGGCCCAGACCTCGCACGAGGCGATCTCGGCGGCCCGCGCGGCGCTGCAGTGCGGTCGGCTGGCCGAGTTGAGGGAGTCGGTGCGCGCACCGCTCACCCCCGAGCGGTTCTGGCGGAACCTGACGGGTGCCGTCGAACGCACCCAGTTCCGCTTCCCCCGCCCACCGGTGGCCGCGGAGCGCGAGCTCTGCGGGAAGTGACGCGGTCGTCCTCCCGCGATGTCACTCGTCCACCCTCGATGGGACTCGTCCACCCGCGACACTCGTCCACCCGCGATGTCACTCGATGAAGTGACGGGCGTCATGCCGTTGCCGCCCTCGGGAACATTCGGCCCATGGCCCAGACCCTTCCGATCCTTCCCCGTCCCGCACTCCGATGAGAGCCGGACTCCTCATCCGGCGGACCCTTCACGGCGCGACGGCGCTGCGCGGCGGCCGTACGTGGCGCCCCACGCCCTACCAGGTCTTCGGTGGCCTGTTCTGGGTGGTGATGACGCTGGCGTACTGGCGGATCCCGCTGTGCTGCGACGCCGGGCAGCACGCGGCGGTCGTCGAACGCCTCAAGGCCGACCTGCTCCACCCGGCCCACACCATGGCCGACCTGCCGGGCGCGGGCAGCCCGTACTACGGGCCGTACGCCGTCGCCCAGGGCGTCCTCGCGCGGCTGACGGGGCTGTCCGGCTGGGAGGTCGTCAGGCTGGCCGGGCCGGTGCACCTGGTCGTGCTGCTGACGGGGATCGGCCGTTTCGTGCGGGTCCTCACCAGCCGCCGGTGGGCGCCGGTCCTGGCGCTGCTGTTCATGACGGTGTTGTGGGGCACCGCGCGGATCAAGTGGAGCGGCTACCTCGGGCTGATGGCGATGACGTCGAACCTGGGCTATCCGTCCGCGTTCGCGATCGGGCTGACGTTCTGGGCGTGGGCGCTGACGTACACGCGCGCGCGTGGCGGCAACCCGGTCCGCACGCGCGCGCGTGCCGGTGGGCGGGCCGTCCGGTTCGTCGGTCCCAGCGGGCTCGGGAGCCGGTGGGGGTACGCCGGGCTCGGCGCGCTGTACGGCCTGATCCTGCTCACCCATCCGGTGACGGCCGCTCCGGCGCTGATCGGGGCGGTGGCGATCGTGGCGGCGGTGCAGCGCGGGTGGCGCCGGCCGGTCGTCGGCCGCTGGGCGCTCGCGGGGGCGGCGACCGCGGCGGTCGCCCTCACGTGGCCGTACTACGACGTGCTGTCGCTGGTGGGCGACACCGGCATGGACGCGATGCACCGCCGGCTGTACGAGGCGATGCTCCAGAACTCCTGGCTGGCCCTGCTCGCCGGCGCCCCCGCGCTGTGGCTGCGCGCCCGGCGCTCGGCGCGTGACCCGCTGGTGCTGATGTTCGTGCTGGAGTGCCTGGTGCTGGCGTACGGCTGGGTGAGCGGGCACTACACGTACGGCAGGGCCCTGTGGGCGGCGCTGGTGCCGCTGCAGTTCGCCCTGGCGGTGGAGCTGGCGGCGCCCCGGCCGTGGAGGTGGCCGAGGCGGATGCTGGGCACGGTGGCGGTTGTCGGGGCGGGCATCGGGTTCTTCACCGTGCACGCCGGGGCGGTCGTACCGCGCTCGGTGGATCCGGTGGGGTTCACGCAGCCGACGCGCTGGCCGACGTACGAGTGGGCGGCGCGGCACATCGGGCCGGGCGAGGTGGTGATCACCGACGGGTACTTCGCCAGTCACGTCATCGCCGGGTACGGGCCGAACCTCGCCGCGCCCATCTGGCCCGACCCCGCCCTGGACGAGCGGGCGCGCAAACGCCGGGCCGCCGACGTCCGCGCCTATCTGGCCCCCGGCTCGACCCGCGCCGAGCGTGCCGCGATCGTCCGCCGCTACCACGTGCGCTGGCTGCTGCTGACGCGCTGGACCCCGGTGCCCGAGGAGGCCGTGGTGGTGGCGTGGAGCAGGCGGACGGGGGAGGTGCTGGCGCGGGTCGGCGGGTGATGCCGGCTCTTACTCGATGACGAGGTCGACGTCGATGTTGCCGCGAGTGGCGTTGGAGTACGGGCAGACCTGGTGGGCCTGCTCGACCAGCTTGCGGCCGGTCGCCTCGTCCACGGACTCCGGCAGCTCGATGCGGAGGGTGACGGCGAGGCCGAAGCCCTCGCCCTGCTTGCCTATGCCGACCTCGCCGGTGACGGCGGCGTCGCTGACGTCCACCTTGGCCTGGCGGCCGACCAGCGCGAGGGCGCTGGCGAAGCAGGCGGCGTAACCGGCGGCGAAGAGCTGCTCCGGGTTGGTGCCCTGGCCGTTGCCGCCGAGCTCCACCGGAGGGGCGAGCTGCACGTCCAGCTTTCCGTCCGAGGTGTAGGCACGGCCGTCACGGCCGTGGGTGGCGGTGGCGACAGCGGTGTAGAGCGCGTCCATGTGGAGACCATCCCTCTCGAGTCACGTTCCGGCGGCCTGCTCCGGCCGCCGACACCCTAAGTAGAGCACACAATCAAATTGTGCGCAATCAAATGGCGGGCAAGAGCTATCCTGGAGGCATGAACACGCCGCGGACCCCCGCCCCCGACCGGAACCGGCCGGCCGAGGACTGGCTCCACCTCGACCAGCAGATCTGTTTCTCCCTGCACGCGGCGTCGCGCGCCTTCAACGGCGTCTACCGCGTGCTCCTGAAGGACCTCGGGCTCACCTACCCGCAGTACCTGGTGATGCTGGTGCTCTGGGAGCACGGCGCCATGCCCGTGAAGAAGCTCGGCGAGCACCTGCGCCTCGACTCCGGCACGCTCTCCCCGCTGCTCAAGCGGCTGGAGTCGGCCGGCCTGGTGCGGCGGGAGCGCAGCGCCCGCGACGAGCGCTCGGTGGAGGTGGGGCCGACCGAGGAGGGCGCCGCGCTGCGCGAGCGGGCGCTCGAGGTGCCGCGCCGGATCGCCGCCGCGACCGGGTTCGACACCGACGAGATCCGCGCCCTGCGCACCCGCCTCGACGAACTCACCACCGCACTGGACGCGGCCGCGCTGTCGGAGACGCCGGGCTGCTCGTAGGCGGGGACACGGGGTTGCTCGTGGCCGGCGACAGCGGGTTGCCCGGAGCCGTGCGGCGGACGTAGAGGCGGAGGACCACGCCGTGACGGACGTGCTCCTCACGGGGGGTGAACTGCTCCTCGAGGACCGTGAGTTTGGCGCGCTCGGTCGGGTCGCGGGGCTGCCAGCCGGGGCGCAGCGCGTACGGCTCGGCGACGACCCAGACGCGGTCCACCGAGGCGAGCCGGTGCCGAAGCTCCTGGGGCGTGGCCTCGCGGCCCCACAGCGTCCCGGAGCGGGGACCGGGCTCGCCGAGCGCGATGTCCCAGGTCCGCCGGAACCCCTTCGGATACGCCAGCGCCGCGAGCCGCCCGACCGACGGCAGGAACAGCACCGGATCGCCGGGGCGGATCTGGCGCGCGGCGAGCGAGGCGACGACGGCGAGGTTGTCGGGGCGGTGGTCCGGGGACCGGTCGTGGCGGTGCAGGGGGACGTGCTTGAGGAAGGCGAGCGTGACGGCCAGGACGCCGCCGAGACCGACGACGACCCGGTACACGCGGCCGTGCGCCCGCCGCCCGCCGAACCGCAGCCGCCCCACGGCCCCCGCCAACCGGTCCGCCCCGGCAGCCACCAGCAGCGGCGCCCCCGCCAGCGCGTACAGCACGTACCGGTCGTGGTACAGCGGCCGGACCTGTGAGACCACCATCAAGATCCCCGGCGGCACCACCAAGAGCGGGAACGCGACCATCGCCGGCCGCCGCGCCCCCAGTCCCGCCACCAGCAGCAGGACGGACGCCCAGAACACCGCGCCCCGCGGGCCGACGGCGACGTTCCGCGCCAGTCCCTCGACCCGCTCCCACCCTGGCGCCACCAGCCACCCCACCTGCCCCGACTGCCCCATGGACACCCACACCAGGGGCAGCAGGACGACGGCCACCGCGCCGACCGCGCGCCCCCACCCCCACCACACGTCCCTGCGCACCCGCGCCAGCCCCAGCGTCACCGCGTGCGCGCAGACCACCAGCACGGCCAGTTCGTGCAGCAGACAGGTCACGGCGAGGACCAGCCCGTACGGCCACCACCGCCCCGCCCGCCCGTCCACCGCCCTCACCAGCAGCAGCGTCGCCCCCGCCACCCCCGCCGCGACGAGCGCGTACGAGCGGCCCTCCTGCGCGTAGTGGCCGGTCATCGGCGTGACCGCGTAGAGCAGACCGGCCCACAGGCCCACCCGTGGCCCCGCCAGGCGTACGCCGAGGGCCGCGACCAGGCCGGCCGTCGCCGCCGCCGCGCACACCGAGGGCAGGCGCAGGACGACCTCGCCGGGATGGACGGCGAGGACGGCGTGCATGAGCAGGTAGTACAGGCCGTGCACGGCGTCCACGCTCTGCACCAGCCGCCAGATCTGCGGCACCGTCCGTCGCGCGACCTGGAACGTGACGCTCTCGTCGCCCCACATGCCGCCGCGGTCCAGGCCCCACAGCCCGATCGCGAGCATCCCGGTCACGGGCACCGCCACGGCCACCGCGCCGTGGACCCGGTCGGCCCTCCTCGCCTCTCCGCTCACCACGAGCGCGATTCTGCGCCGCCTGCGAGCCTTTATCGATGATTGATGGTGTGTTAGCACTTTCATGCCATTCGCCCGGCTTACGATCCGCGGTGATGAGACGTCGCTTCCTCACCCTCACCGCCGCCTGGCTCGCCACCCGCGCCGCGATGCTGGTCCTGCTCGCGTACAGCGGGCTGCCCCTGCTGGGCGGGGGCGCCGCCGCGCGCGAGGTGTGGCACCTCTACCACCACTGGTACGGCGTCCTGATGCACAGCGCCTTCCCGGCGCACGACCCGCGCTGGCAGTACCCGCCGGGCGCCGGCTCGGTGCTGCTGTCGCCCGCGCTGCTGCCGTGGCTGACGTACTTCCAGGCGTTCGTGGTGCTCGCGCTCGTCGCCGACGCGGCGATCACCGCGGCGCTCGCCCGCGCGGGCACCCGCCCCGGGCACAGCCTGCGCGGCGCCGCCCTGTGGACGGGCGGCCTCCCGCTGCTGCTGCACATCCCGCTCGTCCGGTACGACACGCAGGTCACCGCGCTGGCCGTCATCTCCCTGTTGACGTTGTCGCGTTCCCCGCGCGCGGGTGGCGTCTTCGCGGCGCTGGGCGCGCTCGTCAAGGTGTGGCCCGCACTGGTGCTGCTGGGCACGCCGAGGGGGCGGGCGACGCGTTCGGCGTGGACGTGGGCGGCCGCGACCGGGGCCCTGTCCTTCCTGCTGCTCGCGACCGCGTTCAGGAACCCGCTCGCCTTCCTGCGGCAGCAGGGCGACCGGGGCGTGCAGATCGAGTCGCTCGGCGGAACGGTGCTCTCCTTCGCCACGCGCGCCGGCTGGCCCGGGACGGTCCGCTACCAGTACGGGGCGCTGGAGTTCACCGGACCTCACGTACGGACCGTCGCGGACTTCTCTCTCGGGCTCACCGTGGCCGCCTTCGCGCTGCTGGCGCTGTGGCGGCTCCGGGCGCGGCGCTGGACGCCGGCGACGCCGTACGACGCGGCGCTGAGCGCGGTGCTGCTGTTCACCGTCACCAGCCGGGTGATCAGTCCGCAGTACATGATCTGGCTGCTGGGCCTGGCCGCGGTGTGCCTGGCCTCCCGGCACACCGTGCAGCGCCCGGTGGCGGTGCTGATCGTGGCGGCGACGGCGGTCACCGCCGTGGCGTACCCCGTGCTGTACGACGAGGTCCGGAATTCCACCTGGACGGGCTGCGCGCTGATGCTCGTCCGCAACGGGCTGCTGGCCACGGCCGCCGTGCTGTCCTTCGTCCGCCTGTGGCGGTCGAGCAGACCCCGGCGGGGAAAAGCGGCAGCCGAAAGTGAACCGGGGTCCGGTGTGGACCGTCTTCACCAAGGGGTACCAAGCACCACGTAACGGGTTCAATCACGCACGCTCGTGACCACTTCCGCGCATCCGGCACAGGGACGCCCATGAACGCTCCCCCTCCCCAGGTCGCCGTCGCCGTCGTCGTCATCGGCTACGACGACGCCACCCATGTGACGGACGCCGTGCGCTCGGCGCTCGCGCAGGGTCCCGCCGTGCGCGAGGTCGTCGCCGTCGACGACTGCTCGACCGACGGCAGCGCCGAACTGCTCACCCGCCTCGCCGCGACCGAGCCGCGCCTGAAGGTGGTCCGGCGCCGGATCAACAGCGGCGGCTGCGGCAGCCCGCGCAACACCGGACTCGACGCGGTGACCTCGCCGTACGTGATGTTCCTCGACAGCGACGACGTGCTCCCGCCCGGCGCGGTGGACGCGCTGCTCGCGGCGGCCGAGCGGGAGGGGGCGGAGGTGGCGGGCGGACTGTGTGTGCGCCGGGAGCTGCCCTCGGGACGCGAAGTGCCGTGGGAGGAGCGCCTGTACGCGGAGCACGCCGTCATCGCCCACCCGGCTCTGCGCCCGCGCCTGGTGCACGACACGCTCTGCGTCAACAAGCTCTACCGCACCGGCTTCCTGCGCGAGCACGGCATCCGCTTCCCCGAGGGCCGCTTCCGCTACGAGGACGTCGTCTTCACCGCGCGCGTGCTGGCCGCCGGCCCGCGCATCGCGCTCGTCCCCGACCGGGTGTACGTGTGGCACGTACGCCGGTCCGCCGAGCGGCTGTCGATCTCACTGGACCGCGCGGGCGTCGGGAACTGGCGGGCGCGCACGTACGCGTGCCGGCTGGCGTACGAGATCCTGCTGGGTGCCGGGCACAAGGAGCTCGCGCGGGCGGCCCGCGCCAAGTTCCTCGACCACGACCTGCGCATGTACGTGCGCGAGCTGGGCCTGCGCGACGCGCACTACCGGCGCGCATGGTGGGAGCTCACGCGGACGCACCTCGCGGAGTACGACGCGGCCGACTGGGCGCGCAACCCGACCGCGCCCGGCCGCCTGATCGGGCGGGTCGTCCTGGCCTCCCCCGAGCCGCGCGACCTGCCCCGCCTGCGGGAGCTGGCGGCCCGCCCGGCCCGCCTGCTGCCGCCCTACACGCGCACCGCGGACGGCACACCCGTCTGGTCGGGCGACCTGCCCCAGATCGCCCTGGACCCCCTGCTGACCCGCCCCGTCCACCTGCTCCCCCTCGCCGTCGACGCGGAACTGCGCCCACGCGCGCGTGGCACCCGCCTGCGGCTGCGCCTGCACGAGCTGTACGGCCGGCTGGAGGCGGCGGGCCCGGAGGCGCTGGAGGTGGAGTGGCGGCGACGGGAGGACGGCCGGACGGGGACACGCCGTACGACCGCGCTCACGCGGACGGCCGGCACCTGGTCGGCCGAGACGACCGTGGACCTCGCGGACCTGGCCCGGTACGGCGCGGGCACCTGGGATCTGCGCCTGCGCGTCCGCTTCCGCGACGGCACGAGCCGCGAGCTCACGGCGCACGCGCTGACGGGCGCCGGTCTGCTGCGCCGCCACGCCGTCCCCAGCGCCCGGCACGGAGTGGTCCTCGTACAGCCCTACGCCACGCACTCCGGCGCGCTGGCACTGCGCGTGGCGCCCGGCGTACGCGGCGTGATGTCGGTCGTACGCGGAAGACTGCGGCGCCTGCTTCACTGATAGCCGGGCCACACCGGCACCACGTACACGCACCACCCACCGGGCCAACTGACGAGGGGACGGCCGCACATGACCTGGTTGATCACCGGCGGCGCCGGCTACATCGGGGCGCACGTCGTCCGGGCGATGACGGAGGCGGGGGAACGGGCGGTGGTGTACGACGACCTGTCCACCGGCATCGCCGAGCGCGTGCCCGACGGAGTGCCGCTGGTGGTGGGCTCGACCCTGGACGGCGACCGGGTCGCGCGCGCCCTCGCCGACCACGGCGTCACCGGAGTCGTCCACCTGGCGGCGAAGAAGCAGGTGGGCGAGTCGGTGGACCTGCCGCTGCACTACTACCGGGAGAACGTCGAGGGCCTGCGCGTCCTGCTGGAGGCGGTGACGGCGGCGAACGTGCCGTCCTTCGTCTTCTCCTCCTCGGCGGCGGTGTACGGCATGCCGGACGTGGACCTGGTGACCGAGGAGACGCCGTGCGCGCCGATGTCGCCGTACGGGGAGACGAAACTGGCCGGCGAGTGGCTGGTGCGGGCGACGGGCCGGGCGGCCGGCCTGTCCACGGCGTCCCTGCGCTACTTCAACGTGGCGGGCGCCGCACGCCCCGAGCTGGCGGACGTCGGCGTCTTCAACCTCATCCCGATGGTCTTCGAGAAGCTGACGGAGAACGCCGCTCCGCGGATCTTCGGCGACGACTACCCGACCCCCGACGGCACCTGCGTCCGCGACTACATCCACGTCGTGGACCTGGCGGAGGCCCACGTCGCGGCGGCCCGCGCGCTGCGGGTGTCCCCCGGCCGCGACCTGACCCTCAACATCGGCCGGGGCGAGGGCGTCTCCGTCCGCGAGATGATCGACCACATCAACGCGATCACCGGCTACGACCGCCCGCCCACGGTCACCCCACGCCGTCCCGGCGACCCGCCCCGCGTCGTCGCCTCAGCCGACCGCGCCGCCGCCGAACTGGGCTGGAAGGCTCGCCACGACGTCCAGGACATGATCACCTCGGCGTGGGAGGGCTGGGTGCGCCTGCATCCGGAGGCGGCCCGCGGCCAGTAGCCGCGTGACCCGCATCACAGCCAGGATCCACACTGATCAAGTTTGACCAGCGACAGGGAGAGGTATTGCTCCCTCGGCAGCCAACTAGGCAAACTTGACTAGTTGGCGGATCCGCCTCCCGCACCGTCCCGAAGGAGCCCGCATGACCTTCCTGCCCGACACCGGCTACACCCCGACCGCCGAAGACCGCGCGAGCCTGGACGCCTGGTTCGCGGACTACGACGCGGCGAGCGCCAAGCGCGATGTCGAGCGCATGGCGGACATGGCGGTGTTCCCGCTCAACCTCGTGAGCGACGACTCCGCGGGCGACGGTCGATCGGCGCAGTGGGGCCGGGACCAGTTCGTCGCGACCATGACCCAGGTGATGGGCGAGGGAAGCCAGGACATCACCTTCGAGTCCACCCGGACCCCGGTATTCCTGTCCGCCTCGATGGCCGTGGTCTTCACGGACTCGACCATGACCGTGGACGGCCACTCCCAGCAGCTCCGGTACGCCGACATCCTGCTCAAGCGGGACGGGAAGTGGGCTTTCCAGACCATGATCCAGGGCGGCTGGGGAGACAACCTGTAACTCCGGCCGGCGGCCACCGGTGCGCCGGGCTCCGGCGTCGGTGACCGCCGGTCTCGCCAGGGGCCGCCCTCCGGCCCGGCGCGCCGGGCTCCGGCGCCGGTGGCCGCCGGTCTCGTCAGGGCCGCCCCTCCGTGTGCCGACCGCTTGCTCAGGACCTCCGCTCTCGTGAAGGCGGGAGCGGGGGAGGCACCCCGCCGCACCGGGCCGCGCACCCACCCCGCCTCACAACGCCTTCAGCGCCCCCGCCGTGGCCCGGGCCAGCGCCGCCAGATACCCCTTCGGCAGCTTCGGGCTGCGGATCACCACCGAGCGCCAGTACAGGGGCCCCGAGATCAGGTCGAGGGCCAGGTCGTGGTCGAGGCCCGCACGAACCTCACCGCGTCGCTCCGCCGCCGTCACGATGCCGCTCGCGACCCCGTCCTGCCCTTCCCTGAGGGCCTTCTGCAGCGCCTCGGCGATCTCGGGGTTGCGGGCCGCCTCCGCCTGGAGGTCCGGGATGATCTGCGAGGCCACGGGGTGGCGCAGGGCGCGGGAGGTCACCTCGTACAGCAGCCGCAGGTCGCCCTCCAGGGAGCCGGTGTCCGGCGCCGGCAGGCCCTGCACGGCGAGCGCCGAGACGATGTCCAGGACCAGGTGCAGCTTGGAACGCCAGCGCCGGTACACCGCGGTCTTGCCGACGCCCGCCCGGCGCGCGATCCCTTCGATCGACATCCGCGCGTAGCCGACGGCCGCGAGCTCCTCGAAGACGGCCGCCCGGATGGCCTCCGTCACATCCTCCCGCAGCACGGCCGCCCCCGCGGGGGCCCGGCGGCGCGGACGCGGCTGGGGCTCGTCGGCGTTCGTCGTCATGCCGACCAGCATAGGGCGTAGCGACGAAACGGTTGCGTTCCGACGTCCGATCGGCCTACGCTCGCGTTGCGACGATACGGTCCCGTCCCGACGTAAGAGGACGTGAAGAGTCACGTAAGGAAACGCCGGGCGACGGACGCGGAAAGCCGCGCACCCCCCTCCCCCGAACGAAAGCAGCGGATGTGAGCCAGGTCCTCCACACACCGCCCCCGACGCCGGTACCGGTCCCGGCCGACGACGACCTCGCGGCCCTCGCCGCCCGCCACGGCCTGACGGTCAGCGGCGCCCGCCCCTCACTGCCCGCGTACGTCCGCCAGCTGTGGGCGCGCCGCCACTTCATCACCGCGTTCGCCACCGCCAAGCTCACCGCCCAGTACAGCCAGGCGAAGCTCGGCCAGGTCTGGCAGGTGATGACGCCGTTGCTGAACGCGGCGGTGTACTACTTCATCTTCGGCGTGCTGCTGCAGACCAAGAAGGGCGTGCCGGATTACGTCCCCTTCCTGGTCACGGGCGTCTTCGTGTGGACGTTCACGCAGAGCTCGATCATGGCGGGCACCCGCGCCATCTCCGGCAACCTCGGCCTGGTCAGGGCCCTGCACTTCCCGCGCGCCGCGCTGCCGCTGTCGTTCTGCCTCCAGCAGCTCCAGCAGCTGCTGTTCTCGATGGCCGCCCTGGTCGTCATCCTGCTCGCGTTCGGCGTGCCGCCGGCGGCGTCCTGGGTGCTGGCGATCCCGGCGCTGGTGCTGCAGTTCACCTTCAACGCGGGCGTCTCGATGGTCATGGCCCGGCTGGGCGCGAAGACCCCGGACATCGCCCAGCTGATGCCCTTCCTGCTGCGCACCTGGATGTACGTCTCGGGCGTGATGTGGAGCATCGACCACCTGCTCAGCCGGCACGACGGTCTGCCGTCCTGGGTCGGCCCCGCGCTGCAGGCCAACCCGGCCGCGGTCTACATCGACCTGATGCGCTTCGCCCTGATCGACAGCTTCCACGCGAGCCAGCTCCCGGCCCACGTGTGGGCGATCGCCACCGGCTGGGCGCTGCTCGCCGGCGTCGGCGGGTTCATCTACTTCTGGAAGGCTGAGGAGACCTACGGCCGTGGCTGAGAACGCTGAGAACGCCGAGACCGGCGAAAACATCCGGACCCCTGAGAACACTGCGACCACGGAAAACAACGGCAGGGTCCCCACCGTCATCGCCGACGGCGTCGACATCGTCTACCGGGTCAACGGCACCGGCGCCGGACGCGGCTCCGCGACCGCCGCCCTCAACCGCATCCTGCGCCGCAGGCAGACCGAGCAGGCGGCCGGTGTGCGGCGGGTGCACGCCGTGAGGAACGTGTCCTTCGTCGCGTACAGGGGCGAGGCCATCGGGCTGATCGGCACCAACGGCTCCGGCAAGTCGACCCTGCTGAAGGCCGTCGCCGGACTGCTCCCCGTCGAGAACGGCCGTATCTACACGGGCGGCCAGCCGTCCCTGCTCGGCGTGAACGCGGCCCTGATGAGCGACCTGACCGGCGAGCGCAACGTCCACCTCGGCGGTCTCGCGATGGGCATGTCCCGGGAGCAGATCAGGGAGCGCTACCAGGAGATCGTCGACTTCTCCGGCATCAACGAGAAGGGCGACTTCATCACGCTGCCGATGCGCACGTACTCCTCCGGCATGGCCGCCCGGCTGCGCTTCTCCATCGCCGCCGCCAAGGACCACGACGTCCTGCTCATCGACGAGGCCCTCGCCACCGGCGACCGCTCCTTCCAGAAGCGCTCCGAGGACCGCATCCGCGAGCTGCGCAAGCACGCGGGCACGGTCTTCCTGGTCAGCCACAACAACAAGTCGATCCGCGACACCTGCGACCGGGTGCTGTGGCTGGAGCGCGGCGAGCTGCGCATGGACGGGCCGACGGAGGAGGTCCTCAAGGAGTACGAGGCGTTCACCGGGGACAAGTCCGCCAAGCCGAAATCCAGGCCGAAGCCTCCGGCTCCCAAACCGGCGCACAGGGAACCCGACGGGAGCAAGGTGCCTCTTCCCTCGTGAGGCGCACTCCGGTCGGCCCGTTCATCGCATTGGTGTCACTATGACCGGATAGGCGGGTCTGGAGTGACGAGATGAAGGAGTCCCCGCGATGCCCGAGCTCAGCGTCATCGTCCACGGGCCGAACACGCAGGACCACCTGACGGAACTCCTCGACTCCCTCGCCGCCCGCCCGCTCCCGGACGCCGAGGTGATCGTGGCGGCGGTCGGCGACTGGGCTCGGGAGACCGCCGAGCGGCACGCTCCCGACTTCCAGGTGCTGCCCCTGCCGGACGGCACGGGCGACGCGGCGGCCCGGGCGGCGGGGGCCGCGCGAGCCGACGGACGGTGGCTGCACTTCGTGCACGCCAAGGACGGGCTGCCCGCCGGCGCCCCGCGCACCATCGCCGAGCGCACCGCCGAACTCCCCGATACGGTGGACGTCCTGCTGCTGGACCACGTCCGCAGCACCTGGCACACCTCCGGCCTGCCCTCCCCCGACGGCCCCCTCCTCGCCCGCGCGGGCCGCGCCGACCTCGCCCTCGACGACTGCGCGCGCCTGCTGCGCCTGACCCCGCTGCTCGGCACCCGCGCGATACGCACCGGCTTCTGGCGGGCGCACCAGGAGCGGCTGACCACGGACGACGAGCCGTTCGCCGCGTACGCCGCCCTGCTGCTCGCCGACCGGGTCGCCTGCCTGCCCCACGTCGCCTACGAGGACCGCCGACTGCGCCGCGCGAGCCTCCCGCCGGTCACCGCCGAGCAGCGCTACGCCCTCGTCGACCGCTACGAGACACTCCTGGACCTCACCCGGGACCGCCCGGCCGCGCACGCCGTGCTCTACGACGTCATGGTCCGCGACTGTCTGCGCACCTTCGCGCGCGGCGACATGCCGGAGGAGGTCGCGCGCGAGTTCTTCCGCCGGGCCTCCCTGGCGGCCCTGCGCCGCCGCCCCGAGGGCCACCTCCGCCCCGTCGGCCTCGAAGGCGTCCGCCGCTCCCTCCTCGAAGAGGGCGCCTACACCAAATACCGCGCCTTCCAGGCCGCCAACCGCACCCGCCGGGCCGCCAAGTCGGCGCTGCGGACCCGTAAACGCCAGGTCGGGGCGAAACTCCGCGACCACCAGTACCGCAGGGCGCTCGGCCGCCCGGTCAACCCCCACCTGGCCGTCTTCGCCGCCTACTGGAACCGGGGCGTGGCCTGCAACCCGGCCGCGATCGCCGCCAAGCTCGCCGAACTCGCCCCGCAGATCCACCCGGTGTGGGTCGTGACGGCGAACAACGCGGCCCTCCTCCCGCCCGGCACGGACCACGTCGTGCCCGGCAGCCGCCGCTACTGGGAGGTGCTGGCGACCGCCAAGTACCTGGTCAACAACGTCAACTTCCCCAACGAGGTGATCAAACGCCCCGACGCGATCCACGTCCAGACCCACCACGGCACCCCCCTCAAGCGCATGGGCCTGGACCAGATGCAGTTCCCGGCCGCCGCTCAGGGCCTGGACTTCCGGGCTCTGCTGGAGCGCATCGACAAATGGGACTACAGCGTCTCCTCCAACAGCCACACCACCCGCATGTGGGAGCGGGCGTACCCGTCCCGCTACGTCTCCCTCGACCACGGCTATCCGCGCAACGACGTCTACTACACGGCCAGCGCCGAGCACATCCGCGCCGTGCGCGACCGCCTCGGCATCGCCCCGGGCCGCCGGGCGATCCTCTACGCGCCCACGCACCGCGACTACGAGGCCGGCTGGACCCCGCGCCTGGACCTCGCCGCCCTCGCCGACCGCCTCGGCGAGGACACGGTGCTCCTGGTCCGCGGCCACTACTTCTACGACCGCACGGTCTCCCCGCTCACAGGCCTGCGCCGCACCGGCCGCATCATCGACGTCTCCCCCTACGACCCGGTCGAGGACCTGTGCCTGGCGGCGGACGCCCTGGTCACGGACTACTCCTCGATCATGTTCGACTACGCCAACCTCGACCGCCCGATCGTCGTCCACGCCGACGACTGGGAGACGTACCGCACCACCCGCGGCGTCTACTTTGACCTGATGGCGGAGCCTCCGGGCGCGGTGGCCCGCACCCAGGAGGAGCTGACGGAGATCCTCACCACCGACGCCTGGCGCGACGAGGGCGCGGCGAAGGCGCGGGCCGCCTTCCGGCGGCGGTTCTGCGAGTACGACGACGGACGCGCCGCCGAACGCGTCGTACGCCGGGTCTTCCTCGGCCAGGACGAGGAGCAACTGCCGCCGGTCCTGCCGATCGAGGAACGCGCCCCGGCCCCGAGCCCGCAGGAGGCGACCGCATGAGCAGCCCCGAAGCGCCCGATGTCACGGTGACGGTGATCGTCCACAACGACGCCGAGCGCCTCCCGCGGGCCGTCGAGTCGGTCCGCCGCCAGACCCACGCCAACCTAGAAATCATCATCAGCGACGACCACTCCACGGACGACACCCCGGCGGTGGCACGGCGGTTGGCGGCACAGGACCCCCGTATCCGCGTGGTCCGCCTGGAGCAAAACAGCGGCGGATGCAGCGCACCGCGCAACCGCGGTCTGGAAACCGCCCGGGCCCCGTACCTGATGTTCCTCGACAGCGACGACGAACTCCCCGACGACGCCGTCGCGTTGCTGCTGGCCGCCCACCGCGAGCGCGAGATCGACTTCGCGATGGGCGCGGTGGAGCGGATCCGGGTGGACAGCGGGCGCCGCTCGACGTGGATGCCGCACCTGGTGGCCGAGCGCCGCACACTCGACGGCATCCAGGCCGATCCCCGCCTGTTCTTCGAGCACCTGGCGACCAGCAAGATGTACGCCCGCGCCTTCCTCGACCGGCACGAGCTGCGCTTCCCCGAGGGCATCCACTACGAGGACCAGCTGTTCTCGGCGCAGGCGTACTGCCTGGCCAAGACGTTCACGATCATCCCTGAGCCGGTGTACCGCTGGTACGTGGCCCCGTACGCCTCCTCCGACGCGGCCTCGATATCCAACCAGCGGCACAAACTCACCAACGTCCGCGACCGCATCCACGTCCAGCACCTCATCGACGCCTTCCTGGCCGACAGCGGGCACGAGTCGCTGCGCGAGGACAAGGACCACAAGTTCCTCAAGCACGACTTCCGCATGTACGCCGGGGACCTGCCGTTCCGGGACGAGGAGTGGCTGGCGTCCTTCGCGGACCTGGTCAACCCCTACCTGGCGACCCTGGCCCCCGGCGCCTACGCCCGCCTCCCGCGCGCCGAACGCGTCGTCCTCCAACTGGTCCGCGACCGCCGCCTGCCGGACGCCCGGCTGGCGGCCCGCGGCCTCGGCCACGGCGTCGCGCCGCGGGAGGTCACCACCGACGCGGAGGGCCGGATCTACTGGGGCGACCGGATCCCGGAGTCGGCCGAGGCCCGCCGCGAACTGGACCTCTCCGACCTGGAGCTGGACACCCGCCCGTTCTTCAGCGCCCAGTTCCGGCACGAGATCACGGAGCTCACGCGGGGGCCGGGCGCCTCGGTCGACCTGACCGTCCGCACGTACGACCCCGGCCTGCGCCTCCCCGTCGGCTGCCAGCGCGCAACGCTGCTGCTGACCCCCGGCCGACGCCGCCTGAGGATCCCCTTCCGCCTCTCCCCCATCCGCCCGGGCGTGTTCGAGGGCCAGGTCCACCTCGACCTGGCGACGGCTCCGGTACCGGTCCACGGCTTCGCCGGCGTACGCCACCCCCTGCTGCGGCTGGAACACCGGGGTCAGGTCAACACGGGCCTGCTGCTCGCCCCCCTCGCCTTCCCGTCCCTGAGCGCCCACGTCGCCTACCACGGCGGCATGTCCCCCCACCGCCTGACCGTCGAACCGGAGGGCCACGGCCCGGGCCGCCTCCAGATCCGGTGGGAACCGGTGGGGGTGACGGCGAGGCTCGTACGACCGCTGGTACGACAGGTGGCTCGTCCGAAGGTGAAGCGGGCGGCACGGTTGGTGGCGAGCGCGTTGCGGGCCTAGCTGCGGGCAGTCGTGCCGCCGGGGTGATGGGGGTCCTCCCTGCTCGAGGGAAGTCGGGCCGCGGCGCCGGGTTGCGCAGCCACCCCCGCCTCAGCCACGTCATCCCGCAACCCAGGGGCCCCACGCCACACCCGCTCCAGCGCCAGCGGCACACCGATCACGGGGATCAGCCACACCAGGACGTACAACCGGTCCTGCTCCCTCGCGACCGGATGCGCCACCGTCGTCGCGAAACCGACGAGCCCCACGGCGATCACGCACATCGCCACCGGCACCGAACGCTTCCACACGCCCCACACGCCCACCACCAGCAGAAAGAGCAGCGCAGGCGCCAAGGCCTCCTTCTGGAGCCACTGCCACCAGTACTGGTGGTTCAGGCGGACGAGGGCAGGCCACGGGTCGGCGATCTCGGGCCGGGTCCAGTGCAGGGTGAAGGTGTCCTGCAGGGAGTCGGTCATGCCGGGCAGGCCCAGCGCCTTGCTCAGGACCAGCGCGGTGAGTGTGCCGCCCGCCGAGAGCCCGGCCAGCCACCACGTGCCGCGGTGCCGGGTGCGGCGGACGAAGAGCAGCGAGGCGCACGCGGCGGCCGCCAGGAGGGGGGCCGCCATCAGGAAGCTCGCGTACTTGACGGCAAGTCCGTATGCCAGGGCCGTGGTGAACAGCAGCGCCCCGGGCAGCACCCGGCGCCGCAGCAGCCACACGGAGGCCAGCAGCAGCGCGGTCATCAGCGCGAGGGCCGGGCCCTCGGTGAGGGGCCGACCGCCCCAGGCGGCGAGGGGCGTCACGTAGCAGAGGATCTGGCCGAGTACGGCGGCGGGAGGCGGCGCGCGCAGTGCCCGCAGCAGCACGTACACGAGGTAGCCGGCGAGGGTGGTGAAGGCGAGCGCGACCAGCGTGAGTCCGGGCTTGGCGCCGAGCAGCGCCACGAACGGGGCGGCGATCAGCGGGTATCCGGGCCGGGTGTCGAAGATCCTCTCGTAGCGCGGGTCGGTGGGCGTGAGCCCGTCCGCGTACTTCTTCTCGCACCGCGCCGCGTACTCCGCCTCGCGGCCCGGCGCGCGGAACTCCAGCTGGTCGAGCATGCGGTTGCGGTGGACCAGCCTGGCCGTGTCCGCGCAGTAGGCGGCGACGGCCTTGCGTGTCGCCTCGCGCGGGGAGTCGCCGAGGAACTCGTACGCCTCGCGGGCGTAGCGGTAGGAGTCGTTGGAGAAGCGGGTGGCCGGGTAACCGAAGACGTGCAGCAGTACGAAGGCCACCGCGACGAACGCCGGGAGCGCCCGCGGCAGCCGGCCACGCGTCTCAGCGCTCGGCATGCCGGAACACCCACGTGCGGTAGACGAGGAAACGGAAGACGGAGGCGAGGACGATCGACAGGGCCTTCACGGCGTTCGACTCGACGGGTCCGTGCAGTCCGAGGCCGTGATATCCGAGGTAGAACAGGCCGCTCTCCATGACGACGCCGAGTCCGCTGAAGACGAAGAACAGCAGGACCTGGCGCCGGGTGCGCGCGGCCCGGTCGCGGTAGGTGTAATAGCGGAAGCCCAGGTAGTTCGTGCCCATCGCCACGACGCTGGCCAGCACCGTCGCCACCATGGCGGGCCAGGCCAGGCCGTGCAGCAGCACGTTGAAGACCAGGAAATTGACCGCGACGCCGCTGCCGCCGACGATCCCGAAGTTCACGACTTCCAGGACGACACGCTTCACGGGCCGGGCAGGAGCGGCCACCGGCTGCTCGGACAGGTTGACAGTCACCTAGTAAGCCTTAGCCGGAATCGGTAAGTCCTCCACTCGAAACCCCCTAAGGCACGCCAAGAAGGCCCGCACGACACGAAGGCGCCCCGGGCGATCACGGCCCGGGGCGCCTTCATGCTCGTACCGCCCTTACGAGTGCGTCCGCAGCAGCGTGCGCATCGTGCGCATCGCCACCGACAGGTTGGCCAGGTCGAACGAGTCCGAGCTCTGGATCTCCTCCAGCGTGGTGCGCGCCCGGCCGAGGATCGCCGCGTTCTTCTGCTCCCACGCCTCGTAGCGCTGCTCCGGCGTCGACGAGCCGTTGCCCACCGCCAGGACGTCGGCCGTGAGCGCCGCGTGGGCCGCGTACAGGTCCTCGCGGATCGCCGCGCGGGCCATGGACTGCCAGCGGTCGGCGCGGGGCAGCTCGATGATGCGGTCCATGAGCTGGGTGATGCGCAGCCGGTCGGCGAGGTCGTAGTAGACCTCGGCGACGTCCAGCGGCTCCCTGCCCATGCGGTCGGCCACCGAGACGATGTCGAGCGTCGGGAAGGCGGAGGAGAACCCGGCCACGCGGGTGGCCAGTTCGTCCGGGACGCCGACGCCGGTCAGCTCGTCGAAGATCTTCTGGTACCACTCCAGGTCCGCGCCGCGCAGCAGCTTCGGCAGCTGGGCCCAGACCTGCTCGACACGGTCGGAGAAGAAGTCCACCGTCTCGGCGAGCTGGAGCGGCTGCGGCCGGTTGTTGAGCAGCCAGCGCGTGCCGCGCTCCACCAGGCGGCGGGAGTGCAGCCGGATACGGGTCTGCACGGCGGCCTCGACCTTGTTGTCGAGGGCCTCGACCCCGTCCCACACGACGGCCGAGCGGAAGATCGCGCGGGCCACGGTCTGCGCCCGGACGATCTCCTCCAGCGAGGCACCGGTCTCCTCGCGCAGCCGGTGCAGGTACGTCGTACCGCCCGTGTTGACCGTGTCGTTGACCAGGACGGTCGTGGTGATCTCGCGGCGCAGCGGGTGGGTGTCGATGCGGTCGGGGAACTGCTCGCGCAGCGCGGTGGGGAAATACGTGTGCAGCAGGCCCTTGAGGTACGGGTCGTCGGGCAGCGAGGTGTGCAGCAGCTCCTCGGCGACCGTGATCTTGGTGTAGGCCAGCAGGACCGCCGTCTCCGGGCCGGTCAGGCCCTGGCCGGAGGCGAGCCGCTCGCGGATCTGGCGGTCGGTGGGCAGGAACTCCAGCGCCCGGTCGAGGTGGCCCTCGCGCACCAGGTGCTTCATGTAGCGCTGCTGGGCGTGGAGCATGTCCTTGGACTGGGCGAGCGCGTTGGCGATCGCCGTGTTCTGCGCGTAGTTGTTGCGCAGCACCAGGCGGCCGACCTCGTCGGTCATCTCGGCGAGCAGCTTGTTGCGCTGCTTGACGGTCATGTCGCCGTCCGCGACCAGGCCGTTGAGCAGGATCTTGATGTTCACCTCGTGGTCGGAGGTGTCCACGCCCGCGCTGTTGTCGATGGCGTCGGTGTTGATCCGGCCGCCGTGCAGGGCGAACTCGATCCGGCCGAGCTGGGTCAGGCCCAGGTTGCCGCCCTCGCCGACGACCTTGACGCGCAGGTCCCCGCCGTCGACGCGGATGGCGTCGTTGGCCTTGTCGCCGACGTCCGCGTGGGACTCGGTGGAGGCCTTGACGTATGTACCGATGCCGCCGTTCCACAGCAGGTCCACCGGCGCCTTGAGGATGGCCTTCATCAGGTCGGCCGGGGTCATCTTGGTGACCTTGCCCTCGATGCCGAGGGCCTCGCGGATGTGCGCGTTGACCGGGATCGACTTCGCGGTCCGCGGGAACACGCCGCCGCCCGGCGACAGCAGCTCCTTGTTGTAGTCCTCCCAGGACGAGCGCGGCAGCTCGAACAGGCGGCGGCGCTCGGCGTAGGAGACGGCCGCGTCCGGGTTCGGGTCGACGAAGATGTGCCGGTGGTCGAAGGCGGCGACCAGGCGGATGTGCTCACTGAGCAGCATGCCGTTGCCGAACACGTCACCGGACATGTCGCCGATGCCGACGACCGTGAAGTCCTCGCTCTGCGTGTCCACGCCCAGCTCCCGGAAGTGCCGCTTGACGGACTCCCAGGCGCCGCGGGCGGTGATGCCCATGCCCTTGTGGTCGTAGCCGGCCGAGCCGCCGGAGGCGAAGGCATCACCGAGCCAGAAGTTGTACTTCTCGGCGACCTCGTTGGCGATGTCGGAGAAGGTCGCGGTGCCCTTGTCGGCGGCGACGACCAGGTAGGTGTCGTCCTCGTCGTGCCGTACGACGTCGGCGGGCGGGACGACCTCCCCGGCCACCATGTTGTCGGTGATGTCGAGCAGCGCCGAGATGAAGGTCTTGTAGCAGGCGATGCCCTCGGCCATCCACGCGTCCCGGTCGACGCTCGGGTCCGGCAGCTGCTTTGCGACGAAGCCGCCCTTCGCGCCGACCGGCACGATGACGGTGTTCTTCACCATCTGCGCCTTGACCAGGCCGAGGATCTCGGTGCGGAAGTCCTCACGGCGGTCCGACCAGCGCAAGCCCCCTCGGGCGACCTTGCCGAAGCGCAGGTGCACGCCCTCGACGCGCGGCGAGTACACCCAGATCTCGAACGCCGGGCGCGGTGCCGGCAGGTCCGGGATGGCCTGCGGGTCGAACTTCATGGAGACGTAGTCGTGCGGCTTGCCGCCCGCGGCCTCCTGGAAGAAGTTCGTGCGCAGCGTCGCCTTGATGACGGTGAGGAAGGACCGGAGGATCCGGTCCTCGTCGAGCGAGGCCACCTGGTCGAGGGCCGCGTCGACCTCCTCCAGCAGGGCGTCGACGATCTCGTACCCGGCGCGCTGCCGGTCCGGCGACATCCGCGCCTCGAACAGGGAGACGAGCAGGCGGGTGGTGTGGACGTTGTTGCGGAGGGTGTCCTCCATGTAGTCCTGGCTGAAGGTCGACCCCGCCTGGCGCAGGTACTTGGCGTACGCGCGCAGTACCATCGCCTGCCGCCAGGTCAGCCCGGCGCTCAGCACGAGCGCGTTGAAGCCGTCGTTCTCCGCCTTGCCGGTCCAGGTGGCGGCGAAGGCGTCCTGGAACCGCTCGCGGGCGTCGTCGCCGAAGGAGGCCGCGCCGCCCTTGGGGGCCGGCATGCGCAGACCGAAGTCGTAGATCCACGCGACCCTGCGGTCCGCGCAGCGCAGCTCGTAGGGCCGCTCGTCGACGACCTCGACGCCGAGCCGGTTGAGGACCGGCAGCACGGCCGACAGGGAGATGGCGTCGCCCCGGCGGTAGATCTTGAACCGGCGCTCCTCGGGCGTGGCGCCCACCGGCTCGTACAGGCTGAGCGCGAAGTTCCGCTCCTCGTCGAGCTGTTCGAGGTGGACGAGGTCGGCGACCGCGGCGCGCGGGGAGTGGTCGGCCTTGTAGCCCTCGGGGAAGGCGTTGCCGTACCGGCGCAGCAGCTCGGCCGTGCGCTCCTCGCCGAGCTCGGCGTTGAGCGCCTCGGCGAAGCCGTCCGCCCAGGAGCGGGCCGCCTCCACCAGGCGGGCCTCGATGCGCTCCTTGTCGAGGTCGGTCAGGTGCGGCAGCTCGGTGCCCTGCGGGACGCGGACCACGAAGTGCAGCCGGGAGAGGATCGACTCGGTGTTCCAGGCCGTGAAGTCGACGCTGGTGCCGCCGAGTTCCTCCTTGAGGATGTCGATGATCCGCAGGCGTACGCCGGTGGTGTAGCGGTCGCGCGGGAGGTAGACGAGGGCCGAGTAGTAGCGCCCGTACTCGTCCTGGCGCAGGTAGAGGCGCAGTCGGCGCCGCTCCTGCAGGTACAGCACGGACGTGACGATGGACTGGAGTTCGTCGGCGGGCGTCTGGAACAGCTCGTCGCGCGGGTACGTCTCCAGGATCTGCAGCAGGTCGCGCCCGTCGTGGCTGTTGGGCGAGAACCCGGCGCGCTCCAGGACCTCCTCGACCTTGCGCCGGATGACCGGAACCCGCCGCACGGACTCGGTGTAGGCGGCGGACGAGAACAGTCCCAGGAAGCGCCGCTCGCCGACGACATTGCCGTCCGCGTCGAACTTCTTGACGCCGATGTAGTCCAGGTACGACGGCCGGTGCACGGTCGCCCGGCTGTTGGCCTTGGTCAGCACGAGCAGCTTGTGCTCGCGCGCCTTGGCGCGGGCGTCGGCGGGCAGCCGCTCGAAGGACGGGCTGACGGGGTGCTTCTCGTCCTCGGCGTGGTGCGGGTCGGAGCGCAGTATGCCGAGGCCGGTGCCGGGGACGGCGGCCAGCGAGTCGTCGTCGCGCAGCTGGTACTCGCGGTAGCCGAGGAAGGTGAAGTGGTCGTCGGCGAGCCAGCGCAGCAGCTCGCGGGCCTCCTCGACCTGCGGTCCGGGCAGGTCGGCGGGGGTGGGCTCGTCCGGCAGCCCCTCCGCCAGCCGGATGGCCGTGTCCCGCATCTTGCCCCAGTCCTCGACGGCCTCGCGGACGTCGGACAGCACGCGCAGCAGGTCGGCGGTGATCTGCTTGAGGTCGCCGCGGTCGGTCTCGCGGTCGATCTCCACGTGGATCCAGGACTCGACGTGCGCGTCGTGCGGGAGCTCACCGGTGGGCCGGGTGGGCAGCACCTCGATCAGCCGGCCGGTGACGTCGCGCCGCACGACGAACTGCGGGTGGATGACGACGTGGATCCCGCGCCCCTGCCGCGTCAGCTCGTTCGTCACGGAGTCGACGAGGAAGGGCATGTCGTCGGTGACGACCTCGACCACGGAGTGGCTGCAGGTCCACCCGTTCTCTTCCACCGTGGGTGTGTGGACCCGCACGTTGGCCGTGCCCTGGGGGCGGTTCTCGGCCAGCCGGTAGTGCGAGACAGCGGCTCCGAAGACATCGACCGGGTCACGGTCGGTGAGGTCCTCCGGGGCGGTGTGCAGGTAGTAGCGCTGGAGGAACGCGAGGACGGACTCGCTGTCCGGGGTCTCCGGAGTGCCCTCGCTCGTCGTCCCGGTCGGTAGGTGCCCCCCGACCGGGCTGTTCTCAGCTACCCGGGCGGCCCTCTCGAGCAGCTCGGCCTTGGCTTCGTCCAGCTTGGTCTGCATTGTCCTCTGGCTCCTGTCGCGCGCCGTTGCGTGACGTAGAAGGAAGTACGGTCTCTGCGCTTACGACGTCACGCCGTGACGCGGGGTGTCCGGTCTGTTCCGACGCTATGCCGCAAGGTGAGAAGAGCGGGGGTGTCTGAGCCATTTTCGAGCTGCCCGTCGGGTGTGAGGCTGCTCTCTGCGACGCCTCACCCCGAGGAGTGCTCGGCGTACCGGGAACCCTCAATGCCCCGTCCCGCCCGCGAAGACCAGCGACCGCCGCCCGGTCACGGATGTCGTCCGTGCTCTCCGGGCGCGGGGCAGGGACAGTGAAGTCCCCGCGAGCTATCGCGCTGATCACGCCACCCAGGCTATCGCTCCTTACAGGGGGCTCGTCATGAGCCGTATGTGTACAAAACCGAGGGTGGAAGTTTGACGTTCTGCACAGTGCGGTGGGGTTGCCGAGGGTTGCGGTGCCGTTGCCGGGGGCGATCCGACTGCGGGGCGCTCCGGCTGCCGGGCGGTCCGCTGGGGGCGTCCGAGTCCGGCGGTCCGCTGGAGGCGTCCGAGTCCGCGGTTCGCTGAGAGCGTCCCAGCCCTCGGTCCGCGGGAGGCCTGCCGACCCCCGCGGACACGCCCTGTCCGCCCCCTTGGCACGACGGCCATCCCGAGGCACGGTGCCGACATGACCGCAAAAATCCTCATCCTCACCGGCGACGCGGCAGAATCCCTCGAAGTCCTGTACCCCTACCAACGCCTCCGCGAAGAGGGCTACGACGTCCACATCGCCGCCCCCACCCGCAAGAAGCTCCAGTTCGTCGTCCACGACTTCGAACCAGGTTTCGACACCTACACCGAGAAGCCCGGCTACACCTGGCCCGCCGACCTCGCCTTCTCCGAGGTCGACCCCGGCGACTACGCCGCCGTGGTGATCCCCGGCGGCCGCGCACCCGAGTACCTCCGCAACGACCCCGAACTCCGCAAGATCCTCAAGTCCTTCTTCGACGCCGACAAACCGGTCGCCCAGATCTGCCACGGCCCCCTGCTCACCGCCGCCGTCGACGGTCTCCGCGGCCGCCGCGTCACGGCGTACCCCGCCCTGGAAATCGACATGCAGGCCGCCGGCGCGGACTTCCAGGACGCCGAGGCGGTGGTCGACGGCACCCTGGTCTCCTCCCGCGCCTGGCCGGACCACCCGAGCTGGATGCGCGAGTTCCTGACGGTGCTGCGCGCGAAGGCGCCGGTGACCTGACGCTCAACCCGGACGCGGCGCTCCCCGTGCGGGGGCGCCGCACCGCTCAGGCCGCCGCCAGCCGCTCCGCCTCCGCGACCGCGTCCTCCAACGTGTCCACCACCGGCACCCCCACCGCTTCGAGACTGGCCCGGCTGTGCGACCCGCCGGTGTACAGCACGGCCCGCGCCCCGACGTACCGCGCGGCCACCGCGTCGTCGGCGGCGTCCCCGATCACCACCGTGCGCTCCGGGTCCACGCCGGTGAGCGCCCCGAAGTGCCGCACCATGTGCTCGGCCTTGCTGCCCCCGGACGGCCCGGTCCGCCCGTCGACGCGTATGAAGTGCGCCTCGATCCCGAAGCCCCGTACCAGCGGGACGAGCTCGTCATGCACGTACATGCTGAGGATCGACTGGCTGCGCCCCGCCGACCGCCACTCCGTGAGCAGCTCCGTCGCGCCCTCGGTGAGCCCGCAGGTCACCCGGTGCTCGGCGTAGTACCGGTGGAAGATGTCGTCCATGAGCTCCCACTCGGCATCGGTCGGCAGCCGCCCCATCAGCCGCTCGTAGAACTTCGGCACCGGCACGCAGTACAGCTCCCGGTACTGCTCCAGCGTGAGCGGCCGCAGGCCGAGCTCGGCGAACGCCGCGTTCGTCGCCCCGATGATCGCGTCGATGTCGTGGAAGAGCGTCCCGTTCCAGTCCCAGACGATGTGCGCCCCAGTCAGCTTCCCCATGCCCAAGACCGTACCCACCACCACTGACAATCAAGAGGCCCGCAGCTCAGCGCGCACGCGGAGCCGGGCCGCCGGGCTCACTGCCCGAGCCCCACCAGGTTCGGGATCTCCTGCGTGGCGTACCACAGCAGCTCGTGGTCCTCGGCCCCGTCCACGACGAACTGCGCGTCGTCGTCCCCGCCGTCCGCCGCCTCCAACGCCTCCGCGGCCGCCGTCACGTCCGCCTCCGCGTCCGCCGCGTCCACGTGCACCGACGCCGCCTTGGCCAGCGGTACGGTCCCGGCGACCCGCACCTCGCCGAGCTTGGCCGGATCCAGCCCCCGGTCCGGGTCCGCGCTCGCCGCGCGGTCGGGTACGTCGACGGCGACCACGACCCGGCGCCGCGGCGCCGCGGGGTCCGCCGCCAGCAGCCGCAGCGAGGCCAGCGCGGCCCGGCCCAGCGCGGCGTACTCCAGCTCCTCGATGTCGTCGGAGAGGTACCACTCGCGCAGCGCGGGCGTCACCGCGTACGCGACGAGCTGCCCGGCCCCCAGCTCACCCGTCTTGTACGCCTCGGCGAGACCGGAGAGGGTCAGGGGGACGTAGACGCGCATGGTCGGCCGCTTTCGTCGTCGGAGGCTCCGGCTGAAGACCCGGTGGGGGCGGCTCCCGCCCCGCCCGAGGGCCTTCAGGATACGTGCGGGCGTCCCCTTTCGGGCCCCTGCCCGGACGTCCGTACGCGTCCACCTCCGGCCCCGGAACTCACCCGGTACACCCCTGTCAGCCAGGGCTCCCGCGACCCTTCGGTCACCCGGATAGGTGAACTCCGCCAGGCCCCTGCCCGGATCGCGCCTTCCTTGCCACCGCCCTCCACAACCCCGTACAAGATCCCCAACCGCGAAGTTACTGCCCGGTATCACCTGGGCTCGTCGAACGGGGACCCCCACATGCACAAGGTCATGACCAGGGCTCAGCGTCTTGCGGGCACCCACCCGCCGAGCCGCCGCGACCTCCGCCGCCCCGGCGGCACCCCACCGCGCACGCCGGGCGCCGGAGCGGCCCGCACGACGTCGGGCGACGGCCGCCCGCCCGGTGCCCCACGCGGCACCGCCCCGCGCACGAGGCCCACCGACACCCGCCCACCGACGGCCCCGACACGCACGACCGCCCGCCCGGCCATCTCCCCGTCCCCAGCCGCTCCCGACCGGACCGCGCCGATCGGTCCCAGCGGGACCGCCCCGGGCGGCCCTGACCGAACCACCCCGGCATCCCCCGCTCAGCCCCCGCGCAGGTCGATCCCCCACCCCCTCCCCACCGACGTCTTCGCGGAGCTCCTCCTCGCCGTCCTGAGCGGCCAGCGCCCCGTCCACGCGATGCTCCGGCACACCGCGGCCCGCGCCTACGACGAACTCGCCTGGCTCGCCGAGCGCAGCCCCCTGCGCGCCCGCGGCACCCGTCCCGTCGTCCGCGACATCGGCTACTTCGAGCCCCGCCCCGGTGCCATCGAGGCCTTCGCCCGGATCGGCGCCGGTGACCAGCTGCGTGCCATGGCCTTCCGCCTGGAACAGGGCCGGGACCTGCGCTGGCGCTGCACGGCGGTGGAACTGGGCGGCCCTCGCATGCGGCGCGCAGCAGGCGACTGAGGCGGGGTCCAGGCATGCCGAAGGGCCGGGGCACGTCGCAGTGCCCCGGCCCTTCACACCGCTACGGCGTCGCGGACACCGTCACTTCTTGCGGCGCCGCCCGCCCTTCTGCTGCTTGCGGCGCTCCGCGCGCGTGAGGCCGTCGGCCGGGGAGCGCACGGGCTCCTCGTCGGTGGAGAACTCGCGCTCGATGACGCCGCCCTCGCCGTCCACGGTCGGCGCGGTCAGGTGCAGGTTCCGCCGCTGCGGGGCGTCGAGCCCCTTGGCACGGATCTCCGGACGTGACCCGCTCGCCTGCGCGGGCACCGCGTCCTGCTTGGTCAGCTCCGGCTTGGCATCCTCGACCGGGACCTCCTCGACCTGCTGCTCGACCTGGACCTCCAGGTTGAACAGGTAGCCGACGGACTCCTCCTTGATGCCCTCCATCATGGCCTGGAACATGTCGAAGCCCTCGCGCTGATACTCGACCAGCGGGTCCTTCTGCGCCATGGCGCGCAGGCCGATGCCCTCCTGGAGGTAGTCCATCTCGTAGAGGTGCTCGCGCCACTTGCGGTCCAGGACCGACAGCACGACCCGGCGCTCCAGCTCACGCATGATCTCGGAGCCGAGCTGCGCCTCGCGCGCCGCGTACTGCTCGTGGATGTCGTCCTTGATGGAGTCGGCGATGAACTCGGCGGTCAGACCGGCCCGGTCGCCGGCCGCCTCCTCCAGCTCCTCGATGGTGACCTTGCACGGGTAGAGCTGCTTGAAGGCGCCCCACAGCCGGTCGAGGTCCCAGTCCTCGGGGAAGCCCTCGGCGGTCTCGGCCTGGACGTAGGCGTCGATGGTGTCGTCCATGAAGTGCTGGATCTGCTCGTGCAGGTCCTCGCCCTCCAGGACGCGGCGCCGCTCGCCGTAGATGACCTCGCGCTGGCGGTTGAGGACCTCGTCGTACTTCAGGACGTTCTTGCGGGTCTCGAAGTTCTGCTGCTCGACCTGCGACTGGGCGGAGGCGATCGCGCGCGTGACCATCTTGTTCTCGATCGGCACGTCGTCCGGGACGTTCGCCATCGACATCACGCGCTCGACCATCTGCGCCTTGAACAGCCGCATCAGGTCGTCACCGAGCGAGAGGTAGAAGCGGGACTCACCCGGGTCGCCCTGACGGCCGGAACGACCACGCAGCTGGTTGTCGATGCGCCGCGACTCGTGCCGCTCGGTACCGAGCACGTAGAGGCCGCCGAGCTTCTCGACCTCCTCCTTCTCGGCCTGCACCGCCTTCTCGGCCCGCTTGAGCGCCTCGGGCAGGGCGTGCGCCCACTCCTCGATGTGCTCCTCGGGGTCGAGGCCGCGCTGGCGCAGCTCCGCCTCGGCCAGGTCCTCGGGGTTGCCGCCGAGCTTGATGTCCGTACCACGACCGGCCATGTTCGTGGCCACCGTCACGGCGCCCTTGCGGCCGGCCTGGGCGACGATCTGCGCCTCACGGTCGTGCTGCTTCGCGTTCAGCACCTCGTGCTGGATACCGCGCTTGCTCAGCTGCTGCGAGAGGTACTCCGACTTCTCGACGGACGTCGTGCCGACGAGGATCGGCTGCCCCTTGCGGTGCTTCTCCTCGATGTCGTCGACGACCGCCTCGAACTTGGCGACCTCGGTGCGGTAGATCAGGTCCGACTGGTCCTGGCGGATCATCGGCTTGTTCGTCGGGATCGGGACCACGCCGAGCTTGTAGATCTGGTGGAACTCGGCGGCCTCGGTCATCGCCGTACCGGTCATGCCGGAGAGCTTCTTGTAGAGGCGGAAGAAGTTCTGGAGGGTGATCGTGGCGAGCGTCTGGTTCTCGTCCTTGATCTCCACCCCTTCCTTCGCCTCGATCGCCTGATGCATGCCCTCGTTGTAGCGGCGGCCGGCGAGGATACGGCCGGTGTGCTCGTCGACGATCATGACCTCGCCGTCGATGACGACGTAGTCCTTGTCCTTCTTGAAGAGCTCCTTGGCCTTGATGGCGTTGTTCAGGTAGCCCACGAGCGGGGTGTTCACCGACTCGTAGAGGTTGTCGATGCCCAGCCAGTCCTCGACCTTCTGGACACCGGACTCGTGGATGGCGACCGTGCGCTTCTTCTCGTCGACGTCGTAGTCGCCGGTCTCCTCGATGCCCTTGAGCGGGTTGCCGGGCTCGCCCCGCTTCAGCCGCTGGACCAGCTTGGCGAAGTCGCCGTACCACTTGGTGGCCTGGTCGGCCGGGCCGGAGATGATCAGCGGCGTACGGGCCTCGTCGATGAGGATGGAGTCGACCTCGTCGACGATGGCGAAGTTGTGGCCGCGCTGGACGAGTTCGTCCTTGGACCACGCCATGTTGTCGCGCAGGTAGTCGAAGCCGAACTCGTTGTTCGTGCCGTACGTGATGTCGCACGCGTACATCTCGCGGCGCTGGGCCGGCGTCATGTTGGCGAGGATGCAGCCGACGCTCAGCCCCAGGAACCGGTGGACGCGGCCCATCATCTCGGAGTCGCGCTCGGCCAGGTAGTCGTTGACCGTGATGATGTGGACGCCTCTGCCGGACAGCGCGTTGAGATAGGCGGGCAGGGTGCCGACCAGGGTCTTGCCCTCACCGGTCTTCATCTCGGCGACGTAGCCCATGTGCAGGGCGGCGCCGCCCATCAGCTGGACGTCGTAGTGCCGCTGGCCGAGGACGCGCTTGGCGGCCTCGCGGACGGTCGCGAACGCCTCGGGCAGCAGGTCGTCGAGGGCCTTGTCGATGACCTCGTCGTGCTTGGACTCGTCGGGCTCCGCGGCCAGGGCGTCGGCGATCCGCTCCTTGTACTCATCGGTGAGGGCCCGCAGCTCGGCGTCGGAGAGGTCGACAAAGTCCTCTTCGATGGAGTTGACCTGGTCCGCGATGCGGTGCAGCTTGCGCAGGATCTTGCCTTCGCCTGCACGCATGATCTTCGAGAGGACGGACACGGGGGTTGGTCTCCTTGCCGGTCGGGCCTGGGACGGTCGGTTACCACTTGACTCACTGAGCAACGGCCATCGTATGCGAGGACCCCGCCATGCCGGGAGGGCCTGCCGTCACGGCGACCGTCCGCCGCCTTTTTCTGTTTCACATCTGCTTCAAAGGGGACAACGTCCGGCCCCCTCGGATGGTGCCGCATCCCCTCGGCGAATTGCGCGATCCGTGATCACCCGCTCACGCACGGCACGCGCGGCAAATGAATGGCGCCCTTTCCGCGGCCCCCAGCACAATCGGCCGATGGACCCCGTCACACTCACCACGGACCGCCTCGTGCTGCGCACGGTCGGCCCGCAGGACACCGAGACCGTCTACGCAGCCTGCCAGGACCCCGACATCCAGCGCTGGACCACGATCCCCTCGCCCTACCTCCTCGAGCACGCGCAGAGCTTCACGGCACAGCTGGTCCCCGACGGCTGGGCGGACGACTCGATGTTCACCTTCGGCGTCTTCCTCCCCTCCGGCGACCTGGCGGGCATGCTCGGCCTGACGATGCGCTCCCTGGGCGTCGCGGAGATCGGCTTCTGGGCCGCGAAGGAACACCGCGGCAACGGCTACCTCACCGAGGCGGCGCTCACGGCCTGCCGCTGGGCCTTAACTTCACCATCGAGGGCACGTTGCGCTCCGCGATCAACAACAAGGGAGTACTGAGGGACTGCTGGGTGGGTTCCCTGCTGCCGTCGGACTTGGGCCTGCCGTCGACGGCACCGTACCTGCCGACTCCCGCACGCTGACCCCCGCAACCCGCGGGGGTTCGTGCCGACCTGGCTACGCCGGGCTGCACGCCCCACCCCGCACCAGCCCTCACACCCAGCACCAGACCACGCAGCACGCACCACGCACCACGCACCAACCCCAGCTCACCCACCCACTGTCAGTCCCACCCCCTATCGTGCGGACCCATGACGACCCCGCGCCCCACCGCAGAGCTCTCCGCAAACGAGGCCCGCCGCATCGCCCTGCGGGCCCAAGGTTTCCTCGGCGCCCCCGACCGCCGCTCGGGCGTCCGAGGAGTCCTCCGCCACCTGGGCGCGATACAGCTCGACACGATCTCCGTCCTCGCCCGCTCCCACGAACTCGTCCCGTACGCCCGCCTCGGCGCGGTAGGCCGCACAACAGTGGAGAACGCCTACTGGAAGGACACGCACGCCTTCGAGTACTGGTCGCACGCCGCCTGCATCCTCCCCATCGAGGAGTGGCCCCACTTCGCCTTCCGCCGCCGCGCCTACCGCAACCGCCCGCACTGGAACCACGAGCTCCCGGACGGCGCCTACGACCAGGTCATCAAGCAGCTCCGCACCGAAGGCCCGCTCACGGCCACGGAGCTGGGCGGCGCGAAGAAGACGAACGACTGGTGGGACTGGTCGGGCACGAAGGTCGCCGTCGAACGCGCCCTGATGTACGGCGAGGTGGTGTGCGTCGAACGACGCGGCTGGAAGCGGGTGTACGACCTGGCCGAACGCGCGGTCCCCCAGGCGCTGTTGCACGACGAGCTGGACGACACCGAGTGCCTGCGCCGCCTGGTCCGCCTGGCGGGCGAGGCCCTGGGCGTCGGCACGCGCGCGGACATCGCCGACTACCACCGCCTCAGGGGCGAACAGGTCGACGCGGTGATCGCCGACTCGGGCCTGGTCCCGGTCACGGTCGAGGGCTGGGGCAAGCCGGCCTGGGCCGACCCGGCCGCCCTGGAAACACCCCCGCGCGGCCGTCACCGTACGACGCTGCTGTCCCCCTTCGACTCCCTGATCTGGGAACGCGCGCGCACGGAGCGGATCTTCGGCTTCACCCACCGCCTGGAGGCCTACGTCCCCAAACAGAAGCGGGTCCACGGCTACTTCGCGATGCCGGTCCTCGCCGGCGGCCACCTCGTCGGGCGCGTCGACCCGGCCCGCGAGGGCCGCACGCTGGTGGCCAAGCAGGTCACGCTGGACGGCCCGAAGGCGGTCCCGGCGGTGGCCCAGGCCCTCATCGAGGCGGCGAGCTGGGTGGACTGCACGGACGTACGCGTGGAGCGCGTCGACGTGCCCGGACTCCGCGAGCCCCTCACGCGGGAGCTCGCCCGCGCACTGGCCTGAGCCAGGTCACCGGATCTCGAGGATCTTCTCCCGCATCGCGTAGACCACCGCCTCCATCCTGGAGTGCAGCTGCAGCTTCTCCAGGATGTTGCGCACGTGGTTCTTCACGGTGTTCTCGGAGATGAACAACTCCTTGGCGATATCCCGGTTGTTCATCCCCGTGGCGACCAGTTTGAGGACCTCCAGCTCACGGTCCGTCAGCCGCGGCGCGGGCACCAGACGGCGCTCGTCGGTCTTCTGGATCATCGACTTGAACTCGGTGAGCAGTTTCGACGCCATGGACGGACTGATCTGCGACTGCCCGTCGGCCACCGCACGAATGGCGGTGGCCACCTCGTCGGTGGAGATTTCCTTCAGGAGATATCCGGTGGCCCCCGCCTTGATCGCGTCGTACAGGTCGGCTTCCTCGTCGCTGATCGTCAGCATGATGATCTTCGCGCTGGGTGCCACCTCCTTGATGGAGGTGCACGCCTCGATCCCGCCCCGCTTGGGCATCCGTACGTCCATCAGGACGATGTCGGGCAGCAGGTCGGCGGCCTTCTCCACGGCCTCGGCACCGTCGCCCGCCTCACCGACGACCTGGATGTCCTCCTCGGCCGCGAGCACGATCTCCAGGCCACGGCGGAAGAGGGCGTGGTCGTCCACGACAAGGACTCTGATCGGCTCCTTGCGTGGAGTGCCCGCCTCCGGGCCCATGCCGACGACGCCGTCGTCGGCATCCCCGTCACGCATCGGTCCGAAGCTGTCCGCCATCGTTCCTCCCCCTGAGGCTGTGGCCTGTGGTCCCGAGCCATCGCCAACCCAAGGCAACGACCCACCGGTTGAGCCGTTGCGGCCATGATTTCATGCCCGGACGGCACCGTGGCGACAGTGTGGGGCGCGAAGTGGTCGCACACCGGTGCCCCTGGGGGCGCACACGAGCGCTCCAGGGGCACTGGCTCAGCTGTCACCCGGCACGGTCAGCCGCCGAGCGCACCGCCCGCCTCGGGAGAGTGCGCATGGGTGACCATCGTGTCCGTCCTGAGGTGGATCACGCCGTAGTCGTAGGCGTGGCGTCGGTAGACGACGCTCGGTTCCTTGGTCTCGGAGTCGACGAACAGATAGAAGTCGTGCCCGACCAGCTCCATCTCGTAGAGCGCCTGGTCGAGGGTCATGGGGGCGGCGACGTGGGTCTTCTCGCGGACGACGATGGGTCCGTCACCCTGGATCTCCAGCGAGCCGATCTTCTTGGTGGGCACGGGCTCTGGCTCCTCCGGCTGGACGGCGGCACCGGTCCCGTTGAGCGTCGCGGCGCCCGGAACGTGGTCGGGGACCTCCGCAGCCGAAATCCGGCGCGCGCCTCGGCGCGAGAACCGCTTGTCGTGTTGCCTGCGCAGCCGTGCTTCCAGCTTTTCCGCCGCCAGGTCGAGCGCCGCGTACGGATCGCTCGCCGCTGCCTCCGCCCGGATCACCGGACCGCGAGAGCGGAGCGTGATCTCCACCCGGTCTGAGCGGTCGGCCTGTCGGGGGTTGGGCTCCTTGGACACCTCGACGTCGAGGCTGATCACCTTGCCATCGAGCTTCTGGATCTTCTCCAGCTTCAGCTTCTCGGCCACGTGCTTCCGGAACCGCTCGGGCACCTCGGTCTTGCGGCCCTTGACGACGATGTCCACGCAGAACTCCGTTCCCGGATCACTCCGCATCGGTGGCGGAGCATCTCCCTTTTGCACCAGGTTCCGGTGAGTCCCGGAACCTCGGACTCGGTGACTTCCACCTCCTCCCCCGTGGGCGAGATCTCCACTCCACCGGCGCGGGTGATTACGAAAAACCCGCAGCACGGCATTCCGATATGAGAGGTGTGGCCTGCGGCTTTCCCTCACAACCGAACATATCTCGCCCGGACGGATGTCGTCACCCTCTACTGCGGCGTACCTCCGTTCCGGTGAATTGGCCCTCTCATAACCTGCAACGACGCAAGTTCTCAGTCAGTTCCGGTTTATTTCGAAAGCGTCCGGTGATGCCGCGACCACAGCCGCGCAGATCACGTCACGGACGCCGTCGGCGCCGTACGCGCCCGCCATTCCCGGCCGGCCGGGCCGTCGGGCCGCCCTCTCTCGCGTTGATCCGATCCTTCGTTCCTCTCTCCCTTCCCATGTCTCACCCAGGTACACGGGATCAGCCGCCGAACCGTTCGAAACCGGCCCCGCCCCGCCCGCGCCGGACACCGCCGCAGGCCGCCCCGCCGCCCGCCGGTGTGCGCCCACCTGCGCCTCCTGCCGCAGCGCCGCCCGTACGGCGCGCGCCGCCTCCGCCAGGGAGGCTCCCGTGGTCATCAGGTCGTCCACGAGCACCACCCGGCCGCCGAGCAGCAGCCGGGCCCCGCCGGGAGCCACGGCAAGCGCGCCCGCGAGATTGGCCAGCCGCTGACGGGAGTTGAGCCCCGACTGGTCGGCCACGGCCCGCCGCTGCCGCAGCACGGCGAGGACCCGCGCGGGCGTCCCGCTCCGCCGCAGATCACCCGCCGCCGCGAGGGCGATCCGCCGCGCCGGATCGTGCCCGCGCGCCCGTACGACCCGCCGCGCGGACGGCACGGGAACGAGCAGCACGGGCGCCCCACCGCTCGAGAAACCAACCCCTCCGTGCCCGGGAACAGGCCCTCCGGCCCGCACGCGAGCTCCTCGGGCCGCCACGCGCTCTTCACCGCCCTCCCCCCGAAGCCCCGCCCGCACCGCTCCCGCCAGTGCCGCCCCGAGGGGCCCGGACAGGGCCAGCGCGCCCCGTTCCTTGTGGGCCAGCAGCGCCGCACGCGTCTCGTCCGCGTACCGAGCCGCCGCGTACACCGCCGGCAGCCCGCACGGCTCCGGCACCGGTCGCACCCGGCGCGGTGCGGCTCCGCTCAGGACGGCACGGCACTCCGGGCAGAGCACCGTACGAGGCCTGCCGCAGCCTCCGCACTCGGCCGGCAGCACCAGGTCGGTGAGGTCCTGCCACCACCCCCGCATGTCTCCACTGTGCCCACGTCGGGCCCGCCCGACCACCCCCGTGGACAACCGCCTGTGGACAACTCCCCCCACCAGCCACCCACCCGCCCCCCACACGAGTGAGCCCCGGCCCGCGAACACAGGAAGCCACCCCACACAAGCGGCCACTCCCGCCGGAGCCTTACCCCGACGAAAGCAGCCGCTTCCCGACCACCGAAGGCGCTCCTCGTCCCCGAGCACCCAAGGCGCTTTTCATCTCCGCATCTGCGAGCACCGAAGGCGCCCCTACTCCGGATAGACCGGCGCCGTCCCCTCCGTGACCTTCTGCCACTGCGCCCCGGACGGCAGCCGTACGATCCCGTCCACCGAGTACGCCACCAGCGGCAGCCGGTCGTCACCGGAGGCGGTGACCTCCTTCACGCCGGTCAGGGCCGCCGGCGCCGGCACGTCCGGGGTGGAGCCGTCGACCTGGACATACCGCATCTGCTCCACGCCCCCGTGCTCGCGCCCGACCACCACGAGCCGGCTGTCACCGGCCCACGACATGGCGGTGACCTGCTCCAACTCCGGCGTGGCGGAGCGCGGTTCGACCACGGAGACCGCTGGCCGCCCGTCCGGCTCCTTCGCCCGCTCGATCAGTCCGACGACCAGGGAGCTTTGGCCGTCCTTCTCCACGACGAGCGCGATCCGCACCCCGTCGGCGGCCACCCGCACGGCCTGGACCCGCCCCTGCAGACCCGGTGTCCGCACCTCCAGCGGCTCTTTCCTGCCCTGCTCCAGCAGAAGCAGCCGAGGGTCGTCGGGATTGCGGTCGGCCACCCACAGGTCGCCGTGCGCGTCCCAGCTCGGCGCCGACAGCCGGTCGGCCTCGGTCTTGCCCCGGCTGCTGAGCAGGGGCTCCCCGATCGAAGCGCCCGACACCAACGAGCCGACGTACAGCGTCTTGCCGTCGAGGGTCACCGCGGCCGCGGTGTGCTCGTCGCGCGAGACGGCCACCGACCGCAGCTGCGTCTGGCCCTCACCCAGCGCCCCCGGCACCGGGTCCGGCCGCGTGACGTTGCTGCCCGCCGGGATCCGCACGAGCCGGTGCTTGGCGTCGATCCAGTACAGGTAGTCGGGGTACTGCAGCGAACCGCGGGAGGCCACCGTGTCGGCCCGGGCCTCGTGGAGCGTGCACAGCTGCGCTCCGCCCGCCCGCAGCTCTACCTCCTCCACCGCGGGCGTGAGATTCCGCAGCGTGAACAGCAGCTGCGCCGCCATCTCCTCGCACCGGTCGGTGCCGACCTCGGCGGCCTTGTCGTTGAGCGGCACGGTCAGCTTGCTCCGGTCGTCGGGCGTCAGCGAGGTGACGTCCTTCTGCAGCGCCGTACCGGTGGGGAAGCTCGACCTGACCACGGGCCCGAGCCGCCTCGTGGGCCCGCTCAGCAGGGAGCGCACCACCTGCGTCATGGGGTCGACGCGCTGGCGCACGTAGACGGGATCGGCGACCGCCGTGGGCTGCGCGATCCCCCCGCCCGCCGCGGTGTTCGAGGCGAAGTAGTACTTGTTGACGGACATGTAGTTGCGCTGGAAGTCCGTCCGGCCCATGACGACACCCTGCGGCAGCGTGTCGATCCGCCACTGCCCGCTCTTCTGGTCCTTCGTGAGGTGCACGGTGCTGCTGTAATCACCTGTGGCGGGCTGGTACGACTGCTGCGCGTCCACCGTGGCGACCTTGGTGCCCTCCAGCGTGAACGAGAACTCGCGGGCGTCCTCACGGGTCACCGGACTGTCCGCCTTCGCGTCCGGCCCGTCCATCAGCACCGTGGTGGACAGCTCCGGCCGCCAGGTCCTGGCAGCGGCGTCCGTCAGATACTGGCGCGCCGTCTTGTACTGCGGATCGTCGCTGGTCAGTGCCTCCAGGAAGCCCTGGACGATCGCCTGGGGCCGGGCGTCGTCCCCCGGCGGCATGGCGAACACCCGCACCTGCGTGTCCTGCCTGGGCGTGGACTCGACGCCCCGCAGATCCCCGCTGTCGGGCATCGAGGCGCACCCGGCCAGCAGTACGACACCACAGGCGCCGTACGCCACCGCGCGCGCCGGTGTCCGTCGACGCGCCCCCTCGCGGTCAGCGCCCACGCGTTGCCTCCCCTTGCCTGTTCACGTCCCCCTGCTCGGTCTCCCCCCGCGCCCCCTGCGGGGCGGCGGCCTCCGAGCCGCTCGCGGCCTCGTCCCGGGCCTGCTCGGCAGGCGGATCGTCCTGCCGTCGCGGGCCGGATGCGGGCCGCGGCACCACGCGCGCTCCGTTGCCGGGCAGTGCCGTCGGGTCGGCCGTGGGAGCCGGGGACGCCAGCCGCGGGGCCATCGGATCCCGGGCCGGTATCGCGGACACGTTCCCCGCCGTCTGCTGCGCCGGCACCGTGGCGGTCTTCTCCCGGCCGCCGCGCGGCAGACCGGCGTCCTCGAGGCCGCGGTTGCGCCGCGAGTCCTTGGGCTCCAGCGGTATCGGGGAGCCCCGCAGCGGCTCGTCCGCGGTCCTGGGCAGCGTCAGCCGGAACTGCGAGCCGCCGCCCGGCTCGCCCCACGCCTGGAGCCAGCCGCCGTGCAGCCGCGCGTCCTCCAGGGCGATGGACAGCCCGAGTCCCGTACCACCGGTGGTACGCGCGCGTGCCGGGTCGGCCCGCCAGAAGCGGCTGAAGACACGGGTCGCCTCGCCGGGCTTGAGCCCGACGCCGTAGTCGCGCACCGCGACGGCGACCGCGCCGCCGGCCGCGGCGAGCTTGACGACGACGTCCTTGCCCTCGCCGTGCTCGACGGCGTTGACGACCAGGTTCCGCAGGATCCGCTCCACGCGCCGGGCGTCGGCCTCCGCGACGATCGGCTGCTGGTCGCCCACGATCTTGATCTGCGTGCCCTTCCGCTCGGCGAGCGGCTCCGCCCCGCTGACCACCCGCCGTACGACGTCCCTGAGGTCGATCGGCTCCGCCTCCAGGGCTGCCGCGCCGGCGTCGAAACGGCTGATCTCCAGCAGGTCCGCGAGCAGCGACTCGAACCGGTCGAGCTGGTCGGCGAGCAGCTCCGCCGACCGCGCGGTCACCGGGTCGAAGTCCTCGCGCGCCTCGTGGATGACGTCTGCGGCCATCCGTACGGTCGTCAGCGGCGTACGCAGCTCGTGCGACACGTCCGACACGAACCGCCGCTGCATCCGCGACAGGTCCTCCAGCTGGCTGATCTTCTGCTGGAGGTTCTGCGCCATCTTGTTGAAGGCCTCGCCGAGCCGCGCGATGTCGTCCTCACCGGTGACCTTCATACGTTCCTGCAGCTTGCCGGCGGACAGCCGCTCGGCGATCCCGGCCGCCATCCGCACCGGCGTGACGACCTGCCGCACGACCAGCCACGCGATCGCCCCGAGAAGCACGACGACGAAGAGCCCGGCGGTCGCGAGCGTGCCCTTGACCAGGCTCAGCGACTTCTCCTCCTGGGTGAGCGGGAAGAGGTAGTACAGCTCGTACGGGTCGCCGTTCGGGTCGTTGACCTGCTTGCCGATGACCAGGCCCGGCTGGGAGTCCTTGCCGTTGCTGTAGACGATGCGCGTGTAGCTCTGGGCCGCCGTGGTGCTGTGGTTCACCTGCGCGCGCAGGTCCTCGGGCACGCTGGCCGACGGATCGACGTATCCGGAGGCACGCGGTCCGCGCCCGCCGCCGCTGTCGTCGCCCGGGGGCAGGGTCACCACGTCGAAGGCGCCCTGACCGCCGCTGGAGAGCGACTCCACGAGATCGCTCATCCACTGGATGACGTTCTGGGCGGACCGGCCGTCCACCGTGGTGCCGTCGTCGCCGGTCCCGCTCGCCGCCTCCTCGGCCTGCTGCTTGGCCGCCGCGAACCCGCCGGTGGCCTGACTCTGGGACGCCTTCACCTTGGCCTCCAGCAGGCCGTTGCGCATCTGCCCGATGACGACGAAGCCGAGCAGCAGGACCACGCCCAGCGACATCAGCAGCGTCGTGACGACGACCTTGAGCTGGATGTTGCGCCGCCACAGCCGCATGACGGGCAGCAGCGGCCGGCGCACCCAGCGGACGAACAGGCGGATGACCGGGCTGCCCTGGACGCCGCCCTGGAGCAGCCCGCTCTCCAGGAGGCGTTTCCAACGGGAACCCGGCGTCTTCCGGCCGACAGGCCGCTCCTCGCGGGCCCCGGACCGGCCGGGCGCCGAAGCGGCACTGTCCCCGGACACGTCAGCTCGGTCCTGCCTTGTAACCGACACCACGGACGGTCACCACGATCTCGGGCTTCTCCGGGTCCTTCTCGACCTTGGAACGCAGCCGCTGCACATGCACGTTGACCAGGCGGGTGTCCGCCGCGTGGCGGTAGCCCCACACCTGCTCCAGCAATACCTCACGCGTGAACACCTGCCACGGCTTGCGCGCGAGCGCGACCAGCAGGTCGAACTCCAGCGGCGTCAGCGCGATCGACTGCCCGTCCCGCTTCACGGAGTGACCGGCCACGTCGATGACGAGGTCGCCGATGGCGAGCTGCTCCGGCGCCGGCTCCTCCGACCTGCGCAGCCGCGCCCGGATACGCGCGACCAGCTCCTTCGGCTTGAACGGCTTGACGATGTAGTCGTCGGCCCCCGACTCGAGGCCCACGACGACATCGACGGTGTCGCTCTTGGCCGTGAGCATCACGATCGGCACCCCGGACTCCGCCCTGATCAGGCGGCACACCTCGATACCGTCCCGGCCCGGCAGCATCAGATCGAGCAGCACCAGGTCGGGCTTGGTCTCACGGAAAGCGGCCAGCGCCTTGTCGCCGTCGGCTACGAAAGACGGCTCGAAACCTTCACCACGCAGCACGATGCCGAGCATCTCGGCCAGTGCGGTGTCGTCGTCGACGACAAGGACTCGTCCCTTCATAAACGACATCATCCCATTCTCATAACGGTGGCGAAGGCAGTGGTGAGGTACGTCACCGGCCAGTGACGATAGTCGTACGACGTCGCTACTGTCTGCCCTCGCCCGTGGCCGTCGGGAAGGTCCGTCCTCGTCGGTCCCGGCCGACGCCGCCCCGTCAACCGGTCGTCACATGACGTGACCGGGCACACAGCTCGGCCAGCGCCTCGGCGGTCACCGGCGACACGGCGCCCTCCTCGGTGACGATCGCCGTGACCAGTTCGGGCGGGGTCACGTCGAACGCGGGGTTGTACGCCTGGGTCCCCAGCGGCGCGACCGGAATCCCGCCGCCCGCCTCCGCACCGGCCACGGGCACCTGAGGCGCCGTCACCTCGGTCACCTCGTGACCGGGCCGCTGTTCCACCTCGATGGACGCCCCGTCCGGCGTGTCCGGATCCACCGTCGTCACCGGCGCCACCACGATGAACGGCACATGGTGGTAGCGCGCGAGCACCGCGAGCGGATAGCTCCCCACCTTGTTCGCCACCGAGCCGTCGGCCGCGATCCGGTCCGCCCCGATCAGCACCGCGTCCACCTCACCGGCCGCGAACAGCGACCCCGCCGCGTTGTCGGTGAGCAGCGTGTACGCCATGCCTCTGCGGGCCGCCTCGTACGCCGTGAGACGAGCGCCCTGCAGCAGTGGACGCGTCTCGTCCACCCACAGCCGGCGCAGCCGCCCGGCCCGGTGCGCGGCGAGCGCCACGGCGAACGCCGTGCCCTCCCCACCCGACACCAGCGCCCCGGTGTTGCAGTGTGTGAGGATTCGGTGCCCGCCACCGGGCAGCAGCTCGTCCAGCAGCGCCAGCCCGTGCTCGGCCATCCGGGCACTGGCCTCGGCGTCCTCACGGTGCAGCTGCCGCGCCGCCGCCAGCGCGGCCCCCGCCGCCTGCCGGGGAGTGCCGCTCTTGGCGAGCGCGGCATGGTAGGCGGAGTGGGCGCGGCGCACCCCGACGGCGAGGTTCACCGCGGTCGGCCGGGCACTCGCCAGCGCGTTCGCGGCCTCGTCCACGTCGAAGCCGCGCGCGGCGGCGAGCGCGACGCCGTACGCCCCCGCAATGCCGAGCAGGGGCGCCCCGCGCACGGCGAGCGACCGGATCGCCTCCACCAGCGCGGGCGCATCCGTACAGACGAGTTCAACCTCCTCGGCCGGCAGCCTCGTCTGGTCGAGGAGAACCAGGACGGGGCCTTCGGGTGGCTCTTCCCAGCGGATCGCCGGGGTCTCGGTCGGCCGCATGTCCTCGCCACTGTGCGCGTACTGATCAGCCATGCGGTCAGTCTGCCCCTTTTTCCGCGGACAATTGAAGGTATGCAGCCCCTACCGTGCCAGGTCCCTCGATGACCACCCCATGGCACGATGGCTGCCAAGCTGCCGCCGCGACCGCGGACGGGCACCGTGAAGGAGCGACGATGAACGACACTCCGGGCTGGGCCTCGCCCGGATCCGCCCCGTCCGAAGGGCAGGAGCCGGGCGCGTCCGGCCCTGCAGAGCCCGCCGACCGCCCGGGCCCCGCACAGCCCGCGGACCAGCCGGACCAGCCGGGCCAACCCCCGCAGGGCCCCGGCCCGAAGTGGTCCAAGGAGCAGCCGCCACCCGGCCAGTGGTCGGCGCCCACCGGCCCCGCCGGCCCGACCGGCCCGGGCCAGGCTCCCCCGCCCCCACCGCCCGGCCCGGGCTGGGGCACACAGCCCCCTGCCGGCCCCGGCGGCTACGGCGGCCCTGGCGGCCCCGGCGGCTACGGCGCCTGGGGAAGCGGCTGGGGCGGCCCCCCGCCCGCGGCCAAGCCCGGCGTGATCCCCCTCCGCCCGCTCGGCGTCGGCGAAATACTCGACGGCGCCGTGTCCACCATGCGCACCTACTGGCGCACGGTCCTCGGCATCTCGCTGACCGTCGCCGTCCTCACCGAGATCGTCGTCGTCCTGTTCCAGGGCCTGGTCCTGGACAACACCAGCTCCGAAGCCGTCGACGACCCGAGCGCCACCCTCGACGAGCTGAGCCGCGCCATGGGCGACGCGCTGCTTAACTCCGGTGTCGTCTTCCTGATCTCCCTGGTCGGCACGGTCATGGCGACGGCCCTGCTCACGACCGTCACCAGCCGCGCGGTGCTCGGCAGGTCGGTGACCCTCGGCGAGGCCTGGCGCGACGCCCGGCCGCAGGTCGTAAAGCTGTTCGGGCTGATCTGCCTGCTGCTGCTCATCACCGCCGGCATCGTCGCCGCGGGCTCCCTGCCCGGCATCCTCGTGACCGTCGCGGGCGGGGGCGGCGCCGGTGTCGCACTCACCGTCCTGGGCATCCTCGGCGCCGGCGTCGTCGCGCTGTGGCTGATGATCCGCTTCTCGCTGTCCTCGCCCGCGCTGATGCTGGAGAAGCAGGGCATCGTGAAGGCGATGAGCCGCTCCGCGAAGCTGGTCCGCGGCTCCTGGTGGCGGGTCTTCGGCATTCAGCTGCTCGCCACGATCATCGCCAACGTCGTCGCGTCGATCATCGTCATCCCGTTCACCTTCCTCGCCGCCGCCCTCAGCGGCGACGGCGTCTCCGGTTTCCTCAGCGGCGCCGCCGACATCGGCTGGACGTTCCTCATCGTCAGCGGGATCGGCTCGGTGATCGGCTCCATGATCACCTTCCCGATCACGGCGGGCGTCGCCGTGCTCCTCTACATCGACCAGCGCATCCGCCGCGAGGCCCTCGACCTCGAACTGGCCCGCGCCGCCGGTGTCCAGGGCCACGGCTCCGGCACCCCCGGCGCCACTCCGGGGAGCTGATGCGGTGAGCACGCTGGGGGGAGTTCTCACAGCGGTGTCCGGACTGCCGGGCACCGCCGTACGGGCATGGCAACACGCCGGCGACACCTCCGTGCTCTCGCAAGCGCGCTCCGCCGACGAACCGCCCGTCACCATCCCGCGCGACCCCGCGCGCGAGGCGGCAGAGCGCGAGCTGTCCAAGCGGATGTACCACGAGAGCGACCCCAGCCTGTTCCAGCGTGCCCTGGACGCCTTCTGGGACTGGATCGGCAAGCTGTTCAGCGCCGCCTCGACGGCGGCCCCCGGCGGAACGCTCGGCCTGGTCGTCATCATCCTCGCCGTGCTCGCGGTCCTCGGTGCCCTGTGGTGGCGCCTGGGCACCCCACGCCGCCAGCCCACCTCCGCACCCGCCCTGTTCGACGACCGCCCCCGCAGCGCCGCCGAACACCGCGCGGCCGCCGAGGCACACGCCGCCCAGGGCCACTGGAACCAGGCCGTCCAGGAACGCATACGGGCCATCGTCCGTGCCCTGGAGGAACGCGCCCTCCTCGACATCCGCCCCGGCCGCACCGCGGACGAGGCAGCCGCGGAAGCCGGCCGGGCCCTGCCCGCCCACACCGACCGACTGCGCGCCGCGGCCCGGGAGTTCGACGACGTCACGTACGGCGGCCGGGCGGCGACCGAGCAGGCGTACCACCGCATCGCCGAACTGGACAGCGACCTGGAACGCACCAGGCCCCAGCTCGCGAGCAGCAGCGCCGGCACCCCCAGCACGGCCCCCAACACCCGCCAGGGAGCCGCCGGATGACGACCGAGGCCACGCTCCCGAACACCTCGGCCTCGCCCACCGCACGCCAGGTGTGGACCCGCGCCCGAGGCATCGCCCTCGCCGTCGTCCTGCTCCTCGCGGCGGCCGTCGCGATCGCCGTGATCCGCTCCGACGCCCGGCACGGCGAGCTCGACCCGCGCTCGGCCGACCCCTACGGCAGCCGCGCCGTCGCCGAACTCCTCGCCGACCGGGGCGTGGACACGCGCGTGGTCACCACCCTGGACGAGGCCGCCGCCGCGACCGGCCCGGACACGACCCTCCTGGTCGCCGTCCCCGACCTCCTGACCCCCAGTCAACAGACCCGCCTCCAGGCCGGTTTCGCCGACTCCGGCGGCCGGACCGTCCTGGTCGCCGCCGGCAGCGCCTCCGTAGAACGGCTCGCCCCCGGCGTCACCGCCGACCCGGCCACCAGCCTCGACTCGACGCTCTCCCCCGACTGCGACCTGCCCGCCGCCCGGCGCGCGGGCACCGCCGACACCGGCGGCGTCCGCTACACCACCACCCACCTCGACGCCGACCAGTGCTACCCCAGCGAGCGCCTGGCCACCCTGCTGCGCGTCCCGGCCCCCTCCGGAGACGGCGACACCGTCGTCCTCGGCGCGCCCGACATCCTCCTCAACGACCGCCTCGACGAGCAGGGCAACGCCTCGCTCGCCCTCCAACTCCTCGGCTCCCGCCCCCATCTGGTCTGGTACCTCCCCTCGCTCTCCGACGACTCGGCCCTCGAAGAGGACGAGCGCAGCTTCTTCGACCTGATCCCCTCGGGCTGGCTCTGGGGCACGCTGCAACTGTTCATCGCGGCAGCCCTGGCCGCCCTGTGGCGGGCACGCCGGCTCGGCCCCCTCGTGCCCGAAAAACTCCCCGTCGCGATCCGCGCCTCCGAAACCGTCGAAGGCCGCGCCCGCCTCTACCGCAAGGCGAACGCCCGCGACCGCGCCGCCGCCGCTCTTCGCTCCACCGCTCGCACCCGCCTCGCCCCCCTGGTAGGCGTCCCCGTGGCCCAGGCGCACGCGCCCGAGGCCCTGCTCCCCGCGCTGTCCGCCCACCTGCACGGCGACGGACAGTCCCTGCACCCCCTCCTCTTCGGCCCGCCACCCAGCGACGACGCAGCACTCATCGCACTCGCCGACCGACTCGACGCCCTCGAAAGAGAGGTACGCCGTCCATGATGGACCCGACCACTGACAACGCCGGGCAGACCGGGGACCCGGGCAACGCCCGAGCGGCCCTGGAGGCCCTGCGCGCCGAGATCGCCAAGGCCGTGGTCGGCCAGGATCCCGCCGTGACCGGCCTCGTCGTCGCCCTGCTCTGCCGCGGCCACGTCCTCCTCGAAGGCGTCCCCGGCGTCGCCAAGACACTCCTCGTCCGCGCGCTGGCCGCCGCCCTGGAACTCGACACCAAGCGCGTCCAGTTCACCCCCGACCTGATGCCGAGCGACGTGACGGGCTCCCTGGTCTACGACGCCCGCACCGCCGAGTTCTCCTTCCAGCCCGGCCCGGTCTTCACCAACCTCCTCCTCGCCGACGAGATCAACCGCACGCCCCCGAAGACCCAGTCGTCCCTCCTGGAAGCCATGGAGGAACGCCAGGTCACGGTCGACGGCACCCCGCGCATGCTCCCCGACCCGTTCCTGGTCGTCGCGACCCAGAACCCGGTCGAGTACGAGGGCACCTACCCCCTCCCCGAAGCCCAGCTGGACCGCTTCCTCCTCAAACTCACCGTCCCCCTCCCCTCCCGCGAAGACGAGATCAACGTCCTCACCCGCCATGCCGAGGGCTTCAACCCGCGCGACCTGCGCGCCGCCGGCGTACGCCCCGTCGCGAACGCGGCCGACCTGGAGGCCGCCCGCACCGCGGTCGCCAAGACGACGATCTCCCCCGAGATCACCGCCTACGTGGTCGACATCTGCCGAGCCACCCGCGAGTCGCCCTCCCTCACCCTCGGCGTCTCCCCGCGAGGCGCTACGGCCCTCCTGGCCACCTCCCGCGCATGGGCATGGCTGACAGGCCGCGACTACGTCATCCCCGACGACGTCAAAGCCCTGGCCCTCCCCACTCTCCGCCACCGCGTCCAGCTACGCCCGGAAGCGGAAATGGAAGGCGTGACGGCCGACTCCGTCATCAACGCGATCCTCACCCACGTCCCCGTCCCCCGCTGATGGCACTCACCGGACGCGCCGCACTCCTCGCGGCCCTAGGCTCCCTCCCCGTCGGCATCTGGGAACCCAGCTGGACGGGCATGCTGGCGGTCAACGGCCCTCTGGCCGTGGCCTGCGCCTGCGACTTCGCCCTGGCGGCTCCCGTACGCCGCCTGGGCCTGACCCGCTCCGGCGACACCTCCGTACGCCTCGGCGACACGGCGGACGTCACCCTCACGATCATCAACCCGTCCCGCCGCCCGCTCCGCGCCCACCTGCGCGACGCCTGGCCCCCCAGCAGCTGGCAAAAAGGCACGGAAACGACGGCCTCCCGCCACCGCGTGACCGTCCCGCCCGGCGAACGCCGACGCGTCACGACCCGCCTACGCCCCACCCGCCGAGGCGACCACCAGGCCGACCGGGTCACCATCCGCTCGTACGGCCCGCTCGGCCTGTTCTCGCGCCAGGGCACTCACAAGGTCCCCTGGACGGTACGCGTCCTGCCCCCGTTCACCAGCCGCAAGCACCTGCCCTCCAAGCTGGCCCGCCTGCGCGAACTGGACGGCCGCACCAGCCTGCTCACACGCGGCGAGGGCACGGAATTCGACAGCCTGCGCGAGTACGTTCCCGGCGACGACACCCGATCGATCGACTGGCGCGCCACGGCCCGCCAGTCGTCCGTCGCCGTACGCACCTGGCGCCCCGAGCGCGACCGCCACATCCTCCTGGTCCTCGACACCGGCCGCACCTCCGCAGGCCGCGTCGGCGATGCCCCCCGCCTCGACGCCTCCATGGACGCGGCCCTGCTCCTCGCGGCCCTCGCATCCCGCGCCGGCGACCGCGTCGACCTCCTCGCCTACGACCGCCGCATCCGCGCCCTCGTCCAGGGCCGTGCGGCAGGCGACGTCCTCCCGTCGCTGGTCAACGCCATGGCCACGCTCGAACCGGAACTCGTCGAAACGGACGCCCGCGGCCTCACATCCACAGCACTCCGTACGGCCCCCCGCCGCTCCCTGATCGTGCTGCTCACGACCCTCGACACGGCCCCCATCGAGGAGGGCCTCCTCCCCGTCCTCACTCAACTCACCCAGCGCCACACAGTCCTGCTGGCCTCGGTGGCAGACCCCCACGTCTCACAGATGGCGAAGGCACGCGGCAACACCGACGCCGTGTACGAGGCCGCAGCCGCCGCACAAGCCCAAACCGAACGCCACCGCACAGCGGAACAACTCCGCCGCCACGGAGTCACGGTCGTGGACGCGACCCCGGAGGAACTGGCACCGGCACTGGCCGACGCATACCTCGCTCTGAAGACGGCGGGACGTCTGTAACTCAACGGCGAGGGCCATACGGCCTTCCGAATACCACAAACGCAGAAAACCCCCGAACCGGTATCCCCGGCCGGGGGTTTTCTCAAGAATTGTTCGGCGGCGTCCTACTCTCCCACAGGGTCCCCCCTGCAGTACCATCGGCGCTGTAAGGCTTAGCTTCCGGGTTCGGAATGTAACCGGGCGTTTCCCTCACGCTATGACCACCGAAACACTATGAAACTGACAACCAGCACCACGCCACCAGGCATGGGGTTGTTCGTGGTTTCAGAACCAACACAGTGGACGCGAGCATCTATGGACAAGCCCTCGGCCTATTAGTACCGGTCAACTCCACACCTTACGATGCTTCCATATCCGGCCTATCAACCCA